>OZ243950.1:690000-1853631 GCA_965214545.1 uncultured candidatus Poriferisulfidus sp. | reverse complement strand
CATCACTCATCGCCAGTCATTCCTCCTCGTAGTGCAACCGCGCCTGGGCGATTGCGTTGTAGGGGACCACGAACGCCTGTTCGTCTTCCCGGATTTCCACGGCATTGCCGTTTGCCGCCTCGATCGTCCCGTGCAGGCGGCGGCGTCCTTCCAGCGGCCAGCGCAGGCGCACGGACACCTGCGAATCCCGGTACCGCCGGAAATGCTCCGGACACAGCAGCAGACGATCCAGCCCCGGCGAGGAAACCTCCAGCCGGTAGGCCGTCCGGATCGACTCCGCCACGTCCAGCAGCCCGCTCACCTGGTCGCTCACGGCGGCACAGTCGGCGTGACTGATGCCGTCTGGGTGATCGATATACACGCACACCCGACCCTTGCGCACGCCGAGCTGGCATACCAGCCCCCACAGCTCGTAACCCATTTTCTCGATTTGGGGTGCGATCAGGGACTTCAATGTCTGAGTCGTGCCATCGGCTTTCATCAACATGCCTCCCGAACCTAATAGAAACCCCCTTTCGGGGGCTTCTCTGGGAACCCGGATTGTGTCCTGCTGCTAATTATACACGGTTCGGGCGTATGAGCCCGGTATTGAGTCGGAAAATTTGCCGTATTCTGCCTGAATTATCTGGAGGTGGGCAATCTGTCTGGTTCGGGAGGCGGGCGCTCCGAATCGGTACCCCAGGAATCGCCACGCGAGAGTGGCGTTGGAGATGCGATCCTTTCTGGATCCGCGGCAGAGTGCGGCCTTACTCAAAGCGGGAACGGAGCAGCACGTACGCCCGCCGTCCGCGCGGGTCGGCGGTGCGCGGGTCGTAGCCGCCGCCAATGTTCACGTCGGGCGGGTCCTCGTCCGTGACGTTGAGGATTCCGGCCGTCAGGGCCGTGTCGGCCTCCGGGCCGAGAAGCCCGGCGAGTTCCAAGCGGTACTGCAGGTCCAGCGTCGTGAAAGCGTCGATGCGGTCGGTGGCCGTGGCCGTGCGGCGGTACCGGTAATCGTCCGTATGGTTAATCGTCAGGCCCGCCTGGTGGCCGCCGCGCTGCCAGGCCAGGTGCAGGGTGCCGCGCCATTTTGGCATGGGGCTGCCGATGTTGGCGAAGTTCAGGTAACCGGCGCCGTCGATCTCCTGCCCGTCCGGGCGGGTGATGTCGTATTCGAGGACGCGCGTCGCGTTGAGGCGGGAAAGAAAACGGCCGGCAGCCGTCTGGAACTGACCGCGGACCGAGACATCCAGGCCGGAAGTCCGGATCTCGTCGGTGTTGATGTAGCGCGTGTTGACGCGGGTAATGGTGCCGTCATCCGTGCGGTCCACGCGGCTGTCGCCGCCGGCAGCCACATGCTGCGCATCCGTGTCGACCACTTCCTGGGGGTTCTCGCGCGCGAGGGCATTCTCGAAGCGGAAGCTCCAGTAATCTAGGCCCAGTTCCCAGTTCTCCAAAACCACGGAGCCGCCCAGGTTCAGCGAGGTGGCGGTCTCCGGGCTCAGGTTTCGGTTTCCGTACGTCAAGTTGGGCACGAAGAATTGGCGGCCGTCTTCCCGGACATCGGAGTAGGTCGCCTGCACGCCCTGCGTCTGGTGCAGCGAGGGCGCGCGGAATGAACTGCTTGCCGACGCGCGCAGCGAGAGAATATCCGTCGGCGTCCAGAGCAAAGACACCTTCGGGTCGGTAGTGCTGCCGATGGCGCCCCCATAGTCCTCATGGCGCGCACCCAGCGTCGCCTCAAGGTCTGGGCCCAGGGGCAACAACACTTCGCCGAAAACAGCCAGCGCATCCCGCGAGCCGGAATAATCGGGATTGCCGCCGATAAAGGAGAACTCGAAATCGTTGGAGAACTGGTTGAAGTCGCTGCGGATGGATTCGTCGCGGTACTGGACGCCGAGCGCATAGCCAACCGGGCTGCCATCCGGCAAGGACAGGCCGTCACCGGTCACGACCGCTTCGATGACATCCAGCTCGGATTCGGCCGTGGCAACCGAATCCGCAAGCAGGTAGCGACGCATGAAGGCCTGTTCGGCGGCAGTGCCGGAGCGGGGACCGCCGAATGCACGGCCATCCCAGGTCATGGCCAGCACCTTGTTGGCGACACTGAACGGGTTGTAGAACAGGCAGACATCCCCGCCTTGAAGACCGTCGCGTCGGCCCGGGCAGTCCGGGCCGACACCGAGCAGGCCGGCATCGCCCGCGTCGGCACCCATGGCGTTCTGCAGATGGCGATACCGGGTGTCGGGAACGCGCCAGTCGATCTCGCTGCGGGCATGAATCAACGACAGTTCCCAGGACAGGTGGTCGGTTGCGTCGCCTTCGGCGATCAGGGCCATGCGCCTCGTTTCGTTATCAAAGTCGTTGGTTTCGAACGGTTCGTCGACGCCATAGATGCGACCGATGTAGCGCAGCGCCACCGGGTCGTCGTTGCTGTCCCGAAACGGGTTGCCGGGATGCGCGGCCGGAATATAAGCCAGCTTGGGACTGATGGCCGGAAGGCTGGGAGAGATGGCCCGGCTTATGTTGTTGTGTGCGTAGCCCAGTTCTACCGTCAGGCGGACTTGCTCACCGAAGTCGAACCCCAGCTGGGCGAACGCCTGGAGACGCTCTTCTTCAGGGCCGATCGTGATCTGCGGGCTGTAATCGAAGCGGCAGACGCTGTGCGTACCGGGATTGCCGGCAAGAGCCTGGGGCGGAATGTAGCTGGCCGGCGGGACGTGCCGGGCACAATGAGGCGCGGCCGTTATCGTGCCGGGGGCCAGTGGGGTGCCGTCCGCCAACACCGTGTCGGCCAACACGATGAAGTTGCCAGGATTGGCCGCAGAACTCCATGACGGGGTTCTCCAGTCGACCTCGTCCATGATCAGCGGGGTCCGGTCCAGGTAGCTCAGCGCAAACAGCACGTTGCCGGACTCCATGAAGCGGCGGCCATAGACAAGCTCCATGCGGTCCTCCGACAGGGCGCTATCACGGGTGCGTTCGCGATGTTCGACAGATACCTCGAAGCCTTGGTAGTCGGAGCGGGTCACGAAATTGGCGACGCCGGCGATGGCATCCGAACCGTAGACCGCGGCCGCACCGTCTTCCAGGATCTCAACCTGCTCCAAAGCGAGCGTCGGCACCAGTGCCGACAAGTCCACAAAACTGGAACCGTCAACGGTGGGAAGCGCCGAGACCGCCTGCCGGCGGCCGTTGAGCAAGACCAAGGTGGAAGAGACGCCCAGCCCGCGCAGATTGATATTGGAGGTGCCTACCGTATAGTTCTGCGACAGGGAATCGGCGTTGTTCTGGGCGCCGGCATTGCTGGGCAACAACTGCATCAGGTCCCGGGCGTCGCTGACGCCCAGGCTCTGCAAGTCTTCGAGGTTGTAACGGGTCAGCGGCGTGGCAACGTCCTGCTGCTGCGTCCGCTTGATGCGGGAGCCGGTCACCGTCACTTGCTCCAGTTTCCCGAGTGAATCCGGAACCTCTTCGGCCAGCGCCCCGGAAGCGGCCAAAGCCAGCGCCAACGCAACCAGAGAGATTTTGGAAGACATGGCTGGCACTATACAACGGGGCAGATGTCTCGATCTTCGGCCCGTCCAAGAAATGTCTGAGAAAGAGGCCGCTATAATGTTGGGATTACTGGAGATATACTTATATAACGTCCACTATAATATATAATATATGAAATAATGACTATAAAATTGGACGATAAATGAGAAAAACCAAGCTAGACTTGATGGTGCCGATTCCGGTGAGGCGGGCGGTACGTAAGCTTGGACAGGATATCCGTGATGCCCGACTCAGGCGGCGTATTCCAACGGCTGTCATGGCCGAACGGGCCTCTATCAGCCGAACAACCCTGAACAAGATAGAAAAGGGTACCCCCGGCGTTTCGCTGGGTAACTACGCCAATGTGCTCTTTGTGTTGGGCATGACGGAGCGGTTGGGTGACCTGGCGGACGTCAGGACGGATACGGTGGGCCTCGGGCTTGAAGAGGAGCGTTTGCCGCAGCGCATCCGCAAGTCGCCTCGGTCTGGACAGAAGAGTAAAGCGTGATGAACACAGAGGTGTACGTCTATGTGGATATTGCTGGTGCGCCGCATCTGACTGGGCGACTGTGGGCGCGCGTGCGTAAAGGCAGGGAAGGTGCCACGTTCGAATATGATCCGGGCTGGCTTGAGGATGCAGACCGCTTCTCCCTGGAACCGGCTCTGACGATGGGTCCGGGTCCCTTTCATACGCCTTCAGGCAAACTCCTTTTCGGTGCCATCAGCGACTCCGCGCCCGACCGCTGGGGGCGGGTGCTGATGCGCCGGGCTGAACGGCGACGGGCAGAACGCGCGGGAGAGACGCCGCGCACCTTGATGGAAATCGACTATCTGCTCATGGTTGATGATGAATCTCGACAAGGCGCCCTCCGATTTGCCAGGTATGAAGGGGGTCCGTTTCTTGCCGAACATGAAACCGCTCGCATACCGCCGCTGATCGATCTGCCTCAATTGCTGTCGGCGGCAGAGCATGTCGTGGATGGCACGGATAGCGACGAGGATCTGCTTCTGCTGCTGGCCCCCGGCTCATCATTGGGCGGTGCGCGTCCCAAAGCGTCTGTTCGCGACCGGGACGGGCATCTCGCCATCGCCAAGTTTCCGCACAAGGACGACGAGATCAATACAGTTCTGTGGGAGGCGGTTGCGCTTAGGCTTGCGGCAAAGGCCGGCCTCCCTGTGCCCGACTGGCGAATTGAACACGCACTGAACAAGCCGGTGCTGTTGCTGCGCCGGTTCGACCGGGAACAAGGCCAACGCATTCCGTTTCTTTCGGCCATGAGTATGCTCGGAGCCCGCGACAACGAGCCACGCAGTTACCTAGAATTTGTCGATGCGCTTCGCCGCTATGGCGCCAGCCCAAAGCAGGATATGCATGAGCTGTGGCGACGTATCGTCTTCAATATTCTAATTTCCAACACGGATGACCACTTGCGTAATCACGCCTTCCTCTATACCGGCTCTAACGGTTGGCGGTTGGCCCCGGCCTATGACCTCAATCCGGCACCCACGGATATTAGGCCCCGCATTCTGACAACGGCCATCGATCTCGATGATGATTCGGCCTCTCTGGACCTGGCGATGAGTGTGGCGGATTATTTTGAACTGGACGAAGACCAGGCGCACGCGATCGCCGCCGAGGTCGGGAAGGCCGTGACAACCTGGCGCGAAGAGGCTGCGCGACTGGGTTTGACGCAAGCCGAGATCAACCGCATGGCCTCAGCCTTTGAACATGAGGAATTGAAGGCGGCGCTCTCTCTTTCTTAATGTGGGGCAGATGTCTCGACCTTCGGCCCTTCCAGGAAATGTCTGAGAAGAAGGTTTTGCTCTACATTCCACGCTACAACTGAGCCAGCCTTTCCAAGGCTTTCATTGTATTTTGAAAGCTCCGGGAGGTGTTCCGGTCGATTTCCATATGAGGCGCAACCAAGCGCGCACCCACTCTCTTCTTATACCCCTGAGCAGCCAACCTATCAATTTTCTGAGATGGCTTGGCGATTTGATCCACATCTCCACGAATGCTCGCATGGCTGATGTTGTTCCCAAGTATTGACGCATCATGTAAAGCCTGGCGATCACCTAAAAACCAAGCTTCAAGTTCTTGGCAAATAATGCGAACAAGGCTTTGGTTTTCCCGGCCCGAACGCCGGACAATTTCTTGCAAGCGTTGCTTACGCTTGACGCAATTTCCAGAATCGTTGTCACGAATAATCAGGAAGCGTGCCTGAGGATTACGCCATGCTCTCAATTTTCTCGACAATGATCTTTCGAGATCAGAAACCCCCTGATGAGGAACCACCCGAATGGTCGAGCCGAACAAATTAAGTTGGGAGGCCAGTTTTTCGAAAACAGGTTGGATGGATGATTCCTCGGTCATAATCACGATTTCCTTCATGGATTGACACCCTCAAACAAATTCTGACGCCAAAGTTCGCCGGGGAGATCTCCTGCTTCCACAAAATCCTTCAACTGTTCATCTTCTGATGCATGAAAAACCTTGGCAAACCCATCTTCTTTCTTGAGCCAGTAGATTGATTCCAATGGTACCGCGTTTAAAAAATCCGGGGAGTGCGTCGTCACAAAAACCTGCCCTTTGTTCTGTCCGGCCCGCGCATAGAGAGAAAATTTTTCAGCCAAAACTCCCAACAAGGTCGGATAAAGTTGGTTTTCGGGTTCTTCCACGCAAAGCAGAGGGTGTGGATCAGGATCCTTCAGCAGCGCAAGATAGGCAAATATCTTGATAGTGCCGTCCGAAACCACACGTGCAATAAACCCTTCCTCAAAGGCTTCATCCCAGAACCTCAGTGCCACCCGGCCATCGCCAGTATCTTCCGCTCTGACGCGGTTGATCCCAGGGACAAATTCGGACATTTCCCTGATTAATTCATCAAAAATGCCTCGGTGGTCCTCCAGCAAATACTGGGCATAGAGAGCCACGTTGTTGCCGCTCGAATTCAAGTGCTCGGCGAGTGCGGCATCGGGTTCAAGGCGAGCATCCTCGATATGGAAGTCGCTGACTTCCCAGTTTTCGATCAGCGCCCTCAACTGGCTGGCTGCATCAAAGCGTTTGAATTGCCCTAAACCTTTGAGAGCCAAAATATATGGAGCATCAAGTTCTTGGTCCTCTCTCGTCAAATCCTTCAGCTCAATGTTCCGGTCGAATGCATCAAACGATTCCGCCAAAGCCTGTCCTTTCCCATGCTCAAAGCGGATGAAATGATAGGGTGCACCATACGATGACCGCTTGAATCGCAATGCTTCTTTTGAGACGGTGACGTGACCCGAACCTCCCTCCTCTATCTTGAGATGGTACGTGACTTTTCGGGTGGTCTGGGCTGCTTCGATATCCATTTCGATTTGAAGCGTAATTTCGATGGCCTCGCGTTCAAATCCCCGAGTCACCACTTGCTGGAAGCCTCCACGTTTTCTCAGCGCCACCCTCACATCATCTTTCAAACAATCCTTCAAGAAACGGAACACATCAATCAGGGTTGACTTTCCCGTGCCATTCGCGCCAACAAGAACCACAAACCCTGGAAGATCCTCCATCGTGATCTGCCTAAAAGCACGGTAATTCTTGATATCTATCGAGCAAATTCTCACGAGATCGCCTCCTGAAAGATCACCACCTCACTCCGGATTTGTTGGTGCGTGCGCACCGAAATCACCCTATTATTATGTCAGTAAAAATGCGTCCTAAGGTTCACGCTGTTCGCCGCGCACCGCTAAAATCTCGAAAACCCGCTTCCCGCCCGGCGCATCGACGGAGACTTCAGCGCCCTCCAACTGGCCGATCAGGGCCCGGGCAATGGGCGAATGCACGGAAATCCGGTCGGTTTCGAGATCGGCCTCGTCCTCGCCAACGATCTGGTAGCACACCTGCTCCCCGGATTCCATGTCGACCAATTCCACCGTGGCGCCAAACACCACCTTGCCGCTGACCTGCACCTCGGAGATGTCGATGACCTGCGCCTGCGACAGTTTCGCCTCGATTTCCTTGATGCGCCCTTCCACGAAACCCTGCTGGTCCCGCGCCGCCTTGTACTCGAAATTCTCGCGCAGGTCCCCATGCGCGCGCGCCTCGGCGATCGCCTGGATCACGGCCGGGCGCTCCACCCGCTTGAGCCGATCAAGCTCTTCGCGCAGCAGGGCGGCCCCCCGCACGGTCATTGGCACTGTGCTCATCGGTCTCCCAATCGAACTGGAACGCACACCCCGCGCGCAGGCTCAGCGCACACGCTCGCGGTGCAAAGTCTGTAGCTGATAAACCTCTTCAGGCGCGCCGTATTTTAACACGCGCACCAAGGCGCTGGCCCCCGTCAACGTGGTGGTATAACAGACCTGATGCTGCAAAGCTTGCCGACGAATGGTCAACGAATCGCGGATGGCCAGCTTGTCTTGGGTCGTGTTGATGATCAGGTCGATCTCTCCGCCTTGGATCTGGTCGACGACATGAGGCGAACCCTGCGCCACCTTGTTGATCCCCGCGCAAGCCAGGCCCGCCTGCCTCAGGTATTCCGCCGTGCCAGGGGTGGCCACCAGCTCGAATCCGGCCTCGATCAAGTCGCGCGCCAACTCGATGCTGCGGGCCTTGTCCGCATCCCGCACGCTGATCAGGGCACGCCCGCCGGTCGGAATGTTTACCCCGGCGGCCCGTTGCGACTTGGCGAATGCTTCCTCGAAGCGGGTTCCCACGCCCATCACCTCGCCGGTCGATTTCATTTCCGGACCCAGGATCGGATCGACCCCTGGGAACTTGATGAACGGAAACACCGCTTCCTTGACCGAAAAGTAGTCCAGCTGCACTTCCCGCTCACAACCCTGGTCGCGCAGGGACCGGCCCAGCATGCAGGCGGTCGCAATCCGCGCCAGCGAACGGCCCGTCACCTTGGAGACGAACGGCACCGTTCGCGATGCGCGGGGGTTGGCCTCGATCACGTAGATCGACTCCCCCTGCACGGCGAACTGGACATTCATCAAGCCCACCACCTTGAGCGCGCGCGCCAGCGCCTCGGACTGGCGACGCAGGGCCGCGATCACAGGCTCTCCAATCGAGTAGGCAGGCAGCGAGCAGGCCGAATCCCCGGAATGGATCCCCGCCTGCTCAATGTGCTGCATGATGCCGCCGATCAGTACCGCTTCGCCATCGCACACCACGTCGACGTCCACCTCCACCGCGTCCTCCAGGTAGCGATCGAGCAGCACCGGGGTCTGGTCGGACACCTGCACCGCATCCTCGATGTAGTGTTCAAGTTCCGCCTCGTCGAATACGATTTCCATGGCCCGCCCGCCCAACACGTAGGACGGCCGCACCACCAGGGGATAGCCCAGACCGCGCGCCAGGCCCAGCGCCCCGTCGCGGTCGCGGGCGGTGCCGCCCGGCGGCTGCTGCAGGCCAAGGCCCTTCAGCACCTCGGTGAAGCGCTCCCGGTCCTCGGAGGCGTCGATCGCGTCCGGCGAGGTGCCCAGGATCGGGATTCCCGCCTGCGCCAGCCCCTGGGCGAGTTTCAGCGGCGTCTGCCCCCCGAACTGGACGATCACCCCGTACGGCTGCTCAACATGCAGGATTTCCAGTACGTCCTCCAGCACCAGCGGCTCGAAATACAGGCGATCGGACGTGTCGTAGTCGGTGGAGACCGTCTCGGGATTGCAGTTGATCATGAGGGTCTCGAAGCCCAGTTCGCGCGCACTCTGGGCCGCATGCACGCAGCAGTAGTCGAATTCGATCCCCTGCCCGATCCGATTCGGGCCGCCGCCGAGCACCACCACCTTGCGCGCCTGCGTCGGCCGGGCCTCGCATTCCTCTTCGTAGGTCGAATAGAGGTAGGCCGTGGAGGTCGGAAATTCCGCCGCGCAGGTGTCGACCCGCTTGTACACCGGGCGCAGTCCATATCCATGGCGGTGCGCACGGACCGCCTCCTCAGGCGTCTCCAGCAGTTTCCCCAGGCGCTGGTCCGAGAAGCCCGCCCGCTTGAGGGCATACATTTCGTCTTTCGTCACCCCCTCCAGGGTCCGGCCCAACAGAGCCTGCTCCTGCGCCACCAGATCCGCGATCTCCGCGACAAACCACGGGTCGATTCCGGTCAGGTCATGGATCTCCTCTTGGCTCCAGCCTTCGCGCAGGGCGTCGGCGGCATGCCGCAGCCGGTGCGGGTCCGGGTAGATCAGCCGGTTCCGGCGTTCCTCCCGGTCCATCGAGCCGACCGGATCCAGCCCGCATTGCCCGGTCTCCAGGCTCCGCAGCGCCTTCTGCAGGGATTCCTGAAAGGTACGGCCGATCGCCATCGCTTCCCCGACCGACTTCATCTGGGTGGTCAGCAGCGGTTCGGCCTGCGGGAATTTCTCGAACGTGAACCGCGGAATCTTGGTGACGATGTAGTCCAGGGTCGGTTCGAACGAGCACGGCGTCGCACCGTCCGTGATGTCGTTGCGGAGTTCGTCGAGCGTGTAACCCACGGCCAGGCGGGCCGCCACCTTGGCAATCGGAAAGCCGGTGGCCTTGGAGGCGAGCGCCGAGGAGCGCGAGACGCGCGGGTTCATCTCGATGATCACCAGCCGCCCATTGCCCGGATGAACCGCGAACTGCACGTTGGATCCCCCGGTGTCCACGCCGATCTTGCGCAGCACCGCAATGGAGGCATCGCGCATCCGCTGGTACTCCTTGTCCGTCAGGGTCTGCGCCGGTGCCACCGTGATCGAGTCCCCGGTGTGCACGCCCATCGGATCGATGTTCTCGATCGAACAGATGATGATGCAGTTGTCGCTGGCATCGCGCACCACTTCCATCTCGAATTCCTTCCAGCCCAGGAGCGACTCCTCCAGCAGAACCTCGTGGGCCGGCGACAGGTCCAGGCCGAGCGCGACGATGTGCCGTAATTCGTCCTCGTCCCGGGCGATGCCGCCCCCGGTCCCGCCCAAGGTGAACGAAGGCCGCACAATCACGGGGTAACCGATCCGGGGCTGGAAATCGAGCGCCTCCGGCACGCTGCGCACCACCCGGGACCGCGCCTGTTCCAGCCCGATCTCCGCCATCGCTTCGCGGAACAGCTGCCGATCCTCGGCCATCGCGATCGCCTCCAGCGACGCACCGATCAATTCCACGCCATTCGCCTGCAACACCTTTTCTCGGTGCAGGTCCAACGTGCAGTTCAACGCCGTCTGTCCGCCCATGGTCGGCAGCAACACGTCCGGCTTTTCACGCTCGATGATGCGCGACAGGGTCTGCCATTCAACCGGCTCGATGTAGATGGACTGCGCCATCTGCGGGTCCGTCATGATGGTGGCGGGATTGGAGTTGACCAGGATGACGCGGTAGCCCTCTTCGCGCAGCGCCTTGCAGGCCTGTGCCCCGGAATAGTCGAACTCGCAGGCCTGGCCGATGACGATCGGCCCGGCGCCGATCACGAGGATGCTTTCGATGTCGGTCCGCTTGGGCATGGCGATCAGCCGGGGGACCCGGCGCGATGCTGCCGCATCAGCTTGGTGAACTGGTCGAACAGGTCGGCCACGTCATGCGGCCCGGGACTGGCCTCCGGGTGCCCCTGGAAGGCGAACGCCGGCGCCTCGGTATGACGGATCCCCTGCACGGTGCCGTCGAACAGCGAGCGGTGGGTGAGGCGCAGGTGATCCGGCAGCGATCCCTCATCCACCGCGAACCCGTGATTCTGGCTGCTGATCAGGACCCGTCCCGTGTCCAGTTCCAGCACCGGATGATTGGCGCCGTGATGGCCGGTCTTCATCTTGGCCGTGCGCGCGCCGCTGGCCAGGCCGAGCAACTGGCAGCCCAGACAGATACCGAACATCGGGATTTTGGCACCGAGCAGTTCCCGGATCGCCTCCTGGGCGTAGGTGCACGGCTCGGGGTCTCCCGGCCCGTTGGACAGGAAGACACCATCCGGATTCCGGTCGCGCACTTCGGAAGCCGGGGTCATGGCGGGCACCACCGTGACCGCGCAGCCACGCTCGCGCAGCAGACACAAGATGTTCTGCTTGATTCCGTAATCGTAGGCCACCACCCGGTACTGCATGGGCGGCAACTCGCCAGGCTCCGTTCTCCAAGCTCCCTTGTCCCAGTCGTAGGCCGCCTCCGTGGTGACTTCCCGCGCCAGGTCCATCCCCGCAAGCCCGGCAAACGCACGGGCCTGTTCGACGGCGTAGTCCGGGTCGGAGACGTCCGTTGTCAGGCAGCCCGACTGGGCGCCCTGGTCGCGCAGGATCCGGGTGAGGCGGCGGGTGTCGATTCCGGCAATACCGGGCAGGCCGTGGCGTTCGAGAAAATCGCCCAGAGGCCGCTCGCCACGCCAGTTGCTCATGCGTGCGGGCACGTCGCGGACGATCAATCCGGCGGCATGCACCCGGGGGCCGGATTCATTGTCTTCGTCGTTGGTGCCGACATTCCCGATGTGCGGATGCGTCAGCGTGATCAGCTGGCGGCAGTAGGACGGGTCGGTCAGGATTTCCTGGTAGCCGGTGATGGCGGTGTTGAACACGACCTCGCCGACGGCGGCGGCATCCGCCCCGATAGAATCTCCGGAAAACAACGCGCCGTTTTCGAGAGCGAGCAACGCGCGTTTGGCCAAGAACGCCTCCTGAAGGTCCGGCTTTGGGCTTGGCAAGCCGTGAAAATCATGCCGGGGGGCTATTTTACAACAGAGGGTCGATTAGACGCTGTCTGGACAGCCGTATGCCCTCTACGACCTGGCCTGGACAACAAACAAGATGGGGCAATTCATCCCGGCGGCCGGAACGTGCGTCTGGCGGAGAGGGAGGGATTCGAACCCCCGGAACCTTTCGGTTCAACGGTTTTCAAGACCGCCGCATTCGACCACTCTGCCACCTCTCCGCGTGACGTTCCGGCGGCGGGTCGCCGTCGCGCGCTAGTCTAGCAGTCTAGCACCGCCAGGACGTCCTGCATCGAATACAGCCCGGGTGAGCGGCCGGCCACCCAGGCCGCCGCGTGCAAGGCGCCGCTGGCGAAAATCTCCCGGCTACCGGCGTGGTGCACCAGTTCCAGCCGTTCGTTGTTCCGGGCGAACACCACCCGGTGCTCGCCGATGGCGTTCGCCATCCGCATGATGTGATACTGGATCTTGTCCGCCTCCCGCTCGTTGCCGGTCGACAGAGCCTCGAACGAGGCACAGTCCGGAAAGGTTTGTCCCCGGCCCTTCGCCACCGCCTGGCCCAGCGCCAGCGCGGTCCCGGAGGGGGCATCGTGTTTCCTGCGGTGGTGCAGTTCCACCACATCCGCCTCCGTCTCGTCGCCGAGCGCCTTGGCGGCCTCGGTGACCAGGTTCAGCATCAGGTTGATGCCAATGCTCATGTTCGGCGCCATCACGATCGGGATCATCTTCGCCGCCTCGGCCACGGCCTCCAACTGCGCCTCGTCGTGCGCGGTCGTGCCGATGACCAGGCCCTTGCCCTGTTCGGCGCAGAACCGGGCCAGTTCCACCGTGTATTCGGGACAGGTGAAGTCGATCGCGACATCGAAATCCCCGTGGCAGTATTCGAGCGACCCGGAAACCGCCACGCCCGATTCCTCTCCGCCCGCGAACAGTCCGGCATCCCGCCCGACCACCAGTTCATCCTGGCTGTGCGAACTGGCTGCGCCCAGCGCAATGCCGGGAGTCTCCAGCGCCACCCGCACCAGGGTGCCGCCCATCCGGCCGGTGATCCCGGCGATTCCCACGCGAACTTTATCCATTTGAAAAACCTTTTTTCTAGTGCAGCCAGGACTTCAGGTTGTCCACGAAATGCCGTCCCCGTTTCAGCCAGGAATCGGCACGGGGGGAGTGTACCTCATTTCCGGTCAGGGACGCTTCCAGGTCTTCTAGGATCTGGCGCTGTCCCTCGTTCAGATTCACCGGTGTCTCCACCGCCAGAGTGCAGATCATATCGCCCAAAGACGAATTGCGGACCGAACGGACGCCCTTCCCACGCAGACGCAGCGCCACGCCGGTCTGCGTCTCCGGGGGAATCTTCAGGTTCACGTGGCCGTCCAGCGTCGGGACCTCGACCGTCCCGCCCAATGCCGCCGTGGCAAAGCTGATCGGCACGTCGCAGTGCAGGTCGCTCCCCTCGCGCTGGAACAGGCGGTGCGGGCGCACCCTCACCTCTACGTACAGGTCCCCCGCCGCGCCGCCGCGCATGCCGGCCTCGCCTTCTCCAGACAGGCGAATCCGGTCGCCCTGGTCCACCCCCGCCGGAATCTTGACCCGCAGCGTGCGCGTCTTGCGCACGCGCCCCGCCCCGTGGCAGTCGTGGCAGGGCACGCGGATGGTGCGGCCCTCGCCATGGCATTTCGGGCACGCCTGGCGCAAGGTAAAGAAGCCCTGCTGGACGACCACCTCGCCGCGGCCCTGGCAGGTCGGGCAGGTTTCCGGGTGGGTGCCGGGCGCGCAACCGGACCCGTCGCACGCGTCGCACTGCGTCGCCATCTCGACGTCGACCTCGCGGGTCACCCCGAAGACGGCTTCTTCCAAATCCAGTTCGACCCGGTACGCCAAATCGGCACCGCGCGGATCCGTGCGCCCGCGGCCGGCCCGGCCGAACATTTCGCCGAACACGTCCCCGAAGATATCCTCGAACCCGCCGGCCGCCCCGGCCGTGCCGGAGGCACCCGAGGCTCCCACCGCATCGTGCCCGAAGCGATCGTACAGGGAACGTTTCTCGGAATCGGACAGGATGCCGTAGGCTTCCTGGATCTCCCGGAACTTGCGGTCGGCTTCGGGGTCGCCCTTGTTGCGGTCCGGGTGGTATTTCATGGCCAACCGGCGGTAGGCCTGCTTGAGATCCGCCTCACTGACCTGGCGGTCGACGCCTAGGACTTCGTAGCAGTCACGTTTGGCCATCGGGCATGCGGGCGCGAGCCTCCTCCGGGATCAGGAAGGCTTGCCGTCGCCCGACCCGGACTTACCCGCTTCGTCGACTTCGTCGAAATCGGCATCCACCACGCCGCCATCGTTTTCGGGGCCGGCCGAAGCCGGCTCGTCGGCACCCGCCTTCTGCTGCGCCTCCTGGTAGGCGCGCTGGGCAATGTCGCCGCTGGCGTCGGACAAGGCCTTCGTCTTCGCCTCGATGGCAGCCAGGTCGTCGCCCTGTAGGGCTTCCTTCAGGTCGTTCGCGGCACTTTCCACCTGCGCGCGCTCTTCGCCCGAGACCTTGTCGCCCAGGTCCTCCATGGCTTTCGTGGTGGCATGGATCAAGGCATCCGCGGTGTTGCGCGCCTGCACCAGCTCCTGGAATTTACGGTCTTCCTCGGCATGCGCCTCGGCGTCCTTGACCATCTGGTCGATCTCGTCGTCCGACAATCCGCTGGACGCCTTGATGACGATCGACTGCTCCTTGCCGGTGGCCTTGTCCTTGGCCGATACGCTGAGGATGCCATTGGCATCAATGTCGAAAGACACCTCGATCTGCGGCACGCCGCGCGGCGCGGGCGGCAGGTCGGCCAGGTCGAAACGGCCCAGCGACTTGTTCGCATCGGCCCGCTCCCGCTCGCCCTGCAGGACATGCACCGTGACCGCGGGCTGGTTGTCCGCCGCGGTCGAGAACACCTGGGTCTGGGTGGTCGGGATGGTGGTGTTCTTCTCGATCAGTTTGGTCATCACCCCGCCCAGGGTCTCGATGCCGAGCGACAGCGGGGTCACGTCCAGCAGCAGGACATCCTTGACGTCGCCGCCGAGCACGCCGCCCTGGATGGCGGCGCCGATCGCCACCGCTTCGTCGGGGTTGACATCCTTGCGCGGCGCCTTGCCGAACAGGGCTTCGACCGCCTGCTGGACTTTCGGCATCCGGGTCTGGCCGCCGACCAGGATCACCCCGGAGACGTCACGGGCCGACACCCCGGCATCCTTCATCGCCGTCCGGCACGGGTCCATCGTGCGCTCGATCAGGCCTTCGACCAGCGATTCGAACTTGGCGCGCGTGATTTTTGCGTTCAGGTGCTTCGGGCCGCTGGAGTCCGCCGTGATGTACGGCAGATTCACCTCGGTCTGCTGGGCGCTGGACAGCTCCACCTTGGCCTTCTCGGCCGCCTCTTTCAGGCGCTGCAGGGCAATCGGGTCATTGTGCAGGTCGACGCCATGCTCTTTCTGGAAGCCGTCCGCCAGGAAATCGATCAGGCGGATATCGAAGTCCTCGCCACCCAGGAAGGTGTCGCCATTGGTCGCCAACACCTCGAACTGGTGTTCGCCGTCGACCTCGGCGATCTCGATGATCGAGATGTCGAAGGTCCCGCCGCCGAGATCGTACACGGCGATCTTGGTGTCGCCGTGCTTCTTGTCCATGCCGTAGGCCAGCGCCGCCGCGGTCGGCTCGTTGATGATGCGCCGCACCTCAAGTCCGGCGATGCGCCCGGCATCCTTGGTCGCCTGGCGCTGCGAGTCGTTGAAATACGCCGGCACCGTGATGACCGCCTCGGTCACCTCCTCGCCCAGGTATTCCTCGGCCGTCTGCTTCATCTTGCCGAGCACCCGCGCGGAAATCTCCGGCGGCGCCATCTTCTTCCCGTGCGCCTCGACCCAGGCATCACCGTTGTCGGCCTTGACGATGGAGAACGGCACCAGCTTGATGTCCTTTTGCACCTCGCCCTCGTCGAAGCGCCGGCCAATCAGCCGCTTGACCGCGAACACCGTATGTTCCGGGTTGGTCACCGCCTGGCGCTTGGCGGTCTGCCCCACCAGCACCTCGCCCCCGTCCTCGGTGAATGCCACGACGGACGGCGTGGTCCGATCGCCCTCGCTGTTCTCAATGACGCGCGCACCGGACCCTTCCATCACCGCGACGCAGGAATTGGTCGTTCCCAGATCAATACCGATTATTTTTCCCATGAGGTTCTGTTCTCCCAGATCGGCCGACACGGCCGGTTAGTGCATAAATGCGGATTATTCAGTGAAAAATCAAGTTGAATCTGCGCCGGGGTCCGCGCGCCCGGCCTCCGCCGGATCGCCGTCGCCGTCCGGCCCCTCCGGCGTCGCCTCGGCCGCCACCACGACCCGAGCCGGACGCAGCAGCCGGTCTTGCAGCCGGTAGCCCTTGCGGAACACCTCCATCACGCTCCCCGGGGCGCAATCCCCGGCGGGCTGCACCGCCACCGCTTCGTGCAGTTGCGGGTCAAAGCTTTCTCCTGCCGGATCAATCGCTTCGATCGAGAACCGGTCGAATATATTGATCAGGTGCCGCACCGTCAGCGCCTGCCCCTCGCGCACGGCCTCCGGGATTCCCTCGTCCCGCGTCATTGCGTCCCGGGCCTCTTCCATGGCATCCAGGATGTCCAGCAGTTCGCGCGCCAGCGGCTCGACGCGGTAACGCGCCGCCGCCTCGCGCTCCCGCTCGTGGCGTTTCTGCTGGTTCACCAGCTCTGCCTGCATCCGCGCTAGCGCTTCCTGGAGCCGCTGCACTTCCTCGCGCAGGCGCTCGGCCTCCGATTCTTCCTCGGGCGGCTCCGGCGGGGCCTCTGCGGGTTGTGCCTCCTCGGGCGCGGGCGCCGTCTCCGGCGAAAGTTTCTTCGATTTGGTGGGGGTCATGGGGCTGAACGCGGCAAACTGCCGTTAATATGGGCGCGAATCGCGCGGATTCAAGCCGGGCCGGAATGTCAAACCAAAGTTAAAATGTCCCCCTGCTCTCCAAAGTTAAAATGTCCCCTTTTTCGGTTGGCTTGGCAGGCGGCAGCCCGAGAGTTCATGGAAATCCCCGATTCGTCAAGCGCCGAGCCGTTTATCGCTGATTTTCTTAAGGATTCACGCCCGCGGAAGAGTCAGACCGGACCTTCCTGACCTCGGCCAACGCAGCCGCCATCTGATCCATCTTCCGCCACGGGTGGTCGGGCGGCGGGACATGGCGCGGACGCGCCAGTTCCTGGTCCACGATCCGGTTCAGGGCGTACAATACCGTTCCGACCGATCACCGGACAAACTTCTGATGGCCGAATTCGGGCGCATCGGCGTCATCTCCCGCCCCAGTCGCAAAACCACCGCGGAATCCATCCGGCGGGTCGCCCGGCTGATCCAGAAGAAAGGTTGCGAACTGCTGCCGGACGAAGAAACCGCCCGCGTGCTCGAAATCCCGGAGGGGCTGGGCCTGCCGGAATTGGCGAAGCAGGCCGACCTCGGCGTGATCGTCGGCGGCGACGGCACGCTGTTGCGCGCGGTCCGCCACCTGGCGCCATGCAAGGTCCCGGTCTGCGGTGTCAACCGCGGCCGGCTGGGTTTTCTGGCGGACATCTACCCGGAACAGATCCCCAGTGTCCTCGGCGCCATCCTGGACGGAGACTACGACACCGACTCGCGTTCGATGCTGGTCGGCGAGGTGGTGCGCGGCGAGGAATCCCTGTGCCTCTCGGACGCGCTCAACGACGTGGTAATCCACAGTTACCGGGACCTGCACATGATCGAGTTGCAGATCCTGGTGAGCGGGCGCCCGCTGAGTGCGCTGCGCGCGGACGGGCTGATCATTGCCACGCCGACCGGCTCCACCGCCTACGCCCTGTCCGGCGGCGGCCCGATTCTGCACCCGTCGCTGCAAGTGCTGGTGATGGTTCCGATCTGCCCGCACATGCTGGGCAGCCGCCCGATCGTGGTCGACCTGGACAGCGAGATTGAACTGGAAGTGATCGGCCGCCCGGAAAGCCGCGGGGTGGTGTCGTTCGACGGGGCCGCCAACCAGGAACTGGAGGTCGGCGACCGCATCCGAATCCGTCAGCAGGATTACCCGTTGAACCTAGTCCAGCCCAAGGGCCACGACTACTACGAAATTCTGCGGCGCAAGCTATCCTGGAACCTGTAGCCGCCGATGCTGCGCGCCCTGACGATCCGCGGTCTGGCCGTCATCGAGAAGCTGGACCTGGAATTCCATCCCGGCTTGAGCGTATTCAGCGGGGAGACCGGGGCCGGCAAATCCATCCTGGTCGGCGCCCTCGGCCTCGTGCTCGGCAACCGTGCGACCCAAAGCCTGATCCGCCACGATGCCGAACGGGCCGAAATCACCCTGGAGTGCGACCCCTCTGCGCGGCCCGAAGCCTGCGCGTGGCTGGAACAGCATGAATTCGACTCCGGCGACGGGCTGCTGCTGCGGCGGGTGATTTCCCGAAGCGGTTCTTCCCGGGCCTATATCAACGATACGCCGGCCTCGGCCGGGACTCTGCGCGAGATCGGTCAGCAACTGATCGAAATCCACGGCCAGCAGGAGCACCAGCGCCTGTTGCGCCGCGATCAGCAGCGCATCATCCTGGATGCCGCCTGCGGACATGGCGAGACGCTGGCGGCCCTGGCCGACGGCTACCGGCGCTGGAACGAGACGCGAACGCGGCTGGAAGCGCTCAGCGGCGATGCCGCACGTCATGCGGAGGCCCTGGCCCTGCTGAAGTTCCAGGCCGAAGAACTCAACGCCCTGGGACTTGAAGACGGGGCCTACGAGGAGCTGGATGCGCGGCAGCACACGCTGGCCGGTGCCGACGAACTGAAAGCGCTCTGCGAGGCCCTGATCGACACCCTGTACGAACACGACGAGCATGCCGGATACGCGCAGCTGGCGGTCGCCGCGGAGCGGCTGGAGCTGGCCGCGCGGATCGACCCGAAGCTGGAGCCGGCCAAAGAATTGCTGCCACAGGCGATGAACTGCGTGGAAGAAGCCGTCGGACTGCTGCGCGCAGCACTGGACCGGATCGACCTGGACCCCGAAAGCCTGGCCGAAGTCGAGCAACGCCTGGGGGCGATTCACGACCTGGCCCGCAAGCATCAGGTCGCGCCGCGGGATTTATGGCGGCATGCCCGGGACTTGGACGAAAAGCTGGAGGAGTGGCAATCACCGGAACACGATGCCGACGCGCTGGCTGAAGAGGTCCGCCGACTGGAGCAGGATTATCTGGGGCTGGCGAAAAAAGTGCACCAGGCCCGCGCAAAAACAGCCGGGCGCGTCTCCGGGCAAGTCACCGGGGTGCTGCGGCAGTTGGGCATGCCGCACAGTGAATTCCAGATCGAAGTGTGCCACGACCCGCAACGGGCTTTCGGCCCGAACGGGCTGGACGACATCGACTACCGCCTGGCCACCGGCCCCGGCCAGCAGCCGGGCCCGATCAGCGCCATCGCCTCGGGCGGCGAACTGTCACGCCTGTCGCTCGCCATCCAGCAATCGCTGAGCAGCGGCGACGAGCCGCCGGTCATGATTTTCGACGAAGTGGACGCGGGCATCGGCGGCGGCGTCGCGGAGACGGTCGGGCAGCTGCTGTCCCACCTCGCGGAACGCTTGCAAGTGCTGTGCGTGACGCATCTGCCACAGGTTGCCGTGCAGGCCCATCACCAGTATTGCGTGCGTAAACACGGCGGCGTGCGCACCGAGATCGAGCTGCTGGACCGGGCCGGCCGAGTGGAGGAACTCGCCCGCATGCTCTCGGGGGTCGAGAAGACCCGCACGGCGCGCGAACACGCCGAGGCCTTGCTGCAGCACAACCAGGGCAATGCCTGACTGCTAGAATCGGGTCATGAAAACCATCCCGGCCCGGACGGCCCTCGCCCGCTTGGCGCTGTTGTGCAGTTGCACCATGGTGGCCGGTTGCGACTACATGTTGCCGGAAGGCATCCAGCTCGGCCAGCACCGGGTGGCCGTGCAACAGGGCAACACCCTGACGGAAGAATCTATCCGCAACCTGCGTATCGACATGGATCTCCGGCAGGTCCTGTTCCTGCTCGGGACCCCGCTGGTCCAGGACCCTTTTCATCCCAACCGCTGGGACTATCCGCTGTTCGTGGAGGAGACCGGAGACGGCGAGCAACCGCGGCTGGACGTGCTCAGCCTGTATTTCAGGGACGGCCGCCTGAAAGAGGTTCGCAGGCTGGTGCGGATCGACCCCGAGGTGGCGAGGATTGAGCCGGGCGACGAACTTGACGCGGAAGCCGAGTGGTTCGAGCCCGGCGACGCACTGACCGTGGGGGAGACGGACGAGGCCGAGATTCCGAGTCCTGACGCACCCGCCCCCGAGGAGCTTGAGGCTGAAGTGGTTGCGGAACCGGAACAGACGCCGCGGAACTGATCAGTACCCCCTGATTTCACACAAGACCACTCTGTTCCCCAAAAAGGCTCTAAAAGGGTAAAATATACTCAGCCTCATACAAAGTAATCAAGAGGCTACGGGAGACTATTATGGATGAACCAAAAACTTTAACTGCGACAGAACAGCTCCAAGAAGTGACCCGGCAGTTGGAAGAATTGCTTAAATCCGGGCGTACCAAGAGACCCCCCGTCGAGCATAAGAATAAACAGCATTCGCACCCTGCTCCTGCCGAACGCAGTTAATTTGACCGCGTCGCCTTTCTGACTGCCTGTAAGAACGCGGTCGTATCCAGATAGTAGTTTGGATAGGTATCCTTGAGCGCGGAAAGTGAATCAACCGAAACGAGGACGACCTGCAGGGATGGGTTCTGCCGCGCCTCTTTCTCGAAGTTGAGGTACATCTCGGATACCTCACAATCATGTTCACGTGCAAATGTTCTGACTTGAATACGTTTTTCATCCGTATTCAAGATAAGTAGAGACTGCCCCTCCTTATAGGATTCCCCCATTTCTCTGGGCTTGGTAATCTTAAGGGTTTCTCGATATCCCATCAGCACATCTTCCACTTGTAAACTCTCACATAACGACACGAGTTCTTCCCTCAGTTCAGCTTTCGTTGGGGAAGCCTCATCAACAAGATGCGGGCGTTCTTGGCGCGCAATCGCTGTCCCCATTAGCGTGAAAAATCTCTTCCAAGCATCTATGCCGATATCCGATTTCAAGACCTGACCCGTAAACGTCGATACTGTTTCCACCGCGGTTGCCCATGCATGCTGCAAGCGCGACCGCAATTGGATCTCTATGCGTAATCCATTGAATTTTTTGCTCTTCTCTGATTCACTCCAGTATTTAAAAACCAGATGATAGCTGCGGTATCCGTCAGGTTTTGGGTTGCTTATGTAATCGTGACATCCGATTAATTCTGTTCGGCTTCCAGGATTCTTCTTGATACCACCGGCATAAACCTTAGCCAGTTCAGCCACCTGCTTTACATTGCCCAAAATCGCCCGGCACCCGCCGATATCCTGCATCCGGGAAAGCTGCATTTTCTCGAATCGCCTGAGCTTCAAAGATATCGAATCCAAGCGCTTCAGTCGTTGGGCCACCAGTGCCTTTTCATCGATTTTTCTCGCCCTTCTCAAGAGCGTCTTTCCCATCATGTACAAAGGATAGCCATGAGACGAGCGCCAGTTATTGATCACCGCAAGCGCCTGATCCCATTCTTCGGGGCTTGCCGAGCCGGACCGGTCTGCATCCGAGGCCAAGAGCCGACCGGCCTTGTCGACCCGGCTGCGCGAATATTTGGGTTCTGTCCAGGCCATTATATTTGGTCGTGTCGGTTCGAGAGCAATTATGCACTACCCGTTTGCCTACCGGGAAGCCACGCTTCTTTAGTGCGCTAACACTACAACGCCACAAGGTCCGACAAGGTCCGAGAATGAAGTCCCGTCAAGTTATGTGATACAGTCCCCTGTTAATCACCCATCCATGCGTCGATCTACCACCACTGACTAAGGAGGATCCAGATCATGAGCAATACACCATCCGAAATGCCCGTAACGACCCGGGCTTGCCACGTTGCCTTTGCAGCCATCGTGCTGGTCGCTGCCCTTGCCGCCACCGGGCCGACCCGCGCCTCGGACGCCCCCACCTATGGCGACTGTGCTACGGCGTGGTACGAGAGCGACGCCTCCGAGCATTGTCCGGCTCCCGGCACCCAATTCTGGTTTGACACCCCGAACGGAGAGTGCAGCGTCACGGCCAGGTGCCGGAAGTTGAATGGCGTGCCATCAACCCAGCAAACGGTCACCGGCGATCTGAATGACATGCGCGATCTGGTGAGTTGCGACGGCAAGCTCAAAATCGGCTCTTGCCTCACCGCTACCCAACAAGCCGCTCTAGAGACAGCATGCACGCAAGGGTGGGACAGCAGCGATGCCAGCCAGAAATGCGGTTCGTCCTACGGATCCCACAGCGTGTCGACATACCAAGGCCAGCAATGTCATATCTCGACCTCCTGCGGGACGACCCTGACGGCAGCGTCCTTCTACGGATCTCCCGCCGATGTGAAAGAGCTTGATTTCTGCAACAACGGATTATCCACCGCTTGTCCAACGGTCGAGAAATGCACGAACGCATGGAATGCGAGTTCGGCCAAACAAACCTGCAACTATACCGGCGCCTTCGGCACCAAAGTCGGAGTGGATTCGGGACAGTGCTCCATAGAGACCCATTGCGAAAGACTGGTTGACGATCCATTAGGGAAGACTGGGGGGGTCCTCGCAGTTGAGACCTCGTACAAGGGGGACCTGGGACAGGTGCAAAGCCTCAAGAACTGCCATGGGACACTCAAGCTATCCTGCTGAGTTCCCGGTTTCGCGGGTCGCGTGACATCGGTCGGAGCGCCGGGCCTACTCGGTGCGGTGCACACGGCCGGACCTGTCTTATGCCAAGCCTCCTTGGGGCTGGCTTCCGGGTAAGCACCAAGGGCAAGGGTTCTACGTTTGCTCTGGCCGGATTGGGAAAGGCCATCTTGGCGTGGCGCTCGGACACTACGCCATCGTCCTTTTCTTCCTCGGAAGGACTGACCGCCTGGCGGACGTCGCCGATATCAGGAGCGAGCCCTTGGGACTCAATTGGACGAAGAGCGATTGCCGCAACGCATACGTTATCCGCGCGCACCCCGATCTTCCTGAACTCCATAGCTGGAATCGTTCCGGCCCGATGGCCTTGCCGTAAGGTTCAGCCCTTCAGCCCTCCCTCCGCTGCCGCCCGACGGCGGCGCGCTTCTCGGGGAGACATCTCCAGCGGCGGGCAGATCTCAAGCCGGTCGCCTTCCTGCAAGACATCATCGGCGGAAACCTCGCGTCCGAACACGCCAAACCCCCACGCGCCCTCTTCCCCTTCCGGCTCTGTCCAGCCGATACGGGCCAGCGCCTCCGACACACATGTCCCTTCCGGCACCGTCAGGGTCCGCGCCTCCGGGCGTGGCGCACCCGCGTCAACGATCCCGATCTTCATCCCTGCTCCGTGCGTCGGTGCGCCTCGACGACGAACGACTGCACCATCCGGTCGCACACCTCGGCGAAGACGACCGGCAACAGCAGGAAACGGAACGAGCCCTGAGCCTCGAACTCCATGTCCAGCGCAACCCGGCAGCCGTGCGGCTGCTCGGCGAATGTCCAGACCCCGTGCAGGTGCTGGAACGGGCCGTCCTGCAGATGCATGTCGATGCGCTCATCCGGCACCAGCGCATTGCGCGTAGTGAACGACGTGTGCAGACCGCTTCGGGCCAGTGTCAAGCGAGCCGTCACCTCGGCCTCGCCCCGGCTCAGCACATCCGCCTGGGGGCACCACGGCAGGAATGCGGGATACGATTCGATGTCATTGACCAGCGCGTACATCTGGGACGCTGGATACGGCACCCGGGCCTCGCGGTGGATGCGCACGGGATCCGCCGCTCAGACCCACCCGAAGCCGTGCAGCAGGATCAGGAAGACCGCGGCCGGGACGAGCAGGCGAACCAGCCACAGCCAACTCTTGAACAGCCATCCGTCCCCCAGGTCCGCCTGCTCCTCGAGCACGGAGCGCTTGACCATCCAGCCGGCGTAAATGGCGATCAGGATGCCGCCGATCGGCAGCATGACGTTCGAGGTCAGGTAGTCCATCCAGTCGAAGAAATTGCGCCCGTAAACCGTCCAGTCTTTGCCGACGTTGAACGAGACCACCGTGCCCAGGCCCACGACCCAGATCACCACCGCGCTCCCCAGGGTCGCGGTGCGGCGGCGCATCCCGCGCGCGTCCACCAGCCAGGAGACCGTGGGTTCCAAAAGCGAAATCGCCGAGGTCCAGGCGGCGATCAGGGTAAGCGCGAAAAACAGGATACCGACCAGCCAGCCCCCCGGCATCTGCCCGAACGCGATCACGAGAGTCTGGAAGATAAGCCCCGGCCCGGCTCCCGGTTCCATGCTGCTCGCGAACACGACCGGGAACAAGGCGACGCCCATCAGGATCGCGACCAGGACATCCGCGGCCACCACCACCCCGGCCGCTTCCGGGATCGAGAACTGGCGCGGCAGGTAGGCACCGTAGACCATGATCGCGCCCATGCCGATGCTCAGCGAGAAAAACGCCTGGCCCATCGCCTTGAGTGCGACTTCCGATGAAATTTGCGCGGGGTCGAACGCAAACAGATAGGCGATTCCCTTTCCGAAGTCCCCGTACAGCGCCGCGTAACCGACCAGCAGCAACAACAGCGCGAAGAGCGAAGGAATCAGGACGGTCGTGGCCTGTTCGATGCCTCGGTTGACGCCGCGCAGGATGACCCAGGCGACCAGCACCACCATCAGGGTATGCCAGCCGAGAAGCCGCCAAGGGCTGCCCACCAACTCGGTGAAGTGACCTTCGGCGGACGCCTGATCAAACCCCTGGAACGTGTTGAACAGGCTGTCCATCAGGTAGGCCGCGGTCCAACCCGAGATCACCACGTAGAACGACAGGATCATCACGCCGGCCAGCATGCCGAGCCAGCCGATGGCCTGCCAGCGGGTCGAATGGCCGTCCTGTTGCGCCAGGCGACGCATGGTGTTGACCGGGCTGTGGCGGCCTCGCCGGCCCAGCACGATCTCGGCGATCATGATCGGCAGGCCGATCAGGACCACGCAGGCCAGGTACACCAAGACGAAGGCGGCCCCGCCGTTTTCCCCCGTCATGTAGGGGAACTTCCAGATATTCCCCAATCCCACCGCCGAGCCGATGGCGGCAAACATGAACGCGGTGCGTTTCGACCACAGCCCGTGCTGCGACGCGTCGGAGGAAGCGGGGTTCATCGGCAGGCAGGGAAAAGATACGCCCGGCCGAAGCCGGGCACGTCGGGTTTATCGCCGTTGCCTCCGGGTCCTGCCATCCGCATGGGTGGGGGGGCCGGCGGCTCCGGCAGACTCAGTCGTCTCCGCCGAATGCAGTCAGCAAGTGCAACAGGCTGGTGAACAGGTTGTACAGCGACACGTACAAGGTCACGGTCGCCATGATGTAGTTGGTTTCGCCGCCGTGGATGATGGCGCTGGTCTGGTACAGGATCAGGCCGCACATCAGCAGGACGAACATAGCCGAGACGCCGAGCATCGCGCCGGACACCTCCATGCCGAACATCGAGGCGACGACCAGGCCGAGGCCGGACAGGAACGCGACCAGGATGCCGACCATCAGCATGCCGCCCATGAAACTGAAGTCGCGGCGCGTGGTCAGCACATAGCCGGACAGCACCAGGAAGATGCCGCCGGTCATGCCGAGGGCCGTGGCCACCAGCTGCGAGCCATTGTGCGTGGCCGCCAGATAGTAGTTGATGATCGGGCCCAGCGTGATCCCCATGAATCCGGTCAGGGCGAACACGCACAGCAGGCCCCAGCCGCTGTTGCGGAACCGGGAGGTCAGGAACAGCAGACCGAAATAGCCGACCAGGGTCAGGATCAGACCGGGATGCGGCCAGTTGAATACCATGGAAAGCCCTGCCATCAACGCGCTGAACAGCAGCGTGAGGGAAAGCAGCGCATAGGTATTGCGCAGGACTCGGTTGGTGGCGATCGCCGGTGCCGTGGCAGAAATCGTGCGAGGCTGGCTCATTCGGAAATCCTCTCTGGAAAGTTAAGGCTCAGTTTACCAAATCGGAGTCTGCCGGGTGTTGCAGATTCCCGCGGTTCGAGTCAAGGCAACGCCATCTCCCGGCAGAAAATCCTGAACGGCAGAACACGGGTTCCATCATTCGCAACTGACGGGATAGAAAGATGCTTGACATATTGCATTTAAAATGCATAATTACAAATCATGGCTCCCGCATACCTCCGACGTTCGCTGGAACGGACCCTCAGGCAGGCAGGCTCCGAGTTTCCTGCTGTGGTTCTGACCGGGCCGCGCCAATCCGGCAAGACGACTCTGCTGCAACATCTCTTCGGCCGGCGGTGCCAATACGTCTCTCTAGAGCCACCCGACGTTCGCGCGACCGCTGTAAACGACCCACGCGGTTTCCTCGAATTGTACTCGCCGCCGGTCATCATCGATGAGGTGCAGTATGCTCCTGACCTGCTTCCATACATCAAGGAACGCATCGACGCAGACCGTGCCAAGACCGGCCAATACCTGCTGACCGGTTCACAGAACCTGCTGCTTTCGGAAAAAGTGACCGAGTCGTTGGCGGGTCGCGCGGCCATGCTTCGCCTGTTGCCGCTATCGAGGCGGGAAGCGGATGGGCGACCGTGGGACGCCTTGGTTTGGGAGCGTAAACAGTCATCGACTTCAAGACCGCTGCAGGCGTTTGACAAACTCTGGAAGGACTTCCTCCGGGGCGGGTATCCTGAACTGGCAGCCCAACCCGACCGTGATGCCTCCCTCTGGCATGCCAGCTACATCCAGACCTATCTCGAACGGGACATGCGCATGCTCCGGCAGGTCGGAGACTTGACTCAGTATCAGAATTTTCTCCGCACCCTGGCGGCCCGCAGCGCGCAACTCTTGAGCCTGACCGACGTCGCCCGCGATCTCGGAGTTGCGGTCAACACCGTCAAAGCCTGGCTCTCTATACTTGAAGCCACCTATCAGGTGACCGTGTTACGCCCTTATTTCGCCAACATCGGGAAGCGGCTCGTCAAGACCCCAAAAGTGTATTTCAATGACGTGGGTACGCTCTGCTACTTGGCGCGCCTCCAGGACCCCGCCCATGCGGCATCCGGTCCCATGGGCGGCGCCATCATGGAAACGGCCGTGCTGTCTGAAATCACCCGGACGTTGACGCATCAGGGGACGAACCCGCAAGTCTACTTCTGGCGCACCGCGGCAGGGACAGAAGTCGACTTCGTCGTCGAGACCTCCTCGGGATTGATCCCCATTGAAGTAAAACTGTCCGCGACGCCTACACCCGCCATGGCAGCCGGCATAAAGACTTTCAGGGAAGACCTTGGAAATAAAGCGATGCCCGGCTACGTCGTGCATCCTGGCGACATGCGGCTGCCGCTCGGCGATGGGGTCACCGCACTGCCTTTCGCCAGCCTGTAGTATTGCGTCGATCCGCGGCTCAATCTCCCAAGCAACCGAACGTTCCCTCCACTCCCGCCGGTTGCCAATACCGTTGCAGTTACGAGTTGAAGCCAGAAAATCCGGAACAGCGGAGCGAGTCAGGCTTGCGACAAAACGGGCGACTGTGGCAGAATTACCTTCCCGGCTCGCCTAGCGGGCTTCCGACAAAAACAATCAGGTCACACACCATGCCCAAATACATCATCGAACGCGAAATCCCCGGAGCTGGCAATCTGTCAGCCGACGACCTGCACGGCATCTCCCAAAAGTCCTGCAGCATCCTCGATTCCATGGGTCCACAGATCCAATGGGTCGAGAGCTACGTCACCGACGACAAGGTCTACTGCACCTACATCGCCCCCAACGAGGCGGCCATCCGCGAGCACGCCGAACAGGGTGGATTCCCGGCCAACCGCATCTCCGAGGTGCGGGCGGTGATCGACCCCACCACCGGCGAATAGGCGGCCGCACCGACATGAGCGCATTGGATCGAATCCGGGAACAGGTCACCGGCAACCCGGTGGTCCTGTACATGAAAGGCACCCCGCAGATGCCGCAGTGCGGCTTCTCCAGCCGTACCGCACAGGCCTTGATGGAATGCGGCGAGGAATTCGCCTACGTCAATGTCCTGATGGACCCGGAGGTCTTCCAGGACCTGCCGCAGTTCGCGGACTGGCCGACCTTCCCGCAGTTGTACATTGATGGCGAACTGGTCGGTGGCTGCGACATCACGCTGGAGCTGCACGAGAAAGGCGAACTTCAGCAGATGGTACGCGCCGCGCGCAACGGCGACGCCGAGTCAGCCAGCTGATTCCCCTTCCGCCTGCATGCGGCGGGCCTCGTCGGCCTGCTTCCGGTATTCGTCCTGCCAACGGTTGACGATACCGCAAAACACGCGGGCCGTCATGGTGGCATCGTAGCAGGCACTGTGCGCCTGATTCTCATCCCAGCCTAATCCGGCCTGTTGCGCAACCCGGGACAGCACCGTCTGCCCGAACGCCACGGCACCCAGACTCACCGTGTCCAGCGTACTGAACGGGTGAAACGGATTCCGTTTGATCCGGCAGCGCTCGCAGGCCGCGTTCACGACGGCCAGGTCGAAGGCCGCATTGTGACCGAGCAGGACGGCCCGTTGGCAATGATGCTCGCGAACCGCCTGGCGGATTGCTTGGAACACGGTTTCCAGGGCCTCCTTTTCGGACACTGCCTCGCGTTCCGGGTCGTGGGGATCGATGCCGATTAACTTGAGCGAGGCCGGGTCGATGCGTGCCCCTTCGAACGGGCGGACCGCCAAGGTCAGGGAGTCTCCCGGGGACAGGTTGCCCTCGGCATCCATGCGCAGCAGCACCGCCGAGATCTCCAGCAGCGCATCGGTCTCCGGGATCAAGCCTCCCGTCTCCACGTCTACCGCGACCGGAAGGAATCCGCGAAACCGGTTCTCCAAGCTGATCCCAGACATTTAGGTTCCCTACGCACCGAAGCCCTGCCCCTTATAATACAGGGGTCTTACAGGCACCCTGCCAGATTCCCCCACCATGCCTCAATTCCGCAAAGTCGTGCTCGCCTATTCGGGCGGCCTGGACACTTCGATCATCCTGAAGTGGTTGCAGGAACGCTACGGGTGCGAGGTCGTGACGTATACCGCCGACCTCGGCCAACAGGAAGACCTGGAACCGGCCCGGCAGCGGGCCCGGGCACTGGGCGTCCAGGATATCCGCATTGAAGACCTGCGGGAGACCTTCGCGCGCGACTACATCTTCCCGATGCTGCGGGCCAACCCCTTGTACGAGGGGCAGTACCTGCTCGGCACCGCCATCGCCCGGCCCCTGATTACGGCCGGAATGGTCCAGGCGGCCCAGGAGTCGGGAGCCGACGCGATCGCCCATGGCGCAACCGGGAAGGGAAATGATCAGGTGCGCTTCGAATTGTCCGCACGGGCACTGGGCCCGGATCTCGCAGTCATCGCCCCGTGGCGGGAATGGGATCTCAATTCCCGGGCCGACCTGCTCGCGTACGCGAAGAAGCACGGGATTGAAGTCGAGCAGAACCCGGACGGCGGCAGCCCCTATTCGATGGATGCCAACCTGCTGCACATCTCCTACGAGGGAGGCGTACTGGAAGACCCGAAGGCCGCCCCACCCGCGGGCATGTGGCGTTGGACCGCGGACCCGCAGCAGGCACCAGACGAACCCCAGACCTTGCGGATCGCGTTCGAGAACGGCGACCCGGTTGCCGTCGACGGCGAAGCGCTGGGGCCGGCTGCGCTGATGGAAACGGTCAATACGGCCGCGGCCCGCCACGGCATCGGCCGGGTCGACATGGTCGAGAACCGGTATCTCGGCCTCAAGTCACGGGGGTGCTACGAAACCCCGGGCGGCACCGTGCTGATGGCGGCGCACCGGGCGGTCGAATCGCTGACCCTGGACCGCGAGGTCGCACACCTCAAGGAGGCCTTGATGCCGCAGTACGCGACCCTGGTCTACAACGGCTACTGGTTCAGCCCGGAACGCGAGGCCTTACAGCAACTGATCGACCATTCCCAGGGCGAGGTCTGCGGAGAAGCCCGGCTGCGCCTGTACAAAGGCTCGGTTTCGGTGGAAGGCCGGCACTCCCCGAACAGCCGGTACGACCCGGCCCAGGCGACTTTCGAGGACGACCAGGGCCGGTTCAACCAGGCCGATGCCGCCGGGTTCATCCGGCTGTCCGGCCTACGCCTGCGGCATCCCGGTAGCGGGTGAATCGCCCCAGCCGGGAACCCCGGCGGGCAGTCAACCGGAAACTGACCTTCTCGACAAGACGGGTATAATGGTCACGTATCCGACATATTCCAAATCTCAGGAATCCATGCCCTGCACCCCCCGCACTGTTGCGTGCACCCTCATCTGCCTAATGGCTTTCTCCGGCTCCGCGCTGGCGGACAATCATGGGGCGGGTGACCCGCGTGATCCCTGGGAGGGCTACAACCGCGCGGTGTACGGATTCAACAAGGGCATCGACTCGATGTTCCTGAGGCCGATGGGTGAAGCCTATGACACGGTCATCCCGGAACCGGTGGATCAAGGCGTCACCAATTTCTTCTCCAATATCGGCGACATCCGGAACTGCCTCAACAATTTCCTGCAGGGCAAACCCGACGAAGGTGCCAATTCCTTCGCCCGCCTGGTCATCAACAGCACGGTCGGGCTACTCGGGTTCATCGACGTGGCCACGGAAATCGGGATCACGAAGTCGGATGAAGACTTCGGCCAGACCCTGGGGGCCTGGGGATCCAAGCCGGGGCCTTATTTCGTGCTGCCATTCCTCGGGCCGAGCACAGTTCGCGATGCAGTCGGCCGGCCGGTCGACATCGCCGCCAACCCGTTCACCTGGGTGGACGACAGCGACACCCGGGCCGCAGCCATGGGCATCCAGATCGTGGACTACCGGGCCGACCTAATGGACACCGAAGAGGCCGTGGAAGGCATCACCGAAGACGAGTACGCGCTGGTGCGCAATGCCTATCTGGACCAGCGCCAGTTTGAAGTCAGCGACGGCGCGATCACCGACGCCTACGAAATCGAAGAATAAAGACCTGCCCTACCGGGCAGGCACCACAGCAACAGGTTTTGCCGCGGCTTAGCCGCCAAACAGTCGTTTCAACCAGCCGCAAATTCCACCGCCGCCCTGGCTGCTTGAGTCAGAACTGGTGCTGGGACTGGGTGGGGGGGATGCGGCAGGCGCGCTCGGCGCGCTGTCTCCAGCCCCTCGACTCATCATTTGTTCGTGATGACGTTTGAGAATGGAATCCGTGGGTGCGCTCATTCTTGTCGGCCCTCATGCCGTAATTGCCCCGCCATTGTACATATTTTGTCGATTGCGAAAATATCGGCGCTCATACATAATGCTGCAGCGTTCGAGCTTGTCGATGAGCTTGTCATAACCGGAGCTTACGTTGGGTAGATGGATCCCCGAATACCTGGTCTGTAAATGTTAGCAAAGGGGGCTTCGCGTATTACGAAAGTGGCTTTGTACAAGCCCTTGCTCTTCAGGCTTATAGAGCGGTCAGTTATGAATTTTCTTCTTTCAAAGTTTTGATAGTACGCAACCAACCTGTACCCGCACTATCTTCTTTGATGACTTCGATTATTTCTAAAGACTGAACGTTTTGAAAAATTCTTTCTGCAATCTTTTCTAAAACCTCCATGTGGCTGGGAGGTGGCAAGATGTGGGTAATTTCTTGTCCAACACGAGTAATTCTTACGACTTCCAATCTGATACTTTCTTCGGCCTTAGCTTTCAGCATAAGGTTTCCTTCCCGCCAAATAAAGTATCCTTCATCATTCAGCTTTTTGGTAACTTGTGCGCCAAGTGTCACATCCTGTAATAAACCAACTTCTTCCAGAAACGACAAATCGAAAAAACGTTGATTTCGCTTTTCCTGATCTTCTGGCATTAAAATGAAGCCATTCTGCATTCGGTGCATTGTTTCCCGCTCGAAAACTTTAGCGATTTCCTGGTCTAGTTCGGATAGAAACCTTAATGTTGCCAGTGAGAATGACTGCGGTTTTCGAATCTCTCCGGCGAGAACTCTCGCCCATAGGTCTCGCATTTTTTCGGAAGTGGCTTTCTCGGCATACTGTTCAAAGTAATTGAGCCAATCTTCTTCTAGGTTGTCATTTCCGGAAGATCGTTTTTCGTTTGATTGGTTGTTGGAAAGATGCTTAATTGCCAACTTGGCGACATGCAATTTATTTATTGTAGGTTCAATTCTCTCTGCTGTATTAATTTTGACGACAGCTTGCGCCAATTTCTCTTCATCTTCGAGAGTATGAATGCTTTCATTTGCGGAGGTAAGTAATCTGATTTTTTGATTGCTTTCAGCCCGTATGCGGGCTGCTGCGGCCTCTAGTTTTGCTGTGGGGATATCAATCAAACTTCCTGCAAAACGGTCTAATGCTGCCAAGGCGCGCGACTTCACCTTGCCCGAGACTCCTGTTCCGGAAAGGGATGCCTCTAAACTGACTTCGTTGGACAAGTGGTCCTTTTTGGGCATGAATCAGGCCAGTAGGGTTCTGGGGGCGATCAACAAGCACTTGCTATGAGTGCCACAATTTTACACCTCACAATCTGCGGCGTAGTGAGCACTAGCCAAGTCAATAGCAACCTTCACACCACCCTTGTGCACTTTCGCTTATTTTAGCCGAACAGGTCCCGAACGTACCAAGCTAGGCCTTCAGTCTATCCATTTCAATCGCGTCCGAGGATCGGAAAAGATCCCAATATAATTTCTAATTGCTTTGGCACTGGCGGCGGCTCCGTTCGCGGCCCAAGCTGAAACATGGAACATCTATGGTTGGCAAAATCATTCTTGGGAGTTTGTGGATATCGATGGTGGACGCAGTTTCGACCGCATCCAGTCCAACGCCGGCAATATTGGCTTCGCGGCCAGTATGGATGCTGGCCACGGCATGTCGGTCAACGTTCAATGCGAACAGTTCACTTACTACAACCACTTCGCGGGCGGCACCGGCTGGTGCAACCGTAATTCCAAGATCGGTCTGTCCCATCCCCAGATGGGTGAGATCATGTTCGCCACCTGGCTGCTGCCCTATAACGAGGGCGTAGCGCAGTGGGTTGACCCGTTCTATGACGCTGGTGCGGATTCGCATACCAGCATCATGGGTTCGGTCGGTGCCCACACCATCTTTTACAACACCGGTGACTTCGACCAGCAGGCATCTGCCTCTACACCAGCCACGGGTTTCGGCGGTGCTGAGTTCAACTACGCGGGTGGAGGCTACGACACAGGCTTCAACCGTCGTCAGGAAAACATCATCCAGTACTGGTCCCCGAACTGGAACGGCTTTGTGTTCCGCTTCGCATGGACGGTCGGCAATCGTGACGAGACCAAAGTGGAAGGCAACGAAGTCGATCCGGTCATCCGTTCTTCCAGTCTGGCCTATACCAACGGCCCGTTCTGGGGCGCGGTAACCTGGCAGGATCACGAGGACTGGACCGCGGTTTCCGTCGGCGAGATGCAGAGCTCGGATGCGGAAAGCTTCCGCGTTGCCGGTCGCTACATCATGGACATGGGCGACGGTGTAAGCGTTCAGATCTCGGCCATGTGGGAAGACCTTGAGTATGAGTTTAACAACGTGACCAGCATAGCCAAGGCCATGACCGCGTTCGGCTACAGTAACGCCATGTCCACTATACGTTCCAGTATTACGTCCCTTGCCGACGCAGGTGATATGGATATGGAAAATCTCATTAAGGCGGAGAAGACCTATGGTCTCGTAGCAGAATTATTCCCCGCTTGTGCGGATGGCAATTCCAATACTAATGCTCGTTGCCCAAGTGGATTTGGTACGCTGATGTACAAGCCAGGCACTCCCGACGATCCTACTACTATGGCTAAGGATCCAGACGCTGGCAATTCAGGAACCAGCATTCTTGATGATGAGGATGACAGCACAGAGGGTGTCCAGAATGCTCTGCAGACTGCTGTGATGGCTCTGCAGACCGCTGCTATGGCTGATGACGCTACTGCTGATGTGAAGCATCAGTACGACACGTTGGTGAAAGCTGCTACTGACAACGCTGCGCTAAACGCTGGTGCGGGTTCAAACGTCACAATCGAGCGTGATGCCTGGATGGTGTCCGGCAAGGTCAAGTTCGGCGGTCCTGTGGACTTCCGCTTCTCCTACATGGACGCAGATGATCTTGAGATCTCCTGCTCGGGTGGGGGAATCGCCTGCACCGACTGGGATGACACTGCGGCCCAAGCATGGAACGTAGGTATGTTCTACACCATGCCGGGTGGTACGGAACTGCGTCTGACCTACTCCGAAGTCGACAACGACGACAACGGCACCTACGGTCAGGGCATCTCCGGCACTGGGCTTGGCGGTAGTGGCGTACCTGGCGGAGCTGGCGGCGAAATCGAGATGTTCGCAGTCGGTATCGTGCACTGGTTCGACTGATTCAGTCAGCTAAAGCACACCAAAAGAAGACAGGCGCCCTTCGGGGCGCCTGTTTTTTTGGGAAGTCCAAAAAGGTGTCGTGCGTAATATTTCGTTACGCGATACAGCCGACTCCAGCTGAGATATCAGCGATCCGCCAAAATATTCGACTCGGCCATTTCCGGGCTAGGTGCCACTTCAGCACGCAGTTTTAACCCCAGAGCATCGACGACCTTGAGGATCGCGTTAAGGCTGGGATTGCGGCTTCCCGATAGCGTCTTGTAAAGGCTTTCGCGGGACAAGCCAGTATCGCAGGCGACTCGCGACATGCCCTTGGCCCGGGCAATGTCGCCGAGGGCCTTGACGATGAACGCGACATCGCCATCAGCTTCCGCCATGGAAACCTCCAGATATGCGGCCATTTCCTCTGGTGTGTGCAGATGTTCTGCGACATCGTAGGGTGAGGTAATTGCTTTGCTCATGGTACCTACAGGTTTCGTGCGAGACGCAGGGCCATCTTAATGATAATTAGAAGTCAATAGCATGATAATTAGAAGTAGTTGACAGGCCGCGCCGCCACTCTCACAATGAGCGCATCATCCGACATGGATTTAAAATGACTCAGGCCCGTACCCTGAAACCGGAAGAATATACGGTCGAGGAAGAACCCTACTACGAGCCGATCGGCTCGGAAATTGAGGTGTTCGAGGCCGCGTGGAGAAACCAGTTGCCAGTCCTCCTCAAAGGGCCGACCGGCTGCGGGAAAACCCGCTTCATGGAGTACATGGCGTGGCGGCTCAAGCGTCCGCTGATCACGGTGTCATGCCACGACGACCTGACTTCCTCGGATCTGGTCGGACGCTACCTGATCTCGGGCGGCGAGACGGTCTGGGTGGATGGACCACTGGCCCGGGCTGTGCGCTCCGGCAGCATCTGTTACCTCGATGAGGTGGTAGAGGCACGCAAGGACACCACGGTCGTCATCCACCCCCTGTGTGACGATCGCCGAGTCCTCCCGATGGAGAAACACGGCGAACTATTGGAAGCCCCGGACGAGTTCTGCATGGCAATCTCTTACAACCCAGGTTACCAAAGCGTCCTCAAGGATCTCAAGCAGAGCACCCGCCAGCGGTTTGTGGCACTGGAATTTGACTATCCGCAAGCGGAAACCGAACAGAAGATCGTGATTCGGGAGACGTCGGTAGATGCCGAAACCGCCAGGCTGTTGGTCAAGTTCGCGGAAATGACGCGCAACCTCAAAGGCAACGGCCTGGATGAAGGTGCCAGCACACGGCTTCTGGTCCACGCAGGGAAACTGATCCAGTCGGGGGTGGACCCGGTGGCCGCCTGTACCAGCGCGGTCTCTCAGGCGCTGACGGATGACCCGGAAATGCTCCAGGCCGTCAACGAGCTCGGATCCTCAGTGTTCTGACGGCTCAAGCATCATTGTGGCCAAGTCAGGCCCCGGCAGGAACGGGGTTGGTTTCCCTTCCAGCCAATCGTCGTGGCCGGCGTTGTAGAACGGCGACAAGGGATGTCCGGATTGTCCAGACGGCATGTTCATGATGCCGCTTCCTTCTCGACCCGGGGCGACAACCGTGCGGTGAGAGGCCCCAAACGCCCGATGCTCGACACGAGGCAGGTTGAGGTCGCCGGACAAGGGGGATCGCGGCACATCCAGCAACCCTCCAAGAAATGGCAAGGCATGGGATAGTGGGTGGCGTATCCGAGCCTGGTTGCGCGCTCCCCAGGTCGCCTTGGCCATGTCCTGGCCTCCTCGCGTCATATCTTCGATGGTGAGTTTCAAGGCAAGAGCCAGAAATTCATCCCAGTGCTGCATGCCCTTGGGTAGGAAATTTTTAGCCTCGCCATCCAGAATGCGGGTCAGGGGGCCATCCAGCTGCCACCGAAGATGCCGGGTGTGTCGGTCCGGAAACAGACCCAGTCGTGTCTGGAGCGTCAGGAGGAAGAGTTCATGGGTGCGTTTCCGGAAGGTCCGGATAATTCGGTAACCGACACTGTCGGCATTGCTGTGCCCATCCCATTCGGCGAACCACTCGCGTACCCGGTGGCGTTTCACCAGGGAAGCCATGCCGGGTTCGTTCATGGCCCGCTCCAGCCGAGGTCGCCATTCAGCCAAGTAGTCGGCCCGATTGTCACGTTGCAAAACCAATAGATCGGGTTCGCTGAATACGGTTTTTTCCCGTAGGCGGTTCCGGATCTGCTGGGCGCGCGTCCCGGTGGTGTAGCGACCATCCCCCAGTAATGTGTACGGTTCGCCACCGATGTGGCGACTATTGGCAGACCAGAGGCGCTGGCCGGGTGGATTGAGAATTACGGGAGATTCAGCCGAGGGCCTCCACTGAATTGCATGGCTTTCGAGTAAGGTACTCTTGACCGGGATTCGGCCGTTGTGTCCTTCCCGCCTGGGCAGCGGCCCGGCAATCGTCCACCCGATATTGCCTTCGCGGTCGGCAATGAGCACGTTTTGCCACGGGATCGCGGATTGCTGGAACAAGGTGATGGCCGAATGGATGTCTGCGGCGGTTTCCAGTTGTCTGAAATTGATGTGCGCGCCCATCATCCAATGAGAAGCCCAGCGTAAAGCGCGCTTCCTGCCGTCGGCATCCTTATCGACTATAGGCCCCCAAGAGGAATCTTCATAAGTAAACGTCTCATCGGCACCGAAGCGGACTTCCAGTACTTCCTCAATCTCAGTCAGCGAAGGCTCCGCAGGATCCAGCACAATCAAATCCTGAGTGTCGATATTGCCGTTGGTGAACCCCCAGGCGATTTGTCCGTTGCTGCCAGCAGTGAACCAGGGAAGCCCCGGAAGGGTCAACCCGCTGGCCATATGCTTTTCTCCGGAATCTGTCCATTGCCAATGCATCCGATACCAGATGTTCGGCACCAACAAAACCAAGTGCATGTCATTGGCCAGCAAAGCGCCGCCGTGAGAGGCTAGATCGCCGCTGACCGCGAAAGCGTTGCTGCCGGGGTTCTCCCACGACATCCGCACGTCCCCGATGTTTTCTGGATCCAAGGGTGTCTCGCGCAGGTCTATTGCATTTGCTTCAGGTACATGCGGGGTATACAGCGGAATGGGGCTATTATCCAAGGGCGCGTCGTAGTGTGTGCCGACCGGGGCTAGGAAATTCGCAACATCAGCCCCAAAAGTATCGTGGAGAAATCCGACTACGGAGTCGTATTTCCAGCGTCCGCCCTGGAGAACCAGATGCATGGCAAAGAGCGACAGGATGCTGTCTTCCGGCTTCCACGGCTCAGGCCGGGTCAGAATCAAGACATAGGGAAAGGGCCAAACGGGAAGCGCCTCCAGTCCCTGGTTGACTCCCTCCGTATAAGCATGCAGGAGAGCGGATTCAGCTTCGGAGAGTTCCTCGACCACTTTCTTCGCCCGCTCGCGAAAACGATGAAGACGGTGTTCACGATCCTGCCTCAGCACGAAAGGTCCAAGCAAAGCAGCCAATTCGCCCGCAGCGAGCCTGCGGCGGGCATCCATGGACAAGAAGCGTTCTTGGGCATGGACAAACCCCACTGCCCGGGCCAGGTCCAGCCTGGAGCCGGCCTGAACCGTGGTATGCCCAATGGAGTCGCGGGAGACTGTGACCGGCTGGATCAGGCCAGAGAGAGCCGCAGTTCCAGAAATTGGTGGGCGGCTGAAATAGAGGGCTGCCGCGAAACCCAAGGCAAGAAAGGCGGCAACTGCCAGCGTGGCCCACAGTGCCACGCGGAGTCGCTTTCGGACCCTCATCAGTGCACGGCCGGAGAATTCAGGGTATCTGGATTATTGATCTCTTCTTCGGTCGCATCCCGCACATTCAGGATGCTGAGGAAAAATTTGAGAGTCTTGCCCGCGAGGGGGTGGTTGCCGTCTATCGTCAGCGTGTCTCCATCAATGGAAACCACGCGGAATCGTTGGACATCACCGACTTCGTTTTCGAAATCCGCTTCGGCGCCAACATGGTGGAACTCTTCGGGGACATCGGACAGGCTCTGGGTGAGCTTTAGATCCGGGTCCAGATCGCCAAAAGCGTCTTCGGGGCGCACCAGGACCTCGACGGTGTCACCTGCCCGCCGGTTCTCCATGGCTTCCTCGACTCGCTGCCACAGACCGCATTCGCTTCCGTGAACATAGGAAACGGGGAGATCGATTTGTTCCAGGACTTGCCCGCTCGCATCCATGATGCGGTAGGTGAATTCGACTAATTTATTGTGCTGGATGGTGCCGCTGGAAGTTTGAGGAGTCATCAGGTAATCAGTGCAAAATCGGGTTGGTTAATCGGGGCCGTCCAGTCGAATACACTCGTGTTGACAGCTCGCCGTTCCATTGTCGTGCCCCATTTTATCCGTAAGCGCCCAGTAGAGGAAGTCGGGCCTTGCGGTGCCTGCTCTTTCGACAGGGTGACCGTTCACACGTCTGATCAATATTATGGGGGTCAGCCCCAATGAAAATCATGTTTTATATCTATAAAATATGGAAAACATCAGTTTTTATCCACCTAAAAGTTGAAAAATCTTGATTTTCATGCCAGCATATACCGGTGTCTTATACCAGCCTTGGCTGCATTCACCCTTATGTTGTCACGGAAAATAATAGATCGCCTGAAGGAATGGAAGAACCGGTCGAAACGCGACCCTCTGTTGCTTGATGGTGCGCAGCAGGTCGGAAAAACCTATACCGTCAAACATCTGTTTGGCCCGGAACATTTCCGCAAAGTCTGGCATTTTGATTTCCGCCATAATCCTGAATTGCCAAAATCATTTGAAAGAGGCTTGGATCCAACGACCATACTCGAATCCCTAGAGGTGAATTTCGATGCGGACATCGACATTGGAAAAGACCTGATTTTTTTTGATGAAATCGGAGACTGCCAACCGGCTCTTGATTCCCTCAAATATTTTTCCGAACGTCTGCCCGAGGCGTTTGTTTGCGCCTCCGGTTCCAATATTGGCCTACTGAAATCATTCCCGGTAGGCAAGGTTGAGATGTTGAGCATGTTTCCATTGTGCTTCGAGGAATTCTTGATGGCAAGCGGACAATCCAAACTTCTGGAAGCGTTTCAAAACCGTCTATTCTCCTCAGGGACCCATGGAAAGTTCTGGGACATGCTTCTGGACTATTATTTCGTCGGCGGCATGCCAAAGGCGGTCGACAGTTGGTTCGGCGGCAATGGCAGCATTTCCGACCGCGTAAAAAGGACCAAGCAAATCCATCATGACCTGGTTGAGGGCTACCAGCTGGACTTCGGGAAATATGCGGGCAAGCTGAACGCGCAACATATCAATGCGGTCTTCTCCAACGTGCCGCGTCAGCTGGCATCAGTCCATGACGATTCTGTAAAACGCTACAGATTCAAGGATGTGATCGAGAAAAAATCGAACTATCGGGACCTGCGCGGCCTGATAGATTGGCTGGAGACAGCGAAATTGGTGCGCAAGTGCTACCCCATCTCAGGAAAACCGAAAATACCGCTTGTTGTCCAGGCCCGGCAAAACATATTCAGGCTGTTTCTGTTTGATGTCGGCATATTGGGCCATATGCTGGATCTGAGTTATGCCGACCAAAGGAGGCAGGACTTCAGGTTCAAGGGTTTCATTGCGGAGAACTTTGTCCAGACTGAATTGAACTATGCCTGCGAGGAATATCCGACTTATGGGTGGGAAGAAGGTCAGGCTGAGGTAGAGTTCCTTCACCGTTGCCAGGACGGAGAGATTATTCCGGTGGAAGTCAAAAGCGGCTCCCGTTCACGCGCTCGCAGTTTGCGCTCGTACCTGAATCGGTACAACCCAACGCGAGCAGTCAAATTGGCGGGGAGCGCTGGGGGTGAGAATGACGGCGTTGTGCAGACTTGGCCTTTGTACAGTGCGCAGTTTCTGCGCGATTTATAGTCGGGATAGTTTTCACGCGCTGAGACTACCCTTACCAGGGCAAGCGGCTTTCATAAAAAAACAGGCGCCCCGAAGGGCGCCTGTCTTATTTTGGTGTGCTTTAGCTGACTGAATCAGTCGAACCAGTGCACGATACCGACTGCGAACATCTCGATTTCTGTACCAGCAGCACCCAGTCCAGTACCGGAGATACCCTGACCGTAGGTGCCGTTGTCGTCGTTGTCGACTTCGGAGTAGGTCAGACGCAGTTCCGTACCACCCGGCATGGTGTAGAACATACCTATGTTCCATGCTTGGGCAGCGGTCTCCGACCAGTCGCCGGAGCAGGCTGCGCAGGAGACCTCGAGGTCATCCGCATCCATGTAGGAGAAACGGAAATCCACAGGACCGCCGAACTTGAGCTTGCCGGACACCATCCAGGCGTCGCGTTCAACCGTGACATTACCACCAGCAGTTGCAGCTTTCTTGGCACTAGAGACAAGTGCGTTGTAGCCTTCTGTCAAAGGCTTAACCGTACCTGTTTCCGCCTTGACAGCCGCCTGCAATGCTTCGATTTGAGCACCAGTCAACTTTTCTGCGCCATCGGTGATATCATCATTAACATCATTAGTGCTGGTATCAAGTTCGATGGCGTAACTATTACCGATTGCCGTTGTAACAGCGGTCGTTTTACTGGCATCTAACTCAGGGTCGCCGTCAGAATTTTCTCCAAGAAGGCCAAAAGATTCGACGATGAGATCGCGAGTTTTTTGAGCACCGACCACACTAGAATCAAAGTTGCCAGACGCCTCGAAATTACCAAACCCAAATGCGCTCATTGCCGTAACGGCATCAGTGGTGCCATTGAACTCGTATTCCAAGTCTTCAAACATAGCCGAGATCTGAACACTCATGCCGTCACCCATGTCCATGATGTAGCGACCGGCAACGCGGAAGCTTTCCGCATCCGAGCTTTCCATCTCGCCCACGGAAATCGCGGACCAGTCTTCATGGTCCTGCCAAGTCACCGCCGCCCAGAACGGGCCGTTGGTGTAGGCCAGGCTGCTGGAGCGGATGACCGGGTCGACTTCGTTGTCTTTCACCTTCATCTCGTCACGATTACCGACGGTCCACGCGAAACGGAATACAAAGCCGTTCCAGTTCGGAGACCAGTACTGGATGATGTTTTCCTGACGACGGTTGAAGCCCGTGTCGTAGCCTCCACCCGCGTAGTTGAACTCCGCACCGCCGAAACCCGTGCCCGGTCCAGAGGCAGAGGCCTGCTGGTCGAAGTCACCGGTGTTGTAGAAGATGGTGTGGGCACCGACCGAACCCATGATGCTGGTATGCGAATCCGCGCCAGCGTCATAGAACGGGTCAACCCACTGTGCTACGCCCTCGTTATAGGGCAGCAGCCAGGTGGCGAACATGATCTCACCCATCTGGGGATGGGACAGACCGATCTTGGAATTACGGTTGCACCAGCCGGTGCCGCCCGCGAAGTGGTTGTAGTAAGTGAACTGTTCGCATTGAACGTTGACCGAAATGCCGTGGCCGGCGTCCATACTGGCTGCGAAGCCAATGTTGCCGGCGTTGGACTGGATGCGGTCGAAACTGCGTCCACCATCGATATCCACAAACTCCCAAGAATGATTTTGCCAACCATAGATGTTCCATGTTTCGGCTTGGGCTGCGAACGGAGCCGCCGCCAGTGCCAAAGCAATTAGAAATGGTTTTTTCATTTTTTAGGACTCCTAAAAATGTAAAGTAAAACCGCGAGGTGATCATGCCTCACGGGAATGTGGCGAAAATGCCATATCCGGTTGCGGATTGTCCCTGCATCAGAAGAATTGTCAAATCTCTCTGGTGTGGTTTTTTTACAACTAGAGAAAATCAGCAAGAATAAGCCAACCAAATCCTCTCGTTTTAAAAAAACAACGATCCGGAAATTTCTCCCATAATTTTCATTAATTTCCAACTTGCTGAGTCTACAATATTTTAGCAGTGATATCCCGATAGGTTTCTCGAAAAGACCTGTAAAGTATTGAGTTTGCGGAATGGTCCCGTGATTCGTTGTGAGAACACTGAAGAAAGGTTAGTAACGGAGAAACCCTTGCCGATAGACTGGGCCGGTGAAGCAAGTTGGTGGGCACTATGCACCGAACAGTTCAACGCTCATAAAGTTCTTCCCGTTTGACCCTCAAGCCACCCAGTACCGCACCCGAATACGGCCATGGTGTATTGTTCCGACTTGTTCGTAACTTCAAGGAGCCATAACAATGAAAAACGAATCCTCCGAATCAACCCAGGATCTCAAGGAGAGCTTTCCGACTCAATCAAGCCGGTACGCAGGCTACGTAGGGCTGGATGTCCATAAGGACACCATTGCTGTCGCTGTCGCCCATGCTGGCAGGGATGCCCCGGAGTCCTGGGGCACCATCCCGAACACCAAGAAAGCAATCTCCAAACTCGTGGACCGCCTGTATACAGAGAAAAAAGCCTTTCTGCTCTGTTATGAGGCTGGGCCTTGCGGCTACGCCCTGTACCAGAGCCTGACCGCCATGGGCATGGATTGCCAGGTCGTGGCCCCGCCGAAGAACGAAAAGATCAAAACGGACCGCAGGGATGCGTTGCGCCTAGCGCGGCTTTTACGTGCCGGGGAGCTGATCGAGGTCTGGGTGCCGGACCAGGAACAGGAAGCCGTGCGGGACCTGTGCCGCTGCCGGGCCGATTTCAAGGCGCAGCAGCAGAAATTGCGCCAGCAACTGAATGCGTTCGTGTTGCGCCATGGGCATCATTGGGCAACCAACCGGAAGCGCTGGACCCAGAAACACCTCGAATGGTTGGAAAGCCTTGAGTTTCCGTACGAATACCAGATTGGGGTCCGCGACGAATATATTGCGGCGGTCCGCCTGTCATCTTCGCGGATGGCCGACCTGGACCAAAAACTGGACCGGGTCCTGCGCGTCTGGTCCTGGGCCCCTCTGGTCAGCAGTCTGATGGCACTGCGGGGGTTCGACCGACTGTCTGCGATCACGTTGCTGTCCGAGTTGGGCGACATCAGCCGATTCGCATCCCCGAACCAATTGATGGGTTACCTGGGGCTGGTTCCCTGCGTCTACAGCTCGGGGGCACGCCGCCGCACCGGGGGTGCGACCCAGGCCGGCAATCACCACGCCCGGCAAGTCTTGGTTGAATCCGCCTGGTGTTACCGCTTCCCGGCCCGCCAGACCGCCTACATGAGCCGGAAAGCGGAAGATGCCTCCGCCTACGCCCAGGCGATTTCCTGGAAAGCGCAGAAACGGTTGTGCGGACGATACCGGACACTGATCAAGGCCGGGAAAAACCAGAAAGTGGTTTGTGTCGCGATCGCACGGGAACTGGTTGGATTCGTGTGGGACATCATTTGTCACGAAAAACACCGCACCACCCGTGTCGTTCAAGAAGGCACCGCCTCCTGATCTGCGAGCCTGGTCGCAGAGATCAGGATGTTTCAGCCTGTCGGAGAATCCTTGGCATTTCTACATCGGCGCGAAGTCTTTTGTGCTCAAACGGGCAGATCCGATTTCGTGATCCATGCAATTAGACAAAGGCTGAGCTCCGCGACTCCCACAGGCCGAATCGGTAACCAACCCGAGATTCCCGTGGCCTGCTGTCGCAAAAGGTTGAGGCATCCTGATCCCTGCGGCCGGCCCCGGCACAAACAAAATTTGGCTCCGCAAGAAATTCCCTAACCAACAGAGGCTGTCTGCTACAGGCTGGCTGACCAATGCTCCTCGGAAATAATCCGAAGAGGCAGCCCTCCGGCGCGTAGCTCCACGGCTTTCTCAATCTTGCGCCCGTATGCAGACTGAATCCAAGCCCCCTCTGCGTAAGACCCGATAACCAGGTAGTCCGTCGTTTTGCCCGGAGACGACTGGCAGGTTCCCCCGCGGCTGCGAACCTCATCCTCGCATTGGCCACGTGTACCGTAGGAAAATTTGCCGGTCATACAGAACTTCCGAGCATCGAATATGACTTCTGGCAGTGGCTCATCCAGCCACAACGTCGTTGTGCGAAGGCATTCGCCAACTTCCGTCTTTCCACCGATCAATCCGTTCATTAATTTCATTAATTGTTTGCTATTGTCAGTATTTCCATTCTTCTCTGATATAAAAGGCTTCAATTTCACTTTAAATGCAGTCATTACCGGATTGTCGATTATTGCTTCATGAGCCTTGAGCCACAGGCGAAGAACGTCTGCTTCGTTCTGGTTGATTTTCCCGTCGGCAATCAACCCCCGGCACAGCCCCAACAGGGTAGAAACTTGGTAATCGTTCAGGCTGTTGGCCGGTGTGCCATCGCGGCGCAGGGGAACTTCCTCACCCGGGTGGTTGTCGACCAAGCCGCACACCAACTGCATCAATTCCGCACTTTCGTTGGAGTCCAGAACACCGTCTTCGAGCATTTCCCCGACTTGCACCCGGAGGGTTTCTACGAGAGGGTGTCCTGTCCCCTCTTGGTCGATCAGCCAGGCATAGAGGGACTCTGCTTCGCTTTGGACGATTTTCCCATCGGCAATCAAACCCTTGCACAACCCCAGCAATTCCGCAATCTGGCGTCCGCTCAGCCGGGCGCGACTGAATTTCAAAATGTGCGTGGAATCAGACATAAAGCGGCAGAAAACCATTCTGGCTGTCGCGGTGTAGACCGACAATAATTTACCACTCTGGCCCGTCAGACAGAAGGGACTCGGAGCGAGTCGCGTACTTGGGATAACCCACCCCAGCTTTACAAAATCGGCAGGTTTCCCAAGACCGCAAAAAAATGAAAAACCATTTCTAATCGCCATGGCTCTGGCTGTTGCGCCGTTCGCGGCTCAAGCCGAGACATGGAATATCTATGGTTGGCAAAATCATTCTTGGGAGTTTGTGGATATCGATGGTGGACGCAGTTTCGACCGCATCCAGTCCAACGCCGGCAATATTGGCTTCGCGGCCAGTATGGATGCTGGCCACGGCATGTCGGTCAACGTTCAATGCGAACAGTTCACTTACTACAACCACTTCGCGGGCGGCACCGGCTGGTGCAACCGTAATTCCAAGATCGGTTTGTCTCATCCCCAGATGGGTGAGATCATGTTTGCCACCTGGCTGCTGCCCTACAACGAGGGCGTAGCGCAGTGGGTTGACCCGTTCTATGACGCTGGCGCAGACTCGCATACCAGCATCATGGGGTCGGTTGGCGCGAACACCATTTTCTATAACACCGGCGATTTTGACATTCAGGCTTCCGGCGATTATGGGGGCAAGGCCGCCAACACGCCGACGGCAGGATTCAGCGGTTTGGAGTTCAACTATGCAGGCGGTGGCTACGACACGGGCTTCAACCGTCGTCAGGAAAACATCATCCAGTACTGGTCGCCGAACTGGAACGGCTTCGTGTTCCGCTTCGCGTGGACGGCTGGCAATCGGGATGAAAAAGTTCTCAGTACTGGCAGCGAAGTTGACCCCGTAATCCGGTCCAGCAGCTTGGCCTATACCAACGGCCCGTTCTGGGCAGCAGTCACTTGGCAGGATCATGAGGACTGGACTGCCGCTGCGATTGGCAACGCTGATGGCGCTGTCATGGAAAGCTCGGATGCGGAAAGCTTCCGCGTTGCCGGTCGCTACATCATGGATATGGGTGACGGCATGAGCGTTCAGATCTCGGCCATGTTTGAAGACCTGGAGTATGAGTTCAATGGCACCGTTGATGCCGTTACTGCAATGAGCGCATTTGGGTATGATAATTTCGAGGCGTCTGGCAACTTTGATTCCAGTGAGGTTGCTGAGAGTAAGACACTGTCAAGTGCAATCTCTGCTTTCAAACTTGAAGAGGATGCCGAAGGTGATAGTGCTGGTGATAGGGTAGAAGCATTTGATGCGGTTATAAGCACAGTTGACCTTTTCGACATGAATACCGAGGATCATCTTACGGATGGTGTCGAGGACAGGGCACTGACTGCCGCTGAGCTTACGGCTCTGCAAGAAGCTGTCAATATGGAGGGTGCTGCTGAGTATCTGACAGATGGCTACAAGGCGTATGTTTCTGGTGCCAAGAAAGCTGCAACTGCTGGTAGCAATGTCACAGTTGAACGCGATGCCTGGATGGTTTCCGGCAAGCTCAAGTTCGGCGGCCCCATTGATTTCCGTTTCTCCTACATGGATGCGGATGACCTCGAGGTCTCCTGCGCAGCCTGCTCCGGCGACTGGTCGGAGACCGCTGCCCAAGCATGGAACGTAGGTATGTTCTACACCATGCCGGGTGGTACGGAACTGCGTCTGACCTACTCCGAAGTCGACAACGACGACAACGGCACCTACGGTCAGGGCATCTCTGGTACTGGGCTGGGTACAGCTGGTGTGGAGATCGAGATGTTCGCACTCGGCATCGTGCACTGGTTTGACTGATTCAGTCTGACTTGGCACACCAAATAAGACAGGCGCCCTTCGGGGCGCCTGTTTTTTTACATGTCCGGTAACAGGGGGTTCCAAATCCGACAAACGTTGCAATCCAGCAGAGGCAAGGCTTGTCCAACGTATGCGTGGCCCATTCGGGGCTGTTACTGGAACAAATCTTCGAGTGCGCTCCGCTGAACTGCATGCTTCTCAGGATTACGGCTCTTCAGTTTCTCCAGGTTGACTAACTTCCAGCGAATAGCCGGCAGGTCTACGGCCTCTGGAATACCGATCAAATTGAAATCAGGTTCTGCGTCGTGGAGTGAAAGGAGAAAATTTGCTATGTCGCCCGATAGACGCTTTTGGATATCGGCATACAGGCGCGCTTGGGTCGCAATGAGCGCTTCTTGAGTCACTGCCTCGCGAGTCATTCCCACGAATTCTCCGTCATACAGTTCTTCTTTGAAGCGTGTAGGCGGTGCCAGCAGTTCATGCATCGGCCGGCCTGAACTGGCGGCATAGATCATGAAAACGCGAAACAAATCTTCGGTAAGCCCCTCGTTCTCGTACAAGACCATGACATCAAAAAGATCGCGCGGGTGTTGGCGGTCAAGCGCGGCATGCAGTTTGCCGCCGTAGAGGTCTTCAAATGCCAGGACATTCATTTTGGCAAAACCGAAATGCTCTGTTACCACATCCGATGCCGTCATCATCGTCGGCCGATACACCGCCCCACGAGTCACTGCAGAAGTTTCAATTTTCACCTGCGTTTGACCCCTGCGTACCAAAATTCGCGTGGCGCTGTTGCCGCCGCCCACAATGCGTTGCACCTGTGAATGTGGGTTGTGCCGGGCGATGGTCTGCATAATCCGGTCAAGCGTCACATCTATGTTTTTCAGGGAAACGCCGCGGTCCATGATCGGCAGGTAGGCTAGGTCTATGTCTATGGAAAGGCGCGGCATATCCCTGTAGAACAGGTTGATAGCCGTACCGCCCTTGAGAGCGAAAACGTTCTCCCCAGCGATATCCGGAAGTACACTCAGGAGCAATCGGACCTGTTCCGCATAACGATCAAACATTGGTTCTGGTCTCGTCTTCGTCCACAAAGGCATCCGGCACATAGATCCGGTATGTCGGGTGCATCTTACCGCCACCTACCAGGGCACGCGGTCCCGAGCCAAGATGGATCTTGGACACATCGAGATGCTTACTCCATGGGTGCCGGTGTCTCTCCGAGAAAACGAAAAACAGGCGGCGCACTTTCACGCTCCGGCAACATAGAAGTAACGCCATAAGTAGTTTCGGCCGCAGGGTCGTCAGTCCCTCAAATATCTTGTCCAGGTTGTCAAAGCTCGCCCGGTTCGGAAGCTCATCAAGCGCTTCGAGGATAGCGCGTTCCGGGGAGGAGGCCTTGACGGGCCAGTGCCACACGTTGATCGCATGGCCGGACCCTTGGGCATTGGGCTCTGCATCGACGATGCCGGTAGGATCGCCACCGAAAAGTTTGTCTCGGTGCAAGGCAATCCGCGCCTGTATCGGCAACCGTTTGAGCCACGAAGGCGCGGAACCGTAAAAATGAACACGCCGCGCATCCCCGAGGCTGAGGTAATGGACATGGCCCGCCAAACCCAGTGCACTCTCACCCCCCAGATACGTATCGTAATTCATGATCCATTGCAGCGAGAGCAAGGGAATGGCCCATGCATTCTCGGAAACGCTTTGCGCACCTTCAGGCAGAGGGCGACAGTAGACTCCCCGGACAACCCGCTCCAGCCACCCGCGGGACACATAGTCGTGGATGGATTTGGGATTGATGCCTTGCGCCTTCAGCCACGGCGTATCCACCATAAAGCCCGGCGGGACCTTATCCAGGAGACATTTCAATCTTTGTTTTCTTTGATGGTTCATAGTAAACAAAATAACATATTTTCAAAATATCACAATGCGGATTCATTCTGGAAACGGTAGTATTGGCGCATTCGGTCAGCTGATGCACACCCAATAAAGAAAGCAAGTGTTGCCCGGGGTCTGTCAACCAGGTAGACAATTTTCACGGACTACACACATGAGTGGGAGATCTGCATGGGGGCGTGGTGTGAATTGTGTGGGGCTTCAGGATTCCGTGTGGAATCCGGTGTATGAAGGTGATTGCGCTGGCAATGAGGGGCTTCCTGAATGCCGCACGGCCACACCGCCACCATGCCTTTGACAGTCTAGGATTAATAGTCTATATTTTGGGTTATACACATATCTTGACGGGACCAACCGATCATGTGCGAGCTACGCTCCTCCCGCTACCGCCTGTATCCGAATAAGGCCCAAACGGAGCAGTTTCGGCAGCTGTGCGGCGCCTCGCGCTACGTCTACAACGAGCTGCTGGCGAAGCAGAAGCGGGAATTCGCGCGGTACAAGGCCGGCGAGCGAGACAAGCCGAAGGCCTCCCCGTTCGCGTTCGGCCGACGATTCATCCAGATGAAGGCCGAGGACGGCCATGAATGGATGCAGGACTTGTCCTGCCAGGTGGTGCGGGCTTCGGGCGCCTTCCGCCTGGGCGCGGCGTACCGGCATTTCTTCCGGCGACTGAAAGAGCCCCGGGACGGGGAGAAGCCGGGGGCTCCCCGTTTCAAGGCCAAGGGCCGCAGACGGGAGTCGTTCATCATTCCGGATAGGGTGCAGCTGGAGAAGAAGCGCCTGCGTGTTCCGAAGGTGGGCTGGGTGCGCCTGAATCGCAAGGCGCAGTCGCGCACCCAGGGGGCCGACCCGTGGTCGGACGGCGAGGCGGTCTCGGTGGTGGTGTACGAGGAACTGGGGAAGTGGTACGCGGCGGTGCTGTGGCGGGTCGATGTCGATTGGAAGCGGTTTCCGTTCAACGGGCGTGCGGTGGGGATAGACCGGAACACGGAGAACGTGGCGCTGTGCGTGGAGGGGGAGGCGCGGCTGATCGAGGTGCCGGTGAAGCGGATCGCCCGGTACGAGGAGAAGGCCTCGTATTATCAGTGGCGGGCGAGCTGGCGGCAGCTGAAGCCGTTGCTGGATGCAGACGGGAAGCCGGTGCTGAAGAAATCGGGACGGCCGATACAGGTGGCCTCGGGGCGGCGTCAGAAGATGCAGCGGCGTGCGGCGAAGGCGAAGCGGCGCGCGGCGACGATCCGGCTGGACTGGAGCCACCAGACGTCGAAAAAGATTGCCAGACAGTACCAGTACATCATTCTGGAGGCGCTGAACCTGAAAGGGATGACGAAGTCGGCGAAGGGGACGAAGGAGAAGCCGGGGAAACGGGTCCGCCAGAAGTCGGGTCTGAACCGGAAGATCTTACGGTCGTGCATGGGCCAGCTGGGCCGCTTTCTGGAGTACAAGGCGATGCATGTGGAGGAGGTGCCGCCGAAGAACACGAGCCGGATGTGCGCGCGCTGCGGGCACACGGAGGAGGCGAACCGCAAGGAGGACCGTTTTGTGTGTCTGTCCTGCGGGCATAAAGATCACGCGGACTGCAATGCCGCACGAAACATCCTGAGTTTGGGAGTGAACAAGCTCTTGGCCGGAGGCGCTCCGGTGACAGGACGGGGAGGGGACAACGAAGCGGGGGTGCTGCGGTGTGTACTGGAGCATCTAGTGGAAACCGCCCGTGATCCGTCAAAACCTTTGTCGTGGGATCTTCCGAGGCTTGACCCCGGGTAATTCCACACAAAAGTCTGAAGCGCCAATTGTGTTACTGTGTCATTACCTTGTAAGTTATTGTCTAGATTGAAAAAACGAGGTGACATACGCCAAGTGGGAGAAAGGAAGGGCGCGGTGTATGAGCGCAAGCGTTAATTTATGCACGTGGTGCATAAATATGCGCCACTTTATACGGCGGGCGCAAATGGCAAGGCCGAATCCGCAATTCAGAAAATGGGGGCCTGACTGAATCGGGCGTGGCGTAATTGTGTTACCATGTCCTTACCCTGTAATACATTGCTGAAAAATATGGACCAATCAACGACATTCTCCTTCCGGGTTGATAAAGATCTTAAGGGCAGTTTTGTTTCCGTGGCAAAGTCCCTTGACCGTACGGGTGCTCAACTGTTGCGAGATTACATGAGGGACATTGTCGGGCGGCAGCAAGAAGCCAATGAATATGACCACTGGTTTCGCCAGGAAGTACAAATTGGGCTGGATTCAGCAAGAGCGGGCCATCTAGTGCCGGCTGATGCCGTCGAGGAAAAGTTTGCCGCGCGCCGAGCTGAAACCCGTCGCCGGATTGACCAGTCGTAGTGAAACTGAGTTGGACTCCGGAAGCGATCCATGATCGCGACAGCATCTATGAATACGTTCAGGTGGACAACCCCACTGCAGCGCTTGCCCTTGACGAAAGGTTCTTGGAGTTAGCCCGCCACCTAAGTGTTCATCCGCATCTCGGACGCCTTGGGCGAGTGGAAGGGACTCGAGAGTTAGTTGTGCATCAAAATTACGTCTTGGTTTATGACATCTCTGAGGATTCCGTTCGTGTACTTCGCGTCCTGCACGCATCCAGACAGTGGCCATCCTCAAGCCTGTGAGACACAGGTTTGCCAAATTTAAAATATTTCAATGTGGGCTCATCCTGATTTCATGCTTCTTATCTGCTTGATTGGCTTCTGGAAAAGAGTGCTGACCGGAAATTAGACGATCGAACTAGCATACAATTAGACGGCAATATAATGTACAATATTCCGCAAGATTTCTTGACAAAAGCCAAGTCACACGCATATGCCTCTGCCCTCTTCGCTGCTCCCCCGACTGATCGAGCCAGCCATCCGAAACGCATTGGCGGACACCCCCGTCGTATGTGTCGTCGGTCCCCGGCAAAGCGGAAAGACCACCCTGGTCCAGAACATGAAAACCCCACATGCTTTCTACAGCCTGGAACAGGATACGCACTATCAATTCGCTTCCTCAGATCCTGACGGCTTCATCTCGGCACTGCCGGATTACGTGTGCCTGGATGAGGTTCAGCGGGTTCCGGCTCTCTTCCATGCCATCAAGGTCAGTGTCGACCAGGATCGCCGGCCCGGGCGTTTCCTTCTGACCGGATCAGCCAACCCGCTACTGGTGCCCAAGGCCTCTGAATCCTTGGCGGGCCGCATGGAAGTCGTCCAGTTGCAGCCACTGACGGAAGCTGAGAAAGAACACAAGCCAGGCCATTTCCTGTCCGACTTCCTTGAAGATGGCTTTGAACCCTGCCTAAGTCCGAAAACAACCCCACCCAAACCAACATTGGAGGAACGGCTGGTCACCGGCGGATACCCCGAAGCCGTAGCTCGCGCACCGGGCCGGGCCCGTCAATGGCATCGGCAGTATCTGCGCAGCCTCATTGACCGGGACGTGAAAGAAGCCTCCCAAGTAAGAGGGGCGCACGAATTGGAGCGCTTGCTGAAACTGCTGGCCTTGCGCACCGGGCAACTCCTCAATATCAGCAACTTGGCAAGTGACACGGGCTTGCACAGGGAAACCGTCGAGCATTACATTGCCGTGCTTGAACGCATCTTTCTGGTGCGTCGCCTACCTGCATGGCACAGCAACGCAAGCAAGCGCTTACTCAGGTCGCCCAAGGTCTATTTCCTCGACAGTGGGCTGGCAGCCACCTTGGCGGGCCTCACCGTAGACAACTGGAATGATGACCGAGGCCGGATGGGACATCTCTTGGAATCGTTCGCGCTCCAGCAACTGATCGCACAATTTGCTTGGTCCGACCCAGATTTAAGTTTTTGGCACTACCGGGACAAGGATTCGGTCGAAGTGGATCTCGTCATTACCCGGGGCCAGAAAACCTGGGGTGTCGAAATCAAAGCCTCTGTTTCGGTACCCCGCGATGCAGGGCAAGGACTGGCTCGGCTTGCAAACCAATGCAAACAAGATTTTGTGCGTGGCCTTGTCCTCTATAGCGGACAGGATATTGTCCCGGTCAATAGCCAGCGCATACTGGCCGTGCCATTGAGCGAATTGTGGAAGAGATGAGTGAGATTTTCTTTACCGGAGTCAATTACTCCTCCTAAGCGCCATACCGATCCAACTGACACAGGGAATCCTTCTGAGACGGAGGCATCTAGATTCGATGGTGTGTCTTATCTAATTGATTTTTAGGTGGTAGTGAGTGGGGAAGTACCATTTCTAATCGCTATGGCTCTAGCCGTTGCGCCGTTCGCGGCTCAAGCAGAGACATGGAACATTTATGGTTGGCAAAATCACTCTTGGGAGTTTGTGGATATCGATGGTGGACAAAGTTTCGACCGCATCCAGTCCAACGCCGGAAACATTGGCTTCGCAGCCAGTATGGACGCTGGCCACGGCATCTCGGTCAATGTCCAGTGCGAACAGTTCATGTATGTGAACCACTACGCTGGCGGTACTGGCTGGTGTAATCGTAACTCCAAGATTGGTCTGTCTCATCCCCAGATGGGTGAGATCATGTTCGCCACCTGGCTGCTGCCCTATAACGAGGGCGTAGCACAGTGGGTTGACCCGTTCTATGACGCTGGTGCGGACTCGCATACCAGCATCATGGGCTCGGTTGGAGCAACCACCATCTTCTACAACACCGGTGAGTTCAACGGACAGGGTGACTGGCTTAACAATGTTAGGTTCAATTACTCGGCAGTGAACTACGACATGGGTTTCAACCGTCGTCAGGAAAACATTATCCAATACTGGTCGCCGAACTGGAACGGCTTTGTGTTCCGCTTCGCGTGGACTGCCGGAACGCGGGATGAGACCGAGCATATGGGCGGTGAGATTGATCCGGTCATCCGTTCTTCCAGCTTGGCTTACACCAACGGCCCGCTGTGGGCGGCAGTAACCTGGCAGGACCACGAAGACTGGACTGCGGCTTCCGTGGGCGAGATGCAAAGCTCGGATGCGGAAAGCTTCCGCGTTGCCGGTCGCTACATCATGGACATGGGTGACGGCATGAGTGTTCAGATCTCGGCCATGTTTGAAGACCTGGAGTACGAGTTCAATGGCACCACTGATGCTGTGACTGCAATGAGCGCATTTGGGTATAGTGGTTTCGAGGCGTCTGGTAACTTCAATTCCAGTGAGGTTGCTAAGAGCAAGACCCGTCAGGCTGTTGTTGATGCTTTTGGGCTTATCGATGATGAAGGTACTTTGGATGCTTCTGTGGTTACAGATGCAATCACTGGTTACGCCATCACAGGCGACGGAGCAGGTGGTGTCGAAATGCCTGATGAGGCGTTGACTGGTGCTCAAATCGAAGCATTGCAGACGGCTGTCAAGGCGGAAACAGGTGATCCAAAGCCTTTGACGGACGGCTACAACGCACTTGTCTCTAGTGCCAAGAAAGCTGCAACTGCTGGTAGCAATGTCACGGTTGAACGCGACGCCTGGATGGTGTCCGGCAAGCTCAAGTTCGGCGGCCCCATTGATTTCCGTTTCTCCTACATGGATGCGGATGACCTCGAGGTCTCCTGTGCAGCCTGCTCAGGTGATTGGAGTGAAACCGCGGCGGACGCATGGAACATAGGCATGTTCTACACCATGCCGGGTGGTACGGAACTGCGTCTGACCTACTCCGAAGTCAACAACGACGACAACGGCACCTACGGTCAGGGCATCTCTGGTACTGGACTGGGTACAGCTGGTGCGGAGGTCGAGATGTTCGCAGTTGGTATCGTGCACTGGTTCGACTGATTCAGTCTGACTGATCGCACCAAAAAATAAGACAGGCGCCCTCCGGGGCGCCTGTTTTTTTTTGCAGCGCAATAAAAATTCTTGCTCTGCTGCTGCGTGAGCTCAGACTGCGGCTGGCAGATCCGCGAACGCGCCCATTTATAATGAGGTCATGTCTGGCCTTGCCCACAGCCTGATCTGTCACCCACACCCTGATAAATGAGCGACCCTAAGCTGGCCCACGTGCTTCTAGCGTTGGCATGGGATAGGAATCACTCGGTAGAAACAGAGTAGTCCACATATCCCAGCCCTCCACTTATTAAATGACCTCTCAACCTCCTGCCTCAATCCGGCCGCAACCCGACCGGCCCGACCCCGCGTGACCCTAGATCAGATTCGAGCGCTGGTCGTTGACGACCTCGCCGCAGTGGGCCGCCTGCTGCGTGAGCAATCGCGCTCCGATGTTGAGCTGGCAGACCAAGTTGCCCGCTACATCGTGGAAGCCGGCGGCAAGCGCCTGCGGGCAGTCCTGGTACTCCTGTGCGGCCGCGCGCTGGGCGGGTTGCGCTACCCGGATGCTTCCTTCATGCTGGCGGCAGTCATCGAGTTCATTCACACCGCCACCCTGTTGCACGATGACGTGGTCGACGACTCGGAAATCCGCCGGGGCCGGGCAACGGCAAACAAGGTCTGGGGCAACGAGGCCAGCGTGCTCGGCGGGGATTTCTTCTATTCCCGCGCTTTCGGCATGATCGCCAAGATCGACCGCTCCGAAGTCACCCGGATCTTGGCCGATGCATCCAACGCGATCGCGGAAGGTGAACTGCTGGAGCTCATGCATGCCGGACAAGTGGATCTGGGCGAAGATCGGTACCTGACCATCATCGAGGGCAAGACGGCCAAGCTGTTCGAAGCCTCCTGCGAGGCAACCGCCCGAATCGAAGAGGCAAGTGACGAACTCACCCGGGAACTGACCGACTTTGGCCGATTGCTCGGTGCGGCATTCCAGATCGCGGACGATGCCATCGACTACCTGGAAGACAACCCGGAAGCGGACAAGAGCGTCGGCGACGACCTCGCCGGCGGCCGCCTGACCCTGCCGTACATTTATGCCCTGTGCGAGGCCCCGGAGGAAGACCGGGAATTCCTCCGCCGCGCGATCCAGTCCGGCCAGCGCGAGCACATCGGGGAAGTCTGCGCGATCATGCACCGGTCCGGAGCCATCGACTACGCCTGGGAACGGGCCCGGGAGTTCGCGCAGCGAGCCCGGGAACACCTGGATGTTCTGGAGGCATCGCAATGGCGGGATGCACTGGAAGGCGTGGTCGAGTTCTCGGTTTCCCGAAGATATTGACCAGAATTCAATAACGGGCAGAACGAGTCTTGACCTCAAGGCCAACACCACAAGTCCAATAGGAGCCGTAAACTAGAATTTCATTCGGTATCGCCTTCGCCGGATGCCTTGGCTTCAGCAACCGTTGGCACGTCGTCACCCTCGAAGAGGGCGACAATATCATCAGCATGCATGTGGTCGAAATCGTCCGGGATCTCAATCTGCCCCTCCATGAAGCCCAATCTTCGTTTTGCTCCTGGCTTCGGTATAGTCATTGCGGTCTCTCCTCCGATTCCGGCGGCACCAGTGGTCCGATCATCGCCAACAGCCGCGGGACACTTTCCTGCACTGTAGATGAGCTCCGCAGACTCCAATATCGCCTTGCGACGCAGGTAGTTAGGGCTTCTCTCGATGCCGCGCCGGCTGACGAGATCAACCTTACGCCCGAGCATCGTCTCCAATTCTTCCTCCATCCGGATCAGGTCGAACAACGTGTGGTGAGCCTCTTCCTCAAAACTGACCAACAGGTCAATATCACTCTGTGGCCCAAAGTCATCGCGCAAAACGGACCCAAAGACAGATAACTCCGTGATGCTGTTCGCACGACAGAATTCAGCAAGGCGATCTTGAGGGATGCATACATCAGGATTCATAGTGGAAAACTCCGGTATCAGCATCAAACCCAGAAATTGCCAGCACAGAACCACTGACAAAGCCCTGCTTTCCCGGCACCATGCCACCATTACACAGGACTGGTGCGGAGCATACCATGAGAACAGCGCCCTAATTCCGCGCAATCATCTTCGCAAGGATTCCGTAAAATCTATTTCCTATTCGGGCAAGATACTAAATTCGCTGTTAGAGTATGTCGCATGGCCGACAAAAAAGACCTAATCCAGCGTTATAACTGTCGCGAAATCTCGCAATTGCAGTTCAACCTTCGGGTCGTCATGCAGGGTGCGGACAAAAGCACGCCGGTACTGGAACGCCTACGCTTCTTGTGTATCGCAAGCCGCAACCTCGACGAGTTCTTCGAGGTGCGGGTCGCCGCCCTGCGCCAGCTGGTCAAGTACGGCACCGAGGCGCGAAGCGGCGAAGGCCTGACCGCCCAGGAGATCCTTGCCGAAATCTCCAAACAGGCCCACACCATCGTCAAACTCCAGTACCGCCTGCTGCAAAGAAGTGTCCTCACCGCGCTGCGGAAACGCGACATCTGCTTCCTGCGCCGTCACGAATGGGACAAGGCCCAGCAGCAGTGGATCCGCCAGTACTTCCGCCGCAACATCCTGCCCATCCTCTCCCCGCTCGGGCTGGACAGCCGCCATCCGTTCCCGCGCGTGCAGAACAAAAGCCTCAACTTCATGGTCAAGCTCGCCGGCAAGGACGCCTACGGCCGGAGCACCGAGTACGCCGTCGTCACCGCCCCGCGCTCCCTGCCCCGCATCGTGCGCCTGCCGGACGAGGTCGGCAACAAGCGCGACAGCTACGTCTTCCTGTCCTCGATCATTCACGACAACCTCGAAGACCTGTTCCCCGGGCTCAAGATCAAGGGCTGCCACCAGTTCCGGGTCACCATGGACAGCAACCTGTTCTACGACGAAGAAGAAGTGGAAAGCCTGCGCGATGTCCTCGCCGGCGTGCTGCCGGAGCGCCAGTACGGCGAAGCCGTGCGTCTGGAGGTCGTCAACGACTGCCCGCGCGACATCATCCGCTTCCTGCGCGAGCAGTATCAGCTCGACGCCGACAGCGTCTACGAAGTCAACGGACCGGTCAACCTGTACCGCCTGATGAATTTCCCGGAACTGATCGACCGTCCAGACCTGCGCTATCCGCCCTACCATCCGAAGACACCCAAGGCACTCCAGAACCTGCCGGCCTCCGGAAACCTGTTCGATCTCCTCGACCGGCAAGACCTCCTGCTGCATCATCCGTTCAATTCGTTCAAGTGGACCATCCGCTTCCTTCGCGAGGCCGCGGCGGACCCCAAGGTGGTCGCCATCAAGCAGACGATCTACCGCACCGGACTGGAATCCGAGCTGACCGACATCCTAGAGTCGGCGGCCCGGGCCGGCAAGGAAGTCACCGTCATTATCGAACTGAGCGCGCGCTTCGACGAGGAAGCCAACATCCAGTTGGCCCAACGGCTGGAGCAGGCCGGGGCACAGGTGCTGTACGGCGTGGTCGGCCACAAGACCCATGCAAAGATGATGCTGGTGGTCCGCCGCAGCGAGGACAGCCTGCGCCGCTATGCGCATCTCGGCACCGGAAACTACCATCCGGTCACGACCCGCCTGTATACCGACTATGCCCTGCTGACGTCCAATCAGGACCTGTGCGAGGACGTGCACAAGATCTTCCTCCAGGTGGCCAGCCTCGGACGCGCGCCCAAGCTCAAACTGATGTACCAATCGCCGTTGACCTTGGGCAAGGGACTCATCCAGAAGATCCTGGCGGCCGCCGAGCAGGCCCGCAAGGGAGAGACAGCGATCCTCTACGCCAAGATGAACGCACTGACCGAATACGGCATCGTCGATGCCCTCTACGAGGCCTCCCAGGCCGGGGTCACCATCGAGTTGCTGGTCCGGGGCGAATGCCGGCTGCGCCCCGGCGTCAAGGGCCTCTCGGACAACATCCGGGTCCGTTCCACCGTCGGGCGTTTCCTGGAGCACACCCGGGTGTTCTACTTCCGCACCGGCGAAGACGAGGAGATGTACCTCTCCAGCGCCGACTGGATGACCCGGAACATCCACCGCCGCGTGGAAACCATGTTCCCGGTGCTCGACACGAGCATCAAGAAACGGATCATGCGGGAGACTTTCGAGACCTACTTTACGGACAACTGCCAGAGCTGGCAGATGGAGCCCGACGGCACCTACACCAAGACCACCATCGGCCGCGGGCACAAGCGATGTGCCGCACAGGAAGTGCTGATGGCCAGGCACGGGGAGATCGATGAAACGCACTTATAGCGTCCTGGACCTCGGCTCCAACAGTTTCCACATGATCTATGCTCGCGTCGGGGAAGACGGGCGAATCACCGTTCTCGACAAGTTCAAGCAGTACGTCTCACTCGGAGCCGGCCTCAAGAAGAACGGGGAAATCCGGGACAGCTACCAGCATGCCGCCATCAACTGCCTCCGGGAAGCCTCCCGGGTGATCCGAAAGCAGAACCCGACCTATTTCTCCGCGGTCGCCACCAATGCCTTCCGCTGCCAGAAGGACGACGCGTTCAAGACTCTATGCGAACGTGCGCTGGGCCGCCCGATCCGCGTCCTGAGCAGCGAGGAGGAAGGCGACTACATCTACCGGGGCGTAGTGCAGACCACTCCCCTGTCCGGTCAGGATCACTGCGTCCTTGACATCGGCGGCAGCAGCACCGAATTCATCCTCGGCAGCGGCGCCCGCGCCAGCTGCATCCTGAGCTGGCAGCTCGGCAGCGCTGTTCTGACTGAACGTTTTTTTGATGCCCGCGTGCTGCGCCCCACCAACTGGCAGGCAGCCGTCGATTACGCAGACGAAACCATGACACTGGCTGGCAAGGGCCGCATTCACCTGCCCGGCATCCAGACGATGTACGGGGCCTCCGGAGCCATACGCGCGATCAGCAACACCATGATCAAACTCGGCATCAACGACACCGGGAACATTAATGCCGAAGCGGTGGAAGAGTTGGTTCGAAGCCTACTGAACATCCGGATTGGTTCCCGCTTCAAGCATCTGGACCGTTACCGGGTACAGGTTTTTCTCGGCGGACTTGCGATCCTGCACGCCATTTTCGAATTACTGGACGTCCGCGACCTGAGGCCAGCCCGGGGAGCCATCCGGGAAGGCGTACTACTGGAAATGCACCAGCAGGCCCTGACGACCGTGAAAGCCGCCTAGTTCTGCAGGCAGACAGCCTCCGTGGCCAACGAAGCCGCCGGGCCCATACGGACCGATTACGGTCTCATTCTTGATTTCCTCGTTGACACGAGAACGAACCACGGCATTCGCAGGCATAGCTTCACCACGAGAATAGCGAAAATATTATTTATTTTTCTAGTAAAATCAAATATATTATTTTTTTCTGGTATCCCTAAAATCATGAACACGGATCCCGTGTTATACTTTATCCGTGTTCTCACATTTGAGGTGCGGAATGAACCTTACGATTGTTGTTGACGATGCCACTTTAAAGCGTGCTCGCATCCGGGCAATTCAGGAGAATACTTCGGTAAATGCGTTGATTCGGGAATACTTGGCGACGTATGCCAAGGTTGACCGGCGTCGTACCGAAGCATGCAAGCGGATATTAGCCTTGTCTCAAGCCTGTCAATCAGGACGCGGCGACGCCACATGGACCCGGGAAGACCTCTATGAGCGCTAGCTCCATATTCGTAGATACGAATGTGCTGGTCTATCTGTTTGATACGCACTCCCCCGGTAAGCAACTTCAAGCACAAAAGCTTCTGTATGAAGAACGAGGGCGGATCGCTGTAAGTGTTCAGGTGCTTGGAGAATTCTACGTGACGGTGACTCGAAAACTGGCTGCGCCTCTAGCCCCCGATATTGCCATACAAGCCGTTGATGAATTCTCCCAGTTTCAAGTGCACGCCCTCCATCCCGAATTGGTTCGCTCTGCTATGCGCCGTAGCCAATCGTCGCGGTTGTCATACTGGGACTCACTGATTGTGGAAACAGCATTAAGTGCCGGGGCAGAGATTCTGTATACCGAAGACTTTCAAGATGGACAAGAAATCGGTGATCTCCAGATTATCAACCCTTTCCGCCATGTCAGCTAAATCCTTATAATCAGCACCGCAACAAAGTCGCAACCCCACACTCAACATGCCTCGCCTGCCGCGCCCGCACTCCAGCGTGATCGTTGACGGCCTGGAACGAGCCCCCGCCCGTTCCATGCTGCGCGCCGTCGGTTTCGGCGACGATGACTTCCGACGTCCCCAGGTCGGCATCGCCTCCACCTGGAGCGAAGTGACGCCCTGCAACATGCACATCGACCGGCTGGCCCGCCAGGCGGCGGCCGGTGCCAACCAGGCCGGCGGCAAGTCCGTCACCTTCAACACCATCACCGTGTCCGACGGCATTTCCATGGGCACGGAGGGCATGAAATACTCCCTGGTCTCCCGGGAACTGATCGCCGACAGCATCGAAGCGGTGGCCGCCGGGGAAGGCTTCGACGCGCTGGTGGCCCTCGGCGGCTGCGACAAGAACATGCCGGGCTGCCTAATGGCGATCGCCCGGCTCAATCGCCCGGCCGTGTTCGTCTACGGCGGCACCATCGCACCCGGACGGCACCGCGGCAAGAACGTCGATATCATCTCGGTGTTCGAAGCGGTCGGGGAACGCGCCAAGGGCCAGATTTCCGGGAAGGAATTGACCGCGATTGAATCGTGTGCCATTCCCGGAGCCGGTTCGTGCGGCGGCATGTACACCGCCAACACCATGGCCTCGGCCATCGAGGCACTGGGCATGAGCCTGCCCGGCAGTTCGGCACAAATGGCCACGTCCAAGGCCAAGCGCGAAGACTGCCGCCGGGCGGGCGAAATGGCGGTCCAATTGCTAAAACTCGGCATCACGCCCCGCGACATCATGACGCGCAAGGCTTTCCTCAACGCCATCGCCGTCGCAACCGCCTTGGGCGGCTCCACCAATGCCGTCCTGCACCTGCTGGCCATGGCCCGCTCCATGGGCGTACGTCTGTCGCTGGACGATTTCACACGGGTCGGCCGCAAGGTGCCCGTGGTCGCAGACCTGCGCCCCTCCGGCCGGTACATGATGTCGGAACTGGTCCGGATCGGAGGAATCCGCCCCCTGATGAAACGCCTGCTGGATGCCGGGCTCCTGCACGGAGACTGCCGGACGGTCACCGGCCGCACCCTGGCCGAGGACCTCGACGAGACGCCGGACTATCCGGAAAAGCAGAAGATCATCCTTCCCTTTTCCAGACCCATCAAGCCGGACAGCCACCTGGTCATCCTGCGCGGCAACCTGGCACCCGAGGGTGCCGTGGCCAAGATTACCGGCAAGGAAGGCTCGACTTTCTCCGGACGCGCCCGTGTGTTCGACTCCGAGGAACGGGCTCTGCGCGCCATCCTCGACGGCTCCATCCGTGCGGGCGACGTGGTGGTTATTCGCTACGAAGGCCCTCGCGGAGGACCCGGCATGCGCGAGATGCTCGCACCGACTTCCGCCATCATGGGCCGGGGCCTCGGCAGCGACGTGGCCCTGATCACAGACGGACGATTCTCCGGCGGCTCGCATGGTTTCGTCATCGGCCACATCACCCCTGAGGCTGCCGTTGGCGGCCCACTGGCCCTGGTGAAGAACGGGGACCGCATCGCCATCGACGCCACGCGTCGGGAGATTACGCTGAAGGTGCCGAAAAGAGACCTCGAACGGCGCCGAAGGGCCCTGAAGCCGCGCCGCCCGCGTTACCGTACCGGCGTGCTTGCAAAATATTCGCGCAGCGTGCGCTCCGCGTCGGAAGGCGCCGTGACAGATATGCCAGACTGAATCTCTCCCTCGCTCTCTGGGCATAAACCAATCAAGCGTTAATGCTTCCGCCGAAACTCAGTAGCCCCCTTTGCGCCGACTCTCAGGCAGTCCGGCGATCCGTCCCCCCTGCTTGCTCGGGTCACCCGGGAACAGGTCGTAAAGGGTCTTGGCGTTGATTTTCTCGCCCCAGAGTTTCCCCAGGTGTTTGACCAGGTTGCGGGTATTTGGCTGGTTCCCGGCATTCTGGAAAAACTCCTCGCGCAGGTGCTTGATAATATCCCAGTGGCGCGACGTCAGTTCCAGATCCTCGGCTGCCGCAATGTGCTCGGCCAGGCCCTCGCTCCAATCGTCTGCATTGGCCAGGTAGCCGGTTGGCGTGGTCTCAATCGTTTCCCCATCAAATTCGATGCCCATACAGCCCTCCATTAATTCAGAACAAAAAAACGTGTCATGTGTGGGATGATCCGCCCTTCCTATTCCGACTTCGTTGAGCCAGAATAGTGACTCACACCCTGGAGACGGGAATGGAGTCTTCTATTTACATAGGAAGAACGAACCATCGCAAACCAGTTTACCGGAAAACCGAATCTCGGCAATCGGCAGTCTTATCGGTCCGGGCCTGACCGGCACTCCACCCGTGCGCAGGGTCAGGGCATTTCTGCTTGAATGCAGGTGCCCGTGAAACCGCGCCCTTACCCCTTAGGGGATATAATGAACGTTGGCCGGCTTACCCCATAGTGAAATTTATATCTTCGCAAAAATCATTTATCCTACGCGCTGGCCACGCGTTTGACAGGAGGACCGTGAACCATGACAGACGAGCAGCATAAAACACCCATGCTGGACGAGCTGGAGCAAGGCCCCTGGCCCAGCTTCATCTCCGGCATCAAACGGCTCCGCGACCAACACCCCGACCAACGGGTCAACGGTGTCGCAAACGACCTGCTCGGGCAGCTCGAACATTCCTACGAAACCCGCAAGGGCTACTGGAAGGGAGGCACGGTCAGCGTCTATGGATACGGCAGCGGCATCATCCCGCGATTCTCCGAAGTCGGCGCCGCCTTCCCCGCCTCCAGAGAATTCCACACCCTCCGCGTACAACCCCCCGCAGGCAACTACTACACCACCGATGTCCTCCGCCAGCTCGGCGACAGTTGGGAACGCTGGGGCTCCGGCCTGGTCACCTTCCACGGCCAGACCGGCAACATCATGTTCATCGGCGCCAGCACTGAAAACACCCAGCATTTCTTCGACGAGATCAACGATTACGGATTCGACCTCGGCGGAGCCGGCCCGTGCGTGCGCACCGGCATGTCCTGCGTCGGCGCCGCCCGCTGCGAACAGTCCAACACCGACGAGATGCGGGTCCACCGAACCCTGCTCAACAACTTCACCGACGATGTGCATCGCCCGGCCCTGCCGTACAAGTTCAAATTCAAGGTGTCCGGCTGCGGCAACGACTGCATGAACTCGATCGAGCGCTCCGACTTCTCCATCATCGGCACCTGGCGCGACGACATGAAGGTGGACCAGGACGCCATCGCCGGCTACCTCGAAACCAAGGGCCGCCAGTACCTGATCGACAACGTGATCGCGCGCTGTCCGACGAATGCCCTGTCCCTGTCGGACGACGACCAGTTGCAGGTCGACAACCGCAACTGTGTGCGCTGCATGCACTGCCTGAACGTACTGCCCAAGGCCCTGTCGCCGGGGGATGACAAGGGCGTCTCGATCCTGATCGGCGGCAAGCGCACGCTGAAGATCGGCGACCTGATGGGCACCATGATCGTGCCGTTCATGAAGCTCGACACCGAGGAAGACTACGAGCGGCTGGTCGAACTCGCCGAGGAGACCATCGACTTCTGGGCCGAGAACGGGCTGGAGCACGAGCGCTGCGGCGAGATGATCGAGCGCATCGGCCTAGTCAACTTCCTGGAGGGCATCGGCGTGGAGGTCGATCCGAACATGATCAACGAGCCGCGCACCAGCTCCTATGTCCGCATGGACGACTGGGAGGAAGAGGCCGAAAAGTGGTTCCACCGCAAGGCCGAACAATCCCAGGCTGCGGCCTGAACGCGGAGGGATTGATTCATGGCCACGGAACATCGCTCCCCCGTCGAGTCCGGTTGCCCGGACGGCTTCCAGTACCTGCACCCGTTGATGCGCAAGCATTACGGAAACTGGGCCTACCACGAAGACCCCCGCCCCGGCGTGCTGCGCCATGTCGCGCACAACGGGGAAGCCATCTGGACCGTACGCGCCGGCACCCAGCGCATCCTCGACGTGTTCACCCTGCGCAAGCTGTGTGACATCGGAGACGAATTCGGTGACGGCTACGTGCGCTTCACCATCCGCAGCAACATCGAATACATGGTCTCGGACGAGGACAAGGTCGCGCCGCTGATCGACGCACTGGAAGATTCCGGCTTCATCGTCGGCGGCACCAAGAACTCGGTGGCCATGATCTCGCACACCCAGGGCTGGCTGCACTGCGACATCCCCGGCACCGACGCCTCCGGCGTGGTCAAGGCGATGATGGACGAGCTGATCGACGAATTCCGGGGCTGGAACATGCCCAACCGGGTACACATCACCACGTCCTGCTGCCAGATCAACTGCGGCGGCCAGGGCGACATCGCGATCAACGTCCAGCACACCAAGCCGCCCAAGATCAACCACGACCTGGTCTCCAACGTCTGCGAGCGCCCGTCGGTGGTGGCCCGTTGCCCGGTCGCGGCGATCCGCCCGGCCTTGGTCAACAACAAGCCGTCGCTGGAAGTCGACGAGAAGAAATGCATCTGCTGCGGGGCCTGCTACCCGCCCTGCCCGCCGATGCAGATCAACGACCCGGAGCACACCAAACTCGCCATCTGGGTCGGCGGCAACCACTCCAATGCCCGCGGCAAGCCCACCTTCCAGAAACTGGTCGCGGCCGGCATCCCGAACAATCCCCCGCGCTGGCCGGAAGCCACCGCCGTGGTCAAGCGCATCCTGCGCGCCTACCGCGACGACGCCCGCGACTGGGAGCGCATCAACGACTGGGTCGAGCGGATCGGTTGGCCGCAGTTCTTCGAGCGCGCCGGCCTGCCGTTCACCAAGTTCCACATCAACAACTGGCGCGGATCCCGGGCCAGCTTGAACGCCTCGGCGCACATCCGCTTCTGAGCCTTGCTCTCTGGGACGTGTTGCCGTGAAGTTCGGAATCCTGGTCAACGAGGGTCCCTACCAGCATCAGGCCTCTGACAGCGCCTACCAGTTCACCCGGGCGGCGCTGGCCGCCGGGCACGAGGTGTTCCGGATCTTCTTCTACCACGACGGGGTCAATAACGGCACCCGCCTGAGCGTGCCGCCGCAGGACGACCGCAACGTCGTGGAACGCTGGTCCGAACTGGCCCAGCAACACCAGCTCGACATGGTCCTGTGCGTGGCCGCCGCGCAGCGCCGCGGCGTGCTCGACGCCGACGAGGCCCAGCGCCACGGCAAGGACGCCGACAACATCGCCCCCGGATTCCGCATCTCGGGACTGGGGCAACTGATCGAAGCCGCCATCCAGTCGGACCGGCTGGTGACGTTCGGAGACTGAGCATGAGCGACGAGAGCATCATCAAGAAACTCATGTACGTCAACCGCAAGGCGCCGTACGGCACCATCTACGCGCTGGAGTCGCTGGAAGTGGTCCTGATCGGCGCGGCCTTCGACCAGCAGGTCAGCCTGGCCTTCGTCGACGATGGCGTGTACCAGCTGACCCGCAACCAGAGCACCGACGGCATCGGCATGAAGAACTTCTCGCCGACCTACGCCGCGCTCGGCGATTACGACGTCCGCCACATCTACGTCGAGCGCGAATCGCTGGAAGCGCGCGGGCTGAGCGTCGAGGACCTGATGCCACTCACCTACGAAGACGAAGACGACGACTGGGCTGAGAAGGAATCGCTGCGGATCGTCGACAGCGGCGAACTGGCCGCGCTGATGAGCGAACAGGACGTGGTGCTGAGTTTCTGAGCATGAGCCTGCTGCACACCGTCAACAAGTCCCCGTTCGAGCGCAACGCGCTGGAGTCCTGCCTGCGGCTGGCCGAGGACGGCCACGCGGTCCTGCTGATCGAGGATGCCGTGGTGGCGGCCTTGGACGGCACCGCGCACGCGGACGCGATCAGGAATGCAAGCGGGCGCCTGTCCCTGTACGTGCTGGGCGCCGACTTAGACGCGCGTGGTCTTTCAAAAGACCGCGTCATCGACGGTATTGAAATCGTCGATTACGACCGATTCGTGGCGCTGGCGTGTGAGCACGACAGCGTCCAATCCTGGTTATAACTACTAAAACAGTCTCAACGAGACGGGAGTCACATCATGCCCCTTGAAGTGAACGGCAAAAACTACGAAACCGACGAAGAAGGCTACCTGGCCAACATCAACGAGTGGGAGCCCGCGCTGGCGAACGCCATGGCCGAGGTGGATGGCGCCAGCCTGAGCGATAACCACTGGGAAGTCATCAATTTTCTTCGCGAGTACTACGAGGAATACCAGATTGCCCCCGCGGTCCGCGTCCTGACCAAGGCGATCGGCAAGAAACTGGGCAAGGACAAGGGCAACAGCAAGTACCTGTACGAGTTGTTCCCCTACGGCCCGGCCAAACAAGCCTGCAAATACGCGGGCCTGCCAAAACCGACCGGTTGCGTCTGACCGGCGCGCGGCCGCCTGCCGGCGGCTCCGCACCCGCTTGACATGGATGCCGCAAGCCTGGCCCTGATTCTCCTCTACTACGGTGCCGCCGGGGTGCTGGTGCTGGGCCTCGCCCTGCGCATCCGCCGGTACGCGGCAGTCCCGGCCCCGCTGAAAATCCCGACCACGCCAGCCCCGACGCGGCGCACCGGCGTCATCCTGCGCATGCTCCGGGAGCTGACCCTGTTCGAGAGCCTGTTCAAGTCGAACAAGTGGATCTGGCTGTTCGGCTGGCTGTTCCACTTCGGCCTGCTGCTGGTGCTGCTGCGCCACCTGCGCTACTTCACCGATCCCGTCTGGGGCTGGGTGGCGTTCCTGCAGCCGTACGGGAAATACGCCTCCCTGATGATGGTGCTCGGGCTGCTGGGGCTCTGGCTGCGGCGCGTGGCGGTGGACCGGGTGCGCTATATCTCCGCGCCGTCCGATCACCTGATGCTGGCCCTGCTCATCGCCATCGGCGTCACCGGCATCGCCATGAGCTTCGCCGTCGGCACCGACGTGGTCGCCGTCAAGACCTTCTTCCTCGGCCTCCTGTGGTTCGACTGGCAGCCGCTGCCGTCCGATCCGCTCCTCACCGTGCACCTGGTGCTGGTCGCGGTGTTGATGCTGGTGTTCCCATTCAGCAAGCTGCTGCATGCCCCGGGCATGTTTTTCAGCCCCACCCGCAACCAGGCCGACAACCCCCGGGAACGCCGCCACGTCTCCGCCTGGGCGCTGAAACTCGAGAAAGGAAATGGCTGACCAGCCCGCCTTCGACGTCCCGGAACTCAAGCCCTACCCGGTGATCCCGAAGTTGGTCGAGGATACGATGGCGCACAGCCAGCCGTACACCGCCAAGCCCGACTTCCAGAAACCGCTCGGTTTCCCCGGCGAACTGGTGGACGACTGGCAGGACGTCGCGGTGAAAAAGATGGGCGAGTTGACCGACCGCTACCGCTCGCTGCAGGTGTTCCTCGATTCCTGCGTCAAGTGCGGCGCCTGCACCGACAAGTGCCACTACTACCTCGGCACCACCGACCCCAAGAACATGCCGGTCGCCCGCCAGGACCTGTTCCGCAAGGTGTACCGACGCCACTACACGTTCGCCGGCAAATACCTGCCGTGGCTGGTCGGCGCCGAAGACCTGACCGAAGAGGTGCTCGACGACTGGTACAAGTACTTCCACCAGTGCTCGCAATGCCGCCGCTGTTCGGTGTACTGCCCCTACGGCATCGACACCGCAGAGATCTCGATGGCGGCGCGCGAGGTCATGGACACGATCGGCAAGGGCCAGAAGTACTGCAACGAGATCATCGGCAAGGTGCACACCATCGGCAACAACCTGGGCCTGCCGGAACCGGCATTGCTGGACACGCTGGAAGGACTCGAAGAAGAGGTCGAGGAAGACACCGGGGTCGCGGTCAAGTTCCCGCTGGACCAGAAAGGCGCCGACATCCTGCTGGTCACCCCGTCCGCCGACTTCTTCGCCGAACCCCATGTCGACGGCCTGATCGGCTACGCCAAGGTCCTGCACGAGGCCGGGCTGTCCTGGACCCTGAGCTCGCACGCCTCCGAGGCGGCAAATTTCGGCATGTTCATCGGCAGCTACGAAAACATGCGCAAGGTCGCCCTGCGCATCCGGGAAGCAGCGCTGGACCTCGGCGTGAAACGCATCGTGTTCGGCGAATGCGGCCATGCCTGGCGGGTCGCGTACAGTTTCCTCAACACCCTGGCCGGGCCGTTCGACTTTTTGGACCCCCGCTACCCGGTCCCCCAGCATATCTGCGAGGTCACCCATGGCCTGATCGAGGACGGGCGCCTGCGCCTGGACCCGGCGCAGAACGACGATATGGTGCTGACCTACCACGATTCCTGCAACGTCGCCCGCGCCTCGCGCATGGGGGACACCCCGGGCGGACAGTTCGAGATCCCGCGCGCCATCATCCGCGCCAGCTGCAACCACTTCCACGACATGCCGGCCGACACCGTGCGCGAAGCGACCTACTGCTGCGGCGGCGGCGGCGGGCTGTTGACCGACGACCTGATCGAGCTGCGCGTCAAGGGCGCCCTGCCCCGCATGGAAGCCCTCAAGCAGGTGGTCGACGAGCACGGCGTCACCCACATGGCCGCCATCTGCGCGATCTGCAAGAGCCAGTTCGCCAAGGTCCTGACCTACTATGGATTCCAGATGGACCAGGTCGTCAGCGTCCACCAGCTGGTGAGCAACGCCCTGATCCTGACCGGCAGCGAACAAGAGAAAGAGGCCGCGCTGAGCGAGGCCGCCTGAAGACCCATCCCCCCGGAGAACCCCATGAGCACCTCAAACGAGTCCCCTACGGAACAGAAACTCACCTTCCGCCGCTTCGAGGACGACGACCACCAGTGGTCGCGGCCGGGAGACTCGATCTTCGATGCGGACCATTCGCACAAGTGTCCCACCTACGTGCACCGCACCCCGCCGTGCCAGGGCAGCTGCCCCTCCGGTGAAGACATCCGCGGCTGGCTGGACATCGTGCGCGGCATCGAGACCCCGCCGGAAGGCATGAGCATGCAGGAATACGCCTTCCGCCGTTCGACCGAGGCCAACCCCTTCCCGTCCATGATGGGCCGGGTCTGCCCGGCCCCGTGCCAGGACGGCTGCAACCGCAACCACGTCGAGGATTTCGTCGGCATCAATGCGGTCGAACAGTTCATCGGCGACACGGCCTACAACGAGGGCTTCACATTCGAACGCCCCGAGCAGACCAGCGGCAAACGGATCGCCATCATCGGCGGCGGCCCCGCCGGCTTGGCCGGCGCCTACCAGCTGCGCCGCCGCGGCCATGCCAGCACCGTCTTCGAGAGCCAGGAAGAACTGGGCGGCATGATGCGCTACGGCATCCCCGGCTACCGCACGCCCCGCGACTACCTGGACCGCGAGATCGAGCGCATCTTGGAGATGGGCGACATCGAGGTGCGCAACAATACCAAGGTCGGGACCGACGTCAGCATCGAGGAGCTGGAGGGAGAATTCGACGCCATCCTCTGGGCGCTTGGCTGCCAGACCGGGCGCAAGCTGCCGGTCCCCAACAGCGATGCCCCGAACTGCATCTCCGGCGTCGCCTTCCTCGAAGCATTCAACAAGGGCCACCTGCAGGTGACCGCCAACCGCGTCATCTGCGTCGGCGGCGGCGACACCTCCATCGACGTGGTCTCCGTGGCGCGGCGCCTCGGCAATATCCCGAGTATGGATGAAACCCTGCGGCCCGAGCACGTCGTCGGCGGGTACGTGGCGCACGATGCCGCCCTGGCCGCCGCCCGCGAAGGCGCCGAAGTGACGCTGACCTCCCTGTTCCCCAAGGAGGAGATGACCGCGGCCGAGCACGAAGTGCACGATGCCCTGCGCGAGGGCGTCACCATACGCGACGGCGTCATGCCGGTCGAGGTGCTGCTGGACGACACCGGCCGGGCCCGCGCCCTGAAAATGGCCGAATGCACCATCGAGGAAGGCCGCCCCAGCCCGGTGGAAGGCACCGAGTTCGAGGTCGAGGCCGACCTGATCGTGTCCGCGATCGGCCAGGGCGGCGACCTCAGCGCAGGCCTGGCGGAACTCGACAACGGCCGCGGCCTGATCGACGCCAGCAAGTTCTTCGAGGTCGATGGCCGGCCCGGGCATTTCGTGGCGGGCGACATCATCCGCCCGCACCTGCTGACCACTGCCATCGGGCAGGCCTCCATCGCCGCCGAAGGCATCGACCAGTACCTGAAAGCGGTCGAACTGCGCAAGCGCCCGAAGGTGGATGTGCATCACTTCGACCTGCTGGCGAAACTGAGCGAGGCGGGACTGGACCCCTCCCCCTACGAGATCGGCGAGACCCGGGGCACCTGCGACAGCGATTTCTCGGTCCACAACTACGAGGATCGCTCCAGCCAGGAAATCATCACCCACGAAAAACTGTTCCTCGCCCATTTCCCCTACCAGTCCCGTACCCTGCGCAATGAGTCCGGACCGGACAGCGAGGGCGTGCTGGGCCACTTCGAGGAACGCGTGATCGGCCTGAGCGAGGAGGATGCGGTCGCCGAGGCCGGGCGCTGCATGAGCTGCGGCATGTGCTTCGAATGCGACAACTGCGTCGTGTTCTGCCCGCAGGATGCCGTGTTCCGGGTCAAGAAGGACGAGCACACGACCGGACGCTATGTCGACACCGACTACGACCGCTGCATCGGCTGCCATATCTGCGCCGATGTCTGCCCGACCGGCTACATCGACATGGCTCTGGGAGAGCATTGATCCGGGAGTGACCTGCGCGCCATGCGAGCCTTCCTGCTCATGCTGTCAGCGGTCGCACTGACGGCGTTTACGGACGCTTCGGCCGAAGGCTTGGGACCGTTCATTCCCAAGGCCAAAGGCGAGCAGTGCGTCGAGCCCACCCAGGTGATGCGCGAGCGGCACTGGGAATTCATCCTGCACCAGCGCGACGAGACCGTGCACAAGGGGATTCGCAGCTCCCGCCACTCCCTGAAGAACTGCCTGGAATGCCACGTGCAAGCGGACGCGGACGGCCGCTTTCCGCGGAGCTCCGAGCCGACCCACTTCTGCACCAACTGCCACGTCTTCGCCGGCATCCGCATCGACTGCTTCGAATGCCACGCCGACCGGCCGCATGAGGCCTACGGCGCCATCCCCCGCCACTCCCGGCTGAGCCTGAACGACCTGTTCCGCCACAGGCCCGCCCGATGAGCCTGGATCCCGCCCGCCGCGCATTCCTGCAGGGGGCCGGCGCCGCCGGCGCCCTGACCCTCGCCCCCGGCGTGTTCCTGTACGCCCGGGACCCGGACACCCCGGTGAGCGATGCCGTGCGCTGGGGGCTGCTGGTCGACACCCGACTGTGCCAGGAAGACTGCGACGCCTGCGTGGAGGCCTGCAACGAGGAACACAACCTGCAGGACCTCGGCCGCCCCGAGACCGATGCGCAATGGATCCGGAAACTGACCGTGCGCGACCCGCTCGGGGGGCGGACGGTCTCGCTGCCGATGATGTGCCAGCACTGCGAGAATCCCCCCTGCGTGGACGTCTGCCCGACCGGGGCCTCGTTCCGCCGCGAAGACGGCATCGTGCTGGTCGACAAGCACACCTGCATCGGCTGCCGCTACTGCATGATGGCCTGCCCCTACAAGGCGCGCTCGTTCATCCATGAGAACCTAGCCGACCAGCTGCCCCACGCGCCGCGCGGCAAGGGCTGCGTCGAAAGCTGCACCCTGTGCGTGCACAAGGTCGATGCCGGAGAGAACACCACCGCCTGCGCGGAGGCCTGCCACACCGATGGGCACCAGGCCATCCTGTTCGGCGACCTGAACGACCCGGACAGCGAGATCTCCCGGCGCATCCGGGAGTTCGGCGCCACCCAGATCCGGGCCGACCTCGGGCTCAACACCGGCGTGCGTTACCAGAACCTATGAGCGCCGCCTCGATCCGCTACGCCTCCCTGGATGCCGGCCGCAGCTACTGGGGCCTGCTCGCCGGGCTGGCGGGCGTGACGCTGGCCGGGCTGGCCGGATTCCTCCACCTGGAGCACGAGGGGCACTGGCTCACCGGCATGAATAACCAGGTCGTGTGGGGCATCCCGCACGTCTTCGCCGTGTTCCTGATCGTCGCCGCCTCCGGCGCGCTGAACGTCGCCTCCATCGCCTCCGTGTTCGGCCGCAGCGCCTACAAGCCGCTGGCCCGCCTGTCCGGGCTGCTGGCCGCAGGCCTGCTGGTCGGCGGCCTCGCCATCCTGGTGCTGGACCTCGGCCGCCCGGACCGGCTGATCGTGGCCATGACCTACTACAACTTCAAGTCAATCTTCGCCTGGAACATCTTCCTGTACACCGGGCTGCTCGGCGTGATCGCCGTCTACCTGTTCGTACTGTTCCAGCCTGCGCTGGCCCGCTGGACCCGGGCCGCCGGCCTGCTGGCCCTGCTGTGGCGCCTGATCCTGACCACCGGCACCGGCGCCATCTTCGGCTTCCTGGTCGCCCGCCAGGGCTACGACGCGGCCATCATGGCCCCGCTGTTCATCATGCTGTCCTTCTCGTACGGCACCGCCGTGTTCCTGCTGGTCCTGGCCGCCGCGGGCCGCGGGTCCGGGCGCCGCCTCGGCGACGCCCTGCTGGGGCGCCTGAAGAACCTGCTGGCCATCTTCGTCGCCGCGGTCCTGTATTTCGTCCTCGCTTACCACCTCACCAACCTCTACGCCACCGAGCACCACGGCTTCGAGGCGTTTATCCTGGATTTCGAGAGCCTGTATTCAAAACTGTTCTGGCTCGGGCAGGTCGGCCTCGGCTCCCTCGTGCCGCTGGCCCTGTTCTATTCCCCGAAGACCCGCAACTGCCGGGTCAGCGCGCTGGTCGGCGCGGGGCTGGTCATCCTCGGCGGCCTGATCCAGATGTACGTCCTCATCATCGGCGGGCAAGCCTACCCGCTGATCCTGTTCCCCGGCATGGAAGAGAGCAGTTCGTTCTACGATGGCGTGGTCGCGTCCTACGTGCCCAGCCTCTGGGAATTCCTGCTCGGCCTCACCGGGGTCGCCATCAGCCTGATCGTGGTGGTCGCGGGGCTGGGCGCACTGGGCATTCTCCCCGAAAAACTGTCGGATCCCGCACCGGCCGACTAGGCTGTGCCCATGCCCGGCCAGACCCGCCGGATCTACCTGTCGGCAAGCCGGAAGTCCAGCGGCAAGACCTGCCTCTCCATCGGTCTCCTGCACGCGCTCGGCCGGCAGGGCGTCTCGGCCCAGCCATTCAAGAAAGGGCCCGACTACATCGATCCGATGTGGCTGTCCCGCGCCGCGGGGCGGCCCTGCTACAACCTGGACTTCCACACGCAGACCCACCGCGAGATCCTTGACACCGCCGCGCGCGGCGCGGCCGCGGACTGTTCCCTGGTCGAAGGCAACAAGGGGCTGTTCGACGGGGTGGCGCCCGACGGCTCCGACAGCAATGCCGCCTTGGCCAAACGGCTCCAGGCCTCCGTCGCGCTCGTGCTGGACTGCGAGGGGATGACCCGCGGCATCGCGCCTCTGGTCCTCGGTTACCAGCAGTTCGACGCCGAATTGCAATGGGCGGGCGTGATCCTCAACCGAACCGGCGGCAGCCGCCATGAATCCAAGCTCGTCCACGCTCTGGAACAGCACACCGACCTGCCGGTGCTGGGGGCCGTCGGGAGGTCTCCGGACATGGAACTCGCCGAACGCCACCTCGGGCTCATCCCCCACGCGGAACAGGCCGATGCAGACCCGTGCATTGAACGCATGGGACAGGCCGTGGCCGGGGGCGTCGATGTCGAACGCCTGCTCAGCCTGGCGGGGGGACCGGCCGCGGAGGCCGAGCCGGAGACGCCGGCATCTGTGCCGGATTTGCGCATCGGCTATGCCCGAGATACCGCCTTCGGGTTCTACTACGCGGATGACCTGGAACAGTTCGCCCGGCTGGGAGCCGAATTAGTGCCGTTCGACACGCTGCACGATGCCGACCTCCCCGAGATGGACGGCCTGTGGCTCGGCGGCGGGTTTCCGGAAACTCAGGCCGCCGCCCTGTCGGCCAATGCCCCGATGAGGGAAGCCCTGCGCCAGCGCATCGCAGCCGGACTGCCGACCTACGCCGAGTGCGGCGGCCTCATGTACCTGTCCCGGCGAATCTCCTGGAACGACCAAACGCACGAGATGGTGGGGGTCGTTCCTGGGGATTGCGTGATGGACGCGCGCCCGCAAGGGCGCGGCTTGGTGGAATTGGAAGCCACCGAGGATTTCCCGTGGCCCGGGGTGCCCTCAGGGCTGCCCGTGCCGGCGCACGAATTTCACTACTCGCGCCTGGAAAACCTGAGCGGCAATTTTCGCTGGGGCTGGCGGGTCCGGCGCGGCACCGGGACAACTGGGGAGATGGACGGGCTAGTCCTGGGCAATCTGTTTGCCAGTTACTGCCATCTGCGCCACACGGGGCGCTTCGAGTGGATTCGGTATTTTCTGGAATTCGTGCGGGGAGAGAAATCCTGATTATTCCAGCAGGTTGACCACGACGCCTTGTTCCTGCAAGCGATCTGCCCGCTCCTGAATATAACGCTGGAATTCGTCGGTCTCCAAGTACGCGCCCGAAGCCACGTAGTCCAAGATAGACTGCACATGGAAGGCCTTGACATAGCCCTCGTTCCGAAATACTTCCTTGCCTTCCGAATCAAACATCACCTGCGTCGGGACCACCTTGACCCCCAGATCGGTCGCCCAGTCCAAAGAATCCGTTGCCTCCCCTGACGGGGTCGCCAGTGGGGCCTCCTCGCGGATGTCCAGGACCGCGATCTCGAATTTTTCAAGAAGGTCCTGCGTTTCCGGCCGGCGGAAAATATCCTGATGCAGTTCATCGCAGCCCAGGCATTCTTTCTGTTCAAACAGGACCAATAAGGGCTTGCCGCTGTCGCGCTTTGCCAAGTCGAACGGCGGCCCGGACAGGGTTGAAGATTCGGCATGGATGACCCCGCTCCCGGCCTGTTTGTCCTGGCTTCCGTAGTACTCGACGAATCGTTCGCGGGTATAGCGCCGTTCCGATATGAAACGCATCACGGCCCGGAACCGGGGCGGCGTGTAGTAGCCGTTCATGCGGAAAATGATCGAACCGTCCTCTCCGTAGACCAGCAGGGTCGGGGTAAACATCACCCGGGTTTTCATGGCAAACTCGCCCTCGGGCAGGGTCTCCCCATCCACATCGGTCACGTCCAGCGAGCCGAACAGGTTGATCGCGACCAAGTCAAAATGCTCTTGCGCATATTCGGCGATGTCGTACTGGCCCAAGTCATTTTCGATGAACATCTTGCAGTACGGGCAGCCGTCCTGGTAGAAATACAGCATCAGGTGGCGGCCTTCCGCGGTGGCTTCCTCAATGTCCTCATTCAGGTCCAGGAACGACTGCTTGAACCACTCCGGATGGGGCACATAACCCGGATTGACCATGTCCGAACCCGGCTCGGGGCTCGACTCGGCCCCCGCCACGGAGCAGGCCAGCGTCCAGAGCAGGATGGCAGCAGGCAGATTCTTCATGGCAGGATTACTCGTCGAATTCCAGGTCGCCCAGGACCGCGTCAATGCCGGCCTGGGCACAGGCCTCGTCAATCTCCCCGGTCGCGCCGGAGACCCCGACGCCCCCGTAGAACTGCCCGCCCGCTTCGATCGGCAGCCCGCCACGCAAACGAGTCAATCTCTTGCTGGCATGCGACAGGGATTCCGGGAGATCCACGCTGGGCAGGCGCATGTTCGCGGAAGTTTTCGCCTTCTTCTTGGCGACCTTGACCGTGATCGGCGAAGCCAAGGCATGGCGCAGCAAGGCCTGGATCTGCCCGTCGCGCGCCACTACTGCGGCCGCGACCTGGTAACCCACTCCGGCGCAATGCTCCAGGGCGGCCACCACGACCCGCTGGGCGATATCCGCTGTGATCAGCTTGACCGTAACCGTATTGCCGGCAACCGCAGGTGCTGCCAGACACGACAATAACACGCCCGTGATGATTCGCTTCATGACTTCCTCCTTGTTCAAATCCCGATGCCCGGGTTGTTCTCAATATTCAGCAGACGCGGCTGGTTGAGCATCGGAAGGTTGACTTCCTTCCGCGCAAGCAGCCAGTCCTTCACAATGTCCCAGACCGGCGGCCCGGGTGCGACCGAGCCGACCACGCCCCAACCGGTCACCTTGTAGCGGCGCTTCGGATCCAGCGCGACACCCTCGCGGGTGCGCAGCTCCCGCAGCCTCTCCCCGACCGGGGCGGTGGGGTCCAGACTGTATTCGAGCCCGGCCAGGCGCACCATGTCCCCGCCCTGCTGCCGGTAGGGATCCAGATTGAAGAGATTGTCCGCCACATCCTCCAGGATCAGTTTGATCTGCTCCCCGCTCATCTCGTTCATATACGTCTCCGGGTACGTGATCGCCGTCTGGGCCAACACGTGCTCCATGGTCAAGGTCTCGCCCGGCAAGACACTCGTCCCCCACCGGAAGCCCGGAGACAGGGCAATCTCGGCATCGTAGTGCTCCAGGAGCGCCTCGCAGATGAGCTGGTCGAAGGTCCCGTTGAAATTGCCCCGGCGGTACAGGGTCTGCCCCGCCACCGCGAGCGGCCGGTTCAGGGTGTCCAGGTGCGGGAACCGCACCTGATCGATCCAGTTCTGCATTTCAGGGTCCGGCGGAAGCAGTGAGGAGAACACCGGAAGCAGGCGATAGCGGGCATCGGCCAGGCGGCCCTGCTTCACCTGGAAGTCCATGACGCCCAGGAATTTGCCATTCGACCCCGCATTGGTCACCCGTGTCACCCCCCCGGGATTCTTGACTTCGATCGCCGCCGGCACCCCGTCATGGGTATGCCCACCGAAAATCGCATCCAGCCCTGACACCCGGGAGGCGAGCTTGATATCCACGTCCATGCCGTTGTGCGACAGCAGCACGACCAGGCCCGGGTTGTGGCGCGCGCGGACCTCGTCCACCAACCCCTGCAGGGCAGCCTCCTGAATGCCGTAATTCCAGTCGGGGACGAATCGTTTGGGGTTCGCAACCGGCGTGTACGGGAACGCCTGCCCGATCACGGCCACCTGCACACCGCCGACCTCGCGCAAGGTATAAGGCCGGAAGGCACGCCCGGTATCCTCGTCGAAGGCCGGGCGTTCATCGAACAGGGCTTCTTCCGTCAGGAAAACGTTCTGGGCCACGAATTCAGCCTTCGATTGCGCCAGGTTGGCGCGCAGCGCTTCTTCTCCGTACGTGAATTCCCAATGCCCGGTCATGACATCCACGCCTAGGCGGTTGCATGCTTCCACCATGTCCGCGCCTTGGCTCCACATGGCCGTCGCCGATCCTTGCCAGGTGTCCCCGCCATCCAGCAACAGGGTGCGATCCGCCCCCGCAGCCTCCCTCAGGCGCGAAATCAGGGTCGCCAGATGTGCAAAGCCCCCCACCTTGCCATATTTCTCTGCCAAAGACGGGAAGTCGAGATACGTCAGCGCATGGGCTTGTGCACTGCCGGCCTTCAGGCCAAAGTGATCCAGCAATGCCTGCCCAACCAGGTGGGGCGGGCGGCCTAGGGCCGGGCCGAAACCCAGGTTGGTGTCCGGCTCGCGGAAATAGACCGGCAACAACTGCGCATGGCAGTCGGTGAAATGCAGGATTCGGACATTGCCGAAAGACGGGAGATCGTACAGGCTATCCGTCGCCTGCGCACCGCGGTACGGCAACATCCCTGCCGCCGAAGCCGCCACCATCACCGACAGAAATTCGCGTCGGTTCAGGTGCATCGGATTTTATTGAACGAAAGGATCAAGCCCGACTTTGCCGGCCTGCGACGTCATCTGCTCGTAGCCCCGATGCCACTGGTGCTCCGCTTGCTTGGCCAGCTTGATGGCCCCATCGAAGTCGCCTTCCTCGGCTTTCTTCTTGGCCTTCTTCAGCATCTTTGCGGTATCGCGCCACTCGCCGCTGACCGAAGCCGCTTTCTGCTGTGCCGCCGCAGCCGCTTCGTAGGCTTGATCGAAGTCTGCTTGACTGCCCGCCCATGCGGCCGTCGAGCCCAGGCATAGGGCCAAAACCATAAAAACAGGGGTGTTCGATTTCACGATGTCCTCACTTCCGTGCTGCCGGCCCGTTCAGGGGCTGGCCATTGCTCATGTGGGTATGGAAATACTCCAGGTTCCGGTATTCCTCGCCCTGGGCCTTGAACGGCTTGGAGCGAACCTGCTTGTTGCAGCCGGTGTAGCGGCGGTGCAGGGTGCCGATCGCGCCCCACTTGGACCGGTAAACCGGCCAGCCGGTCGCCTGGCCCAACGCCGGGCTCAGGGATTCGGTCCGCAGTGTGCGTCCCGCCATGCTGAAGTGGCAATGCGCGCAAGCGAAGTTCAATTGGCCGCGGCGCGTGAAATAGAACTCGCGCCCCTTCTTGTACGCCTCCAGTGCGCGGGGGTCGTCCTCGGGCACGACCACATTGATGGTCTCGCCCCGCGACTCATACGCCATGTAAGCCAGAATGTCCACGATCGGGCCCTTCTTGTACTTCAACGGCTCTTCGCCGTTCGCTTCCCGGCATTGGTTGATCGCCAGCGCCAGGGTCACAACCTGTCCCTGTTCCTTGTCCCAGCGCGGGTAGTGGTGCTGGACGCCCGGCTCACCGAAGCAGTCTGCATAAGACTTCCCGTTGGCAAACGGGGTGTTCCACATGTCTTCGCCCTTGCCGATCGCCATTTCATAGGGCGGGAACTCCTCGATCAACTGCCAATTTTCGTATAAGGCCTTGTCCAAGGCATAGGCGCCATTGGCAAAATCTTCCCAGGCAACCTCGGGGAACTTTTCCGTGAAGAATTTTTTGATCGCGGCCAGATCCTTCTCGGGATTCACATCGGCATCCAGGCTTTCCGCGCTCGCATGGGCCGCCATTCCCGCGAGCAACAGGGAAGCCGACCAAGCCAAAATTTTCTTGGATCTCATTTGACTTCAACCTCCAGTGAGTCCGAATGGCCGTCGTTATCCGCCCAGCCCAAGGTGACCTTGTCTCCCTTGGCGCCTTTGTACTTGAACGACAGGTACGGGTTCTTGGAGACACCGGTCCCCCAGTTCGCCGTAAAGACGACCTGGCCGCCGACCGTCGCGGTGACTTCCTGGATGAAGTGCGCCGGAATGGGGTTGCCCTCCTTATCCTTGCGCAGCCCGGTTTCCATCGGATGGGTAATCAGGGCTTTGACGGTCACAATGCCGTCTTTTTCCTTAGCCCGTACACGCATGCTTCCTGCCATGATTTTTTCCTCCTTGTTCAGCCGCCGCAGCCGCCGATGGTGACTTTAACTTCCCGCACGCCGGAGTACGACTTGCCGCCCGCTTCGACCAGTGCCACGACATTGGACGTCTTGAGCATTTTCACCCGGGTCGAGACATACGGAACCGACTCAGCGGTCAGGTCGTACGTGGATGTCAGCGGCAGGGGGTTCTGTTCGATCATGATGCTGATCCGGGTCACGTCTTCGAGTGTCGTGGACACCGAGATCGGCACCACTGCGCCGTTTTCCGCAATGTCGGGCGCGGTAATGGTGATCGCGTCGCTGGGGGCCGGCTCACTGCTGGCCAGCATATCGACCAGTGCGTCGGTTTCTTTGGCCTCAAACGCATCCTTGGGCCAAGCGGCCTGAACGGAGCCTGCGACGCATAGCGTCCCCAGACCCAGACCTGCCGTCAAAAAAGTTCTTCGATCCATGGTTTTTCCCTCCCGGTTACAGGGTATAAAGGAATTCGACAATTTTATCGATATCCTCTTCCGTCAAAATCTGATGCTTGCCGAATGGCGGCATCATCGCATGCGGGCGGAACTGGGTCTGATCCCAGACGTTCTGCCGCAAGACATCCTTGTCGGGGAAACGCGCCTGCATTGCGATCAGTGGCACGGAAATCGTACCCGGAACTTCGCCGTCTGCTATCGCGTGGCAGGAGAGGCAGTTTCCCTGTTTCCTGTCGAAAGCGATTTGCTTCCCTTCTTTGATCATTGCGTCATCTGCGTGTGCCCCAGGCATAGCCATGCATGCAGCAACAAGTAACAACGACAGACTAAAGTGTTTCACGTTTGGTTCTCCAAGATAGTCCTAAACGAAATATGCGTCATGGTATCAGAGCCGGCCTGTCCGGATCGGCAGGACTGCAACCTGCCCCCGAAAGGCTTGAAAGTCCCGTCATCATGATCTCTCCGACACCGGAAACCGCTCAGAAGGTGTACTGACCCCGAAACGAGAGAGCCTGACCATCGTCGTTGTTGCACTTATGGATGCCGTAGGCGGGGCCGCGATCAGCAGGCACTTCCGTTCCGTCAGGCGACCCTGCGGCAACCGTGTACGTCCGGGGAGTTTTGGAGCATCCGTCAACTTCCGAATCGACGTAGTTCAGCATCAGCTTGACGTTCCGGTTGACGTACCAGTTCACGCCCAGAACCATGCGGTCCAGATCCGCGCTCAGGCTTCTGCCGGGAATCTCCACTTCCGCGTCTTCGTAGCGCGCGACCACTTCCCAGGCACCGCCGGGGTCTTTCGGCTTGATCCCGGTGAACGACCCGGAACCCGACTTGTAGCCGCGGGCTTCGCCCGTGAGTGTGTAGGCCGCCTGTAAATAGAAGCCGTCCATTTCAAGGTCGCAGGTGTCGGCCGGAACGTTGGAGAAAACTTCTTTTCCGGGGTTTTCCACTGTATATCCGCGATATGTGTCACCCGTGTTCTTCTTATTCAAATCTCCTTGGAAATCTTCTCCGAGTTCACCTTCGGAATACCTCCCAGTAAATTCCGACATATCGAGACGGCTTCCTTCCTCATCCACCAGGTAGGCATTTCCATCCTCTCCAGCTTTAGCAGGCGTATATGTTCCAGAAGCACCACAGGCACTATTGTCTGTACCCTCAGACTCCACATTCATGAATTCGCCCTGTAGCGAGAACGGGCCGTTGACATACGCGAGCTCCAAGCCAAACTGATCGACATCGTCGGTCTTGTGCTGGGCCGTCTCAAACGGCCGCCCCGTGTTGCTCAGACCCATGCGAGACCGCATGCGGTAGTTATTGCCCTTGTAGTCCACGGTGTAGAACGAAGCGCCGGCATGCAGGAAAGAACCGCCCTCGAATTTCGGCGCAAAAGAAAGGCGGGCGCCCAAGCCGTATGAATCACCGCCGTCGCTCTCGTCAATCTCGTTGTCAAAGACCCCGACAAATCCGCTCACGGGAATGTCGCCCTTTCTTCCGAAGCCCACTCCGGCGCCGCCGAAACTCGGCTTGGCCAGAACGGCGCTGGACAATTCGTTCACGATGGACCGCTCGATCGTCGCGAGCCAGTTGGCGCTGGTGCGCGCTTCGATCATCCCCGGGCGCTTGTACCTGCCCACCTGCACGTACGCCGGACCGGTGGAGTATTTTAGGAAGCCGGTATCGACTCGATCACCGCTGCCTTCGTGATCGATGTTGGTCGTGAACTTATAGGCCCAGTTCTTGCCGGACTTGCCGCTCAGGACAATCCGGGAACGGCGGATCTTATTCTCTTCCGCGGAGCTGCTCCCCCAGAAATCATCATAGTTGTCGTGATCGAACTGCAACATCGCACCAATCTTGAACTCGTTGCCCTTGCTGGACTTGACCTTGATGCCGCCACCGGTCGTAGAAACGGTGATGTCTTCCCCCTTGGACTTGACCGTGCCGGTGCCTTTCTTGCCTGCGTCTTCAGCGGCCTTCTTCGCCTGCTGCTCCATGGCGTCGGTTCTCATCATGACGTCCTGCAACTGCTTTTGCATCTGCATCAGCATCTGCTTCATCTCGGCATTCTCGCGTTTGAGATGTTCGATCTCCGATGCCAGAGCCGATGCCGGCAATGCCATGACAAAGGTCAACGCAGCAGGAACTGCTAGCCTCGATTTCCACATAGTCGTGAGTCTCCTTAGTAGTAGTTATTCCTTAAGCATGCGCAATCCCCTGCAAGCGCCTGTTCAGGATTCTAACAAAAAAAAAGCTGTTGCAAACAATTAGTCAATTGGTGAAAATCGCCTCTGCTGATAGACTGCTTTCCCGGATGGGCGATTAGCTCAGGGGGAGAGCGCTGCCTTCACACGGCAGAGGTCGCTGGTTCGATCCCAGCATCGCCCACCAACTCGATTAGCCCCCATCGGTTAAGCGGATAAACCACGGGATTCCTAATCCCGGACTGGTGGTTCGAATCCACCTGGGGGCGCCACCCCTCAGATCGGGCAGACGATCTCGCCGAGATGCTTGGTGAGGCGCATGTTCTCTTCATAATCGATCGGCAAGACCACCAAAGACGGCCCCTCTTCCTCGAACGCCTTCTCCAGCGTCGCTTCAAGATTCCGGCTGGCTGTCACCACGTGCCCGTGCCAGCCAAACGCCCGCGCCAGATCCAGCCAGCCCGGGTTCGTGAATTCCAGTTCCGTGTGCTGGCCGAAGTGCTGCTTCTGCTTCCAGGAAATCAGCCCATAGCCGCCGTCCTCCCATACCATCACGACAAGGGACACGCCCAGGCGGCGGGCCGTCTCCATCTCCTGCACGTTCATCAGGAATCCCCCGTCGCCGCATATCGCTAGAATCCTGCGGGTCGGATGCACGAGGCTCGCCGCGATCGCACCGGGCAGCGCGAACCCCATCGAGCAAAACCCGTTCGGAATCAGGCAGGTGTTGGGTTCATGGCAATGATAGTGGCGGGCGATCCACATCTTGTGCGCCCCCACGTCGGACAGCAGGATATCCGACGGGCCCATGACCTTGCGCACGTCCCAAAGCACTTTCTGCGGGCGCAGCTTGCCTTCCGTGGCATCGTCCCGGTACGCCGCGAACTCCCCCAGCATCTCCTCCCGAACCCGTTTTTCGCGGCTCAGGTCCCAGTCCATCTCTCCGTGCGCTCGCGCCCGCTCGTTGAGCATGGCCAAGGTCTGCGCCAGGTCGCCGACCAACTCCACCTCGGGGTGGTAGTTAAAGTCGATCTCGGCCGGCTGGAAATCTGCATGGATGATGGTCTTGATGCCGTCTGGATTCCACAGATGCGGGTGATATTCGACCATGTCGTAGCCCAGCGCCAGCACCACGTCCGCCGCGTCGATCGCGCAAGCCACCAGGTCCTTGGCCCCTAAGCCGATCGTGAACAGGCAGTAGTCCTCGTCCATGTCCACGCAGCCTTTCGCCATGAACGTGCTGATGACGCCGATGTTGGTCTGTTCGCAGAACATGCGCAATTGCTGGCTGGCCCGGGTCCGGATGCAGCCATTGCCGGCCAAGATCACCGGGCGCCGGGCCCGGCGCAACATGTCGAACGCCCGGTCCACCTGCTCGGCGGCCGGGACCGGCCTGCGGAAACGGATCGGGGAAATCGGCTCCGTGTCGGTGTCGTGCTTGGCAATGTCTTCCGGAAGTTCCAAGTGGACGGCACCGGGTTTTTCGCTGCGTGCGATGCGGACCGCCTTGCGCACCACTTCCGGGAGGCTGTCCGGCTGGATGATGCTGGTCGACCATTTCGTCACCGCGTTGAACATGCTCACGGCATCCATGATCTGGTGGGATTCCTTGTGCTGGCGGGCGGTGGAACCCTGGCCGGTCAACACCAGCATCGGCGACCGGTCCATGTTGGCGTTCGCCACACCCGTGACCAGATTGGTGGCACCCGGGCCCAAGGTCCCGAGGCAGCCCGCCGGCTGTCCGGTCAACCGGCCGTAGGCGTCGGCCATGAAGGCCGCCCCCTGTTCGTGCCGGGTCAGGATGAACTGGATTTTCTTCGACTTCGACAAGGATATAAGGAAATCCTCGTTCTCCTCTCCGGGAACGCCGAATACATACTCGATGCCCTCGGCCTCAAGGCAACGGACAAAAAGGTCGGACGCTTTCATCTCTGAAGAATTTCCCTGCCCATTTTAGACACAATGCTTGCGCGCCAGGGTCAGGCCGTCTCCGATCGGCACCAGGCTGACCATGACCCGGGGATCTTCCGCCAGCACCCGGTTGAATTCCCGAATGGCCACCGTGTCGGGCTCCTGCTCGGAAGGATCCGCCACCCGCCCGGACCACAAGGTGTTGTCCACCGCGATCACTCCGCCGGGCCGGGTCAAGTCCAGCACGTGTTCATAGTACGCCAGGTAATTCCCCTTGTCCGCGTCGATGAAGGCAAAATCGAAGCGCCCGGTTTCTCCGGCCTCGCGCATCTGCGCCAAGGTTTCGAGGGCCGGAGCCAAACGCAGGTCAATCCGCTCCGTGACTCCGGCCTGCTCCCAGAACTCCCGTCCGATTGCGGTCCATTCCTCGCTGATGTCGCAACACACCACCCGCCCGCGGACCCCGACCGCCTGCGCCATGCACAAGGCGCTGTAGCCGGTATAGGTGCCCACCTCGATCACCTGCTGCGCATTCATCACGTTCAGCAACAACTTGAAAAATTGCCCCTGCTCGGGGCTGATCTGCATGTAATGCTCTTCCAGCGTAGCCGTGCGAGCCCGCAGGGCGCGCGCCACCGGATCCTCATCGACCGACACCTCCAGCAGGTATTGATGCAGCGCGTCGCTCAGGCCAAGAGTCTGCGTACTCATGAACCCGCCCGCAGGACCGTGTGGACCGTTCGGTTGCCGAGCGGCTGCACCGGGCGGGCATTGCGCCCCATCCGCTGCTCCAGCCAATGCTGCTGTGCCGGGCTCAAGGCCATCGGCTCCATCGCCAACAGCCAATTCACCCCTTCCGCGCACGGCGGCGTCGTGAACGATCCCCGGTAGCCGACCAGGCGACCCTGCCGGGGAACCAACCCGACCGGATCGAAGGTCAGCGACTCGCCAGCCTCAGCCGTCTGCAACCAGCTCCAGAAAGAATCCGGGAACGCATGCGCCGCATCGAAGCGCAACGCGACCCCCAGCACGGCAATCCCCCCCGAATCGGCCACATGCACCAGGTGCAGTTCTCCCGCATCCGCGACATCCGACCATAAATGTTCGCTCGGAGTGTGGAAATGGAACTGCCTGAGGGAGAAAGCCTGTTCGCCGAGAGTCAGCTGGCAACCGGGCTGCATATTCACCTGCACGGTATGCGTGTTGCCGCTCAGCCGCCCGGTCGTCGGCCGGTAGTCGAGCGCGAAACGTTCGGCCGATGGCCCCGTCGCTTCGCCGCCCAAGGCGATCGGGGATTGCTCGCGTCCTTCGGTGCAGGTTTTCCAGTCCGGGTGCAGGTGCCCCCATCGGTCCGGACCGGCCTCTCCTTCATATCTCCAGCAGGGGAGATCCCCGGGCTTGCCCGAAGTCACGGCAAGATCTCGACGGGCCCCGGGAGACAGTCGGAAACAGGCGATCGAACCCGGGAACGAGCCGTTGATTCCACGCCAGAATAGATCCCGGTTGCTCGGCAGGACACGCCAATCACTTTTGAAGTCGAATGTGCGGGCCATTGTACCTGCCTGCCCTCGCTTCCGGGACGGATGCCCGAGTGTTAAAATGTGCGTGCCCGAGGGTTCGCCATGCCTCTTCCCGACCAGATCGCCCCATCCATCCTGTCCGCGGACTTCGCGCGCCTCGGCGCGGAAGTGGATGCGGTCGTCGAAGCCGGGGCGGACATGATCCACTTCGACGTCATGGACTACCATTATGTCCCCAACCTCACCATCGGGCCGCTGGTCTGCGAGGCCCTGCGCAAGCACGGCGTCTCCGCGCCCATCGATGTGCACCTGATGGTGACCCCGGTCGATGGGCTGATTCACGACTTCGCCAAGGCGGGAGCCAGTTCCATTACGTTCCACCCGGAAGCGACCCAGCACGTAGACCGCAGCCTGCAACTGGCCCGCGATCTGGGCTGCACGAATGGCCTGGTGCTCAACCCGGCCACGCCGCTGAGCGTCCTGGATCATGTTCTGGACAAGATCGATATGGTCCTGCTGATGTCCGTCAATCCCGGGTTTGGGGGGCAGTCCTTCATCCCGCAGACCTTGGAGAAAATTCGCCAGGTCCGCGCCCGCCTCGATGCCTGCGACCGGCCGGTGCGCCTGGAAGTCGACGGCGGCATCAAGGTGGACAACATCGCCAGCGTGAAAAAAGCCGGAGCAGATACGTTCGTCTGCGGCTCCGCCGTCTTCGGCAGCGACGATTACACGGCTACGATGGCTTCGCTTCGCTCGGAACTGGAGCAGGCCTGACCGGTCGATTCGATCTAAAGGCAAAATCTCTCGGCATCTATAAGGTACAATGCCATCATTCATTTTGGCTGACGAAATAGGCTTATGGGCGGCATCAGCATCTGGCAGATTCTTATCGTTCTGGCTATCGTGCTGTTGTTGTTCGGCACCAAGCGCCTGCGCAACATCGGCGGCGACCTGGGCGAGGCCATCAAGGGATTCAAACAGTCCATGCAGTCTGCCTCGCAGGCTGATAAGCCTGATGCCGACGATTCCCCCGAATCCAAGAAAGACGCTTCTGGCAACTAATCTCTGGCGGGTGGCAAGCACGCCGCTTAAATCTTGACTCTCCGAGGCAGGCAACTGGCCCTGCCCCATTTTCCCGGTTTCACGCAGGCAGCAAGCCACGCTGAATAGGCCCCATCTGGCTTCACGGTCCATGGCCGGATCTTCCCCGAAGGAAAGGGCTTCCTTATCGCCATCTTGCAATCTGTAAAATGCAATTAATCGCCAGGGGGAATCTCATGTCTGGACAAATAGTCGGTTGCAGAATCAAGGCGTTACGAGAAAAGAAAAAACTAACGCAAGAGGAAGTCGCAAAACTTTTCGGATTCAAGGATCGGCAAACCGTTTCCGCCATCGAAACCGGATCGCGGCGCGTCACGGCCGAGGAGCTGGTTCTCGCGGCAGAGAAACTCGGAGAGTCACTCGACTACTTCATCGACCCGTTCCGCCTCGACGGCGAAAGTAGCTTTTCATGGCGGCAGACAGGCGCAAACACTCAACAACTGGCTGCCTATGAACAGCGCGCAGGAAGCTGGATTGCCGCATTCCGGGCCTTACGTGCCCAGGTCGGGCATGAGCCGCCACTCCTGCAGACTGCTCTTCGTCTGAATTCCGGTTCGAGTTATGAGGACGCGATGCAGGCGGGAGAGCGGTTTGCCCGCCAATTCGAACTGGGAGAGGTGCCGGCACTGCAACTCGCCAAAGTCATGGAAGACAAACTGAATATTTTGGTGTTGATGGTCGATGCGGCCGACAGGATTTCCGGGGCAGCCTGTCACTTGCTCGACCTGGATACGGTGCTGATTGCGCGCCACGAGATTTCGGGCCGACGCCATTTCGATCTGGCCCATGAGCTGTTCCATATCCTCACCTGGGAAACCATGCCACCCCAACATATCGAGGAAGCGGAAGAGAAAACCGGAAACCGTGTGGAGCAACTTGCCAATAATTTCGCGGGAGCCGTCCTGATGCCGTCGGGAATCCTCGAGCCGCTCGGGGATTGGTCCGAATTGACTGAACAAGAGTTAATTGCCCGCCTAAACAGTGTTGCGGATGAACTGCACGTAACCTCCTCGGCACTGATGTGGCGTCTGGTCGCACTCGGCAAACTGAAAAAAGCGGTCGCAGAATCCTTGCCCAAGGTCACACTTCAACACAACGGCCACCACAGTGCCACAGAAAAAAATCCCCCTCCCCTGTTCTCTCCGTCCTTCATGAAAGTGATCGGCAGCGCGATTGAAGACGGAAAGGTTTCAGTCCGGCGCCTGACTCGGTTATTCGACATGTCTGGCAATGACCTTTCGGGTCTGTTTACGGCACAAGGCTTAGAAAGCCCTGTTTTTCTATGAGGCATCATGGCCCATTCCCAAAGGGCGATATTGGTCGACACCAATGCGACATAAATCGGGCGTTCGCCCACAGCCTGTCTCTCTGCGCTTAAAATGCAGGCAGCAAACAATGGATTCCACCGTGGACGACCACCCTACCCTGAACCCGGCTCAATTCGAGCGCTACCGTTCTGAAGGCTACACGCACGTCCCGCTGGTGTCCGCGATGCCGGCAGGCGAGCACAAGGCCATGACCCTGTACACGCCGCTGGCAGAACAGCCGGGCAGTTATCTGCTGGAGTCCGGGGAGATCGATACACACGCCGGACGATACTCCATTATCGGCCTGCCCACGGCGGTGGAACTGATTTACCAGGACGGCTTGTTTCGTGCCATGGAAGGAGGTGAAACCAAACACTCCCTGGAGACCGCCGACCCGCTTCCCTGCGTGGAAGACTACCTGCACAGCCACACCGTCGCCCCCCTGACGGAAGACCTGCGCTTCGGCGGCGGCCTGGTCGGCTACTTCGGCTACGACCTGATCCGGACCATCGAGCCCGTTCTCGCCGGGGGACGGCCGGACGACCTGCTCGGCCTGCCGGACCTATGGCTACTGCGCTCGACCGAACTGATCATGCTGGACAACCAGACCGGGAAAATCCTGCTGATCGTCAACCAGCCGGTCGATGTGCCGGATGCCTATGCAACGGGGTGTCGGCGCCTGCAGGAACTGCGCGCCCAAGTCGAAGAGACCCCGGAACCGGAACCGCTGACGGAAACCCCCGACCCCGACCGGGAATCCTCGTTTACATCGGAGTTCACCGAAGCCGGATTCTGCGAGGCGGTACGGACGGCCCGCGAATACATCGTCGCTGGGGACCTGATGCAGGTCGTGCTCTCGCAGCGGCTCAGCCGCCCCTTCGAGAGCGATCCGTTCCACATGTACCGGGGTCTGCACGCGCTCAACCCCTCCCCCTACATGTACTTCCTGAACCTCGGCCCCGTCCAGGTGATCGGGTCCAGTCCGGAGATCCTGGTGCGCCGAGAGGGCGACACCGTCACGGTCCGCCCGATCGCCGGCACCCGCTGGCGCGGCGAGACGGAGCTGGAAGACCGGAGGCTGGAAGCGGAACTCCTGGCCGACCCGAAGGAACGCGCCGAACACCTGATGCTGATCGACCTGGGACGCAACGATATCGGCCGGGTCTGCCAGCCGGGCACGGTCCGCTTGACCGAGCAGATGGAGGTCGAGCGTTACTCTCACGTAATGCACATTGTCTCGAACGTAGAAGGGACACTGACGCCGGGCACCTCGACCCAGGATGTGCTGCGGGCAACTTTCCCGGCTGGCACGGTCAGTGGTGCGCCCAAAATACGAGCAATGGAAATTATCGACGAACTGGAGCCCGCCAGCCGCGGCATCTATTCCGGGGCCGTCGGCTACTTCGGATGGGACGGAAACCTGGACACCGCCATCGCCATTCGCACCGCGATCGTCCACAATGGGCAGATCCATGTGCAGGCCGGGGCCGGGATCGTTTACGATTCAATCCCGGAGCGGGAATGGCATGAGACCATGCACAAGGCGCAAGCCCTGCTCCAGGTCGCCGACCGCTACTGCTGACGGGCTACCCTCATGTTGCTGCTGATCGACAACTACGACTCGTTCACCTACAACCTGGTGCAGTACTTCGGCGAGCTCGGCGTCGAGGTCAAGGTGGCGCGCAATGACCAGATCAGCCTGGACGCCATTCGCGCCATGGCACCCCGGCACCTGGTGATCTCGCCCGGCCCCTGCACCCCGAACGAGGCCGGCATCTCGGTCGAGGCAGTCCGGGAATTCTCCGGCCAGATTCCCCTGCTCGGCGTCTGCCTGGGGCACCAGAGCATCGCGCAGGCGTTCGGCGGTACGATCATCCGGGCCAGCCACATCATGCACGGAAAAACCTCGCCCATCCGGCATCAGGAGGCGGCATTGTTCGAGAATCTTCCGCAGCCGCTGACCGCCACCCGCTATCATTCACTGGTGGTGCGCCGGGACGATCTTCCCCCGTGCCTGAACGTCACCGCCTGGACCGACGACGAAGACAACGAAATCATGGGCCTGCAGCATGAAACCGAGCCGGTGTTTGGCGTCCAGTTCCATCCGGAATCGATCCTAACCGAAAGCGGCCACGCGCTGCTGCGGAACTTCCTCGACCAGACATGACCCCGGACCGCGCCCTCGAAATCGCCCAGGCCGGTACCGACCTCGATGCCGGCCAGATGGAAACATTGATGCGCTCGATCATGGCGGGCGAGGTGGTGCCTGACACCCTCAAGGCCCTGCTGATCGCCTGGCGCGACAAGGGCGAAGCGGTCTCGGAGATCGTCGGCGCCGCACGGGCCATGCGCGCCTGTTCCGTGCGGATCGACATCACGGCCCCGCAGATTCTGGACACCTGCGGCACCGGCGGGGATGGCTTGGGAACCTTCAATGTTTCTACCGCCGTGGCGATGGTCGCCGCAGCGGCAGGCATCACGGTCGCTAAACACGGCAACCGTGCGGTCAGCTCCAGCAGCGGCAGCGCCGATGTGCTCGCCGCCGCCGGCCTCGCGATCGACCTACAGCCGGATTCGGTCCGCCGCTGCATCGAAGAAGCCGGCATTGGTTTTCTGTTCGCCCCCTCCCACCATCCGGCCATGCGGCATGCCGCGCCGGTCCGCAAGGAAATCGGGACCCGCACACTGTTCAACCTGCTGGGGCCGCTGACCAATCCGGCAGGCGCCACCCATCAACTGATCGGGCTGTTCGATGCCCGCTGGTTGACCCCTTATGCGGAAACCCTGGCGGAACTGGGCAGCACGCGCGCCCTGGTGGTGCACTCACAGGACGGCATGGACGAGCTCTCGCTGAATGCGCCGACCGACTTTGCCCTGCTGGATTCGGGCGAGATCTCCACCGGCACACTGGACCCCCAGGCTTACGGGCTGGGGCCCGTGGATCCCGAATCGCTGCGGGCCGCATCTGCTGAAGACAGCCTCGCCATGATCCGCGGGGCCTTCGCCGGGGAATCTTCGCCGGCGGCCGACTTGATCTGCCTGAACGCCGGCGCGGCCCTGCATACCATCGGACACGTCGAGGAGATCGCCGACGGCATCCACCAAGCCCGCATCCTCCTCGAAGACGGCTCCGCCGCCGCCGAACTGGATCGGCTCGCCCACGTCACCCAACGCCTGAAACAGGAGGAAGCCGATGCGGATGCTGGATGAGATCCTGGCGCACAAGCGGGATGAAATCGTACGAAAAAAGGGGAAGGTCTCGGAAGCGGGATTCCGCGAGATGGCGCACGACAATCCCTCGCCCGGCGGCTTCCGCGACGCCCTCAAGGCCACCATGGCACAGGATCGTCCGGCCGTCATCGCCGAACTCAAGAGAGCCTCTCCGAGCCGGGGGGTCATCCGCGAAGACTTCGATCCGACCGCCATCGCCGGTAGCTACCAGCGCGGCGGTGCCGCCGCCCTGTCGGTCCTGACGGATGCCAAGTATTTCAAAGGCTCCGGGGTCATCCTGGAGTTGGCCCGGCGGGGCTCCAGCCTGCCGATCCTGCGCAAGGACTTCATCCTCGACCCCTACCAGGTCTACGAAAGCTGCGCCATGGGAGCCGCCGCCATCCTGCTGATCGCCGCGGCCCTGCCGGACGATGAGCTCAAGGAACTCCAGCAACTGGCCCGGACCTTCGGGCTGGATGTGCTGGTGGAAGTGCACGACGGCGAGGAACTGGACCGCGCCGCCTCGGTCGGCGCGGATCTGATCGGCATCAACAACCGGGACCTGCAAACCTTCGACGTGAACCTGGACACGACCGTCGCGCTGGCCCCGCAAGCCCCCGAGAATGCCGTCGTCGTGGCGGAAAGTGGCATTCATGCCCCGGAGGACATCGCCAAGATCCGTGCCTCCGGCGTGCAGGCTTTCCTGATCGGCGAGAGCCTGATGCGCGCAGACGATCCCGGCACTCGCCTGGCCGAACTGTTGCAGGACGCATGAAAGCCCGCGTCACCTGGCAGGAACACCGTACCTTCGTCGGCGAATCCGGCAGCGGGCATACGGTCGTCATGGACGGCGCACCCGAACACGGCGGACGCAACCTCGCTGCACGGCCCATGGAAATGCTGTTGCTCGGCATGGGCGGATGCAGCGCATTCGATATTGTCGGCATGCTGGAGCGCGCCCGCCAGCCCCTGGACCGGCTGGAACTGGAAATCGAGGCAGAACGGGCCGAGGATATCCCCCAGGTGTTCACCCGCATCCACGTGCTCTACCGGGCCTTCGGCCGCGGCTTGTCGGAGGCGCAGGTGCGCCGGGCCATTGATCTCTCGGTCACCAAGTACTGTTCCGCTTCCCTGATGCTCGGAGAGACGGCCGAAATCACCTACGATCTTGAACTCATCGAAGACTGATGGGCACACCGCCCGAATGGACCGCCCTGGATCCTCAACACCTGTGGCACCCATACGCCCCGGCCCCTGATCCTCTCCCGGCACACCCGGTCGTCGGCAGCGAGGGCGTTCACCTGATCCTGGCCGACGGACGGCGGCTGGTCGACGGCATGGCCTCCTGGTGGTGCGCCATCCACGGCTATCGGCACCCGGACCTGGTGCGCGCCCTGCAGGATCAGGCCGAGGTCTTGCCGCATGTCATGTTCGGCGGGCTGACCCATGAACCCGCCGCCCGGCTGGCCGAGCGGCTGGCCCGTCTTTCCCCGGGAGATCTCAACCGGGTTTTCTTTTGCGACTCCGGTTCCGTTTCGGTCGAGGTCGCCTTGAAACTGGCCGTGCAGTATTGGCAGGCCCGAGAGCGCCCCGAGAAATGCGCCTTCCTCGCCTTGCGCGGGGGCTACCACGGCGACACATTCGCCGCCATGTCGGTCAGCGACCCGGACAACAGCCTGCATGACCGTTTCCGCACCCTGCTGCCCCGGCAGTCCTTCACGCCCCGTCCGCCGGACGCCGATTGCTCCGCATCCGAACTGGAAGACGCCTGCGCGCGATTCGAAGCCGATCTCACTGCCCGCCCGGGCCGGCTGGCCGGGGTCGTGCTGGAGCCCGTGCTCCAGGGGGCCGGAGGATTTCATCATTACCCGCCTGCATTCCTGGCGCAGGTCGCCGCCCTGTGCGCCCGGCATGAGGTGCTTTTGATTGTCGACGAAATTGCCACCGGATTTGGAAGGACCGGAACCCTGTTCGCCTGTGAACACGCCGAAGTCGTCCCAGACATCCTGTGCCTCGGCAAGGCGTTGACGGGCGGCATGCTGAGTCTGGCCGCCACACTGACCCGCGAGGAAATCGCCCGGGTCATCAGCACGGCCGGACCGTTCCTGCACGGCCCGACATTCATGGCGAACCCGGCCGCCTGCCGGGTGGCACTGGCGAGTCTGGACCTACTGGAGTCCCGGGACTGGAAGGCCGAGGTGGCAAAAATTGAACACGTCCTGAAACGCGAATTGCTGCCGCTTCAGTCGGCTGAAGGGGTCGCGAGAGTACGGGTGCTCGGTGCATTTGCCGTCGTCGAGACGTCCGAGCCGGTCGATGTCCAGGCTTGGCAAGCGCGGGCCTTGCAGCGGGGGGTCTGGCTGCGGCCGTTTCAGAATTTTGTGTATCTGATGCCGCCTTTTGTCATTCAGGAGCCCGACTTGGTGAAACTGTGCAGCACCATTCGATCGGGTGTGTCAGAGCTCAATCAGCCTTGATGAAAAGCCTCCCTTGAGGGGGAGGGGAACGTGTCGACCCTTTTGGGTCAGCAGGATGCTATGCCAGCGCGACGCGCAGCTTCTTCATTGCGGCGGCTTCAATCTGCCGAATCCGCTCACCTGAAACCCCAAATTCTTCCGCCAGTTCCTGCAAGGTCCGCTTGGGCTCGGCGAACCAGCGCTGTTGCAGGATGGAACGGCTGCGCTCATCCAGTTCGGCCAAGGCTTCGTGCAGGTGCGCATCACGGGTCTGCGCGTAATCTTCTGCCTCCAGTCGCGGAGCCGGGTCGGCGCCGGGCGACGACAGGTACGCCGCAGGGGATCGCGGGGCTTCCTCGTCGTCGGAGTCCATCTCCATCGGCGTGTCCGGCTGGCTGAGGCGGGATTCCATGTCCCGGACCTCGCGGGCGGTCACGCCCAGGTCTGCCGCCACCGTGTTGACTTCGTCCTCGTTCATCCAGCCCAACCGCTTCTTGGATTTGCGCAGGTTGAAGAACAGCTTTCGCTGCGCCTTGGTCGTGGCCATCTTGACGATGCGCCAGTTGCGCAGGACGTATTCGTGGATTTCGGCGCGGATCCAGTGCACGGCGAAAGACACCAGCCGCACCCCGACCGAAGGGTCGAAGCGTTTCACGGCCTTCATCAGGCCGATGCTGCCTTCCTGAATCAGGTCCGCCAGCGGCAGGCCGTAGCCGGTGTAGCCGCGGGCCACGTGGATCACGAAGCGGAGGTTGTGCAGCACCAACTTGCGGGCCGCATCGACATCGCCCTCCTCGCGCAGGCGCAACGCCAGTTCGCGTTCCTCTTCAGGGCTCAGCACCGGCAGGCTGTAGGCCAGCTGGATATACTGATCCAGACTGCCCGCCGCGACCGGCAGGTTGGGGGCGTATTCCGAAGCCGCTTGTGCCATCTGTTCTCTCTCCCGGAAAGGGGGTTGGTTTCCCTGTCCGTGACCCGCTATTTTAGCAAATTGGGGCATTTTGTCGAGATTTTCAAGCTCCCCATTTGCATTCAAGGAAAGTTTTTCCGAAGGTATCGGTGTCGAGCATGTAGCTCATTCGAACTGCACCCGCCTATCACCGATTGCGAAAATGTCAGGACGCTCGGCCAGAAAGTCGTCACCGACTGGATCACTTTCTTCGTTAAATGTCAGCCAAGACTTACGCACGGGCTCCAGAATGAGTTTCTGCCCCACTTTTTGCACGACCAATTCGCTGACACCCTCAAAGGCAAGAGCCTTTGGAATGCGAACGGCTTGGCTGCGACCGGTTTTGAAAATCTTTGCGGTATGCATAGCAACTCCCATTTGATACACCACAACATATACCACTGAAAGGAAGATGGAAAGTGTCCCGTTCATGTGTCCCGTTCAGGCTCATCGCCCAGAACCGCGACAAGAGCCGAGGCGTCGACGGCAATCACTTGGGCAACCCGAGATCGTCATAGCCAAGGATGTCTTCCGGGCTCCGGTCATCACGCTTCGGCAGGCCCGCGCAATGCAAGGCCACACGGTTGAGTTCTTCCACCAGTCCGCTTCGGCCTTTTGCCTGTTCCACCCGCGCTAATTTCTCCTGAAGCGCCTCCGTGACGACCTTTGTCATGGACTCGCCTGTCAGGGTCGCGATTTTTTTTGCCAGCGCGTGAGCGGAATCACTTTTGATGTTCAAGGGCATCTTGAATCCTCTTTTATTTATTTTAGGAGGAAAGGTAGGTTTTTCAACCTTTAGGGCCAGAACAGCTGCCCGGCACCTTCCACACGGAATCCTGAAGGAAATCCTGAAGCCCCTTATAATGCCCACCGTGATTTCGCGCCTGTCCTTCTTCCTTCTATCGACTTTCGCCCTAGCCCATGCGGCGCTGGCGGAACCCTCCGAGGTTTTCACCCGAACCCTGGACAATGGACTGAAGGTGTTGGTGCAGCCGGACACGCGGGCCCCGGTGGCCGTCCAGCAACTCTGGTACGGCGTGGGCGCGGCTCACGAGCCCCCGGGCCAGACCGGCATCAGCCACGTGCTGGAACACATGATGTTCCGGGGAACCGAACGCTTCCCCGGAGAATCCTTCAGCCACACCATCGCCTCTCGCGGCGGGCGCGATAATGCCTTCACCGGCCGCGACTATACGGCGTACTACCAGATCCTCGGCCGCGACCAACTCGCCATCGCCATGGAAATGGAAGCCGACCGCATGCAGAACCCGCTCTTGGCCGAGGCTGACCTCCGGAAAGAACTGGAAGTCGTAAAAGAGGAACGCCGCCTGCGCACCGAAGACCGACCCGAGTCCTCTGCCTTCGAGCAACTGCAAGCGACCGCATTCCACAACCACCCGTACGGTCAGCCGGTGATCGGCTGGATGAGCGACATCTCGCAAATGGACCGGGAACAACTGCGCGATTGGCACCGGCGCTGGTACGCGCCCAACAATGCGAACCTGGTGGTGGTCGGCGACGTGGACCCGGAGCGGATCTTCGAGATGGCCGAAGAGCACTTCGGCGCCATCCCCCGCCATGAGATCACGCCGGCACCCAGACGCCAGGAGCCGGTGCAGAAAGGCCCGCGCAACGTCTCCCTGCGCATCCCCGCCCAGACTGAATACCTGCTCATGGGCTACAAGACTCCCGTCATGGCGCAACTGCCCCGGAAACAACGCTGGGAAGCCTACGCGCTGTCCATGCTGACCTCCATCCTGGACGACGGCAACGCCTCGCGGCTACCCACGCGGCTGGTCCGGGACCGGAAGATCGCGGCCGGCGCCAGCGCCTCCTACTCCCTGTATAGCGCCCTCAATAGCCTGCTTGTTCTCGATGCCACGCCCAATCCGGGGCACACGGCAGAAGAAATGGAACAGGCGTTGCTTGCGGAAATCGCCGACCTTCAGGCGCAGCCGGTCAGCGAGGCCGAATTGCAACGTGCCCGCGCACAAGTCATCGCGCACATGGTCTACGCACAGGACTCCCTGCGTCACCGCGCCTACATGATCGGCATGCTTGAAACCAACGGTCTCGGCTGGGAAGTCGAGCAACAGCTGGTTGCCGGCTACCAGGCGGTCACCGCCGCGCAGGTGCAGGAGGTCGCCCAGCGCTACCTGACGGATTACGCCCGCACCACGGTCACCGTGCACCCCCTCGATGTCGCCGGGGCCTCCCCGGGCCCCGGGCAATGACCCGAATCGGGAACGATTGGTCGTGATAAGGATTTGGGATTAGATCACCAATTAATATTATTAGTTGCTGTTATAGGGGTTATATGGTGGAATAACAATTGCGTATAATTCCCTGTCCGTTCCCATTGGTACAGTCGGGCGCGTCAATAAGAGAGGAGAAAATCAATGAGGCGAAATTCTTACATCAAGTTTCAAATAACCATGCCGTTTGAAATCTATCCAGATGAACACATGGCAGGAGTTTTTGTTTCACGTTGCCCATCACTTGACATTTATAGCCAAGGAGATTCAGAAGATGAATCTCTTGGAAACTTGAAAGAGGCAGTTCAGCTGTTTATTGAAACGTGCTATGAGAGAGGCTCGCTGGAACAGGTCTTGAAAGACTGTGGGTTTGAGGCGAAAAGACAAAGCCAACGAGAACAAATTGCTAACATTAATGAGCTCTCCATTCCTCTTTCCCTAGTTTCACAGCGCGGCCATGGCCTAGCTCAAACCGCCTGATTGGAAAACTTTAATCAAGGTCTTTGAATCGGTTGGGTTTGAGAAAGCCCGACAGCGGGGATCACATATTTCGATGGTCAAAGATGGTTTTCAACGGCCTATCGTCTTTCCTAAGAACAAGGAAATCAGCCTTGATATTTTGCACGGCAATTTACGAACCGCAAAGATGTCAAGGAACGAATATCTGAATATATTGAATTCATTGTAATCTGTGGATCGCCGCTTTTTATGTAGGGGATTTGTACAGCCTAAAATTGCTCTGTCAAGTTATGTCTATAACCCCCAAAGGATTGAAAGTGCCAAATCCGCAGAGACCCCATTCTGAACGGTCGCCTTCCCCATGAGTCCCATCCGAATCCTGGCTGCCAGCTTTCTGGCCTTTGCCCTCAGCGCACAGGCGCAGACCGGCCCGCGCATCGAACACTGGACCAGCGACAGCGGCACCCCGGTGTACTTCATTGCCGCCCCGCAGATCCCGATGCTGGACATCCAGGTCGTCCTGGATGCCGGCAACAGCCGAGACGACACCCTCCCGGGGCTGTCGCAGATCACCCACGCCCTGCTCAACACCGGCGCGGGAGACCTGGATGCGGATGCCATCGCCCGGCAGTTCGAGGACGTCGGCGCCGCCTACGGTGCCGAGGTCCGGCTGGATCGCTCCACGCTGTCCCTGCGCACCCTGGTGGATCCCGAGTGGCGGGAGCAGGCCCTGCGGACTTTCGTGACGGTGATCGGCCAGCCTGGATTTCCGGAGTCCGAATTGGAACGCCGCCGTCAGCAGATGCAGGTCGCACTGAAGAAGATCGAGGAAGACCCCGGTGCCCTCGCGAAACGGGCCTTCTACCAGGCCGTGTATCCCGGCCACCCCTATTCCTCGCCCCCCGCAGGGACCGAAGATTCCCTCGCCGCCATCAGCCGCGGCGATGTCGAGGGCTTCTATCGGACGTTCTTTGCCTCGGGCGGCGCCCTCGTGGCGATGGTGGGCGCGGTCAACCGCACCGAGGCCGAAGCGATCGCAAACCGCATCAGCCAGGCACTGCCCCGGGGGCCGGCCCCGAACCCGCTGCCGCCGCCCACTGCGGTGACCGAAGCCAAAACCGTGATCCTCCCGCACCCGTCCGAACAGGCCCATGTATTGGTCGGCCAGCAGGGCGTCGCGCGCGGCGAGGCCTTCCATTTCCCCCTGTACCTCGGCAACTACACCCTCGGCGGCGGCGGATTCTCTTCGCGCCTGATGCAGGAAATCCGCAACAACCGAGGCCTGGCCTATTCCGTCTACAGTTATTTCTTCCCGATGCGGCACCCCGGACCCTTCCGGCTGGGATTCCAGACACAGAAAGACCAGGTCGATCAGGCCTTGGAGGCCGCCACTGCGGAACTCCGGCGTTTCCTCGCGGACGGGCCAACCGAGGAAGAACTGACGCATAGCCGAAACAGCCTAATGCTGGGGTTCCCCCTGCGGATTGCGGACAACGCCAGCATGATCGACTACCTGTCGATGATCGGCTACTACCGCCTGCCCCTGGACTACCTGGAGACCTGGGCAGACCGGATTGGCGCCATCAGCCACGAACAGATTGTCACGGCATTCCAAAGCCGGCTGGACCCCGACCAAATGATCACGGTGATTGTCGGTGGCCAAAGCCAGCCCTAAGGGCCCGCCACCCCAACGCGTTCGCATCATTGCCGGCACCTGGCGCGGCCGTTACCTCCAGGTCCCCCCCTACCCCTCGGTGCGACCGACCCCGGCCCGGGTCCGCGAGACCGTGTTCAACTGGCTGGCCGGATCCATTGAAGGCGCGGAGTGCATCGACCTCTTCGCCGGCAGCGGCGCACTGGGCTTTGAAGCCGCCTCGCGCGGAGCCCGGCAGGTGACGCTGGTCGACCGGGAACGCGGCGTCGTGAAATACCTGCGCCAGGAAACGGAAAAGTTCGCCGCCGTGCAGATCGAAGTCGTGAATGCCCGGGCACTGAGTTACATCGATTGCCTGCGCCACCCCGTCGATATCCTGTTCCTCGATCCGCCATTCGCGCGGGGCACCGAATTGCTCGAAAAGACCTGTGCCCGACTTGCCGCATCGCGGGCCCTGAAGGAATCCAGCCTCGTCTATGTCGAATCCCCCGCCGATTGGGCAGTGCGAGTCCCCGCCCGCTGGACCCCGCTCAAGTCCAAGCAGGCCGGACAGGTTGGTTACCACCTGTTCGCGGCACGCCCCTACGTGCCTTCCGGCCCGGCGGTGCCCCCCGCGTAGTTACAATGGCCGGAGAATCATGATCCGCTGCGCAATCTACCCGGGGACTTTCGACCCCTTGACGTTCGGCCACATCGACCTGGCCCACCGCGCCCTGCGGCTGTTCGACCGGCTGATCGTCGCCATCGCGGTCGACACCGACAAGCACCCCACGTTCACGGCAGAGGAACGCATCGAAATGGCGCAACTGGCCTTTGCCGACGAGGGCGACGCGATCACCGTCTCCTCTTTCGACGGCCTGCTGGTTGATTTTGCGCGGGACCAGGGCGCCCAGGCCATCATCCGGGGCCTGCGGGCGGTCTCGGATTTCGAGTACGAGTTCCAGCTCGCCAGCATGAACCGGCAGCTGGCCCCGGACCTGGAATCGATCTTCCTGACGCCCGCCAAGGAATATGCCTTCGTCTCCTCGTCGCTGGTCAAGGAGGTGGCCGCGCTCGGCGGCGACGTCTCGCATTTCGTGCCCGGGGAAATCGAGCAGATGCTGGTTTCAAAACTCCGCTGAAGCCCCAGCACCCGCATCCCTCCCGAACCATGCCCTCGATGAACCGGCCGGTCCTGCTGCTTTGCCTGGCCTTCCTGTCCGGCGGCCCGGCGGCGGCCACCAATCCACCCGGGCATGCCCTGGCGAGTGCGCACCCGGCCGCGACCGAGGCCGGCCTCGCCATTCTCAATGCCGGCGGCAACGCCTTCGATGCGGCGATCGCGGTCTCGGCGGTGCTGGGCGTCGTGGAACCCTACAGCTCGGGGATCGGCGGCGGCGGGTTTTTCCTCCTGCACGACCGCGCCCGAAATCACACCACGATGCTGGATGCCCGCGAACGGGCGCCATTGGCCGCCCACCGCGACCTGTACCTTGACGCGAACGGCAACGTGGACCGCGACCGGGCGCTGAACGGCCCGCTGGCCGCGGGCATCCCGGGCATCGCCGCCGCCTGGGGGCACCTGGCGGAGCACTATGCGCGGCTGCCGCTCGCGGAGTCGCTCGGGCCCGCCATCCGCCACGCCCGGGACGGCGTGCCGCTCAACCCCAAATTGCGCCAGGCCATGGCCGCGCGGGTAGAGGCCTTCCTTCGCTGCCCAGGGTCTTCCATCTTCGTGCTGGATTCTCCCGACCCGCCACCCGGGACGCGGATCGTCCAGGACGACCTGGCCGCGACCCTGACCCGGCTGGCCGAACAGGGCGCGCAGGCCTTCTACCTCGGCCCGCTGGCGGAGACCCTGATCGCGGAGGTCCGGGACGCGGGCGGCATTTGGACGCTGGAAGACCTTGGACAGTACCGGGTGATCGAGCGGGAGCCGGTCACGATCCACTGGCGCGGCGCCGAGATCGTCACCGCGGCGTTGCCCTCCGCGAGCGGCGTCATGCTGGCACAAGTCTTCCACATGCTGGGCGAGGACTGGCTCGACGAGAAGCGGGACGCGGTTCGCGTCCATCGCCTGATCGAGGCGTTGCGCCGGGCTTACCTGGAACGCGCCAAACACCTGGGCGACCCCGACCATGTGGATGTTCCGGTCGAGCGGCTGACCGGCGCAGGGTATGCCCGGGAACTGATGGCGGATTTCGATCCTGAACGCGCCACCCCTTCCCGCAGCCTTTATCGCGCCGAGCCGGAAGCCGGGCACACCACGCACTTCAGCATCCTGGACCGGCACGGCAACTGGGTCAGCGCCACCCTGTCCATCAATGGCCTGTTCGGGTCCGGCTTTGTGGTGCCGGGCACCGGGGTCCTGCTGAACAACGAAATGGATGATTTCTCGGCCAAGCCCGGCAGCCCGAACCTGTACGGCCTGGTCGGCAGCGCGGCCAACGCCATCGCTCCGGGGAAGCGCATGCTGTCCTCCATGGCGCCGACCGCCGTGACCCACGCCCAGGCACTGGCCCTGCTCGGGACACCCGGCGGCAGCCGGATCACGACAATGGTGCTGCAGGGCATCCTGCAGTTTCTGCAGGGCGCCGACGCCGAATCCCTCGTCGCCAGTCCGCGACTGCATCACCAAGCCCTGCCGGACACGGTCTTCACCGAACCCGATGCCGTGGTGGACCGGGAGCGGCTGGAGGCCCAGGGACATGTTTTCGAAGTCGCAGAACCCTGGGGCAACATGCAGGCCGTGGTGTGGGATTTCCATGAATCCCGGCTGCAGGCCGCATCCGACCCCCGGGGCATCGGGGCCGCGAAAGTCGAAATCCTGCCTGTCCGCGACTGAGAGGCCGCCTTGGAGACCCTGCCCGTACATCTAGAAGTCCCGCCCCGGCTTCCCCGTCACGCCTTCGCGAGACCCCGGGCAGGGTATACTAGGCACCTCTCTAAAACCGGTCAGTCCTGGCGCGGGCGACATCCCGGAATTCCCTCTCTCCTATGGACCACGGCTTCGAGATGAGGTGCTAGATGGACGAGAACACTCTCAAGGATGCCAAAGTGAAAATTCTGGTCGTCGATGACGAGGTGGATCTGGAGCAACTCATGTTGCAACAGATGCGCCGGGAGATTCGGCACGGGCGTTACACTTTCGAATTCGCGCACAATGGCGCGGAAGCCTTGGCACGCTTGCGTGAAGAACCGGATTTCGACATCGTGCTGTCCGACATCAACATGCCCGTGATGGACGGATTGACGATGCTGGAGCAGATCCCGGACGTCAACCCGAACATCCGCGCCGTGATGGTCTCCGCCTACGGAGACATGGAAAACATCCGGACCGCGATGAACCGCGGGGCCTTCGACTTCGTCACCAAGCCGATCGACTTCGGCGACCTGAAGGTGACGGTGGAGCGGACGATTGAAAACCTGATGCTGTGGCGCGAGGCCCTGGCTTCGCGCGACAAGCTCGTCGCGGTCCAGCACGAACTGGGCGTGGCGCAAACGATGCAGCAGAACATTCTTCCCCAAACCTTCCCGACAACGGAACAATTCGACGTCTACGCCCACATGGTCGCGGCCCGCTCCGTCGGCGGCGATTTCTACGATGTCTACGATCTCGGCAACGGCCGGCTGGGGGTCGTCATCGCCGACGTGTCCGACAAGGGCGTGCCGGCCGCCATGTTCATGATGGCCAGCCGAACCTTGCTGAAGGCCTGTGCGTTTTGTTCGGTCTCTCCCTCCCAGGTCCTGGGGCAGGTGAACCAGATGCTGTCCGAGAACAACGACGCCATGACTTTCGTGACCCTGCTGTACGGCATCTACGAGCCCGAAACCGGGAAATTCACCTACTCCAACGCCGGCCATAATTTCCCGATCGTCGTCCGTCCGGGACCCTCGGTGAGCCTGCTGGAATCGACCGGCGGCATCGCGCTCGGCATCGAGGGAGAATTCCCGTTCCAGGAAGAAACCACGACCCTGGAGCCCGGCTCCATGGTCGTGCTGTATACCGATGGCGTCTCGGAAGCGGAACGGGAGGACGGCGAAATGTTCGAGATGGAGCGGTTCGGCCAGATCTTCAAGGACCATTCTTTCGAAAACGCCCAGCAAGCCACGGATGCGGTGTTCGATGCCGTTCGGGATTTCGTCGGCGACAGCCCGCAGTCCGACGACATCACCTGCCTGGTCCTGAAGATCCCGGAATAACGACAGGGCCGCAAAAGTGGACGCCTCGCGCACCTTGATTGTTTCCAACCGCATCGAGGAAATCCGGACGATCGAGAGATTTTTGACCGAATTCTCCGAACAGCACGGCTTCTCGCGTGAGGCCGTGTTCCAAATCCAGCTTTCACTGGAAGAAATTTTCACCAATATCGTCAGTTACGGCTATGATGACGACGCGGAACACGACGTCGAAATCGTGCTGTCCAAGGACGGCCAGGCCGTCACCATTGAGATTGCGGATGACGGCCAGCCCTTCGACCCCTTGCAGGACGCGCCGGAAATGGATGCGGCAAGCAAGCTGGAGGAGCGCCGGGTGGGCGGCGCCGGAATCGCATTGACGAGGACCATGATGACCGACATGCGCTATCATCGGGACGATGGACGAAACCACCTGGTTATGGTCAAGGATCTCTAGCGGCATGCGGATCTTGCGCCCGCCCCTCCCCCGAAACATCCTCGTCGCCATCGCGGCGGCAACTCTGGCGGGCGGGGCTCTCGGCGAGGAGCCGCCCGGGCCGTCCGACGCGCCTGGCGTGTTCGGGGATCGCATCCTGTTCGGGCAATCCGCTGCCTTTGAAGGCCCGGCTCGGGAACTCGGCCGGAGCATGCAGGCCGGCATCCTGGCCGCATTCAAGGAAATCAATGACCAGGGGGGCGTCCACGGACGGCGCCTCGAACTGAAATCCCTGAACGATTCCTATGAACCGGACAAGGCCATCGCCAATACCCGGCAATTGATCAAGGACGGGGTCTTTGCCTTGATCGGCGCGGTGGGCACGCCGACGTCCAAGGCCGTGGTGCCGGTGACCGAAGAAGAGCCCATCCCCTACCTGGCCCCGATGACCGGCGCGGAATTCTTGCGGGACAACGCACACCACACCGTCATCAACCTTCGGGCCTCGTACTACCAGGAAACCGAAGAAATGGTCAAGCGCTTGACGGTCGACCGGGACATTAAGCGCATCGCCATCCTGTACCAGGACGACTCCTTCGGCCGCGCCGGCTTGCGCGGCGTACTCCGCGCCCTTGAGAAACGCAAACTTTTTGCCGCGGGGACGGGGGTGTTCTCCCGCAACACCGTGGCCGTCAAGACGGCGCTTCTGGATTTGAAAGCGGTCGAACCGGAAGCCGTCATCATCGTCGGCCCGTACCGGCCGACCGCGACGTTCATCAAGTGGGCGCGCCGCCTCGGCATGGACTCCACTGTGTTCATGACCCTGTCCTTCGTCGGCAGCAACGCCCTGGCAAAGGAACTGGGCACCGAAGGGCACGGAGTCCTGGTCACGCAGGTCGTCCCCTTCCCGGCCGGCGACACGATGCCGGTATCCGCGTCGTATCGCGCCGCGCTGAAAGCCTACGACCCCTCGATCGCCCCCGGATTCATCTCGTTTGAGGGCTACCTGGCAGGCCGCCTGACCATTTATGTTCTGCAACAGTGCGGCAAAACGGTGAACCGTGACTGCATTCATTCCGTCTTGCGGCGCGGCAACAACATCGACCTGGACGGGTTCATCCTGCGATTCGACCGGTACGACAACCAAGGCTCGGACCGCGTGTTCCTGACGGCGATCGGGGCGGATGGCAGATACCTTCCCCTCGCCACCTTGCCGCCCCGACAATAGAACATGGACAGACCTGCACTCGGCGGATTCTTCAAGGCCTGGCATCGGATCTCGACCCAGCTCCACACCAGTTTCGGGGGCGCGGTCGTGCTGATCCTCGCCATCAGCCTGCTCACCATCTTCGTCCTGAACCACATCAAGACCATTCAGCACAACATCAGCGAACAAAGCATGCCGGACATGCAGGCCGCCTTCTCCGTCGCACAACAAACCTCCGCACTCATCACGGCAGCCCCGCAACTCGCGACCGCGCAAACACTGGAACAGTTTGAGGATGTCGTCGTGTCGGTGGGCATACAGGAGAAGGCATTCCAATCTGAATTGGCGGCCATGTTGGAACGGCAGAAAGACAGTGAGCATGCGCAAAAAATCCGAAAAGACGGAGTCGAGATCATCGAGGACGTCGAGCGCATTAAAGCCTTGGTCCAGAAACGGTTCGACCTCCGTCAGCGCGGGTCGCTGCTCAAGAAAGAGCTGCGCACGGTTCATGATGCCTTGATGACGGTTTTGATCAGTGAGATCGACAACCAGATGTTCTACACGATCACCGGCTACTGGTCCCTCAACGGCGTGCAATCGCCCCGCCCGAAACATTTCTCCGAAGATGAATTCCTGACCTACCGCCGCTTGGTCGAGTTGCGGGAAGCCGCGACCGTCACCACCCAGCTGCTGGCCACGGCGTTCACCGTTCGCGACGCCGCCCTGCTGCAACCCCTGCGCGAGGAATTCGAAGCAATGACCGGGCTGGCCAGCCGGTCCCTGGAATCCCTCGAAGAGCGCCCGATCCATGAAAAACTGTCTCGCGCTTTCGAGAGCCTGTTCTCGATCGGCCGCCGACCCGACAACGGATTCACCCTGCATGCCCAGGAACTCGCCGTCGAAGAGGAACTGTCGTTCCGGCTCCAGAACAGCCAGGCCTTGGGCGCGGAAATTGTGGAGGTGGTGGAGAGCATTGTGGGCCAGTACAGCCTGGCCGCAGTGGAGATGGCCGCGGAAGCCACCGAGGTCACCAAGACGAGCTCGACGCTGTTGCTCATCATCAACGTTATCAGCATCACCGGCGCCGTTCTGATCGGATGGATTTTCGTGGAACGGCGCCTGATCCGGCGCTTGGGCATCGTGTCCCAACAGATCCAACGCATCGCCAGCGGAAACCTGGAAATTCCCATTGAAATTTCCGGCAATGATGAAATTGGAGAACTGGCCAAGGCGCTGGAGGTGTTCCGGCAGAATGCACTGGAAGTGCAACGCCTCAGTCTCGTCGAGCAACTTGCCGACGAACTGAAAGAAATGTATCAGGATTTGGAGAAAGCGAACGAACAGCTCAAAAGCGCGCAGGACCAGGTCGTAATGCAGGAAAAACTCGCTGCGCTCGGCCAATTGACGGCCGGGGTCGCACACGAAATCAAGAACCCCATGAACTTCATCATGAACTTCGCCCAGGTCTCGAAAGACTTGCTGGACGAACTGTTGGAGGAAGTGGCCAAGACCCAGCCGGGGGCGGAAGAAGAATACGATTCGGAACTGGTCGACGAAATCGCCAAAGACCTGACGGGGAACCTGACCCGCATCCACGAGCACGGCACCCGCGCCAACCGGATCGTGATGGACATGCTGAAAATGGGCCGGCACGGGCCCGGAGACTGGCAGCCGGCCGACCTGGGCGTGCTGCTGAACCAGCATGCCATGCTCGCGTTCCACAGCGCCCGTGCCAACGACCCGGACTTCCAGCTCGACATCCAGGAAGACTACGCGCCCGATGTCGACAAGGTCATGGTGAAGCCCCAGGATCTGGGCCGCGTCTTCCTGAACCTGGTGACCAATGCGTGCTACGCGACGGACGAAAAACGGAAAGCCTTGCTGGCAGAGGGCGGTGGGGGCGCGACCCCTTATCAGCCAACGCTCCAGTTAAGCACACGGTTGGCGGGAGAATTCCTTGAAGTGCATGTCCGCGACAATGGAAACGGCATCCCCGAATCCTCCCTGAAACAGATCTTCAACCCTTTCTTCACAACGAAACCGCCGGACAAGGGCACCGGCCTGGGTCTATCCCTGTCGAGCGACATCATCCGGGAACACGGCGGCGAATTCCGCGTGGACACGAAAGAGGGCGAATACACCGACATGATCGTCAGCCTGCCGCTCGAAACCCCGGAAGAGTTAATGGCCCCCCCGCAGGAAGAAGGCAAGGACAACGCGCCGGCGGTGCCAGGGGGGAAGGCGCCTGAGGAGAGCGCCTAGCCGTTCACTGCGGAAACGGCGTCCGAAGCGGATTCGTAGACATCAATGACCTTGTCGAAGCCCGCCGTCCGAACCATCGAGTTGACGCCCTCCGACAAGGAGCAGATCGAAAATTTCCTGCCCTTGGCATGGAGCACCTTTGCCGCCACTAGAATGGCGCGCAATCCCGCGCTGCTGATGTAGGTCAACTTGGCCATGTCCAAGACCACGGCCGTGCCCCCGTAGGCCTTGATTTTCTCATCCAGCTCCGCTTTGAACCCGTCAACGTTCAGGCCGTCGATATGGCCCGCCACATCGATCATGAGCACACGTTCAGCCTCGTGTTCCTGGAGTACGAAGTGATGGTCCGTCATGATCCTGCTCCCTAGGATGCCTTTCCAGCATCATAGCACACGGCCGCCACGAAAAAAGAACCCCTTGCCGGTCGCATTACGGACCGAAACTCCGCCGTGCGGAACCTCACTGTGCCACCGCATCCATGGCCGCTTTGCGGGACATGTAGACATCGACAATATTGTCAAAACCCGTCGCCTGGACGATGTCCAGAACCGCTTGGGGCAAGGCGCAGAGCACCAGCTTTTGGCTGCGGCGGTTCAACGTGTCGGCAAGCAGAAGGATGACGCGTAATCCCGCACTGCTGATGTAGGCCAGACCCTCGAAATCCAGAATGACCGCTTCACGGGCCTGGCTTTGGATGTTTTCCTGCATGCGGCTTCTGAATTCATCCGCATTGAGGCCGTCCACGCGACCCCGCACCTCTATCACGAGTGCATGCGCTTCGTCGGTGTTCAGCTCGAATTGAAGCCCTGAATCTTCCATGCCTCAGTCCCCGAGTGAGGTTCCGAACCATAGAATGCCCCGCCCGTGGCGGGTTCCAAGCAGACCTTGCGCGGCCGAAGCCACCCTCAAGATTTCCGGGCAGTTCAACCGGCCATCGCCGTAACGGCCACGGAGCGAGACTCGTGGATGTCGATAATCTTGTCAAAGCCGGTAATCTGGATAATCTCCATGATAGGTTCGGACAATGAACACATTGCGAACTTCATCTGCTTACTCTTGAGCGTCTTGGCGATAAGCAAAATGGAGCGCAACCCGGCACTACTGATGTAGGACAGGTTTTCAAGATCCAGGACAATGGCTTGACTGTCGCTAGAACTTTCGGCTTTCTGGTCTAAATTCTCTTGGAATTCCTGAGCGTTGACGCCGTCGATGCGGCCTGCCACGCTAATCACCAGTGCCCCTTGGAGTTCTTCGGTCTGTAGCTCAAACTGATGGTCGGAAATGGTCGGTCTCCAGAATGGATAGGCCGACATTATAACAATTGCGCACCGTTTGCCAAACCGAAATTGTGAAAAATTCCAGAATTCCTGATTTCCGGCTAAACGCCCCATCGAGACTCCGTCCCCGCCAAGCCCGAACCCGGCAGTGCCACGGGTTCTGCGAACATGGTAGGATGCTTACACCGGATGCGGGAGCCGTCTTCAACTCGAATCTGCACATGGCGATCATTGATTCCTGCCTCAGGCCGCGTATGGATGCGTGGCCGTTTGCCCTATGTTTCGGCGTCCTGCTCGGGCTCGGTCTCTGCGCGCCTGCCCACGCGGAATCCGCCGAAGAGAAGGGACTGAGAATTGCACGCGATGCCGACGCGCGGGACCAGGGCTTCGGCGACTACACCGCCCAGCAAACCATGGTGCTGCGCAACAAGCAGGGACAGGAAAGCCACCGGAAGATCCGGGTGAAGGCCCTGGAAGTCCCGGAAGACGGAGATAAGAGCCTGTTCGTTTTCGACAACCCGCGAGATGTCCAGGGGACCGCCTTCCTGGTCCACACCCATAAAGAAGGCGCGGATGACCAATGGCTTTACCTGCCCGCCCTGAAGCGGGTCAAGCGCATCAGCTCATCCAATCGCTCGGGTTCCTTCATGGGAAGTGAATTCGCCTATGAGGACATGACGGCCCAGGACGTCGACAAGTTCACCTATCGGTACCTGCGCGATGAACCGTGCGGCGATCTGACTTGCTTCGTGGTGGAACGCGCCCCCACCGACAAGGATTCCGGCTATCGACGGCAGCTGGTCTGGTTCGACCAAGCGGAATTGCGGGCCCAGCAAATCCACTTTTACGATCGCAAGGACACGCGTATTAAAACGCTTACCTTCGAGAATTACGCGCAGTACCTGGACCAGTTTTGGCGCGCGAGCCTGATGACGATGGTCAATCACGTCACCGGGAAAAGCACAACCCTGACATGGACGGATTTCCAGTTCCAGATCGGCCTGAACAGTCGCGATTTCACCAAGACAGGATTGAAACGAGTGCGTTGATGCGGCCCCGCAACGTGCTGTCCCACATTGCGCCTGTTGCGGCTCTGGTTTCAGGGGCCGCCCTCTGCGGCGACGTTCGCGCGGAATCCGAACTCTATTTCGATCTTTCCGGAACGATCAGCATCGAGAACCGATGGTTCCCGCAAACCGACCTCTACCCGCACCAGTCCCGCCATGCGAGCGGCGTCGTCTTTGAGCCGGAATTCTATTTCGAAGGCGCCGAAGGCTGGAGCTTTACCCTGGTTCCGTTCTTTCGCTACGACAGCGCCGATTCGCGCCGTACCCATGCCGACCTCCGGGAAGCCTATTTCCTGTTGTTCGGCGAACTCGGCGAGGACGAATGGGAGTTGCGCGTCGGCGTCGACCGGATATTCTGGGGCGTCATCGAATCAAACCACCTGGTCGACATCATCAACCAGGTCGATGCCATCGAACACCCGGACCAGGAAGTCGAACTGGGGCAGTTGATGGCGCATCTCACCGTGTCGGGGGAGTGGGGCATCGCAGAGGGCTTCATCCTGCCGCATCACCGGGAACGAACCTTCCCCGGCCGCGACGGGCGCCTGCGCACCGGGGTGATCGTGGACGAGGACCATCCGACGTACGAGAGTTCGGCCGAACAGTGGCATACGGATATCGCGTTCCGGTACAGCCATAATTTCGGGCCCTTCGATGTCGGCCTCAGCGTGTTCGACGGCACCAGCCGGGAGGCGCTCCTGCTGCCGCGCCTGGGACCGGGCGGCACGGTGGCGGGCTTTGTTCCGCACTATGAGCAGATCCGTCAATGGGGCCTGGATGCGCAGATTACGCTGGAGGACTGGATCCTGAAACTGGAAGCCATTCATCGGTCCGGCGCGCAAAACCTCCGTTACGAGGAAGACGACTACGCCGCGCTCGTCACGGGAGTGGAATACACGTTCTACGGCCTGTTCGACTCTCCCGCGGATTTCAGCGTGGTCGGGGAATGGAACTACGACGAACGCGGCGAATCTGCGACCAACCTGTTCGATGACGACCTGTTTTTTGCGATCCGTTACGCCCTCAACGACCTGCATGACACGACCTTCTTCCTCAGCCTGATGCAGGACCGGGAACATGCGACCAACGTCCTGTTTCTTGAATTTGACCGGAGGCTGACCGATCAATGGTCGATGAATGTCGAAGGGTTTCATCTCCTGGCTTCGGATGAAAAAGATGTGCAGGCCTATCCGATTCGCCGCGACAGCTTTCTGGAACTGCGCCTAAACTATAATTTTTAATACGCTCCTCTCCCAAACCACCAGAACTATGGACCTGACTGAAGAACTTGCCCCGTTGCGACAGCGGATCGTGGATCGCCTGGAGGCCGTCCTGCCCCGTTCCGAAACCGCCCCCGAACACCTGCACGCGGCCATGCGGCACGGCGCGCTGGTGCCGGGCAAATGCGTGCGGGGCTGTCTCGTTTATGCATCCGGACGGGCTTTGGGCATGGACATCGAGCGCCTCGACCGATTCGCCTGCGCGCTGGAACTGGTCCACGCCTATTCCCTGGTGCACGACGATCTGCCGTGCATGGACGACGACGACCTCCGGCGGGGGCGCCCCTCCTGCCACGCAGCTTACGGCGAGGCCACCGCCCTGCTCGCCGGCAACGCCCTGCTGTTGTGCGCCATCACCGAGGTCTTGGGCGACCCGGGGTCGTCGGGCGAACAACGCAGCGCAGGAGTGGAACGATTGTGCCAGGCCGCAGGTTCGCTCGGCATGGTGGGGGGGCAGCAACTGGACCTGGAATTGGAAGACGCCGTCGAATGCCCGATCGAATTGCTCGATGAAGTGTACCGGCTCAAGACCGGGTGCCTGTTCCATGCCTCGGTCATGCTGCCCACGGAACTGGCGCAGATCGACCCGGAACACAGAGACGCGCTGGACACGTATGGGCGAAAAATCGGTTTGGCCTTCCAGGTGCGGGATGATCTCGAGGACATGGAGCAGGATGCCCTACTGGCCGACAACGGGATGCGTCCGACCTACCCGGTCCTGCTCGGTGTCGAGGAAAGCCGCCAGAAGCTCTCCGAACTGGGGGCAGACGCGCTGGCCGCGCTCGACATTTTCGGGGACTCGGCCGATTTGCTGCGTTCGCTCGGGCGCTGGCTGACCTCGGGCTCCGCGAAGAAACAACCGAATTAATAAGGCGCCGGGAACCTGCCATGCGGCCCGCGTCCGTCCCGATATAGCCGTCGGCAACGTCACGAACGGGACCCTGATCGACATGCCTACATCTGTCTCGAAGAACCCGCCAGGCCCGGACCGCGACCTCGCCTATCAGACTGCCATCTTGCAGGGCGTCTCCCGCACCTTTGCGCTCACCATCCCCCGGCTCCCCGATGCCTTGCGCGACGTGGTCGGCAATGCCTATCTCCTCTGCCGGATCACCGACACCATCGAGGATGAGCCTCGCCTGCTCCCCGAGCAAAAACAGCGTTTCTCGGAGCGTTTCATTGATGTCGTGGCCGGCCGCGAAGATGTCGAGGGATTTGCCCGCGAACTCGGCGCCTTGCTGTCCGCCTCGACCACCAAGGACGAGCGCGACCTGGTCGCCCATACCGACCGGGTGATCCGGATTACTCATGGCTTCCGCCCCAGCCAACGCAAGATCCTTGAGCGCTGCGTGGCCGTCATGGCGCGGGGCATGTCCGAGTTTCAGCGCAACGCGACCGCCGACGGCCTGGAAAGCCTGTCCCACCTCGACCGCTACTGCTACTACGTCGCCGGGGTCGTCGGCGAGATGCTGACCGAACTTTTTTGCGACTACTCCGCGGAAATCAATGAACGGCGCGAGGACTTGCTCGTCTTATCGGTCTCGTTCGGCCAAGGCTTGCAGATGACGAACATTCTCAAGGACATCTGGGAGGATCACCGCCGGGGCGCCTGTTGGCTGCCGCGCGACATCTTCCAGGCGGCGGGTTACGACTTGAGCACCCTGTCTGCCGGGAACGCCGATCCCGCATTCTCCAAAGGCCTGTCGGAACTCGTGGCGATCGCCCGCGGCCATCTCGACAACGCGCTTCGATACACCCTTCTGATCCCGCGCCATGAAACCGGCATTCGCCTGCACTGCCTGTGGGCATTGGGCATGGCGGTCCTGACCTTGCGCCGCATTCATGCCACGACCGCTTTCCGCAGCGGGCAAGACGTAAAAATCTCGCGCCGCAGCGTCCGGGCCGTCGTCGCCGTGACCCGTGCGTCGGTTCGTTCCAACCTCGTTTTGAAGTTGCTTTTCCGGGGGGCCGCCTCCCGGCTTCCGCGCCCCCCGGGGGACAGTCCCCAGCGCGCGCAACCGTGACGGGCGAAAATCTGGCACAATGTTGCTATGAAAAGCGAGGGCTTACACCACCTATGAAAGTGATTTTGGCTCAACCGCGTGGCTTTTGCGCGGGCGTTGATCGCGCCATCACCATCGTTGAGAAGGCGCTGGATCTTCATGTCTCGCCCATCTACGTGCGGCACGAAATCGTCCATAACCGCAGGGTGGTCGAAAACCTTGAGGCGAAAGGCGTCAAGTTCGTGGATGAAATCGAACAGATCCCGGATGAGGCGGTCGCCGTGTTCAGTGCTCATGGCGTGTCGCAAAAAGTGGAACAGGATGCCTCGCACCGCGACCTCCAGTCCATCGACGCCACCTGCCCCCTGGTCTCGAAAGTCCACAAAGAGGGGCAGCGCTATGCCGCGCAGGGCTACGACATCATCCTGATCGGTCATGAAAACCACCCCGAAGTGGAGGGGACGCTCGGCCGGATCTCGGGGCCGGTAGTTCTGGTCAGTTCTGCCAAGGACGTCGAAACCCTGGAAGTGCAAAACCCGGAAAAGGTCGCCTATATCACCCAAACCACCTTGTCGGTGGACGACACGCGGGATATTATCGAAGCCTTGCGCAAACGTTTCCCGAGCATTACCGGACCGGACGTCAAGGATATTTGCTACGCCACCCAGAATCGCCAGGCCGCCGTGCGTTCTCTGGCCGAGCAAGTGGACCTAATCCTCGTGGTCGGCGCGAAGAACAGTTCCAATTCCAATCGTCTCTGCGAAGTCGCGTCTGACAGCGGGGTGGCCAGTTACCTGATCGAAGACCCATCGACGATTGATCCGGCATGGCTGCAAGGAAAAGAGGCGGTCGGGATTACCGCCGGGGCCTCGACCCCCGAGGAGTTGGTGCAAGATGTCATTGAATCCTTGCGGGAGCATAGCGAACTGGAAGTCTCCACCATGGACGGAATCGAGGAAAACGTCAATTTTCCCCTGCCGGCTTCTTTGCACAAAGCCGCCAAGAGCAACACCGGCTCGACCGAAAAAGCCGCCTGACGCGGCCACAACGGCCCGCAGTCGAGGGTTTGCCCCCCGCCGGACACCCCTCAGGACGCCCCTTGGCGTGCGCCATCGCCGGGGATACCGGTTAGCGCTGGCACTGCCGACAGTAAAAACTTGAGCGCTGCCCAATGACGCGGCGGCACACCGGCTCACCGCACCGAGGGCAGGCCTCGCCCGCCCGCCCGTACACCTGGAGTTCCTGCGCAAAATAGCCCGGCTCCCCTTCCGCCTTCGTGAAATCCCTCAGCGTCGTCCCGCCCGCCTTGATCGCCTGGCCCAGAATCGCCTTTGCCGCCCCGGCCAATCGCCGGTAGCAATCCAGACCCACCCGCCCGGAGGCGCGAACCGGCGAGATTCCTGCCTCGAACAAGGCCTCGCTGGCATAGATGTTGCCCAGTCCCACCACAATTTTCGAATCCATCAGAAAGTTCTTGACGGCACCGGAACGTCCCCGCGACCGGGCGTGCAGCCATTCCCCGCTGAAGTCCTCTCCCAGGGGCTCCGGACCGAGATCCTTCAACAACCGATGCCGCAAGGGGTCGGCGCGGGTCCAGTGCAGGCTGCCGAACCGACGAGGATCCCGGAACCGCAAGGTCGCGCCCTGCTTCAGGCAGACATCGACATGGTCGTGCGGCCCGGGGGGCGGAGGATGCTGCAGGATCCGGAACGAACCCGACATCCCCAAATGCCAGAGCAGGTGCCCCTCGTCCAATTCAATCAGCAAATACTTGGCCCGGCGACCGACCGCATGGATGCGCTGATGGGTCACTGCGCCCGGAAGCGCCCGGCTGATCGGCCAGCGCAACCGCCGTTGCCGGATGACCATCCGGTCGATGACTTTCCCGAGCACATGCGGCGCAATACCGCGACGCACCGTTTCGACTTCCGGCAGTTCCGGCATCAGCACGCCACCGGGATCGTCACGAACCGGGCCATCAGGTGACGCGCCTGCGGCGCATCGAGCCATTGTTCGTGCCGGGTCTGCCAGACCGGCACCTCGCCGAGACAGCTTTCCAGGACCGGGAGGTTCCCGAAATCTTCGCGCCCCGGTTTCAGTCGGTTGAGGATAACGCCCGCCAGCGGGCAGCGCGACTGCTGCACCGATTCACACGTCAGCAAGGCCTGGTTGATCGCGCCCAGCCGATCCTCGGCCACGACCAAGACCGGCAAGCCCAATTCCGAAGCCAGCGCCCGGACGTCCCCATCCTCGGCCAGAGGCGTTCGCCATCCTCCCGCCCCCTCGACGACCAGAAGCCCTTCGCGGCGGCAGAAGTCGACCAGGTCCTGCAATCGGTATTCCACCCCCTCCCGCCGTGCCGCCAGCATGGGTGCGATCGGCATCCGCAGCTTGTAGTGCACCACCGACTCCGTCTCCGCCAGCTGCGCCGCCTCGCGCAGGATCTCGGCATCCGGCGCCCGCAACCCCTCCCCCGACGCGGCGTCCATGGCCAGGCACCCCGATTCCACGGGCTTCAGGGGCCGTACCGCTGGCACCTGCCGGCGCAAATCCCGAATCAAATGGGCCGCCGCCCAGGTTTTTCCCACGCCGGTATCGGTCCCCGTCACGAAAACCCCGCTCAAATCGGAACACATCACATATAATTTGGGTTTGGCCTGACCTCCCCGCAATTCTACGCCTGTCCTCATGAGTGCCCAAGATTCCCTGTTCCCTCCCCGCCGAAAATCCGTTGCCGTACGGATCGGTTCGGTCACGCTCGGCTCCGACCATCCCATTGCCGTGCAATCCATGACCGACACCCCCACCGCCGAGGTCGCCGCAACGGTGGCGCAAGTCGAAGCCTTGGCGAACGCAGGCTCCGAACTGGTCCGCCTGACCGTCAATGACCGCGACGCGGCCGCGGCCGTCCCCCGGGTCCGCGAACAACTGGATCGGCGCAACGTCACCGTCCCCCTGATCGGGGATTTCCACTACAACGGGCACAAGCTTCTAGCCGAGTTCCCGGAATGTGCCGAAACCTTGGACAAATACCGCGTGAATCCGGGCAATGTCGGGCGCGGCAGTGCGCGCGACCCGCATTTCACGCAATTCATCGAACTGGCCTGCCGCCACCAGAAGCCGGTGCGGATTGGGGTCAACTGGGGAAGCCTGGATGCGGCGCTGCTGACCGAACTGATGGACGAAAACGCCCAGCTTGATTCCCCCCGGGACGCCGAAGCGGTCCAGCGCGAGGCGATGGTCCAGTCGGCGCTGCGCAGTGCCGCGCGGGCCGAGGAAATCGGCCTGCCGCACGACGCGATCGTGCTGTCCTGCAAAATGAGCCGGGTCTCCCTGGTCGTCCAGGTGTACACCGAACTCGCCCGGCGCTGTGACTATCCGTTGCACCTGGGATTGACCGAAGCCGGCATGGGCACGCGCGCGATCGTCTCGACCAGCGCCGCACTCTCCCTGCTCCTGCAACGCGGAATCGGGGACACCTTGCGGGTGTCGCTGACGCCGGAACCGGGCGGAGAGAGAACCACGGAGGTCCGGGTCGCCTGCGACCTGTTGCAGAGCCTCGGCCTGCGCCACTTCATGCCGGCCGTGACCGCCTGCCCCGGCTGCGGCCGGACCAGCAGCGATTATTTTCAGCACCTGGCCCAGGACATCGAACGCTATATCGCCAAGCAGATGCCCATATGGAAGACCCAATATCCGGGAATCGAGAACCTGAACGTGGCGGTGATGGGCTGCATCGTCAACGGTCCCGGCGAAAGCCGTCATGCCGACATCGGGATCAGCCTGCCCGGCTCCAACGAAAACCCGAGCGCACCGGTCTACATCGACGGCGAGCGGGTCTGCACCCTGAGCGGAGAGCGCATCGCGGAGGAATTCCAGGACATGCTGCTCGATTACGTGGAAAAGAGATACGCATCCGTATAATCGGGACACCCTGAACCCGTACCGTTGCCCGTCCATGAGCATCCGAACTTTCGAGGGCCACGCGCCCCGTATCGCCGATTCTGCCTATGTGGACGCGCAGGCCCTGGTCATCGGCGACGTCCACCTGGGAGAGGACAGTTCCGTCTGGCCGATGTCGGTCATCCGCGGCGATGTCCACTCGATCCGCATCGGGGCCCGCACCAACATCCAGGACGGCAGCGTCGTGCACGTCACGCATGACTGCGAATATTCACCGGGCGGCAACGCCGTCGCCATTGGGGACGACGTGACGGTGGGCCATCGGGTGATCGTCCATGCCTGTGAAATCGGCGACCGCTGCCTGGTCGGGATGGGATCGGTGATCCTGGACGGCGCCGTCGTCGAGCCCGACAGCATGATCGGGGCCGGTTGCCTGGTGCCCCCAGGGAAACGCCTCGAAGGCGGCGCCCTCTGGATCGGCAGCCCGGCCCGGAAAGTGCGCGAACTCAGCCCCGAAGAACTGGAATTCCTGCGCTACTCTGCCGCCCACTACGTCGACAACAAGAACCGCCACAAGGCGGAATGCCCCTGAAAGAACTGGACCTGACCATGAGCGAACCCAAACCCCAAGGCCTGCACACCCGGGCCGTCCACGCCGGCACCCCGCCGGACCCGACCACCGGCGCCCGGGTCACCCCGATCCATCAATCCGTCGCGTTCGTCTTTCGGGATGTCGAACATGCGGCCAACCTGTTCAACCTGGACGAGGCCGGATTCATCTATTCACGCCTGACCAACCCGACGGTCAATGCCCTGCAGGACCGCGTGGCCGATCTGGAAGGCGGGGTCGGGGCGGTCTGCACGGCCTCCGGCCACTCGGCGCAGATGCTGGCCCTGTTCGGCCTGATGAAGGCCGGCGACGAATTCGTCGCCTCCAATAAACTGTACGGCGGCTCCATCACCCAGTTCGGGCACGCCTTCACCCGTTTCGGCTGGAAGGTGGTGTTCGTCGACCCGGATGACCCGGACAACGTGCGCCGGGCCTGCAACGCGCGCACCCGCGCCGTGTTCAGCGAGAGCCTGGCCAACCCCGGCGGCACGATGTGCGATGTCCAGGGCCTGGCCGATGCCGCCCACGACAACGGAGTCCCGCTCATCATCGACAACACGCTGGCCACGCCGGTGCTGTGCAACCCGATCGAGCACGGTGCCGACCTGGTGGTGCATTCCACCACCAAGTTCCTGTCCGGCCACGGCAACGCGATCGGCGGCGCGCTCATTGATTCCGGCCGTTTCGACTGGTCCACGAACGGCCACTATCCCCACCTGACCGACCCCAATCCGGCCTACCATGGAATGTCGTTCGTGGATAAATTCGGGGACCTCGCCTATACGGTGTATTCCATCGCCGTCAGCCTGCGCGATCTCGGCCCCACCATGTCGCCGATGAACGCCTATCTCACGCTGAGCGGGATCGAGACGCTGCCGCTTCGGATGCGCCAGCACAGCGACAACGCCCTGGCCGTCGCCCGCTGGCTGGAACAAAACCCGAAGGTCGAGTGGGTGTCCTACGCGGGCCTGCCGTCCAGCCCCTACTACGAATTGACCCAACGCTACTGCCCCGATGGCGCCGGCTCGGTCTTCACCTTCGGCGTGCGCGGGGGTTACGAAAGCGGGGTGAAAGTGGTCGAGAACGTGGCCCTGTTCTCGCACCTGGCCAACATCGGCGACACCCGTTCGCTGATCGTGCACCCCGCATCCACCACGCACCGCCAGCTCAGCGACGAGCAGAAAGCCGCCGCCAGCGCAGGCCCGGAAGTCATCCGCCTGTCCATCGGGATCGAGGATTCCGACGACATCATCGCCGACCTGGACCAAGCCTTGAACACCGCAGTGGGAGAAGAAAAATGAATCCAAATGAAGTCGTTGAAGCCTATTTTGCAGCCTGGGACGCGCACGACGGCCAAGCCGTGATCGACCTGTATGCGGAAGACGGCACGTACCAGGACCCGGCCACCGACGGCCCGCTCTCCGGGCAGGCGATCGGCGACTATGCCGAGGGACTGTTCGCGGCCTTCCCCGACCTGCGGCTGGAGCTGGTCTCCCAGGCGGACACCAGCACCGGCCAGATTGCCGTGCCCTGGCTGCTGTTCGGTACGCACCGGGGGCCGCTCGGCGAGATGGCCGCGACCGGGAAGTCCGTGGCGATCCGAGGCTGCGACTACATCACGGTCGAGGCCGGCAAGCTGAAAACCGTCTACGGCACGTTCAGCCTCCAGGAATTGATGGAACAGTTGTCCTAGTCCATGCGCATCACCGTCAACGGAGAAGCCCAGACCCTCCCCGACGAGGCCACCGTCGAAGGCTTGACCCGGCACCTGCACGTCGAAGGCCGGTTCGCGCTGGAAGTCAACCGCGAGGTCGTCCCGCGCTCCCGCTGGGACGCGCAGGCCTTGCACGAGGGCGATGCCGTTGAAATCGTCCGGGCCATCGGAGGAGGCTGAGATGCCCGACGACGACCCGCTGGTCATCGCAGGGCACTCCTACGCGTCCCGCCTGCTGGTGGGTACCGGGAAATACCGGGATCTGGAACAGACCCGCGACGCCGTCGCCGCCTCCGGGGCGGAAATCGTGACCGTGGCCCTGCGCCGCACCAACATCGGCCAGGACCCGGATGCGCCGAACCTTCTCGATGTGTTGCCCCCGAACGACTACACCATCCTGCCGAATACCGCCGGCTGCTACACCGCCGAGGACGCCATCCGCACGGCCCGCCTGGCCCGCGAACTGCTGGACGGACATCGGCTGGTCAAACTGGAGGTGCTGGGCGACCCGCGCACCCTGTACCCGGATGTCGCGCAGACCCTGGTCGCGGCCGAGACGCTGGTCGCGGAAGGCTTCGAGGTGATGGTGTACACCAACGACGACCCGATCGTCGCGCGGCATCTGGCGAAAATCGGCTGTGTTGCCGTCATGCCCCTGGCCGCGCCGATCGGGTCCGGCCAAGGCATCCGTAATCCGGGCAACCTGAGGATCATCCTCGAGGAGGCCAGCACGCCGATCCTGGTGGACGCCGGCGTCGGTATCGCCTCCGATGCCGCCATCGCCATGGAGCTCGGCTGTGACGGCGTGCTGATGAATACGGCGATTGCCGAAGCCGGAGACCCCGTGCGGATGGCCCGGGCGATGCGCCTGGCCGTGGAAGCGGGCCGGGCGGCCTGGCGCGCCGGGCGCATGCCGGAACGCCGCTTCGCCGCCAGTTCCAGTCCGGCCGAGGGCACCCTGGCGTGAGCCGGACCGCCGCGGCGCCGCGGCGGCCGATCCGCTCCTTCGTGCATCGCGCCCGCGGCCTCACGAAGGCCCGGAAACAGGAGTTCGAGACCCTGTGGAAGCGCTACGGGCGGACCCTTCCAGAACAGGAGTTCCAGCCGGACACCCTGTTTTCCCGAAGCGGCCCGATCACGCTGGAGATCGGCTTCGGGCACGGCGAAGTGCTGCTGCACGAGGCCGAAGCGTTCGCGCAGCACAATGTCCTCGGGATCGAAGTGTACCGGCCGGCTTTGTGTTCCGTCCTGCGCGCAGCCGACCAGCGCGACCTCGGCAATGTGCGGGTGATCTGCGGCGATGCGGCTCTATTGCTGCCGCGGTTTCCGAGCCGGAGCCTGCACCAGGTCCGGATCCTGTTCCCGGACCCCTGGCCGAAGCGCCGCCACTGGAAGCGCCGCCTGCTGCAGGACCGATTCATCGCCGAATGCGCCCGTTGCCTCACGCCCGGCGGCCTCCTCCACCTGGCGACCGACTGGCCGGACTACGCGAAACAGATCGAACGCGTCGTGGAACAGGCGGCCTGCTGGCAGTCCCGCCCCGATGTGCCGGGGCGGCCGAAAACGCATTTCGAGCAGCGCGGCCTGCGGCTGGGGCACGCGGTCTGGGAGCGCGCCTTCGAGTGCACCTCCCCTTAGCGGCTCTCACGCATCTTGTACCAGGCCCAGCCAGCCAGCGCCATGAGCACCAGCCAGCCCACCGGGTAGGCGAGCACGCCGGCCAAAAACAGCCCGATCGTGGCGCACCAGGCCAGCACCAGTACCCCGAACACGATCCGCCAATGATTTTTCTGTAGCGCCATCACTGTGTGCCCTCTCTCGATCATTGGTACAATACCACGCCGTGAAACCACCGCCGCATGCCATGAGCACGAAACAGGAAAAAATCGAAAAATTGCTGGAGATGCAGCGCCACTTCATCGCCCTGGACCGCGAAAGAGGCGTCAGCATGGACGAATATTTTACGCCGGACGAAACTTCGGATCTGCACAATTACCGGCAAGACTACATGGAGCACGCCATGGATGTCATGAAACTCGCGCACGAGGAAAAAGGTTCCAAGCACTGAACCTCTGCCGCTACCGCGGCTTTTTCTTTTTCTCCTTGAACCGGTAGGCGGGCGGCGGGCCCGGCGGCAACGGTGGGCCTTGATAGTCGTCCGGCTCGGAACCGGGCGGCAATTCCCCGGCCGGGGGCGTGAGGTCCTTGTAGGCGAACTCCGACAGCAGGTGATCGATGCAGTTCAGGCGCGCCAGCTTCTTGCTGTTCCCGTCGATCACGGTCCAGGGCGCCCGCTCAGTATGGCAATGCGCGAACATCCGGTCTCGCGCCTGCGTGTAATTCGTCCAGCGGGACCGGGCATCCAGGTCCATCGCGCTGAGTTTCCAGCGCTTGAGCAAATCGTCCCGGCGGGCCTGGAAACGGCGTTCCTGTTCCTCCCGGTCGATCGTGAACCAGTACTTGATCAGCTTGATTCCGGAGTTGATCAACATCTCCTCGAATCTCGGGCAGCTGATGAAAAATTCCTGTACCTCGGCTTCCGAGCAGAATCCCATGACCGACTCCACCCCCGCCCGGTTGTACCAGCTGCGGTCGAACAACACCATCTCGCCGACCCGGGGCAGATGCGCGACATAACGCTGGAAATACCATTGCCCCTGTTCGCGCTCGGTCGGCTTCGGCAACGCCACCAGGCGCACGATGCGCGGATTCGTGTATTGCGTGATTCGGCGGATCACTCCGCCCTTCCCGGCCGCGTCGCGTCCCTCGAACAGCACGACGGCGCGCAGGTCCTGGGACTGAATCCAGTACTGGAGCTTGATCAGTTCGCCCTGCAGGCGCAGCAACTCCCGTTCATAACCCCGCTTGTCAATCTGCTTCGGTTCAGACATCGGCCCACATCCGCAGTAGCCGTGAATACAGCCAGTCGAGTTCCGTCAGGTCCTCGTCGTTCCGGTCCTGCTGCATCTTCCGGGCCCTCAGGCCATCCAGGATCTGAAGGACTTCACGCTGCTGTCCGTCCCGCACCTGGCTCTGGATCCATAGCACCGCGACCACCCGTTCACCCGCACTCACTTCGTCGACCCGGTGCAGATGCCCCGCGGGATACAGGACCGCATCCCCGGCCGGATATCGCGCACGACTCTCCCCATAGTGCGTATCCACGATCAACGCGCCGCCTTCATACTCCGAAGGATCATTCAGAAACACGGTGACCGCGAGATCCGAGCGGTAACCGCCCTCGCCCATGACGGCATCATCCGTATGCCAGCCATAGTGCATCCCGGGAAGGTAGCGGGAAAAAATCGGGTGGCTGATCCGCGACGGCAATGCGCAGCGCTGCACCAGGGGGTGGCGCTGCAACGCCTCTGCCACACAAAGTTCCAGGGGCTCGAGCACGGGGCGGGGGGCTTCGAATTCTTCATTGCGCTTGACGGTGCCGGCCAATCGGCCCGCACTGGCGCGGCCGTCCACAAAGGTGCCATGGCGCAAGCCCGCACGGATGCGCTCCAGATCTTTGGCGGTCAGGGTTTCGGGGAGGTGGAGCAGCATGGCGGGAAAATCCGTCTGGCCTCATTATAATGACGGGATGGCACGGATATGCGTCTTGGGCGGAACCGGCTTTGTCGGTCAGGCGCTGGTCAGCCGACTGGTGGCACAAGGCCATGAAGTCCGGGTGCTGACCCGGCAACGTTTTCGCCATCGTTCCCTGCTGGTTCTCCCCACGCTGGATTTGGTGCAGGCAGACGTCCACCAGGAGCGGTCGCTGATGCGCCACACCGAAGGCATGGACGCCATCATCAACCTAGTCGGCATCCTCAACGAATCGCGCATGCACGGGCAGTCCTTCAAGAAAACGCATGTCCGGCTGGCCCAAAAACTGGTGTCTGCCTGCCACACGCACAAGATTCCACGCTTGCTGCAGATGAGCGCGCTCGGCGCCAGCCGCAGCACGCGCAGCCAATACCTGCGAAGCAAGGCTGAGGCCGAGGCGACCTTGCTCCAGTTCAGCGGCGTGACCCGGGTCACGTGTTTTCGTCCGTCCCTGATCTTCGGCCCCGGCGACCATCTCATCCATCGGTTTTCCTCACTGCTGCGCCTGGCCCCGTACTTCTTCCCTCTCGGCTGCCCCGACACCCGCTTCGCCCCGGTTTATGTCGGGGATGTCGTCACCCGGATGTGCGACTCCCTGGAGGACCAGCACACTTATGCACAGGCCATCAGCCTGTGCGGCCCGGACATCTATACCCTGCAGGAACTGGTCGAACTGATCGCGAAGACGGCCGGTCTGAAACGCCGGGTCGCCCGCCTGCCCCGCTTCCTGTTCCAGATACAGGCGCGCATCCTGGGGTACGTGCCCGGCAAACCCCTCACCCTGGACAATTACTACAGCTTGCAGCGCGACAGCGTGTGCCCCGATGCGAAGCCTTGCCCCACCCATCTGGAGCCGATCATGCGGGAGATCCTGATGGGAGAGTGATGCCTTCCCATGATCCAAACACCTCCCTCAACCGTGCCTGCCGCACGTTCTCCCATGCCTGCAGCAATCGCCGCTGGGCTCATAGGCTTAGACTGAAGGTGACCGGACCGTCGTTGACCAGGTGGACCTGCATGTCGGCCCCGAATTCCCCGGTTTCCACCGGGCCGTGCCGCGCCCGGCACTCCGTACAGAGCTTTTCAAACAGCCCGCGCCCGGTCTCCGGCGGCGCGGCGGAACTGAAACTTGCGCGCATCCCGCGGTCGGTCTCCGCCGCGAGGGTGAATTGCGGCACCAGCAGCAGTGCGCCGCCGGTCTCCGCCAGGGAGTGGTTCATTTTTCCTTCTGCATCGGCGAACAGGCGATAGCCCAGGATTCGCTCCGCCATGCGCCCGGTCTGTGCCGGCGCATCATTCTTGTGGAAACCGACCAAGGCCAGGATTCCGGGACCGATGGCCGCCACGGCGCGCCCGTCGACCTCCACGCGAGCCTCCACGGCACGTTGGAGCAAGGCAATCATGGAGACGGATTTGGCTTCGTCATCGTGAAAGCACTATAATCCATTCCCACGCGCCCGTGGCTCAGTGGATAGAGCACTGGCCTCCGGAGCCAGGGGTCGCAGGTTCGAATCCTGCCGGGCGCGCCAATTTAGCTATGCGGTAACGTCCAGTAAGGTCCTATTCCGAACAAGATATACGTACACTGTACGCAGTGCACGTATATCTCCAAGCAGTGGCCAAACATGGTCAATACCTAAATCGAGCGCAAAGACGCTCTATAGTTCCTAGCTCCACACCTGGAAGCAACGCCCCTAACATATCTGCCTTGATGTCTCTGATGCGAACTCTCGAGCCACGCAGCTCTTTTACTGCGTGCAGAATGTCCGGCAGGCTACTGCGCACCAATTTCTGTGCCTCCAAGTATCTGGGGGTGTTTCTTGCATGTTTGGAGATGTACCTCTGAACTTGTTCAGTATGATACTTCGGTTCATTCTGAAACCAGGTAGCCAGTCCCTCCTCAAGTATGTTGCAGGTGCCTAATATTCCGGGGTCCAAAAGGTGGACACATTCATGCGCAATCTGCCAAGGCCCCTGATCTGGGCTATGAAGTTCCCAAGGTTGATCTGATATAAAAATGTCTACACGACAACCGCCTTTGAAATGGTGCTGTTGTGGAAAGTACGTACACGGCCCCTCTTCAGAATGCTGAATAGTGCCCAACACGAAACGTGAATCACGCGGCCCAAAAATGGATTCAAGAATCGATAGATATCTAGTGGCATGCGCTTCGAGATCACAAATGTATTCTAGTTCGTTATCTTTCATGGCACTCTGATTGCTCGTCCTTGCTGACAAAAACCATTATAGATAATGACTTATAGCTATAATTCGATTTCTGCCAGACTCACTCTGCCACACATTTTTTCACACCCGCATCGAACATAGTAGAATAATTGAGCCCGTTAACGGCTCCATCCCCGACCCTCCCATGAGCGCCCGCACCGCCTGTATCCAGCGCGATACCCGTGAGACCCAGATCGAGATTGAGGTCAACCTCGACGGCCAGGGCTGTTCCGAACTTGAGACCGGCCTGCCCTTTCTGGAGCACATGCTGGACCAGGTCGCCCGGCACGGCATGCTGGACCTTCGGGTGAAGGCCCAAGGCGACCTTTCCGTCGACGCGCATCACACCGTCGAGGACATCGGCATTGTCCTGGGCCATGCCGTACGCCAGGCGCTGGGAGACAAAAAATCGATCCGCCGTTACGGCCATGCCTACGTTCCGCTGGACGAAGCACTGTCGCGGGTCGTCATCGACTTCTCCGGCCGCCCCGGCCTGGATTACCAGGTCGAGTACCCGCGTGCCCGGATACAGGATTTCGACGTGGACCTGGTACACGAATTCTTCCAGGGATTCGTCAACCATGCCATGGCCACACTGCACGTCGATGGCCTGCGGGGAAACAACGCTCACCATATCGCCGAGACGGTGTTCAAGGCGTTCGGCCGTGCCGTGCGCATGGCCGTGGAACCCGACCCGCGGGAAACCGGCACCCCTTCGACCAAAGGCGTGCTATAGCCCGTACTTGTTCAGTTTCGCGATGCAAACCGTCGCCATCGTTGATTTCAGTTTCGGCAACCTACGTTCCGTGCACAACGCGTTGTGCAGCTTGGCGGGGCCTGATGTTGACATTCAGATCGCAACCGAGCCCTCGGCCATAGAGCAAGCGGACCGGGTCGTATTCCCGGGTCAGGGCGCGGCGCGGCACTGCATGCTTGCACTGCGTCAGAGGGGTCTGGCCGATGCGGTCTTGAGCGCGGCCCGGGACCGGCCTTTTCTCGGAATCTGCATGGGCATGCAAGTCCTGATGGAATACAGCGAGGAGAACGACGGCGTCGATTGCCTGGGAATGTTCTCCGGAAGGGTGGAGGCCTTCGCCCCGCATGTCGAACGCGGCAGCAGGTTCAAAATCCCGCACATGGGCTGGAGCCGCATTGAACAGGTGGCGCACCCGATGTGGGAGAATATCCCCGACCAAAGCCGTTTTTATTTCGTGCACAGTTACTACACGGCTCCGCGCGATGTGGAAGCCATCGCCGGGCGCACTGATTACGTATTGCCTTTCGCTTCGGTGATCGCGAAAGATCAGGTGTTCGCCATGCAGAGCCATCCCGAGAAAAGCGGAGAACCCGGCCTGACGCTTTTGCGGAATTTCCTACACTGGGACGGCCGGTGCTGAACCTGGAGCCTACCGAATCATGCTGATCATTCCCGCCATCGACATCAAGGAAGGCCGGTGCGTGCGCCTGCGCCAAGGCCGGATGGACGACGAAACCGTCTTTTCGGATGACCCCGTCAGCATGGCGCAACGCTGGGTCGATCAGGGCGCTCAGCGATTGCATATCGTGGATCTGGACGGTGCCCGCATGGGTCAGCCGGCCAACCTTCCGATCATTGAACAAATCGCGAAAAATCATCCGAAAGTTCCGATCCAAGTCGGCGGAGGCATCCGAAGCGAAGAAACCATCCAGACCTACCTGGATATCGGTGTGCGCTATACCGTCATCGGCACCCGTGCCGTGCGCGAACCGCACTTCGTAGAAGAATTGTGCCTGGAGTTTCCCGGCCACATCATCGTGGGCCTGGATGCCAAGGACGGCAAGGTGGCCACCGATGGCTGGTCCAAGTTGTCCCACCACGACGCCATTGATTTGGCCCAGCACTTCGCCCAGGAGGGCGTCGCCGCCATCATCTTCACCGACATCAGCCGGGACGGTATGATGCAGGGTGTCAACGTGACCTCTACTGTTGAACTGGCCCAGGCCCTCCCTATCCCCGTTATCGCTTCCGGCGGCGTCAGTACGCTGGACGACATCAAGGCCCTTCAGGCCGTTGCCGATGAAGGCATCAGCGGCGCCATCATCGGGCGTGCCTTGTATGAAGGCAGCATCGACCTCGAGCAGGCGCTGGCACTAACTTCCGACTGATGGGTCTTGCCAAACGCATCATCCCGTGCCTGGATGTCGACGATGGCCGGGTTGTCAAAGGCGTGAAGTTCGTTGATATCCGGGATGCCGGTGACCCGGTCGAAATCGCCCGCCGCTACGACCAGGAGGGCGCAGACGAAATCACGTTTCTGGACATCACGGCGAGCCACCACGACCGCGACACGACGGTCCACATGGTGGAAGCCGTGGCGGAACAGGTGTTCATTCCCCTGACTGTCGGGGGAGGCATCCGGACGGTCGAGAATATCCGGACCCTGCTGTGCGCCGGCGCCGACAAGGTCGGCATCAACACGGCCGCCGTCACCAACCCGGAATTCGTGCAGGAGGCTAGCGATACGGTTGGCAACCAGTGCATCGTCGTCGCCATCGATGCCAAGCGGGTCAGTGCGCCCGATGCGCCGCCGCGCTGGGACATCTTCACTCATGGCGGACGCAAGGACACCGGAATCGATGCCTTGGAGTGGGCGAAGAAGATGGAAGCGTACGGAGCCGGCGAAATCCTCCTGACCAGCATGGACCGGGACGGGACCCGCGAAGGCTTCGACCTGGAGTTGACTCGGGTCATGAGCGATGCGGTCGGCATTCCCATCATCGCGTCGGGCGGAGTCGGCACCCTGCAGCACCTGGTGGATGGCGTCACTGAAGGCGGTGCCGATGCCGTACTTGCGGCCAGCATCTTCCACTTTCAGGAATATACTATTGGCGAGGCCAAGCAGTACATGCACCAGAACGGTATTGAGGTTCGCCTGTAAACCCCCATGGACGAGACCACTCGCATCCTGGAACGATTGATGGAAGTGCTCCGGCAGCGCCGCGAGGCCGACCCGGACAGTTCATATGTGGCCGCGCTTTGTCGCGACGGGATCCCCGCCGTCACAGCCAAGATCACCGAAGAAGCCGCCGAGACGGTGGACGCGGCCGAAGGCGATGCCGGACATTTGGTGCACGAAGTCGCGGACCTGTGGTTTCACAGCCTGGTCCTGCTGGCCATGCGCGATCTTGATGCCCGTGATGTCCTGGAGGAATTGGAGCGTCGTTTCGGAACTTCGGGGCTGGAAGAAAAGGCCAAGCGCCAACAGTGAAGACATATAAATTGCGGGATTGGGCGAGTGGCCTAACCGCCTTGGTGCTGACATCAGTCGGCATGACCCTGCCAGCGGTGGTCTTCGCTGTTCAAGACGATGCCCCCCGTATTGCCGTGGTCTCCGCCTACGCGCCGGAGATGGTGATCCTGAAGGGTGAACTGGACAATGCCGTCGTACACTCGTTGAACGGTGTTGAGTTTTCCGTCGGGCAGTTGCAGGAACGTGATGTCGTGCTGTTCCTGAGCGGTATCAGCGTCGTCAATGCGGCCATGACGGTACAACTCGCCCTAGACCATTTCAACATCAGGCAGATCATCTTCTCCGGCATTGCGGGCGGAGTCGATCCCGCACTAGATGTCGGTGATGTCGTGATCGCGGATCGCTGGGGGCAATCCCTTGAATCTTTTTTTGCCCGAAAGGTCGAGGGCGGATGGGAAAAACCGGACTTTTTTGAATACCCGTATGCGAACTTCGGCATGATGTTCCCGAGGTCAGTCACCGTGCAGCGAGCCGGTGCCGACGTGCCGGAGACCCGATTCTGGTTCCCGGTTGATGAAGCCCTGCTGGCTTATGCCCACCAAGCGGTCGCGGACGTCACGCTCAGCCGCTGCACGGCGGAAAACACGTGCCTTGATGACATGCCCAAGATTGTCATCGGCGGCTCCGGCGTATCGGGCGGCGCGTTCATCGACAATGCGGATTTTCGCGATTACACATTCGAGACCTTCGGCGCACGTGTCCTAGACATGGAAAGCGCTGCCGTAGCTCATGTCGCCTATGCAAACGGTGTCCCATTCATCGCCATCCGAAGCCTATCCGACCTGGCGGGTGGCGACGAAGCGGGAAACCAACTTGAGATCTTTTTCGACCTTGCGGCAGACAATGCGGCTGAGGTCGTCAAGGCATTACTGCGGGCGGTTCCTGAAAAATCCGTGAAGTGACGCCGGGTGCGCTCGCCCAAGCGATTTGAGGGTCTCTCGCGGCCCGTTTGAGCCGGGCCGACGCTAAAATTCAATCGCCACAATGCTGACGGTACCTGCTTTCTCGTTGGCGGTCGCCACATAGCGCACACCGTCCTGCTCGAAAACAACAATCCCTTCCGGAGCCAGCTTGCCGTCCCCTTCGCCGCGCAGGGACAATATCTCCCTCACCTGTGGTGCGCTCGGCTCCTCGAGGTCGACCAGCACCAGCGCATCCGCGCGCTCCAATGCCACAATCGCCCAAGCCCTACCCTCTGCTTCAAACGTGATCACGCCCTCCGGTTCCGACCCTTTGTTGTCGCTTCGCCCGTCTGGATAAATTCCCGCGGCATGCGCTGCCTCGTCCAACTGGTTGCCGGTGTCACCGATTACTTCTGCGGCTGCCAAGTCCACGACACTGAGCGTTCGCCCACCACCTGCCGGGCCTTGTCGGGTCTTGGAGGCTTTCGGGTCAGTGTCCCCTTCGTCCGCCGTCACCAAATACCGTCCGTCCGGAGTCACCGCAATCTGGTCCGGCTCCCGAAAGGCTCGCAGCGTCTCCGTGAACGAAACTCTCCCGTCATCGTCAAGATCCGCCATATGTTCAGTCACTCCCAAGGCGATGATGCCGCGAACGGTCGCGCTTGCCGTGTCGACCACGGCTATCCCATTGTTTTCCTGAAGGCTCACGTAAACCGTCGCCTCATCTGGAGCGAAAGCCGTGTATTCCGGCTCCAGGTGGGCTGGATCACCCGAATCGAATCGAATTTCCACTTCTTCGTCATCTATCTCGCGTTCCAGAAACCGACCCGCATCCAAAGTCGTCAGGCCATGCCCCTGGGGGAGATGTTCAAACCGAACTTCCCTCACAATCCCTTCCAGCAACCCTTCCGTCAAGTCGATCAAGGTCACGCTTCCCGGGTGCGAGTACCACTTCCTGCCTTCGGCCCAGTATTCTTCGGCTTCGTTCGCAACCGCCAGCCACTCCCCGGAAGGACTGAAGTGGACATCATCCGGCCCATGGCCTGTCGCATATCGCGCCAGCACCTTGCCGTGCAGGTTCAGCAGCTGGATCTCACCCACCGAGCCGACCGGCCCGGCGACGGCCACTGCCACAACATCCCGATCCGGGTGAAGAGCAACTGAATTAATGGTGTGGCCGTCCGACAACTCCAAATCCAGCGCACGGATGTTCATGGGAGAGTTCGGTCTCGCCAGGGACACCAGATCGATCTTTCCAGCCTCGCTGTTGCTCACCGCGAGTATGCGCGTTTTGTGTTGATAGGAAAGGATTTCGGTACCTTCCGGCTCGCTTGAGGCCCACGTCGCGACCAAAGACAGTTGGGGTTGCGTCGCATGGGCAACCGGCAACAATGCAAGCCATAAAATTGGAATTAGAATTTGGGGTGTCATAGCGAAAATTAAGAAAGAGCATCAAAGACAAGCTGACTATATGTCTTTTCAGTGTACGATTTATGACTGGCGCTTTAATGGGACAAATGGAGGTCGAGCACGGCAAGGGCTTTTTGATCACCCGAAGAGGCCAGCCTATTGCCAAACTGGTCCCTCACACCGTTGACAAAGCGGATGACCCCGATTGGGCGGCAGACTATCAGCGAATGATGAACCGATTGGAGAAAGGCGCCTCGCTTGGTGGGCTGAAAATCAAACGGGAAGAACTTTATGAGCGTTAAAGGACGCTTCTCAGTTGATACCAACATCCTTATCTATGCGGTTGACCGTGATACCGGTGACCGTCACGAGCAATCCAATAAAAAATCCGCCGCCCGGTTTCCCAAGGCGGCGGATTGTCAAGAAGTCCCGTCAGGATGCGAACATTCCTGACACTGGTGCCTGATCAGAACACGTACTGGCCGCGTAGTGAGATGGCATTACCATCGTCATTGTTGCATTTCTTGATTTTAAACGTCGAATCGTCACTATTCGACACTGCCGCTCCATCCCCGTCCACAAACGTCCGAGTAGTCTCGGAACATCCATCAACTTCAGAGTCCACGTAGTTCAACATGAACTTGACATTCTTATTGACGTACCAGTTCACGCCCAGGACCATGCGCTCCAGATCGGCACTGAGGCTTCTGCCAGGAACATCGATGTCCGCGTCCTCGTAACGTGCAACCACCTCCCAGGCACCGCCTGCATTCTTCGGCTTGATCGCGGCAAATGCACCAGAGCCTGCCTTGTATCCTCGAGTCTCTCCCGTGAGGGTGTACGCGGCCTGCAGATAGAAGCCGTCCATCTCAAGATCACAGGTATTCTCGTGCTCATCTTCGAACATTTCTGGCGTCAAATCCTTATTTACGACTTTATATCCGCGAAATTTTTCACCATCTTCCAGCGAATTCAAATAATCTTGGAAAGAGTCGAAATCATCACCATCAAAGAGTTCACTTTCATCTTCATACCTCTGAGGAAAGGCCGTCGTTGAGAGCTTGCTTCCTTCCTCATCCTCCAGGTAGGCAAGTTCGGAATCTCCATCTCTTGCAGAAGCCGCCGTATACGTTCCGGAAGCGCCACAGGAAGTATTGTTGGTGCCGTCCGACTCCACGTTCATGAATTCGCCCTGTAGCGAGAACGGGCCATTCACGTACGCAAGCTCCACACCCATCTGATTGACGTCATCACTTGCATGACTGTCGGTTTCAAACGGGCGCCCTGTAGTGTGCACGCCCATGCGGGTGCGCATGCGATGCGTGTTGCCCTTGTAGTCCACCGTGTAGAACGAGGCACCCGCATGTACGAAAGAGTTGTCGCCGAACTTCGGCATGAGGGAGAAACGGGCACCGACGCCGTAGACATCACCACCGTCATCTTCCTCAACCTCGTCATCATAGATGCCAATCGCACCGCTCATCGGCATGTCGCCTTTAGTCGCAAAGCCGACCGAGACACCGCCGAAGTCAGGCTTGCCGATCGTAGCGCCAGACAATTCATTGATGATGGATCGTTCAATGGTCGAAATCCACTTGGAACTGGTACGCTCTTCGAGCATTCCCGGGCGTTTGTACTTTCCAAGCATCACGTACATCGGCTTGCTTGAATACTTCAAGTAACCGGTGTCGACCGATGCCTCGGAATCTTCATGGTCGATACCGGCTGTGAACTTGTACGACCAGTTCTTTCCAGACTTCCCGCTCAGGGTGATACGTGACCGGCGAATCTCGTTTTCCTCCGCGTCATCATCTCCCCAGAAGTCATCGTAAGAATCGTGATCGTACATCAGTCGTCCGCCGATCTTGAACTCATTGCCCTTGCTGGACTTGACCTTGATGCCCCCACCTGTCGTGGAAATAGTGATGTCTTCCTTCTTGGACTTGACCACGCCGCCTTTCTTGGCGCCGTCCTCGGCTGCTTTCTTGGCCTGCTGCTGCATGGCATTGGTTTTCATCATGACATCCTGCAACTGCGACTGCATCTGCATCAACATCTGCTTCATTTCGGCATTCTCGCGCTTGAGGTGATTAATCTCCTCACTCGCCAAGGCAGATGTCGGCAGTGACATGGCCAGCATTAACGCGGCAGGAACCGCAAATCTTGATTTCCACATGGTCGTGGGGACCTCCTTTGGTTGTTTTGCTAGGGAAGCGATTACGCTGGTGCGTACTCTAGGCAAAAAATATGACAAAAATATTGGGAAAAACGCTTTTATTTGTTACCTTTTTGTTACTCGCACAAGTCCCCGTCCTTATCCCAGACCGACAGCAGGCCTGCCAATACCAAGGCATCCGGCTCCATGTCCTTCACAATGCCACCGGAGTCGTCAAGGCGTTGCTGCGGACTATCCCCGAATAACCCGCATCGGGCCGGACGCGCGGCCTCCCTGCGCCTCGACCATGGAGCCTGCGATAATACGGGGAGCGCTCCGAGGCGCTGATTCCGTAATTCCGGACCCTCGGCCATGTTTGATTTTGGATTCTGGGAACTGATTCTGGTCATGATCGTCGGCCTGATCGTGATCGGGCCGAAGCGCCTGCCGAAGGTCGCCGCCCAGGTCGGCAAATGGGTGGGGCATATGCGCCACCTGGTCCACCAGTTCCGCCAGAGTGTCCAGCAGGAATTGCAGGCCGAGGAACTCAAGGAGATTCTGCACCAGCAACAAAACGAAATCCAGGAACTGCGCGACATCGTCCAGAACCAGTCCGACCCCGATGCCCCCCTGGTCGAAGCCATCGAAAAGCAGCTGGAAGAACGGCCGGATGCCGAGCCGGACACTCCCGTCAGCAAACCCGCCCAAGAACGTGAACCCCGTTGACCCGGAACGCCCGTTCCTCAGTCACCTGGTCGAATTGCGCGACCGGCTTCTGCGCGTTCTGATCGTCGTCGGCATCATTCTGGTCGCGCTCCTGCCCTTTGCCAATACGCTGTACACCGCGCTGGCCACCCCCCTGCTCGACAGCCTCCCGGCCGGGCATTCGATGGTCGCCATCGACGTCGCTTCGCCTTTCCTGGCTCCATTCAAACTCACTTTGCTTCTGGCCCTGACGGTCACGGTGCCCTACACCCTGTACCAAGCCTGGTCTTTCGCCGCGCCGGGGCTGTACAAGCGCGAAAAACGCCTGGCCGGTCCCGTGCTCCTGTCCAGCGTGGTCCTGTTCTACCTCGGAATGGTATTCGCCTATTTCGTGGTGTTCCCGCTGGTGTTCGGATTCTTCGTCAGCACGGCGCCGGAAGGCGTGGCGGTCATGACCGACATCAACCGTTTCCTGGACTTCGTGGTGAAGATCTTCCTGGCTTTCGGCTTGGCATTCGAGGTCCCGATTGTCACGGTCGCGATGGTCGCGATGGGTGTTACGACGCCCGCACGCCTGCGCGAAATCCGGCCCTACGTGATCGTGGCCGCATTCGTCATCGGCATGCTGCTGACACCGCCGGATGTCATTTCCCAGACCCTGCTCGCCATCCCGGTCTGGCTGCTGTACGAAATCGGCATCCTGTTCTCCAGGATGGTGGCCCCGAAACAGGACGCACCGGAAAAGGAAGAAGCCCGGTTCCGCCCCATGAGCGAAGAGGAGATGGACGCCGAACTCGACGCGATGGAGCCCACCGATCCCCCGCAGCCCACATCGCCCGACAAGAAGACCGATGAGTGAGAGCCGGCTATTCATCGTGACGGCACCGTCCGGGGCCGGAAAGACGTCTCTGATCCGGGAGCTCCTGAGCCGGGAAGAACGCCTTGCGGTCAGCGTCTCACACACGACGCGACCCCGACGAAAGGGGGAAGCCGACGGCGCGGACTACTACTTCGTCTCGCCTGAAGAGTTCGAACGCATCAGCAAGCAGGGCGGCTTCCTCGAACGCGCGGAGGTGTTTGGAAACCTGTACGGAACCTCGCACGCGGAGGTGACGCGATTGCGGAACGACGGATTCGATGTGATCCTGGAAATCGACTGGCAGGGTGCGCAACGGGTGCGGCAAAAAATACCGGAGGCGATCGGGATTTTCATCCTTCCGCCTTCGCTTGCCGTGCTGGAGGCACGCTTGCGGGACCGCGGCACGGACGACGACGACGTGATCTCGCGACGGCTGGATCAGGCCCGGTCAGACATCCGGCACTGTGAGGATTTCGAGCATGCCGTGATCAACGACGACTTTGAGGAAACGGTGGAGAAATTGCGCGCCCTGATCCGGGATCCTGATCAAGCCGATGACGATCCCCGACCTTGCCACGAACGGGTCTTGGCGTGACGTTCCAACTGGTCCATGACGGCCCGGGAAACGGCCGCGCAGATGCGGTCGGTTTTTATTTTGCGGGTCCCCCGTTTCGCGTAGGGGATTCGACCGCCGAGTTGCGGATCACGGGTGCCATCGATCGACACGCTTTGCGTGAACCCTTTCTCGCCAAAGAGCCAGGTCAACGAGACGACAAAGTTGAAACCGGTGATTTCCCGGCTGCCTGAGCTGCGGAAAGTCAGGGTTCGTTTGATTTTCAGCGGCAGTTTTCCGCCAATCCGAAAACCCCGCTGCAGAATATATTTGTCCCTCATCTGTTTCCAGTGATTCACCTCGAGAAGGCTGGAAGAGTTGGTTGTGATTCCCCTGAATTCGAGCGACGAATGTTCGATAATCTCGGTCAATAACGGCGTGACGCCTTGCGACTTGAGCGTGGCTTCCAGTGCGTCCAGCATGGGCCGGATATGCTTGCTGTAAATGCTGTCCAGGACCGCGGCGTCGGATTCAAGAGGCGCTGACAACACCGTGTCCTGAGGCTCCGGGCCGACCTCGAAGCGTTCGAGCACATCGGGCAGGTCCTCGAATGGCACCGCCTCGCCAGAACCTAGGGACTGGCGCTCCGTGCCGCCGGTGACAGCGGCCTTCGCCGAGATCTCGGGGACCAGTGATCCAATCGCATCCAAGGCATCGAACAGGTCCGGGGCAAGGGTTGCACCGGATCGGATCTCGATCGCGCCCATGCGGTTTTCGATTTCAACCAGCAGGTCGCATTCCAGTCCCCGGCTGTCCCGGAAAAAGGAGATGTTGGAGCGGCGGCCCTGGTTGAAGCGATGCTTAAGCGCCTCCACCACGACCATGTTCTCAAACAATGCGCCGCGTAAGGGATGCGTTGCGAGCTGTCCGGCGTTCTCGATTCCGATGAGGTAGCTGGCAAGCCCGACATCGTAGAAATAGAATTTTGGTGACTTGACGAGACGCCTTCGGATATTGGCGTGAAACGGGGGCAGCCTGAAGGCGATGAAACTGGCTTCCAGGATTTCGAACCAGTTTCGGGCCGTGGCGTGAGAGACGCCGGCATCCGCTCCGAGGGTTACGAAATTGGCCAATTGCCCGACCCGGCCCGCGCACAGGCGGACGAACCTCCGGAACGTTGACAGGTCGCGGATCTCGCTCAACCGGCGCACGTCGCGTTCGACATAGGTCTCAAAGTAATCGGCCAGCATCGGGTTCGGTTCGATCTTCCGGTCGTGGATGCGGGGATAGAAACCCGAATAGAGCACTTCGTCCACGCCGCCGCCTACACCCGCGCGCCCACGTTCGGCAAAAGAAAAAGGCAGCAGGCGGAGAATCCCCGTCCGCCCGGCCAGAGATTGGCTGATCCTCTCGGAGGCCATCAGATCCTCGCTTGCCGTCAGGACGAACAGGCTGTTCTTTCCTTTCTCGTCTGCGAGAACCTGGAGGTACGAAAGAAGTTCGGGGACCCGTTGGATCTCGTCGAGGATGACCCCATCGCCGGCCCGGGCAAGGAATCCGCGCGGGTCGGATTGAGCGAACTGCTGCTGGTCCGGCGATTCGAGGTTGATGTATTTCAGGTCGGGAAAGGTCGCGCGGCAGAGCGTGGTCTTGCCCGATTGTCTCGGCCCGACAAGGGTTACAAAGGGGTATTGACCAAAAATTTTGGCCAGACAGGGGGCAATATCGCGCTCGATCATGAAGCCAATCATACCAAAAATGAAGAGCAATATTAAAATACAGTTTTCATCTTGTTGTTACGGTAGTGAGCGGAGAAAGCCCCAGCTGCTGGAAAACCGTCCACTCTAAGGGGCCTCTCACACCTGCGTGTGCCCTGGAGAAGTTGGGTTTGGGGTGCTTCGGATTCAGGCCCGACGTCGACCGTGCTCAGGCTCTGTCAACCGCATCGACGGGAGCTATCTTGCGGTGCCAATACCCTTCAAGGCCTGTATCTCTTTTACGGACAGCCAGCGAACCTCGCCCGCCGGATGGTTTCGGTCCAACGAGACCGGCCCGTAGCCGATCCGGATCAGCCGGCTGACCTCCAGGCCGACGGCCTGCCATATTCTCCGCACCTCGCGGTTTCGCCCCTCGCGCAACGCGACTTCATACCAGCGGTTGCTCCCCTTGCCCCGCTTCTCGCGCACGTACTCGAACTTCGCCGTCCCGTCCTCCAAATCCACTCCGGCCGTCAAGCGTTCCAGTTGCTCCGGGTCCGGCATCCCGCGGACCCGCGCGAAATAGCGCCGCTGCACCTGCCCGCTCGGATGCATCAGTCGATTTGCCAACTGCCCATCCGTGGTCAGCAGCAACAAGCCCGAAGTCTGGAAGTCCAACCGTCCCACCGCGATCCAGCGTCCGTGTGAAAGTTCCGGCAGGTTCTCGAACACCGTCGGACGCCCCTGCTCGTCCGAGCGACTGGTTATCTGCCCTGCAGGCTTGTGATAGGCCACGACCTGGCAGACCTCCGCACTGTCCGGAATCGGCCGTCCGTCGACGGTGACCACATCGTCCGGGCTCGCCCGGTCTCCCAGCTTGACGGCTTGGCCGTTGACCTGGACCCGCCCCGCCTCAATCCATGCCTCGGCCTGGCGGCGCGAAGCCAGACCGGCCTGGGCGATCAGTTTCTGCAGGCGCTGTGGCGGGGAGTCCGCCACTTCAGGCTGATTCTTCCGGCAAGCCCGACCGCGTCTCTTCTGCTGGAGGCTCGGGGGTGCCGTCGGACGGCGCCTCAGGCGACCCGGGCCCGGACATGCCCTGGATCTTCAGCTGCGGGTCCACGTCTTCCTGCGCACGCGGCTCGGGGAGCGGCGGCAGATCCTTCAGGCTGACCAGCCCGAAATAATCCAGGAACTCCTTGGTCGTACCATACAGCGCCGGGCGGCCCGGGACCTGCTTGTAGCCCAGCACGCGCACCCAGTTGCGTTCGGTCAGAGTCTGCATGATGTTGGTGCTGGGCGCGACGCCGCGCACCTGTTCGATCTCGCCTCGCGTGATCGGCTGACGGTAGACGATCAGCGCCAGGGTCTCCAGCAAAGCCTGGGAGTAACGCGGGGGCCGTTGCTCCCAAAGGCGTCCGATCACCGCGGCGTAATCCTGATCGATCTGGTAGCGCCAACCGCTGGCCACCCGGACCAGCGAGAAGCTCCGCCCTTCGCTTTCTTCCGCAAGCCCTTCCAGGATCTCCGCCATTTCCTTGCGCGACGGACGGTCCTTCGCAGCAAACAGCTTCAGCAGGGCATCCACGGACAGCGGATCATCCGCGGCCATCAACGCGGCCTGCACCGTGTCCCGGACCGGGTGTTCAGGCATGGGCCGACTCCGCGCCTGCGCCGTGGGTCTGCCGGAAAATTGTGATCGGTCCGGCAAATTCTTCCTGGCGGCAGTCGATCATGCCGAGCTTGAGCAGTTCCAGGACGGCCAACATCGACACCGCCATGCCCTGGCGCCCTTCCTGCGACGTAAACAAGTCGGTGAACAAGCAACTGTCACTGGAGTCGATCCGGTTGAGAATGTCGGACATCCGATCCTGCACCGACAGTGACTCGGTTTCAATTTCGTGCGCGACATTGTATTGGGCCCGCAGCAGCATGGCCTCCAGGGCCATCATGAGATCCTGCATGCCGACCTTGGGCAACGGGCGAGGCACCGACAGGTTCCGGGTATCCAGAGTGAATTCGAAGGCGTCTCGCTCCAGCCTTGGCAGGCCGTCGAGGCGCTCCGCAGCCACCTTGAAGCGTTCGTATTCCTGCAGGCGCCGGACCAGTTCGGCGCGCGGGTCCTCTTCGTCGCTTTCTTCTTCCGAAACGGGCAGGAGCATGCGGGACTTGATCTCGGCCAGCATCGCCGCCATCACCAGGTATTCGGAAGCCAGTTCCAGTTGCAATTCCTCCATCAGGGAAATGTGGTGCAGGTACTGGTTGGTGATCTCCGCCAAGGGCAGATCCAGGATGTCGAGGTTCTGCCGCCGGATCAGGTAGAGCAGCAGGTCCAGGGGGCCCTCGAAGGCGTCCAGGTAGATTTCCAGGGCCTCGGGGGGGATGTACAGGTCCTCCGGCAAGTCGATCATCGGCTCGCCGTGCAGCATGGCCAGCGGCATCTCCCGCTGCACCGGCGGACTGGCGCGTCTCGGGTCAGGCATAGTCGAGCCCCATCGCTTCGCTGACTTCTTCCAGCGTGTCGCGGGCGACATCGCGGGCCGCCTCACAGCCTTCGTGGATCAGGGCATTCACGCCCGCCCGGTCCGACAGGTACTCGGCCGCACTGATCCGGATCGGATCCAGTTCCGCCACCAAGGCATCCAGCAGGCGGCGCTTGCAGTCCGTGCAGCCGATGCCGGCGCTGCGACAGCCCTCCTCCACCCAGCCGAGCGTCTCGGAGTCGCTGTAGACCTGGTGCAAGTCCCAGACCGGACACTTTTCCGGGTCGCCCGGATCGCTGCGCCGCTGGCGGGCCGGATCCGTCATCATCCCCATCAGTTTGTTCCGGATGGCATCCGGCTCCTCGCGCAAGCCCAGGGTGTTGTTGTAGGACTTGGACATCTTGCGCCCGTCCACGCCGGGCACCTTGGGCGCGGCCGTCAGGTATTCCGTCGGCTCCGGAAGTACCATGCGCCATTCCCCTTCCAGGTACCCGTCCAAACGCTGCAAGTCGCCCAGGGAAATGCTCTGCTGCCCGCGCAGCATCTCGCGCGCCACTTCCAGGGCCTGCGAGTCGCCCTGCTCTTGGAAGTCCCGGCGACACTTCCGATACAGGCGGGCCTCATTTCGGCCCAGGCGGTCGATCAGGCTCTCCGCCCGTTTCGCGAAGCCGTCCTCCTGCCCGTACAGATGGTTGAAGCGGCGGGCGACTTCCCGCGTAAACTCGACGTGTGCCGCCTGATCCTCGCCCACCGGAACCAGTTGCGCCTTGTACATCAGGATGTCGGCCGCCTGCAGCAGGGGGTAACCCAGAAACCCGTAGGTCGCCAGGTCGCGGTCCGTCTGTTCCTGCATCTCCTTGTAGCTCGGCACCCGCTCAAGCCAGCTCAAGGGCGTGAACATGGACAGCAGCAGGTGCAGTTCCGCATGTTCCGGAACCTGCGACTGCACGAACAGAGTCGAAGCCCCCGGACTGACGCCGCAGGCCAGCCAGTCCACCACCATGTCCCAGACATGGTCTTCCAGCTTGCCCGTCTCGCCGTAGTGGGTCGTCAGCGCGTGCCAGTCCGCCACGAAAAAGAAGCACTCCTGACTGTGCTGGAGTTTCACCCAGTTCTTGATGACGCCGTGGTAGTGACCCAGGTGCAACCGCCCGGTCGGGCGCATGCCGGATACGACCCGTTGACCGGCAGGCAGGTCGCTGTCCATCAGGACATCCTCCAGGGCAGCCCGAAGAACTCGTGTGCACCACCAATGAATGCGAGCAACGGCGCTCCGATCAGGCCGTACAGGGACCCGAGCAGGAACAGGGCCAGAACCACGATCAGGCCATAGCGCCCGAAGTCCATCCACTTCCGGGCGAATTCCGGCGGCATCCACCGGGCCACGACGACCGAACCGTCCAAGGGGGGAATGGGAAGCAGGTTGAGCAGCATCAGGACCGAGTTGATCACGATCCCGGCCTGGCCCACCGCGAACAGGATGAGGCCGAATTCGGAATCAAGCGCCAGGCCCAGCCGGGCGACCAGGGCCCAGGCGATCAGCATCAGCGCGTTGGCGGCAGGGCCGGCCGCCGCCACCCAGGCCATCTGTTCGCGGGGACGGCGCAAGCGGGAGGCATCGACCGGAACCGGCTTGGCCCAGCCCATCGCCACGCCGAGAGAGGCGACCATGGCCAAGGGCAGCACCAGCGTGCCCAGCCAATCGACATGCGGGAACGGGTTGAGCGTCAAGCGGCCCGCCTCGGCGGCCGTCGGGTCACCAAAACGATACGCCACCCAGCCGTGCGCGACTTCGTGCACGGTGATGCCAAGCAAAACGGGAACCGCCCAGATTGCTAACGTCTGCGCTAATGACATGGCGAACCGGGCAGGCGCCAACCGGCGGGAATCAGTAGGTTGGACACGATGCCCGAATTATAGCAAGGGGAAACGGCCGCCACCCTGGCGCACCACCGCCGGCACCTCGCCCATCAGGTCGACCACGGTGGTCGGGATGCTGGGACAAAACCCGCTGTCGATAATCAGCGACACCCGGTCCTTCAGGCGCTCGTACAGATCGCCCGGCTCGACAGGCGGCTCTTCCCGGCCCGGCAACACCAAGGTGCAGCTCATCAGGGGAGCCTGGTGCGTGTCGAGCAGCGCCTGGACGACCCGGTGGTCGGGGATCCGTAATCCGATGGTGCGGCGCTTCGGCTCCATCAGGCGCCGTGGGACCTCGCGGGTTGCTTCCAGCAGGAACGTGTAGGGCCCCGGGGTATAGGCCTTCAGGATCCGGTACGCCGCATTGTCGATGCGCGCGTAGGTGGCCAGTTCCGAGAGGTCCCGGCACACCAGGGTGAACGGGTGCTTGTCATCCAGGTCGCGCAGGCGGCGGATCTGTTCCATCGATGCCTTGTCTCCGACCGCACAGCCGAAGGCGTAGCAGGAGTCGGTCGGGTAGACGAGCAGGCCCCCGTCGCGCAGGATTTCCGCGGCCTGGCGAATCAGCCGCGGCTGCGGGTTGTCCGGGTGGATCGAAAAACGCTGGGTCATGTCTCTATAATTAACCGGATGAAATTTTTTGTTGAATTGTTGCCCATCACGATCTTCGTGGTGGCGTATTTTTTCTACCCTGACTTTCCCGCCGCATGGATCGTCGCGTTCTCTGACGCGACCTCCCTGGAATTGGCCGCGGGGGAATCCGGGGACCGGATCTACTTTGCCACATTTGTGCTGATCGTGGCCATGGGGGTCCAGTGCGGAATCCTGTGGATGATGCGGGCGCTCGGGGGCACGCACCTCGCCGCGCTGGCTGTGGTCCTGATCGCTGGCGGGCTGACCCTGATCCTGAAAGACCCCCTGTTCATCAAGTGGAAGCCGACCGTGTTCTACTGGGCCCTGGCGCTGGCGTTCTTCGGATCCAGCCTGATCGGCTCCCGAACGCTGGTGGAACGGATGTTCCGCAAGGCCTTCGCGTTGGACGACGCGCGGGTGTGGCGCCAGCTGAACCTCGCCTGGATCGGGTTTTTCCTGCTCTGCGGCGGGTTGAACCTTTACGTGGCGTACGGATTCCCGGAAGAGTTCTGGGTACAGTTCAAGCTGTTCGGCCTGGCCTTGGGGCTACCCGTGTTGTTCCTGCTGGCCCAGGGAATCTACCTCGCGCCGCGACTGAAAGACTGAGCCTCGCCGAACGGAAAACCGGGTTCCGTCATCCCCCTGTCGCCCCTCGCGCCTTCGCCGTGCAAGGCGCGTAAAATATTTCATGTCAATTTCATGCTGGCAAGATAGCCTGTAAACAGGCCGTCGACCCCGCTGGAGCCACCCACATGAGCACGAGCATTACCGTCCGCGACATCGATCCCGGAGACAAGTCTTGGCTCCGACGCGAAGCCCGCCAGATCGGCGTGTCAATGGAAGAGCTGGTCCGCCGTCTAATTCACGAGAAACGTATCAGGACCGAGCGCCGTCTGAAGCCGTCCGAGGCCTTCGCACGGTATTTCGGGGAGAAGAACGGAATCGATCTTCCGCCTCCGGTCCGTCACGGCTACCAGCCGCTGCCATTCCTCCGTGAGGACGAGAAATGACCGCCTCGCTGGCGTGGCGTCGGGCATCTTCGAGAATAACTGCGACCCGGTCAAATAGTGCAGTCGTATCCGAACTGGCGACTGCCGATGTATGGGAAGTTTTTTCTCAGGCATGCGTCAATAATTTTGGATGGCAGGGGGACATTTTAACTTTTCCTTGACATGGGGCTTGACATATATCTAAATATCGTTATATTATGAAATATTGGATGGCTAAAGAGATGGCCGTCGCCAACACAACCGGAGAGATTCATGGACATCATCATTCTGAACATTATTGCTGCCCTGGCAGTCTGGAGCGCGGTCTTCACCGCGATCCACCTGGGTTACCTAGACTAAACCGATCCTCCAGTGAGGCTAGTGCCGGACTGGATGTCCGGCCCAAGGTCGACACGGATGTCGACCGCTCACACTCTATACCCGGCCACACCCTCTTCGTGGCCGGGTTTTTTTTGAACAGCACCGCCACGATACCGGCCTTACCGGTGGCCGGCGCCGCGTATTCCGGTGCCAACCCGGAACCCTGAAGGACGAAGCGCAGGCGCGGTGGACACGGCATGGATTGACTTTGGAAGTGCATGCCTCACAATGGTCTTGAGTTTGAGGTCGGGTCGTGCGTCGAATCCTCGCCCTGGAGTCTGGCTGCAAGCCACCCAATTCTCCGCATCGTCCCCCCATGCTCCGGGCATCCCCCGCAGAAATCCCCTGACCCCCAGGCGCACGGAAACCCATGGCAAGTGCACAGCAAATCCTCAGGGAAACCTTTGGGTTCGACTCGTTTCGCCCCGGCCAGGAAGCCGCGATCAACGCCCTGTGCGAAGGCCGCAACGTGCTCGCCATCATGCCGACAGGCTCGGGCAAGTCCCTGTGCTACCAGATCCCCTCCCTGCTTTTTGGCGGCCTGACCATTGTCGTCTCCCCGCTGATTTCCCTGATGCGGGACCAGGTCTCCGCGCTGCGGCTCGCGGGCGTCGCGGCGGACAGTATCACTTCCGCCGCAGACCGCGCGGACAATGTCGCGGCATGGCGCCGGGTGACGAGCGGGGAAACCCGGATTCTCTACATGGCCCCGGAACGCCTGATGACGGAACGCATGCTGGCCGCGCTGGGCCGCCTGCCCGTCACCCTGTTCGCGATCGATGAGGCCCATTGCATTTCGCGGTGGGGGCCGGCGTTTCGCCCCGAGTACGAAGGCCTCTGCCGACTCCGGGGCCACTTCTCCGGAATCCCGATCATTGCCTTGACCGCAACCGCCGACGAGACGACCCGCGGAGACATCGTCCACCGCCTGTTCGACGGAGAGGTGGAGAGTTTCGTGCTCGGATTCGATCGCCCCAACATCCGGCTGACGGTACAGAGCAAACAGGGGGAAACCGGGCAGTTGCTGGATTTCATCCACCGGCACCGTGGGGAGAGCGGAATCGTGTACTGCCTGTCGCGGAAGAAAACCGAAGAGACGGCCGCATACTTGAGAGCGGAAGGGATCCGGGCCTTGCCCTACCACGCGGGCATGGAGAAAGAGGATCGGGAGGCTCACCAGAATATCTTCATGACCGAGCCCGAGGTCGTCATCGTGGCCACCATCGCCTTCGGCATGGGCATCGACAAGGCCGATGTCCGGTTTGTTTTCCATACCGACCTGCCCGGCAGCGTGGAGGCCTACTATCAGGAGATCGGCCGGGCCGGACGCGACGGCGCGCCGGCGGAGGCCCACATGCTCTACGGCCTGAACGATATCCGCCTGCGGCGCAAGTTTATCGATGACGAAGGGGCCGGCGAGGACCGCAGACGCTGCGAACACAAACGGCTGGATGCCTTGCTCAGTTACTGCGAGGCGCCGGAATGCCGCCGGATCGCCCTGCTGGAATATTTTGGAGAGAAAACGGAACTCTGCGGGAACTGCGACGTCTGCCTGGATCCATCCGGACGGATAGACGGGACTGAAGATGCCCAGAAAATCCTGGCCGCCATTCTCGCCTCCGGCGAGCGATTCGGATCCGCGCATATCATCGACATCCTTCGAGGGATCGAGACAGAAAAAATCGCGCGGCTGAAGCATCACGAGGCGGCAGTTTTCGGGACCGGCGCTGGACGCAAAAAAAGTGAATGGCTCTCCTTGATCCGGCAGATGGTCGCCACCGGGTTCCTGGGGCTTGACATTGCCGGCTACGGCGGGCTGGCAATCACCCCGAAAGGCCGACAGCTGATGCAGGGAGAAAGCGTGTTCCTGTACCGGACGGACACCCTCATCCCGCCCCGCCGCCCTGCGAAACAATCGCGAGGCGCGCAATCCGACCGGATTCTGAGCGCCGACCAGACGGCGCTGCTGAATGCCCTCAAGGCCCTGCGGCTGAAAATCGCGAAGGCACGGAGCGCCCCGGCCTACGTCATCTTCCCGGACCGGACGCTTCTCGAGATGGCGCAGCTGCAACCCCGGACCGTCGAAGAATTCTCCCGGATCAATGGCGTGGGGGCCGTCAAGCTGGAGCAGTTCTCCCAGGCATTTCTTGAGGTGATCCGGGAGAGATCATGAGCCGCGAGGGCCAGGCCCCGGCTTCGCGGCCTACCCGCTCAGTCGGCCTGAGCTAAAACGAAAGAATGCCGCGAAGGGTCAAGCCCCCGTCATTGAGCGCCCGGAAGTCTTCCCCATTCCCCTCGACATAATCGAGCTCCAGGGCCAACTGGGAGTCGGCGCGCCAGTGAATCCCGAGCAACATGGAGCCGGAAGGGCTCTCGACACGCGTCGCCCGATCGGCCAGGTTTGCGTAGCGCACCACCAGTTCCCAGATTCCTTCCTCATCGCGGGGTTCAATGTGCGCTAGCAGGCCGGGCGCGTAACGGCTCTGCGTCTGTTCGCCGGTAATTCTCCAGGCCCCGCGAATGTGGAAGCCATCGGCGTTCGCCGTGCCACGATCGTGAAGGGTCAGCCCTCCCGAGCGCTCCCTGGATTTCAGGTACTGGGCTTGAATCGCGTAGGATTCCTGCGAATAACCGATGTCCAAGGCCAGGACCCGTCCCGATGCCTGGGCGTCCTCCTCTTCGTGCGCCAGCATGCCGAGACGTTCATGTTCGGCCCAGTAACTGAACGACTGGAACGACAGCCCCACGTGCAAAAAGCTGCCGTCCTCGAAACGCGGCGCCACCATCAGCTGTGCCTGGACTTCCGAGGAGTCCGCCAAGACGGCATGCTCGTCGTACCCCCGAACCTGAACCGAACCGTACCAGGGTATTTCCTCCCCATGCACGAATCCGACCACGACGGGCAACTGGGCATCTTGATCGTCCTCAGCCGGAGAGGCGGCGAAACGGCCCAGCACGCCGTGTTCAATGGTGCGGAACCAGCGGTCGCGCAGCGAACCGTCCAGCATGGCCGAGTCGGAGACCCGTGCGGAAGAGTCGGCCAACTCACTGCCGCTGCCCGGCATATCCGATGCGCTGCTTCCGGGGAGATTGGATTGATTCAACTGGCTCTGCATGCGCATCATCAGTTTTTTCATGCGCGCGCCCTCGTCCACCAGGCTGTCGATTTCATTCTCCGACAGTGCCTGCACCGGGGCCGCCAGCAGCAAGCCGAGGCTGACGCAGGAGAACTGAAGCGCGAAACGAGTCAAGAGCGAACCGGACCGGTGTCCCGATGTGGACTGGAAAGCCGATGAGGCTGGAGCACGCCACTTGTCCAGAGTCCACCTCCCGATTTGGAAACCACCTGAAAACAGAGGCTTCCCGATGATGTTCTCTGAGTTTAGCACACCCCGTCCATGGGCGGGACGATAAATCGGCAACGATAAATCGGCAGCTGGCCGCTTTCGGGGGGCTCGCCGGGAAACCGGGGAGGATAAAGGACGGGAGTGGGCTACCGGTACGCGCAACGCAGGTCGTCCGCCACCGTCCCAAGCCGTCGGTCCCGGGTCCACAGCCGCATCGGCGGCGCCAGCGACGTCGAGGCCAGCAGGTGCAGGTCGACGTAGCCGATGCCGAGTCCCGCCAGCTGGTTCCGCTCCATGAAAAACAGCACTTCCGGATGCGTTGCCGCCGGCACCGTCGGCAGGTGCCCAAGCCCCGACAGGATTTCCTCGCGGTTCCCGAGATTGCCGCAGGCGATCTCGCCGATCACGAACGGATGGACCCAGACCTGGTGCCGGTCGAGCAGGTGCGCCAGCACCTCGTTACCGATGCGGAAATGCTCGACCCAGATGGACGTGTCAACCAGGATCATCGGCGAGACGGCGGCGCGGAATGTCCAGGAGCTCAGGCTGGCTGCCGCCCAGTTTCGCGAGCCGGCGGGCGCTTTCCCGTTCCAGCAACGCCCTCAGCGCCTCGCGCACCAGCTTCGATTTCGACTCGATGTCGGTCAACAGCCGCGCCTGCGCCAGCAGGGTTTCGTCGATGTTCAGTGTCGTTCTCATGCCTGCCTCCACTCCAGGATGCATAAATTATACATCAAATGATGCTGTTTTCGATGCCATTTCCCTGTTCAGGACGCGCGGGCGAGGCGGGGTCGGACCCGCCCGCCCGGGCCTTATGGCTCATAATAGATGTCCTCGCGCAGCTTCCGGATCCGCCCGCCCCATGCCTGTCACCATCAAGACTCCCGAAGAAGTGGAAAAAATGCGCCTCGCCGGGCGCCTGGCTGCAGAAGTGCTGGAAATGATCGCCGAACACGTCGCGGTCGGCGTCACTACCGACGAGCTCAACGATCTGTGCCACCGTTACATCACGGAGGAACAGGATGCCATCCCGGCCCCGCTGAACTACCTCGGCTTCCCAAAATCCGTCTGCACCACGCTCAACCACCAGGTCTGCCACGGTATTCCCTCCGACCGCAAGCTCAAGCGGGGCGACATCCTCAACATCGACGTCACCGTCATCAAGGACGGCTACCACGGCGACACCAGCCGCATGTTCCTGCTCGGCAAGCCGTCCGTGCAGGCCCGCCGCCTGGTCGACCTGACCTACGAGGCCATGCACCGGGCCATCTGCCTGGTGCGCCCGGGCCTGCGGCTCGGCGATCTCGGCCACGCCATCCAGAATTTCGCGGAGGCGCGCAACCTGTCCGTGGTGCGCGAGTACTGCGGGCACGGCATCGGGCGCGAATTCCACGAGGACCCGCAGGTCCTGCACTACGGCAAGGCCGGCACCGGGATGGCGCTGAAGCCCGGGATGACCTTCACGATCGAGCCGATGATCAATGCCGGGGGGCCGCAGGTGCGGCTGTTGCCGGACCAGTGGACCGTGGTCACCTGCGACCACAGCCTGTCGGCCCAGTGGGAACACACCATCCTGGTCACCGGGGACGGCTTCGAGGTGCTGACCGCCCGACCTGGCGAACAGTTCCCGTGAGCGGCGACCTGGCCCAGGCCTGCCTGGACGCGCATCCCCTGCCGCAGGATGCCAGGCCCGCGGACTGGAAACGGTGGACCGAGGCGATCCAGCAGTTCCTGTCTGGCCGCTTCCCGGACGGCGACATCGCCGAACTGATCCACGCGCGGGCCGACCTCATCGACCGGATGCTGCAAGCGTTGTGGCGCGAGCGCCGGCTGGGCGGGGCCGAAGACCTGGCCCTGCTTGCGGTCGGCGGCTACGGCCGGGGCGAATTGCACCCCTATTCCGATATCGACGTCCTGGTCCTGTACCGGGGGCGGCGGGCCCCGGAGGAACTGGGCCCGTTCTTCCAGGCCCTGTGGGACGGCGGCCTGAAACTGTCACAGAGCGTGCGCACCGTGGCGCAGTGCCGTCAGGACGCCCGGGACGACATTACCCTGATGACCAGTTGGCTCGAAATGAGGCATCTGTGCGGGAATCCCAAGCTGGCCCGCGACCTGGAGGGCAACCTGATGCCCCGGATCGGGCTGTTCCGGGCGCCCCTGTGGACCCACGAGCAGTTCTTCCAGGGCAAGGTCACGGAACAGACCTTCCGCCACCAACAGTTCGGCGGCAGCAACTACCGGCTTGAGCCCAACATCAAGGAGGGGCCCGGCGGGCTGCGCGACATCCAGACCCTGCACTGGATCCTGAAGCGGCACGAAGACATCGAGAGCCCGTCGGACTTCTGCGAACCGCAGGAACTGGAACTGCTGCACACGGGGGAACGGTTTCTGTGGCAGGTGCGCTTCGCCCTGCACGAAGCGAGCGCCCAGCCCGAAGAGCGGCTGCTGTTCAACCACCAGCTCACGATCGCCGAACGGCTCGGCTACCGGGGCGACACCGTCAACCACACCGTCGAGGCATTCATGCAGGACTTCTACCGCACGACCAGTGAGATCGACCGCCTGGCCGAGGTCCTCAGCCAGCAGTACCGCGAAAGCCTGCAACCGCCCAGCCGAAATGCCCCGAGACCCCTGAACGCCTATTTCCAGGTTCTGGACGGGCACCTGGAAGCCCGTGACGAGACCGTTTTCGAACGCCACCCCCAAGGGCTTCTCGAGCTGTTCCTGCTGCTGCAGCAAAACCCCGACATCGAGGGCGTGCGGGCGGCCACCATCCGGGCCGTCCGCGCCAACCTGCACCGGATCGACGACGCGTTCCGCGCCCGGACGGCCTCCAAGACTCTGTTCATGGAGATCCTGCGCCAGCCTCAGCACGTCGCCCGTGAACTGCGGCGCATGAACCGCTACGGCGTCCTGCGCCGGTACTGGCCGGATTTCGCGAAAGTGGTCGGGATGATGCAGTACGACCTGTTCCACATCCACCCGGTAGACGAACACACCCTGCGGGTGCTGACCGAATTGCGGCACATCACCAAGCCTGCCCAGGACGGCGAGAACCCCCTCTACCACGAGTTGTTCCTGCGCTTCCCCAAGCCCGAACTGCTGTACCTCGCGGCCCTGTTCCACGACATCGGCAAGGGGCAGGACGGCGATCATTCCGAGATCGGCAGCGCACTCGCCCGGGAGTTCTGCCTGGCGCACCAGCTCAGCGCCTACGACGCCGGCATGGTCCACTGGCTGGTCGAGCAACACCTGCAGATGTCGATCACGTCCCAGAAACGAGACATCAGCGACCCGGACGTGGTGCGCCGCTTCGCCCGGCAGGTCGGCAACGGGGTCCGTCTGCGCGGCCTGTTCCTGCTGACCGTCGCCGACCTGCGCGGCACCAATCCCTCGCTGTGGACGCCCTGGCGCGAAGCCTTGCTGTATCAGTTGTACGCCGCGACCGACCAGCAGCTGCAGCGCGGCCTGGACCGTCCGGCCGACGCGGCCCGGCAGATCGAGGACCTGAAGGATTCGGCGCTCGCGAAGATCGACCGCGGCGACCCGGCGGCCTGCCGGCGGTTCTGGGGTTCCCTGTCCGACGGCACCCTGCTGCACTACACCGACGACGAGCTGGCCTGGCAGACCGGGTGCATCGTCGAGCGCGACCCCGGCGTCCCCACCCAGGTCTTTGTGCGCCACCAGGGCGAACACCATTGCACGGAGGTGCTGGTCTACGACGAAAGCCATGCCCGCCTGTTCGTCCCGCTCACGGCAGCGCTCGCCCGGCTGGGCGCGAACGTGCTGTACGCGCGCATCGCCGAGACCCGCGATCACCACATCCTGCAGACCTTTCTGGTGACCGATCTCGACGGCCAGCCGATCAGCGAACGCTACGCGCTGGAAGAAATGCGCACCACCCTGCAGAACGTGGCCCGGGCGCCGGGAGATTTCGATCGTCCGGTGCTGCGCCAGCCGAAGCGGCGGACCCGGCATTTCGACCTCCCGACCGAGATCGAGTTCGTGCAGCGCGACACCCCGCCCGAGACCCGGATCAACCTCTCGACTTCCGACCATCCGGGCCTGCTCTGGACCGTCAGCCGGGCCCTCGACTCGTGCCGGGTCCGGATCACCCAGGCACGGATCACGACCCTGGGCGCGCAAGTGCAGGACGTGTTCACCGTCACCGATGCCGAGTCCCGTCCGATCCTCGACCCCGAAAGACAGGCGCAAATCTCTGACACTCTCCGCCAGCGCATCAAGGAACTCGGGGATTCCCTGCGCGAATAGGGCACATTAAAATAGAATTTACATTTACCGTAAAATTATTTATTTTTATAAAATCTATTTTAATCATATAATCATTTATAAACAATAATTTATTAAATATTTTCAGTACATTGATCTGGTATTTTTTACTGAAAAGTAAACTTTAGATTTTATTTTTACATCCTTTATGCTAAAATTCCCGGCATGGATGACCATCACCCTGTGATTCCTCGGGATCTTGGACCCCGGTTGACCGATGCTGCTCGGAAATGGCCAGCCATCGTGCTCACCGGTCCACGCCAGAGCGGGAAAACCACATTGTGTCGCATGCTATTTCCCGATCGTCCCTATGTCTCGCTCGAACCTCTCGACCGACATGCCAGTGCAACTGAAGATCCGCGAGCTTTCCTTGCTCAACTCCCGGACGGCGGCATTATCGATGAAGTGCAGCGGGCACCCGATCTGCTCTCCTACCTGCAGGAAGACATCGACCTGCATCCAGGGCCGTGTCGCTGGATCCTGACCGGTTCACAGAACCTTCTGCTGCTTGAGTCCGTCAGCCAATCCCTGGCCGGGCGGGCCGCCATCCACCACCTGCTGCCGCTTGCCCGAGGGGAGGTCAAGCGCTTTGACTTGTCGCCCGAGAACCTTGACGAGACGCTCTATGCCGGCTCATACCCCCGCGTGTTCGACCTCGGGCTGAATGCAACAGCCTGGTACGCAACGTACGTCGCCAGTTACATTGAGCGAGACGTACGAATGCTTCGCAATATCGGGGACCTGCAGGTGTTCCAACAATTTCTCAAACTTTGTGCGGGACGTACGGCTCAACTCCTGAACCTCAAGTCCCTGGCCGGAGACTGCGGCATTTCACAACCCACTGCCAAAGCTTGGCTCAGCATCCTGGAGGCCAGTTTCATCACATTCCGGCTCCCCGCCTATCACTCCAACCTCCGCAAGCGGTTGGTCAAGATGCCGAAACTTCATTTCTACGATACCGGCCTGGTCTGTTACCTTCTAGACATCGTTTCACCTGGACAGCTGCAAGCACATCCACTTCGCGGCCCAATCTTCGAGACCTGGGTCGCCTCGGAGATTTTCAAGCGACAAATCAACCAGGGCCAACGGAGCAACCTATCGTTCTATCGGGAAGACAACAGCGTAGAAACAGATCTCGTTATCGACACCCCTGACGGAATCATGCTGATCGAAGCCAAGTCCGCGCAAACCCCATCCCTGTCCCTGTTCAGTCCGCTGCGGCAAGTCCGCAGGCTCCTCAAGGAATCCCCGCAACCGTGCAGCGGCGCCGTAGTCTACGGCGGGGATGAATTGATCCGGCACACGGAGGGGCACCTGATTTCCTGGAGGAAACTCCACCGCGCCTTCCCCGTGCGCGTGTCCAGCCAAGGGCAGCCGGTGGCGGATGTGCGACTCCTTGCTCTCTTCCCCAACAAAACCTCGAAACAGGCCATGACCGACAGCGGGGGGACAGCCTGGCTTGAGTTGCAACGATCCGACCTGCCCATGACCGTATTTGCGGCAGCCGAGGGCTTTGCCGCCCACATCGAATCCGACTGGAAGCCTGCGGAGAGCCTGCTCGTCATCGAACTCGATGAACTGCCCGACGGCGGTGCCGCGATTTTCCCGAAAGGAACCGGCTACCTTCCCGTCGTGAAAGGACGGCTGAATCCCATACTGGACAATCCCGAACGAACCTATCTGTATGCCGACAACATCGCCATCAATGGGGGGCGCCAACAACCGGTGGGTTTTTCATTCGGCGAAGAACTGCATCTGGCCGATGCCGACGGGAAAGAGGCCCGTGTTCAAATCGTCGACATGAAGGACCGGGCCGCGCTCGTTCAATACCGGACTTGATCCGTCACCCCCCGGTTTCGCCGACCTTACGCTAACATACACGCGACAGTTTCACTCGAACCCCTCATGAGTCTCCAGTCCACCATCGAACAAGCGTTTGAAACGCGCGCGCAACTGACCCCAGACGCCGCCCCCGAGCCCGTCCGCGGCGCCGTGCAGGAAGCCCTGCAGGGTCTCAACGACGGCCGCCTGAGGGTCGCCGAACCCGGCGACGACGGCTGGGTCGTCAACGAGTGGCTCAAGAAAGCCGTACTCCTCTCGTTCTGCATCGCCGACAACGAGATTATCGACGGCGGGCACACCCGCTACCGCGACAAGGTGGCGGGCCGCTTCGCCCTGGGCAGCGCAGAAGAACTGGACCGCGGCGGGGTTCGCATCGTGCCTCCGGCCACCGCGCGCTTCGGCAGCTACGTCGCCCCCGGCGTGGTGCTGATGCCGAGTTTCGTGAACATCGGGGCCCACGTCGACTCCGGAACCATGGTCGACACCTGGGCGACGGTCGGCTCCTGCGCCCAGATCGGCAAAAACGTCCACCTCTCCGGCGGCGTCGGCATCGGCGGCGTCCTGGAACCGCTGCAGGCCGCCCCCACCATCATCGAGGACGACTGCTTCATCGGCGCCCGCTCGGAAATCGTCGAGGGCGTGATCGTCGAGCGCGGCGCGGTCATCTCGATGGGCGTGTTCATCGGCCAGAGCACCCGGATCTACGACCGCGCGCGGGACGACATCTCTTATGGCCGGGTCCCGGCCGGCGCCGTGGTCGTCCCCGGCTCACTGCCCGCCTCCGACGGGAAGTACAGCCTGGCCTGCGCGGTCATCGTCAAGCAAGTCGACCAGAAGACCCGCAGCAAAGTCGGCATCAACGCGCTCCTGCGCGAAGCGGCCGACGGCTGACCATGGTGACCGTCTATGGCATCCCCAACTGCGACCGGGTCCGGGCGGCACGCCAGTGGCTGGAGCGCCGGGCGATCGACCACCGTTTTCACGACACGCGCGCGGACGGGCTGACGCGCACCCGGCTGCAAGCCTGGGCCGCCCGGCTCGGGGTGGACACGCTGCTGAACCGCCGCTCAACCACCTGGCGCCAACTGCCGGAAGACGCGCGCGCCGATCTGACCGAAGCCGCGGCCATCGAGTTGCTCCTGGCCCACCCGACTCTGCTGAAGCGCCCGCTGCTCGACGCCGAAGGCGAGTTGAGCGTCGGCTTCGACGAGGCGGCCTGGGCGCAAGCGCTGGAACGCTAATGTCGGACGTCCTCGACCTCGCCTGTGCCCTGATCGAACGGCCGTCGGTCACGCCAGAGGATGCCGGTTGCCAGGCGCAGATCGCCGAAGTCCTCGCCCCCCACGGATTCGTCGCTGAGGCCATGCCGTCTGCCGAAGTCGACAACCTGTGGCTGCGCCACGGCGAGGGCGAACCCTTGCTGATGTTCGCCGGGCATACCGACGTAGTGCCGCCCGGCCCACTCGAACAGTGGAGCAGCGACCCCTTCCGCCCGACCCTCCGCGACGGGCTTCTGTACGGCCGCGGCGCGGCCGACATGAAAGGGGGCGTCGCCGCGATGGCCGTGGCCTGCGCCCGGTATGTCGCGCAGCGGCCCGATCACTCCGGGGCCCTCGGCCTGCTGCTGACCAGCGACGAGGAAGGCCCGGCCGTGCACGGCACCCGGGCCGCAATCGAGCAACTTCGCGCGCGCCAGGAAATCCCGGCCTGGTGCATCGTCGGCGAACCCAGTTGCCGCGAACGGCTCGGCGACGTGATCAAGAACGGCCGGCGCGGCTCATTGTCCGGGCGGCTGACGGTGCGCGGCACCCAGGGCCACATCGCCTACCCGGCCCTGTGTGACAACCCGATCCACCGATTCGCGCCCGCCTTGGTGGAACTCACCGAAACCCTCTGGGACCAGGGCAACGAGGATTTCCAGCCGACCCAGTTCCAGGTCTCCAACCTCAACAGCGGATGCGGCGCCGGCAACGTCATCCCGGGCGAACTGACCGCAGACTTCAACCTGCGCTATTCCACGGAGGTCTCCGCCGAAGACTTGCAGGAACGAATCGCCGGGATTCTCGGACAAGCCGGGTTCGAGCACCAGATCGAGTGGCAGGGAGCCAGCCTGCCGTACCGTACGCCGCCCGGCGCCCTGACCCAGGCCTGCCAGGACGCCGTGTCGGACGTGCTGGGGATGGAGGCGGAACTCAGCACCGAGGGCGGCACCTCGGACGGGCGCTTCATTCGCCCGACCGGCGCCGAGGTGGTCGAATTCGGCCCGATCAACCGCAGCATCCACAAGATCGACGAGCACGTCGCCGTCGAGGACCTCGACCGGCTAGCCGAGGTCTACCACGCCATGATCGTAAAACTGCTCGGCTGACGGCCTAGCCGACCGGGTCGCCCGCGCGGTCCCACCGCGCCAGGAAATCACGAAAGTGATCCTGGTCCTCTTCCTCCAGGTGGGTCTGCAACTCGTCGCACAGCTTGGCGTATTCCTCCCGCAGCAGTTTGCCGCGCAGGAATTCGAAGCGCAGGAACACCAAGTAGGTGCTAATCGCGTCGGTCTCGCAGTACGCGCGGATCTCGGCCAGTCGCCCGTCCCGGTAGGCCGGCCACACCTCGCCGCCCGACATTCCCTCCGGTTTCCCAGGGAAGCCCAGCATGGTGGCGAAGTCGTCGAGCCCGGCCGAGGCGCGCAGGTTGTAGCGCGACAGCACGTCCATCAGGTCCAGGTGCCGCTCGTGGTAGCGGCTGATGTAGTTGTTGTAGCGGAAATCCCGATTGCTCTCGCCCGTCTCCCAGAAGAGCGCGGTGGAAATCCCGTGGTGCATGGCCCGGTAGTTCAGCACCGGCAGGTCGAAGCCGTTGCCGTTCCAGGTCACCAGCTGCGGGGCGGCGGCTTGTTCGATGCCGTCGAAGAAGTTGCGGATGATCGTGCGTTCGTCCGCGTCTTCGTCCTCCAGGGACTTCACGACCAGCTTCGTCCCCGCGTTGTACACCACCGAGATGCAGACCACTTTCTGCAGGTACAGCGGCTGGAACGGGTGCCCGCCGGTCTTCTGCATGCGTAGCTGCTCCATGGCGCGCACCACGTCATCGTCGGGAAGGTCGTCGGACAGCTCGTAGAGCCGCCGACCCAGTTGCACATCCGGAACGGTCTCAATGTCGAAGGCCAGCACGTTTTTGATCACGACGGATAGACCCCCGAGGACAGGTAGCGGTCGCCGCGGTCGCACACGATGGCGGCAATTACCGACTCCGGCGCGGCTTCCGCCGCCACCTGCAGGGCCACGTGCAGGCAGCCGCCCGACGAGATCCCGGCGAAGATCCCTTCCCGTTTGGCCAGCGCGCGCATGGTGTTCTCCGCGTCCTCCCGCGTGACGTCGATTTCCCGGTCGACCACGTCCCGTTCCAGGATCTTCGGGACGTACGCCTCCGGCCAGCGGCGGATACCCGGGATGGGGGAACCGTCCGCCGGTTGCACGCCGATCACCTCGATGCCGGGGTTCTGTTCCTTCAGGTAGCGCCCGGCCCCGCTGATGGTCCCGGTCGTGCCCATGGAAGAAATGAAATGCGTCAGTTCGCCCCCGGTGTCCCGCCACAACTCCGGCCCGGTGCCGCGGTAGTGCGATTCCGAATTGTCCGGGTTGTCGAACTGGTTGAGAATGTACGCCTCACCGGCGCGGTTCATCGCCAGCGCCCGGTCACGGGCCCCTTCCATGCCGTCTTCCTGGGTGACCAGGATCAGTTCGGCCCCGTACGCGGCCATGGTCTGGCGCCGTTCCAGGCTCATGTTCTCCGGCATGATCAGGATCATCCGGTAGCCGCGGATCGCTGCCGCCAGCGCCAGCGCGATCCCGGTGTTGCCGCTGGTGGCCTCGACCAGGGTGTCGCCCGGGCGAATGTCTCCGCGTTCTTCAGCGGCCTCAATCATGTGGATGGCCGGACGGTCCTTGACCGAACCCGCCGGGTTGTCTCCTTCGAGCTTGGCCAGCACCATCACCCCGTCCGGCGCCATGCGCTGCAAACGGACCAGCGAGGTGTTGCCGATGCTGGATTCGATGGTCGGATACTCCCTCATGGCGCCTCCATGGCTTCGCGCACTTCGCGCACGGCGGCCTCCAATCCCACCATCACCGCCCGGCAGACGATGGCGTGGCCGATATTCAACTCGTTCATTCCCGGGATCGCAGCCACCGGGGCCACGTTGTCGCGGTGCAGGCCGTGGCCGGCATTGACCGTCAGCCGCTCGCGCGCATACTCCGTGGTGGACACCAGCCGTTCCAGTTCCGCCCCGCGAGCCTCCGGCTCCGTCGCATTGGCATAAGGACCGGTATGTAACTCCACGATGGGGGCGCCCAACTCGACTGCGGCGTCCATGACCTCGCGCGCCGGCTCGACGAACAGCGATACCCGGATCCCCGCCTTCTTCAGCCGCGTGCAGGCTTCCCGGATCCGGTCCGCGCCACCGACGACGTCCAGCCCTCCTTCGGTGGTGAGTTCCTCGCGCCGCTCGGGCACCAGGCAGCAGGTGTCCGGGCGAATACGCTCCGCGATGTCCAGCATCTCCTCGGTCGCGGCCATCTCCAGGTTCAGGGTCCCGCGCACCTGTTGGCGCGCCTGTTCCACGTCCTCCAGCTGAATGTGCCTGCGGTCTTCGCGCAGGTGCACGGTGATGCCGTCCGCCCCGGCCGCCTCCGCCCGGTGGATCGCCTCGCCCAGGTCCGGGTAGTCCGTGTAGCGCTGCTGGCGCAGGGTCGCTATGTGGTCAATATTCACGCCCAGTCGTACATTCGTCACGGTTTTGCGGAATCGTTTTTGCTAGGAACACTCTACCACTAATGGCCTTCTGACCCCAAAAACATCAGGCAGAGCTTCGATTAGAATGACCCGTGGACGGCGATGGGAAATGGACGAGAACAAGGCAACACGGATGCTGGAAACCGCACGGGCAGATGTTGACAACCCGTGGGAGCCGTGGGATTTCAACGACCTCGACCTGGAAGGGTTTCTCAGGAATTACCTTCATGTCATCTTTGTCTCAGGTTTTCGGAACTCAGTCGTCGATCGGCACTTCGACACCACCGTCAAGAAATTCCACAACCTCGACCTGGACAGGATCGCAGCCATGGAGTCGATCGATGCCCAGACGCTGCCGATCCGCCATCAGCGGAAGGCGGATGCTTTCCTCAAGGGGTGCAAACTGATTCACGCGGAAGGATGGGAGGCATTCAAGCAACGGATGCGTAAGGACGGCAGGATTGCGCTTCAGGGGCTTCCCTACATGGGACCTGCCACGAACCGACACCTTGCAATGATCATCGGACTTGAAGATACGGAGAAGCCTGACACTTGGATGAAGCAATGCGCCGCCGCGTGTTCCGCAACTGTGGAAGAGATGGTCACGTTTCTGAGCCGGGAGCATTCACTTCCCCGGCAGAAAGTCGATGCTTACCTGTGGCAGTACTGCCGCGAAAACCAACGCATTCCCGAACCGCTCAGACCCCGCGACCGACAACCCGATCATGCCGACCGGAACCATGCCACGAAGAAGTCTTCCCACACTTTCTCCTTGAATCTACCCGCATTCCTGAAGTCGGCGGTCGCCGAGATCAGCGAGGAAGAGGGGATGAGCCTCAATCAGTTCGTCGTGATGGCGGTCGCCGAGAAGGTTTCTGCGATGAGGATCACGGCGGCTTTCTCCGCCACACACGAAACCGAGGCCGACATCGAGGCGGCGTTGCGCATCTTGCGCGGGGACGGAGGACAACTGCCGGAACCCGAAGACCATTCGTCGTAACCTTGTTTCCGGGCCGTCGGAAAGTCAGCCCGTCAGCGCCTGCATGATACCCCGCGACCGAATCACGCGCGGCGCGATGTAGTAGTCCAGCACCTGCCGCATCAGGCGCCGCGCCTCGCGCCGCGTCCGCTCGTCCATGTCCTGGCGGGCCTGCAAGACCAGCAGGGTCTGGCCGCTGATCCCGTCCGCCCCGCTTCCTTCCGGGAGTTCCGCGGGACCGGTGCCCGGGCGATAACGATATTGCCGGCCCGGCTCGACCTTGCCCTGTTCGGTGTGGTCCAGTTGCAGCGGATGACCGGCCAGGTGCAGCAGGTCCATCTCGATCCCGCGAAGCACGAACTCGGGGTCCGTGGCCGCATCCAGGCGTGTCAGCGCCTCGTGGTACAACGGGTAAATCTCATCCGAATAGCGATCGTCAGGCAGCAGGTAGCTGACGATTTCGTTGACATATAGGGCGTAGACCTGCCGCGTCGGGTCCCGCACCGTCATCGGGCCGGCGACCTCGGCGTGGCGCAGGGTGTACAGGCTGCCGCGCCCGCCCCAGGACACCCGCACCGGGGTCAATGTCGGCAGCGGCCGGTCGCGGCGGCTGCCGCGCGCCCCGCGGTGGATCAGGCTGACCCGCCCATGATCCTGTGCCACGATCTTGTACAGCAGGCTGGTCTCGCGCCAGGGGCGCGCCTGGATCACATACGCCGCCACCAGCTCGTCCTGCCGCACTACACGCCCCCGCGATAGCTGGCCAGGATAGTCGGGTCTCGCTGCCAGTTCGGCTGCACCTTGACGTGCAGCTTCAGGATCACCGGAAGATCCAGGAGCTCGCCCATGCGTAGCCGCGCCGCCCGGCCGACCGCGCTGATGCGCGAACCGTTCTTCCCCAACAGGATCTTGCGCTGCGATTCGCGCTCCACCAGGATCTGCGCCGAGATGTGGACCCGCGCCTCCTGGTGCTGGAAGTCGGTCACCTGGACGTGCATGACATAGGGCAGTTCCTTGTCCAGCTGCACCAGCAGCTGCTCCCGAATCAATTCCTCTGCGAAGAAACGCTCGTGCCGGTCCGTCAGCGCGTCCGCCTCGAACAGGTGTTCACGTTCCGGGACATGCTTCGCCAGGGTCTCCTTGAGTACCCCGCACCCTTCCCCGCTGCGCGCGCTGACCGGGAGGTACTCCAGGAATCCGTGCTCGGCCAGCCGGGCGAAATACGGCAGGAGCAGGGCCTGGTCGGGCAGGCGGTCGATCTTGTTGGCGCACAGCATCACCGGGATCTTTGCGTCGCGCAGTTCGCCCAGCACTTTCTCGTCGCGGGCGTTCCAGACTCCGGCCTCCACCACCATCAACGCCACGTCCACCTGGCTCATGGCATTGCAGGCATTGGCGTTGAGCAACTGCGACAGGGCCCGGAGCCGTCCGGAATGGATGCCGGGCGTGTCCACGAAAACAAACTGGTTGTCCTGTTCGGTCAGGATGCCCTTGATGTTGTGCCGGGTGGTCTGCGGCTTGCCGGTGGCGGCAGACAGCGGCTTCCCCAGCAGGCGGTTGAACAGCGTGGACTTGCCGACGTTCGGCTTGCCGCACAGCGCGACGAATCCGCAACGGGTCACGACATCCATCCGGGCCGCTGGCGCTGGATGGCGGCAATGGCCGCGGCCGCGGCGTTCTCTTCCGCCTCGCGGACGCGGTCGCCGGTCCCCCGGGTCTGCACCTTCGGGTCGGTCACCTCACACTGCACCTCGAAGCGCGGCGACTGCTCCGGCCATTCCTGGAGCACGGTGTAGCGGGCGCGCTCCAGGCGTTGCGCTTGCAGCAACTCCTGCAGCTCGGTCTTGGCGCTGCGCAAGGACTCCAGGGGCGGCAGTTCCTCCAGGACCGGTCCGTACAGGCGGAGAATGAAGGCGCGCGCCTCCTCAAGTCCGCACACCTGGTAGACTGCCGCGATCACCGCCTCCAGCGCATTCCCCGCCATCGTGCGGCGCGCGCGCGGGCGCATCTTTCCCGCGGCCTCCGCGATCAGCAGCCGGTCCATGCCGGCCTCTGCCGCCAGCCGCGCCAGCATGTTGCGGCAGACCAGGTGCGCACGCAGGCGGCTCAGGTCGCCCTCCGGGAGATCCGGGAAACGCCGGCACAGGAGGTCCGAGATCACCAAGCCAAGCAGGGCGTCGCCCAAAAATTCCTGTCGCTCGTTGTGCGGCGAGCCGGCGCTGCGGTGCGTGCACGCGATCCGGAACTCGGGGCTGTCCCGCACCGCCTCCGGCAATTCGTCCTCGATCTGCGCCATTCGCCCATTCACTCGATCGTGCCGAGGCGGGACAACAGCGAAACCTCCGGGTTGGTCAGCGACGGCAGCAAGAGCTTGTGGTTCATCCAGACCAGGAATGCCCGGCCCACCAGGTGGCTCTCCGGCACGTAGCCCCAGTCGCGGCTGTCGCGGCTGCTGTCGCGGTTGTCGCCCATCACCAGGTAGTGACCCGGCGGCACCGTGAAATTGTGGGTGGCCGGCTCGGACAGGGCGTCGTGGAGGATTTCGTGCCGGCGCCCGCCGATGCTTTCCGTGAACTGCGTGCGATAGGGGTAAGGAAGACCGGTCTGCGCGTCCAAAAACGGCCGCGGATCCGTCAGGGGGTAGACCTCCCGGTTCACCATCAGCCGCTTCCCGACATAGGCCACCTCGTCCCCCGGTAGCCCCACCACCCGCTTGATGTAGTCCTGGTTCGGACCCTTCGGGTAGCGGAATACCACCACGTCGCCCCGCTCGGGCTTGCCCAGTTCCAGGATGCGGGTGTGCAACACCGGGAGCCTGAGGCCGTAGCTGTACTTGTTGACCAAGACCAGGTCGCCGACCAGCAGCGTCGGGATCATGGAGCCGGAAGGAATCCGGAACGGTTCGACCGCGAAGGTCCGCAGCACCAGCACCAGCAGCAACACCGGAAACAACGCGTGCGACCATTCGGCGAACCAGGGCCGGTGAATCGGCGGCGCCTGGCGGCGCAGGCGGTACCAAAAGGCATGGCCGTAGTAGATCAGGCCCGTGGCGGCAGTGGCCGCCACCAGAATTAGTTCCAGGTCCCAGGCCATGTTCAGGCCGAACCCGGATGGCTTCGGCGGGACTGGTCGGGGTGAGAGGATTCGAACCTCCGACCCCCGCAACCCCATTGCGGTGCGCTACCAAACTGCGCCACACCCCGTCCCGTATCCGAACGCCGCGGGATCCCGATCCCGCCCAAATCTTTCGTCACCCTTACTCCTTGAGCATCTCGGCGACTTTCTCAAGTTCCGCCACGGCCTGCCGAATGGCCTGGGTCTGCGCCGTGTCCTGGGGAACCGGAGACCGTCCCTCGAGTTTCTGCCGGGCCCCCTCCAGGGTGTACCCTTCCTGCATCAAACCCTGAATCTCCCGAATCAGGTAGACATCCTCACGCTGATAATACCGCCGCCCGCGCCGGCGCCTTGGGCTCAGTGCCGGGATCTCTTTCTCCCAGTACCGCAGCACATGATCCTTGACCTGGCATAAATGGCTGACTTCTCCTATCGTGAAATACCGCTTGTTCGGAAGGACGACCTGATCCTCTCGGCCATTCTCATTCATGGCCTTCCACTTTCTTGCGCAACTTCTGCCCGGGCCGGAAGGTCACCACGCGCCGGGGAACGATGACCGTCTCTTCGCCGTTGCGCGGGTTACGGCCGGGCCTCGCCACCTTATCGCGCAGGATGAAATTGCCGAAGCCCCACAGGCGGACGTCCTCGCCCGCACAGAGCGCCGTGCTGATCTCTTTCAACAAGGCATCCACCAACTCGCGGGACTCTGCCCGGTTGAGGCCGATCTGGTCGACCAGGCGAGCCGCCAGGTCGGTTTTGGTCAGGGTTTTGCTCATTGCCGAGTCTCTGCCCCCCACAGTTTTGCCAATTGTGCCATCACCTGTTCGATGTGTCCGTCCACTTCCGGGTCCGTTAATGTACCCGAAAAACTTTGGAATATCAAACGCAATGCGAGACTTTTACGCTCCGGTTCCAGACCTTCGCCGCGATACACGTCGAACACGGCCACTTCCCGCAGCGATTCGATGCCCAGCGCGCGCACGCAATCTTCCAACGCCAATGCCGGTGTGCCTTCGGCCACCACCACGTTCAGGTCGCGCGTCACCCCCGGGTATTCTGGCCAGGCCGAGAAGCGCGGGACCGGGAATTCGCCCCAGGCATCCATCTCCAGCTCGAACACGAACGCCGGCCCTCCGAGGTCGAACTCGGAATGCAGGCGCGGGTGCAATGCGCCCAGCATCCCGATCTGCCGTCCATCGAGACGGACGCAGGCGGTCTGCCCCGGGTGCAGCGCCGGGTGTTCCGCCGACTTGAATTCCAGCGACCCGGACCAGGCCTGCAACAGGTTTTCCAAGTCGCCTTTGACGTCGTAGAAATCCACCGGGCGCGCCGCCACGCCCCATTGCAGCGGATGCGCCTGCCCGCAGGCGACGCCGCCGAGCACCCGGGTCTCGCGCACTGCGTCCCCGTCCCGGGCAAAAACCTTGGCCGTCTCGAACAGCCGGACGCCGGGCTGCTGCCGGTTGAGGTTGTACTGGGCCGCCCGCAACAGGTTCGGGACCAGCGTCGAGCGCATCACCGCCTGCCCCTCCGAAATCGGGTTGAGTAGCCGCCACGGCTCGGAACCGGGCGCGAATGTCTGTTCCAGCCCTTCCTCGGTAAAACTGTAGGTCACGGCTTCCGAGTAGCCGCGTTCCATCAGCCGCGACTGGCAGTGTTCAAGCTGCCGCGCCCCCGGCTGCGGCGGTGCCTCCCAGCCGGCCGGCAACGGGGCCGGAGCCGGTTCGATCCGGTCGTAGCCATACACCCGCGCGACCTCTTCGACCAGGTCTTCCTCGATCTCCAGATCGAAGCGCCAGCTCGGCACGGACACCTCCCACTGCCCGGCATCCTGGCGGACCTGGCAACCGAGCGCATGCAGGATCCGGCTCACCTCTGCGCCGTCCACCTCGACCGCCAGGCACTTGGCCAGGCGTGACGCCCGCAAGCAGATCCGGTCCGGCCGGAATGCCGGGGCCAACTGCCCCGCCTGCGCCACTTCGGACGCCTGCCCTCCCGCCTGTTCGAGGATGAGTTCGGTAGCCCGCTGCGTCGCGCGCCATGCCAGCCGTGGATCCACGCCGCGCTCGAAACGCCGCGAGGATTCCGTGTGGAGTTTCAGACGCCGGGCGCGGCCCATGATCGCCTCCGGCGCGAAATGCGCCGACTCCAGAAAAATCCGACCGGTCTGCTCGCCGACCGCAGAGTCGGCGCCGCCGATAATCCCGGCGACGGCAAGCGGCTGTTCCCCGGCCGCGATCACCAGCATGTCCGGGTCCAGCGTCAGGAGCGTCTCGTCGAGCGCCCGCATTCGTTCCTGTTCCCGCGCCCAACGCACCGAAACATCACCAGAGACCGCGTCCGCATCGAAGGCATGCAGCGGCTGGCCCAGTTCCAGCATGACGTAATTGGTGACGTCGACCAGCAAGTGGTGGGCGCGGATGCCGGAGCGTTCCAGGCGATCCCGCATCCAGCGCGGCGTCTCCGCCTTCGGGTCGATCCCCTCGATCAGGCGCAGGCTGTAGTACGGGCAAGCCTCGGCTTCGATCTCGCCGAGACCCGGGCGGCGCGCCGACGCATCGGCCGGAACCTCAGGCTCGGCGGGTTCCTGCAGCCCGGCGCCGGTCAGCGCCGACACCTCACGGGCCAGGCCGCGAAGACTCAGGCAGTCGCCGCGATTCGGCGTCAACTCCAGATCCAGGACCCGATCACGCTGCGCGTCCACCTCCAGCCCGGCCAGGGTCAACAACTGCGCCAGTTCTTCGCTGGGCGGCAACTCCGCCACCCACTCCGACAGCCAGTCCAGGTCGCACTTCATCGCGCGGTCCCGCCGAACTGGCCCAGGAAGCGGAGATCGTTGGCGAACAGGACCCGCAGGTCAGGAATTCCGTAGTACAGCATCGCCAGCCGTTCCACGCCCATGCCGAACGCGAAACCGGTATACCGTTCCGGGTCGATGCCGCCCTCCCGCAGCACCGCCGGGTGCACCATGCCGCACCCCAACACCTCCAGCCAATCGCCGCCCGCACGCCGGACGTCCACTTCCGCCGACGGTTCGGTAAACGGAAAGTAGGAAGCCCGGAAACGGGTCTCGATCTCGCGGTCCTCGAAAAAGTCGTACAGGAAGGCCGTGACCACGCCCTTCAAGTCGGCCATGCTGACCGTCTCTTCGACGCACAGGCCCTCGACCTGGTGGAACATGGGGCTGTGGGTCGGGTCCGAATCGCACCGGTACACGCGCCCGGGGGCAATGATCCGGATTGGCGGGTTGCTGTCGCTCATGGTGCGCACCTGCACCGGCGAGGTATGCGTGCGCAGCAGGCGACCGTCGCCGAAATAAAACGTGTCGTGCATGGCGCGCGCCGGATGTTGCGGCGGGATGTTGAGCGCCTCGAAATTGTGGTAGTCGTCCTCGATCTCCGGGCCGTAGCGGGCGCTGTAGCCGAAGCGCGCGAACCAGGCGCAGATGCGTTGCAGGGTCAGGATCGTGGGATGGCGCGCGCCGGGCGGGAGGGCGCGTCCGCGCAGGGTGACGTCCAGTTGGCCGGCGACGACCCGGGCCTCGGTCTCGGCTTCGGCCAGCGCCTCGCCCCGCTCGGCGAGCGCCTGTTCAATGTGGGCACGGATCGCCTGAATCTCGGCGCCGGCCGCCGGGCGCTGGTCGTCGGGAAGATCCTTGAGCCCGCGCAGGGCCGTGGTGACCTGGCCCTTGCGGCCGAGGTAGGCAACCCTCAGGCGTTCCAGTTCTGCCGTATCGGCCGCCGCCGCGATGGCGGCATCGGCATCATCCTGGAGAGACTCGAACTGCGGCATGGCGCGGAATCGGCCGCCGCCGGTTCAGGAGTTGGCGGATAACCGGGCCTTGGCCTGATCCGCCAGTTGCGCAAACGTGTCGAACTCGTGCATCGCGAGGTCCGCCAGCATCTTGCGGTCGATCTCGATCTCCGCCTGGGCCAAGCCATGCATCAGGCGACTGTACGACAGGCCGCACATCCGGGCCGCTGCGTTGATGCGCACGATCCACAGTCGGCGGAAGTCCTGTTTGCGCGCGCGGCGGTCGCGGTACGCGTACTGCCCAGCGCGGATCACCGCCTGGTTGGCGGAACGGAAAGTCCGGCTGCGCGCACCGTAATAGCCGCGCGCCTGCCGCCGCACCTTGCGGTGGCGGGCATGCGTGGTGACGCCGCGTTTGACTCGGGGCATGACGGTCAGGCGTAGGGCAGCAACCGACGCGCCAAGGCGGCATCGGCAGATTCGAGGTGGTCCGGTGAGCGCAGGGCGCGCTTGCGCTTGGTGCTCTTCTTGGTCAGGATGTGGTTGCGGTGCGACTGGCGGCACTTGAACTTGCCGCTGGCCGTCTTGCGGAAGCGCTTGGCCGCACCCCGGTTGGTCTTGAGTTTGGGCATGGGTGTTCGGTGAGTCTGTGGCAGATTAGCGGCGGCGAGGCGCGACCACCATGATCATCTGGCGGCCTTCCATTTTCGGGTGTTGCTCGACTTCGCCGTATTCCTGGAGATCATCCTCGATCCGGCTCAGCTTCTGCTCCCCCAGTTCACGGTGGTGCAGTTCCCGACCGCGGAAGCGAATCGTCACCTTGGTCTTGTCTCCGTCGCCCAGAAACCGTTTCAGGTTCCGAAGCTTGACCTGGTAGTCGCCCTCCTCGGTGCCGGGCCGAAACTTGACTTCCTTGATCTGGATCTGCTTCTGCTTCTTTCGGGCCTGTTGGGCCTTTTTCTTTCGTTCGAAGCAAAACTTCCCATAATCCATGACCTTGCACACGGGGGGCTCGGTGTTGGGGGAAATCTCGACCAGGTCCATGTCGGACTCGGTGGCCAGTTGCCGGGCCTCGCGAACGCCCATGACACCCCGGTTTTTGCCGCCCGCGTCGATCAGCCGCACACGCGGTACGCTGATGTCCTCGTTGAGGCGAATCTCTTTCTCTGCGCTGATACTCAATCCTCCATCAGATTTAATCGGCGAGCGCGAATTGTAACAGCAAACCGTTTTGCCAGTTCATCCAGCGGCACCGGACCGAGGTCCGAACCGTCCCGCGCACGCACGGCGACTTCCCCGTTTTCCCGCTCCCGATCGCCCACCACCAGCAGGTACGGGACGTGCGCGAGCGTGTGCTCACGTATTTTAAAGGAGATTTTCTCGTTGCGCAGATCGCTGTGCGCCCGCACCCCGGCCGAGCGCAACCGGGCCACCACTTCCCCGGCATAGTCGGCCTGGGCATCGGTGATGTTCAGCACTGCCGCCTGGCAGGGGGCCAGCCACAACGGCAGGTCCCCGGCGTAGTGTTCGACCAGGATGCCGAGGAACCGTTCCAGCGAGCCGAAGATGGCGCGGTGGATCATGACCGGCACCACCTTCTCGCTGTGCTCGTCCACGTACCGCGCGCCGAGGCGGTCCGGCATGGAGAAGTCCAGCTGGATCGTGCCGCACTGCCATTCGCGCCCGATGCAGTCGGTCAGGGTGAATTCGATCTTGGGGCCGTAAAACGCGCCCTCGCCCGGATGCACGACGAAGTCCAGGCCGGTGGCGGACAGGGCCTCGTCCAGCGCTTTCTCGGCCCGGTCCCACAGGGCGTCTTCGCCGATTCTGCGCTCGGGCCGGGTCGACAGGCCCAACAGGATGTCCTCGAATCCGAAGTCGCGGTAGGTCGTGCGCGTCAGTTCGATCAACTCGGCGATTTCGCCCTGCAACTGCTCCGGCGTGCAGAAAATGTGCGCGTCGTCCTGCACGAAGCGGCGCGCGCGCATCAACCCGTGCAGGGTGCCCGACGGCTCGTTGCGGTGCACGGTCCCAAATTCGGCCATGCGCAGCGGCAGGTCCCGGTAACTCTTGAGCCCCTGGTTGAACAACTGGACATGCCCCGGACAGTTCATCGGTTTGACCGCATACTCGCGACTCTCGGACTCGGTGGTGAAGATCATCTCGCCGAACTTGTCCCAGTGCCCGGACTGCTCCCACAGGCTGCGGTCCAGGATCTGCGGCGTATGCACTTCCTGGTAGCCCGCCTGGTCCAGGCGCTCGCGGATGTAGCCCTCCAACTCGCGGTACAGAGTCCAACCGTTGGCGTGCCAGAACACCATGCCCGGCGCCTCCTCCTGGAAATGGCACAGGTCCATCGTGCGCACAAGCTTGCGGTGATCGCGCTTCTGCGCTTCCTCCAGCCGGTGGAGGTAGGCTTTCAGCTGCTTCTTGTCCGCCCAGGCGGTGCCGTAGATACGTTGCAGCATCTCGTTGCGGGAGTCGCCCCGCCAGTAGGCGCCTGCCAGCTTGGTGAGTTTGAACGCCCGCAGGTGGCGGGTGTTCGGGACGTGCGGGCCGCGACACATGTCGATGTATTCCTGGTGGTGGTACAGCGCGATTTCCTCGCCTTCCGGGATCTCGTCGACAATCTGCACCTTGTAGGTCTCGCCACGCCCCTCGAACACTTCGCGGGCCCGCTCGCGGGTCACCACCTCGCGCAGCACGTCGTAGTCCTGAGCGATCAAATCCTGAACCTTGGCCTCGATTTTCTCAAGGTCTTCATCGGTGAAGGATTCCTCGCGGGCAATGTCGTAGTAGAACCCGTCCTTGATGACCGGGCCCACCGCCATCCGGGCATCCGGATAGAGTTGCTTGACCGCCTGCCCCAGCATGTGCGCCAGCGAATGGCGCAGGATCTCGACGCCCTCCTCGTCGCGGCTGGTGACGATGGAGACTTCGGCGTCTGCGTCCACTTCGACGCAGGCATCCACCAGGCGGCCGTTGACCCGACCGGCCAGCGTGGCCTTGGCAAGGCCCGGCCCGATGTCCTCGGCGATCTGCATCACCGAGACCGGCTGGGCGAACTCGCGGGTGGAGCCGTCTGGGAGGGTTACGACAGGCACTGGAAAACCGTGTGACTAAAGAGGCGCGGAAAGTATAGCGTATGGGGGCATTCTTGGTATTGCTTAGTCTGGCGTAATCCAACTTACGTACGAAACAGGTACCGGCTGTTGTATTCGTTCTCACTGTTCACTACCAGTTCAAGCCGGACTGTCGCCCGAGTCATTCCGCAAAACAGTATTCTTTCCATGCGCGTCAGGTCTTCTGTATCCGGATCTACATCCACCAGAATCACAGCAGGCGCCTCTTGCCCCTTGAATCGATAAACGCTGTCGAACATTAGTTGACCCTCTGTCATAACCTGGCGTCCGCCCTCATCGTACTCACCGGTGAAATGCCGCAGACCCACACCACCGACCTGATCACATTGACTGAATACGGAACTCTGCACGCCCCGACACGTGAGCACCACAATGTCATCATGTTTAAAACCGTGGCGCATCAACTGCTGAACGATCTTTCCTACAATTTTTGGCTGCTCGCCAGCATCTCTATAGCCATGAACCGCGACACCCAGACCCGGCAAGTCATTACCCTGCTCAAACGGAATAGGTAGCGTATCCTTGATGAATCTTGCAATAGACTCCGGAGAGCGGTAGTTGATTTTGCTGCTATAGCGAACAAATCCATCCAGGGATACCGGTGGCTTATCCTGCAGATTCTGGTCACCGTCCTCCAGCCAGAGAATGTTCGCGTTCGCACGAAGGAAGAGTTGGATAATCTCAAACCATTCCTGCTCAAAATCCTGACCTTCATCCACGATCAGCGTGTCGTATTTGCTTTCATCTAAAATTTCCTGAACCACAACCTGTTCCTGCACGCGCTGCCAGAAACCCGGATCCGTCGTCATCGACGAGAAGTCCAATCTCTGTCCGAGAGAGTGCAAAAACTCACCACAGAAACCATAAAATGTGCTGACCTTTCCCGCATCGCCGACGCTTTCTCTGATGCGGTCAGCCAAAGGCCGGTTATAACAAATCAGCAAGACTTTTCGGTTTTCGGATACCTCACGATCCAGGAACCTCCTGGCGAACAGGCTCTTGCCACTTCCAGCCGCACCTGAGATCATGAGCCGGAAGGGCTCCATCTGCAGATGGGTCAGAATATCCGCCAAGGCCCCGCTTTGACGCACGAACTGCTTTTCCTGTGAGCCCATATGGGCATGTATGTCAGGAACAAGATCAAACGTTTGATAAAAGAAATCTTTAACCTTTTCATACCAACCGTCGCGCGTTTCCTCGCCGGGCCCCAGTAATGCCTGTATTCGTTTCGACAAACCATCTTTTGCAGCGGCATCTACGATACGCTCAGCATTCAGCCCGGCAGCATTGACTTGTTTGATTCGATAGTCAGGACAGTAAATAAGGTAATCGACGGCGAGACTTCGGTTTTTGCCGTGCAGCCAGTTGAATTTTTCCCGCACCTTGCCAATGGATCGGTGAACCTGTTGGGCGACATTCTTTTCGCCAGTACCATATCGCTTGACGAGTCCCTCGTCTGTTTCTTCCAGCCCACCATTCTTCTGTTCTACAAAAAGGACTTCTCCAGAGCGATTCAGTACGACGAAATCTATTTCTCCAAAATGCGTCCATGCCTCATATTCCCTTGACCAGTGAACCCCGTGGAAGACCGTAAAATCGTTGGGTAGCTCTGCTTTGAGCATTTGCAAAGCTTTGATCTCGGCATTGTGCGCACCGGATAAGGACAGGCGAGACAGGTCGGATGGGACTATGTACGCCACATGATTCTCCTGTATCTATTTATTCCGAGCATTTTTCAACCTGTGGGTTGCTTGGTCTAGCATAATCCAACCCGCGTACGAAACAGGTAGAGGCATGCACCTGGTATGGCCGTCAATCAATGTGGCTCTGCCTATACAATATTCATTCCGCACTCTGCACGTTGCAAGCAATTGAATGAAAGGAGCCACCATGACCACAGTTGTTGAAGAAATAAATCGCATCCAGTCCATGGATACTTCAAAACTCAATGAAAGTACTGCGAAAACCGCAATTGTAATGCCCGTGCTCCGTGCTCTGGGGTGGGATACTACAGACCCGGATGAAGTCCATATGGAATATCGGGTGGCACAACACCTGCAAGGGTATGCCGACATCGCTCTGCTGTCTCAGGACACTCCATTAATTCTGATTGAGACAAAAGCCCCACATCGTTCGCTTGGAGTTTCCAAGCACGAGACTCAGGTACTCGAATACTGCCAAATGAAGCAAGTCCGAATTGGAGTTTTGACAAATGGACTGGAGTGGCGCATCTACTACCTTGAGGCCGGAGTTGAGAAAGATTCCTCCCTTGCGGAAACCATAGATCTCGCTCACGAAAAAGCCGAAGAGTCGGCAGCAACACTTAACAGACTTTTGAGCAGAGATGCGGTTTCAGACAAAAGAGCCTTGACACATGCCAAACAGGCATGGCATGACAGCATCTTGTCCAATCGATGGAAAGACTTGTTAGCGCAGGGCGACAAATCTCTGGTGAATCGCTTGAGAAAAGAAGTGAAAGAAAAATGTCATGTGAATATCCGCCCAGATGATGTTAAGGCTTTTATCAAGGGTCGCTCCACTCTTCCCGACAGCTCAAAAGAGCCTTTAATCACCCCCCGCGATACTCCCTCCAACAACCCGGAAACGCCACCTCCATCCAAGACATTCTCGGTGCGCGTCAAGGTGTTTGGAAGCGAATCCGAGTACCGCAACCGCAGGGTCGCGATGATTGATTTTGTCATGCAAGCATGTCACTCAAATCCAGCAGAATTGGAAATACTGAACCAACGCCTTCTGGACGATAGCCTGCGGAAAATTATCATGGTCCATGGAACCGAGAAACCTTCATCACTTCAGAGAAGTAAAAGGCTGGGAGAAACAGCCTACTGGTTACACGTAGACCTTTCCGCAGAAGAAATAAAGAGGCAATGCGACAGAATCCGGCGAGCACTCTCGTTGCCTGAGGATGTGCTCATCTGGTTGGATTGAGAAAAACCGTCTCGGTCCGACCGAATCAGTGAGGAATTCATGCTATCATTATGCTATCGTTTATGCCCTGTTCCGGGAAAAACACATGAGCAAGTATGGCCCGCTAGGAGAATATCTATCTCAGCAACAAACCAACTTCTGCACACTGACTTTTCCCAAGGTTGAGGAAATCATTGGTGCTTCTCTACCTGCCAGCGCCAGGCGCAAGCCTTGGTGGGCAAATGACGAAAGCCATGTGCAGGCCCGTAGTTGGATGCGCTCCGGGTGGATGGTTCGGCGACCTCGTCTCGACAAAGGACTCGTTCACTTCGTTCGTGTCGGCAAGCGAGAGGGAGCTTCCATGGATCACTCTTCCGGGAAAGGCTCCTCGCAGGTAATCGTCCGTGGCCTGGATGCCGAGATTGTTGTTCGGCTAAAACGGAAGGCAAAGCGGAAGGGGTGTTCCCTAGAACAGGAACTCAGAGACATTCTGCGCCGTGCGGCTGTCCAGGACCGGGGAGAACTGCTTGCCGAAGCGGATCGCATTCGATCCATGAGTTCAGGTATCCAACAGGACAGCGTGCAGCTCCTGCGTGAAGATCGCGACAGTCGATGAACCTGGTCATCGACGCGAGTGTTGCATGCGGGTGGTTCTTTGAGGAAAGCCTGTCGGATGCGGCCCGAAAGGTGGCGGAATCAGATGCCGTTTTTTTCGCTCCGGATATGATTCTTGCGGAGTGTGCGAATGTGGCTTGGAAAAAAGTACGGCGCGAAGACATTCAGGAGCAACAGGCAATCGCCTTTCTTCGGGCCCTGCCCCGATGGTTCGAATCGCTGGTTTCCTCGACGCAGTTGCATGAAACAGCTTTTGAGATGGCGTGCGTTCTGGACCATTCGGTCTATGACTGCCTGTACCTTGCGCTTGCCGAAGACCAGAAGACGCGGCTGGTCACCGCAGACATCGCGTTTGCCGATCAGGTTCGAAGTTCACCCTGGAAAGACCGAATCGAAGTCCTGCACAGGAGTTGATGGTGTAGCGGAACTTTAAGCGAACCGTGATTGCCGCGGCATACGTATTAGATAATCCAATATTAAATGTCTTATTTATACAAATAATTGAGAATTCAAGCATTATCTGGCAAAATTAATTATAGGAAGTGAACGCCTTCTCAGAGGAGGTAGAGACATGCCAATCAGCGCTGAAAAATTTGGAGAGCGGCTAAGGGTCGCCCGCGAGAGTCGCGGGCTGACCCAAAGCGCAGTGGCGGCTGGAGTCGGACTTCAGAGTTCAGCAATCAGTTTGATGGAATCGGGGAAACGTCAAGTTTCCACGCTGGAATTGATGCGCCTTGCTGAATTGTATGGTTGCTCTGTTGAGTGGTTTGTGAATCCAGATGCGCCACTTGAAGATCCTGTCTTTGCTCTATTTCGAGCCGAACCGAGTTTAGAAAATGAAACCGTGGAGAAACAGGCAAGACACTGTATTCGCTTGTTTTCTGAGGGAGCCTCCCTGGTGAATTTACTGGGTCGATTCTCCACGAGCGCGTTGCCTCGTTATGAGATTCCGGAACCTCGATCAACGGGGGTCGCAATTGCACAGGGCCAAGATGTGGCCAACCAGGAACGGCAGCGTCTTGGACTCGGGCTAGCTCCAATATTCTCGATTCCCAAGCTCATTCGGGCCCAAGGAATATGGACGGCGGCATTGCAATTATCCGACGAAGTATCTGGATTTTTCCTGAAGAGCCTCGAGTTTGGTATGGGGATTCTAATCAATGGAGGGCAACCGCCAGTGCGTAAGCGATTCTCCTATGCCCATGAATATGGACATGCTCTGATGGACAGAGATCATCAGGCCACCGTTACGAGCCGGCATAACGCTAAGCATGCCAGAGAGCAACGAGCAAATGCCTTTGCGGCAGCATTTCTAGTTCCGGAAGCAGGTGCGAGGAATTTTATATACGAGCTTGGCAAGGGCCGTAGTTCACGTCGCGAAGAGACGGTTATGGATAGTGTGGAAGAACAGGTTGTTCGAGGGGAGCTGCGTGTACCACCACGGTCGCAACATATTACCTATCCAGATGTTGCCTTATTTGGCCGGCATTTTGGAGTAAGTTATTCGGCCGCAGTTTGGAGATTGCGAGGTCTGAACATCATAAGCATGCCTGAAGCTAATATCCTGCTGGAACAAACGGACATGGCCAGACGCTACTTAAACACGATTCAAACCAGCGAAATACCCGAGGGAGGAGCAAGTCAAGCTCCAGCAGAAGACCATGAAGATCATGATTTGAAATGGCAGATTTTGCCGCTTGCCTTGGAAGCTTGGCGGCGTGAGGAAATCTCGAAGGATCGACTTCTAGAAATAAGCCGATTGCTTCACATCGATGATGAAATGACGCTTGATTTGGTGGAAGCTGTAGGGTTGTAAGGCTATAATTGCCGCACCTGAAATTTACTCAGACGAAATGAAAGAAATCCAAGGAGAAGCCAAAAACCTTCGAGAGCTACTTGGCGGTACAAAATTCACCATCGACTATTACCAGCGAGAATACCGTTGGATGACAAAACAAGTTTCCGAACTCATTCGAGATATTGGGGGCAAATTCTTAGAAAGTCACGAATGCGGGAATGACCGCTCCGATGTGAGTCAATATGTCCATTATTTCCTTGGATCAATCATAATCAGCAACAAAGATAGCCAAAAGTACATCATCGATGGCCAGCAACGTCTCACCACGTTAACGCTGCTCCTCATTCACATCTACCACCGGCTGGATGACCCCGACGATAAGGCGCAACTTTCAAACCTTATTTGCGCAAAAAAATTTGGGAAGCGGTCATTCAACCTGAATGTCCGCGAACGTGAGGCCTGCATGAACGCTCTTTTTCAGGGTCAATCATTTGACGGGAACGGGCAACCGGAATCTATCGTCAATGTTATATCTCGTTTCCATGACATTGCAGAAGAATTCCCTAGTGAAATTGACGAAAAAGCATTGCCGTATTTTGCCGACTGGCTGATCGAAAACGTCCATCTCGTGGAGATCACGGCGTACTCAGATGCAGATGCCTACACAATTTTTGAAACCATGAACGACCGCGGGCTATCATTGGCTCCCACAGATATGCTCAAGGGCTATTTGCTTGCCAACATAAAAGATAATAAACACAGAAATAACGCAAACCTCACTTGGCGTAAGCAGATTGAGATGCTCCGAGAATTAGGCACAGAAGAAGATGCCGATGCAATCAAAGCATGGTTACGCAGCCAACATGCAAACAATATTCGTGAACGTAAGAAAAGTGCCAAACCACAAGATTTCGATTTGATTGGTACAGAATTTCACCGTTGGGTGAGTGACCATAAAGTCCAACTTGGACTCACCGAAAGTCAAACTTATGCAAACTTTATTCTTGAAGACTTTGCTTTCTATGCTCGGCAGTACCATCGCATTCGAAATGCCGCTGAACAACTCACCGATGGACTGGAAGCAATCTTCTACAACGCACAAAATAATTTTACTCTGCAATACCCTGTCTTACTGTCTCCCCTTCAACGAGATGACAGTGAACCTGAAATCAAACAAAAACTCCACATAGTGTCTACTTACCTTGACATCCTGATTGCACGACGAATCTGGAACTATAGTGCTATCAGTTATTCGACTATGCAATACGCCATGTTTCTAGTCATGCGAGATATCCGAGGCATGGATGCACCCGGCCTTGCAGATCTACTAGAAAATAAATTGAACGAAGTCGAACCTTTTGAAAACCTTGAATATCCGTTTGGGCTGCACGGCACTAATGGTCGACAGATTCGCAGACTACTCGCGCGTATAACCGACTATGTGGAAGTACAATCCGGTCAGGCCAGCCGTTATTGTGAATATACTGCATCGGGGAAAAATGGTTATGAGATAGAGCATATTTGGGCCGACCACCCAGAACGACACGAGGACGAGTTTGAGAATCCTGAAAGTTTCAAGGAATATAGAAATCGGATTGGGGGGCTGCTTCTGCTTCCAAAGAATTTCAATGCGAGCTACGGCGACATGCACTATGCCGAAAAGCGTGAGCACTATCTAAAGCAAAACCTGTTAGCCCAAAGCCTTCATGAAAGTGCCTATGAATGCAACCCAGGGTTTAAAAGATTCTACAAACAGAGTGGGTTTAAATTTCAACCCCACTCTACTTTCAAGAAAGCGAGCCTAGACGCGAGGCATGAACTTTACTTATCACTGGCCGAAAAAATATGGGCTCCGGATAATTTGCGCTTGAGTACAAACGGGTAGACCCCGCGACCGATGCTTGGAAATTATCTAAGCCCTTGGGACCGAAAACTTCTCGGTCGTGTTAATTGACCGAGAGATCGAACTTAAATCTTTGAAAATGCGAGCCTGATCGAATGGAGAACTTCACGATTTTGCGTGGCCAGGTAATCAGTGGGCGCGGCACTGCATCCAAGAACAAAGTCACTCAATCTCCAATTTCGAAATTCTTGGGAGAATTGCCGGCGCCGGGTTCGTTGAATGTCGCCTTGGAAAAGCCTATGCGCTTTGATCCGGAGAAAGTTGCGTGTCCCGGACATGGGCACATTTATTACTGGGCAGCGGAAATCAACGGAACCCGTTGCCTGATTACACGCAGGGCGGGTCATCCGCTGCATGTTGTGGAAGTCCTCTCCCCTCATCGGCTGAGAGAGAAATTTCAATTAAAAAATGGGGATTCTGTAGAAATAAGAGTCTCCTCTGACTTGATCATTGATCTGCCCCGGGGAATCAAGACAGTCTGGAGCATTTTCTGGAAATTCCGGAATGGCTGGTACGCCTCGCGGATATACCGCATGCTCATCGGGCCCTTCTGGCTGGTTCGACGGATGGCGACGCAAACTCCCCGCTATCAAGCCACATTGCTGAAACAGAGAAAACTCCAGACGGACATTTCGGTATGCCACATTAATCTAGCTCGTGATCCAAAATTGCGCGGCGGGGAGCGGCAGACTGAAATCCTGGCCAAGGCGCTCACGGCTGAAGGTGTAACCAGACAGCGTATTATTGTGCTGCGGGATGGTCCTTTGGCGTGTCGCTTCCAGAACAGTCCAGATTTGGAAGTCTGCTGGGTACGCAACCGCCTATCGGCAGTATGGGCCTGTCGGGGCGCATCTTTGCTTCATGCGCATGAGGCCCATGCGGCACAGGTGGCGTATGCGGCGAGTTTGTTCGGCAAGCCCTACCTGATTACGCGCCGGCTAACAAAGCCTGTGCGTTCCAGCGCTTTCAGTTCTGCCATTTACCGGAACGCAAAGGCCGTTATTGCCTTGACAAAAGCGGTGGAGGGCAGTCTTCGAGAGCGTTTTCCGGAGATTTCCACTGTTCGTATCCCCGATGCCTGGAACCCGGAATACCCCAATCCGGAGAGAGTTAAGGAAATTAAGGAGCAATTCCCAGGCAAGTTTATCGCTGGATATGCTGCCGCAATGGATAGTTCTGAAAAGGGACATTCTGTTTTGCTTCAGGCCGCAGAAGTTCTGCAACAGAGTTGCCCTGATGTGCAATTCATTTTGCTTGGGAGTGGTCGCCTGGAGAGTGATTTTCGCCAACAGGCTGAAAGCCTAACTAATGTGTGGTTCGCGGGTTGGGTTGAAGATGTCGCTACGTGGATTTCCGCCTTTGATCTTTTCGTGTTTCCTTCCTTGGCTGAATCACTCGGATCTACGCTTCTGGATGTATTGCGTATGGGTGTGCCTGTCGTGGCTAGTCGGGTAGGCGGGATTCCGGAAGTTATTACTGAAGAGTGTGGGATTCTTGTACCGCCTAGAGAGCCGGAAGCCTTGGTGAAAGAAATAATACGGCTTTTCCAGTCAGAAGAATTGCGCAAGCGTTTGTCACATGGAGGATTAGAGGTGGCGAAGGCATACAGCCCAAGATTAATCGCAAAAAGCCATTTGGATGTTTACCGGAATTTAGATGCCAAAGGAGTGTGATTCTGTGGTCAAAATTTGCATAGGCGTAGCTACTCGAAGGCGACCCCAGATGTTTGCGCGCACGCTGGATTCGCTTGCCCGGTTGAACCGACCAGATGGCACATCGCTTCATTTCATTGTCATCGAAAATGATGAAGCGCTCCATATTGGCGATATTGCCGCAGATTTCGAAAAGACACTCACACGAGGAGAGACCCTACACACAGATTTTGAGCCGCGTTTGGGTATCCCAATAGTGCGCAATAGGATTCTTGATGCAGCCATCGAAGAAGGGGGAGACTACCTTGCTTGTATTGATGACGATGAGGTGGCTGACGTCAATTGGTTGCTTGAGCTTCATTCACAGGCGCAGGGTAGAGGATTGGATATGGTTGGGGGAGTGGTGCGTATGGAAAGACCTCAGGCAACGGCTCTCACGGTTTGTCAAAACTTGGTTTACCGCGACCTCTGTACCCGCCAGGAAAAAGCGACAATTCAGTCGGCAAACCGCTACGCTACAGGTGACGATGGTGATGTGAAGGTATTTACCAGCAATATGCTATGTCGCCTCGATTTTATTCATAGAAACCAGATTCGATTTGATGAGGCCTTGCGATACTCTCATGGCGAAGATTATGACTTTTACCTTCAAGTCAAAAATGCAGGCGGTGTCACTGGGCATGCCCCACGTGCACTCGTTTACGAAATGGTACACATGAACCGCCTATCGTTAGCTTTCCAATTTAGGTTAAGTCGAAACGCTGCGAGAGCCTCATACAGCATCCGTTATGCCAGGAATAAGCAGAGGGCCAAGAGAGAATTGGTACGTTCCAGTTTTTTCGTTCTGTGGAAAGTAATATTGGGATGCTTCCGATTGTTACTCTCCTGTTTTAATCGTGGTCAATCTTTCATTCGAGGACTGAAAGGCATTGCAACAGCCATCGGACGGACCGAAGGCATGCTTGGAATGCAGGATATTCATTACAAAAATACAGATGGCCATTAGCAATGGTTCATTGATCTCGCGAACAGATGCCAGAGATGTAGAGAGAAGGATAGTCTCGATGGAGAAAAATCAAATTCAGATTTATCCAATTTACCAATACATAACCCTGATCAATCATGAAGGCATAGAGGGCACTCTGCATCACATCTTCGATTGTTGATTCCCATGTTTCGACACAAATCACTTTGGGGTGATAACGTTCAAAATCGAGTGCTTGCAATACTGAAAGGTTGTGACCTTCCACATCGACACTGAGGAAATCTATAGGTCGCCCCTTGTAATCCGTTTGATCGATCACCTTTGTCAATGTGTCCGTGCTGACACGCATCTTTCTCCATCCCTCTTCGCTCTGCTCTCGTTCGAGCTTCTCAAGAGAATTTAAGCCAGACCATAATCCTTTCCTCCAATACTCCGCTGTGCCTGTCTGTTTGCTTATCGCGCAGGTGACATGGGTATCGCGGGGGCGCCGCAATCTGAATAATTCGATTTTAATTTGATCTGCATCAATGTTGATCCCCCTCCATCCCTTTTTATACAAGGCATAGGTTGTGTTGCCACGTATGGGGTGAAAGCATCCGACATCGACAAAGAACCCGGGTTCGGAAACTACATTGGCAGTCGCCAGATACTCGAGAAGGCTTCCTATGTATTTGTCTGTATCCGAGAAATAGCGATGTTTTGTTGAGTGGATCAATCTGCGCAGTATGTACAGCTTTCTGAACAATAGATTTCTCTCTAACCAAAGAGGCGGATTGGTGCGCTTGTAGTTTGGGAACATTGGGAATTTATTCTTTGGTTTCGGAATGGTTTTGCGAATCGGGGCCGCTCGTATCTTGGCGTGCTACCCGCTTCATGTATTTGTAAAACCGCCCATTGGCTTCACCCACGGCACACGCCAATCCTCGCCAGCCATCAAGTATCCCTAAAAACAAGACATATGAACGAAAAAATCCCCAAGCTGCATGTCCTGTGGCTTGCAACGAGTTGGCGGCAAGAAATGGATGGGCCTCTGCTTGAGCTTCCGTGTATGTATTCATTTTCTGGATGCTCTCGTATAGGGAAGAAATCGGGTTGTGTATAAGTCTCCCCGGGAGGACCTGAATCTCTAATCTTTGCGTAACAGTCACTTTCTCGTGAACCATCGCGTTATTGAATGCAGCATAGTCTCTGTGGTATAGGCGAATAATCTTGTCGCTAGTTTGAGACCCGAAACGAAGTCTCTTTCCCAGAAAATAGTTATCTCTTCGTAGTCGGTAGATTACGTCTCTCTTTTCTAGAGACAGGCCGCTTATGGCGCCACAAAGCGTCCGATCTAAACATTCGTCTGCATCAATGGCGAGAATCCAGTCAAATTGGGCCAGGCTGGCTGCGTGGTTCCGGGTTGGGCCAAACCCCATGAATTCGCCGGTTTCAATCCGGACATTGGGGAAATCTGTGCATAGGCCAGCCAAATCCGGAGTCGGTCCGTTGTCGTAAATCAGCACCTCCCTGAAGTCGTACAGGCTTCCAAGTGTGTCCGGGAGGGTATCCATGTCATCCTTGAATATGATGACTGCTGAAATTGGAATTGTGGAAGGCATTAGGGCTTTCTAGTTCCTAAGGTAGGCTTGATTTTCAATGTGGGGGATCACAGGTCCACCTCGGTTTCCGCATTGACATAGAGCCGCCAGTCTTTCGCGCGACGCGCCCGCCCCTTGGGAAGCCCAGGAATCAGCAGTACGGTTCCTTGTGCGCGTTGCCTGACATAGTCCTTCAGGGGCAATGCCTTGTCCGCCGCACCAACCACTTCCAACAAGTAGCCTAATCGTTGTGCCCAGGTGATGGGAGCGACTCGCGCTGCGGCAACGAGAAGCTCCGGCGACATGCCCTCGGCAAGTTCGCAGAAAATCGTGGCCACATGGTCCAGCCCTCCAACGCGATGCGCGTAGCCGACCAAGTCAAGCGCCGTTGCCTCGATGCTTGATATCCGGACCGACCCCCGTGCCGTATTGGCTTCCTGAATCGGAACCTCGGAAATATTCTTTCGGGCGGCAAAAGAAACCCTTACAGTTCCGCAGGAAATTGGGCGACGGTTCTTGGCAAGCGCAACCTGGAATACTTGGGGCCGATGATGTGCCGCACCGTGATATTCGGCGGCAGACAAGAGAGCCGCGTAGTAGGTGCGTCCCGATTTTTCCATGAGAGCCGGAATGAACTGGTCTGCCGGCAAACATCCCAGACGCCGATATTCAGGCGGCACGATGACATAAAAGCCTCGCGCAGGGCTTGCGATAATCCCCTTTTTTGCCAACCGCGCGAGCGCGGTCCGCGCTGCGGCAGATGAACCGCCAGTCATCGAGCACATTTGCTCTGCCGTGAAATGATATCGACCGCTCGCCGCGAATTCGTCTATGACTTCCGCAGCCCTGAGTTTAGGAGGTAAATTTTTCACATGCATATAGTGTCATTATTCGATTAATATTGCAAGTAAAAAACATAATTTGCTCGCCCTCCCTCGTGCCACACGAAAGTAGAATCAGTAGTGAAATATTTTTATAATTTTCAAAATATCGTTCCATCAATACTGGAATGATACTTCGAGGATCTTCCCGTCCGCGGCAACAAAATCAGGAAGGTGACTCGGAGAATGCCCGAGATACAGCGCGTTACATCTCCCGACTCGTCGTCCAATCCTCCATGTCATCCAGAATTCTCTTCGCCTCCGGATTTCCTTCATGCTCTTTCCGCAACCGAGCAATACACTCGAAGTACTCTCTCGGCGCAATGCTCCCGCCTCCATTTTCACCCTGCATGCGCTCGCGACAAAAGTCTTCCCACCGCCGCCTCTCATCATCGGACAAGGTCTCGGGCCAATTCCTGGCACGGTAGCGGAATAGTAATTCCGGCAAGCGCTCATCGTCGAAATCAAAACGGGTTTGCGCAAGTTCTTGCGCAGAAGCATCCCGAACTTCGTCCAGGAGTGGACGATCCGCATCGCTGATGAAACCGTCATACAGCGCAGAGTCCACATCTTCGGAGGGACTGAATTGCCGACCGCTATAGGCTTCCACGACTCGCCGCATGAACTCTTCATCCGTGCGTATCAATTCCCAATGACGGTTACAGGCTTGGCGATCGATTGCAATTCGTTCTGCCACCAACTCATCCAATAAATTCTCCGGTGCCAAAGCTGGGCATTTATTAATCTTCACAGACTTCACAGGCAGACGCTCCCTCCCCTCCGGCAAGTCCTCATCCCGGACGAACAGGAGAGCCCTCAGACCTTCTATGTCCAAATCCAGAAACACAGCCGGGTCCTGACGCAGGTCATAGACCAATACACTGTTCTTGTTCCTGGCCTCCGGAGCCAGCGGCATGACCAACGTCGTGCACCCCCTCTCCGGAGCATACACGCGCGAGGTATGCAAGACCGGCTTGTGCCCTCTCAAATCCAACTGCTCGGATGCCTTTCGCTTGTCTCTCAGCCGATACAGCCAGTCATAAAGACGTCGCTGCCGATCTCGAACCAGACGAGCCAAGCCAAGGGTGGCGTGAACATCGGACAAAGCATCATGGGCAGATTCGTGATCGATTCCATTGGCCGCAGCTAAATCCTCAAGCCGAAAACTGGGCCGACCATCGTCATGTTTGGGCCAGGCTATTCCTTCCGGTCTGAGGGCGTAAGCCATTCGCACCAAGTCGATAAGGTCCCACCGGGAATTGCCATTCTTCCATTCGCGGGCATAGGGATCGTAGAAGTTTCGGTACAGGGCATGCCGGGTCACCTCATCGTCGAATCGCAAGGTGTTGTAGCCCACCCCGCAGGTGTCCGGCTGCACCAATTCATCGTGAATCCGAGCAATGAATTCCGGTTCCGGAACACCTCGCTCAGACGCAACCTGAGGCGTGATCCCGGTCAGCAGGCAAGCCTCCGGATGAGGCAGAATGTCTCGCACCGGCTGGCAATAGATGACCAGCGGTTCACCCAACACATTGAGCGCTTCGTCGGTACGCAACCCTGCAAACTGAGCGGGACGATCCCGCCTGGGGTCGGTGCCAAAGGTCTCATAATCGTGCCAGTAGAGAGTCGGGGGCATGAGCGGACAGATCCTTGTGCGTCGACATGAGAGTCAGTGGACGTTTCATTGCCGACATCCAGAAAATCTCAGTTCGCGTTCCATTATGCGACATTGGGCGAACACCGGGTCTGCCGACGCGTCATCAGAACAATTCCTCGATGCTCTTGGGAGCCTCGGAGCGATCCTGGACCACCAACTCAATCTCAAGCGCGGCCATGACATTGACCAGCGTGCGCAGGCGCGTCCCGGGCTCACCGCTCTCCAGCGTCGATATCGTCGCTTGGCGCAGGCCCGCTTTTGATCCGAGCTCGTTCTGGCTCCACCCCAGGGCACGACGATGGCGGCGTACCGCCACGCCGATTTGCTCCGCGGTTCGGGCAATCTGATTCATTGTGGGCTCCATGTTCCGATGAAATGGAAATACGCTTTGACGTATAAACACACTCTATACGGAATAGAGTATTTATTCTACTGGAAGTCCCCACCCCATTTCGAAAAATATCTCCTTGAGTTAGGCTAATTCAAGCGGCAAACCAAGGGCAAGTTTTCCCTGTCAGCCGCTTGAGAGAGAGCCTTGTCAAACGTCGCAATCGGCACAGCATGCCGCTTCGCCAATTCCAGATAAACCGCATCATAGAACGACAGGTCATGCTTTTCCGCCAACCTGAAAGCGGCATCCAAATCCAGACCGGAATCTGTGCTCAGTGGAAGATTCTGCAGATCTTCCAAGCGTTCTGCCAACTTGGCACCAAAAAGCCGGCCGCGCCGCGAAGCAGAGAGCAGGCTATTGCGAACCTCCAAGTGCCAAAGCAAGGGGACGAGCGCCTTCCCGCTTTGTATGCGCGCCAGAGCCGGTTCTACCTGCGTTCCTTCGTTCTCGTCTAATAACAGGGCCAAAGCGACAGAGGCATCAAGGACGAAAGGGGTCACCAGCGATGGCCCTCATGGCGCGCCTGCATCATCTCTTCAAGAGATATCCCAATCGGCTCCCATTCTTTTCGGCGCCGTCGAAAACGGGCAACCGCTTGAGCATAGTCTTCGCGTTCAGCTTCCTGCACTGGAGTCACGCGTGCCACCGCCCGCCCATGACGGGTAATCACCACGGTTTCTCCACGTTCGACAGCCCGAAGTAATTCAGCAAAACGAGCTTTCGCTTCGGTGGCCTGAATCTTGTCCATATCATTCTATCCGGTCAAAATAACTGGTTATATTTTAGCATGGCTCCATCGTACATGCCTTTTCACGTGCGCGTCCCTTCGTGACTATGTTGGTGTGTCGCTCTAGCTCCTCTCTGAGACCGCTCCCAGTGACTCGGAAATCGACAGGCACGGAGCCAAGACATCCATATCTGCCGCTTACTGATCCCGGCGACGCCCCAGAAACAATTCCGTCACCGTCCCCTGGGCCACCTCGCTGGCCTGCGCCAAGGTCTCCGAGAAAGTCGGATGCGGGTGGATCGTGCCGGCGATGTCCTCCGCCTCGCACCCGGTCTCAATCGCCAACGCCGCCTCGGCGATCAGCTCCCCCGCGTGCGCCCCCACCACGGCCGCCCCGATGAGACGCTTCGTCTCCGAATCGAACAGCAGCTTGGTCATGCCCTCGACGCGCGAGATCCCGACCGCCCGGCCGCTGGCCGCCCACGGGAAGATGCCGCGCTCGTACGCAATGCCCTGGGCCTTGGCCTCGCGCTCGGTCAGTCCCACCCAGGCGACTTCCGGATCGGTGTAGGCCACCGAGGGGATCACCCTCGCCTCGTAGGCGGATTTCATGCCGGATGCGACTTCTGCTGCCAGCCGGCCCTGGTAGGACGCCCGATGCGCCAGCATCGGCACGCCCGTGACGTCGCCGATGGCGAAAATATGGGAGATGTTGGTCCGTTGCTGGTGGTTGACCGGAATCACTCCGGATTCGCCGACCGCAATCCCGGCATTCTCCAAGCCCAAGCCCTCGCTGTTGGCCGCTCGCCCCACCGCGACCAGCACCCCATCGAACGACTCTTCCCACGAGCGGTCCGAACCCTCGAACTGCACCCGGATTCCGTCATCCTTCGCCTCAGCCTTCTGCACCCGGGTGCCTGTATGCAACGCGGCAAATCGCTTCCCATTGCGCTTGAGCCACGCCCGCACCACGTCCCGGTCGGCCTCGCCCATTACCTGCTCCAGCGCTTCCACCACGGTCACCTGCGACCCCAGGGCGCGGAATACCGTGGCCAGCTCCAAGCCCAACACACCGCCTCCCACGACCAGCAGCCGGCCCGGAATCTCCGCCACCTCCAAGGCCGATGTGGAATCCAGGACCCGCGCATCCTCCGGAAACAGACCCAGCCTGATCGGCCGGGATCCCGTGGCGATGATCGCCTGCGCGAAGCGCACCTCCTCTCTCCCTTCTCCGGTCTCGACCGCCAGCGTATGCGCGGACACGAATTCTCCCCGGCCGACCACCACCTCGATCTCGCGGCGCTGGGCCAGTGCCCCGAGACCCTCGGCCAATTGCGCCACCCCTTTCTCCTTCCACGCGCGCAACGCATCCAGGTCGATCCGGGGCGGCTCGAACACCACCCCCCGGTCCCGCCATTCGGCCGCATCCTCGATCAGGCCCGCCGCGTGCAACAACGTCTTGGACGGAATGCAGCCGACGTTCAGGCACACGCCGCCGAGCCGCGGAAAACGTTCCACCAGCATCACCTTCATGCCCAGGTCCGATGCCCGGAACGCAGCGCTGTAGCCCCCGGGGCCACCCCCGATCACCACCAGGTCGATCGTCTTCACCGGCTACGCCTCGCCCCAGTCCAACTGGTCGGGATGTTCCAACAGCGAAGCCAGCGCCATCACGAACCGAGCCCCCTCCACGCCATCGATGACCCGATGGTCGTAAGACAGCGACAGCGGCATCATCAACCGGGGTTCGACCCGGTCTTCGAGGCACACAGGCTCGCGCCCCGCGCGCGAGATGCCCAGCACCGCCACCTGGGGCAGGTTGATGACAGGAGTGAAGTGCCCGCCCCCGATGCCGCCGAGATTCGAGAGGGTAAACCCCCCGCCCTGCATGTCTTCGGCAGTCAGTTGCTGGGTCCGTGCACGTTCAGCCAGGGCGGCAATCTCTCCGGCCAAAACGGCAATCGATTTCTGGTCGGCATCCCGGATGACCGGGACGACCAGTCCCGCGTCGGTGTTCGCCGCAAATCCGATGTGGATGTATTCCCGTATCACCAACTCACGCCCGTCTTCGCTCAGCGCGGCATTGACCCGGGGGAACTGCCCCAGCACCTGGGCGCAGGCCTGGAGCACGCACGCCGTGATCGTCAGCGACTCGAACCCCTGCTGCCCACGCAGTTCCCGCTGGCGCCGGTCCAGTTCCGTGATGTCCACCTTGTGGTGCTGGGTGACATGCGGGGCCAGTTGCCAGTTGCGCTGCAGGTTGGCTCCGGAGCGTCTCTGGATCCGGGTCAGCGGCTCGGTCCGGGTCGGGCCGAATCGCTCGGCATCCACGGGGGGGCCGGATGGGCGGGAGGCGGCGGGAGGCTCCTGCTGACGGGTCAGGATCGCCTTGACGTAGAGCTGGACGTCTTCGCGCGTGATTCGGCCCTTGCGGCCGCGGCCGGAGACCTGCTCCAGGTCCACGCCAAGTTCGCGCGCGAACCGGCGCACGGCCGGGCTGGCATGGGGCAAGCGGCCAAGGCGGCGGGGTTCCGGGGCCGCCGGCGGCGGGGCTGGACTGATCCCGGGCTCCGGGGCCGTCGGCTCCGAAGGAGCGGTGGGTTCGGCCTCGGCGGCCTCCGGTTTCGATTCAGGGTCCGGCGGGCGGTCGGTCAAGGTCACGACGCGCGCATCCACCGCCAGCATATCTCCGACCTTGACGTGCACGGCCTCCACCACGCCGCCGAACGGCGACGGCAGATCCATGGCGGCCTTGTCCGACTCCAGGGTGATCAGCGACTCGTCCGCGCCAATCGACTGCCCGGCCTGCACGAAGACCTCGATCACCTCCGCTTCTTCGACATCCCCCATGTCGGGGACCCGGACGTCCTGACTCATGAGGCGAACGGGTCCGTCCGGTCGGGGTCCACCGCGCATTCGTCCGCGATCTTCCGCGCCGCCGCCGGGTCGATCTGTCCGGACGCCTCCAGCGCCCGTGCCGCCGTGTGCAGGATGTGATCGGCGTTGACCTCGAAGAACTCGCGCAGTTTCTCGCGGGTGTCGCTGCGCCCGAAGCCATCCGTGCCCAACACCCGGTAGTCGCGCCCGGCCGGCAGGCACGGGCGGATTTGCTCGGCGTGCGCACGCACGTAGTCGCTGGCCGCGATGATCGGGCCGGGGTGGCCGGCCAGGCACTGCTCGGCCCAGGAAATCTCCAGGTTCTCGGGATGCAGGCGGTTGTGCCGCTCGACCCGGGCGCCGTCCCGCGCCAGCAGCACGAAACTGGTCACGCTCCACACGTCCGACTCCACGCCGTGAGCCCGTAGCCGGCCGGCCGCCGCCAGGGCCTCGCGTAGGATCGCGCCAGAACCCAGCAACTGGACCCGGGGCGCATCCGGGTCCTGCGCCTGCGCGACCGGGTGCAGACCCGCCAGGATGCCCTCCCGCGCGGATTCGGGCATGGCAGGATGCGCGTAGTTTTCGTTCTCCACCGTCAGGTAATAGAAACGGTTCTGCTGCTGCTCGCACATCCGCCGCAGGCCGTCCTCGACGATGACCGCCACTTCGTAGGCGTAGGCCGCATCGTACGGATAACAGTTCGGCACACTCGCCGCCGCGAGGTGGCTGTGGCCATCCTGGTGCTGCAATCCTTCCCCGGCCAGCGTGGTGCGCCCGGCCGTACCGCCAATCAGGAAGCCGCGCGCCTGCTGGTCGCCGGCCGACCAGATCAGGTCGCCCACGCGCTGGAAGCCGAACATCGAGTAGAAGATATAGAACGGGATCATCTGCAGGCCATGCGTGCTGTAGGCCGTCCCGGCCGCCACGAACGAACTCATCGCGCCCGCCTCGTTGATGCCTTCCTCCAGTACCTGGCCGGTCTTCTCCTCACGGTAGTAGGCCAGCTGCCCGGCATCCTCCGGCTCGTACAGCTGGCCGAACGGCGCATAGATGCCGAGCTGGCGGAACAGGCCTTCCATGCCGAAGGTGCGGGATTCGTCCGGCACGATCGGCACCAGCCGCGGACCGAGCTCGGGGTCGCGCAGCAGGCGGGTCAGCACACGCACCAGCGCCATGGTGGTGGAGATTTCGCGATCGCCCGTGCCCGCGCAGATCTTGTCGAACATCCCGGACGGCACGGACAGCGGCAGCGCGGCCGTGCGGCGGACCGGAAGAGAGCCGCCCAAGGCGGTACGCCGGGCCTTCAGGTAGCGAATCTCCGGGCTGTCGTCGGGCGGGCGGTAGAACGGGACCCGGTCCTTGATCTCATCGTCGCTGATCGGGATCTTGAAGCGGTCTCGAAACGCCTTCAGGTCGTCGATGTCGAGCGTCTTCTGCTGGTGCGTGATGTTCAGCCCCTGCCCCGCCGTCCCCATCCCGTAGCCCTTGATCGTCTTGGCCAGGATGACCGTCGGCTGGCCCGTGTGCGCGACGGCGGCACGGTAGGCGGTGTAGACCTTGTGCGGATCGTGCCCGCCGCGGTTCAGGCGCCACAGGTCCTGGTCGGCCATGTTCGCGACCATCGCCTGGAGCTCCGGGTATTTGCCGAAGAAGTGCTCGCGGATGTACGCGCCGTCACGGGCGCTGTAGGTCTGGAAGTCCCCGTCCACGCACTCCTCCATCCGCTTGAGCAGGAGGTCCTGGGTGTCGCGGGCGAGGAGCGGGTCCCAGTAGGACCCCCAGATCAACTTGATGACATTCCAGCCCGCCCCCCGGAACACGCCTTCGAGTTCCTGGATGACCTTGCCGTTGCCGCGCACCGGGCCGTCCAGGCGTTGCAGGTTGCAGTTGACCACGAAGACCAGGTTGTCGAGCCGTTCGCGCCCAGCCACCGAAAGCGCGCCCAGTGATTCCGGTTCATCCATCTCGCCGTCGCCGACGAAGACCCAGACCTTACGGTCGCCCGCATCCAGCAGGCCGCGGTGCGCCAGGTACTTCATGAAGCGGGCCTGGTAGATGCCCTGGATCGGCCCCAGGCCCATGGAGACGGTCGGGAACTGCCAGAAATCGGGCATCAGGTACGGGTGCGGGTACGAGGACAGGCCACCCCCTTCGGTCTCGCGGCGGAAGCGGTGCAGGTGCTCCTTGTCGAACCGTCCTTCCAGGTAGGCGCGGGCGTAGACGCCGGGCGCCGAATGGCCCTGGAAGAACACCAGGTCCCCGCCGTGCTCCTCGCCCGGTGCCCGCCAGAAGTAATTGAAGCCCACGTCGTACAGGGTGGCGACCGAGGCGAACGTGGCCACGTGCCCGCCGAGGCCGGGGTATTCCTGGTTGGCCCGCACCACCATCGCCATCGCGTTCCAACGGATCAGTGACCGAATCCGCCATTCCATGGCCGTATCGCCCGGGCAGCTTTCCTCCTGCGCGGCGGGAATGGTGTTGAGGTAGGCGGTGGTCGCGCTGTAGGGAATGTTCAGGCCGGAGCGCCGCGCCCGGTCCAGCAGGCGTTCGATCAGGTAGTGGGCCCGCGCCGGGCCTTCCTCCTCGAAGACCGAGTCCAGCGCCTCCAGCCATTCCTGGGTTTCCAGCGGGTCGACATCCTGTTGTTCGGGGCGCGGCGGAGGCATGAGCCAGATACGAGTCCAATTCCAATGCCCACCCATGTTATCAGCCCCGTCGGATTGCTCGCCCGGGTCGATGGACTGGGGCTTGCCCTGGCGCTCGCCCCACAAAAACCGTAAATCTTGCCCATCGCGTTACGAGATCAGGAATGAAGGGTAAAAAGCCTTTTATTTCAATAACAAGTTATATTAATTACCACTACTGTCCAAGGAAACTGATTTAGCAGCATACTAACTTATTGATAATATTGTCATAAAGGGGGGATATTAGGAGTTTCCGACTTGAATCCGGCGCGAGAATAGAGGATCTGTTTTTCTCTGGAGAATCCGTCATGGCCACATCGACACAACAAGACAGCGCAAAGGTTTTCATGTCCGGACGCTCCCAAGCCGTACGGTTACCCAAAAGGTTTGGGGCTTATATACCTGACTTGACAAGCTAGGCCGCCAGCCGTGAGTATACATTTTGACGGTTCATCGGGGGGGCTAATGCCCACGCCCCTCGCCGTCCAGACGCCCCAGTCCCCGAGGCCAAGATATTCAACGCGGCGTTCACGTCCGCGTTGGCCGTGTGCCCGCAAGCGGTGCACTTGAATTTCGATTGCTCCTTCCGGTTCTCCCGCGACACATGCCCGCACCGGTGGCAGGTCTGGCTCGTGTAGGCCGGATTCACTGCCTCCACCGCCGCCGCCTTATACTCGATCTTTCGCCGCAGGGCACCCCAGCCGGTCCCCCGAATCTCCCGGTTCAGACCCGCCTTCTGCCGCACATTCGTCCCCGGGTTCTCTACCGTGCCCCGGGCGGACCGTGTCATTGCTTCCGGGTTCAGGTCTTCGATCACGACCTGCCCGGCGGTGTTCGCCAAGGTGCGGCTGACCTGATGCTGCCAATCCTGCCGGGTGGTGGCGATCTTGTGTTGCGTCTTGGCCAAGCGCCGGCGCGACCGCGCCCGCCGATTCGACCCCGGCTTGCGCCGCGCCATCTGCCGCTGATACCGCTTCTTGCGCGCCTCCAGGCGCGCCAGGTCCGGTCCATGCAGAATGTCTCCAGTACTCACCGCCACCTCCCCGCAGTTCATGTCGACTCCGATCGCAAGCCCGTTGTCCTTTTGCTCGGCCTCAACGGCATACACCACGATGCACTCCCAACGGCCCAACATCCGCTTCACGACCGCCTTCACCGGCGGGCAATCCGCATACGGGTTGCCGCCGCGGCGCGACAGGCGGCACCGCCCGATTTTCGGCACGTACAAGACATCACCTCGGATCGTCACATTCTCCGGGATCGTGAAACTGTCATCGCCCCGGCGGGCATGGAACTTCGGTAAACCGCCATGCTTGAACGCCCGCTTCCAGGCATCTGACTGGTACTTCAAAACATACCGGACTGGGCTATACGGCAAGGCCTGCAACCACGGGGTCTCGCGCCGCAACTCGGTAAACGCTACCCCTAAGGACGAGAACGAGATAGACGGACAAGGGCAACCGGTCACGACATGCTCCTCGTAGGCCCGGTGGTTCTCTTCGAGCATGGTGTTCCAGACCCAGCGGCAGGCTCCGGCGGTTTGGAGTAGGAGAGAGTGTCGGGCTCGGCTACCCGGGTGCAGGCGGAAGACGATGGAACGGTATTCAATCGAATCGGTCATCGCGGCGGACCCCTCCCGAGTCCTTTAGCGAGCCCATGCACGTATTATACAAATCGGGCGAAAGCCCTTCTATCTGATTGATAAATCGAAAAAAACCCGTCAAGTTAAGTATATAATACCCAAAGGTTTCGTTTTCCCGAAGGATGCGACGAGGTGGTGGTGCGCAAGATTGGGCGACACTTGATCCTAAGCCCCCGTTTCGCCGATTGGGAAGACTACTGGGCAAGCTCGACCCGACCTGAAGGGGGTTTTGCGGAGACCGTGCTGGAGCTTCGTGCCCATGACCTGCCCGTCGAAGAGCGTAAAGGTTTTGACTAATGCAGTGTATGCTCGACACGGATCACTGCGTGTACCTCATCGGGGGTTCGTCGCAAGTCGCGCCCAAGGCATCCATGAACGACTGCCTGATTTCCGCGATAGTCGCAGGCGAATTACAGACTGGCGTGGCCAAGTCGCACGAAGCAAATCGCGACCGGAACCGGCAAGCCTTGGTTGATTTCTTGAGCATGGTGCGAACCGCCCCCATTGACGAGCATATCGTCGAAGCTTATACGCAGGTGCGGGCGTACCTGGAAACAAGCGGCCAGAGAATCTGACCTCATGGCACTTGGATCGCCGCACATTCTCTTGCCTTGGGACTGCCCCTCGTGGCCAACAACACACGCGAATTCTCGCGTGTGCCCAATCTCATTGTCGAGAATTGGCTGCAAACCTCCTAGACGCCCCCCCGAGTCAGCCAGACCGCCGAAATCTAGAAGTCCGCCTCATTTGCCCCGCCGCCGGTTCCAGAGTAATATGAACCCACCGGACAAACAGGACGCATAAATTCGGATGGCTCCCCCCAACCCCCTCCCGCACGACGATCTCCTGCACGACGAGCAAAGCTCGGCGGACACGCGGGCGATCCCGATCAACCAGGTCGGCATCAAGGACATCCTGCATCCAGTCGAATTCGTCGACCGCAGCGGCAAACCCCAACCCACGGTCGCACGCCTGACCATGACGGTCAACCTGCCGCCCGAGGTCAAGGGCACCCACATGTCCCGTTTTGTGCATGTCCTGCAGGACCACAAGCAGGCCGTCTCGCTGGAAAGCTTCAGCGGGTTGCTGCGCGACATGGCGACCCGGCTCGACGCGGAAGAAGGCTCGATCGACATGCGCTTCCCGTTCTTCATGAACAAGACCGCTCCGGTGTCCGGCGTGCGCAGCTACCTGGATTACCAGATCCGCCTGAGCGGGCACTTCAACCGCGGCGACACGCGCCTGACCGCGGCCGTCGAGATCCCGGTCACCAGCCTGTGCCCCTGTTCCAAGAGCATCTCAGACTACGGCGCGCACAACCAGCGCTCCCACATCACGCTCACCGTGACCCTGGCGAAGCCGGTGTGGATCGAAGACCTGATCGAGATGGCCGAGCGCCAGGCCTCCTGTGAACTGTACGGCTTGCTCAAGCGCCCGGACGAGAAGTACGTCACCGAACGCGCCTACGACAACCCCAAATTCGTGGAAGACATGGTTCGCGACCTCGCCCTGCAACTCAACGCGGACGACCGGATCCGGGCCTACAAGGTGGAATCGGAAAACTTCGAGTCCATCCACAACCATTCGGCCTACGCCTGCATCGAAAAGGACAAGTCCCGCGACGTCGTCTCGCGGCGCGACAACATCACCTACCTCGCCATGTCCCGGATGCAGTCCGGAATTTCCCCGCAAGACAAAGGCGACTGATCGCGCCCCGGCCTCCGGCCGGACCGCGACTCTCACCCCCGGTTATTGTGCGTCGGCCGTCGCCCGCGGCACCAGCGCGTACGCGGCCAGGATCGCGCGCAACACGTTGCGGGTCAGGTCCTTGCCGACCGGCTGGTTCGATTGGTGGCGGTGCACCGTCAGCAACGTCAGGGTGTCCTCGCGCGCCAGCAGGTGCACTTCCAGCCGGACGTCCTCCCCACCGGCGGTGCCCCGGTAGCGGAACACGTAGGTGCCTTCGCTGCGGTCCGAGTCGACCACGTACAGCCCCGAGCGTTCCAGGGCGACGCCGACCTGGCGCCATACGCTGCTGTACTCGTCCTCCACCATCAGCACCGGAACCCCCCCGACATACTGCAGATCGAGACCGACGGTGTCCTCCACCTCCTCTTCCTCCAAGGTGGCGACGCCCTCCATCCGCGACGCGCCCAGGTATTCCATCAGGCGGATCAGCATCTCGGCTTCGCGCTCCGGATCCGGCTGCCCGGACTTCCAGACCACCGTGTTGTTGGCATCCACGCCCGTCACCTCCAGCTTTTGCCGCGTGATGTACACGTTGGCGTAGGCGTTCGGCTCACGCTCCATGCGCAACCGGAACTTCTCGCGAGACGCTGCGTAGTAAGGGTTGCCGTCCTGTGCCTCAAGGGCGCGGACATCGTCCGCCTTCTCACGCCAGCGCGTCTCCAGCAAACCGATCAGCGGCGCCTCCTGGGCCAGGTCGAAGCCCTGGTCCTCCCAGAATGCGCGCAGGTGCGGCCACAAGGTGACCGGGTCCGCGCCCACTTCCAGCCAACGCACGTTGCCTTCCCGGCGGACCTTCATGTCCAGGAAGCCCGGCAGCACCGCGGCCTGGCCGCGGCCGGTCTTCTTGGCGCTAACCCCACCGAGTTCCGGGATGACCAGTTGCTGGCTGGTGTCCGGCAGGGACAGTTGCGGCGGCACCCTGAGTGCGGTCGCCGACTGGCTGGAGCCGTACTCTTCCTCGCCCCCGAGCCAATCGGACTCGAACACGTCCCCGGCCTCGCCGAGCAGTTCCTCGACCGTCAGGGGCTCATCCCCGCAGCCGGCCAGCGCGCCCGCCAGGCAAGCCGTCCACAGCCCGCGCTTCATTCCAGCACCTCCGCCGCGCGCAGGGCGGCGCACAGGGTCTCGTGGTGCGCCTCCGACAGCGGGGTCAACGGCAGGCGGATGCCGTCCGGGATCAGCCCCATCCGGTGCAGGCACCATTTGACCGGGATCGGGTTGGATTCGACGAACAGGTCCCGGTGGAGGCGTTCCAGCTTGCGGTCACAGCCGCGCGCCGTCTCTTCATCGCCGTCCAGCGCAGCCTGGCACATCTCGTGCATCAGCCGGGGAGCCACGTTTCCCGTCACTGTAATCACGCCCTGGCCTCCGTTGAGCAGTGTTTCCATGGATGTCTCATCGTCTCCGCTGATGATTATGAACGCATCGTCGCACAACTCGCGCAAGCGCCGGATTCGTTGCAGGTCGCCGCTCGCCTCCTTGATGCCGATGATCGGCTCCAATTCGGACAGCCGCGCCGCCGTCTCCGGCAGCATGTCGCAGGCCGTCCGGCCCGGGACGTTGTACAGGATCTGCGGGATCGGCACGGCCTCGGCAATGGCCCGGTAATGCCGGACCAAACCCTCCTGGGTCGGCTTGTTGTAGTACGGCGTCACCAGCAGACAGGCATCGGCCCCGGCCTCGTGGGCGTAGCGGGTCAGTTCGATCGCCTCGGTGGTGGCGTTGGCGCCGGTGCCCGCGATGACCGGGATCCGCCCGGCGACCTGCTGCACCACGCGGTGAATCACTTCATGGTGCTCGGCCACGCTCAAGGTCGCCGACTCCCCCGTCGTGCCGACCGGGACCAGCGCATCGCTGCCCTGTTCCAGGTGGAAGTCCACCAGCACGGACAATGCGGCATAGTCCACCTCCCCTGATGCACTCATGGGGGTGGCCATAGCAACCATGCTGCCTTGGAAACGGGTCATTCGAGAGTCTGTGAATACGCCGGGCACAGTTTAACTTAACCCTGCAATACATCGCCTGAACACAAGACCTCAGCTTGTATTTCGAACCCGAATATATTATATTTATATATAATAATTGGAGGAATTCATGCACTCGACAAAATTGCGGAAAGTCGGCGGTTCCATCATGCTCGCGGTCCCGCCCGCCATCCTGGACCTCCTGAAACTTCGAACCGGGGCCAAGCTGAATATGGATGTTCAAGACGGCCGTCTGGTGATTGAGCCCGAGGCGCGCCCCCGCTACTCACTTGATGACCTTCTGGCGCAATGCGACGGGACCGCTCCCACTTCCGCCGAAGACCGAGCCTGGGTTGACGCGAAGCCGGTCGGCCGCGAGTTGCTGTAGTGGAACGAGGCGACATCTGGCTGGTCAGCCTTGACCCCACCGCGGGCCATGAACAACAGGAAACACGGCCCGTCCTGATCGTCTCCCCCGCTCCCTTCAACCATCTCACCGGGGTGCCCGTCGTTCTGCCCATCACCCCAGGTGGAGGGTTTGCGCGCAGGTGGGGCTTCGCGGTTCCCCTGGAAGACGCACAGACCCGGACGACCGGAGTCGTCCGCTGCGACCAGCCTCGTTCACTTGATCTCGAGGCCCGGAACGGGAGACGCGTCGACACGGTTCCCGAATCCATCATGGACGATGTGCTGGCCCGTCTTGCCGCGATCCTGGAGTAGGCGGCAAGACCGACCTGGCCCGGATTTCTCACCATAGGGACTCCCCGGGATCCCTGCCGAGACGTACTCTCCAATATGCTATGCTGAAAGCTCCTTTTCCCAAAGTCATACCCAGAAGATGGCACGGAAACCCATTGCGGAAGGCCACAAAGCGCCAGATTTTGAACTGGTGGCGACGGGTGGAAAGTCCGTTCGCCTGTCCGAACTCCAGGGCCGCCCCGTGGTGGTCTATTTCTATCCCAAAGACAACACGCCCGGCTGCACCGCCGAGGGCCAGGACTTCCGCGACCTGTACCCGCGCTTCCGCCGGCGGCGAACCATCATCTTCGGCATCTCCCGCGACACGCTCAAGGCGCACGAAAATTTTAAGGCCAAGCACAAATTCCCGTTCCAGCTCCTCTCCGACCCGGACGAGGCCGCCTGCAAGAGCTACGACGTCATCAAGATGAAGAACATGTACGGGCGGAAAGTCCGCGGCATCGAGCGCAGTACGTTCCTAATCGACCCGGAAGGCGTCGTGCGCCGCGTCTGGCGCAAGGTTCGGGTGCCCGAGCACGCGGCGGAAGTGCTGGCGGCAGTCGCCGAGCTGCCGAAAGCCTGAGCCGCCCCTAGCCCGGTGCGGCGCGCGGCCAACTGCGCAACACCACGTCGATCAGCGAAGCCAGGGGGATGGCGAACAGGACGCCCCAAAGCCCCCAGAGCCCCCCGAAGATCAGGATCGCGGCCAGGATCGCGGCCGGATGAAGGTCGACGGCCTCCGAGAACAGCAGCGGCACCAACAGGTTCCCGTCCAGGAACTGGATGACCAGATAGGCCAGCATCAGGTAGGCGAATTCCGGACTCAGGCCCCACTGGAAGGCCGCCACCAGCATGACCGGGACCGTCACCACCACCGCACCCACATACGGGATGATGACCGACAACCCGACCAGGAAAGACAGCAGCAGCGCGTACTGAAGGCCAAACAGGGCGAAGACGAAAAACGTCACGACCCAGACCACCCCGATCTCGACCAGCTTGCCGCGGAGGTACTGGGAGACCTTCCGGTCCATCTTGCCCCAGACCTGGGAGCTGAGCGACTGCGGTGCCGGCAGGTAGGCCCGGGTCCAGTCCAGGATCTGCCGCTTGTCCTTGAGCAGGAAGAACACCAGGATCGGCACCACCACCGTATACACCACGATCGACAGCACATCCACCACCGTGTCCAGGGAAAAGCGGATAATCTCGTCCGCGAATGCCAGCACCTCCGCGCGGACCGCCGCCAGGATCTGTTCCACCTGGATGGGGCTGACCAGGTCCGGGTACAGGTCCGGGAGCGACTCGACCCAACGCTGCCCGGCCGCGACCATGCTCGGCAGCCGCGCCGCGAGATCCACGATCTGTTCCGACAGCACCGGGACCAGGCGCAGCAGCAACAGCAGCAGGCCAGCCACGAACAGGATGTAGACCAGGAGGAACGCGAACAGCCGCGGAACCCGGGCCCCCTCCAGCGCACGGATCAGCCCTTCGAGAATGTAGGCCAGCAGGACGCTGACCAGCAACGGGGCCAGGATGTCCCCGACGAACAAGGCCAAGGCCAGCCCCAGGCCGATCAGCAGCAACAGGATGAGCTGCTGCGGATCCGTAAAATGCCGCGCGTACCAATCCCGGAACAACTGAATCACGCAGCCTCCTCCGGCGCAGCGGCGTAGAAGTCCATGGCGAAGTCCCGCAGGGCCTCCACGGTCGGGGGGCGGTGCGGCTGGCGCAGGCGGACCAGGGACAACTGGCGGGTCAGCGCCGGAGTCAGGGACGCGCAGCTCAGGGTGTGCAACTGCAACTCCTTGTGGAGGGTCTCACGCGAGAGGATCGACACGCCCATGCCCGACTCTACCGCGGCCTTGATCGCCTCCAGGCCGCCGAGTTCCATCACGATGTCGATGCGGTCGATGCCGATGTGCTGGTGTTCCAGGTAGTCCATGATGACCTTGCGGGTCCCGGAGCCTTCTTCGCGCATGACAAACGGGTGCTGCAGCACCTGGCTGATACGCACCGGCACGCTGTGCAAGAGTGGGTGCCGGGGCGGGGCGATCGCCACCAGTTCATCCATTTTGCACATTTCCACCAGCAGCGCCTTGTTGTTCACCGGCCCTTCCACGATGCCGAGGTCGGCCGTACCGTTCTCGACCATCGCCGCCACCCCTTCGGTGTTCGAGACTTTCAGGCGCAGGACCAATTCCGGGTGGTGCGCACGAAACTCGCGCAACATCCGCGGCAGCATGTACACCGCGATGGTGTTGCTCGCGCTGACCGTGACCGGCCCGGTCAGGTCGCCGGAGAGGCGGTTCATCTCGGTTTCCATTTCGTTGTACAGATCGAAGATCCGGCGCGCGTACTCGTACACCTGGAGGCCGGGTTCGGTCAGCGTGATCCGGTTGTGCGTGCGGTCGAACAGCCGCGTCTTGTAGTAGTCCTCCAACTGCCGGACCTGGAACGTCACCGCCGGCTGGGTCAGGTGCAGGACTTTGGCTGCTTTGGTGAAACTCAGCAGCCGGGCCACCGTGTAGAAGGCTTTCAGGCGCCGGTCGGACATCGCGGGTGTGCGCTCATAGGACTTCCGAAAGTATACACCGCAGACGCGATGCTGGGGCAATCGCGTGCAGGTTCAGGATATATGGGAACACGCCCTGCTTGACAATCGCGACTTAAATCAGGATCGGGAGTTGCCGCTCCCGGCCTCATTCACATTCCACAAGGGAATACTTAGGCCTGCAGTTGCTGCTCTAACAATTCGTTGACGAGATTTACTACTGGGCTTAAATCTACTTCGTCTACGGGATCTGTATACGTAGAATCGACTGCCTTGAGCGCTTCAACATAGCGCTGTCTGTTTTGGCGCAGGAGTTCGGGCAGGATAGCCTCGCCGCCCAACAAGCCCCCAGCCTTGGCGCATAGCACAAAGTAGCATGCAGCACGCGCAGTCCGTCCATTGCCGTTGATGAAAGGGTGGATATGAGTTAGTCGCCATAATACGTACGAAGCAAGAGGTACAGGTTCGGTTGTTTCCCATTTAAGATTCACGAAATTTACAAAATCGTCCATCAAATCCTGGACACGGTGAGGGTCAGGCGCGCGGTAGTTACGAGGATCAGGCGGGGGGTGGTTGCCGACCTCCATCGGACAGGGCCGGAATTCTCCTGCTTTCGTGTGCAGACAGGCGATGGCGTGATAGTTGAATGCCTTTAGGAGGGTTTGTGAAAGAAAAAGGCGGCGGGTGGATAACGCGGCTAGAACGGCAGAGTGCAAAAAATGGTAGTGCCGTACTGCGTTGGTGGCTTCCAGCGTTTGGTACGCTGGATTATCCTCAGTCCCACCTGCCAATTCGTATAGGATCATTTCTCGGGAGACATTCTTGTACCCTGTTCCAGAAGTGTTGCGACCTCACTGCGAGACACGGTTCGATCCATTTTCATCATTCCACGAACGAATGATAATTCTTGATTGTGGCGCTGCTCTGGCGTCATATTTTCACCCGCTGCCCGCAATTTCTCGAGCACTTCTTTTGAATTTGAATTTTGCGACACGATACGACCTCCTTCAATTTCAATGAGTTGTAGGGGTTGATGGCTTTTTATTATATCGTATGTCTCCCATAGATTTATGAACCCCCGCAAACCTACGCAATCACGTGCGAGGCGACCGCGACCGGGCGATTCCACCCTACCAGCGTCCCTGCAGCTGGATCCGGAGTTCTTCGTCGGCCCCGCCGAGGCTCTCCTCGCGGCGCAGCGCACGCACCTGCAGATCGAAGCGCTCCGCCACCAGCCGCCAGCCGAGCCCCAGGTCCCAGGCGTCCGCCGACCACGCCAGTCTCGCCTCCGGCACCGCCGTGAAACGGTCCCCAAACGCTCCGACGCCATAACCCAGCGTCGCCTCCCAGGACGAGGCCGACTCCCGCGCCGGATCCGTCCCGAAGGCCGCGCCCGAGAGCAGGCCCTCCCGCCCCGGCTGCGCGCCCGTGCTCGCCACCAGCGAGAACTCCGCGCCCCGCAGGCTGTCCGGGCGCGGATCCCAGGACAGCGAGCCCGAAAAGCCTTTCTCCTGCGCCCCGTCTTCCTCGTGCGTCAGCAGCGTATGCGCCTGCAGCTGCGCCCGCAGCCCGTGCCTGGCGTCCACCCAGTCCGCGCCTGCGCGCACTTCCGTGCCGAAGCCGTGCTCCGCGTCCCCGCCGTCGTGGCGCAGGCTGATGCGCAACCGCGGGCTCAACTGCCCGGCGCCGAGCGGCAGTGACGCCCAGCTCCCTTCCAGCCCCGCCCGGATGCGCGAGACATCCGCGTCGACCGAGGAGAAATCCGCATCGCCGTCGGTCTTCGTGTCCACCCACAGCACGTCCGCCACCATCGACAGCGCCGGCCACAGGGCGGCGGCGCCGCGCATCTCCCCGCGCAGGCCCCCCGCCACCAGCCACGCATCCAGGTCGCTGCGCCGCATCTGCGCGCCCTCAGTGCGCTTGAGGTGGCCCTGGCCGTAGCCCGCCACGCTCCACAGCGACCAACGCGCGTTCGCCTGGTATCGGGCGTACTGGTGCAGCCCGGTCAGCTCCGCCTTGAAGCGCCCGTCGGCGTCCTGGCCCCGCCAGCCGCCTTCGCCGCGGCTGTGCGACAGCAGGAAGCCCAGCGCGCGCCCGTCCTGAGCATAGTCCGCGCCCAGCAGCACGCTCTCCACCCGCCCGTCCAGGCGGTCTCCGGATTCCCGACCGTCGAACTGCGCCACCGCGCCGCGGCCCCACAGCGAGGTCAGCCCGGATTTATGCTTGTGCGCGGTGTGGAAGGTGGTGCCGCCGAGCCAGTCGAGGTCCGACAGGCGCTCGGGTGTAGCCTCGCGCCGGGTGGGGAGCGCGGCCTCCGGGATAGCGGGCGCGTCCGCCCGGGCCGCCTGCGCCTCGGTTCCGGAGACGGGGGGCCCTGCGGGGGCGTACAGGAAATCCGGGTCTGCGGGCTCGGGCCCGGCGGCCTGCCAGTCCCGGCCCGCCAGGCGCAGCGAGGATTCCGGTGCCGATGCCGGTGCCCGCAGGCGGCCCTGCACCGCCTCGATCACCTGGTCTGCCACCGTCCGCCCGAAGCGCGCCAGCCACCCCCGCATCGCCGCCTGCGCCCCCGCCCGGTCGTTGCCCTGGATCGTCAACGTGTGGGTTCCTGGCGAGCCCACCGTGTAGCCGGCCCCCACCGCCAGGGCCAGCACCACCGTCTCGTCGTCCTCAGCCTCGTCGTCGTCGAGCACCGTCACCGACACCGTTGCGCTCCGGGCCCCGGCCGCCACCGACAGGCTGCCGGAGCCTGCAATCGTGTAGTCCGAGCCGGCCGACGCCGTACCGCTGATGGTATAGGCCAGCACCAGGGGCTCCGCCGGCGCCCGGTCCAGGCGCACCGCGATGCTACGTACCTGCGCTGCCTCGGGCGCCCGGGAGGCCGGCGCCGCGAACGACACCGCCGGCGGCGGCGCCTCGTCGTTGTCCGTGATCGTCAGGGTGTGGGTGCTCCGCGAGCCCACCGTATAGCCCGTGCCCGGACCCGTGCCCAGCGTCAGGATCACCGTCTCGTTGTTCTCGGCGTCGCCATCGTCCGTGATCGCAATTGCGATCGTCGCGGAGGTCGCGCCCGCCGCCACCGCCAAGGCCCCCGCATTGCTGTTCACCCCGCTGATCGTGTAGTCCGTGCCCCGCGCCGCGCTCCCCGACAGCGCATACGCCAGTGTCAGCCCGCCCGGAGGCGCCGCCGACGTGAGATTGACCGCCACGCTGTGCGTGCCCGCGCCCTCGCCCGCGCTCGCCGTGGCCGAGGCGAACGAGACTTCCGGGGTCGCCGGCACATCGTCGTCGGTCAGCGTCACCGTCACCGGGTCGATGCTGATCCGATTCGGACGGTAGCCCACGCCGTCGCCATGCCCGCTCTGGATGCTGTGGCTCACCGTCGCGCTGCGCGCAGGCGTATTCACGATGGTGTCGTCCACCCCCCGCACCGTCACCGCCTGCGCCGCGCTCCAGTTCGCGGTCGTGAACACCAGTCGCTCCGAGGCGCTGTAGGCCGAGCCCGCATCCGGGCCCTCCAGTTCCACCGCCGCATTGCCCGAGGCCGCCGTGATCGTCACGCTCCCCGACGGGCGGCTGTCCAGCACCACCGTGTACGTCGCCGTGCCCCCCGCCTCCGCCACCGTGCGGCTCGTCGGCGTCACCGTCACCCCCGCCGTGTCGTTGTCCGTAATCGTCAGCGTGTGGATCGTCAGCGAGCCCACCGTGTAGCCCGAGCCCGTGCCCAGCGTCAGGATCACCGTCTCGTTGTTCTCGTCGTCGGCATCATCCGTGATCGCGATCGCAATCGTCGCGGAGGTCGCGCCCGCTGCCACCGACAGCGTCGCCGAGTTGCTGTTCACTCCGCTGATCGTGTAGTCCGTGCCCCGCGTCGCACTCCCCGACAGCGTGTAGGCCAGCGTCAGCCCGCCCGAAGGCGCAGCCGACGTGAGATTGACCGTCACGCTGTGCGTGCCCGCACCCTCGCCCGCACTTGCCATGCCCGAGGCGAACGACACCGCCGGGGCCGCCGTGTCGTCGTCGGTCAGCGTCACCGTCACCCCTGGAATCGTCGGTGCGCTCGGCGTATAGTCTCCGCCGTCGCCGTGCCCGTTCTGGATCGAGTGGCTCACCGTCGCGCTGCGCGCAGGCGTATTCACGATAGAGTCGTCCACCCCCCGCACCGTCACCGTCTGCGCCGCGTTCCAGTTCGCGGTCGTGAACACCAGCCGCTCCGAGGCGCTGTACGTCGAGCCCGCATCCGGGCCCTCCAGCTCCACCGCCGCATTGCCCGAGGCCGCCGTGATCGTCACGCTCCCCGACGGGCGGCTGTCCAACACCACCGTGTAGCTCGCCGTGCCCCCCGCCTCCGCCACCGTGCGGCTCGTCGGCGTTACCGTCACCCCTGCCGTGTCGTTGTCCGTGATCGTCAGCGTGTGGGTCGTCTGCGAGCCCACCGTGTAGCCCGTGCCTGTGCCCAGCGTCAGAATCACCGTCTCGTTGCTCTCGTCGTCGGCATCATCCGTGATCGTGATCGCAATCGTCGCAGAGGTCGCGCCCGCTGCCACCGACAGCGTCGCCGAGTTGCTGTTCACTCCGCTGATCGTGTAGTCCGTGCCCCGCGACGCGCTCCCCGACAGCGTATAGGCCAGCGTGATGCCGGCCTGCGGCGCCGGGGACAGGTTCACCGTCACGGTGTGCGTGCCCGTGCTCTCGCCTGCGCTTACCGTGCCCGAGGCGAACGACACCACCGGAGTGCCCCCCGGCAGGTCGTCATCCGTCACCGACACCGTCGCGCTGCGCGTCGACGCGTCGCCCGCGAAGATGTAGCCGTCGCCGCGGCTCAGGGTCACCGACACCGCACCGTCCGCCTCGTCCGTCGTGTCGTTCACCGTCGGCACCTCGATCGTGTAGCTTGTGGTGCCTGAGACCAGCGCCAGCGTCTGCGCCCCCTCCTCGCCCGAGGCCACGAAGTCGCTCGCGTCATCGTCCGACACCGTGTAGTGCAACGTCGCCGCCGCCGCGCCGCTCACCGTCAGCGGGAACTGCGCCGGGCTGCCCTCGGCCACCGCCGCGCCCGCCGTCACCGTCTCCACCTGCACCGGATTGCCATCGTCATTGCCGATCTGGTAGTACGCCGTGCCGCCCGAGTCCGGTTCCGCAATCTCCACCCCCGCCGGCGCATCGCGCAACTCCAGCACCACGTCCTCGGGCCGCTCCGCGCTGCTGTCGCCGAACACCCGGATCTTCACCGTCAACGACGTCGCGCCCGCCGCCAGCGACAGGCTCGCGCAGTCGTCGCCGTCCAGCCCCAGCGCCGTGCCGCCGGAATCCACCAGGTCGTAGTCCGCCGCCTCGTGCCCGTGGGCCGTGCGCAGCACCGCCGCCGAGGTGGAGCCTTCGTCCGGCGCCGCGCACAGCTTGAACGCCGTCGCGCCCGCCCGCGCCACGCTCAGCGACACCGTGAGCTCCACGTCGCGCTGCCCCGAGGCGCCCTCGTTGCCTCTCGAGGCCACCGACAGCGACAGCTCCGGCGTCGCCTCCTCGTCGTCGGTCAGCGTCACCACCACCTCCGGATCCGACAGCGCCGGAAGATACCGTCCTCCGTCACCGTGCGCCGCGGACTTGATCGAATGCGTCAGCGTCGCCGTGCGCGCCGGCGCGTTCACGACATTGTCGTCCACCCCCTGCACCGTCACCGTCTGCGCCGTGTCCCAGTTCGAGGCCGTAAACGCCAGTTCCTCCGATCCCGTGTATGCCGTGGACGCGTCCGGGCCGTCCAGAGTCGCCGCCGTCGAATCATCCGACTCCACCGTCACCGTCACCGTCCGCAGCGGCTGCGAGCCCAGCTCCACCGTGTACATCGCCGTGCCCCCCGCCTCCGCCACCGTGAGGCTCGCCGCCGACACCGTCACCGCCGCCGTGTCGTCGTCCGTCACCGACACCTGCACGGCCCCGGCGCTCGGAATCGTGTAATTGCTGTCCGCCGACTGCGCCGCATGCGTGATCGCCACCGTGCGCGCATCCCCCGCGTTGTCAATGTCGTCGTCCACCCCGGTCACGGTGACCGTCTGCGCCGTGCTCCAGGCCGTCGCACCGCTCGGCGTGAAGGTCAGCGTCTGCGTCGCGCCCGCCGTGCCGCCCGAGATATTCACCTGCACCCCCGCACCTGCCGTCGCCGTCACCGTCACCGCAGCCGTCGGCGCCGCGCTCAACGCCACCGTATACGTATCCGTGCCCCCCGCCTCCGCCACTGTCGTGTTGCCGCCCGACTCCGTCAGCACCACCCGGTAGGTCGTGTCGTCATCCCCGATCGTGTGCGTCGCCGGGTTGCCGGCCGCCGACAGCTCGAAGGTCGACGGCAGCGCCGATGACGGACTCTCCTTCAGCGTCACGATCACCGTCTCGTCGCTCTCCACCGTCGTGTCCCCGTGCACCCGGATCTTCCAGGCGTGGCTGTCCTCGTTCACGGCGAACTGCACCGAGCCCCCGCTGCCGGCACAGCCCTCGGTGCTGCCGCTGCCGAAGGTCCCCTGCACCGTGCCGCCCGGCGCCACCACCTGGTAGTCCTCGCCCGGGGCGTGCGTGCCGTTGGCATCCCGCGTCGCCGTGCCGCCGAAGCACAGGCTGTACGACACCTGCGGCGAGCCCGACGGCTTGGCCACCGTCGCCGTCACCTCGTGCGTGCCGGAATTTCCCTCCGCCACCGTCGCCGACGCCATCGTCAGCGTCAGCGCGTGCGTGTCGTCATCCGTCAGCGTCACCGTCACCCCCGCGATCGTCGGTGCGCTCGGCGTGTACTTCCCACCGTCGCCCTCCCCGCTCTGGATGCTGTGGCTCACCGTCGCGCTGCGCGCAGGCGAATTCACGACATTGTCGTCCACCCCCCGCACCGTCACCGTCTGCGTCGCGCTCCAGTTCGAGGTGGTGAACACCAGCGCCTCCTCGCCGCTGTAGGCCGAGCCCGCATCCGGGCCCTCCAGCTCCACCGCCGCATTGCCCGAGGCCGCCGTGATCGTCACGCTGCGCAGCGGCTCCGTGGCCAACACCACCGTGTACGTGGCCGTGCCGCCGTCCTCGCCCACCGTGCGCGCGCTCTGCGACACCGTCACCGCCGCCGTGTCGTCGTCGGTCACCGAGACCGAGATGCTGCCGGCGTTCGCCATCGCGTAGCGCGTATCGCTCGAAGCCGATGCGGTCGTGATCGTCGCCGTGCGCGCATCCCCCGCGTTGTCAATGTCGTCGTCCACCCCGGTCACGGTGAGCGTCTGCGCCGTGCTCCAGATCGTCGCGCCACCCGGCGTGAAGGTCAATACCGCCGTGGCCCCCGCCGTGCCGCCCGAGGCGTGCACCCGCACCCCTGCACCTGCCGTCGCCGTCACCGTCACCGCCGCCGTCGGCGCCGTCTTCAACGCCACCGTGACCGTGTCCGTGCCGCCTGCCTCGCCCACCACGGTCTGCGCCGGGGTGCCCGACTCGGTCAACGTCAGGCCCGGGCTGACCGAATCGTCGTCGTCCGTGATCGTCACCCCCGCCGTGCCGCTCGGGGTGGTGCCGCCCGTGCCCGTACCCGAGGCCCGGTCCAGGTTGCTCGACACCGTCCGGTTGCCGCTGCCGAAGCCCACCGTCAACGACTCCGAGGCGCCCTCGTCGGCCGTGTCCTGTTGGGCGGAGACGGTGAGCGTGGCGATGCTGACCGTGTTGGTTCCATGACCGGTGAATACCACCGCCGGGGCCGCCGCGCTGTGCGGGCTGGACGTGTCCAGCGCCACCCCGGAGTTGAGGCTGCTGCCGGATTTAAGACCGATCGCGTAGTCCGACGCCGTCACCCCCGTCCCCGAGACCGACAACGGCACCGTCACCGACTCCCCCGCCACCAGGGCCCGACCCAGCGTCACCGTCACGTCCGCCGAATCGCTGCCGTCCTCCACCACCGTGCCGCCGCCAGCCAGCGTCACCGCGGTCGGGTCGTTGTCGATCACCTCCACCGTCGCCGTGCCCGAATTGCCCACCCGGTAGCCGGTGCCAGTATCCACCGCTACCTTTACGCTGCCGTTCAACTCATCCGTGCTGTCGGCCGTGGTGTCCACCGTGACCGTCGCCGTCCCCGACGTGCCGACCGTCACCGATCGGGTGCCCTCATCGGCGGCCGCCACGAAATTATCGCTCTCGGAGACGTCCAGGTTGACCGTCAGGTCGGCGCTCGGCGCCGGAGTCACCGTCACCGTGAAACTCGCCGCCGTGCCTTCGGTCACCGCCGAGCCTCCCGTGATCGTCACCGCCGGGCGCGAGTCCGCCGTCACCGTCACCGTCACCGAGGTGATCGGCTCGCTGGTCAGGTAGCCTGTCGCCGCGGTCGTCACCATGTGGCTGATTGTCGCCGAGCCCATCCTCGCGCCGGTCACCGTCACCGTCTGCGCCGTACCCCAGTTCGATGTGGTGAAGGTCAGGGCGCCCGATACCGTGGCATTTGCCGTCGCGGTTGAGGTCGGCGTGATCACCACCGTCCCGCCGGGCTGGCTCTTCAGCACGACCGTGTAGGTCGCCGTCTCGCTGTTCTCCGCCACCGAAAGCGTCGACTCCGAGACGATGACGCCGTGCGTGGCGTCGGTCACCGACACCGCCACCGGGTCCGGCGTGATGCTCCGGTAGGGCCCGCTCGATGCCGTCAGGGCGTGCGTCAGGTTGAACTCCGCGGTGTCCGTGACATTGCCGTCGTTCACGGCCTGCACTGTTACCGTCTGCTCCGTGGCCCAGTTGCCGGTATTGCCGTGGGTGAACGTCAGCGTCGCGCTGCTGCCGAACGTCCCGCTGCCGGTCTTGACCTGGACCTCCGAGGTGTTGACCGCCGGCACTGTTGCCGTGATCGTGACGTCTGCGGTCGGGTCCGTGTTCAGCACCACCGTGTACGTCTGCTCGGCATCGGTGTCGTCGAGTTCCGTCAACGCCAGCGTGGTCGGCGAGACCGTCACGCCGTCGGTGGGGGCGGCGCAATCCGCGTGGGTGGTAGGATGAAAATTGATCGTGATTGAATCGGCATTATGTGCCGTTAGTGTCACACTTCCGTCTGCCGAAATATTCTGTATCCGGAGGGTCGTTGTATACGCGCCGCCGGTCAGATCACTTAGCTGAAAAACATTAACCCCTACATTTACTTGACCACCAACGACGCTCAGAGCGTTCCATGCGGTTTTCCAACCAAGGTTGTCACCCATGAGTCCGTACGTCACAACATCATATGGAACCATCCCACTGATCTCGAGATCATCTGTCTCGCCTTGGCAGACATAATTCGGACTAACGGTGGCTTGGGCTGACGCCTCTGTGGACCATCCTGCCGCGACCAGCAGCGCCAGCAACCCCGGTAGCGCGGTCCGAAACGCACGGCCGGGCCCGGCAGTCAGGCCGCGATAAGAAAGTCTATCTCTCGGGGGGGGGGGGGGGGGCTACGGGTATCGGATTGCAATCCGCGACTCTCAGGCGCAGGACTTCAAAGACCCAAAACCCCTCGGCGGCACAAGCCGTCCAGTCCAATCCGCGCAAAAATCGCATCATCTGAATACCGTCTCCATAACCCAAAAGCGAACCCTCCGCCTCCGGGTGGCCCGCATCCGCACCGGATTATACCCAAGGCACACCGGTCGCCTTGAAGAAAGTCGCGCCCGACGGCAGGGTTTTGTAAGATGGGCGCGCCCGACCGTTCGACCATGCGCCTGTCCCGACTGCCCCTGACCACGCTCAAGGAGACCCCGGCCGATGCCGAGGTCGTGAGCCACCAGCTGATGCTGCGCGCCGGCCTCGTCCGGATGCTGGCCGCCGGGCTGTACAGCTGGATGCCGCTCGGCCTGAAGGTCGCGCGCAAGGTCGAGGCGGTCGTGCGTGAGGAAATGGACCGCAGCGGCGCCGTGGAATTGCTGATGCCGGCCGTGCAGCCGGCAGAACTGTGGCGCGAATCCGGGCGCTGGGAACAGTACGGGCCGGAACTGCTGCGCCTCGCCGACCGCCACCAGCGGGAATTCTGCTTCGGCCCGACCCACGAGGAAGTCATCACCGACATCGCCCGGCGCGAACTGAAGAGCTACCGGCAGCTGCCGGTGAACTACTACCAGATCCAGACCAAGTTCCGGGACGAGATCCGCCCCCGCTTCGGCGTGATGCGGGCCCGGGAATTCGTGATGAAGGACGCCTACTCGTTCCATCTCGACCCGGCCAGCCTCGACGAGACCTACGAGGAGATGCGCCTCGCCTACTGCCGGATCTTCGACCGCCTGGGGCTCGACTACCGCTACGTGCGGGCCGACTCCGGCACGATCGGCGGCGCCCTGTCGCACGAGTTCCACGTGCTGGCGGATTCCGGCGAAGACGAAATCGTGTACTCGGAGCAATCGGACTACGCGGCCAACGTGGAACAAGCCCCCGCCCCGGCGCCACAATCCCCGCGCCCCGAGCCCACCGAAGACATGACCGAGGTGGACACCCCCGGCCGGCGCACCATCGAGGATGTGTCGGAGTTCCTTGGCACACTGCCAGAGCAGTCGGTCAAGACCCTGATCGTCGAGGGCGAGGACGACGGCGCCCTAGTTGCGCTCGTCCTGCGCGGCGACCACCGCCTGAACGCGGTCAAGGCCGCAAAACTCGACGGCATCCGAGCCCCGCTGTGCTTCGCCGACGAGGCACAAGTCCGCGAGACGCTCGGCTGCCCGGTCGGCTCGCTGGGGCCCGCCGGGCTCGGCCTGCCTCTCTACGTCGACGCCAGCGCCGCCGTGCTGTCGGACTTCGTGTGCGGCGCCAACCGGGAGGGCGTGCACCGCACCGGGGTCAACTGGGGGCGCGACGCGGAACCGAACCAGGTCTGCGACATCCGCAACCTGGAGGACGGGGAACCGAGCCCGGACGGCAGCGGCCCCGTGCGCAGCGCGCGCGGCATCGAGGTCGGCCACATCTTCCAGCTCGGCGACAAGTACAGCCGGGCCATGGATTGCACCGTGCTGGACCCCAACGGCCAAGCACAAGTCGTCACGATGGGGTGCTACGGCATCGGCATCACCCGCATCGTGGCCGCCGCCATCGAGCAGAACCACGACGACCACGGCATCATCTGGCCGGATGCGATGGCGCCATTCTCCGTCCTGCTGTGCCCGATCGGCGCCGACCGCGACGACGCGGTCCGCACCGCGGCCGAGGCCCTCCACCGGCAATGCCGGAAAGCCGGGATCACGGTCCTGCTGGACGACCGCAACCTCCGCCCGGGCGTAATGTTCGCCGAGGCAGACTTAGTCGGCATCCCGCACCGGGTCGTGATCAGTCCGCGCACGCTGGAGCAGAAGAAACTTGAATACCGGCATCGCCGCAACCGCGACGAGTCGGAAGAAGTCCCGATCGACGGATTGGCCGGATTTTTGGGCGAGCGGCTTAGCCTGCGCTGAAGCGCAGGCCGTCTTTTCCGCCTTCCACCCGGATCGTCTGACCGGGTAAAAATGTCCCTTCCAACAGCGCCTGCGCCAGCGGGTTCTCCAAGTCGCAGCGCAACGCCCGGCGCAAAGGCCGCGCCCCGTAGTCCGGGTCGTAGCCGGCATTGCCGATGAACTCGACCGCCTCGTCCGACAGCTCCAGCGCCAGGTTCCGCTCGGCGAGACGCTGCCTGAGCCGCTCGATCTGGATGCGGACAATCGCCTCGATCTGATCCCGCTGCAACGCCCGGAACACCCGCACCTCGTCGATCCGGTTGATGAATTCCGGGCGGAAATGCTCCGTCAACTGCGCCTGCAGCGCACGCTCCAGGTCCGCGTGCGGTTCGCGCGCCATCTTCCGCACCGTGTCGCTGCCGAGGTTGGAGGTCATCACCACCACCGTGTTGGCAAAACTCACGGTGCGCCCGTGCCCGTCCGTCAGGCGGCCGTCGTCGAGCAGTTGCAGCAGGACGTTGAACACGTCCGGGTGCGCCTTCTCGATCTCGTCGAGTAACAGCACGGCAAAAGGCCGGCGCCGCACCGCCTCGGTCAGCCGCCCGCCTTCCTCGTAGCCCACGTAGCCCGGCGGCGCACCGATCAGCCGCGCCACGGAGTGCTTTTCCATGAACTCCGACATGTCCACGCGCACCATCGCCGATTCCTGGTCGAACAGGAATTCCGCCAGCGCCTTGCACAGCTCGGTCTTGCCCACGCCGGTCGGCCCCAGGAACAGGAACGACCCGATCGGGCGGCCCGGGTCGGACAACCCGGAACGGGAACGCCGGATCGCGTGGCAGACCGCGGCCACCGCCTCGTCCTGGCCGACCACCCGCCGGTGCAGGGCCTCCTCCATGCGCAGCAAGCGTTCTTTTTCGCCCTCCAGCATGCGCGACACCGGGATGCCGGTCGCGCGGGCCACCCCCTCGGCGATTTCCTCCTCGGTGACCATGTCCTGGAACAGGGTCGCCTGCGGCGTCTCCGAATCGTGCGCCTGCGCCAGCTGGCGTTCCAACTCCGGGATGATCCCGTGCTGCAACTCCGCGGCACGCTCCAGGTCGTTCTCGCGCCGGGCCCGGTCCATGTCCAGACGCGCCTGGTCCAGTTCTTTCTTGAGCCGGGCGGTATCGCTGACCGCCGACTTCTCGGCCTTCCAGACTTCCTCCAGGTCGGCGTACTCCCGTTCCAGGCGGCCCAGTTCCTCCTCCAGCGCCTTCAGGCGCTCGCGGGACGCCGGATCGTCTTCCTTGCGCAGGGCCTGGCGTTCGATCTTGAGCTGGATCATGCGCCGGTCCAGGCGGTCCATTTCCTCCGGCATGGACTCGACCTCCATGCGGATGCGCGAAGCTGCCTCGTCGACCAGGTCGATCGCCTTGTCCGGCAGGCGGCGGTCGGTCAGGTAGCGCGCCGACAGGGTGGCGGCGGCGACCAGTGCCGGGTCCGTAATCTCGACCCCGTGGTGAACCTCGTAGCGCTCCTTGATTCCGCGCAGGATCGCGACGGTATCCTCCACGCTCGGCTCGTCGACCCGGATTCTCTGGAAGCGGCGCTCCAGGGCCGCGTCCTTTTCCAGGTTCTCGCGGTATTCGTCCAGGGTGGTGGCGCCGATGCAGTGCAACTCGCCGCGCGCCAGCGCGGGTTTCAGCATGTTGCCGGCGTCCATCGAGCCCTCCGCCCGCCCGGCCCCGACCAAGGTGTGCAACTCGTCGATGAACAGGATGACCTCGCCCTCCTTCTGCGCCAACTCCTTGAGGACCGCCTTGAGACGCTCCTCGAATTCGCCGCGGAACTTGGCGCCGGCGACCAGGGCCGCCATGTCCAGCGCCAAGACCCGCCGCCCGCGCAGGCTCTCCGGCACCTCGCCGTTGACGATGCGCAACGCCAGCCCTTCGACAATCGCCGTCTTGCCGACGCCGGCCTCCCCGATCAGCACCGGGTTGTTCTTGGTCCGCCGTTGCAGGATCTGGATGGATCGCCGAATCTCTTCGTCCCGCCCGATGATGGGATCGATCCGACCCTGCTCGGCCCGGGCGGTCAGGTCGTCGGTGTACTTCTCCAGCGCCTGGCGGTGCTGCTCGGCGTTCGGGTCCGTGACCGGCTCTCCGTCCTGCAGCCGGGCGATCGCCTGCACCAGGCGCTCAGCATCCAGACCGCAGTCGCGCAGCAGTGCCCCGGTCTCCCCCCGGTCCTGCTGCACCGCGAGCAGGAACAGTTCGGAGGCAATGTACTGGTCGCCGCGATCTTGGGCAAACTTGTCGCAGAGATTGAGCAGGCGCTGCAGATCGGCAGAAAACCGCACCTCGCCCTTCTCCCCGGTCACCCGCGGCAGGGCGTCGAGCCGGCGGGCCAGACCGTCACGCAGGCGATCCAGATCCACGCCCGCCTCGCGCAACAGCGAACCGGCTGAAGTCGTCGGCTGTTCCAGCAATGCCGCCAGCAGGTGCGCCGGGTCAATCTCCGGGCAGTCCGCCCCGACCGCCCGCGACTGCGCCTCCATCAGCGCCTGCTGGAACGGCTGGGTCAATTTGTCTAAACTCATGTCGTCACCGGGTCCTCGGTCCCCTGTTAAATTTGGGGATGCGGGCGGCGGGTTTCAACGCGGCGCGGCCGGGCCGCCTTCATCCGCGAACTGGATTCCCCAATCCGGCGGCATGCCGGGCGCATCCGGATGCAGCCGGCGCAGAACCGATTCGATGCCCTCACCCCGGATCACCGGCGCGTAGTGCCGCCAGCGGCGGACCTCCGGGCCCGGGGCCACGCGCCGCAAGACCCGGATTTCCCCGAATTCTTTCTCGACCCGGTAGCCCGGAAGGAGACGAGCCTGCGGATCCCCGTTCACGACGTGGCTGACGAAGGCCGAGGCCCGGGACATCTCTCGGATGATGTCCTCTCCGACCACCGCATCGTAGAACGGAACCTTTCGATGCAGGTAGTAGTAGCCCGGCGAATCATAGTAGGTCCGGTCGACCTGGATCACGCCCTGCACGCCGGGTGCCTCGGCGAGATGGCGGTAGGCCGCGAAGATCGGATCCTGACCCCGCAGGAAACGGACCTCGGCCAGGGACGTCGAGGCCTGGTACACCCGCTCCTGCCCCGGCAGCGCGTTCAGGATCCCGGCGGCAGAGATAGCCGCGAACGCGATTCCCGCCAGCCCGGCGCCCCGGCGCATCCCGCCGCCGCGCGCCGCCCAGCGCGCCACCAGGTCCGAGCCGATCAGGAGCCACAGCGGGACGACCGCGAACACGAAGCGGTATTCCTTGTGCGCCGGCAACGCATGGAGCAGCAAGGTCACGGCGACCAGCGCCAAGAGAAACCCATAACGCCGGGGCGACCGCAACGCACCAGCGAGCGACAGAATGCCAAGCCCGGCACTGGCGAGCCCGATCCACCACAGGTACTGGATGCCCGGCGGCCCGGCCCCGGCCGGATTGTTTGCCAGATTGAACCCGAAGTTGCTGCGGTAGGAATGGAACAGCCCGCCGCCCCAGGTAATGCCGTCGAAGAGGCCGACCGCCAAAGCGCAGGCAGCCGCCGCAATCGCCAGCGTCTTCTTGCGCGGAGTCCGCAGGAACACCACGCCGAGCAACAGCACCGCCAACGGGGCATACTGCATCCGCACCGCCGCCACCAGCACCGCCAACCCCGCCAGGCCCCACACCACACGGGTCCGCTCCAAGGACGGCCGCACGCACAGGGCCAGCAGCGCCAACAACAGGGCGGTCGCCACGAATTCGGTCAGTGGCTTATGTGCAAAGCCGACCAGCTCGTACCAGAACACCCCGGCCAGCAGGGCGACCCGCGCCGTGGCCTCGCCAAAATGGCGCCGTGCGAAGCCGTACATGCCCGCCGGAACCAGCAGGGAGATGGCGCAAAACGCCAGCTTGACCCCGCCGACGTACCCGGACGGCGTGCCGAGGCCGAGACTGTCGAAGCCGGCCAAGATTCCGGCCACCAGCCCGGGCACCAACCAGGAGCGCGCGCCATAGAAGAATTCCCAGTAGGTGATGCCGTTGCCGAACACCAGGCGGTGGGCCGGCTCCAGGTACTGCATGATCTCGTCGGGGTGCAGCACGAAATCCCCGGCCAGGGCCACCGCAGCCCGCACCGCGAACGCGCCTCCCAGCAACCACGGCAACAGCTTCCAGGGTGGGCCCTCCGGGTCCTGCAGGTGCAGCCAGGAGGCGGGTGCCAGCCTCCCGGGACCCGGCGTCGGATTTTGCCGGGCCTGCGCCGGACGCTGCGCGTTCCTGCCCATGCGCGGCGGCGCTATTCGCCCTTACGAATCAAGTCCAGCACCGTCTTCGCCATATCAATCTCGGAGTCCCGGGACAACGCATGCTCCAGCACCTCGCGCGCCTCGTCGATGCGGCCCATCCGATACAGCACGATGCCCAGGTTGCTGTGGGCATTCGCGTTGTCGGGATCGAGCCGGAGATGCCGACGGTAGAGTTCCAGCGATTCCTTCAGGTGCCCCTGATTGAAGCTCACCATGGCGAGCCGGTCGATCGCGGCGGTGTTGTCCGGATCACGGGTCAGGATGATCTCGTATTGCTCCCGCGCCTCCTCCCACCGGCCGAGCTCCTGGTTCGCCTCGCCGATGAGCAGACGCAGTACGGGCACGGTCGACATGCCGGGCTCCAGGGCGATGGCCCGCGCCAGGGATTCAATCGCCTCCCCGTAGCGCCCCAGACGGAACAGGGCATCGCCCTTCCCCGCGTAGCCCTGCGTGTAGTCGCGATCCGCCTCGAACACCGCGTCGTACCACGGCAGCGCCGGCTCGTACTGCCCGCGCTTGCGGAACATCTCGGCAATGGCCTGCAAGCCGTCGGCATCGTCCGGGTGCTGCGCCCGGATGCCTTCAAGGTGCCGATCCGCCTCCCCGGGGCGGCCGCGGTCGATCAGCAGGCCAGCCAGGTCGGTGTGCGCCCGGAACAATCCCGGGTTGATGCGCAGGGCCTCCCGGTACTGCCGCTCTGCCTCCCCGAAGCGCTCCAACTTCTGTGCCGCCTCGCCGATGAGGGTGCGCATCAGCGGGGCTTGCGGCATGTCCGGAGTCAGGGCCAAAGCTTTCTCAAGGTTCCGGATAGCCTCCTCATAGCGCTCCAGGACAAACAAGGCGTCGCCCTTGCCCGCATAGGCCAGGGCGTATTGCCGGTCGCGACGAATCGTGGTGTCGTACCACTGCAGCGACTCTTCGTGCCGCCCCTGCTGACGGATCACCTCGCTCAGGTTCAGCAAGACGTTCTTGTTCTTGGGGTCGGCTTCCAGGCCGCGCCGGAGGACCTCCTCGGACTCGTCGAGCCGGCCGAAATGTTTCAGCGCCAGGCCGAGGTTGCCGTAGGCACCGGCGAAATCAGGACGGAATTCCACGGCGGTCTGGGCGGCCTCCAGCGCCTCCTCCATGCGCCCCACGTCCTGAAACGCCTTGCCTAGATTGTGGTAGGCATCCCGCCCCTGCGGGTTGTGGGCAACGATGTGGCTGAAGAACGTGATCTCGTCGCGGTAGATGTGGGACTGCTTCGCGGACAGCGCTGCCAGCACGGCGATGCCGAGCAGGGCGGCACCCAGGGCACCCCGTCTCATGCCAGCCGGAAGCCGGCCCGCCGCGTGCACCCCCGCACCCATGAGCAGCCCCATCACGCCGATGCCGGCCAAGTACTGGAAGCGGTCGGCGACGAACGCAAACTGCATGTAGCCGAAGTCCACAAAGCCGAGCACCGGCGACAGCGTCACCCCGTAGAACAACGCCGCGGCCAGCGGGCCGCGCCCGATCCGCCCGCGCCACCGCCACAGCCCCGCCACCAAAACGACGACCGCCGCCACGTAGCCCCACTCCACCCACTGTCCGGGGCCGACCTCCCAGAACGGGTAAATCACCGCGAGATCGACCGGCCACAGCAACTTGCCGATGTAGAACCACAAGGCGTGCGACGCGATCTGCAGGCGCTCGATGAAGGAATAGTCCAGATCCAGAGGTTCCCGCGAGGCGTAATACGCCGTGTCCCCGTAGGCGAAGGCCAGGCCCACCGCGAAAAACGGCAGCAGCCGCAGCACGTCGGTCCGGGTCACGCGCCCGTGCTGCCACCAGGCGAGCACCAACAGCGCCGCCGGCAGGGTCACCGTGACGGTCTTGCTCAGCAGGCTCGCCCCGAACAAGCCCAGGGCCAGGACATAGCCCCGCCGGCTCGGCGCCTCCGTAAAACGCAGCCAGACCAGCACGGCACCCAGGTAGAACGCGCCCGACAACAGGTCCTTGCGCTCGATCACCCAAGCCACCGACTCGACGTGCAGGGGGTGCACCGCGAACACCGCGGCGATCAGCCAGGCGCCGGGCACCGCCAGGCGCCACATCAGCCGCCACACCAACAGACTGTTGACCAGCTGCAGCAGGAGGTTGACCGCATGGTAGCCGGCCGGCGCATCCCCCCACAACTTGTGTTCCAGCCAGAAACTCGTGTACACCATCGGCCAGTAGTGCCCCTCCAGCTCCAGGGACTTCGGGTCGGTCCAGATATCCCAGATCCCGGCCCACTCCTTGACCGGCTTCGCACTGGTGAAAATGATGTCGTCCCAGATGAATCCGGCCATCAGGGCCGGGTAGTAGGCGACCAGCACCAGCAGGGCCAGCAGCAGTGCGCCAAGGCCGGTGTGCAGCGGGAAGTCGCTCGGCGGCCCGTCTGCCGTGAAAAACGAGGCCCAGCCCCGCCGGGCGGGAGGGAACGGCACCTGCCCGGTCGCCGCCGACTGCGCCTCCCGCAGCCGTCGTTTCTCCGCCTTACGCCGGCTCGCCTTACCCATGGCCGTCAGGGCCGCCCGCCCGTCAGGGCCGCGTGCCGCCGGTAGACGTACAGGGTCGAGACCAGGAAGTTGATGCCCCCGCCGAGGACGATGCCGAAGAAGAACGCCAGCAGCGGCTGGCGGGCGAAGACCGCCACGAAACTGGTCAGGACCAGGTAACTGCCGACGTTGACGGCGAACCCGATCAGGCTCGCGACCACGAATCGCCCCCACTGGCGCGCCGGGGCGTGGCGCGGGCGGTCGTCGAAGGTGACGCGCCGGTTGAGCCACCAGTTCCAGCTCACCGCCGGCCAGAAGGACAAAAACCGCGCCAGCCGGTGCTCCACGCCGAATGCCTGCAAGCCGAGGTAGACGACCAGGTCGACGACGAAACCGCTGGCGCCCACCGCGCCGAAGCTCAACATCCGCGCGAACCCGCCGAAACGGTGCAGGTACAGGCGCTTGAGGTGGCGGAGGTAGCGCGCCTGCTGGCGCAGGCCCATCTTGCTCGCCCCCCGATCCCGGTCGGCAAAGTCGATCGGAACCTCTGCCACCCGCAACCGGCCCCGCACCATGAGTTCCAGCCCAATCTTGTAGCCGATCGGCCGCAACTGGCCCCGCTCTGGAAGCGCGCGGCGGTCGAATGCGAAGAATCCGGACAAGGGGTCGGCGCAACCCGTCAACGGCCGCGCCAACAAGGTCGCGAGGTGCGAGTTCAGGAAACGCCACACACCCCAGCCCCGTTCGATACGCCCGCCCGGCGCGTAGCGGCTGCCCACCGCCATGTCGCACTCGCCCTCCAACGCCCGGACCAAGGCGGGGATGCGTTCCGGCGGATGCGACAGGTCGGCATCCATCACCACGATCCGGTCGAACCGGCTGGCCTCAATGCCCCGGAGCACGGAACGCGACAGGTCCCGGGGGGGCTCCCGGCGGACCTCCAGTCGCACCGGCAGGCGCCGGGCCAGGTCCCCGGCCACGGCTTCGATGCCGTCTCCCGAATCGTCGTCGATCAGGAGAAGTTCCCATTCGATGCCGCTCCCGGACAGCGCCGCCTCGATACGCCCGGCCAAGATCGGCAGATTCTCCGCTTCGCGGAAGGTCGGCACCACGATGGAGACCGCCGGGGACGGGGCGGGATCATCCGGGGCGGGGAGGGGCGGCACGCGGGGACGAGGTCTGGGGGTGCGGGGGCGGAACCGGACCGAATTCTGGATTCGGGTATTGTAATAGAAGGCGCTTCCGGGTTTTAGGTGGAATCTGATTTGCGGGGAGCGACATCGAAGAACCCAGTCAACCTTTATAATTCCTTTTCTTTTCACGGACGATATCGATGATTGATCCCTACGCCAGCGAACAACTGATGCCGCTCGCCGTTGAAGACGCCGGCCGCGCGGCCACGCTTCGCGACGAAGCCGAATCCCTCCCCTCCCTGCAGCTCAACTCCGCTGCCGTGTCCAACGCCGTCATGATGGCCGGCGGGTACTTCACCCCGCTGACCGGATACATGAATGCCGCGGATGCCTTGCGCATCGGCCGCGAGATGCACACCGAGTCCGGGCTGTTCTGGCCGGTGCCGATCCTCAACCAGACACAGGACGCCGGCACCATCGCGGGCGCGTCGCGCATCGCCCTGCGCGATTCCAACCGGGACGGCCACCCGGTGCTGGCCATCCAGCAGGTCGAGGCCGTCGAAACCCTGTCTGAGGCCGACTTCGAGCGCCTGGCCGATCAGATCTACCGAACCACCGACCCCGAGCATCCCGGCGTCCGGACCTTCCTCGACAATGGCCGCACCCTGGTCTCCGGGCCGATCGAGGTGCTGGACTACAGCTATTTCCCGGACGAATTCGCCGGCACGTTCCGAACCGCGGTGCAAATCCGTGCCGAGATCGCACAACGCGGATGGAACCGCGTGGTCGCATTCCAGACCCGCAACCCGATGCACCGCGCACACGAAGAGCTATGCAAGATCGCCCAAGAGACGGTCGGCGCCGACGGGGTGCTGATCCACATGCTGCTCGGCCGCCTTAAGCCCGGCGATATCCCCGCCCAGGTGCGTGACGCCGCCATCCGCAAGATGGTCGACCTCTATTTCCCGCCCAACACGGTGATGATCACCGGCTACGGCTTCGACATGCTGTACGCCGGCCCGCGCGAGGCCGTGCTGCATGCCGTGTTCCGCCAGAACGCCGGCTGCACGCACCTGATCGTCGGCCGCGACCATGCCGGGGTCGGCGACTACTACGGGGCATTCGACGCGCAGACGGTCTTCGACGAGGAGGTGCCGGACGGCGCGCTGGACATCGAGATCTTCCGCGCTGACCATACCGCCTACTCCAAAAAACTGGACAAGGTGGTCATGATGCGGGATGCGCCGGACCACCAGAAGGAAGACTTCGTGCTGCTGTCCGGCACCCGGGTGCGGGAAATGCTGTCCAAGGGCGAGGACCTGCCGCCGGAATTCGCGCGCCCGGAGATCGCCCGGATCCTGATGGACTACTACCAGTCGCTGTGATTCCAGTCCGCGCGCTTTTCGCCGAACTGGGCATCCTGCGCATAGCGCTGCTGGCAATGGCCGGGCTCCTGGTGCTGTTCGCGACCGAACCGGGCGTGCCGCTGAGCCTGCACGGCTGGGCCCTGATCCGCACCCTGGTTCTGCCGGCGGCGGCTCCGCTGGTGTTCTTCGTGCTGCTGTTCGACATCCTGATGTCGTCGGTCCGCCTCGCCGACGCGCCGCCCGAGGCACGGCCGCGCTGGCAGCGGGTGCTGCTCGTCGAGGGAGTTTTCGTGCTGGGGCTGCTCGCGTCCTGGCTGCCTTTCTTCCGCGAGGTGCTGACCCCGATTGCGGAACGCTGATCCGCTTCGCCCGACAGCGGGCCGTCATTCCGTTGGCCTTCCATCCGGCGGGCTCACCGACATCTTTCCTGCCTCCTCGACCCCTCCCGGCGGTTGCCACACCAATCGAAAACCGGTAAAATGCATGTAATATCATGGCTTTTACGATGATCGGCCTGTCGATTTTACCTCCGGAGCAGAGGAGCCTGTGGCCGAAGCTGCGAGAAATTCCCCGGGGGTTTGTCCTCTATGGCGAAACGGGAGTCGCACTGCAACTGGGGCACCGGATCAGTGAGGACTTTGACTTTTTTACCAGCCAACGGTTCAGTCCGCTTCCGCAACCATCATGTCGCGCAGTCCCGACTCGACGGCGTATCGCTGTACCTGAGCACGCGTCAGCATCTCTTCTGCCGTCCGACTCTTTGCCGATGCGCCAGCCCGGCACTTTCTTCGAGTTCTTTTCCGCTGGCATTCACGACAAGCTGCCAGGAACTCTGGTACCCCACGGCATCTTGGCCTGATGCTTTCGATCCATAAAATGACTTGCCGGAACCGGATGCAATCTTGCGCAGGCGCTCGCCGACATCCTCCGGAATTTCGGCTCCGGCGTGCTCGGCCAGCCAGCCGAACCGGCGCGCCAAGGTTTTCGACCCGATTCGCTCCAGATAGTCCGACGCCTTGTTCCAGTCCATGTGCCGACATGCCGTCGCCAGTACGACAGCTGCTTCCCCCTCGCCCCCGGCAAGGCGAGGACGGTCGATACAGTCGAGCGCCGTCTTCTCGCGATTCGACATGGCCACCGAGTGTCCCAACACGTCGACCGGGGCAAATCCGAAGAACTTGCTCTGCGCCGGGTTGACGATGTGGATATCGGAATCAAGCAGGCGGCGGCTCCGCACGCGCGACGGCGTAACGACCCAGACGACATGGCGCCGCTGTGTTGTCAAACCGTAGTGGGCGGCTGCCGTACCGTAACCGAAATAGTAAGGAGCGGCGATCCTGCTGGCAAGCGCCAACACATTGCTCTCCCCCAGGACCTCCGGACCCATCTCGGGGGAAATCAGGAGGTATTGCCCCCAACTGCCGCGTTCAAGCCAGCCCTTCCGGCGCAGCGAACGAATCACACGGTCGGCAGCCTGCGGACCCCGGTCCAGAATGTCAATAACCTGTTGCCGTGCCACGAAGATTTCCCCGCGTTCGACAAGACCGAGCACCACACGGCTTTCTTGCGGAGAAAGAGACCGGACTAGAGAGACCACAATTTCAACAAAACATTCTAAAAAAATAGTTTTCGTCTATAATTGTAACCCATCCCGGGACCTGTGCAATTCTTCTTGCTGATTGTCTGTCCCCAGAACCCCCGCTCGGGCACAACGTCCGGCGCGTCCGACGAGTCATGCTAAAATGACCCCTGAGAGGGCAACCTGATATTAATCAGTAACCCCGACCGGGAAGGGCTCCCGGGTCGGGCGTTGTTCTCTTGTTTTATTAACTTGCTTTTTACAAGCAAAACAGGGGAAATTATGAAAACTGTTAGCAAACTTATGGCTGCGCTATGCCTATTTGCAGGCGTGTTCGCAGCTTCAGAGGGCGTGCGGGCCGACGAACCGATCAAGGTCGGGGTCCTGCATTCCTTGTCCGGAACCATGGCGATCAGCGAAACCGCGCTGAAGGACGTCATGGAATTCCTAATCCACGAGCAGAACGCCAAAGGGGGCGTGCTCGGCCGGAAACTTGAAGCGGTGGTCGTCGATCCTGCCTCGGACTGGCCGCTGTTCGCTGAGAAGGCCCGCGAGCTGATCGAGCAGCACGAGGTCGACGTCGTGTTCGGCTGCTGGACTTCGGTCTCCCGCAAGTCCGTGCTCCCGGTCTTCGAGGAACTCAACGGCATGCTGTTCTATCCGGTGCAGTATGAAGGCGAAGAGTCTTCCCGCAACATCTTCTACACCGGCGCCGCGCCGAATCAGCAGGCAATCCCGGCGGTGGAGTACCTGATGAGCGAAGAAGGCGGATCCGTCGAGCGCTGGGTCCTGGCGGGCACCGACTATGTCTATCCGCGGACCACCAACAAAATCCTTGAGTCATTCCTCAAGGCCAAGGGCGTGGCGGAAGAAGACATCATGATCAACTACACGCCGTTCGGGCACTCCGATTGGCAGACGATCGTGTCGGACGTCAAGAAGTTCGCTTCGGCCGGCAAGAAAACCGCCGTGGTGTCCACCATCAACGGCGACGCCAACGTGCCGTTCTACAAGGAACTGGGCAACCAGGGCATCGCGGCCGAGGACATTCCGGTGGTGGCCTTCTCGGTCGGCGAGGAAGAACTCGCCGGCATCGATACCGGCCCGCTGGTCGGACACCTCGCCGCCTGGAACTACTTCATGAGCGTCGAGAGCGACAACAACGCCGAGATCATCGAGAAGTGGCACGCGTTCATCGGCGACGAGGACCGCGTGTTCAACGACCCGATGGAGGCCCACGCCATCGGCTTCCAGATGTGGGTGCAGGCGGTCGAGAAGGCTGGCACCCCCGACATCGACGCGGTGCGCGCCGCCATGTACGGCCAGACGGCCCCGAACCTGACCGGCGGGACGGCCGTCATGAACGTCAACCATCACCTGTCAAAGCCGGTGCTGATCGGCGAGATCCAGGACGACGGGCAGTTTGAAGTGGTCTGGGAGACCGAGGGCGTGGTCCCCGGCGATGCCTGGTCCGACTTCATCCCGGAAAGCGCCAAGCTGATGTCCGACTGGACCGAGCCGTTCTCTTGCGGCAACTGCGAGAAGCCTAGCTCGTAACTTCTCTGGCATAGGCCGGCGGCCCCGCCGCCGGCCTGGCCGAAGTCCGCCAATAGCGGATAATGCAATCGGGCATGATGTCAATGATCGATCGGAAAGGCCGCGATGGGTCCGGAAACCGGACCCCCGGCGCCGCCGCGCTCGGCGTGGCCCTGCTGTTCGCCGCCGCCGGGGCCTCAGGCGAGCCGTCCGAGACCGACCTCCAGGCCTCGCTGCAAGCTCTCGATACCAAGAAATTCGAACAGAAGGCCCAGGCCATCGAGCATCTGGGAAGCCTCGGCGGCCCCCGCGTCCTTGCCGCACTGGAGGCGCTCGCCAAGGGTCGGCTGCACGTGCGCAAAGACGGTCGGGTCGTCATTGCGGAACGTTCCGGGAAGACCTATCGCGTCGAAGACGCAGCCAGCGGCCGGCCCGAACCTGAAGCCGCCAAGCGCGAATTAAAGAAAATCCGGGTCAACAACCGGCTGCGCCGCTTGATCCGCGACGTGACCGGCCGCCTGGCGCTGTTCAGCGACGACCCCGGCCGACGGCTCGAAGCCGCGGACAACCTCAGCAAGAACCCCGACCCCGAGACCCTGCCCCTGTTGCGCCAGGCACGGGACCGGGAAATCGACGAGGCCATCCGGGCCCGGCTGGAAGTCGGCATCGCCGTGCTGGAGCTGGAGGCGGACGACCCGGCCCTGCGCCGGGCCGCGGCCACCCATCTGGCCGGGAGCTCCGACGCGACCATCCGCTCGCTGCTGATGCGCCGCCTGGACGCGGATGCAGAACCCCACCCCGAGATCCGCGAGGCCCTGCACCGTGCGGTCGAGGCCATCGACCGGAAGCTGTGGCTGTTCGGCATCGCCGAGAACCTGCTGTTCGGCATCAGCCTCGGCTCGGTGCTGCTGCTGGCCGCAATCGGACTGGCGATCACCTTCGGCGTGATGGGCGTCATCAACATGGCGCACGGCGAGATGATCATGCTCGGTGCCTATTCCACGTTCCTGGTGCAAGAGATCTTCCGCAGCGTGGTCCCGCCCGAACTGTTCGGGTTCTACCTGCTCGCCGCCCTGCCGGCCGCCTTCCTGATCGCCGCCGCGATGGGCGTGCTGATCGAGCGCGGGGTCATCCGCTTCCTGTACGGGCGACCGCTGGAGACCCTGCTCGCCACCTGGGGCATCAGCCTGATCCTGCAGCAGTTGGTCCGCTCGCTGTTCGGCGCCAACAACCGGGAAGTCGCCAACCCCGAATGGATCTCCGGGGCGGTCGAGATCGCCGGCGGCGTGACGGTCACCCTCAACCGCCTGTGCATCATCCTGTTCTCCCTGGCGGTGGTCGCGGCGCTGGCCGCGTTCATCCGCTATTCACGCTTCGGCCTGAACATGCGCGCGGTCACCCAAAACCGTGCAATGGCAGCCTCCATGGGCATCCGCACCGGCCGGGTCGATGCCCTGACCTTCGCGCTGGGATCCGGCATCGCCGGGGTCGCCGGCATGGCGCTGAGCCAGATCTCCAACGTCAGCCCGAACCTCGGCCAGAACTTCATCGTCGACAGCTTCATGGTGGTGGTGTTCGGCGGCGTGGGTAGCCTGTGGGGCACCATCGTCGGCGCCTTCAGCCTCGGTATCGTCAACAAGTTCCTGGAGCCTGTCTCCGGGGCCATCCTCGGCAAGATCGTGGTGCTGGTCTTCATCATCCTGTTCATCCAGATGCGCCCGCGCGGCCTGTTCGCGCTGAAGGGCCGCGCCGCGGGAGACTAAGCCATGGGTCCCCTGTCCTCACGCCTGTTCGCCCTGGAGTCGCACCGCGGCTGGACCGTGTTCATGGGTCTCGCTGCCGTGCTGATGCTGGTGGTGCCAGTGCTGAACCTGGCCGTGCCGGAAGATGCCTGGCTGCACGTGCCGACCTTCTGGGTCACCACGCTCGGCAAGTTCCTGTGCTTCGCGATACTGGCGCTGGCACTGGACCTGATCTGGGGCTATGCGGGCATCCTGAGCCTGGGGCACGGCGCCTTCTTCGGCCTCGGCGGCTACGCCATGGGCATGTACCTGATGCGCCAGATCGGCGACCGCGGTGTGTACGGCCATCCGGAACTGCCCGACTTCATGGTGTTCCTGAACTGGGACGCACTGCCCTGGTACTGGTTCGGCTTCGACAGTTTCGCCTTCGCCGTGCTGATGGCCATGCTGGTGCCGGGCAGCCTGGCGTTCGTGTTCGGCTGGCTGGCCTTCCGCTCGCGCATCACCGGCGTGTACTTCTCCATCATCAGCCAGGCCATGGTGTTCGCCCTGATGCTCGCGTTCTTCCGCAACGAAATGGGCTTCGGCGGCAACAACGGGCTGACCGACTTCAAGGACCTGCTCGGGTTCGAACTGTCGGCCGACTCGACCAAGCTCGGGCTGTACCTGGCCTCGGCGCTGATGCTCGGCCTGGTCTACCTGCTGTGCCGCGCCGTGGTCACCTCAAAACTCGGGCGGGTGCTGATCGCGGTGCGCGATGCCGAGAGCCGGGTGCGCTTCATCGGCTACTCGGTGACTCGGGCCAAGCTGTTCGTGTTCACGCTGTCGGCCGTGCTGGCCGGCATCGCCGGGGCCCTGTACGTGCCCCAGGTCGGCATCATCAATCCCGGGGAGTTCACCCCGGCCAAATCGATCGAAATCGCGATCTGGGTTGCGGTCGGCGGGCGCGGCACCCTGTTCGGCGCCGCCGCGGGCGCCGTCGCGGTGAACGGCGCGAAAAGCCTGCTGACCGGCATCGCGCCAGAGATCTGGCTGTTCTTCCTCGGCGCCCTGTTCATCCTGGTCACCCTGCTGATGCCGCGCGGCCTGGTCGGCGTGGTGCGGCAGTGGCGCGAACGCCGCGCCATCGCGAAAACATCGCGCTCGGATTCCCATGCATCCGCCTGACCCCGCCGCCGCGTCCACCCGGCCCGAGCCGCATCACATCGCGCCGGAGACCCTGCTCTATCTGGACGGCGTCTCGGTCAGCTTCGACGGCTTCCGCGCGCTCAACTCCCTGAGCCTGATCATCGACCGCGGCGAGATGCGCGCCATCATCGGCCCCAACGGGGCCGGCAAGACCACCATGATGGACGTGATCACCGGCCGGACCCGTCCCGACCAGGGCGAGGTGCTGTTCGCCGACCGCATCGACCTGACCGCACTCAACGAGACGGAGATCGCCAATCTCGGCATTGGCCGCAAGTTCCAGAAACCGACCGTGTTCGAGAACCTGACCGTGTTCGAGAACCTGTCGCTCGCCCTGAAGGCCGACCGCCGCATCCTGGCCACGCTGTTCGCCCGCATCAGCCCGGCACAGATCGGGCGCATTGAACAGGCGCTCGAAACCATCCGCCTCCCCGCGCAGCGCGACCGCCCGGCCGGTGCCCTGTCGCACGGGCAGAAACAATGGCTGGAGATCGGCATGCTGCTGGCGCAGGAACCGGATCTAATGCTGCTGGACGAACCGGTGGCCGGCATGACGGACGCCGAGACCGAGCAGACCGTGGCGTTGCTGCACGACATCTCGAAGACGCACTCGCTGGTGGTGGTCGAGCACGACATGAACTTCGTGCGCGACCTGGACTGCCGGGTCACGGTGCTCGACGAGGGCCAGGTCATCGCCGAGGGCCCGATGGACGCGATCCAGTCGGACCCCCGCGTCATCGAGGTCTACCTGGGGCGCTAGCATGCTTGCCGCCACCGATATCAACCTCTACTACGGCGCGAGCCACATCCTGCGCGATGCCCACATTGCAGCCGAGCGCGGCCGCATCACCTGCCTTCTCGGGCGCAACGGCGTCGGCAAGACCAGTTTCCTGCGCGGCCTGACCGGGCAGACCCCGGTGCGTAGCGGACAGGTCCTCTGGGACGGCGAGGACATCACCCACCTGCCCGCGCACGACCGCGCCCACCGCGGCATCGCCTACGTGCCGCAGGGCCGGGACATTTTCCCCCGCCTGACGGTCGAAGAGAACCTGATGACCGGGTTCAATTGCCTGCCGCGCAGCGACGCGCGCATCCCGCCGGAAGTGTTCGATCTGTTCCCGGTCTTAGCCGACATGCTGGGTCGGCGCGGCGGCGACCTGTCCGGCGGCCAGCAGCAGCAGCTCGCGATCGGCCGCGCCCTGGTCACCCGCCCTCGCCTGCTGCTGCTCGACGAGCCCACCGAGGGCATCCAGCCCTCGATCATCAAGGACATCGAAAAGGTCATCCGGCTGCTCGGCAAGCGCGGCGACCTGGCCGTGCTGCTGGTCGAACAGTACTACGAACTGGCATGCGACCTGGCCGACGAGATCGCGGTCATGGACCGCGGGCGCATCCTGCTGTCCGGCCCGATCGGCGACTTCGAAGAAACCGAAATCCGCCAGCACCTCACCGTATGAACCCTGCCCCCGTCGCCGACGGCTCCGCCCGCCTGAGCCTCAAAGCGGCCCGCGGCAGGACGGTGATCGGCGATCTGTACCAGCACGACCCGCTGCGCCTGCTGTTTCCCCGCCACGTGGCGGGTGAGCCGCTCACCGGCGTCCTGGTCACCACGTCCGGAGGCTTGGTCGGCGGCGACCGGCTCCAGGTCCGCGTCTCGACATCCGAGGGCGCGGCCGGCCGGGTCCTGGCGCAGGCCGCGGAAAAGATCTATCGCTCCACCGGGGCGGACGCACGCATCGGGATCCGCTTGCAGGCGGAAGCGGATTCCTGGCTGGAGTGGCTGCCACAGGAAACCATCCTGTTCGACTCGGCGCGGCTGCGGCGCGCGACCGAGATCCGGGCCACCCCCGGCGCGCGACTGCTGTGCGGGGAAATGGTGGTGCTCGGGCGCACCGCGATGGGCGAACAGGTACGCAAAGGCCTGCTGCATGAGACCTGGGACGTCTACTGGGACGGCCGCCTGGCCTGGGCGGACGCCCTGCATCTGAATTCCGGGTTCGAGCGGGTCCGCGATGCCGCGGCCGGACTCGGTGGCGCCCGCGCCTGCGCGAGCATCCTCTACGTGGCCGACGATGCCGGCGCGCACCTGGATCCGGCCCGCACCCTGATCGACGGGATCGTGGACGAGCCCCTGCGGGTGGGCGCGAGCTGCATGGGAAACGTCCTGGTCATTCGCTGGCTCGGCCGGGACAGCCTGCAACTGCGCGACGCCTACGGGCGGTTCTGGGCAGCGTTCCGCCAGCATCTGGCCGGCTATCCGCCTATAATGCCAAGACTGTGGCAGGCTTGACAGGGGGGATGCCATGAACCTGACACCGCGCGAAAAAGACAAGCTGCTCATCGCCATGGCGGCCGAGGTGGCGCGCCGCAGGCAGGCCCGGGGCGTCAAGCTCAACTATCCGGAAGCGATCGCGCTGATCAGCGATTTCGTGGTCGAGGGGGCGCGCGACGGACGCAGCGTCGCCGAACTGATGCGCGACGGTGCGACGGTGCTCGGCCGCGACGATGTCATGGACGGCATCGCGGACATGATCCGGGACATCCAGGTCGAGGCGACCTTCCCCGACGGGACCAAGCTGGTCACCGTCCACAACCCGATTCGCTGACCCATGATTCCCGGAGAAATCCTCCCGGCCCGCGGCACCCTGCTCCTCAACGAGGGCCGAAACACCCGCGACCTGACCGTGGCCAATACCGGCGACCGCCCCGTGCAGGTCGGCTCCCACTACCATTTTTTCGAAGCCAACCCGGCGCTTGATTTCGACCGCAACGCCGCACGCGGGTACCGCCTGGACATCCCGGCCGGCACCGCCGTGCGCTTCGAACCGGGGCAGAGCCGGGACGTGACCTTGGTGCGCTACGCCGGCACGGGCCGGGTGTACGGCTTCAACGGCGCCGTCAACGGGCCGCTGGAGGGCTGAGCCGTGGCCTACGAGATCGATCGCGGCAGTTACGCGGCCATGTTCGGGCCGACCACGGGCGACCGCGTCCGCCTCGCGGACACCGACCTGGTCATCGAGGTGGAAGACGATCGCGCCTGCTACGGCGAGGAAGTCAAGTTCGGCGGCGGCAAGGTCATCCGCGACGGCATGGGGCAGTCCCAGGCCAGCCGCGCCGACGGCGCGGTCGACACCGTCATCACCAACGCCCTGATCGTCGACCACTGGGGCATCGTCAAGGCCGACATCGGCATCCGGGACGGACGCATCGCCGGCATCGGCAAGGCCGGCAACCCGGACGTGCAGCCGGGCGTGGACATCCTGATCGGCCCCGGCACCGAGGCCATCGCCGGCGAGGGGCGCATCCTGACGGCGGGCGGGATCGACGCGCACATCCACTGGATCAGCCCGCAGCAGATCGAGGAGGCCCTGTACTCCGGGGTCACCACCATGCTCGGCGGCGGCACCGGCCCGGCCGAAGGCACCAACGCCACTACCTGCACCCCTGGCCCCTGGCATCTGGCCCGCATGTTGCAGGCGGCGGAAGGCTTCCCCATGAATCTCGGCTTCTTCGGCAAGGGCAACGCCACCCGTCCCGCCGCATTGAGGGAACAAATCGAAGCCGGTGCCTGCGGGCTCAAACTGCACGAGGACTGGGGCACGACCCCGGCCGCCATCGACACCTGCCTGTCGGTCGCCGACGACATGGACGTGCAGGTCGCCATCCATACCGACACCCTGAACGAATCGGGCTTCGTGGAGAACACCGTCGCGGCGTTTCGCGGACGGACCATCCATGCCTTCCACACCGAGGGCGCGGGCGGCGGCCACGCGCCAGACATCATCAAGTTGTGCGGCGAACCCAACGTGCTGCCCTCCTCCACCAACCCGACCCGGCCCTATACCGTCAACACGGTGGACGAACATCTCGACATGTTGATGGTCTGCCACCATCTGGATGCCCGCATCCCGGAAGACATCGCCTTCGCGGAAAGCCGCATCCGGCGCGAGACCATTGCCGCCGAAGACATCCTGCATGATTTCGGGGCTTTCTCGATGATTGCCTCCGACAGCCAGGCGATGGGCCGGGTCGGGGAAGTGATTCTACGCACCTGGCAGACCGCCGACAAGATGAAAAAACAGCGCGGGCGGCTGCCGGAAGAGACCGGCGACCACGACAACCTCCGGGTCCGGCGTTACCTCGCCAAATACACCATCAATCCGGCGTTGACGCACGGCATTGCGGATCATGTCGGTTCCGTCGAAGTCGGCAAGCTGGCGGACCTGGTGCTTTGGAAGCCGATGTTCTTCGGCGTCAAGCCCGACCTGGTGCTCAAGTGCGGCACCATCGCCGCCGCCGCGATGGGCGACCCGAACGCCTCGATCCCGACACCCCAGCCGGTCCACTACCGCCCCATGTTCGGAGGCTTCGGGCGCGCGCTCGTCGAGAGCGCCGTCACCTTCGTCTCCGGAGCAGGGCTGGAAGCCGACCTTCGAGGCCGCCTGGGTCTGTCGAAAACCCTGCTCGCCGTGTCCGGCACCCGCCGGGTCGCCAAGGCGGACATGATTCTGAACAACGCCCTGCCCCGGATGGAAGTCGATCCGGAAACCTACGAAGTCCGTGCCGACGGCGAACTGCTGACCTGCGAGCCGGCAGACGTGCTGGCGATGGCCCAACGTTACTTCCTGTTCTGATGCTGGCGCGCGCAACCACCGTCACCCCGGCCAACGAGTGGCCGGTCGAACGGCAGCAGGCCACGGTCACCCTGGACTACGACGGTCGCTATCGCCGCCGGATCCGGCTCGTCACCGACGCCGGGGAGCCGTTCCTGCTTGACCTCCCCCAGGCCGTACGCCTCGGCGAAGGCGATGGCCTGGTGCTGGAAGATGGCGGATACGTGCGCGTCGTTGCGGCCCCCGAGCCCGTCGCAGACCTGGCTTGCCGCGCGCTTTCCGAAACCGCCCGGGTCGCCTGGCACATCGGCAACCGCCACATCCCGATCCAGGTCCTGCCGGATGGCACACTGCGAATCCGGGACGACCACGTCATCGTCGAGATGGCCCGGCAGCTGGGCGCGCAGGTTCACCGCCACCAGGCCCCCTTTGCCCCCGAGCCCGGCGCTTACGCTTCGCGCGGCGGAAAAGACCACACCCCGGCGCACCCCCATGAACACTGACGGCATCTCGGTCGGAGGCCTGCAACTGGTCCGCCTGATGAACTGGCTGTCGCCCTCTTTTCCGGTTGGCGCCTACAGCTACTCGCACGGCATCGAATACGCCGTGGACAGCGGGCTGATCCATGACCGCGACAGCTTGCGCGACTGGGTCTGTGAAGTCATCGCCGCCGGAAGCGGGCGGGTCGATGCAGATTTGCATAGGGCCGCTCACGCGGCGGTCTGCAACCGCGACGACGATCTGTTCGTCTGGGCGCTGGAGCACGGCGACGCGATGCGCGCGACCCGGGAACTCGGCGAGGAAACCGAGCATCAGGGCCAGGCGTTCCTGGCCGCAATCGCCCGCCCGTGGCCGGCGGCCGGGCTCGATTGGGCCCGCGAAAAGGCCGCAGAACAACAACGGCCGATGGTGTATCCAGTGGCCGTCGGGGCCGTGGCGGCAGCGCAGGACATTCCCCTGAAGCCCGCGCTGGACGCTTATCTCCACGCACTGGCCGCCAACCTGGTGTCCGCCGGCATCCGGCTGATCCCCTTGGGACAAAGCGACGGCCAGCAGGCGCTGGCTGACCTGGAGCCGATCATCCTGGACGCGGCGGTGCAGGCCCTGGAACGGGACCGGGAGGACATCGGACAGGCCGCCCTGATGGTGGACTGGGCCTCTGCCCGCCACGAAACCCAATACACCCGCCTGTTCCGCTCATGAGCACGCCTTTCCGCGTCGGCATCGGCGGCCCGGTCGGCACCGGTAAGACCGCATTGATGGATGCCCTGTGCAAGCGGCTGCGCGAACACTACGATATCGCGGCCATCACCAACGACATCTACACCGAGGAGGATGCCCAGTTCCTGACGCGTTCCGGCGCACTGGCACCGGAACGGATCCGCGGGGTCGAGACCGGCGGGTGCCCGCACACGGCCATCCGCGAAGACGCCTCCATGAACCTTGCGGCGATCGACGACATGATGGCGCGCTTCCCGGACCTCGACATCGTGCTGATCGAGTCCGGCGGCGATAATCTCGCCGCCACCTTCTCCCCGGAACTCGCCGACATTACCCTCTACGTCATCGACGTCTCCGCCGGCGACAAAATCCCGCGCAAGGGCGGGCCCGGCATCACACGCTCCGACCTGCTGGTCATCAACAAGACCGACCTCGCGCCGCTGGTCGGGGCCGACCTCGACGTCATGGATCGCGATTCCCGCCGCATGCGCGGGGCGCGGCCTTTTTTATTCAGCAACCTCAAGGCCCGGGAAGGCGTCGACGAGATCGTGGATTTCGTGCTGGCCTCCGGCGGATTCACCCCGTAGGAACCGACCGGCGACGATGCCGATGCGTCATCCCGTTGAGAAATTTTTAACCTGGAGAAGCCCGTGAAACTCATACACCGCACCGTCATTCCCTTGTCCGCGCTGCTGTTCGCCCTGCCTGCCTCCGGTCACGGCACCGGAACCGTCCACGACCACGGGGTCGGCTATCTCCTGCTGCTGGCTGGGCTGGCTCTGGGAATTGCGGCGACGCTGCGCCGGTAGCCTCATCCTGGAATGAGCCCCCCGCGGGGGGCTGAAGGCGGCTGGAAACCGGGCTAGGTTTCAGTCCCGGCCAGTGACTGGACCTTCTCGAGCAATGCGCCTGCAAGGGCGATGCCGCTTTCCCGATCCAGGGGAGCCACATGAGGGTCGTCCGGCTGATAGCGGAATGCTCCCGCGTACTCGGTATATTCTACGAGGCCCCTGAAGGGTTCCACGTCTTCGCCCTGTGATGCCAGCATTTTCAGGAGGGCAGCCAGGTCGTGAGTGAACGGATAGGTCTGCCCTGAGAGGCATATCCAAGCTTTCAGGGTCTTTTCGGCCACCTGCTGTACGACCGATCCGAACATTCTGTCGATGAAGATAGCTGGATCTTCCCGGGCGTAAAGCTTGGTCATGTCCTCTTCCGCCATCCGCAAAAGGTGGCGGGCCTGCTTAGGGTCGCTCATACAGCACCTTGCCTTCGCGCAGGGCGCGGGCCAGGACATTGTTCAGGGAATCGCGCCAGTACTCGACATCCTCAAGACTGAATACCAAAATGTCCTTGGGCACGTCGAAATCTTCCACCGCATTGCGCACGCGGAGGGCCTCGGAACGCTTGCACCGCCCCTCGCCGAACGGTTCGGCCTCGATGACGACCAAATCCACGTCCGAATCTTCCCTCGCATCGCCGCGCGCATGCGACCCGAACAGGATGACCTGCTCCGGGTCCACCTCGTCCACGATGGCCTGAGCCATCCGCTGGAGAAACTCTTCGTTCACCCGGGTCATACCTTTTATAAGCGAGGCACCGCCGACAGCAGCGTGCGCGTGTATTCGTGCTGCGGGTTCTGCAGGATCTCGACCGTGTCGCCCTGCTCCACGATCCGCCCCTCGTGCATGACCGCCATGCGGTGCGCCATCCAGGACACCACCGCGATATTGTGCGTGATGAACAGATAGGTCAGGCCGTGCCGGTCCTGCAGGTCTTGCAGCAGGTTCAGGATCTGGGCCTGGATGGTGACATCCAGCGCACTGGTCGGCTCGTCGCACACGATCAGCCGCGGATTAACTGCCAAGGCCCGGGCGATCGCGATGCGCTGGCGCTGCCCGCCCGAGAATTCGTGCGGGTAACGGTCCTGGTGGCGGGGTTCCAGGCCGACCTGCCGCAGCAACTCCTCAATCCGCACGCGCCGCTCGCCTGCGTCCCGCGCCGACCCCAGAACCTGCATGCCTTCGGCAATGATGTCGCCGACCACCATGCGAGGATTAAGGGACGAGAACGGGTCCTGAAAGACGATCTGCAACTCCGACCGAAACGGCGCCATCTCGCGGGCCGAGCAGTGGCTCAGGTCATGCCCCCGGTAGTGGACGCTTCCCTGCGTGACCGGCAGCAGGCGAATCAGGCTTTTGCCGGTGGTCGTCTTGCCGCAACCGGATTCCCCGACCAGGGCGAACGTCTCTCCCTCGTGCAACGTGAATGACAGGCCGTCCACCGCCCGGACATGGCCGACGACACGGCGGAATACGCCGCGGCGGATCGGGAAGTGGACGCGCAGGTCTTCGACTTCCAACAGCGGTTCGGAGCCTGGCCGCGATTCCGGCTGGGTCGCCGGTTCATCCGGACTGGACCCGCCGCCGTGCAACCGCAGCCCCCGCTTGGAGATGTCCGGCAGCGCCGCGAACAGGTTGCGGCTGTATTCATGCCGGGGATTGTCGAAAAATTCCTTCGCGGACTCCGCCTCCACGATTCTCCCGTGCTGCATGATGGCGACCGCATCCGCCATTCTCTTCGCCACCGCCAGATCATGCGTGATGAACAACATCGCCATGCCCAGGTCGCGCTGCAACTCGCGCAGCAGTTCCAGCACCTGCGCCTGGATGGTGACGTCCAGCGCGGTAGTCGGCTCGTCTGCGATCAGCAGTTCGGGTTCCGCCGCCAGCGCCCCCGCGATCATCACCCGCTGCTTCATGCCGCCGGACAGTTGATGCGGATATTCGTGCAGGCGACGCCGGGGCTCCGGAATACGCACCGCATCGAGCAGTTCCAGTGCGCGGGCCAGGCTCGCCCGCCGCGACAAACCCCGGTGCCGCCGCAACGGCTCGCAGACTTGCTGGCCCACCGTCATCACCGGGTTGAGCGACATCATCGGCTCCTGGAAGATCATGCCGATCGTGCCGCCGCGAATCCCCCGCATCTCCACCTCCGGCAGTTCCAGCAGGTCTCGTCCATTCAGCCGGATCTCGCCAGCTTCGACCCGGGCCGCTTCCGGGAGTAGCCGCATCACGCTCAGTGCCGTGACCGACTTGCCGCTGCCGGACTCGCCGAGCAAGGCGAACGTCCCCTGTTTCGGGATCGAGAAACCGATGTTCTCGACCGCCACTTCCCGGTCCGGATCCGTTCCGAACGCGACCCGCAAGGCCTCGACTTCAAGCAAGGCACTCATCGCTTCACCCTGGGATCAAATGCGTCGCGCACCGCGTCCGACAGCAGGTTCGCGAACAGCACCAGACCAAACATGAACACGAACGAGGCCGTCAGCGACCACCACACCGGGGGCTCGCGCGACATCTCAAGGCGCGCGCTGTTGATCATGTTCCCCCAACTGTTCATCGACGGGTCGACGCCAATGTCCACGTACGACAGCACCGCTTCGGCCAGCACCAGGCCGCTGAAATCCAACACCACGGTAATCAGCACGATATGCATGACGTTCGGCAGGATATGCCGCAGCAGGATGCGCGGTCCCGACACCCCGAACGCCACCGCGGCCTGGATATATTCGTGTTCCCGCAGCTTGAGCGACTCGCCGCGCAGCAGGCGGCACAACCCGGTCCAGCTGGTCAGGCCCAGGATCATGCACAGGAACAGCAGCCGCAGGTCCGCGCGCTCCGCCAGGCTCGCATACTCGGCGGCATGCGCATTCAGGTAGACGTGCAGGGACAGGATTGCCGCCGCGATCAGCAGGATGCCGGGAATCGAATTGAGCGTGATGTAGATGTACTGGATGATGTCGTCCACCCAGCCCCGGTAATAGCCTGCCGTGATGCCCAGTGCGATCGCGAAGGGCAACATGATCAACGTCGTCAGGGTGCCGATCAACACGCCGGTCCGGATGCTCTTCAGGGTCTGGTAGAGCACGTCCTCGCCCACCTTGTCGGTGCCGAAAATGTGATAGCCCCCGGCCAGCTGCGTGACGATCCCGATCAGCATCAGGATCAGCAGCATGGTGACCGCCACGGACCGCCACGGAATCGCCGCCTCCCCCGCAGGCCGGGGCGGTGCGCCCCGCATCCGGCGGGCCAGCCAAATGCCCCACAGCAGGAGGACCCAGACCGCCGCCCCCAACAGGGCCCCGCGCAGGCTCCGGACCGCGATGTCCCAACCGCGCTCCTGTTCCGGATTCGCAAGATGGGCGCCCCCGTACTCGAGCCGGGGATAGACCCGGATCCGCCCTTGCGGCGTCTCCCGGGTCTCCTTGCTGTGCGCGTGATAGGCAAACGGTGCGGAATAAGTCCGCTCGACCTGGGTGCGCAAGGGCCCGGCCAGGACATCGAACACGCTCAGGATCTCGTTCGAGTACTCCACTTGGGCGCCCGGGTGTTCCAGGCGAGGGTGGAAATGCACGGAGTCCAGGATCGCGATGGCCACGAAGACGCCCAGCGCCACCACGGACACCGCGCCGCCGCGCCGGGTCATCACGGACCGCCAGGCATGCCGCAGGTGCGGCGTGCGCAGGACGAAGCCGACATACAGCGCCACGCCTGCCAGCAGCAGGTAGAGAAAGAAATCCGTCAGCAGGACGACCCACATGATCAGCGCAGACGGATGCGGGGGTCCGCGAGAGTATAGGAAATGTCCGTCAGCAACAGGCCCAGGATGTACAGCACCGTGCCGAGGAACACCATCGCCCGCACGATCGAGAAGTCTTGGCGCTGGATCGCGTCGATGGTGTAGCTGCCAAGCCCCGGAATACCGAAGAAGGACTCCGTGATGAGGCTGCCCATGAACAACAGCGGCAGGACGACCACCACACCGGTCAGAATCGGAATCAGGGCGTTGCGCAGCACGTGCCGGAACAGGACCCACTGCTCGGACAAGCCCTTGGCGCGCGCGGTGCGCACGTAGTCCTTGGAGATCTCCTCCAAGAACAGGGTCCGATACCAGCGGGTGCCGGAACCGATCCCGTAGATGACACTGATGATGACCGGGAGGACCAGGAACTTCACCGCCTCGAACCCGGTGTCGTAGCCGGAGATGGGAACCAGTTGCAACAGCTTGCCGACCAGGTACTGCCCGCCGATGATGTAGAACAGGCTGGAGATTGACATCAAGATCACGCACAGCACGACGCCGCCCACGTCCAGGTAGCTGGCACGGAAGAACGCCAGCATCAACGCCAGCGTGGTATTCAGCAGCAAGCCGAGCAGCAGGGTCGGCACCGCGATGGCCAGGCTCGGCCACATGCGCTGGCGGATATCGTGGCCGATGTTGCGGCCGCTGTCGGAATTGCCGAAATCGAATACGAACAGGCGCACCGATTTGTTGTAGAAGATGGTTTCGGTCAGGCTGCCCAACCCGGTCTCCCCGGAGTTATACAACAGCGGCTTGTCGTAGCCGTGCTCCTGCTTCCAGGCCTCCACCTGCTCCTGCGTGGTGTATTTGTCGCCCAGGTGCAGCCGGGCCACCTCGTCTGGTGAGTTGACCACGAAGAACAGCATGAAGGTCAGCAGGTTGACCCCGATCAGGATCGGGATCGCGTACAGCGCCCGGCGGATGATGTAGGCAATCATCGGCCGCGCTCCCGCTCACGGCGGAGAAACCCAACCAGCGCCGGGACGATCAGAAGCGCCAGAATGCCCAACCCCGCCCAGATCGGCCAGACTGTCGGCCGGTTCCACTCCTGGATCGCCGCCGTGCGCGTCCCGGTGTCGATGCGGCGATACTTCAGTGTGTTGTAGGACATGGTGGTCGGCTTGTTATTGTGCACCCACTGGTGCGACAGGATGTAGCTGACCGGGTGGAAGCCCCAGGCCCAGGGGGCGTCGCGGCGCAGGATGTCCAGCATCTCATCGATGATCTGTTGGCGCCGCGCCCCGTTCGGGATGTTCTTCATCTGCGAGAACAGCGCATCGTATTCGGGATTCTTGTAGTTGGCGGAATTGGGCCCATTGGTGTCGACCTGGGCATTGGGGCCGTACAGCAGGAACAGGAAGTTCTCCGGGTCCGGGTAGTCCGCATGCCAGCCCCACTGGAAGATCTGCCCGGTGCCCTTGCGCATCTTCGCCCGGAAGCGGTTGTAGTCGGTGGCCCGGATCACCAGCTGGATGTCGAGTTTGGCGAACTGCTTGCGCAGCCAGTTCAGTGATGCCTTGGCGTCCGGGCCCGCGCCGACCGCCTCAAAATACAGAACCAGCGGCTTGCCCGTCTCCTGGTCGATGCCATTCTGGTAGCCCGCCTGGCGCATCAGCGCGCGCGCCTCCTCGATGGTGCGCCGAACCGCCTTGCCCTCCTCCCAACGGTACACGTACGGGTTGATTCCCGCCTCTCCCTCGTGCACCCCGAAGATCTGCGGCGGCAGCGGCCCCTGGCCCGGAATCCCCCGCCCGTTGCTGAAGATCGAAATGTGCTCCTCGTAGTCCACCGCGATGGAAATCGCGCGACGCAGCAGGCGGCTGCGCTCGCCATACCCGCCCACGACCGGGTCGCGCATGTTGAAGCCCATGTAGAACACGGTCAGGTCGACTGCCGTACGCAGCACGATTCCTTTTGCTTCCATCTCATCGGTCAACCCCACTTCCCCGCCGCCGCCATACTCGATCGCCTGGTCAAAGCTGTCCGAACCGATCCCGGACAGGTCGTAGTAGCCCTGCAGGAACTTGCTCCAGCGCGGGATATTCTCTTTCTCCAGGCTGAATACCGCACGGTCGACGAATGGCATGATGCGCCCCCGGTCGTCCAGAAAGCCCTGGGCTTCATCCCCCGGTTCCCCCTCGTCCGGGTAGGGTTCGCCGCGGAAATTCGGGTTGCGCTCCAGCACCATCCTCAGGTTCGGGTTGTTTTCGGTCAACATGTATGGACCGGTGCCGATCGGGTACCAGTGCAACGTCAGGTTGCGTTCCGACATGCCCGGCTGCTCATGGAACACGTCCGCCTCCCACGGCATCGGCGCGAAGAACGGCATGGCCAGCCAGTAGATGAACTGGGGGTAGGTCCCCTTCAGCCGGACCCGGTAACGGTAGCGCGACAGCGACTCTACGCCGGACATCGACAGGCCGCGCAAATCCATCGGGACGCCTTCCGTGTTCTGGATATGCGCCTGGAACTCGGCGAAGCCTTCCACGTACTCGGCGATGATACCGGCGATGGGGCAGTGCCGACGGGGGTCGGCCAGCCGTTTGATCTGGTACACGAAATCCTCCGCCACCAGTTCGCGGCTGCCGGTCTGCGTGAAATCCAGGAGCGCGTTGACCGGTTCGAGGTCGGCATCGGTCAGGTCGTGGTAGTGATAGCTTCCGTCCTCCCGCCGTGCCAGGGCCGGGTGAGGCTGGTAGAGAGTGCCGGGCCGGATGTCGATCAGATACTCGGTATGCGCGACCGCCTCTGCCGGAGCCCCCGGCGGGAGTTCGCGGCCCTGCACGTCCAGGTAGCGAACTTCCGGCATGCGCGCCGCGGACAGGGGCACCAGTTCGTAGGGCCGCTTCAGGTAGTGGTAGGCCAACGGCGGCTCGTAGACCTGCTGGATGAAGCCGTACGCGGTGGAGGTGTAGGATCGTGCCGGATCCATGAACTGGGGCCGGTCGCTGAACGAGGCATACAGAACCGAACCCGATCCCAGGTCCTCTCCATGCGGGTTGTTCCACGAATCCTCGCAGCCGGCCAGAACCACAAGGGCCAGCACACTTGCCCATCGACAGGGCCGGCCACAACAGCGGGAGAATCGCACGGAAGTCAGGTTCGTTATAAAATGGCTGGGTTCATTTTAATCTACCCGCCGATCCGGCAGTCACGCGAACCCATGGGATTCCTCGACGGCAAGAAAGCGCTCATCACCGGCGTCGCCAGCAACCGCTCCATCGCATGGGGCATCGCCGAATGCATGCACGAACAGGGAGCGGAGTTGGCCCTCACCTACCAGAACGAAAAACTGAAGTCCCGGATCGACCAGTTGGCCGACGCCTGCGGCGGATCGCTGATCTTGCCCTGTGACGTGGCCGAACAGGCTCAGGTGGAAGAAACGTTCGCGCGTCTCGGCGAACACTGGTCCGGACTCGACATCCTGGTGCACTGCATCGCCTACGCGCCCCGCGAGGCGCTGGACGGGGACTTCTGCGAGAACACCTCGCGCGAAGCCTTCGCCACGGCGCACGACATCAGCAGCTACAGCCTGACTTCCCTGGCCCGGGCGGCCCGCCCAATGATGCGCGGGCATCCGTCCGCCGTGCTGGCGTTGACCTACCTCGGCGCGATGCGCAGCATGCCGAACTACAACGTGATGGGGCTCGCCAAGGCCAGCCTGGAGGCGAACCTGCGTTACCTCGCCTATTCCCTGGGTCCGGAGCAAATCCGGGTCAACGGGATTTCCGCCGGTCCGATCCGGACCTTGGCCGCCGCCGGTATCGGGAACTTCCGAATGATGCTGGATCACGTCGAAAAAAACGCACCGCTGCGCCGCAACGTCACGCCGCGGGATGTCGGCCATGCGGCCGCCTTCCTGTGCTCGGACCTCGCCGGCGGAATTACCGGCGAGATCACTTACGTCGACGCTGGCTACAGCACGGTCGGCATGACTGGCTTCGACGCCTGAACCCCGCGGGCCTCAGAATCAGCGCAGCCTTAGCGCCTTTCCACCTCGCCAACGGTCGAGAAGAACAGGTCTTCCAGACCGTCGTTGGCGACCCACGCTTCCACGGCAGGATTCGGCGGCTTGCGGGCAAGTCCGGATGCGACGTTCATGTCGAGCATCGCGAACAGGGTCACACGCTCAATCGAAAGTCGGAGGCTCACGCATCGGGCCACGCGGCGGAAATTCCAAATCCACTCCATTGTCCGGCCCGAAAATTGAGCGTGAGATTTCCGCGAGATTCCGAGAACTCGGCTTGCAGCCGACAGCCTCCCGGAGAATCAGCCGGACTTCTTCTTCCATGGAACGATGGTGCTCCGTAGCCTGTACACGCAAGCGCGCCTTCACACCGTCGTCAAGATTTCGAATCGTAATGCTTGCCATTGGCAGGTCCTCCCCCGGGACGGAATACCGTCGTTCGATCGTGCTTGCAGTGCAAGCAAGTGTACCTGATTCGCCTGAACGCCAACCAGTGAACTTCATCTGCCTGAATCTTCGGTTTGATCTGACGTATCAGGGTTTCCCGTAGGATCCGGCCTGCGGAGTTTGTCGCTTGGAATAAAATCCCGATTAGAGGTGGTTATTCGCTCAGGAAAGGTTAGAAAATTTCTCACAAACAAGCAAGACAGTTTCTTCTGTCAGACTTCCATCGGGACATCTAGAAGATAGGCCTCTGCCTTGCTTGCCAAAGCTTGTTTCAACTCCAAGACTCTTTCTCTTTCTTCAGGCCAACCCACCACATTGGAATGCCTAGGAGGATTATCATCGTCAACAACATTGAGGCCCATACCCTCCACATCATATCTCTCTATCGTCGCCCACCCATACAAACGGGAGGCGTTCGGGTTGTCTCCCACCACTTGTAATCCGATTTTCTTAACTTCGTTCTTCTGCAGACCACCTGTTCTGAATACTGAAAGTTCTCCCTGCCTGTTTGGTTCGAATAATTTTGGTTTGGCCACACCATTCTTAATCTTGCCCCTCTCTACAGCAAATCGCGCAAGAGGGGTTGCGGGAATTTTCATCAAGAATGAGTCATCTCGTGTTCTCGTTGCAGTCTATTGAAAGCAACCATTAAATTTTCAGGTATTTCTTTTGACCAAACAGTAGTACTTCTCATCTTTCCTTCTGGAAATCGAAAAGCAAACGCGATTGTGCCATCCGGGCACATGCTGACGGAAAGCATAACTTCATGAGAAAGCATCCAATCAAAGTCAATCATTCCATGTGGGGACGCATCAATATCTGGCTCAGAAAGTTCAGCCGGCAAGCAATCAATAAATTGTGTCGCATACTTTACTGTTTCTTGATCCAGCGGAGTTGCGCCTTCTCCATCCCAATTTTCACTTGCAGCCATCTCTTGTAGTTTAAGAACTCTTTCCTTTAGAGAGTCTTGAGAAAGATGATTCACCTGCATATGAGCCAACTCTAGCAAGCGATCCGTTGAGTCCTGACGGTTCATTGAGTCTTTGGTAGGCATCCAAAGGGATGTTACTGTCTCTCCGCCTAACTTGGTTGGCTTTCCACAATGACCCAATAGTTGGTCAGCAAAATGTTTTGGAGAGTTTCTTCCCTCATCGGGAAATGATCCTGTACTCAGGTGTGTCCTGGCATCCCTGGGTATCCAATTGTTCTCCACTTGACATGCGGCACTCATGGCAAATTCTCTCTATGAATTAGACACGCGTGAAGTGCTTTTGTGTATTGCCGAACCCCGTCGAGCACTTCCAGACATTCAATTATTCCCTGCTGCTCGACCATGTCCTGACTGGCATTCATTGCAAAGAATAGATTTTTTCCTTGTGTGCCCAAATGTGGCTCGATGCGCAAATTATACTGAACGGAATCAGCCTTGAAATAAAAATTTGTGCTTGTCATGCTATTTGCTAGAGGGATTGTCTCTCCGAACAAACGCTCCACGTCTGATTGACTATTCAACATGTTGCAAAAATCTATCCCAGAGAGGCTCAATTCTTCCTGTTCAAATATCGAATCACAATTCAACCCTACGGAAGCCACGACAGGCAACGGGCTATATTTGGTCAAGCGCGCTATGATTGTTCGAGTGGCTTCAACGACCTCTTCCGGGAAAATCTGTGGGCCAGTCAGCGTGAGTTGCTCTGAAGAGACTGTAAACTGGTATTTTCCGCCTGAATAACTATACCGACCGCTTTCTTGCTTACGCTCGGTATTCATCACCTCTATTTCCCCCAGAGAAGAACATAGTTCTCGCTCGTCGAACATTCCTGCATGAAATCTCGACCCGACAAATACTATCGTGGTTAAGTGCATGGCTGGCATGTTTCAAGACTCCCGACTGCCCTTAGAGGGTTAGGGCATTGGATTGTATCATTGACGGGGCACAGCTAGAATATGGGGTTTCCTCGCCTTTTTCAACCTCACCATATCCGCATCAACAAAATGACGCCACCCAAAACAACGCTAAGCCCAAATCTGCACGTTATCCTGCATAAAGGCAGATGGAGTGTCCTCAACTCTGCCGCCAAGCGCACAAGCCGTACGTTCGACACCCAGCAGGAAGCCATCGACAGCGCACGAGAGAAGGCGAAACTGCGAGGCACCAGCCTCTACATCCACGGCCGTGACGGGCGAATTCGCGAGCGGCATTCCTACGGCCTACAGCGAAAACATGAGATAAAGAGGCGGAGGCAATGCGCCGACGAGCGAGGATGGACCCGGGAAGAACTCTACGAGCGTGGCAGATAGATCCTCTTGAGTCGCCAGCCTAGGCCCGGACTGCCGTCTCCTCCCCTTCGCTTCGGGCAATCACCACCGCACCGCTTGAGTCGCCGAACACGTTGACGCTGGTGCGGCACATGTCCAGTAGCCGGTCAACGGCCAGAATCAGGCCGACCGCCTCTGCAGGCAGGCCCACCACCCCCAGGATCAGCACGATCGCGACCAGACTTGCGGCCGGAATCCCCGCCACGCCAATCGAGGTCATGAGCGACAGCACCACCACCGTCGCCTGTTGCGCGGCACTCAGGTCCAGCCCGTAGGCCTGCGCCAAAAACAGCACCGCCACGCATTCGTACAGGGCCGTGCCGTCCATGTTGACAGTGGCGCCCAGCGGCAGCACGAAACTGCCCACGCGGTTGGAGACGCCCGCCCGGTTCCGGACGCAGTCCAGCGTCACCGGCAACGTCGCCGATGACGAACTGGTGGAGAACGCGGTCAGCAGGGCGGCCAGCATGGCGCGGAAGTGACGCAGCGGCGAGATCCCGAACGCGCGCATCAACAGCGGCAGAATCACGAACATGTGCAGCGCCAGGGCCGCCAGCACGGTAAAGAAGAACGAAGCCAGCGGGATGAATACTTCAAGCCCGGAGGTGATCACGACCTTGCCCACCAGGGCGAACACCCCGATCGGGGCAAACAGCATGATCAGGTTCGTGATTTTCATCATCACTTCCTGCACCCCCTGCCAGAACGTGTGCAGGGTGTCGCGCCCGCCCTTGAACACGCGCTCCATGAAGTAGCCGAACAGGAGACTGAAGAAGATCAGGCCGAGCATCTGCCCTTCCGCCGCGGCCGCCACGATGTTGGTGGGGATCATGCGCAGGAACACGGCAATCACGTCGGCCCCGCTGCGCCCGGCCACCTTCTCGGTGATCTGCCCCGTGTCCTCGTGCAGGCCCAAGACCTCTTTCGCCGGGATCCCGTCGCCGGTCAGGCCCGGCTGCACCAGGTTGACCAGGAATAGCCCCGCAGTGATCGCAAGCCCGCTAGTCGTCAGGTAATACAAGAGCGTCTTGCCCCCCAGCGCGCCCAACTTGCCGGCCCCGAGGTTGCCGATCCCGATGATGATCGAGGCGACGATCAGCGGCACGATGATCATCTTCAAGGCGTTCAGAAACATCTTCCCAACGAAATCCAGCACCGGGACCACGGTCCCACCGACCGCGCCGTCCGCATCCAGCACCAGCCCGGCCAACACGGCCAAGGCGAGTGCGATCAGGATTTGCCAATGAACGGCCAGGCGCATGAGGGGCCCTCTGTTCCGTCGGTGATGAAGACGGGGGCTTATTCCAGCCGGTCGGGGTAGCGGATGACTTCCGCCTGCGCGAGGAGCGCGGCCCGGAAGGCCCCCGCCTCGTCAATCTGAATCTGCACACGGAGGTTCTCGCGATCCTCTTGCTGTATCTCCGCCACCGGCGCCTCGTGCACGGCATCCACGGCAACCAGCGCCGCGCCGTCGTACAGGATCGCCAGGCCAACGGACGGTGTCCTCTCCGGCCGGGACAGTGAAAAGGCTTTCTCCCTGACCTGCTGCGGAACCGTCTCGGCATCCCGGGTCAAGCCCGCGTGCGAAACCAGTTCGGCCCCGTCGTGCTCGGCCAGGCTCTCGATGTCGGGGTTCTCCCGCAATCGTTCCGTGAGTTCGGATGCATGCGCGAGCAGCGCGCTCCAGGCCGCCTGCCGGGCCAAGTCGTTACGGATCCGCTCGGCCACGGCCTCAAGCGGAAGGGTCCGGGCTTCCTCGTATTCGTCGACCCGGACCACCACCGACCAGTCGACCTCCAAATCGATCCGGTCGCTGTTCATCCCTTCGCGCAAGACTTCGTCGCGACGCAAGGCCGCGATCACCGCCTCCTGGGTCAATACCCCCTCCGGCAAAGCCGTCAAGGGCACCCGGTCGGTACTCTGGATGTCCATGCCCAGCTGCTCCGCCGCCACCGCGAGACTTTCCGGGTTCTCGTAGGCCAGCAGGCCGAGTTCCTCGGCAGCGGCCGCGTACCGGCCTTCCAGGTCGGCGCGGCGGGCCTGTTCGACCACCTGGTCGCGCACGGCCTCAAGGGCTTGGAGTCGTGCGGGCTCCCGTTCCTGCACCTCCAGCAGGTAGACGCCCCGTTCCGTCTTGACCGGCTCGCTCACGGTGCCGGGCTCCAGGCTGAACACCAGAGCCGCCAGGTCCTCCGGAAGATCCCCTTCCGCCACCCAGCCGATTTGCCCGCTCCGCTCGCGGCTCAATTCATCCTGGGAGTGCGCCCGGGCCAGGTCGGCGAAATCCTCCCCGTCCTGGAGACGCCGGTAGAGGGCCTGCGCCGATTCATCCGATTCCGGCCCTTTCAGGAATATCTGCCGCAACTTGCGCAGCTCCGGCGCCATGAAATCGAGGGCGCGCGCTTCGTAATGCGCCACAATCGCCTCCTCACTCAACGGCGCCGCATCGTCCAGGCGGTCGAGGCGCAGCTCCAGATACGACACGCGGACCCGTTCCGGTGCCCTATAACGGTCCTTCTCTGCCTCGTAGGTCGCCTGGATATCCTCCTCGGTCACCGCACCGGGCTCGTAGAAGCGCCCTTCCGGAATCCTGAAATACCGAATGTCCCGGGTCTGGTCCTTCAGGGCCAGGTAGTCCCGCACCTCGGCATCCGTTGCCAGCGCCGAATCCGTCAGCATCTGCCCCATGATCTGCGCGCGCATCTGTTCGCGCTGGTCTGCCTCGAAACGAGCCGGCGTCATCCGGTTGGCGTCCAGGATCTGCTGATAACGTTTCTCGTCGAAACGGCCGTCGACCCGGAACAGGTCCAAGGCTTGGATGCTTTGCGCCAGCCTCGCATCGGTGACGTCGATCCGTTCACGGTCCAGGTACTGGAACAGGAGCACCCGGTCGATTAATCCGTCCAACACCCGCAGCTTCAGGCCACGCTCCCACTGCTCGGGGTCTACCCCGGGCGGCGGGGTGTTCCGGGACCGGTTGTCCTGGTAGAGTTCGTTGTAGCGCTCGACCGGGATCGGCTGGCCATTGACTTCCGCGACATCGGCGCTGCCGCCGAAACCCAGATATTCGCTGATGCCCCAGAGCGCGAACGGAATGCTGATGATCAGGATGATGAAGTACGCCACCCATCCGGTGGCCTTCTCTCGAATCACATGCAGCATGGTGGGGCGATCCCGTCCAGGTCGGGGAGGAATGACAGGAGGCGGGGATCCGGCGACTGGCGGAGTGGACGGGACTCGAACCCGCGACCACCGGCGTGACAGGCCGGTATTCTAACCAACTGAACTACCACTCCACCTCAGAAAACAAAGCCTCCGGCATGGTGGGTGCTGAGGGACTTGAACCCCCGACATCCGCCTTGTAAGGGCGACGCTCTACCAACTGAGCTAAGCACCCTTGGGGGCCGGATTAATTCAGCGCGTCTTTCAGTGCCTTGCCCGCCTTGAAAGAAGGGCTGTTGGATGCCGGAATTTTTATCGACTCTCCTGTTGCCGGGTTCCGGCCCATCCGGGCGGAACGGTGCTTGGCTTGGAAGGTGCCGAATCCGGGGACGCTGACCTTGTCGCCTGCGCGAAGCGCGGACTTGATAGCGTTCGTCATGGCATCCAGCGCCTTGATGGCCGAAGACTTGGTGATGCCGGCATCCTCGGCCATCGCCGAGGCGAGATCGTTTTTATTCATTATGTTTTTCTCCGAATTTCAGTGAGGTCTATGGGCGGGTTAAGGTACGCCATTATACATATTTGGGCGTCCGCCTCCCCGGCGCAAAGCACGAGCAGCGCTCCGGAAAACCGGGCGCTCAATGGTGGACCGCCGGGTCCGGCCGAGTCTCCTTCTCCGGCAGCGGCTTCTCGCCCGCCTTGTCGCCCTCGGCGAGTTCCGGCTGCGGCATCCACTCCAGGGTCCGCTCCATCACTTCGTCGACCCATTGGCAGGGCACAATCTCCAGGGCCTGCCGGATATTGCGCGGCAACTCCACCAGATCCTTCTCGTTCTCCTGCGGAATGATGACCGTGCCGATCCCTCCGCGCATGGCGGCCAGCAGCTTCTCCTTCAGCCCTCCGATCGGGAGAATCTCGCCGCGCAGCGTAATCTCTCCGGTCATCGCCACGTCCGCCTTGACCGGGATCTCGGCCAAGGCCGACACGATCGCCACCGTCATGGTGATGCCGGCGCTGGGGCCGTCCTTCGGCGTCGCGCCTTCCGGCACATGCACGTGGATGTCCTGCGTCTCGTGGAAGTCCGGCCGAATGCCCAGCGTCTTGGCCCGGCTGCGCACCACCGTCTGCGCCGCCTTGATCGATTCCTGCATGATGTCGCCGAGCTGCCCGGTATAGATCAGCTTCCCCGAACCGCTGACGATCGCGGCCTCCACCCGCAGCAATTCCCCGCCGACCTCGGTCCAGGCCAGGCCGTTGACCTGGCCGACCTGGTTGGTCTCGTCGGCCAGCCCGTAGCGGTAGCGGTGCACGCCGAGCAGTTTCCGCAGCTGCGCCGCGGTAATCCGGATCTGCTTCTCGCGCGGCCTGAGCAGCAGCTGCTTGACGGTCTTGCGGCAGACCTTGGACAGTTCGCGCTCCAGGTTGCGGACGCCGGCCTCGCGCGTGTAGTAGCGGATGACATTCTGGATCGCACGGTCCGGGATCAGCAGCTCCGACTTCTTCAGCCCGTTGTTCTTCATCTGCTTCGGAATCAGGTAACGAAGGGCGATGTTCATCTTCTCGTCCTCGGTATAGCCGGAAATCCGGATGACTTCCATCCGGTCCAGCAGGGCCGGGGGGATTTTCAGCGTGTTGGCGGTGCAGACAAACATCACGTCCGACAGGTCGAAATCCACTTCCAGGTAGTGGTCGTTGAACATGTGGTTCTGCTCGGGGTCCAGCACCTCCAGCAGCGCCGAGGCCGGGTCGCCCCGGAAATCCATCGCCATCTTGTCGATCTCGTCAAGCAAAAACAGCGGGTTGCGAACCCCGACCCGGGACAGGTTCTGGATGATCTTGCCGGGCAGGGAGCCGATGTAGGTGCGCCGGTGCCCCCGGATCTCGGCCTCGTCGCGCACCCCGCCGAGGGACATGCGGGAGAACTCCCGCCCGGTGGCGCGGGCAATCGATTGCCCCAGGCTGGTCTTGCCCACTCCCGGCGGGCCAACCAGGCACAGGATCGGGCCCTTGATCTTCTTCACGCGGTTCTGGACCGCCAGGTATTCCAGGATCCGCTCCTTGACCTTGTCCAGGCCGTAGTGGTCCTTCTCCAGTACCCGCTCCGCCTTCTTCAGGTCGCGGCACACCCGGGAACGCTTCTTCCAGGGCACGTTGACCAGCCAGTCGATATAGTTGCGGACCACCGTCGCTTCCGCCGACATCGGCGACATCATCCGCAGTTTTCCGAGTTCATGCGTGGCCTTCTTCTTGGCCTCCGCCGACATCCCGGCCTTCTCGATCTTGTCGGCCAGCTCGTCGGTCTCGCTCGCGCCTTCGTCGTTGTCCGACAGTTCCTGCTGGATCGCCTTCATCTGCTCGTTCAGGTAGTACTCGCGCTGGCTCTTCTCCATCTGCTGCTTGACCCGCCCGCGAATCTGCTTCTCCAGGCCCAGGATGTCCAGCTCCGACTCGATCAGCTTGAGCAGGGCCTCGATGCGGTCCCGGACCGACAGGATCTCCAGGACCTTCTGCTTTTCGTCCAGCTTCAGGGTCATGTGCGCCGAAATCGTGTCGGTCAGCCGCGAGACGTTGTCGATGCCGGACAGGGAGGCCAAGGCCTCCGGCGGAATTTTCTTGTTCACCTTGACGTACTGCTCGAAGCCCTTGTGCAGGGACCGCACCAGCCCCTCGATCTCGGCCGATTTCGCCCCCGGGGTCTCGTCCAGCCTGGACACCTCTGCGCTGAAGTAGTCGTCCGTGTGCGCGTAGTGCTCCACGCGCGCCCGGTGCGCGCCCTCCACCAGCACCTTGACCGTGCCGTCCGGGAGTTCCAGCAACTGCAGGATGGAACTGACCGTGCCGATCGAGTAGATGTGCTCCGGGTTCGGATCGTCCGTCTCGGCCTGCTTCTGGGTCAACAGCAGGATCTGCTTGCTGGCCGCCATCGCCGCCTCCACCGCCCGGATCGACTTGCGGCGGCCCACGAACAGCGGGATCACCATGCCCGGGTACACCACCACGTCGCGCAGCGGCAAGACCGGCAGGGTCGCAGCCCCGCCGGACGGCCTGGATTTGGGGGGGGCTTTCTCTGCTATGGGTTTCTTGCTCATGGGGCTCCGGTACGAATGGGCCGGCTTTGCGCCCGCCCGGTTAGCATCATAATAAGGGCGAATCGCCCGATTTTCAACCGTCGCATGCCCGGGGCGGCCCCGGCCGGACCGTCACGCCAGCCGTTCCTCGACGTCCGGGTCCTCGTAAATCAGGTACGGCGATTTCTCGCCCAGGACCACGGCCTCGTCGATCACCACCCGGACCACGCCCTCGAACGAGGGCAGTTCATACATGGTGTCGAGCAGCACGGTCTCCAGGATGGTGCGCAGGCCGCGTGCGCCGGTCTTGCGCTCCTTCGCCTGCCGCGCTACCGCGTCCAGGGCGTTGTCGCGGAACTCCAGTGTCACGCCTTCCATCGAGAACAGCTTCTTGTATTGGCGGGTAATCGCGTTCTTCGGCTCCACCAGCACCCGGACCAGCATGGCTTCGTCCAGTTCCTCCAGCACCGCCACCATCGGCAGCCGGCCGACGAACTCCGGGATCAGCCCGTAGTGAATCAGGTCTTCCGGCTGCACCTGGTTCAGGATGCCGTAGGAGTCGCGCCGCTGCGGGCTGTGGATCTCGGCGCCGAAGCCGATGCCGCTCTTCTCGGTCCGGGCACGGATGACCTTGTCCAGGCCGGCGAATGCGCCCCCGCAGATGAACAGGATGTCGCTGGTGTTGACCTGCAGGAATTCCTGCTGCGGGTGCTTGCGGCCGCCCTGGGGCGGCACCGAAGCGAGGGTGCCCTCGATCAGCTTGAGCAACGCCTGCTGCACGCCCTCGCCCGAGACGTCGCGCGTGATCGACGGGTTGTCGGACTTGCGCGAAATCTTGTCGATCTCGTCGATGTACACGATCCCGTTCTGCGCCCGCTGCACGTCGTAGTCGCACTTCTGCAACAGTTTCTGGATGATGTTCTCCACATCCTCGCCCACGTAGCCGGCCTCGGTCAGCGTGGTCGCGTCCGCGATCGTGAACGGCACGTTCAGGCGGTTGGCCAGCGTCTCCGCCAGCAGCGTCTTGCCCGACCCGGTCGGGCCGATCAGCAGGATGTTGCTCTTCGCCAACTCGACACCGTCGTCATCGTCGGACCGGGAACTGACCCGCTTGTAGTGGTTGTACACGGCCACCGCCAGCGCCTTCTTGGCCTGCTCCTGGCCCACCACGTGCTCTTCGAGCGCGGCGTAGATATCCTCGGGGCCGGGCAGCGAATCCGGCCGCTGCTCGGTTTCCACCTTCAATTCGTCGCGAATGATCTCGTTGCACAGGCCCACACACTCGTCGCAGATATAGACCTTCGGGCCGGCGATCAGCTTGCGGACTTCGTGCTGGTTCTTCCGGCAGAACGAACACCGCAACGGCGCCTTGCTGTTTTTCCCTTTCTCCATGCTCCTGCCTGTGCCCTGCGGGCCGTCAGCCCTTGTCCGTGTTGTTCAGCAACTCCGAGCGGGTGCTCAGCACCTGGTCGACAATGCCGTATTTCTGCGCGGCCTCGCTGCTCATGAAATAGTCGCGCTCCGTATCCTGCCGGATTTTAGCAACTTTCTTGCCGGTATGTCGGGCCAGCACCTGGTTGACCTGCTCCCGGGCGCGCAGGATCTCCTTGGCGTGGATGTCCACGTCGGTGGCCTGCCCCTCGAAGCCGCCGAGCGGCTGGTGGATCATGATTCGCGAATGCGGCAACGCATAGCGCTTGCCGGGCGCGCCGGCCGCCAGCAACAGCGCCCCCATGCTGGCCGCCTGCCCGATGCACAGGGTGCCGACATCGGGGCGGCAGAACTGCATCGTGTCGTGCACGGCCAGCCCGGCGCTGACCGAGCCTCCCGGCGAGTTGATGTACAGGGAAATGTCCTTGTCCGGGTTCTCCGACTCCAGGAACAGGATCTGCGCCACCACCAGGTTGGCCACGTGGTCGTCGATGGCGCCGACGATGAACACCACCCGCTCCTTGAGCAGGCGCGAATAGATGTCGTACGCACGCTCGCCGCGCGCGCTCTGCTCCACCACCATCGGGATGTATTGGGATCGAATATCGCTCATCGGCCGCTCCGCGTGCCCAGTTGTTCCAGTGTCATGCGTTCGTTATTCACTCTAGCACGTTCCTGCACCCAGCGGATGACCGCCTCCCAGGTCGCCTCGCGTTGCAAGTGCCCGCGGACCGTCGGATTCTGCCGCGCCGTGCGCCGGGCCGCGGCCGCATCCTTGAACTGCCCGGCATAGGTGTCCTCGACCTGCTTCCGGTCCTCTTCGGTCGGCTCCACCCCGCTCAACGCGCGCAGGGCCTGGAACGCCGTGATCCGTTGCGCATCCCGAAACGCCGCCTGGCTAATCGGGTGATCCTCGCCCAGTTGCTGCTCCGGCGGAATCTCCATCTCCTCCGCGCGGATCGACAGGCACCATTCCCGAAGCGACCCCGGCACCGGCAACGCCGGCGCCGCCCCGGCCGTGAGGCCCTGCGCGATCTGCCCGGCCAGGTATTCGCGCCGCATCTCCACCCGCCGGCCTTCCAGGTGCGCGCGCACGGACTCCCGGACCGTCTCGCGCGTCGCGCCCGAGCCGCCGCACTGGGCCAGCCATGCGGGGTCCTCCCAGTCCGGCAACACCGCCTCGCGCACTTCCTGCACCTGCACCCGGAACTGCCGGGTCTGTCCGGACGGGGGCGGCGCGTCGGCCGGCCCCGGAAAAGCCACCTGTACCGACTTCTCGTTGCCCGCGCTCATCCCCGCGAGATGTTCGTGCAACTCCTCCAGCATCGTGCCCGGCTCCAGCACCAGGGCCAGGTCCGGGCTGTCCCCGGTGATCTCCGCGAGCGTCTCGTCCATTGCGCAAGTCGCATATCGGAACGCCACCTGGTCGCCCGCGGCCGCCGGCCGCTGCACCGCCTTCCAGTCGACAGACTGCCAGCGCAAGCGCTCCAGCCCCGTGTCCACCTCCGCATCTTCCACCGTGACTTCGGGGTCCGTCAGCGCCAGTTCCGAGACCTTCGATTCCGACAGTTCCGGATAGATGTCGAACCGGGCCTGGTATTTCATCGGGCGGTCTTCGCCGTACTCTTCCACCGTGATCCGCGGATCGACCACCGGCTGCACGTTCTCCGCGGCCAGCGCCTCGCGCAGGGAATCGCTGGCCAATTTCTCCACCACTTCGCCATAGACCTGCGAGAGGTGGCGTTGCCGGACCACCTGCATCGGCACCTTGCCCGGGCGGAAGCCCTTGAGGCGGACGGTGCGGGACAGCTGGCGGAGGCGATTCTCGACCTGCTCGACGAACTGTTGCTGCGGCACGGTGACCCGCAAGGCGCGCGCCGTCGATCCTAAAACTTCAAGAGCGGTTTCCATGATTCCTGTCGTTCGGGAGGGCGTGGTGCGAAAGGAGAGACTCGAACTCTCACGGGATAATCCCACTGGCACCTAAAGCCAGCGCGTCTACCAATTCCGCCACTTTCGCCCTGTCCGGGCTTAATAGTATAGAGAATGCGGAGAAAACCGCCGCATCCGCCCGGTCGCAGGGCGCATCGGAATGACCGGCCGGGCCCGCGGAAGGCCCGTCAATGGAAGCCGGCCGGGGCCCTCTGCCGAGGGTCCGGGCACGTGCGGAAAAGGACGCCGGGGGGCGCATCGGGCAGGTCTGCACGATCACTCCCCCACGATCGCGATCGCAAAAGTGGCCAGGGTGCCGAAAACGCCGACAATATTGTATGGGACGCCGGCGGCGGCGGGGCAGGAGCCTTGCGTGCGGCGGAAGCGGGGGAGGATTTCTGGGCATTCGGTTCCATGGGGCAGTCTCCTGGAAAAGGGATTCTTCGGCAGGATGGGCGGCGACGAGACGTCTTCCGGGCCCACCCGGTTGATGGTCCAATCCTGCCCAAGAACGAGAGAGAAAGCAAGCAAAAATGGTCTAAAAATTCCGACCATTTTTGCTTGCCTTTTAAGCCCGTTTGGTGTAGTGCGTTTCATTTCCTCTAAAATCATGAACTTTGAGAAATCGAAGAACAGGTTTTCGTGCGCAGTTTCTGGATTTACGCCTCCCTGCTGCTCGCCGCGCTGGCGGGCGGGGCCTTCTTGTGGGGACTGGTCTACGCGGTGTGGCCGCTGCCGGTCCCGCACCACAAGCTCGTCAAGTACGGTGCCTTGCTGGTGGCCGTCGTCGTGCTCGTGCTGTGGGCGCGGCGCCGGGTGACCCGGCCTGCCCTCGGCCTGGGCGGCCGCCCCGCCTCCCTGCTCATGCAGGGGCTGACCGCGTTCGCCCTCACGGCCGCCCTGCTGATGCCCCTGTGGCTGTCCCTCCTTGAGATGAATGCGCGCCTCCCCCACTCCGGGGCATGGAGCCTTGCGTGGGGTCACAAGCTGGCCGGGTACCTGGCCGCGGCACTCGCCGTCGCGATCGTGGAAGAACTGTATTTCCGCGGCCTCCTGCTGTCCCGAGTGTCCGGCTACGGGGGGCCGCTGGCCGCCTCGGCCCTGTTCTACGCCGGCATCCATTTCCTCGATCCGACCCCCCACCCGGCCTGGGCAGGGCAGTGGGACGGAGGCGGGTTGCTGCTGGTCCACGCCGCGCTCGAGATGCCGGCGCAGTGGCTGGAGCAACTGCCCCGCCTGTGCCTGTTGCTATTAATTGGCCTCGGCCTCGGCCTCGTGCGCCTGCGCACCGGCAGCCTGGCGTGGTGCATCGGCGCCCATGCCGCCCTGGTGTTCAGCCTCAAATCCTTCCAGTTCTTCACCCACTCCGGCCCCGCCGGGCTCGGCACCGACGCCGCCGGCGGCTGGACCGGTGTCGCGTGGGTCGCCATTCTGGTGTTTGGGCTCTGGCGACTCTCCGAAAAACTCGGGAAAACGCCCCAAAACTGAGATCCGGCTCGTTTTTTGGCTTCGTAAGCCATTGATAATAAAAGGTTAAAAATGGTCTAAAAATTCCGACCATTTTTCCTTGATTTTGCCGTTGCGCTGGCTTAATCTGGCAGGACCAACCGGAGCCTGCCCATGCGCGGAATATTTTTTGCTTGCTGCCTCGCCCTGCCCGGCCTGGGGTCGGCCGCCGACGAGCCCGTCCCCGTCGCCCGTTACGCCTACCTGGTGCCCGGCAGCAGCCACGCACAACGCCACCCCCTCCAGGTCACCCTCGCCCAGATCCGGTTTCCGCAGGAAATCGCGACCGTCGGTGAAGCCCTGAATCACTTGCTGACCCGCTCGGGGTATCGCCTTGACGAACAGCGCAGCCGCTGGGCGGCCACCATCCTGATGCCGCAACCGCTGCCCGAAGTGCACCGCAACCTCGGGCCTATCCACCTGTCGGAGGCCCTGGGGGTCTTGGCCGGCGGGGCCTGGCAACTCAAGGTCAATCCGCTGTACCGCACGCTCATCATCCAGCCGACCGAACAGTGGCGGGCACAACTGGAGCGGCAGGCCTCCCCGATCGAAATCGAGGACGCCCAGGGCCTCGCCATGGAAGGCCCGGACCCGGACCTGGAGGCCGCCGACCTGCCCGTGCCGACCCACCTGCACGATCCGGCCGAAATCTTCGTCGAGGACCAGACCCTGCAGGAGGCGCTGGACCTGATCGTCCCCGCCGGCTGGACACTTCGGCCGGAAGTCCCGCCCGCCCTGCTGCAGGCCCGGGTCTCGCTGATTTCCTCAACCACCTGGTGGGACGCCCTGACCGAACTCGCCCGGAAACTCGGCGACCAGGCCCAGGACGAATTCGTCCTGCACGTCTTTGAAGACCAGAAGCTGGTCGTGCTGGGGCAGCCGTGAACCTGCGCGCCGCACCGCCCCTGCTCGCGCTCGCGCTGTGGGCCTGCACCGGGCCGGACGTCTCGCCCGGCGAGATTCACCTGCCGCAAGCCTTGGACACCCCGGCCGCGACGCCCGCCCCGCCGGTGCCGCCGCGCCCGTTCGTCCGCATCGAGAAAGCGCACGCCGACAACGCCGGCCTGTCCGTCACCCTCAACCTCAGGGATGTCACGCTTGCCGAATGCCTGACCCGGGCCGACCCGGCCCTGAACCTGGTCCCTGCCACCCCGGAGATCGACCTGGACCAACGCTACAGCGTCCGCGTCAATGACCTCAACCTTCGGCAGTACCTGGACATTCTCGAAGGCATGACCGGCTACGCGCTGGAGCTGGACCCGGAATTGCCGATCGTGCACGTCTCGTCCTACCTGACACGGTCCTGGGATGTCAGCACTTTCGCCGGCCAGGGCCAGGCGAAACTCAAGGTCGGCCAAGCCGTCTCACTGTCGTCTTCCAGCGGGCGCGAAGACAGCGAGGACGGCGAAGACGACGGCTCGTCCGGGGAGGGATCCGCGACGGTGACCTACGACCATATGGACTCGCCGTGGGAGGACCTGCTCGCCAATGCGCGCTCGATCCTGGGGCTGTCCGGCGCCGGGCCGCTCCCGGCACCGGGAGTGCCCCTCCAGACCTGGCTGGTCGCGGATCGGCGCCTGGGCCTGCTGCGTGCACGCGGGCCGGTCTCGCGCATCCACGAACTCGATGCCTGGCTGACCGAACAGACCCGCCGGGGGGCGCGGCAGATCCTGATGGCCGTCGCCATCCTCGATGTCTCCCGCGAGGAGGGGTCCGGCGGCGGGCTGGACCTGAGCCTGCTCTACGATTCGGTGGACCGGCGCATCGCCGCTTCCCGGACCGTGCCCGGCAACCTGTCTTTCGTGCGCGCCGGCGGCGCCTGGGAGATCGATGCGGCGCTGGAGTTCGGGCGCTGGAGCCTGAACGCCATGGTGAAGCAACTGTCGCGGCACGGCCAGGTCGCGGTCCGCAGCGACCCGGTCTTCACCGTCGTCAATGGCATGACGACCTTTCTCGGCGACGGCGAGGAAGTCAGCTTCATCGCCGGCACCAGCCTGGCGCTCGGCGAAAGCGGTCGCGAACCGGTCCTCGCCACCGAATTCGAACACATCCGGGTCGGCTTCCGCATCGCCGTGACCCCGCGCATGCGCCATGACGGCTCCATCCTGGTGGAAGTCGTCCCGGTGCTGTCGTCGATCCGCTCGCACAGCGAATTCGAGACCGGCGTCTCCACCATCGTGCGGCCCAACATCGCCATCCAGGAGATGGCCACGCTGGCCATCACCCGCAGCGGCAAGCCGATCCTGCTCGGCGGGCTGATCCAGAGCCGCTCCCTGCAGGCCGCCCACCAGCTCGACTGCGACCATTTCCTGTGCCAGGCTTTCGCCGCCTCCACCCTGGAGGCCACCAACCGGGAGCTGATGATCGTCATCACCCCCATCGAGGTGGCCATCTGATGATCCCGCTCGACCGCCCCACCCGGATCGGCGCGCACCCGGTCATCCTGGTCGATGATCTCGTACTGACGCAACTCACCAGCACCTTGGCCGACCGCCTGATGAGCATCGCCTCGGGCGATCCGGAACTGCCCCTGTACGTCGAGCAGGAAACCGTTGACGCCCTGTCCGAACTGTACCCCGGCCTGCCCCTGTACGGGCTTTGGCAGGTCCTGATCGCATCCGGTCTCGTCCCGCAGACGCCCGGCCTGTACCAGGTTGCCACGGATACCGAACCGCACGGAGGCCGCTACCTCCTTCGCGAGACTGGCAACGCCTGCAGCGGACGGATTGCGGGCGAAACCCTGCTGGATGCCTTCGCCCTGACCGACACCTCGCCCGAGCCGATCTGGATCGATCCGATGCCCGAATCCCTGCACCTTCCGGCGCAACCGATCCAGACCCTGCGCTACCGCCAGGCCCAAAGGGCGTGCGCCCGGCTCCGGGCCCTGGCCGGGGCCGGCATCATCCTCCTCGGCAGCGCGTTCGCCGGGACCGCGGCCGACCATATCCTCGGCCATCGCCACGCACAGAAGGTACAGCAAGCCGAACGCCTGCGCGAGCAAACCGTCCAGTTGCAACAGGACCTCGCCCGCCTGGAGGCGGGCGGGCGCATTGAACCGATCGACCAGTCGCAGCGTCTCGACCAGTTGCTCATCCTGTCCCGGGACGTCCAGCCGATCGAACTGCCGCAGGCCTCCGTGCTCGCCGCCCCGACGCTGACGGTCATCGTGCACCCGCTCGGCCCGCTCCCCGCCACTCCTCCTGCCGGACTGACAACCCGGCAGATCACGCACCAGCCCGATGGCTCGCTTCGCATTGTCTGGTAGCCGGTGGCGGCAGGGACTGCCGATGCTGTTCGGCCTGCTGTGCCTGAGCCTCGCGGGCCTCGCCGTGATCATGCTCGACCAGAGGCGCGCCACCCCGGACCTGGCCGGAATTTCCGGACAGTACGCGCAGCTCGTGCTCTCCCGGCAGCGGCTCGAAAGCCTGCCGCCGGTGCGCCCCGTCCACTGGCAGCTGCGCCAGTTGCGCCAACTGGCCCGGGCCCTGCCCGGGGTGCATGAGCTGCACGCCATCGAAGCCGACCCTGCCCGCTACCCGGATGCCGTCCGGCAGCGCATCGGCAGTTTCGGCGGCACGGTGTGGAAGGTCGCGCTGCGCGGGACGTTTCCGTCCATCGTCTGGCTGTGCCGGGCCGCCCAGTCGCGGATGCCGCTGATCGTGGACGAGATTCGGGCCGCAGACGGAATCGCTCAGGCCGTGCTGTTCGTGCTCGGCGCGAGCCCCGATGCCACGGGTGAGGCATGAGGACGGTCCTGCTGATGGCCGTCCTGTCTGCCCCGGCGCTGGCGGATGGCGACCCGGTCGGAGACGCCGCCCGGCACACCCTCCAGGAGGCCGAGGCCCACGTGCATGAATTGCAGCGCCTGCACGCCACCGACGCGCTCCTCGAAATCCAGCTGCGGATCGCGAAGAAGCTCCAGGAATGCCGGCAGACCGGCTATCCCTGCCCCGGAGCGGAACTGATCCCGCCGCCGCCCCGGGAAGCGGGTCGCCCCGAGCCGGTCCCGGCGCGAACCCTGAACCTGCCGCAGCTGGTCAATGTCTACCAGGGGGGCGCGCAGCTGCGTCTCGACAACGGCCAGCACATCGAGGTCCGCGCCGGGCAGCAACTGGGACCCTGGCGGATCCATTCGGTCGGCATCGACTGGCTCGAAGTCCAGGGGCCCGACGGAATGCGGCTTCGGGTCCCACTTGAAAGGGTGGAGCCGTGAACGCGTCGCCCGGTCGAATCGTGCAACGCTTCGAGGCGGTCCGCCAGGCGCTTATAAATTCCGGCGCCCTGCCATCGAATGCCATGCAACTGGCCTGCCCCGACGCCCCCGAAGCGATTGTCCCTCGCCTGCTGCGGGCCGGGGCCGACGCGGAATCGATCACGCGGGCCCTGGCGGACATCTTTTCGATGCCGGTGTATTCCGAGAACCTGCACGGTCCCCTGGACTATGCCGCGGACGGGACCGTGGCCTGGGCCGGCGGCCGCCTGTTCGTCACCGACCCGTTCGCCTGCCGGCACCTGATCCGCAACCCGCAGCTGAGCTTGCCGCGGGATGCCCTGGGCCGGCACCGCGGCGAAACCGGGCTGATCCCGATCCAGCCCGACACCCACGCCGAACAGGCCCAAGATCCGTCCCTGTCTCCGGAAGCGGAGCAGGTGCTGCACGAATGGCTCACGCTCGCGATCGACCACCAGGCCAGCGATCTCCACATCGTGCCGCGCGACAACGAGGCCGTGGAAATCAAGATGCGCCGCAACGGCCTGCTCCTGACCCTGCGCGAGGAGCGCATGGTGATGTCGGATAAATGCAACTACCGCCTGATCTCCAACACCTTGCTGACCCTGTCCGGGAACCAGCACGGGGTCTACAACACGCCGAAGGACGGCAGCCTGGAGGTGTCCCTGAGGGGGCAGGTCTTCTTCATCCGGCTCAACATGTGCCCGGTCACCATCGGCCGCAAGATCTGGGGCTCGTTCACGCTGCGCATCGCGGCCGGCTACCAGCGTTCGGTGCAGACCTTGAACCAATTGGCGCTGGGGCCCGTTTTCGTCAAGTCGCTGCGCCGTATCGTCGCCATGAACAGCGGCCTGTTCCTGCTGACCGGCCCGACCGGGGCGGGCAAGACCACGACCTTCTATGCGCTGGTGATGGAGATCCTCCGCCGCCATCGCAGCCAGGTCTCCATCAAGACGCTGGAGGACCCGGTCGAGGTACAGATCCCGGGCATCGACCAGATCCAGATCAACGACGACATCGGGATGAGCTACGCCGCTGGCCTGCGGGCATTGCTCCGTGCCGACCCGGACGTCATCCTGATCGGCGAGATTCGGGACGAGGAGACGGCGCGGCTCGCCTGCCGGGCGAGCCTGACCGGCCACCTGGTGCTGTCGACCCTGCACACCAACAACAGCCTCGGCGCTATCGAGCGCCTGCGCAACCTCGGCGTCCACTCTCACCTGATCGCCGACACCCTGGCGGCGGTCAGCGCACAGCGGCTGGTCCGCCAGGTCTGCCCGCGGTGCGCGACACGGGGCTACGATGAAGCCAGCTGGGAAGCCACCGGCCTGCTCGGGTTGCCGCCGGGCGAGCATTGGCCGGTGGCCCACCCGGAGGGATGCGAGCGCTGCGAGCACAGCGGCTATCGCGGACGCATCTGCATTGCAGAGACCTTGTTCCTGGATCCCCGGATCGCGAGCGACATCGCCGGCGGCGCCAGCTTGGCACAACTGCACGACACGGCCCGCGCACAGGGCTTCAGCGGCCTCTGGGACCATGCCACCGACCTGGTGCGCGCCGGACAGACCACCTGGGCCGAATGCCTGCGCATCCTGCCCGAACCCCCCGGCGAACCCCTCCCGGTTCCCGAATCGTACACCCTTCCTTTGCAACTCACTTTCACGGAGAACTACGCATCATGAAACATCCTGACCCGACCCGCCACCAACGCGGATTCACCCTGCCGGAGATCCTGGCCGTCATCGCCCTGATCGGGATTCTCGTCTCGACCGTTGTCACCAGTTTCGGGACGGCCGAGACGGAGCTGGCAATGGCCAGCAGCAAGGACACCTTGCTCAACGACATCCCGTCCGCCCTGATCTCGTATCGCGCGATCAACGGCAGTCTGACCGGTGCCATCAAGAAGAACATCACGGATACCGGCGTCTCCGGGAACGGGCCGTTCGGCGACGCCTGGACCCTGGGGACTCCGGCCGCCCGAACCGTCAGCCTCAACTGGGTGCTCACCAGCGCCGAGAACCCGGATGTCTTCGGCGCCAACCTCGCCACCGCGCTCGGGAATGCGTCGGGTTCGGCCATCAGTTCGGCCACCTACAACAGCAGCTCCGACACGCTAGCGGTGAATTACCGGATCCCTTGAGCATGGCCCTCTACACCGTGCGCTGCCTGTCGCCGCAAGGCACGATCCTTCCGCTCGCGGTGGATGCGGACAGCCCGGATGCCGCGCGCTTGCACCCGGCGGTCGCCCATCGCCGGGTGCAGTCGGTCCGGCGGCATTGGAAGGAATGCCTCGGTCTGCGGCGGGCCGACCTCAATGAACAGCGCCTGTTGCTGACCCAGATGTCCATGCAGCTGAGCCGGGGCAGCCTGACGCCTGAGGAACTGGAGCGAATGGTCGCGCAACTCCCAACGCTGCGGCGGAACCGGCGTGCCCGGAGCACCACGGGACTGGCGGGACTGGCTCCTGCCGAACTCCTGCTGCACCTCAACGTGCATCCCTTCGCCGTGGCCTTGTGCCGCGAAGGGGAACGCCTTGGGCAGGTGCCCGAGATGCTGCTGCAGGCGGCGGAGTTCTTGGAACGCCAACGGCAGAGCCGGGAGAAACTCCAGGCCCCCCTGTTGCGCGCCGGCCTGTACGCCGGGACCGCGCTCGGCCTGTTCGCCTTCACGCCATTCCTGTTCCAGATGCTGCTCGACCGCCTGTCCGGGCGCATCGAAATCCAGACGACGCTCGCCACCGACATCCTGATGGCCCTGCATGTCCTGCTGACCCGCTACCTGCCGCTGACGTTGGGCGGGATCGCCGCGGCTGTCTTCGCCGGATACCGGTTCTGGGATCGCATCCGGACGATCCCCCCGCTGCGCGATATCGATGCCCTGATGCGCGGGCAGCGTTCCTCCGTCCTGCTCGCCGTGCTTACCCCGGCCTTCCGCAAGGGCGTCCACCTCGCCGACCTGGTCCGCTCGCTGCACCCCCTGCTCGGACCGCGCGCCAGCCGCTACCTGTACACGCGCCTGCGCACCGGGCACAGTCTTTCGCAGAGCCTGCCCGAACGCTATTTCAGCCGCACCCTGGCGGTGGGCCTGTACCGGTTCGAGGATGTTCCGACGGCACAGCTTCCGCACTTGTTCTCGGCCATCCAGACCAACCTACGCACCGAAATCAGTTGGCACCTGGAACGGACCGTACGCTGGACCCGCTGGTTCTACTCGGGATTGATCCTGACCCTCCTGCTGCTGCTCGTCGAGGGCTTCCTGATCCCGATCTACTCGATCTCGATCCGATGAAGGCCGCCACGCAACACGGGTTCACCTTCCCGGAAGTGGTCGCTGCGACGGCCCTGACGGGGCTCGCGATCGGCCTGGCCGCGTCGTTCGCCGGCGCCCGCATCGATACGGTAGAGATCCATGCGGGGCGGGCCGAGGCCCGGGATCTCGCGTCGTGGGCCGCCCGCGCGCACCGGGGCGGCCTGCTCACCGGCGCGACCGCCACCGCCGCCGACCTGCAGCACGCCCTGCCGCAGCTCCCGATCCCGGCCCGGCTGGGCGACGGACGAATTTACCGGGTCGCGCTGGATGGCGACGACCCCCGCGTCCTGATCGATGGGAACCCCGAAGCCGTGCGGCCGCCCTTCCCGGCCTCGGAACTCCGCATTCCGCTGTGGCGGGCGCAGCGGCTACGCCAGATCCGGCAGGCCAGCCCATGACCCACCGCCGCCGCCCCGGTTCGCGCCAATCCGGCTTCAGCCTGCTGGAACTGGTCATCACCTTGGCATTGTTCTCGATTCTCGCCGGCACCTTGCAGGTCAGCGCGACCCGCCGCCTGGTCGACGACCTGGAACGCGACCGCACCGAGCAGGCGGCAGAAGAAATCCACCGGCTGGCCAATGCGGCACAGCACTACTTCATCAACGAGGGCGACTGGCCGCAGGGAATGCTGCAATGCCAGGGAGCCTACGGCGAACTCAACACGAAAGGCCTGCTCAAGGGGGCGCCGCAGCGGTCTCCCTACCGGGATGGCATGGGCGACCCGACCGAATACGTGCTGTCCTGCAACGCCACTCATTTCAGCATCGCGGCCACCACGGAGACGGCCGAACAGGCGGGCGCGCTCGCCCGGAAGGTCCCCGGCGCATCGGTGTCCGGCACGACCCTGACCGTCGACTATCCCCGGCCCACCGGAACACCCGGCACGCCCGACACGGAGGGCGCGTTCATGCCACTGGACGGCTCCGCCAGCCCCACGGCGACCTGGAACCTGGGCAATCAGTATCTGTTCGGTGCCCGCGACGTGGCGACCGAGACGGGCCAGACCCTGCTCAATTCCGTGCAGTTCGTCACCGCGGCTCACTCCGGCGACCTGATCCGCAAGCCGACCTGCCCGGACAACATGACGCCGCGCATCTTCACCGCTCTCAACCAGGTCACATCACCCAGCGGCCGCGCGCTGCACGGGATCCAGTTGCCGGTGGACTCGCTTGCCAACGCCTGGCGGGTGCGGGCCGTGATTACCGGGTCCGGGGGCACCGAGACCGTCTCTTCCAGCACGGCCACCATTGCCGTCTTCGTCAAATGCTCGTACTGAGCGGGAGTTATCCATGTTGATTAAACCGAACCTTTCCCTGCTGCCGGCCCTGGTGCTCCTGGTGGGCGCCGCGGGTGGAGCCTACGGGCAGACGCCGGGCGCCACCCCGAACACCTACACCAAATGCGCCAACCTCGGGCTGACCGATGCCGCCTGTCATCGCCAGATCGTCGAATCCGGCGGAACCGTCAAATCCAGTCCGAATTCGACCCAAACCCTCGTGCCCCGGAACTTCCGGGGATGGACCGAACGGGAGCGCTGGTACCGAAAGTACGTGGAACACGCCAAGCGGAGCCACAACCGGGTGAAACCGATCGAGGAGGTGATCCATCACTATCCGGATTTTCCCGTAGCGTTTCCGTACTACCTGAAATACCCGTAAGGGGGCTGGGGCGCGGGTTGCCGAACCCTCGGTGGGGAAATCGACCCAGGACCTTCCCATCAAGGACGGAAAGACGCCCGCGCCCTGAGATCCTCTGTCATACGTTGAAACGGAAATGAATGACGTCCGCTTCCTGTACGTCGTAGTCCCGGCCTTCCGTACGGCTCTTGCCCGCTTCCCGCGCAGGCGCCTCCCCGCCGCAGGCCACGTAGTCCTCGTAGGCGATCACGTCCGCGCAGATGAATCCTTTCTCGAAATCGGTATGGATCACACCCGCCGCCTGCGGGGCACGCATGCCCCGGCGAATGGTCCACGCCCTCGCTTCCTTCGGCCCCGCCGTGAAATACGTCATGCAACCCAACAGCCGGTAGGCCGCCTCGATCACCCGATCCAGCCCGGATGCGGAGAGACCCAGGTCCGCCAGGAATTCCTCCCGGCTCTCCGGATCCAGGCGGGAGATCTCGGACTCTAAAGCTGCACAGATTGGAATGACGGCCGCGCCCTTCCCCCGCGCGTATTCGTCCAGTGCAGACAGCACGTCGTTCCCGCCGGAGAAACCGTCCTCGTCGACATTGGCGATGAAGAAAAACGGCTTGGCGGTCAGCAGGAACAGCGGGGCCAACACCGCTTGCTCCGCTTCGCCGAGCCCCTGCTCGCGCACCGGGACCCCCTGATCGAGCTGCACGGAGGCCGCTTCCAGCACGGCCTGTTCCGCGCACGCCTCCTTGTCGCCGGTCTTGGCCTGCCGCCGGCACTTCTCAAGCGACCGCTCCGCCGTGCCCAGGTCAGCCAGCAGCAATTCCGTCATGATGGTGTCGCAATCCCGAACCGGGTCGATCGCCCCGTCCACATGGACGATATTGTCGTCCTCGAAGCAGCGAACGACCTGAACGATGGCGTCCGCTTCGCGGATGTGTGCCAGGAACTGGTTGCCGAGCCCCTCACCCCGCGACGCGCCCCGGACCAGTCCGGCGATATCAACGAATTCCACCGTGGCCGGGATTCGCCGCGCCGATCCGGCCAGCTCCGCCAAACGATCCAACCGACGGTCCGGAACCGGCACCACGCCCTGGTTCGGGTCGATGGTGCAGAACGGGTAGTTTTGGGCGGCCGCCTCGGCACAGGTCAGGGCATTGAACAGCGTGGATTTCCCGACATTGGGTAACCCGACGATCCCGCACTTCAGGCTCATCCGGTCGGCCCGTCCGGATCGTGCAGCGCGTTCATGACCCCTTGGAAATCCCCTGCGACAAGATTGCCGACGTGTGCCAGCACCTGCTGCACCGCCCGGTCTACCGCGGCCCGGTCCGCGCGGGACAATGGCTTGAGCACGTAGCCCACCACCTCTGAAGCCCGCCCGGGATGCCCGACGCCGAGTTTGAGGCGCCAGAAATCTTGGCCGAGATGCTGGGAGATGTCGCGGATGCCCTTGTGACCTCCGTTCCCCCCGGAGAACTTCAGCCGTGCCGTGCCGTCCGGCAGGTCGATGTCGTCGTGTGCGACCAGCAGGGCCTGGGCGGGAACACGAAAATAGCGGCATACCGCCGCGATCGGGGCGCCGCTGACGTTGACGTAGGAATTCGGCTTGAACAGGCGGAGTGAATGTCCCTGCACTTCAACCGATGCGGTTTCGCCTTTCAGCTGCCGGGACGGTTTCAGGGGCATGCCCAGCCGGTCGGCCAATGCATCGATCAGCCAGAACCCGGCATTGTGGCGGGTTCGGGCGTATTCCGCGCCGGGATTGCCAAGCCCTGCGATCAACTGGATCGCATCGCCTGATTCCGCCATCGATCCGGCCCCGATCAGGACTCTTCTTCAGCAGAATCCGCGTCTTTTGCTCCGGCCTCGGCTGCCTGCTCTTCGCCCTCTTCGCCCTCAGGCTCTTCGGCCTCGACTTCTTCTTCCACCTGCTCGCGCCGGACATGGATAGTGACCACGGGGTGATCGTGTCCGTGCGACAGTTCGACCAGTTCCAGGCTTTCCGGAATCGCCAGGTCGGACAGATGCACCAGTTCGCCGATGTGCAATTCGGAGATGTCGACTTCGATGAATTCGGGGAGGTCGGAAGGCAGGCAGGACACCTCCACTTCCGTCATCAGGTGGCTGATCAGGCCGCTTTGTTCCTTGACGCCCGGTGCGATATCCTCGCCCTTGAAGTGCAACGGGATCGTCATCTTGATCTTCGCGTCCTTGCTGATGCGTTGCAGGTCGATATGCAACAGCACGTCCGAGCGGACCGGGTGGCGCTGGACACTGCGCAGGATGACCTGTTCTTTCTTGCCCCCCATCTCCAGGTTCAAGACGTGCGAGTAAAAGGCCTCGTGCTCCAGGTGGCGGGAAACCTCAAAGCCGGACAGGGTGATCGGAATGGCATCGCCGCCGGCACCATAGACCACGCCGGGCAATTGCCCGGCACGCCGCATCCGCCGCATCGCGCCGGTTCCCGTCTCCTCGCGCGGCTCCGCGGAAAGGTTGAAATCGATTTCGCTCATGATTTTCTTGCCCGCACTGTCGACGGGGCGCGTATTATTATCTCAAACGCCATTTTGGGCAAGCGTGCGTGGGTCGGGCTTGAGGGGGGCGACATGGTATTCTTGGACATCATCATCTCGGAAGGAGGGATGCCTGCATGGCAAAACGAGCCTTCGGCTGGGCATTGATTGCCACAGCCACCATAGTTGCGTTCTACACGGTGGTCGAACCGCTGCACCATGTCTCCGTACTGGGACAACCCTACAGCCCGTTCTGGGAGACACTCGACCCGTTGATGGTGCTGGCGTGGGCCGCAGGGCTCGTCTTCGCATCTCTGCGCAAATGCGCCGCCGACCGTACGGGAGGCGGAACGGTAACCCGGGAATACCTGGCTGCCAACGTACTGTTCTACGGATTCCTCGCCGTTGGCATCCTGCTGCTCTGGAGCTACTTCAACCTGCTGAACCCCGATTACGCGCCCGCAGGCTCCGATGCGGCGACCGTTCTCTGGATGCTGATCGACGCGACCCTACCCCTGTTGCTCGGGGCCACGGGAGCCCACCTGATATGGGGGCGGTCTCGAGATTGAGCGGATCCGCGGAAGAATCACCCGGATAATCTAACCCGAAAGCCCACACCTCGGAAGTCTCGCGGCCGCAGAGGCCGCGGGAACCGGCGCCCCCGATTTGGACACTGTCCAAAGTTTATGTTATCGTGAGCCGCGCCCCGGGAATGGGAACAAAAACCCTGCGGGGAAGCAATTTTTACCTTCAGCAGAAAACCAAAAAAGGAGGCAATTTTCATGGCTGAGAGTCAATGCCCAGTCAAATCGGCACCGGAGAGCCATCCGGCCGGCACCGGCACAGCGAACCGGGACTGGTGGCCGGACCAGTTGAACGTCAATGTGCTGCACCAGCATTCCGACCGGTCCAAGCCCACCAACGGCACCCGCTACGCCGAGGCATTCAAGAGTCTCGACTACGAGGCCCTGAAAAAGGACTTATACGAGTTGATGACCAACTCACAGCGGTGGTGGCCGGCCGACTACGGTCATTACGGCCCGTTCTTCATCCGCATGGCCTGGCACGCGGCCGGCACCTACCGGATCGGCGACGGCCGCGGCGGCGCCGGAACCGGCAACCAGCGCTTCGCCCCGGTCAACAGTTGGCCCGACAACGGCAACCTCGACAAGGCGCGCCGGCTGCTGTGGCCGATCAAGCAAAAATACGGCAAGAAGATCTCCTGGGCCGACCTGATGATCCTGGCCGGTAACTGCGCCTTGGAGTCGATGGGCTTCAAGACTTTCGGCTTCGCGGGCGGACGTGAAGACGTCTGGCAGACAGAAGAAGACATTTACTGGGGCGTCGAGGAAGAGTGGCTGGGCGAAAAGCGCTATTCCGGCGAGCGCGACCTCGAAAATCCGCTGGCGGCCGTGCAGATGGGCTTGATCTACGTCAACCCGGAAGGGCCGGATGGTAATCCCGACCCGGTCGCCTCGGGGGCCGATGTGCGTGAGACCTTCGCTCGCATGGCGATGAACGACGAGGAAACCGTCGCCCTCACCGCCGGAGGCCACACCTTCGGTAAGTGCCACGGCGCCGCCAGCGCGGATGAGCACGTGGGCCCGGAACCCGAAGGCGCCAGCATTGAGGAGCAGGGCTTCGGCTGGGCCAACAGCTACGGCTCCGGCCAGGCCGGCAGCGCCATCACCAGTGGACTGGAAGGCGCATGGACCCACAACCCGACCCAGTGGGACATGGGATACTTCGACAACCTGTTCGGTTACGAGTGGGAAGTCACGAAGAGTCCGGCCGGCGCATGGCAGTGGGTCCCGAAAGATGGCGCAGGATCCGACGACGTGCCGGATGCGCACGACTCGGCCAAGCGGCATGCCCCGATCATGACCACGGCGGACATGTCCATGAGAATGGACCCGGCCTTCGAGAAAATCTCGCGCCGGTTCCACGAGAGCCCCGAGGAGTTCGCCGACGCGTTCGCCCGCGCGTGGTTCAAGCTGACTCATCGCGACATGGGCCCCCGCTCCCGCTACCTCGGCCCGGAAGTTCCACAGGAATACCTGATCTGGCAGGATCCCATCCCCGCCGTCACCCACACGCTGGTCAACGAGCAGGACATTGACGACCTCAAGGCCAAGATCTTGGCCTCGGGCCTGTCGGTCTCGCAGCTCGTTTCCGCGGCCTGGGCCTCGGCTTCGACCTTCCGCAGTTCCGACATGCGGGGAGGCGCAAACGGGGCACGAATCCGCCTGGCACCCCAGAAAGACTGGGAGGTCAACCGGCCGGAACAACTGGCTGCCGTGTTGCAAACGCTTGAAGCCATCCAGCAGGAGTTCAACAGTTCGGTCTCGAACGGAAAAGCGGTCTCGCTTGCCGACCTGATCGTCCTGGCGGGCTGCGCGGGGGTCGAGCAGGCTGCGAAAAACGCGGGGTGCGACGTGACCGTTCCGTTCACGCCGGGCCGCGGAGACGCCACCCAGGACCAAACGGACGTGGACTCCTTTGCCGTTCTGGAACCGACCGCAGACGGGTTCCGCAACTACCTGAAGTCGGGACACAGTGCCACGGCCGAACAACTGCTGATCGACCAGGCCCAGTTGCTGACGCTGACGGCACCCGAAATGACGGTTCTCATCGGCGGCATGCGCGTCCTGGACACGAATGCCGGGCAGGCCTCGGAAGGAGTCTTCACGAAACAGCCCGAAGTGCTGACCAACGATTTCTTCGTGAATCTGCTCGACATGGGCACCGAATGGACTCCGATCTTGAAGGATTGCAGTCTGTTCGAAGGGCGCGACCGCCTTACCGGTGCCTCGAAATGGACCGCCACGCGCGTCGACTTGATCTTCGGTTCAAACTCGCAACTTCGTGCGCTCGCGGAATTCTACGGATGCGCGGACGCCCAGGAGCAGTTTGTGCAGGACTTCGTGAAGGCCTGGGACAAGGTCATGAATCTGGACCGTTTCGACCTCGCCTGATTTCCGGAAACAGGAAAGGGCGTTTCGGATCGAAACGCCCCCCTTGGAAAGCGGCCGGACTGTTCGCCGGTCAATCGCTGCATTTCGGCCGGGCCTTGGGCGGTCGTTTCGGCGGCGCGTCGTACTCCACGCATTCGGTCAGGTTGTACGTCAGAAAAGCACGTCCCTTGGCCCGTGCGATCATCACCACGCCTAAATCTGCCGCAAGTTCCACTCCCATCTGCGTGACGCCGGAACGCGACAGGAGTACCGGGATTCCCATCCCCGCGCTCTTCATGACGATCTCGGAAGTCAATCGCCCGGTCGTATAGAAAATCTTGTCCGCCCCTTCCACGTCCTGCAGCCACATGCGCCCGGCGATAGTATCCGCCGCATTGTGCCGCCCCACATCCTCGACGAACATCAAGATTTCGTCTTCCGCGCACAGTGCACAACCGTGCACGGCACCGGACTGCTTGTAAATCTGGTTGGAACTGGCGATGTTCGCCAACAGCCGATAAATCAAGGACTGGCGAACCGTCACCTTCGGCAGGCGCTGGTCGTAAAGCTTGTCCAGAGTGCAACTGAAAACCGTTCCCTGACCGCAGCCGGTGGTGACCGTACGTTGAGACAGCTTCTCCTCCCAGTCGGTAATGCCGCGCCCCGGGCGCATGTCCACCGAGACCATGTCGCGCTCCCAGTCCACCCGTACCGCCGCAATGTCCTCCAGGCGCTCCACCAAGCGCTGGTTGCGCAGGTAACCCAGGGCCAACTCTTCCGGATGCATGCCCAAGGTCATCAACGTCACCACCTCGCGTTCGTCCACCTTTAACGTCAATGGACGCTCTCCGGCAATGCGAACCGTCCGCGAATCACCATATTGATCCCGCGCCGTGACTTCGTGCGTGGGGCTTAGGCCCTGATCGCTGAGTTCCGGTTCACGCATCTTCTGTTTCCTGGCCGTCGGCCGTCGGTTTGAGGCGCGGGTAAATCCGAACCGTGCGAACCGAAGTCTCATCGGTTTTGAGCACCTCCACCGGATAACGGTCGATCAACATGCTGGTCCCCGGGGCCGGAATATCTTCCAGGTGTTCCAGGATCAAGCCATTGAGCGTCCTTGGCCCATCCGCATGGAAGCGGCTGTCCAGCACACTGTTGAGTTCGCGGACGTGAATCCCCGCATCCACCACCACGCTGCCATCCGGCAACGTCTGATACACCTCGGGGTCCAGCCCTCCGGAATCCATGGTGAACGCCCCCACGATCTCTTCCAGTATGTGCTCCAAGGTCACCAGGCCCTGAATGTCGCCGTACTCGTCAATCACCAGGCCGACCCGGCGCCGGTGTTCCTGGAAATTGTACAACTGCCGGTTGAGGCTGGTGCCCTCGGGAATGAAGTACGGCTCCCGCATGGTTTCCCGGATGTGTTGCGGCAACAGGTCCTCGTTCAGGATGTGCGGCAGCAGCTTGCGCCAGTGCAGCATGCCGCAGACCTTGTCGAGCCCGCCTTCGTACACCAGCATCCGCGTGTAGAGCGGGTTGCGCAGTTGATCCAACACCTCGCTCCAATCGTCGTTGAGATCAATGCCGACGATTTCATTGCGTGGGACCATCACGTCCTCGACCATGATCTTCTCCAGGTCCAGAATGCCCAGCAGCATCTTTTGGTGCTCCCGGGAAATCAGGTTCCGGGATTCGTGCACGGCGCTGCGCAGTTCCTCTCGGGTCAGCGCATTTCGGGCCGCCTCCTGCGGCATCCCTAGCAACCTGAGCAAGCCGTTGGCAAATTGGTTGATGAGCCACACCAGCGGATAGGCGAGAACCAGGAGCGGTCGGTACACGACCGCGGCCGGGTAGGCGACACGTTCGGCATGCAGCGCCGCCAAGGTCTTCGGCGCCACTTCCGCAAACACCAGGATCGCCACGGTCAGCAAGCCGGTGGCCACGGCCACCCCGACTTCCTGGAAATAGACGTAACCGAGGTAGGTGGCCAGCTGGGTAATCAGGATATTGACGAGGTTGTTGCCGAGAAGGATCAACCCGATCAGCTTGTCCGGCTTGTCCAGCAGCGCCTGCGCACAGCGGGCGCTGTACTTGCCCTGCTCCGCCAAGTGCCGCAGCCGGTAGCGGTTCAACGCCATCAGCGCGGTTTCCGAACCGGAGAAAAACGCCGACAGCAGGAAAAGCAGGACCAGCAAGGCCCCCCATTCCGGCAGGGACAACAGGCTCACGACGCGTTTCCTATCCGCACCGGAACGGTCTTGCGCGCAGGCCCGCCCGCCCCATGCCTATAATTGAACGCTTGGCCACGGGCCTCACAGACCGCACGAAAACGATTTCTCCTCACGAGATGCCATGAGCCAGAAAACCCCCGCCAAGGGCCCCGACCCCACCATCGCCCGCAATCGCCGGGCCCGGCACGATTACGCCATCGAGGAAACCCTGGAGGCCGGACTGGTCCTGACCGGCTGGGAAGTCAAGAGCCTGCGCGAGGGCCGCGCCCAGATCAACGAAGGCTACATTTCGATCCGCAAGGGCGAAGGCTGGCTCCTGGGCTGCCATATCACCCCCCTGCCCAATGCCGCTCATCTGCCGACCGACCCGGCCCGGCCGAGAAAACTGCTGTTGCACGAAAAGGAAATCGCTCATCTTCAGGGTGCCGTGGACCGGCGGGGCTACACCCTGGTCCCCCTGTCACTGTACTGGAAGCAGGGCCGGGCAAAACTGCAATTGGCGCTGGCGAGCGGCAAGCACCAGCACGATCGGCGACAGACCGTGAAGACCCGCGACTGGGAGCGCGACCGTGAACGACTGCTGCGCCGGTCTGCCCGGCAAGGCGGAAAACCTTGAAGCGCCGGGAATCGGCGCCGGCAGAGGCTTCCCGTCCGGTTTCAGCGGATTATTGATTGGTACAGGAATACGGAGTCACGCTCACGTCGACCTTGCCCGCAACAGCCTGGTAGCATTCCGTGTAGCTGTTGTAGTGGCCCGCGACATGCGCCTCTTCGCCGGTCCCGACGACCGCCACCCAAGGGCCTTCCGATGCGACCCCGGCGGTTTCAGCCGCCATTTCGGACCCCACAGACATCCCATCGCTGCCCCCTTGGTACAGCCAGTATAAAAAGCCCACCACGGCCACGATGATGATTCCGGTAATCAGTTTGTCCACAAAAACATCCTCCAGTTGGATTTAATCGCCCCCGTGAACGAATCCCGTTCAGAGGCCTTGTTGTTTGCGCCTAGATTAGCAGATTTGGGGGGTCGGTGCCAACTCCCGGGGCGGCTCGGACGCTCGAGGCCCGGCATTCCCGCTCCAGGAAAAAATCAGACGGAATCGGACTCCGCCTTTTCCTCGCCCTCCTTCGAGAGGCGCCCCAGCTCCTTCCAGACGCACGCCCGCCCTTCCCCGGATGCAGCCTCGATCACCCCCAGGAATTCCTCGTGCAAACGCCGCTCCTCGGGGTCGGCCCGCAGGACCGGGATGGGGGCTTTTCCAACATTTGCACGGCGGCGGCGGGTCTGGACTTCCAGCGACAGCCCCATCTGCCCCCCCGTCATCCTGAGATAGACCTGGGCCAGCAACTGGGCATCCAATAGGGCCCCGTGCCGGTCCCGCTGTCTGCGGTCCACCTGGTAGAAGTCGCACAACTGGTCCAGGCTGCTGCCGCCCGATGATTTCTCCCGCGCCAGCATCAGGGTGTCCGTGACCGTCCGGCAGTAACTCTCGAATTTGTCGGCCCGCCCTGCCCGTTCCAGTTCGTGGTTGAGAAACCCCAGGTCGAATCCCGCATTGTGAATCAGGACTTCCGCGTCCTTCACGAATTCCAGCACCTCGTCGAGGACCTCCGGGAAGCGGGGCTTGCCCACCAATTGCTCGGCGGTAATCCCGTGCACCCGTTGCGCGCCCTCTTCGATGGCACAGTCCGGGTTGACATAGGACTGGTACTGTCGCCCGGTCAGGGTCCGCTCCACGATCTCCACGCAACCGATCTCGATGACCCGGTTGCCGACCGTCAAGCCTGTGGTTTCAAGGTCGAGCGCGACCTGACGAGAGGCCGGGCCGCTCATGATCCCGACATCCGGGCAATGGCTTCATTCGCCAGGGCGTCGGCCCGTTCATTGCCTTCCACGCCGCTGTGGCCCCGCACCCAGCGCCAATGCACCCGGTGTGCCGCGGCCAACGCGTCCAGCTGCTGCCAGAGATCCCGGTTCTTGACCGGCTGGCCCCCGGAAGTCTTCCAGCCCTTGCGCTTCCAGCCGGCCAGCCAGGATTGCATGCCGTTTTTCAGGTAGGTGGAATCGGTCACGAGTTCGATTTCGCAGGGCTCCTCTAAGCTGTCCAAGGCCTCGATCGCCGCCTGGAGTTCCATCCGGTTGTTGGTGGTCTGCTCCTGCGCCCCCAGCAACTCGCGCGTGTGCCCGCCTGACTCCAGTACAACACCCCAGCCACCCGGCCCCGGGTTTCCATGGCAAGCCCCATCGGTGTAGGCTCGAACCTGTTTCATGAGTTAATTCCTCTGGACGTCGGTTCTGCCCCGGCAAGGCGCTCGGAGATGAGAACCGGCGGACGGTACCAGCGTTCGCGCGCCGGAGTGACCGGGACGCGCAACTTGCGTGCCAGCGTGCAGTATACGCCACCCAGATGATCCAGACGCCAACGGGCCTGGATCTCCAAACCGCGGGTGCGCTGCTGCAGAAACCGGCTCTGGACCGGGGGCCGAAATGCCGCGTACCGGCAGTCCTGGATTTGGAAATTCAACACCGACAGCCAGTCCCTGATTCGCCGAAACCCGTAGAAATGCCGGTCCCATGGAAAGCGCCCGACCGCAAGCAATCGGTAGAGCCCGTACCAGCTCCACGGGTTGAAGCCGACCAATAGCAAATGCCCGTTTCCGACCAGCACCCGGTCGGCTTCGCGCAGGACTTCGTGAGGCTGGTCGCTCAGTTCCAGGGGATGGGCCAGGGCGAGCAGGTCCAGGCAGTTTGCCGCCAGCGGCAGAGCGTCTGGCCGGGCGCGGACCTGGCCCTGGCCGGTTCCGGGATGCATGAAAAACCGGTGCTCGAAACCGCCTTGTGTCGCCGAGGACTCATTGAACAGGGCATCCGGCCCGCAATACAACGCATGCGGCCCCGACAGGTTCTCCTGCAGGCTGGCCAAGTGCTCGTGAATCAAGGCCAAAGACTCCTGCCCGGCCTGGCCGGCGTACCAGTGCCCCAACTGTTCGTAGAGATTGGCGATGCCCATGCGGAACGAGGACTCTCAGGGAGACAGGCGATCCTGCCGCCACCCCCCGTCGGCCGTTCGCTGGTACCGAATTCGGTCGTGCATCCGCCCGGAGGCGTCCTGCCAGAACTCGATCCGGTCCGGCGTCAACACGTAACCGCCCCAGAATTCGGGCCGCGGGATCTCCCGGCCCTCGAACCGCTGCTCGATTTCCCGGTACTGGTGCTCCAGCTGGAAGCGATCCGCCACTTCCTCGCTCTGCCTAGAGGCATACGCCCCGATCTGGCTGTCGCGGGGGCGGGTGCGGAAATAGGCATCGCTGGTCTCCGCATCCAGGCGGCAGGCCGTGCCTTCCACCCGGACCTGCCGCCCGGGTGGCTCCCACCAGAACGTCAGTGCGGCGTCCGGCCGCGCCTCCAGTTCCCGGGCCTTGGCGCTGCAGTAGTTGGTGTAGAACACGAAACCCTCGGCCTGGACCCCCTTGAACAGCACCATCCGCGCCCGGGGCTGGCCCCCGGCATCGACCGTCGCCAGGTTCACCGCACTCGGCAACGACAAATCCCCCTGCTCCGCTTCCTTGAACCAGCGGGAAAACAATTCAAGCGGATCTGCTCCGGCAGAGGTACGGGTCAACCTGTCCATTAGGGTCTGGGATTCTCCAATACGATATATTACACACGTCTTAACTATCCTCTTATTCCAATGAGCGAAGAAACCTTGATCCGACCCGCCGAAGAAGAAGGCTACATCATTGCCTGGCGATGCAAGTACCAGTTCGAAACCGGGCGGCTGGACGGCCAGATGACCTATGGCGAAGCCACCCGGAAATGCGCCGAGTTGTGCGCGAAGGAGCCGGAAAAGACTTTCTGGCCGCAGCGGTCCGAAAGCGCCGAGACTTCCTACGGGAAATTTCATAAAGCGCACTGACTCCGAACCCTCGGGTCTCGTGCGGCGGCTGTTTTTCGCATTGCTGCCGGATCAGGCCGTGCGCGAGCAATTGCGCCGGTTGCAGAAAAGCCTGGAGCCGATGGGCGGGCGTCCCGTTCCTGCGGACAACCTGCACCTGACCTTGCTGTTCTTGGGGCACGTCGCGGCCCGTCAGGTCGGTGCCGTGCGCGGCATCGCCGCAGGCATCGAAGGGACACGGTTTGAGTTGCTGCTCGATACCCTCGGGGGATTCCCGCAAAACCATGCCCGCGTCCTCTGGGTGGGGCCTTCGGAATCGCCGCCGGAGCTTGAGCACCTGCATCGCTCGCTGCGCCAGCAGGTCAGGGAAATCGGCCACTACGTCAAAAAAGAATCCTACCGCCCGCACGTGAGCCTTACCCGCAAGGCCGTCGCCTGGGAAAGATTACCGGATCCGCCCGCCCGGGGCATCCCGTGGATCGTGCGCCGCTGCGCCCTGCTCGCCTCGGAACTGCGGCCGGACGGCGCCCACTACGAAGTTTTGATCGAGAAGGAGTTCTCTTGAAGTGCTAATTTAATATCTATTAATCAATGATATAAGGATACTCCAGAACGCCAGGAATTGTCGGAACCCACCCGGTTTGGTGACGGAATTATATTAAGTTTAGCAAGTTTATCGTTTTTTGATAATTTTGCTAATTTATGCGTATTTGGTGCATCTTTGGCCCATGGATCCGGTTCAAAACCCCTATTCCTCAGGCGCAGGAACCCCGCCCCGATGCTCCAGGCCGTCCGCCCTCCATTCGACCCCGGCCAGAGGGGTTACGCGCTCAAAAACTCAGCATGATGCGCCCGTAGAGGAAGCGCCCGTCGATACCGCCCGGCGCGAAACGCGGATATTTCGAACCCCGGCTAGCCGCCCCGACGGAACGGTCCGGAGTTTCGTCGAAGACATTGTCCGCCCCCAGTTGGAAGCTCGCGTGGCTGTTGATCTCATGCGTATACGCGACATCCACCAACCCGTAGCCATCATAATCCTCGCCGGCGTCATACCACGAGCGCCAGCCGCCGAAGTGGTGGTAACGCAACAGGTACTGGCAAGGGCCCGACCGGTGATTGACCACGGCGGTATACCGGGTCTCCGGCGTGACTTCCTCAAAGCTCCGGACATCCAGGGTGCTGTCGACAGACCTTCGGGTCACCTCGGTCTCCGTACGGTTGTATGAGACGGAGAGGTCGGTGTCCCCCAGGTCGCTCTCGATCTCGTAGGTCAGGACGATATCGAACCCGTCCGTCTTGGTGTCGAAGTCGTTCTGAAAAAACTGCACCTTGCTGTAGTCGAAATCTTCCTTCTTCAGTTCAGGGCGACCGCCCATGCCATCAAAATTAGCAGTGACCTTGCCGTCGCTGTCCGTCGAATGGTCGACATAGCTATCCTCGTCCTCGTCACTCACGGTAATTTTCCGGGACAGGAAAATCCGGTCGTCGACATCAATCCGGAAGTAATCGACCGTCAGTTGGAGATCCCCTTGGTCAAACACCGCCCCCACGCTGAAACTGTCCGACTCCTCCGGTTCCAGATCCTGGGCCCCGAACGCACGCGCCAGGGGATGATCTGCAGGAACCGCTCCGGTCAGCACCGGCTCCACGGTGTCGGGGTCGTAAATCGTGCTGATGTTGTACGCATTCAACTGCCCCGGCGTCGGCGCACGAAAGCCCGTGCCGGCCGAAGCGCGCAGGGCCATGACGTCGGTGGCCTGGAGCCGGGTCGAAAACTTGGCGGTCGTCTCGGTTCCGAAATCGTCGAAATCCTCCCAGCGAACGGCCCCGCCAACGGTCCAGTCCGGCGTCACGTCCACTTCCATATCCAAGTAGGCGGCAATGTTCTCGCGATCCCATTCTCCTGACTCGTTCTTGCTGAACCCGCCGAAGCCGTTGGACCCGTTGGATGCCCCGTTGCGGACATAGTCGCCCCGGAACCAGGATTCGCGCTGGCCCTGAGTCACCTCGAATTCCTCCTCGCGCCACTCGAAACCCACCGCCACGCTGAGGTCCGAAGCCAATCCGACCTCCGTAAAGTAGAGCAGGTCCAGATTGACATTGGTCTCCCGCTGAATGTAGGAGCCGAGGTCGAACGAGGTCGGGCTGTCGGGCCCCCAGGTGGGGTTCAGCGTGTTGTGGATGAAATACTCCGCTTCATTCTCGCCGAAACTGACACTGAAATCGTACGACAGGCCGGTGCCGACCGCGGCCAGGGTCCCCTTCATCCCCGCCACCAGGGAGTAGTCGGTGACTTCACCGCCAAACAGGGGCTGGAAACCGCCCGGGAGCCATTCGTGATAGCTGAAGCAGTTGTCGTCTGCCAACAGCCCCGCAAGATCCGGAGGCAAACCGGCCTCATTGATGGCGTCGTCCACGCTGTCGGCGTAGCTCGCACACCCGCCGGCCGCATCGGCTTTCCGATAGTCGGCTTTGGGGTCCGCACGGTCGAAAATCAACGGGATCTTGACCGTCTGTCTCGCGATTTCCGGTGTGCTCCCGTCGTTGTCGTGGTCGTGGAAATCGAACCCCTTGTCCACCGCGAACACTCCGTTCTCGTCTTCGGGCTCGCGGTAGAAAAACCCGGTTTCGACTTCGCGACGGGCATAGTTACCGAACGCGTACACCTGGCGGTCCGCGCTCAGGTCCATGCCGAGATTGAAGAAGGTCTTGAGGTCGCCGTCGATGTCCGGGCTTCCCCAGCGATGGGCCGGGTCGGCGATGTGTGTGTTGCCGCCCGCGATCATGTCCCGGACATCATCGCGCAGAACGCTGCGGTCCGTCTCCTCGGCCGAACTGTACTCGAAACTGAAATTGGCAAACCCGTGATCAGTCAGCGGCATCCCGAAATTCCCGGCCACCCGGGTCTTGGTCTCATCGCTGTCCTCGTCATACCAGCCGTATCGGAAATCCAGTTCCGCCCCTTCGGCGTCGTCCTTGAGGACAAAGTTGACCACGCCGGCAATCGCGTCCGAGCCATACTGGGCGGAAGCGCCATCGCGCAGGACCTCCACCTGCTTCAGGGCAATCCCGGGAATCATGGAAAGATCCGGCCCCTGGGCACCGTCCGACCGGCGGTCCGAAATCCACGTGATCGTCGCACCCCGATGGCGGCGCTTCCCATTCACCAGTACCAGGGCCTGATCCGGCGCGAGACCCCGCAGGTTGATCGGGTTTTGCAGCGCCGCCGTATCCCGGCCCGGCTGCATGTTGACATGGAACGACGGGACCAGCGTGCGCAACATGAAGCTCATGTCGCCGGAGCCCTGGTTGGTCAGGCTCTCGCTGTCGATCACGTCGATGGGGACCGAAGAATCCATCACCGAGCGGGGCTGGGCGCGGGTCCCGATGACGACCAGTTCTTCGACTTCGTCTTCGGCCGCAGCGAGCGACGGGAACGCCGTGCCTGCAAGCAGGAATGACAAACCAAGAACGGGCGTGAACAGAAAAATTTGTCCAGCAGGCTTCATGACGATTTTCTCCGTGGAGGGGCAGGACTCAGTATGCCATACACGGGGCGCTTCGCCAGCCCAAACCCACCCTGCGATACAATTTGCCGCATGGCCTGAAACCCGGCGCAAATGCGTCCGGTCGGCCTTGACGCGACAGGCAACTCTCACGCGAGGTAACTCACATGCCGGTCTTGCTGTTCTCGGCGCTGGTGGTCGCTGCCCTCACATCCTTGGGGGTCGGTGCCTACTATTTCGAGCATGCCCGCCTGGATGGGGTCCATGCCCTGCTCGCCCTGTTCCTCTCGACCAACCTGCTGATCTGCTACTGGGAAATCTGCCTGTTCTTCCGCCGGGACCATATCGCGGACCGTGCCGAGTACTGGCGTGAACGGCAACAGGAAACCGGCCGCGCCCCCGGCGCGGAGTTCCTGACCACCCGGGTCCCGCTGCGACGCCTGCTATCCACGGAACTCTGGGGCGATCTCTGGTCCGCCTATTCGACCTACGACGGCTCCTACGCCGACCGCCGCACGTTCGGCTTCAACGTCGACATGGGCAATGGCTTCTTCACGCCGGCCCCGACCCTGCTTCTGTACGCGGCCTTCACGATCGAATTCATGCCGGCCGTCTACGCCGGCATCCTCGGCATCGCCCTGTTCTGGCAGTGGACCTACGTCACCTCGCTTTACTGGGTCAGTTTCCATGTGGCCGGGCGGCATCGAAAAATTGGCATGAGCCGCCTGTATTACCTCTACGTCGTGGCGCCCAATTCGATCTGGATCCTGCTCCCGCTGCTCGGGCTGTACGTCTCCATCCGGCTGATCCTGGACGGTCACTACGGGGTCTTGGGCTTTTGAAAACCATGGGGAGAACGCGGACCCTCGCCTCCGGATTCACCCGCCCCCGTGCCGTCCCCTGAACCCGGCATGCCGCACGCCCTCGCCAAGACCGCCCGGCACGTCTGGGGCCTGATTACCCCCAAGCCGACGGCGCAAAAGGTTGACTTGTCCGGGCGCCGCATGATCGTGACCGGGGCCGCACCCGGATCGCTCGGCTACGAGACTGCCCGGATTCTCGCCAGCTGGGGCGCCTCGGTCGTCGCCACCCGCCGCCGCCACGCAGAACAGGCGGAAGCCGCCCTGAAAGACGATCTGCGCCAGGCCGGGGCCGATGCGGGCAACATCGCCGTGCGGACGCTGGAACTGTGCGACGCCGGAAGTGTGCGCGATTTTGTCGGAGAATACCGCCACATCCATGGCGACCAATTGCACGTACTGGTCAACAATGCGGCCATCCTGCGAGACATCCTCAAGCCGTGGAAGGAAAGCCCCCGGACCGCGGACGGTTTCGAAATTCACTGGCGCGCCAACTACCTCGGAGCCTTCCACCTGACCCGCTTGCTGCTGCCGCTGTTGAAGCAAAGCGGTCTGGAAAGCGGCGATGCGCGGGTCGTCAACGTGACGTCGCACCTGCACGACCAAGCCCGGAACGAGGACCTGTTCGACGACGGGAGAGCCTACCGCCCCCTGCGAGCGTACGGACGCTCGAAGCTCGCAATGATTCATTTCTCGCGCGAGATCGAGCGCCGTTTCGCACAAGACTGCCACCTGCATTCGATGGCCGTGCACCCCGGCTCCGTCGACACCAACATGACGCGGCTGGGGCTTCCGCGAGGGCCGGCCGGGGGAATCCTCGGTCGGGTCAGCTCCGCGCTGGCACCCCTGATTATGCTGAATCCGACCCACGGCGCCCAAACCACCGTGATGTGCGCCAGTGAGTCCGGCCTGCAAGGCGGGGAGTATTATGTACGTTGCGGGATCGCGACGGCGACCGGCGAGAGCCGGGACGGGGCCGTATCGCGGCAGTTGTGGGAGCGATCGGCGGCCTGGGTGGAGACCCTCGAAAAAAACGACGGAGGCAAACATGGGAAAATTTGAGGTTCGTACTGACTCCGTTCGGATTGATGCGCCGATCGATCGGGTCTGGAGCATCTTGACCGATGTCGAGAAATACGGGGAGTGGAATCCGTTCACGCCTCGGCTGCAAACGGATTTCAGGATCGGGTCTCCCGCACACCTGCGAGTCAGGATGGGTCCGGTAATGATGAAGATCACCGAGACTGTGTGCGCGTTCGAAGAACCCCGGCTGATTGCCTGGACCAAGACCTTCGGAGTGCGCTGGTTCCTGGTTGCGGTGCGCCGGCAGGTCCTGGAGCCGATCGATGAGACCTGCTGCACTTATCACAACACGGACCAGCTGACCGGCCTGTTCGCGCCGGTCGTTTTGCTGTTGAACGGGAACTACATGCGCCGCGGCTTCAACGATGTGGCCGAGGGCTTGAAACGCTACGCAGAAGCACAGGGTCAGGAACAGGGGGCCGGAGGGGCACTCTATCCCTAGAAAAATGCTATGATTTGGTCCTATGGACACTAACCGAATCTCAACTGGGCAGTGCACCTCTCCCGAATCAATCGGGTGCCCGGCAATGGTTCTTGCGGCGGTCATGCTGGTCGTTGTCCTTGCCGCAACCGGGCCCGCCCGCGCCCAAGACGGCCCGACGCAGGCCGAGTGCCTTGCCGCGTGGGACGAGAGCGAGGCCTCCGATCATTGCCCCTTTTCCAGCAACCAGTTCTGGATGACGGCTTCGAACGGAGAGTGCAGCGTCACGACCAGGTGCCAGCAGGATGGCTGGGCATCGCAGATGCAAACAGTCACCGGCGATCTGAATGACATGCGCGATCTGGTGAGTTGCAACGGCACACTCAAAATCAACTCTTGCCTCTCTGTTACCGAACAAACCGCTTTGGCGACAAAATGCGAGAAGGCGTGGGACGACAGCGATGCCAGCCAGAAATGCGGTTCGTCCTACGGGGCCCACAGCGTGTCGATCTCAGGCCAGCAATGTCATGTCTCGACCTCCTGCGGAACCCTGGCGACGGCAACGTCCTTCTTCGGGTCTCCCGACGATGTGAAACAGCTCGATTACTGCGACAGCGCGCTGTCCACCTCTTGCCCTGCCCCCGTGACGGTCGAGAACTGCAAGAGCGCATGGAATGCGAGCGATGCCAGCAATACCTGTAACTTTACAGGATATGATTTTCGCCCGATCGCGGTGGATTCAGGACAATGCACCATGAGGGCCAGGTGCCGGAGGTGGAGTACGTTATTCCAAGGGCAGGAGATCTCCCCGCGGTATAGCGATTTCAAGGGAAGCGTGGAACAGGTGCAACGCCTCAAGAGTTGCGACGGGCACCTCAAGACCTCCTGCTGAAGGCCTAAACCGGCACGTTCGCCGGAAGGACGCCGTGCTCTACGGCAATCTCGGGATGATCCTCGAATGGGCGGGGAACAGGAGCCAAAACACGAAAACATGGCATTCCCATGCCGGAGATGTCTGTTGCGGTGGTTGCGGGGGCAGGATTTGAACCTGCGACCTTCGGGTTATGAGCCCGACGAGCTACCAGGCTGCTCCACCCCGCATCGCTCGATCGAATTTGAATTCTAGCATAATGTCCGTTATCAACCCCGTCGCGCTGGCCCGAATCCCATGTCCGCCTCCCCCGTCTATACCGTCGCCGAAATCAACCAGAAGGTCCGGACACTCCTGCTGGAAAACTTCTCGGAGATCGTCGTTCGCGGCGAGATCAGCGGCCTGAAGCAATACGCCTCCGGTCACTGGTACTTCACCCTGAAGGATCCGGACTCGGAAATTCGTTGCGCCATGTTCCGCAGCCGCAACCGGCGGGTGCCGTTCGCCCCCCGGGACGGGGACGCCATCCGGGTGCGGGCCCGGGTCGACCTGTACGTGCAACGGGGCAGCTACCAGCTGGTCGTCGAGGACATGGAGCCGGAGGGCCGGGGGGAGTTGTTGCGGCGCCTGGAGGAATTGAAGGCCCGGCTCCGGGACGAGGGGCTGTTCGAGCCGCAGCGGAAGCAGACCCTGCCCCCCTACCCCATGACGGTCGGCGTGATCACCTCGGCCGATGGGGCGGCGTTGCGGGACGTGGCACGGACCCTACGCCGGCGCTGGCCCATCGCCCGGCTTCACGTCTACCCGTCAAGGGTGCAAGGCGAAGGGGCGCCCGCCTCGCTGGTCGAGGCGCTCTCGCTCGCTGCCCGGGATGGCCGGTGCGAAACCTTGATCCTGGCGCGGGGAGGCGGCAGTTTCGAGGACCTCTTGGCTTTCAGCGACGAGGCGGTCGTGCGGGCAGTCTCCGCTTGCCCGATTCCGCTGGTGTCCGGAATCGGCCACGAGACCGATACCAGCCTGGTCGATTTCGCAGCCGACCTCCGGGCCGCCACTCCCACTGCGGCAGCGGAACAGGCCAGCCCGGATGCCACGGCACTGAAACAGCAAGGCCTGCGGTACCTCGGGCGGATCCACAGCCCTCTCAGACGTCGCCTCAAGGAAGTCCGCCTGGAACTGGATGCCCAACGCCACCGGCTCGACCGGGCCCATCCAGCCGCCCGGGTCCGCGGGCACCAGCAGCGCCTGGACGAGGCATCCGAGCGCCTGGTTCAAGTACTCCGGCAGCGTGTGGAGCGGCAACAGCATCGGCTGGCCTTGGCCCACCGCCGTCTGCTCGCCTGCTCACCAAAACCGCGTCTGGCCAAGCTGGAACAGGCCACCCAGCAATGCCGGTGGCGCATCCACGCGGCAACACGGGCCCTGCAGCGGACCCTGCGCGCCAGGCTGGAACAAGCCGGCGGAACCCTCGAAGCGGTTAGCCCGCTGCGCACCCTTGAGCGCGGCTACGCGATCGCAACCCTGAAAGCCCCGTCCGGACCCACGCTGATCCGGAAGACCGGCCAAACCCGCGTCGGCGACGCTTTCGATCTGCGGGTTTCCGATGGTTCGATTTCAGCGACAGTAACCGAAATCGGATCAAAACCGAAAAAACCCGCTTGACCCCGGGCTTTACAGGATGGCAGGCCCCTGCCGGCCGACACGGGGAGACCGAGGGAGGCGAACCATCGATTCTGCGCGCATAAAGCCCGGGTAAAAATCGGGAAAACCCGGAAAAAACCTGCTCTCCAAGCTCCGGAGAGCGTTTGTAAATATTTGATTTTATAAAAGAAAAAATGGTCTAAAAATTCCGACCATTTATTGTTGACTTCTGCCGATTCCATGGCATTATCCCGAATCGAACCGTGGGCATCCCTACGATGAGGGGGCTGCCCCACAAACACCTCGTTTCCAGCAAGGAGGATCGACATGGAACCACACCCGAAAAAATCCCGGACCGCATCCGGCGCGCCCAAGCAAGTGCGCCCGCCTTTGCCGAAATTTGATAGACTTGGTGCCATGAACGCGCTACGAACCGCCGCATTCAGCGAAGATCAGGCGACCGTCCTCGTCGAGACCCTGAGCGAAGCCCAGTTCCATCTGGCCACAAAGGACGACCTAGACCAGGCGGTGGGGACGTTACGCGACGAGATGAAACAGATGGAGGCCGGTATCCGCGGCGACATGACGCAGATGGAGACCGGCATCCGCGCCGATATGGCACAGATGGAGGCCGGTATCCGCCACGACATGAAAGAGATGGAAGCCGGCATCCGCCACGACATGGTAAAGATGGAAGCCGGCCTTCGCAGAGAAATGCAAGATCTGCGCGCTGACATGGATGACAAGTTTCAGAAGGTTCAATGGTTCATCCTGAGTTCCTTCGGTGGGGCAACCGGCATCATCAGCACGGTCGTTGTCTTTGCCGGATAAGGCTGGGGCTCTTCGTCCATTGGTGTGGGCAATAGTACGATGATTTTGCAAACGAAAAGTTAGGCGGCTTTCATACCATTTTGCTACGGAGCGTCAAGGAATTGCCACCCATTCCCCTGCCGGTGGAGAGCCCGGTTTGATCGTCTGTCCAAGGCCGGAAGCCTCATTGCCCACCCCCGCCTACTCCAGTTTGGCCATGCTGCCAAAACCTCTGCATCCTGACTTGCACACAACCCAACGTTCGGATTGGAACCCGTGCAGTTAAAATAGTCTTTTTATTGTCCCCTTCTCTTAATGCCAGCGCCAGAAACCCCGCCGAAAACCCACTTCATCCGGCGGATTATCGAAGAAGACCTGGACTCCGGCAAATGTACGCGAGTCGTAACCCGGTTCCCTCCCGAGCCGAACGGATACCTACATATCGGCCACGCCAAGTCCATCTGCCTGAACTTCGACATGGCGGAATCTTTCGGCGGCCACTGCAACCTGCGCTTCGACGACACCAATCCGGAGAAGGAAGAGGCCGAATACGCGCATGCCATCGAGGAAGACGTGCGCTGGCTGGGCTACGAATGGCGCAACCTGCACCACGCTTCGGACTATTTTGACCAGCTGCACGGCTACGCGATCGATCTGATCCGCCACGGGCACGCCTATGTCGACAGCCAGGACGGCGAGACCATCCGGGCAACCCGGGGCACACTGACCGAACCGGGCACCGACAGCCCGTACCGCAGCCGCAGCATCGAGGAGAACCTGGACCTGTTCACCCGCATGCGGGCCGGCGAGTTCCCTGAAGGATCCCATGTCTTGCGCGCGCGCATCCGCATGGATGCCGATAACATCAACATGCGCGACCCGGTGCTGTACCGCATCCGCTGCCAGCAGCACCATCGCACCGGCGACGCCTGGTCGATCTACCCCATGTACGACTTCACCCACTGCCTGTCCGATTCGCTGGAGGGCATCACCCACTCCCTGTGCACCCTCGAATTCGAGGATCACCGCCTGCTGTACGACTGGATCCTCGACCATCTGGACGTGCCCTGCCATCCGCAGCAGATTGAGTTCTCCCGCCTGTCGCTGGAATACACCGTGGTTAGCAAGCGTCTGCTGCAGCGCCTGGTTCAGGACGGGCACGTGGACGGCTGGGACGACCCGCGACTGCCAACCCTGCGCAGCCTCCGCCGCCGGGGCTACACTCCCGAATCGATTCGGAATTTCTGTCACGCCATCGGTGTCACCAAGAAAGACAGCCGCATTTCCATGGGCGTGCTGGAAGACAGCATCCGGGACGTCTTGAATAGCCAGGCCCCCCGCCTGATGGCGGTCTTGGACCCGGTCCGGGTCGTCTTGACCAACTATCCTGAGGGCCAGACTGAAACACTGGAAGCTCCGAACCACCCGAAAGACCCCTCCATGGGCACCCGCCAGATGCCCTTCGGCCGCGAGCTGTACATTGAACGATCCGATTTCATGGAGGATCCGCCAAAGAAATTCTTCCGCCTCGCGCCGGGCCGGGAAGTTCGCCTGCGCTACGCCTACTTCATCACCTGCCAGGACGTGGAACGCAACGCCGCAGGGGACATCACCACCCTGTACTGCACCTACGACCCGGAGACGCGCGGCGGAGACGCGCCGGACGGGCGCAAGGTGCGCGGAACCCTGCACTGGGTGTCGGCCGAACAGGCCCTCCCGGCCGAGGTCCGGCTCTACGACCGCCTGTTCAAGGTGCCGGACCCGGCCACGGAGGACAACCTGGTTGCCGCACTCAACGAGGAGTCCCGCATCGACATGCGGCAGTGCCGGATCGAACCGGAGATTCGCCATCTGCCGGCGCGGGCCCGCATCCAGTTCGAGCGGCAGGGATACTTTTGCCAGGACACGAAATCCACGCCGGAGCGATTGGTCTTCAACCGCACGGTGAGCCTGCGCGATACCTGGGAGAGAATCCGCCAGCGATCCTGATTGGCCGTTTCCGGCTCAGTCGAACTCCGTATCCTTCCAGCGGCGGATCTCCCCGAACACTTCGTGTTCGGCCAGATCAAGCCGACCCATGCGGCGTTGCGCCGCCGCCACCACCGCAGGCGCGTCAAAGCGCAGGAACGGGTTGCATCTCTTTTCCTGGCCGAGCGTGGACGGCACGGTCGGTATGCCGGCCTCGCGCATCGTCGCGGCCTCTGTCCGGTAGGATTTCAGGGCCTTGTTGTCCGGCTCGACCCAGAGAGCGAACTCGATGTTGTCCTGCGTGTATTCATGCGCGCAGTACACCCGGGTTTCTTCCGGCAGGCGGCGGATCTTGGACAGGGACGCATGCATCTGCTCCGGGGTCCCCTCGAACAAGCGTCCGCACCCGCACACGAACACCGTATCACCGCAGTAGAGATCGCCCCCGCCGTAGTAGGCGATATGGCTGCGCGTGTGCCCCGGCACTTCCAGAACCTCGAACGTGCCAAGTCCCAACGCATCCAAACTTACGGTCATCCCTTCGGACACCCGGAAGTCGGCCGGGATTCTCGGATCTTCGGGCCCGAATACCTGGACGTTCGGCCATGCCGAGCGCAATTCGGCCACGCCGCCGATATGGTCGGCGTGGTGGTGGGTCACCAAGATGACGGACAACTCCAACTGCCGGGATTCAAGGGCTTCCATCACGGGGCCGGCGTCGCCCGGATCCACGATTGCACCCTTCCCGCGGCCGGACATCAGCCACAGGTAGTTGTCTTGGAATGCTGGAATTGCCTCAGCCGGCACCGGCAGAGCGCCCGCCGTTGTGGGCGGCGGACGAGTCAGAAATTCTGCAGGGCTGCGGGATCAGTTCGAGTCCGATTCGCCGAACCAGACCCACGGGCTTTCCTTGGCGACGGCAAAGAAGATCGCGACCCCGACCACGATGATGGTCAGAAGCGCGATTGCCGCACCGAGGCTCCACAGCGGATCGTGCGGATGGCTTGTAAAGCCGAACCAGTTCATCGCCATCACTCCGGCGGCAATCCACACTCCCATGCAGATAATGCCAATAATTTCCTTGAGCCGCATCGTTTTCTCCTCAGGTCAGTGAAGGTGCTGATATGCCATGTCCGCCAGTATCGGCATCACGGCCTACCCGGTGAATTTTACCATCAAGAGCCCGGACGCCCGCCCGGCATGGAACTGGCGTCCAGAAACTTGTCGAAGAAGATCCGATCACCGCTCATGCCTTCAGCCTTGAGGACTTCGACGGCAGCGTCGATCATCGGGGGCGGGCCACACAAATAGCCCTGGCAGGCGGCCATGTCGAACGTCTTCGACGCAACATAAGCTTCCTTGAGATAGTCGGTGACCAGCCCGCGCGGGCCGGTCCAGTCGCTGTCCTCAGGTTCCATGTTCAGGACCTCGACGTACTCGAATTTATAGTCGGGATGCCACTGGCGACGGATCGCCCCCATCGCTTCCTCCCCGTACAGATCCTGCTGGGTCCGCGCGCCGAACAGGAACAGCGCGTCCCGTTCCACCTGGTCGAGGACGGCCTGCTCCAGCACCGCCCGAATCGCACTCATGCCGGATCCTCCGGCGATGCAGATCATCGGGCCGGACTCCGGATGGTAACGGAACCCCCCGTACGGCAGGGAAACCTTCAAACCGGTCCCCGCCGGGTCTTCGGCGAACAGCCATTCCGTGAATTCCCCGCCCGGCACCTTCCGGATGTAGAACGAAAGCTCGTCTTTCTCTTCGTTGCTCGGCGCCTTCGCAAACGAATAGGAACGCGGGGCACTCAGCCCGTCGTAACTCAGCTCCGCATACTGTCCGGCCACGCCGGCGCGTTGCAGGCCGGGCACCTGCACGATCAGTTCGACGATGTCGTGTGTCAGCGAAACCATGCGGCTGATCGTGCCCTGGTAGTGGGCCACCGTCGCCTGGGGGGCTTCGGAGTCCAGCTGGACCTCGACCTCGATGTCGCTGCGCAGTTCGCTCTGGCAGGCCAGCACCCAGCCTTCTTTCAGCTCGGCGGGAGCCAGGACGGTTTCGAAATCGGTGCGGGCCTTGATCTTGCCGGAGGTGATCCGGCAACGGCAGGTGCTGCAATTGCCTTGCCGGCAGTCATGCGGCCAGGCATAGCCGGCTTCCAGCGCAGCCGAGAGCAGGTCCTTGCCCGCCGGGACCGTCAACGGGGACGGGTCGCCATTGACCCGGGCCTGGCGATCCCGTTTCCTGCCGAAAAAACCCCACAGCATGGGCCTGCCGTCTCCGCGGACTGTCTCAGGCCGGACGCAGGGCTATGCGGCCTGCGTCAGAGGACGTTGATCGCGACGTTACGCAACGTGCCGGAGTCCATGTCCGCCTTGGTCGGCAATACGTCGAACGGATTCAACTTTTCCTTGCTGGTGCTGGGGTGCGACTTGACCGCATCCCACCAGCTCTTGACCGCCCCGCGCGAATCCACCAGGTCCGAGGCCCCGGAATTCACCAGCCGGTTGGTGCAGGCGCTCCAATGGATATCGGCCAGAGAAAACTCTCCGCAGATGAAACCGCCCTGCTTGGGCGGAGACTGCAAGCGCTGCTCCAGAAGATCGTACAGCTTGGTCAGCTGGTCACGATCCCCGCCGTCGGCGCTTACGGCAGGCTGAACATAATCGATCACGATATGCGCCCACTGGTACATCTGCGCCCGGAGTACCCCGTTGCGCGGAACCAGCGAGGGACCAAATCCCTTGTCGTCCAGGTAGGACATGATCGCAATCGTGCCGAATACGACGTTGTCCAAGTCCTTGAGCACCGGGGCACTCCCCAGCGGAGACATGGACAGGACGTCATCGGGTCCTTGGATTACGTGGGTCTCGACATCGACGCCCTTCTCGCCCGCCGTCTGCAAACACTTCGCCGTGTTGATGCAGCCCGGGTGGCCGAAGAGGTTCATGGCAGTTGCGAGCTTGTCGCCAATCATAATTGCCCCCTTCTCAGGTATTTGAAGTAATTTTAGTTATTCTTGTATTTTCAGGGCTCCGGACGGGCACTGCGCGACCACGTCCCGCACCTTATCCTCGGGTGCCGCGGTGACGTCGATTTTGAATTGCCCATCTTCGACCTTGAAAACTTCAGGTGCGCCTGCCACGCAGTTCCCCGCGTGTATGCAGACATTTTCATCCCAAGTGACTTGCATTGTTGATTCTCCTGCCGGTGAGGTTATTGTTATGACGGACTGATGCCGGTGGCCCGACCCTCATCCGCGTCGTTTAATAATATCACAGGGAATCATTCGCCCGGCTGCGGCTGCTGCACTTCCTTCATGGTCAGCTTGACCCGGCCCAGCTTGTCGACGTCCAGCACCTTGACGTTGACCATCTGCCCTTCGGACAATTCATCGTCCACGCTCTTGACGCGGTAGTCTGCGATCTGCGAGATATGCACCAAGCCGTCCTTGCCTGGCTTGAGGCCGACGAACGCGCCAAAGTCCATGATCCGCACCACCTTGCCGGTGTAGACCTTGCCGATCTCCACCTCGCTGGTCAGCAGCTCGATGCGCTCGCGCGCATCCTCCGCGGCCGCGCCGTCGGTCGAGGCGATCCGCACCAAGCCGTCGTCGTCGATGTCGATCGTGGTGCCGGTCTCCTCGGTGAGGGCACGGATGGTCGCCCCGCCCTTGCCGATCACGTCCCGGATCTTCTCCGGGTTGATGCGCAGGGTCAAAAAGCGCGGCGCATAATCCGACATGGTCTCGCGCGGGGCCGACAGGCCCTTGTCCATCTCGTCGAGAATGTGCAGGCGGCCGGCCTGAGCCTGGGCTAAAGCCTGCTCCATGATCTCGCGCGTGATGCCGTCGATCTTGATGTCCATCTGCAGCGCGGTGATGCCCTCGCGGGTGCCCGCCACTTTGAAGTCCATGTCGCCCAGGTGGTCCTCATCGCCCAGAATGTCGCTGAGCACGGCGAACTCCTCGCCCTCCTTGATCAGGCCCATCGCAATGCCCGCCACTGCGGACTTGATCGGTACGCCGGCGTCCATCAGCGACAGGCTGCTGCCGCAGACCGTGGCCATCGAACTCGACCCGTTCGACTCGGTGATTTCGGACACGATGCGGATGACGTAGGGAAACTCCTCCGGATCCGGCATCACGGCCATCATGCCGCGTTTCGCCAGCTTGCCGTGCCCGATCTCGCGCCGCTTCGGCGCCAGCATCATGCTGACCTCACCCACCGAGAACGGCGGGAAGTTGTAGTGCAGCAGGAACGGGTCCCGGTACTCCCCTTCCAAGGCGTCGATGATCTGTGCGTCGCGGGTCGTGCCCAGCGTGGTCATGACCATCGCCTGGGTCTCGCCGCGCGTGAACAGGGCACTGCCGTGCGTACGCGGGAACAGCCCGGTGCGCACCGAGATCTGCCGCACGTCGGAGCGCCCGCGCCCATCGATGCGCGATTCCCCGGACAGGACACGCTGGCGGACTATTGATTTCTCCAGGCTCTTGAATGCATCCTTGATTTCGCCGTCGGTCGGCCCCTCCTCTTCGGAAGCCAACTCCTCCATGGCGCGCGCCCGGATTGCCGCGACCCCGTCCTGGCGTTCCACCTTGTCCGCGATCTGGTACGCCGAAGTCAGGTCTTCGCGGCACAGCGAATCCATCCGGGAGGCCAGGTCTGCGTTCGCTTCCGGTGCGGCCCAGCCCCATTCCGGGGGATTGGCCGCCTGTTGCAGTTTCTCGATGGCGTCGATCGCCACCTGCATCTGTTCATGGCCGAACAGGACCGCGTCCAGCATCACTTGCTCCGACAGGAGATCGGCCTGGGACTCGACCATCAGCACGGCGCTGCGGGTACCCGCGACGACCAGGTCGAGCTGGCTTTGCTCCAGTTGCGGGGCGGTGGGATTGAGCACGTAGCTTCCATCCACGTAGCCCACCCGGGCTCCCGCGATCGGACCCTGGAAGGGCATCCCCGACACCGCCAGGGCCGCCGAGGCCCCGAGCATGGCCGGAATGTCCGGGTTCAGGTCCTTGTTCAGGCACAGCACGTTGGCAATGATCTGGACTTCCTGGTTGTAGCCTTTCGGGAACAGGGGGCGGACCGGGCGGTCGATCAGGCGCGAGGTCAGGATCTCCTTCTCGCTGGGGCGGCCTTCCCGTTTGAAGAAGCCGCCGGGGATGCGGCCGGCCGAGTAGGTTTTTTCCTGGTAGTTGACGGTCAGCGGAAGGAAGTCCTTGCCGGTGTCTTCGTCCTTGCGGCCCACAGCGGTGACCAGCACCGCGGTCTCGGCCATGCGCACGAGTACGGCGCCGGAGGCTTGGCGGGCGATCTCGCCCGTCTCTAGGGTGACCTCATGGTCACCGTATTGGAAAGTTTGGGTAATCGGGCTCATAAACTAGGGAATCCTGTGAAATGTAAAGGCCGCTCCAAATCAGGACCGGCAGGAAAAAGGGGTCAAAGTGGAAACTCGTGACAGAGAGATCAGCGGCGCAGTCCCAGGGACTGGATCAACGACGCGTAGCGTTCGTGGTCCTGGCCGCGCAGGTGTTTGAGAAGCCCGCGGCGGGCATGAACCATTTTCATCAGGCCGTAGCGCGAGTGCCGATCCTTGGGATGGGTCTCGAAGTGCTTCATCACCTGGTTGATCCGGGATGTCAGCAATGCGACCTGCACCTCGGGCGAACCGACGTCCGCCGGCGCACGCTGGTATTTTCCGACAATCTCGGATTTTTCTTGTGCAGAGAGTGACATCTCGGGAAAAACTGGCTGTAGAGGAAGCAAAAACGGCGCCCACGGCGCCCCAGAATCAGGGCGCGCATTGTAGCACAGGCCCTCGAAGGGAACAGAGAAAATCCTGAACCCGACGCCGAGTTCTCCCCGGGCCGAGGGGGTGTTTCACCCCCCCTGGGGCCAGGCCGTCGGTACCGGCGCGCCGGAGTGCGGGGCGGCTAGAAGCGGAGCCGCGCCCCGACTTCGAACGTACGCCCGGGCTGCGGCGCATAGTCCTTGATGTGCGACGTGTGCAGACGCTGCTCGTCGTTGGTCAGATTCTTGCCGTGCAGGAAGAATTCCATCGTCGACCCGTTGCCAGCCGGAAGCCCCAGCGTGGCATACACGGACAGGTCGTCGTAGCCGTTGGTCGGCAGTTCGTGCTCCGCCGTCTCGTCCTGATCTTCGGCCCGCAGGTAATCGACACCCATGGTTGCGGAGCCCCAGCGGGCACTGAGCCCGATGCCGTACCGCAACGGAGGAATGCGCGGCAAGCGGTCGTTGCCGCTGACAGATAATTTCGCGTCCACGTAATCGAATTTGCCGTGCAGGCGCGCTTCGCCGCCGGGCCATGAGGCGATCCGGGCGCTGGCTTCCGCGTCGATGCCGAAGAATTCCGCATCCTCCTGCACGAATCTTTCTTCCCGGAGGGAGAATTCATCTTCGTCCACCATCTCGGCTGCCTCTTCCTCGGATATGCTCTCAGATTCCATCAGCGCGCCGATTTCCTCTCGCTTGGTGATGCCCTCATGGTTCACCGTATCGCCGGTTGCCTCTTGATAGATGTAGTCGGAGAAGCGGGTGAAGTAGACGGCCATGCCAGCATCCCAGGCCGGCGCGGCATACTGCAACCGCAGGGCGACGCTCGCGGCGCGTTCCTTGCTCAGTCCGGCATCGCCGATTTCGTAGGTGTTGGTGACTAGGTGCGGGCCTTCGGCATAGAGCTCCTCCGCGATGGGCGCACGGCTGGAATGGCTGGCGAGCAGGCCCAAATCGAGCCGGTCTCCAATCGGCACGAGAGCGCCGATGGAAACCGCGTGGATCGTGAAGTCCTTGTCGCCGCCCTCCTCATGCCCCTCTTCCTCCTCGTGCTCCTCTTCATCGTCGTGCTCTTCACCCTCGTGGTGCTCCTCTTCCTCGTGGTGCCCCCCGTGGCCGCCGGCCGCCGGATTGTGCGATACGCGCTCCAGGCGTACGCCGGTCTCCAGGTCGAATGCCTCATATGCGCGGCGACCGACCCAGAACACGCCGGCGTTGTTGGTGATCACCGGCGGGACGAAGGATTCCTCACCGGCCGCCTCAAAGTCCCGGTAGGCGTACTGCAGACCGGTCACGCCTTCCCATAGGCCAGCTTCATGGTGGAACTCGGCGCGCGCTTCCCAGGCGTCGTTGGAGAACTTGGTACCGACCTGGGCATCAGGTTCAATTTCCACATGCTGGTATTCGCTGTAGCCGACGCGCATGTTGAAGCGGGTGATACCGGGAAACGGCGCAGACAGGTCCAGTTCGAGATCGATGCGCGTCTGCTCCATGTCCAGCAATGCTTGACCCTCTTCTTCCTCACCCTCGTGGTGCTCCTCTTCCTCGTCGTGATCTTCTCCCTCGTGGTGCTCCTCTTCCTCGCCGTGCCCGTGCCCGTGCCCATGCGGCCCCGGCAGGCCGTACTTGGATTCCAGGCGGCTGACCGCGAGGCCCGCGAAGCCCCAGTCGCCATGCCATGCGGCGCCGCCGGCAATGGTGTCCGATTCGAAACGGCTGCCGGGCAACTTGTTGCGGGCTTCCTCCTCATGTTCCTCGTGCGCGTCGTGCTCCTCTTCTTCATGCTCGTGCTCGTCGTGTTCGTCGTGCCCGTCTTCTTCTTCATGTTCGCCTTCCTGGGCGCGCAGGTATGCCGATTCCGCATAGCCCGGAATGTCGTAGTCGTCGCCGTCCTTGGTCGCACCGTCCAGATGCCAAGCAAAGCCGCCACGGCCTCCGTTGAGCTTGAACGCGAGGGTGTCGCCGCCTGTCGCGCTGTTGTGGCGCGCCTCCGCTCCGCCGGACAAGCCGTCGGCAGGTTCCTGTGGGATGCGTCCGGTCTGCACGTTCACGGCACCGCCGATGGCGCCGGAACCGTACAGCAGGATGCTCGGACCGCGGAGCACCTCAACCCGTTCGGCAATGAACGATTCGACGGCGACCGCATGGTCGGCACTCACGATCGATGCATCCATTGTATCCAGGCGATCCTGCATGACGCGCACCCGCGGGCCGGCCAAGCCGTGCACCACCGGTCGGCCGACGACGGTACCGAATGCCGCTTGATGGATGCCGGGTTGCCGGCTGAGCGTGGAGCCTAGGTTGACGTCTCTCGCCCGGTCCAATGCTTCGCCGTCCAGACGGGTCGCTGGCATCGCCAGACCCTTGTCACCCAGCGGATGTGTCTTTATGACGATCACTTCCGGACGCTCGTCCGCCATGACCGAAAGCGGGGCGGCGCAAAGCAGCAATCCCGCGACGAGACCGGCAAGAGGCCTGGACATGCATCCGGGCCGATTCGCGCGATTCGCGAAAAGAATGCCATCGGACAGGCCCAGCCGGGTGTCCGCCGGTGGGTGTGCTTCGAGAGATGAACAGGTTGGGGACATATCAAATGAACTGCGGGGCAGCCTCCAAACAAATAATATGTAATATTATAACATTACTTGTCCCGCAGGCCTCCAACAATCATGCGATGTCCACGCACAGTCGCGGTCTCTTTCGTTGGATTGAACCTGCCGGCGACAGGATTGCAGGCAACTTTGGGGCCGCCGTCACCCAGGGGGAACAGGGACAGGCTGTTCCGGGATCTTTTAGGATCCGGGCGCCTCCGGATTTTCGTGGCGCAATGCCAGCCACAGGTAGTACGCCATCGACACCAGCGTCATCGCCGCCGCCACACCCAGCAGAACCAAGCCGTACACGTAAAGCAGCTCGGACGAGTCGGGTGCCGCCCACAGCAGCAGCACCAGCGAGACCAGTTGCAACAAGGTCTTGAACTTGCCGAGCCACGACACCGAAATCCGTGAGCGGGCGCGGGTGCCAGCCAGCCACTCGCGCAACGCCGAAATCGCGATCTCCCGCCCGATGATCACGCAGGCGGGCGCAACCAGCCACAGGCTGTTGTCACGCGACACCAGCAGCACCAGCGCCACGCACACGATCAGTTTATCCGCCACCGGGTCCAGGAAGGCCCCGAACGCGGAAGACTGGCCCAGCCTCCGGGCCAGGTAGCCGTCCGCCCAATCCGTCAGGCTGGCCAGCGCGAACAGCACGGCTGAAGCCTGGGGTCCCCACCCGGGAATGAAAAACACTCCGGAAAACACCGGGATCAAAGCGATCCGAAACGCCGTCAGCAGGTTCGGAATAGTCGGCTCGATCATGCGGTCTCTTGTTGCAGGTAGTCGTAGATGTCCTGGGCGAGGCCCGCCCCGACGCCGGGCACCCGTGCGAGGTCGGCAGCCGTCGCCTTGCGAACGCCCTGCCATCCCCCGAAGTAGCGTAACAGGTTCTGCCGGCGCTGGGGCCCCACGCCGGGAATCTCCTCCAGCGGCGACTCCAGCCGCCGCTTCGCGCGGCGGCGGCGATGCCCCGTAATGGCGAACCGGTGCGCCTCGTCGCGCACCTGCTGGATCAGGTGAAATGCCACCGAGTGCTGCGCCAGCTGCAACGGCCCCTCGACGGTGTCGGCGTACACGGTCTCCGCCCCCGGCCGGCGGCCTTCCCCCTTGGCCACGCTGGCGATCACGACCTGGGACACGTCGAGCGTGGCCAACACCTCGCGGGCGACCTGCAACTGTCCCTTGCCGCCATCGATCAGCAGCACGTCCGGGGCCGGGTATTCGCCCGAGCAGACCCGCGTGTAGCGGCGGGTCAATGCCTCCCTGAGCGCCCCGTAGTCGTCGCCCGGCGTGATGCCGGAGATATTGAAGCGACGGAATTCAGAGCGGCTCGGCCCTTCCGTGGTGTAGACCACGCACGACGCCACCGTCGCCTCGCCGCGGGTGTGGCTGACGTCGAAACACTCCAGCCGAGCTGGCATCTCGTCCAGGAACAGGACCTCCGCCAATGCATCCAGGCGTTTCCGTATCCCGCTGCGGGATTGCACCCGGGTCGCGATCGACTGCCGGGCGTTGCGCTCCACCAGCTCCACCTGGGCTCGGCGGCGGCCCCGCACCTTTGCGCGCAGGTGGACCCGGCCCGGGGACTTGCCGCTCAACCATTCCTCGATCGCGCCCTGGTCCGCGACCGGGTGGTTCAGCAAGACTTCCGGCGGGGCCGCCCGCTCCAGATAGTACTGTCCCAGAAATCCACGCAACAGGTCCGGCGCCTCGATCGCCGCATCGTTGACGACCGGGAAATAACTGCGGTTTCCATGGCTGGCACCGCCGCGGAAGGAACTGACCTGGACGCAGTGCAAGCCATCCTCACAGACCGCGGCGACCACGTCGAAGTGTCCGGACGCAACCCCCGTCCGGTAATGCCGGCAGATCTCCTGCAGCGACTGGATGCGGTTCCGCCATTCCGCCGCCTCCTCGTAGTCCAGGCGCTCCGATGCCCGGTCCATCCGCGCCGTCAGGTCGCGCATCACTTCCTCGTTCCGTCCTTCCAGGAAACGCAGCGTAAGGTCGACGTCCGCCCGGTAGTCTTCCGGTGTGATATAGCCCACGCAGGGCGCGGTGCACCGCTTGATCTGGTATTGCAGACAGGGCCGGCTGCGGTTGTGGAAGAAGCTGTCCGGGCACTGCCGGATCCGGAACAGCTTCTGCAAGGTATTCAGCGTCTCCCGCAAGGCCCCGACGCTGGCGTAGGGCCCGAAGGTCCGCCCCTTGCGCCGCTTGCGGCCGCGGTAGAACGACAGGCCGGGGTAGGTCTGATGGGTCGAAGCGTAGATATAGGGGTAGCTCTTGTCGTCGCGCAGCAGGATGTTGTAGCGGGGATGATGCTGCTTGATCAGGGTGTTCTCCAGCAGCAGGGCTTCCGCCTCGGTGGCCGTGACCGTCACCTCCATCCGTTCGGTCTGTGCGATCATGCGGCGGGTGCGCGGACCTAGCGAGGTCTTCTGGAAGTAACTGGACACGCGCTTCTTCAGGTCGCGCGCCTTGCCAACGTACAGGAGATTGCCGGACGCGTCCAGCATGCGGTACACGCCCGGGGCATGGGTCAGGGTCTGCACGAACCCCCCAGCATCGAAAGCCTGATCGGTACGTGACGCCACCGGCGGACCCTAGTATCGGATTAGTGCGGAGCCCCAGGTAAAGCCCCCGCCGAACGCCTCCAGCATGAGCACGTCGCCCGATTGGATCCGGCCGTCGCGCACGGCCTGGTTCAGCGCCAGCGGCACCGAGGCGGCGGACGTATTGCCGTGCCGGTCGACCGTGACGACCACCCGCTCCATGGGCAGATCCAGCTTGCGCGCGGTGGCGGCGATGATCCGGTGGTTGGCCTGGTGCGGGACCAGCCAGTCGACCGCGTGCCGGTCCATGTGGTTGGCCTCGAGCGTCTCATCCACGATCCGCCCCAGCGTGTTCACCGCCATCCGGAAGACTTCGTTGCCTTTCATCTCAATGAAGGCCCCGTTCACCTCCGGCGACACCTGCAGCAAATGATCGTAGCGGCCGTCCGCATGCAGGTGGGTCGACAGGATGCCGGGCTCGTCGCGCGCCTGGAGCACCACCGCCCCCGCTCCGTCGCCGAACAGCACGCAGGTACTCCGGTCGCTCCAGTCGACGATGCGGGACAGCACTTCGGAGCCGATGACCAGGACGGTGCGGCCGCCGTCCGTCGCGATGAACCGACGGGCGATGTCCAACCCGTAGATGAATCCGCTGCAAACCGCCTGCACATCGAATGCCGGACACTCCCGGGTACCCAGTTCTCTCTGAATGTGGCAGGCCGTGCTGGGGAAGATGCGATCGGGCGTGGTCGTCGCCAGCACGATCATGTCGACGTCGTCCGCCGTCAATCCCGCCGCATCCAGCGCCTCGCGGGCCGCCTGCGCCCCCATCGAGGCCGTGCTTTCCCCGTCCCCGGCGATGTGGCGCTGAAGGATCCCGGTACGTTCACGGATCCATTGGTCCGTGGTGTCGACCGTCTTCTCCAGTTCCTCGTTCGTCACCACCCGTTCGGGGAGGCAGGCGCCGGTCCCGGTGATGGCCGCATGGGTCATGATTCGGCATCCGCCTCGGCCCGGTCGGCCAACAGGGCATCGATATTCTGGTCTATTCGCATCGGCAGGTCTCGGCGCGCCTCCTGCTGTGCACGGATGATGGCCTGTTCGAAAGCGAACGCATCGGCGCTGCCGTGGCTTTTGATGACCACGTGGCGGAGGCCAAGCAGGCTGGCTCCATTATAGCGGCGAGGGTCGAACAGGCGGCGGAAGCCCTTCAGGATCGGGGCGGACAGGAGCATGGCCGAGCGTCGGTAGAGGTTGCGTTTGAATTCATTCTTGAGGGAGGCCGTCAGCATCCGCGCCACACCTTCGGTGGTCTTGAGGGAGATATTGCCAACGAAACCGTCGCACACCACCACGTCGACGTCGCCGCAATAGATGTCGTCGCCCTCGACATAGCCAATGTAGTTGAGCTTGCTCTCACGCAGCAGGGCATCCGCCGCCTGCACTTGCCGGTTGCCCTTGATGTTCTCCTCGCCGACATTGAGCAGGCCGACCCGCGGGCTGGGATTGTCGTCGAGTTCCCGAGCCAGCACGGAGCCCATCACGGCGAATTGCAGGAGATGCTCGGCACGGGAGTCCACGTTGCCGCCCAAGTCCAGCACGTGCGTGTGGCCTCCCAGGGCCGGGACCGTCGATTGGATGGCCGGGCGGTCGATCCCCGGCAGCATCCGCACCACGAAATGCGACAACGCCACCAGGGCGCCGGTGTTGCCCGCGCTCACGAACGCCTGCGCCTCGCCATCGCGCAACAGGTTGAGGCCGACCCGCATCGATGAATCCGGTTTCCCGCGCAGGGCCTGCAGAGGCGGTTCGCCCATCTCGATCTGCTCCGCCGCATGGTGCACCACCACGCGGTCTTCGGGCAGCGGCCCCAGTGCCTTCAGTCGTTCGTGGATCAGGGATTCGTCACCGATCAGGATCAGGCGGGCCGACGGGTCAGCCTGGAGTCGGGAGGCGGCGGCCGGCAGCACACTGTCCGCGCCGTGATCGCCGCCCATCACATCCAACGCGATGGCAGCAGTATCAGTCATGGGTGATCCGCTCGGCGGCGGAGCGCGGCCCCGGTCAGGCTTCCGTTTCGGCCGGATCCTGTTTTGGCTGCTTGATTTCAAGAATCTTGCGGCCCCGGTAATAGCCGTCGGCGGCAATGTGGTGGCGGCGGTGGCGGGTTCCGGTCGCCGGGTCCTCGGACAGCGTGGCACTCTTCAGCGCATGGTGCGAGCGGCGCATGTCGCGCTTGGAGCGGCTTTTTTTGCTTTTCTGAACGGCCATTCGGACTTCCTCAAAAAATGCGACGACGCCATGGGCGCTGTTTGGGCGGCGTATTGTAACCGATGCGCAGGCGTTCCGCCCTACCAGCGCAGGTTCAGGACATCTGGGAACGCGCCCTCAGTCTTGCGGGGTCAGCAGAGAAATCTGGCTTGACTTCAGGTGCAGGTCGCGTTGCGGGAATGGAATCTCGATTCCATTCTCCTGGAACACGTCCCAGACACCCAGCAGTACTTCGCTGATTACATTGGCGCGACCTTCAGAGGGGTCGTCGATCCAGATCCGGATCTCAAGGTCGACCGAACTGTCGCCAAAACCCTTGAGCAGGCACCGCGGCTCCGGGGACTCCAGCACTCGATCGACCGCCATCGCCACCTGCAGGCACAATTTGATCGCAAGCCGCACATCCGCTTGGTAAGAAACCCCGACGGGAATATTCAGCCGCACCACCTTGTCGCTATGCGACCAGTTCTCCACCGGTTGGGCGATCAGGTCTTCGTTCGGAATGAGATGCTCGATCCCGCTTCGGGTTCGAATCGCTGTATACCGTGCACCCAGGAATTCCACCCAGCCGTAGGTGCCGCCCACCGTGATGACATCGCCCGGCTTGATGGACTTGTCTATCAGCAAGAGCAGGCCGCTGACCAGGTTGGACATGACCGTCTGCAAGCCAAACCCGATACCGATGCCGAGCGCCCCGCCGAATACCGCAAGCGCGGTCAGGTCGATCCCTAAATTGCTGATCACAATGAAGAACGCGAGCGTGATGAGCAAGATCTTGATGATCTTGGCCGCCAAAACCCGGCCCGAAGGGCTCAGGCCGGCTGCCTGCGCCAGACTTCGCTCGAATAGGTTCGACAGCAGCATCGTCGCCCATAGCAGGAAGCCAAGGACCAAGACTCCATTCACCACGGTGAGCACCGAAATTCGAGCGTCTCCAACATCCATGGCCACGCTGTCGAGTAGCGTTACCGTGGCGTCGAAAAGATCGAACGCGATCAGTGCCGTGAAAATCCATGCAATCCAAAAGACCAGCCGGGCCAGGATGCCGTTCCTGATGAGCCGCGTAACCCAGGAGATGGCGACCCAGGCGCCGACCACGATTGCTGCCGTTCGTATCAGGTCTTGGTCGAACAGGCCGGTCTGGGCTCCGACCCCGATCGCAATCCCGAGACACGCCAGTACAAGAATCGGGGTGGGCAGGGTGACGAGACGGGAGCCAAGAGCCTGAATGCCCGTGCGCCCGGACCCGCGTTCCGACAAGTCCGCAACCAGTCGGCGCAAAGGCCTGCCGAGCACCAAGCCCGCGAGCAGCGCCAGCACAATCAACCCGACCTGGACCAGGTTGTCGGATATCAGCACATGGGTGTGGAACCAAGCCGCCAGATGTGCCCAAGACTCCTGCAGGTCCAGTTTCTGGAACAGCTCAATCACGGGGCCGGTGCCAGATTAACGGGGTCAGGAACTGTTTCACGGATTAATCCCATTGCCCGCTATGGCTTTTCGTCCATTGCGGTGGCTAATAGTATGACGATTTGGGAAGATCATCAAGGAGAACGCACCGAGGAGAAAAGCAAAGGCGTAGAGGCATCACTTTAGGTCAATACGCGGAGTGCTGTCTCCGGCGCCTTGTCCAGGATCCGCAGCAGGGCGCGCGCCGCGCCGGTCGGGCCGCGCTTTCCCTGTTCCCAGTTGCGGATTGTCTCGTGCGACACATCGATACGTCGCGCCAGTTCTGTCTGGCTGAGACCCAGTCGCCGCCGGATCCGGCGCGTATACCGTGCCATATCCTGCAATGCCCCGGCCTCGTCTTCCTGCTCCTGCAGGGTGATTTCCGCTTCCGTGGTCGCGTCCACGACCGCGGAGTTGATTCGCCCCTCGGGGAAGGTGGACGGATCGCCGGGATCAATCCGGACGCGCGTTGTGCTCATAGTCTGCGACCTCCTTCAGGTTGGCCTTGCGTGCTGAAATAATGCGGACGGCCGAACTCCGCACTGTGTAGACGACGACATAGACCCGCCCATCGATCATGCCGAGAAGCCGGTATCGGTCCTCGCCATAGTCTCGCCGCCTGTCTTGGACAACGATCCGCTGTGGATCGAAAAATGCGCGGACGGCATAGGCGAAGTCGAAGCCGCGGCCCTCGAAACAGGTGTTGTTCTTGACATCGTCCCATTCAAACTCCGTATCCCTGACACTATAGGTCAGTGGCCTATACGCTGTCAAGCGCGGCACAGCGTGTGTGCGTCTCCGCGACATTGGGCCAGATGGATCTAGCTTTCCACGAAAGCCTACGAAAAGCAGGAGTGTGGCGGTCGGCTTATGCGAACAAACGAGCCGCTAAAACAATTGGTCGGGGACTCTATTCTTCGTCGTACTCGTTCCCTTGGCTTGGGCGCCCGTAGCCAGTGCTGCCTTGGGTGGCCCGAGGCGTACCAGGTTGTCAATTTCGGATGCGCCATCCTGCAAACACCTGTCAGCGTTTCATGTTCCGCGCCATTCCCAAGGTGCTGACCCGCCCGGCGTTTCCGATTCCCGTCGGATCTGCAGAGGGCCCCAGCGCATCCAGCCCGCGCAAGGCGGCATTGCCCGCCGCATACACCACCCATAACATCCCCAGGGGCAATAACATGTGCAGCGCCATCGTGCCGTAGCCCAACGCGATCCGGTCCACCTCCCAGCGCCCGGCATCCCCGAGTTTCATGCCGGGATACATCGCGTCAATCAGCGCATCGTCAAGGAAATTGGAGATCCCGAACATCATGGAGAACAATCGGACCGCCACGACCATAATCATGATCCGCAGGGCCGCCGTCAAACTGTAGAACGTCAGGAACAGGTACGCCCCCAGCAACATGTACAGCACCATCAGGATCAGGCTTTGCGCCATCGGTGCGATGCGCCGCATGATGTGTAGCCGGGCGTACAGGCCCAGGGCCTCCGACCCCACGAAGGCGGTCGCGCCGACCGCGGTGGACAGGGTGAACGCCGCCAAACTTCCGCTGGCCGCCCAGGCGGCGAGGCCACTGGCAATTCCGGAGCCCGCCGCGAATGCCGCCAGACCTGCCAATATCTCATTGTCCGGCCCGCCGATGCCGTAGCGGCGCGGGCCGTTGAGAATGGTGTTGCGGACCATTTGCTCTTCAATGAACTCCCGGCTGTAGGCGTCTTTCGTGAACTCCGCAATAAACTCCATGTCCGGGATAAACTGCACCAGCCGTTTCATCAAACCTTCGTTCTGGCCGTTTCCGAGCCACCAATCCCGGCAGGCGGGCAACTGGCGATCCCCTCGCCAGCGTTTGACCTCGGTCCGGGGCCGGGGGTAGGGGTCGAATGAACAGGGGCCTTGGTCCGTGACCGTGCCACACAACGCGTAATAGCCGGGCTCCGACAGGAAATAGCGATTCCCCGGGTATTCGGCATCCTTGCGCGCGACGGTTTCTTCCGCAGGCTGGAAAATTTCGTATTTCCGCCAGGCCGGCACGAAGCATTGGCTGGCGAAATGGTCGAATTCCTGACGGATCCCCGGATCCTTGATGAAGGCATGGCGGGTGCGGAACGCGAGGCCGGAGTAGTCCTGGAAGCACGGCAGGTGCTGCAGCACGGCCTGAGTGATGCCGCCGCTGATCGACAGCACGACGGCCCAGAACATCGGAATCCTGGGGTGTTGTTCGTGGAAACGCGACAATTGGGTGGTGTCGTACGTGGTCTCGGTGTCCCCGTAGGTATGGGTGGCCTCTCCGAGCTGGCACACCGGCGTGTATTCGATGGAATTCGGTTCAACCTTGACGTAAGGCACCACCATGAAGACGAAGACCACCAATGCGACCGGAAGGTCGACCCGCATCTGGCTGACGGACCCCCCGCTGTTGGGGAAAATATTCTCGGTGCTCAGCGGAATGATGAAATTGCGGACAATGATGACCAGAAACGGGATCAGCAACAGGTTCAGGTCGTCCGCCAGCTCGAACAGCAATTCGTACATGCTCCACCCGAACATGGTCAGGTAGACCTCGATGTAACTGAATGTCGGAATCGTCGCGTACATGCCCGTCAACCCAGATGCCGCAACAGCAGCAGGCCCTCGTAAGCCACGCACACGGCGACGACGGCGACCACCAGCCGGCGCTGCTCCGGCGGGGACAGCGGCACGTGCCCGCGCTCGGCCCGTTTCCGGTTGAGCCAAGCCACCAGTCGCGGCCAGCACAGGACCAGGTACAGGTAGGTGGCGCCGTGCAGGCCGAGGTGGAGCCAGAGGCCATGGCGGTCCAGAACTTCCCGCCACTGCATCACGTGCGCGGCCGTGCGATCCAGCTGCTCGGGCGTCAACGCCGCCCACTGCCGCACGGCCAAAACCAGCGCAAGGCCCGACAGGAGAAAGACCAACAGCACTGCGAGGATTCGGCGCGGCCGGGAACCGGTCATGGCGCGGGCTCCTTGGGCAGCGGAAACCCGCCGTCGATCAGCCGCGAATCGGTATCCTCGGGCGGGGTCAGCCGGACCGGCTTGAGGGCGTCTCCGAGCATCTCGTACTCGATGAAGGTGCGGATCGTTTCGGACGCCAGGCGATGCGAAGCCCGAACTTCGTTCAGCACGAAATCCACCTCGCGGTTGACCCGCTCGAATGCCGTGTTCAGGGCCCCCCGGGCCGGAGCCAGTGCGGCGACATTGGGCTCCTGGCGCCCGGCCATCAGCGCCGCCCGGGCCAGGAATGTCTTTTCCACGATCCGCGCGGTCGCCAGTTCCGAAGCCAAACGCCGGACGCGCCAGTCTGCGTCCGGGCGGGACTGCAAGCCGTCGATTACTTCGCGCCGCACCACGAGGTTCCGGCTGGAGATGCCGACCAGGTCGTCTTCCGGCAATGTCACCGGGTCCATCCGGACCAACCGCTTCAACACCGCTTCGATGCGCTGCCGCTCGGGTTCGATCAAGGGCAAGAGGCCGTGGCCGGGAACGGTCGGGCTCGGCGTGCCGTCCACCAGGCTGATGGCTTGCTCTCCGACGATGTCCACCAACCAATTCGCCGCCGCCTCCGGGGTTTCGAACAAGGTGGCGATTTCGGTGTCGCGGCCGGTCCCCCGGCACACGGCCGGCTCACCGTTGAGCAGGCACCATCCGGCGCGGGCGCTGTCGTAGACCGGGCGGATCAGGTCCTGCCCGATGCCGCCCGCGCGTCGGCCTCCCACCCAGGCCAGTCCCTTCTCGGGCGCGCTTTCCGCTTCTTCCTGTGCCTCCAGCACATTGCTTTCCTCGTGCGCCTGATGCCCCCACTCCAGTGATTTGGCGATCTTCGTCCAGGCGCCGGCGGGCCCCCGGTCGGCGATGTTTTTCTCCATTTCCTGGCAGGAACCCAGCGCCAGCTTATAGGCTTCGCCCGCCCGGATGGTGTAGTACTGCATCAACTGGCAGGCCCCCGGGAACGCCCGGCAGAACAGGCCGCCCGGCAGCGCCAGCAGAATCTGCTCCGGAAGCGACTTCAGGGTGGTCAGCTGATCTTCCAGCCGCTTCAGGATGTCCTGGACCTGAAAACGGAAATCGAAGGTCCCGCAGCTGTACGTGGCCCCGGCCTGGATATCCGGGAGCAACTTGATGCGCAAGGTCTCGCCCGGGGGCGTCGGGACCGCGCGCGAGCCTCCCAGCGTGTAGTACAGGCCCAGCTCCTCGCTGCTTGGCAGCGTAATCTGCGCCCCGGACACCGCCGGCACGACCGACAGCACCAGGCACCAGGCACCGGCGCGGACCCAGCCGGTCACGGCCCCCGCCCCCGGCGCTGATTCCGAATCGACTCGCTGACCCGGTACACCGCCTCCAGTTCCGAGCAGCCGTGCTCCCGCATGAGGCTCGCCCGGTGCGCTTTCTCGTTCTTTTCCGTCTGGCTCAGGGCCAGCGACAGGGCGGGCACGACATTGCGGAAGGGCGCGACCAGCTTGCTGGAAAGCACCACGCCTTCGGTATATTTTCCGGGCTCCTTCCGGGTGGAGAGGATCATCGCCTTCTGCTCGTCGTCGAGCCGGCGGAAGCGGCCGATCATGTCCACCTCGTCCCGCTCCATGGCCATGCAGACCCACCATTCCGGCTGGTTCAGCAACTCGCGTGCGGTTTCCGGGACCTGCCGCAGGCTCTGGGTGGCGATCCACAGCCAGGCGCCGTAGGTGCGCCACATCGCGGAAATCGACAGGATGTAGGGCGAGATCAAGGGATTTTTCAGGAACAGGTGCGCCTCGTCCAGCACCACCACCGTCTGCCGGGCCGAATACTGCTGGGCCTGCACCTGGTCGTTGATGCGCGACAACAGCCCACTCATGGCCACGGCCAGCCAGGCCTCGTTGCGGCGATGCGCCAAAGCACCCAACTCCACCACCGTCACATCGGACTCGGCCCAGGTCTCGCCCGGGCGATTGAAGATCTGTCCGGCCCGGCCCGTGCAGAACAGTTCGATGGCGTTGGCCATCCGGCTCAGGCTGCGCCGCTGCTCCTCGCTCAATCGGTCGTCCCGCAGGCAACCGGATTCGGCCGCCTGGTGCATCAGGGCCGACAGGTCTTCGGTCAGCACCGGCTCGTCCGGGTGGTCCAGGGCGGCCTGGGCGACCGCCAGCAAGGACTTCCGGATCAGGTTCAGGTCCTCGCGCACCAGGCGCTGCTCCTCCTTCGGGTCTCCGCCCGTGATCATCAGCCTCGCCTGTATTTCCATCTCTCCCAGAAGGTCGCGCACGGCTTCGGGATCGAGATCCTCAGAGCCGGGGGCCTGCCCGGCCTCCAGCAGCAACCGGGCATCGGCGAACGGCGGGATGGACGTCCGGTCTCCGTTGACGTGATTGACCGACAGGCCTTTCGCCTGGAAGTGTTGCGCGAGCAGGCCAAAGGTCGGCAACGCCGTGATCAGGTACAACCGGGGGCGGTGCACTGCAACCGTATGCAGCAGTGTATTGACGAGAAAGGCGGTTTTCCCGGAGCCGGTCGGCCCGAACACGAACAGGTGCGCATTCTTGGCCCGGTCCACCGGGTTCAGCGGGTCAAACGACAGCGGTTCCGCACCCCGGTTCCAGGCCAGCAGGCCCGGGTGCCGCGTCCCGGTCGTGCGCCCATACACCGGAAGGCATCGCACCATGTGGTCCATGAACCACAGGCGGGAACGGCGCACATAGACGCGCCGGTCCTGGGCCGGGTCGAAGTTGAACGGCAACGCACGGACGTAGGAATCCTGTGCCAACGGATCGTCCCGGGGAGGAATCAGCGCGATGCCATGGGCCATCATGGCGGCAGACAGTTCGCGCACCCGTTGCTCCAAGGCGGCGGCGTCCGGGGCCGAGACGAACACCCCGCTGAACACCGGCAGAATCGGGTTGCCGTCGGACACCTGGCGCACGGCCTCCTCCGCCAGGGTCCGGATCGCCATCGCCTGCGGGTCGCTGCCGACCGCGTTGCGCTTGACCCGCGCGACATGCTCCAGGATTTCGTCCTGCGCGGCAAACACCACGGCCATCATCCAGGCCGTATCCTCCGGCATCTGGTCCCACAAGGTCTGCTGACGGTCGCCAATCATCCGCTCCGCAGTCAGGTGCCCGACCCGGGGTTCCCCCAAAATCGCATTGACGGTCAGGAAGCGGTGCGGCCGGCCATGGAAGTGCCAGCAGCCGTCCTGGGCCGACGACCACGGCGCGCCATGACGCAGGGCCCGATGCGCCAGATCCCCCAGCGCCGTCCCTTTGAGCAGGGCGAGCGGGGTGGCCACCAACGGCGCGCCCGGGACCTCCGAGGGGCCCCGGGCCGGGCCGAACCAGTCGCCCAGCCAATGGCAGAGGTCGTCGCCGCCCAAGGGCGTCAGGCGAATGCCCACCTGCGCCAGCGAATGGATCAAACGTTCGCACAGGTCGTCCAGGTGCTGCCCATCCGGGATGCTCCCCGCCTCTTCGATGCGCCAGACACATAACCGGATGCTGCGGGCCTTTCCTTTCCACGGCATCTGGCTGGCCGGATCAAAGAAAAAACCGTCCTCTTCGCAGGCATCCCCGTAATGCTCGCGCAAGACTTCCATCCAATGCTTCGAGTAGGCCGAATCGCGGGCGCCCGGGCTCAGGTAGTCGTCCAGCGCCTGGAGGTCTTCGCCCAGGTGGTGGCGGTCATACACGAAGAACTGCGCAATCCAGGGCCGGCCCGGGTTCTGCGGGAACACATCGCGCAGTAGCGGCATCAGGCGCTGGTGCAGGTCCGCAATGACCCGCTCCGGCTTGCCCTCGGTCTGCGCGGGTGCCACATCGAACACCCGCCCGACGCTGCAGAGGTCCTTCATCAGGATCCCCCCCGATCCGAGTTCGGCCTTCGGGAACAGCAGGTCCGCAAAGGAGGGCGACGCCCGAATCTCCTGCGCCCCCGACCGGCGGCCCGCAATCGGCCGCTCGAACTGTGCCCGGGTCAGCGGGCGGCAGCCTTTCCCGCTCCAGCAGCGGGCCTCCGGGCCCGGCGCATGCGCCGGGTCCGCTGGCAACGCCGGGCGAAGCCCGACGAGCCAGCGGTCGAACGCCGCACGTCTGCGGTCAGACATTGCAGTCCTGCAACACGTCTATCAGGGTCTGGGCCAGGCCCTCCCGCAAGGCCTGGATCCGGACATAGTAGGCATCCTCCACGTCGCGTTCTCCCACGTCGATCTCCACCCGCATCTCGTTCAACAAGTTGTCGAGCGGAAGCATCGAGATGTACAGCCGCTTGGCAACCGGTTGCTCCATGATGCATTCCAACCTGATTTCGTTTTTGTTTTTTTTATCCTTGTTTTTTTTCTTTTTGTTTTTGCCCACGATGGTTCCTCCTCAGAAATTTTTGTGGCCAATGAATTTCCCTTTCCCCGGGGCGCAACATTCGTAGGGGCGCCACAGGTTCCAGGCGTAGCTCCCGTCTTCACTGGTCTTGTCGACCGACCAGTTGTGGGGAGATCCGAAGGTTTCGCAATGCGACTGGATGGCAGGACTGATCATCTGCCAGCGAGCATTGCGTTCGTTGATCGGAGGCAGCCAGGCCCATTGCGCCTGCCGGCGGCAACGTCCGGGTTGCGCCGGGCCGGTCGGCACAGCGGGCGACCCGGCAGCCCACGCCCCTCCCGATCGCTCACAGGACTCGCGGTTCGAGGCCTCGGGGTTGCCGTGGACCACCCGCCGGGGGCCGTCATAGCCGAACGGCACGTAGACCCGGGGCTGGTTCGGCTGGGTCACGATGTCGGCGGCCCGCTGCGTGGCGACTGCCGCCGCCTTGGCGTCCTCGGCCTGCAGCACGAAGCCGGTGCGCGGAAAGACCGACCCCCATGAATTTCGGGGCCAGTCGCCAATCTCGCGCAGGCCGGGCGTCAAGCTTTCCGGGCGGGTGGATTCCAACCCGCCCCGCCACTCTGCGTGGTCCAGCGCGGAGACGAAGTACGGAAACATCGGCTTGGCCTGCGAGCGGCACAGGTAGGCCACGCCGAAGGCCTGCCGCCGCAGCGGAAACGGGTGCCCGATTGCATCGACTTCCTTGAAACGCAGGGCATGGCCGTCCGCGGTCTCCGTCGACGGGAACGACCCGCCCCGCAGGAGCTGCCCCACGCCGGCCCCCCTCGGCAACAGGGCGCGCAATTCCGTCCAGGGGGGAGAACCGGTGTGATCGTACGCCGTGAACACCAGGTCCGGCAGGTAATGGCGCACCCGCGGCGTCGTGTTGACCCGGCAGCGCCCGTACTTGCAATGCAGCCACAGGCACACCCCGACGATTTTCCAGTCCAGGCAATCGGACTGGAGGGAGCGCCGGGCCACGTCTGCGGTGGTGAAGGTCTCCGCCAGGGCGGGGGGGAGGCCGCACCCCAGCGCGCAAATCAGGACCCAAGGGCGCATCAGTCGACTCCGGAATCCAAGCCGGCGGCCCGGCGCAGCCGGTGGCAAAGCCACAAGTACAGGGCACGGCCCAGATAGCCCGGGCCTTCCACCCGGGCGCGGATTTCGGACGTCAGGCCGTCCACATCGAAGAAGCGGCGCGTCAGCAGGCGATCGAGGCTGCACACCGATGCCCGCATGAACTGCATGTACTTCGTGATCAGGACCAGGCACAGCCCGAGCGCCAGCAGGTGGCAGACGCGGAGGCTCAGCACGGCGCCCTCCCCGCCCGGCAAGCTCCGGCGGCGGGCCTGCCATTCTTCGAGCCAGGAAAGTGGGGGGTGTTCATGTCCGGCCTCCGTCGTGTTTCAGGAAAATCAGCGCACCACTTCCAGTACGGAACTACGCTCGAACACGCGGAACCAGGTGGCGTAGCCGGGGACGGGCGTCCCGTCGGCCGTAAGGTGCGGGTAGACGTAAAGGACCAGCCTCGGGTTGGCCTGGGTCCTGAAGTCGCGGCGCAGCTGGCGGTCCACCTCGGCCGTATAAGGGTCGCGGCCCACCGGGCCGGCCGGCAGCGGGCGGGCCTGGGGCGTCGGCGCTTCGGTGTGCATGGCTTGCCGGTACCATTCGCGCACCGTGCCGCCGGAATCCGGAAGCTCGGCCGGAGCGGCGCAGGCACTAATCCAAGCCGCCCAAAGCCACGCTTGAAAGAGAAACCGGGTGTTCATAGATCTTCCGATCGGGAGAATGAATGATGGGGATGGCGTCCGTGACATGGATGTCCACTTCGCGGCCGGCTGGCACCACGACCGCATCCCAGGTGTCGTTGGCGAACCGCAGCAGGTAGTCTCCGTAGGTCGAGGCCGCACCCTGGACCGTCTCGCCGAGCAGGTAGCTGAACGCATCGCCCTCGACCTCGGCCGTCTCGGTCCCCGCGGCGGTGCGGCGCCGCACCTGCGACTCGGCGAAAGCGCCCCCCAGGCCCGCCAGGACGCTGGCCAGCAGATGCGTTCCCATGCTGTCGGGGGCCGTGGTATGGATCTCCCCCTGCAGGCAGGGGTTGCCGAACTTGTCGGCCAAGTAGCCGAACCCTTCCTGCTCCGGCGCCTTTGCCACGTGGAAAGTCCCGTCGTCGAACACGTACACCAGGCTGCGGACCGACGCACTCGCACACGACAGCACTGCATCCCCGCGCACGACCCCGCGCCACAGGATGCCGCGCAATCCGGGCAGACGCATGGCGTTCGCCGTCAGGTTGTCGGCCCGGCTGACGGCCACGAACGGCCACGGGTCCTGCACCGCCCCTCCGCGCGGAATGCGCCCGACCAGGGCCGTCAGGGACAGCCCGGAGAGAATGGCCGGCGGGATATAGAAACGGGGGACCGGGTCCACCCCGGCACCGGCGGCCAGGTCGGCGGACACCGCTTCCAGGCCCCGGTGGAGCACCCCGCTCCCGCCGACCGGCTCCACCCAGGCCAGCGCCCGGGTGGGCGGGGCAGCCTCGAAATCATCCGCCGGGCCGCTCGGGAGGTCCTGCGTCAGGGTCTCCATGTCGAAAGCCCCGCCCTCCCGCGCGGCTCCCCCGGGAGGAACGCGGGACGGCCGCGCCGCCGGGACCGCCTCCTGCCGCCGCTGGTGCTGCGCCAATTGTTCGACGCGATGGCGCATCTGGGCAAACGATTCGCCGAGTTCGCGAATCTCTGCCGCCTGATCCGATATCTTCTGATCCAGGCGGTGCATGCCGCTGGCCACGGCGCGGACTTCCTCGGCGGCCTCATCCAGCTCCCGGCTGGCGGGGGTCGGGAGATCTGACTCGACCGGGGGCGGAGAGGTGGACAGGAATGCCACGGACAACAGCAGGAGCAAGGCCACGCCTGCCAGCAACGCGAGGAGCGGGCGACCGATATTCATTGGGCCTGCCTGAACGGAACCCGGGAGATCAATACGACCGTGGTGGTGTCCCGAACGCCTCCGCCCGCTTCGAGGGTGGGATGCACGATGGTGGACGCCACGAACCGGCCGCGGATATCGCGAGGGTCAAGCGCCAGCGGTTCGGGCAAGAGATTCCGGACCGTGACCGCCGTCACGTAATAGGGCTGGGCCTCCCAGGCGGCATGCGGGAGGGACTCGACCGCGTCCCCGCATGCGGAGGGGTAGCGGTCCCGGCAGCGAAACAGGAACACGGGCTGTTCATCAACCGGGGCCTGCCGGATCCCGCGAACCGGCGCCTCGCGGTGGTCAGGGGCGTACAGCGCCTGGATGGCGTGGCGCATCAGGGCCACGTAACCCGGTGGTTTTTGCGGCGACGGCGACGGTGCATCCCGGGGATGCCCAAGATTCACTGCGATGCGCAACGGTTCCGGCGAGGCCTGGGGGTCGGTGCGAACCACCAGCACCAGCAATTCGGTTTCCGTCTCAAGGTACACACGTTGCGGGACCAGGGGGCCCCGGGCGGTCAGCCACACATGGGGGCCGGCACTTTCGACGGCCAGGTGCTGCCTCAGAGATTCGGACAGCCCGACCCGGATCTCCCGCGCCCCCTCAATCTCAATACGCCGTTCCTGCCCGACCGGCAGCAGCACCGGAAGCGGGTCGCCAACGTAGACCCGGGAAGACGCCCCCGAAGCCGGCAGCGACGCCAGGCACAGCGACAGTGCGAGGAACCGGGTCATTCGGGGCTCGACAGGTGGGAGCGCAAACGCTCGGGAGGGCGGGACTGCCGGTTGAGGACCAGGCCCCACTCATTGGTTTCGGGATCGACATCCAGCCACGCGACTTCCAGGAAATAACGGACATCGATGTCCTTGTAGAGCCGGCTTTCCAGGTAGTCCCTCAAGCGAATATCCAGGACGACCTGCCAGGCGTCCTTGCCCAGCGGACGCACGGAGGCGTTGCCGTAGCTGCCGGGGACCGGGCTGACGCTTCGCTGCCGGTTTCGGAACTGGGTTTCGTGGCGCTGGTGTTCCCGGGTCAGCCAGTAGCGGTAGTCCGGGCTGAGGAACGCGGACAGGCGCTGGATGTTCTTCAGGTTGTCCCGAGCGCCGTTATCGGTCCAATTGTTGATTTGCTGGTGGATGTATCCGGCAAAGACGTACACCTCCCACGGCTGGATTTCCCCACTCTGGAGAGTGGCGCCGTAACGCAGCTGGGGCGGCAGGCTCAACCGTTGCGTTCCGGACGCATGCCACCACCCGGCATAGGCCACCAGTTGGGACAGGACCAGGAACACGAGCCCGACCTGCAGGGCCCGGACATGCCGGCGGCGGTTCAGTTCCTCGTCCCGGAAGCCGCGGGGCGTCACCGTTCTATCCTCCATGGCCCGTCCCGCCAGATGATGTCCGCGTGTCGCCCGAAATGGCGGGCCAGGCGTTGCAGGTACCAGTTGGACGGACGATTCCGCTTGAGGTGCCGCAGCACCGTGCCGGCGAACAACACCGTGCCGAACGCATTCAGCACCAATACCGGAAGGGCCCAAAGCAGGGAGCCGGCCCACAGGCAGAGCAGGCCTGCCACCGCTGTGCCCGGAACTACCGACAGCCCAATCGCCGCGGTCAGTTCGGTGCCGCTGAGCCCCCGGAACATGGGCGGCTCGGACCCCAGGGGCGCAGCCGGCCGCGTCATTCGAAGTCGGACAGGATCTGCCCGCCCATGTAGCCCATCAGGGCGATGATGATCACCACCAGCAGGCCGGTGCCCAGATAGATCCCGAGGCTGCCCCAGTCTCCCCTGACGCGGGCCTGGTTGAGTTTTGCGATCAGGCCGCCGCCGTAGCCGAGAAAGGCCCCGACGACCAGCAGACCGAACACCAGGGCCATGCCCGTGATGGCGACGGACTTGATGAATGAGAAAGGATCGGACGCATCAGCGGCGACGCCATCGAAAACCGGCAGGTCCAGCGTGTTGACGGCCAGGGCCAAATGCGGGCAGACCGCCAGGACGCAGGCCAGAAAGAAGGCAATTTTTTTCATGAACTCACTCCACAAAAGCGATGAGGGCGACCACCATGCAGAACACCAGACCGGCCCAAAGGATCCGGGACGCGACGTCTCCGACCGCGAGGGTTTCGTCGCGCAGTTGCCGCAGGCTGGAGAGGGCGACCCAGGACACCCAGAGGGTCACGGCCAGCAGGCAGGCCGCAGCCGTCACTTCCGCCAGCACTTCGCCTGAAATGCCGGAAGTGATCTCGAACTGGCCCAGCATGGAATCACTCATAAAGCTGGTAGTCTCCGGTGATGTCGAGACGGTCGCGCGGGGCCGTCTCGGTGACCGTCAGGGTGCGCCGCAAGCCGGTGACAATGCGGTCGAATTCATCGGCCAGGCGCGCGTAGTCCACCCGGACCCGGGCCCGCTCGTCGCGGCGGGCGTAAGCGTCGTCAATCAAGTGCCGGACCAGTTGCAGTTCGTGCAGCAACTGCCCAAGCACCTGTCGCTCACCGGTATCCGGGCGAACCAGGTAATTGGCGGCCGGCAGCGAAAATGCCGAATGATCGACCAGCCTCGAACGCGGGACGCCGCTCGATTCCCGAGATTGCGAAACCGGGACCGCGTGATGCAGCACCCCGCACCCCGTCACCAGCAGGGCGGCTATCGGACCCATCAACCATTCAGCATGTTTCATTCCAACCTCCTGGGCAAGAGCGGGTCGCCATAAAGCTAGACGACCCTGCGGCTCCCCGTCCCTTGGGATGCCACCCCCGAAAGTCTCTAACAACTTTTTCCAAAAATCAAGGAAAAATGGTCGGTTTTTTTAGACCATTTTTTTGCGATTTAAGATATTGATAATCAAGATATATTCTTGTAAAGAATTGGGAAATGTAAAGCTTTTTTAATTATGTAAAGTTATCGGGCCTTTTTGTCTGAAAACCGTGTTAATTCCTCACGATAAAGTGTTTCGAACTCCATCGTCCGCCGATAGAAGTCGAGCATGAAGCGGGCGTTTTCCCGCGCAAACCGTCGCCGTTGCTCCGGGTCGTCGGTGTAAATACCCAGAACTTCGTACGGGGTCATTTCAGCCAGCGGCTTGCCGACCAGGCTGCGCCACGTCTGATACTGCCGCCATTCCTCCTCGCTCAATTCCAGCCAGCGGGGCGCGTGCATCGCGGTCTCCTGCCATCGGCTGGATTCCTCCCGTGCCGCATGGACGTCATAGACCCGGGAGGCAATGGCTCCGGCCAAAACCGCGGGCACCACCAGCCACGCGGTCCTCCAATTCCATCTGCCGTTCATCTCACTGCACCTCCAGGACGTGTTCCTGCATGCCGTCGCCCACATGCAGCGCCCGCCCGTCGCGATCAATCGCATGAATTCTCCAGCCCAGCCGCGATTCTCCCTCTCGCACCGGCACGATTCTCCCCTCATGCTCAAGCAGCGCATAGACCTCGCCGTGCCAGATCTCAATGCCGCGAAACACAAACGCCGGCCCCCTGGGGGTCTGACGCGTTTCAGCTTCGAGGTTGTCCAGCAAGCGGCCAAGCCCCTGCCCAACCGAATCCAGCCGGTGGCCGAGGTCTGCCAGCTTCGAGGACTGCGCTTCGATCTGGCCGGCCAATCCGTCCTGCCTTTCCTCGATCAACCGCGCCTGCATGAGCCGATCGTCCTTCAGTTCCTCAAGCAGGCCGAGCAGCCGCTGTTCAAGATGGCGGTCCAAGGCCTGCGCCAGGGATTCCGACAACTGCGCCACATCGATTTCAGGGGCGGCATTCACCGCGGGGACCCACCCTTGCGGCGGCGGCGGATCGTCCGGGGCGGAAAACGTGAAGGCCCCATTGGAGCTTCGCGCCACGCCGTAGATGATTGAGGCTGCGCTCAACAGCAGGAACAGCCCGCCCAGCAGCCATACCCATAAGCGGGCGCCGGATGTTTTTCGAGTTTCCATGGGGTTCTCCTCAGAAGCATGGCGAAGTATTCGTTCTACCCCAAAAACCCGGCAAAGTAAACAATAAATGGTCGGTTTTTTTAGACCATTTTTAATCCTTTTAAATCAATTGGTTATAAATGCATTTCCCAGCCAGACCGGGGCGAATCGGCCACTTTTCCCTGGGTTTTCCCCCCGGTCCGGTGGCGGGCGGGGAATCAGTGCCCTTCCAACCAGATCAGGGTGGCCATGCGGCCGGTGGTCCGGTCCCGGCGGTGCGAATAAAAACGCCGTTCGTCCTGAAACGTACACCAGCGCCCGCCGAAGCAGTCCGCCACCCCGGCTTGCCCCAGCTGCCATGCGGCCGCCGCAACCAGGTCCAGCGAGCCGTGCCCGGCTCGGCCGGATGGACGCCATGCGACCGCGGCGAGTTCTTCGCCCAAAGCGTCCCGCACCGGCGTGTCCACTTCGTAGCAGGCCGCGCTGATGGCCGGGCCCAGCCAAGCCATCAGGTCCGCCGGCAATCCGGGGTAGGCCCGGATCGCGGCACCCAGGACATTCGCCGCAATACCCCTCCAGCCGGCATGCGCCGCCGCCACCCAATCCCCGTTGCGGGAACACAGCAGGACCGGCAGGCAATCCGCGGTCTGCACGACGCACACCGGCCCCGCAGAGGCCGTGTGGCTGGCATCCGCCGAGACCGGCCCGGGCCGGATCCGCGCCTCCCGAACCCCGGCACCGTGCCGCTGGTCCAGCCAATAGGGCTCGCCGGGCAGCCGCAGGGCCTGCGCCAGGATTTTTCGGTTCTCGGCAACATCGCCCGGTTGATCCCCCACGTGCGCGGCCAGGTTCAACCCGGCATAGGCCCCTCGGCTGACGCCGCCCGCGCGGGTGCTTGCGGCCGCCCGCACGTTGCCGGGGGCGGGCCAGTCCGGGTAGAGGAACCGCGGCTCAGTCACCGTCTTTCCCCAGTTCCGCCAACAGTTCCTGGAAATCCTCCGGCAGGTCCGCCTGCCAATCGAGTCGAGTGCCGCGGGCCGGATGCCGAAGCTGGAGGCGGCACGCATGCAAGGCCTGCCGCTCGAAGCCGCGGATCGCCTCGCGCACCGCCGTCGGGACCCCGGCCGGGCTCCGCGCACGCCCGCCGTAGACCGGGTCCCCGACCACCGGGTGCCCCAGGTGCGCCAGGTGCACCCGGATCTGATGCGTGCGCCCGGTCTCAAGCTCGACATCCAGAAGGGTCAGGCCGCTGAATCTTCGGCGCACCCGGTAATGCGTCGTCGCGGCCCGGCCCCCCGCGCGTACGCACATGCGCTGGCGGTGGCGCGGATGCCGGCCGATCGGCTCGTCCACCGTTCCACCGGCGACCAGGTCGCCCTGGACCAGGGCCTGGTAGCGGCGGCGGATGTCACGCGCCTGCAGCTGCCGGGTCAGCGCCGTACAAGATTCCGGGTTATGCGCGACGGCCACCAGTCCGGTCGTGTCCCGGTCCAGCCGATGCACGATCCCGGCCCGCGGCACCCGGGCCGTCGCCGGAAAGTGGTGCAGAAGCGCGTTCTGGATCGTCCCGTCCGGGTGCCCGGGCGCCGGATGCATGACTTGCCCGGCCGCCTTGTTCAAGACGATCAGGTCTTCGTCGGCATACACGACCGCCAAGGGCAAATCCTGCGGCTCGCACGGCGAGGCGGCCGCAGGCTGCGGCCAGAGCTCGACCTGTTCGCCCCCCTGCACCGGGTCCCGGGGGCGGGCGGTTTCGCCTTCGATCAGTACGCGCCCGGCCCGGATCCAGTCCTGGATCTGTCGGCGGGAAAATGTCTCGAACATCTGTGCCAATGCAACATCCAGACGCTTCCCTGCCAGATCTTCCGGCACTTCCCGAACCCGGGGCAACCCGTCCAATCGCCTAACCCGACCCACGAAAAAAACTATCCTATCACCGCACTATATAATTCGTGGAGCCTCCCGGCCCTTTGCGATGCGCCTCCGACCCCTTGCCCTTTTCCTGGTATCGTCACTGGCGATGACCGGCTGCGGGCTGTTGCCGGACGCACCGGAAACCGAGTACGAAGGCAAATCGGCGGCACAGTTGTACGCGATGGGCCTCTCCTATCGCCGCGGCGGCGATTTCACCAAGGCCATCGAGACCTTCCAGTATCTGGAGTCCGGGTATCCCTTTGACCCGTATGCCCAGCAGGGCCTGCTGGAAATGGCGTACTCGCAATACCGACAGGAGGAGTACACCGAGGCCATCGTCGTGCTCGACCGCTTCATCGATCAGAACCCGTTGCATACGCACAGCGCATACGCGCATTACATGCGCGGCGTCTGCTACCTGGATTACGGCCGGACCCTGCTGCACTACGTGCTCCCCTACATCCGGCACAACAAGGATTCGACCCCGTGGCTGCTCGCCTTCAGGAATTTCTCCCTGGTCGTCACCCAATACCCGGAATCGCGATACGCCACGGACGCGCGCCAGCATACCGTCTTCCTGCGCAACCTGCTGGCGCGCTATGAGTTGCACGTGGCAGATTTTTACCTGCGCCGCAAGGCTTACGTCGCGGTCATCAATCGCAGCAAGCGGGCCCTGAGCCGCTATCATGGCGCGCCGAACATGGATGACATGCTGTGGTACCTGGAACAGGCATACCGGCACCTGGAAATGCACCGGCTCGCGGACGATACGCGGAGCGTCCGCGAGCTCAACTTCCCGGACTACGAGGCCCGCAAGGCGGCCGGAGAAACAGAACCGACCTGGCTGTCGGAGACCGGTGAATGGATCAGCGAGACGGCCGACAGCACCGCCATCATGGTCGGGTTCGACATCGAGGAATTCCCGCCGCCCGACTTCAGCGGCAAGTACCAGAGCGTCGTGCTCCAGCTTGGCGAAGCCGAGGATTTTCTCGCCTCACACGAACCGGACAAAGTCGTGGTCAGCGAGGTCCCGAGCGGTCACATCCCGGATTCGGACATCGATTCCCAGGGCCTCTGGTACCAGTTGCAGCGGCTGTTCCGCATGTCGGACGACGACGCACTGCCGGGGGGACCGGGCGACACCCCGGAGCCGGTGGTCCATTCCGGGGCATCCGAGACGCCGGCCGAAGACAGCGCGCCGGAAGCGGCGCCCTCAGACTGAGCCCGCCAGATCAGGCTTTGTATCCGGACGTGATCGGGTAGCGCCGGTCCCTTCCAAACGCCCGCTCGGTCGTCTTCACGCCCGGCGGCGCCTGTCGCCGCTTATACTCGCTGCGCAACACCCGGGCGACCACGTCGTGGACCAGGTCGGGGTCGTAGCCCTGCGCCACAATCTCCGCGGGCGAGCGGTCCTCCTCGATGAACAGGCGCAGCACGGCGTCCAGCACGGCGTAGTCCGGCAGTGAATCCGAGTCTTTCTGGTCCGGCTTCAGCTCCGCGGAGGGCGCCCGCACCAGGATCCGCTCCGGAATGATTTCCCGGTCACGGTTGCGGTGGCGGGCTAGTTGGTAGGCCCGGGTCTTGAAGATGTCCTTGAGGGGGGCGAATCCCCCCGCCATATCCCCGTACAGGGTGGCGTAACCGACCGCCATTTCGCTCTTGTTGCCGGTCGTCAACAGTAATTTTCCGCTGTGGTTCGAGCGGGCCATCAGCAACAGGCCGCGAATACGCGCCTGCAGGTTCTGACTCACCAGGTCGTCCTGTCCGGCTTCCGGCCCCAAGGTGTCAAGCAAGGCCTGGAACGCCGGCTCGATCGACAGGTCCAGGAACGGGACGCCCAGGCGCTCGCACAACAGTACGGCATCCTCGACACTGGCTTTTGACGTGTATCGCGAGGGCATCAGCACCGCCTCCAGCCGTTCGGCCCCCAGGGCGTCTGCCGCGATGACCAGCGTCAGGGCCGAATCGATCCCGCCGGACAGACCCACCAGCGCCCCCGGCGCCCGGTGCTTGTCCACGTAATCGCGCACCCCGAGGACCAGCGCCTGGTACAGGGTGGCATCCTCATCCCGGTCTACGGGGTCCTGCCGGGGGGCGGCCCAGCCCGAAGCTTCGGGCGTCAGCTCCATTTCGGCTTCGACGAATGGAGGCAGTTGCGCGCGGCGCTGGCCGGACGCATCCAGCACAAAGCTCGCCCCGTCAAAAACCAGTTCATCCTGCCCGCCGACCTGGTTGACGTACCAGACCGGGCACCCCGTCTCCCGCGCACGGGCGCGGGCGACCTCCAAGCGCCGGGACGCCTTGCGCCGGTCGAACGGAGACGCGTTCAGGCAGACCAGGACTTCGGCCCCGGCCGCCACCAGGCCCGCGGCCGGTTCCGGCTGCCATAAATCCTCGCAGATCAACACCCCCAGCCGCTGCCCGGCCTCGATGACGAAAGGCTCGGACCCCGGTACAAAGTAGCGCTGCTCGTCAAACACGTCGTAATGCGGCAGGAGCTGCTTGCGCGCGCAACCCACCTGCCGGCCCTGGTGCAGGACGCAGGCCGCGTTGTACAGGGCGCCCTCTTCGCGCACCGGCGCGCCCACGATCACCCAGTGCTCGCCCACCTGGCCCGCCAATGCGTCCAGAGCCGCGGCGGCCTGCTCGATGAAGTCGTCGCGCAGCAGCAGGTCTTCCGGCGGATAGCCGCACAGCGCCAGCTCCGGAAAAACCCAGATCGAAGGTTCTGTCCGGGCTTCCAGCCGCGCCTGGATGCGGGCCCGGTTGCCCGCGATGTCGCCGACCAGCGGATTGAACTGGACAAGCCGGACGGGAGGGAGACCGGTCATGGGAGGATCGTCGTCGTGCACTTCACAAATCTACTACCGGTGCCCCGGAAACGCAAGAAGGATTCCTTGTGCTTCAGGAGCGCGTGACGTTTTTGCCGCCGGAACCAATCGCAGCAGTTGCCCGTTTGCATCGTCCGTCAACAAGGCTACCAAGCCGCCCTCCAGCACCCGGATGTCCCGGATCCGATGGCCCTGGGGCTCCGGCAGGACCTGCTCATCCACGCCGCCGCCCGGCCCCAGCCGCAGCCGGGTGACGTTGCGGAACTTCAACGCGCCGATCAGCATTTGCCCGCGCCACTCGGCGAACGCGTCCCCCTCGTAGACCGCGAACCCCGACGGGGCGATCGACGGCGTCCAGTGCCACACGGGCGGCTCGATACCCGGCGCATGCGTCTGCTCGCTGATGATTCCGCCGGTGTATTCGCGTCCATGCGTCACCCGGGGCCAGCCGTAGTTGGCCCCGGCTCGGATTCGGTTCAATTCATCCCCGCCTTTCGGCCCGTGCTCGTGCAACCAAAGCGCCCCGTCGAAGGGGTTCCACGCCAGACCCTGGGGATTGCGGTGGCCGTAAGAGTACACCTCCGGCAGGGCGTCGGCATTCCCGGTGAACGGGTTGTCCTTCGGGATCCGCCCATCCGCATGCAGGCGGATCAGCTTGCCCCAGTGGCTGTCCAGTGCCTGCGCGTTCTTGCGCTCGCCCCGGTCTCCCACGGCCAGGAACAGGTCGCCGTCGGCATCGAAGGCCAGCCGCCCGCCAAAATGCCAGGTCAATCCTCCGCAGGGGCGCGCCTCGAACAGCACGCGGCCATCCTCAAGACGGCCGCCCTCGAAGCGATGGCGGCTCAGCACCGTGGTGAATCCCGTCGCGCAGACCCGGCTGTAGCTGAGATAGACCCAGCGGTTGCCCGCTTGCCCGTATTCCGGGTGCAGGACCACATCCAGAAGCCCCCCTTGCCCGACCCGGTCCACTTCCGGCACGCCTTCAATGGGGCGCCGACTCGAAAAATCAGCCTCCAGATGCAGCAGGCGCCCGGGCTTTTCCGTCACCAGCACGGAACCGTCCGGCAGCTGCGCCAAACTCCAGGGATATTCCAGCCCCTCTTGCAGCACCTCCACCCGGTACCCCACGTCATCCGGCTCCGCCGCCGCGACTCCGGCGGCGAAAACACTCCCCGCGAACACAAGTGTCCCGGTAAAAAACACCAGCAAAACCCCGCCCGGAATCGGCGGGTGAGAGAAATCTGCGGCAGGGGGACAGGCCCCGGACTTGCCGCAACGAAAAATTTTCATGGCCCTACTCTCCCCGCAGAATCATCGCCATTCACCCGACCCCCCTACAATACACCACAAGCCTCCGGTCCCATCCATGCCGCATTCCGAAGTTTTCTGGCTCTGCACCGCATTCGTGGCCGGCACGGCTGCAGGCAGTTTCCTGAACGTCCTGGTGCACCGCCTCCCCGTCATGGTCCAGGCGGACCCCCCCGAACTGAGCCTGTGGGCCCCGCGCTCCCACTGCCCCCACTGCCGCCGGACGATCCGCCTGCGCCACCTGGTTCCCATTTTCAGTTATCTGGCCCTGCGCGGCCGTTGCGCCTCCTGCGCCACCTCCATCTCCTTGCAGTACCCGCTCGTGGAGCTGGCAGCAGGCTTGCTGGCGGTCGGCGCGGTCGCAAGCACGGACACCCTGATCGAAGCCGGCCTCTATGCCGGGCTGGGCTGGGGACTCCTGGCGCTGGCGCTGATCGACTGGCAGACGCAACTGTTGCCGGACCTGCTGGTCTACCCGCTGCTGTGGCTGGGGCTGCTGGTGAACACGGCCGGGCGGTTCGCGCCGTTGCACGAGGCCGTCATCGGGGCCGCCGCCGGCTACCTGTCGCTGTGGTTGCTGAACCACCTGTACGCGGCCCTGAGGAAAGAGCCCGGCATGGGGTATGGGGATTTCAAGATGTTTGCCGTATGCGGCGCCTGGCTCGGCTGGACCATGCTGCCCTGGATCGCATCGGCCGCGTCGATGCTGACGCTCCTGCTGTGGCTGACCCGGCGCGTGGCGAACCGCGCCGGACGCACGCTGCCCTTCGGCCCGGCCCTGGCCGTGGCGTTGTTCGGCTTGTTGGTCTGGCGGGAGCCCGCCCGGTCGCTGATCGGCGGGTCCGGGTTTTGAGGGCGGGCACGTGATCAAAATCGGCATGACGGGCGGCATCGCGTGCGGCAAGTCGCAGGCTGCCCGGTACTTCGAACAGCGAGGCGCTCCGGTCATCGATGCCGACGCGGTGGTGCGCGAACTGACTGCCCCGGGTGGCCCGTTCCTTGACGCCGTCGTCGAGCGGGCCGGCCCGGATGTGCGGGACCGCAACGGCGGCCTGAACCGGGCGCGGCTGCGGACCCGCCTGTTCCTCGACCCCGTCCTGCGCCGCGACCTTGAAGCCCTATTGCACCCTCCGGTGCGGGTGGCCATCCGGGAGTGGTTTGCGCAGCAGGACACCCCCTATGCCATCGCGGCGGTCCCCTTGCTGATCGAGGCCGGCTGGCAGGACGACATGGACCGGATCCTGATCGTGAACTGTCCCGAGGCCCTGCAGCGCAAGCGGCTGCGGGAGCGGATCCCGAAAATGGATAATAGGCAGGCCGATGCCATCCTGGCCGCCCAGTTGCCGACCGGCGAGCGCCTGCGACACGCCGACGACGTGATCGAGAATGCGGGAAGCCTGGAAGCCCTGGCCGAAGCCGTGGACGGGCTGCATCGAAAATACCTGACCGCATGAACGAGACTTCCTCCGCCCTCATCTACGAGCAGGCCGTCAACGAGCGCATGCGCACGTTCCTGCGGATCGACTTCCTGGCGCGGCAATTCGAGTATCACTATGCCCAGCCTTCGCTGTGGGGCACCCGGGCCACGGTGACCACGCTGCTGGAGTTCGTCAGCCTGATCAGCCGGCACAACATCAAGATCGAGCTGATCCGGGAACTGGACCAGCGGCTGGCCTGGCTGGAGATGCTGAGTTCGTCCGACAATGCCGACCTGAAGCTCCTGAAAGAAATTATCGAATTGCACCAGAACCTGCGCAACGATGCGCACAACCTTCAGTACCCGGTGCACCAGCACCTGACCCAGCATGACATGCTCAACACCATCAGCCGGCGGGTCCGCATGCCCGGCTGCACCAGCGAGACCGACATCCCGCTGTACCACAGCTGGCTGACCAGCCAGCGCGCCGACCACGCGGCTCAGCTGAAGCAGTGGTACGAGCCATTCACCTCCATCATCCAGATTGCGCGAACCGTGCTGGACATGGTTCGCAACAGCGCCACCTTCGCCCCCGCAACGGCCAAGGACGGCTGGTTCGAACAGGATCTGGACCCCGGCCGGATCCACCAGATGATCCGGATCCGGATGCCTGCGGAAGCCGAGTTCTATCCGGAAATCAGCATCGGAAAACGGGCGTTCAGCATCGTGTTCCGCGAGGACCGCAGCCTGGACCGGCGGCCCGCCCAGACCGACCGGGAAGTCCGATTCGAGTTGGCCTGCTGCCTGTTCTAGGCCGGCCGGCTCCAGGGCCTCAGACCGAACCCAGGCTCCGGGAGTCGCCGAGCCAGCGTTCCATGACCGCCTCCACCGCTTCCGGATCTTTCCGGATGAAGTCCTGGGCGATCCGCTGCACCCGTCGCAGCTGCTGCTCGTCCCGCGAAAGATCCGCGACCCGGAAAACCATTTCGCCCGCCTGGCGGGATCCCAGCAGTTGACCCGGCCCGCGCAGGCGCAGATCCCGTTGCGCGATTTCGAAACCGTCGGTGGTCTCCCGCATGACCTGGATGCGAATCCGGGCCGAGTCCGATAGCGGCGACTTGTACAGCAAGACGCAGCTGCTCTGTTCGGGGCCGCGCCCCACCCGGCCGCGGAGCTGATGCAGTTGCGCCAGCCCCAGGCGCTCCGCGTTTTCGATCACCATCAGCGAGGCGTTCGGAACATCGACGCCCACCTCGATGACCGTGGTCGCCACCAGCAACTGGACCTCTCCGTTTTTGAAGCGCTGCATGACCCGGTCCTTGTCCGACGCCTTCATGCGCCCGTGCACCAAGCCCACCTCGAACTCGGGCAAGGCCTGGCAGAGCCGCTGCCAGGTGCTTTCCGCAGCCTCGCACTGCAACGCCTCGGATTCTTCCACCAGCGTGCAGACCCAATAGGCCTGCCGCCCTCCCCGGCAAGCCTCCCGGATCCGTTCCATCAGCTCGTCCCGCCGGTCTTCCGCCATGACGGCCGTTTTGACCGGTTTTCGCCCCGGGGGCATCTCGTCGAGGATCGAGGCGTCCAGATCGGCGTAGAACGTCATGGCCAGGCTGCGCGGGATCGGAGTGGCGGTCATAATCAGTTGGTGGGGATGCGTTTCTTCCCCCTCGCCCTTGCGCCGCAAGGCCAGACGCTGGTGAACTCCGAACCGGTGTTGTTCGTCGATGATCAGCAATCCCAGCCGGTCGAAGTTCACGTCTTCCTGGATTAAGGCGTGCGTGCCGATTACGATACGAGCCTGGTGGCTGCGGATGCGGGCCTTTTCCTCCGCTCGCTGCTTGCCGGTCTGGCCGCTCGACAGAAACGCCACCGGGATGTTCAGCGGAAACAGCCATTCCCAAAAGCTTCGGTAGTGCTGTTCCGCCAGCAACTCGGTCGGGGCCATGACCGCCACCTGCGCGTCCGAGTCCGTGACGCACAGGGCGGCAACCAGCGCCACGATCGTCTTGCCGGAGCCCACATCGCCCTGCAGCAAGCGCATCATGGGATGGGTGCGGGCCAGGTCTTGCCGAATCTCTTCGATCACCCGCTCCTGCGCCCGGGTCAACCGGAAAGGCAGACGCTCCAGGAAGCGGCTGATTAATTCGTCGCCGCCCGGAAATGAATCCGCCGGTCGCTGCTCGGTCCGGCTGCGCAGGCGGATAAAACTCAAATGGTACGCGGCCAGCTCTTCCACGATCAGCCGCTGCCGGGCCGGGTCGGATTCCGAAAGCAGGCGCTCCATGTCCACGCCGACCTCCGGCTCGTGGAGGCGGCGGAGCGCTTCGGTGAAGCCCGGCAAGCCCTGCGTCTTGAACAGGTCTTCCCAGGCCGGATGTTCCAGTTGTGCCGGGTGGGCTTCGGCCCACTCCAGGGCCCGACCAATCAGCTTGCGCAGGGAAATCTGCGCAAGCCCCTCCGTCGCCGGGTATACCGGGGTCAGGCGGGCGTTGCCCGGGCCGGCATCACCGGACGGCACCGGTTCGTATTCCGGGTGAAACATCCGGAACGCACGACGCCACAGCTTGACTTCCCCGAAGCAGCGGACCCGCGCACCCGGAACCAGCTGTTCCTGCTGAAACGGGCCGAATCGCATGAAGCACAGTTCCAGCGTGCCCTGCGACTCATCGGCCAGTCTGACCCGCAGCCTGCGCCCCCGGTAAAACTCCACGCGGGCATCCTGTACGATGCCCTCGACCATGCAGCGGTGGTTCGGACGCAGTGCGTCCAGGGGAACCACGCGGGTCCGGTCTTCGTAGGCCCGGGGCAGGTGCAGCAGCAGGTGGTCGATCCGGGAGATGCCGAGACGGGCCAGTTTTTCGCAGATCCGGGGGCCGACGCCAGGCAGCGCGCGAAGCGCCGCCTCTGCCGGGTGGGAAGCGGAGGGGTCAGTCCGGGCCATCCGGCCGGTGTCAGGCACTTAGGTCCAGGATCGCATCCATCTCGACCGCCGCGCCCTTCGGGAGCGCCGCCACACCCACCGCGGCACGCGCCGGATACGGCTCCGAGAAATATTCGGCCATCACTTCGTTGACCAGGGGAAAATGGCTCAGGTCGGTCAGGTACACCGTCAGCTTGGCGCAGCAGGCCAGGCTGCCGCCGCTGGCCGCGGCGACCGCGTTGAGGTTATCGAACACCTGGCGGATTTGCGTCTGCATGTCTCCGCCGACCAGCCGCATGGTCCGGGGATCCAGGGGAATCTGACCGGACAGGAACACCCAGTCCCCGCTGCGCACCGCCTGGGAATACGTGCCGATGGCGTCGGGCGCAGCGGGCGTGTGGATCGGTTTGACAGGCATGGGTGAAAAAAAACGGCGGGGGGCCGGAAGTCTGTGCAAGAATCCGTGTGACCTGCTCCCGATCCCTACAGCTTAATGACCAAGGTAATCACCCCCACGGTAAGACTGGCCATCAGACTCGTCATCATGTACATCCGCATCGTCAGACGTGTTTCAAGGGCAGCCAGGTCGATCTTCGTTGGGTAGTTTTCCAGCGTGGCCTTCAGTTCGGCCTTCAGTTCAGCCTTGGTCGGGTAGTTGCTCAGCGCAGCCTTTAATTCGGCCTTCAACTCGGCTCTCGTCACCATGTTCCGGAAGATGGCATTCAATACGGAGACCAGAGCATCGGCCTGCGAGGCAGTAAACCCGCCTTTCTTCAGATCATCGGCCACTTGGAGGGTGTCGAACATGGGACGTTGCCGGGATTCCCGAAAGCCCGGGCGTTTGGAGGTCCGGGCAGATGCGGTCGGGAGTTCGGGAGTGGCTTCCTCCGGGATTCGGCGAGCTTCGGTCATAATCATAGCACCTTGGAAATGAAAGGGAAAGTGCTTTTGTAACCGAACTCCTCCTTCATTGCAAGGAAAAATGGTCGGTTTTTTTAGACCATTTTTTTGCCTTATATCTCATTGATAAATAACGTATATCTATATATAACCCTACAAAATGTAAAGCGTTTTTAATTATGTAAAGTTTTGGGGTCCTCGCACCTGCCCCGCCCAACTGCGGTTGCCCCCTTCAGCCACTTCGTGTGTCCCAGGATAACGACTGGCTCAGTTCGGCAGGCATCGGCGAAGAAAACGGCGGGAGTGCTGGAATCACACGCAAGAATCCGCGTGGCCTTCTCCCGATCCCTACAGCTTAATGACCAAAGTGATTACCCCCACGGTAAGACTGGCCATCAGACTCGTCATCATGTACATCCGCATCGTCAGACGTGTTTCGAGGGCAGCCCAGTCGGCCTTCGTTGGGTAGTTTTCCAGCGTGGCCTGCAGTTCAGTTTTCTGCTCGGTCCTCAGATCAGCCAGTCCGGCCCTAAACTCGCTCCTCAGATCAGCCAGTCCGGCCCTAAACTCGGCCCTCAGTTCACCCAGTTCGGTCTTCAGGTCGGCCTGGGTCGGGTGGTTGCTCAGCGCAGTCTTTAATTCGGCCTTCAACTCGGCTTTCGTCACCATGTTCCGGGAAATGACATTCAAAGCGGAGACCAGCGCATCGGCCTGTGGGGCAGAAAACTCGCCTTTCCTCAGGTCGTGGGCCACTTGGAGGGTGTCGAACATGGGACGTTGCCGGGATTCCCGAGAGCCCGGGCGCTTGGAAGGCCGGGCAGATGCGGTCGGGAGTTCGGGAGTGGCTTCCTCCGGGGTTCGGTGAGCTTCGGTCATAATCATAGCACCTTGGAAATGAAAGGGAAAGTGCTTTTTTAACCGAACTCCTCCTTCATTGCAAGGAAAAATGGTCGGTTTTTTTAGACCATTTTTTCGCCTTGTATCTCATTGATAAATAACACAGATCTATGGGCGACTCTGCAAAATGTACAGCGTTTTTAATTATGTAAAGTTTTGGTGCCCTCGCGCCTGCCCCTGCTGGCTGCGAGGGCCTGCGGCTCTTGCCTTCCCTCAGCCCGACAGGCGCACGACCTTGTGCACGTTCGGCAACCGCCGAACTGCCTTGATGATCGCAGCCAGGTGAATCCGGTCGCGAACAGTTAGGATGAAGCCCATGTTGATATGGGCGGAACCCTTCGCCTCTTCCAGGTCGACTCCCTCGATGTTGCAGCCTTCCTCGGCAATGGCAGCGGCAATGCGGGCCAGAAGCCCGCGACGGTTCTTGGTCGACACCCGAATCGAGACCGGGTATTCGCCGGCCACCGTGTCCGCCCATTCACAGGGAATCCACTGCTCCGGAGACTTGCGGAACCGCTTCAGGTTGGGGCAGTTGCTCCGGTGGATGACCAGCCCATGTCCGGCCGACGCGATACCGGTGACCGGGTCGCCTGGAATCGGCCGGCAGCACTTGGCGAACGTCACGGCCATCCCTTCCGTGCCCTGCAATGCGACCGGCTGATCCTGCTTCCGCCTCAACACGCGATCCAGCCAGCGGGTCGAACTGCGAGGTGCGGCCTCCGTCCCCATCAATTGATGCGCCACGATCGGGGCCATCAGACGGCCGAGCCCGATGTCCTGGAACAGTTGCTGCGCATTCTCCACCTTCATGACCTCCAGGGTCTTCGACACCTCCTCGGCCGGCAGATCCGTAAAAGTCTTTCCGGACCGGGCCAACGCCTTGTCCAGCAAGCGCATGCCCAGTTCCTCTGCCTGTTCTTCCTTCAGGCCTTTCAGGTACTGGCGGATCGACGAACGGGCCTTGACGGTCACCACGAAATCCAGCCAGGCCGGAGAGGGTTTGCCGTGCGCAGCCGTCAGGATCTCGACCGTCTGGCCGCTGCTCAGTTCCGTGCTCAAGGGAGACGCGATGCGGTCGATCTTGGCCCCGACGCAGGCATTGCCGACACCGGAATGAATCGCATACGCGAAATCCAGCGCGGTGGCCCCCTGCGGCAAGCGCAGAATGTCCCCCGCCGGCGTAAACACGTAGGCTTCGTGCGGGAAGAGGTCCACCTTGACGTGCTCCAGGAACTCTACGGAATCCGGCGCAAGGCGGCGGATGTCGAGAATGTTCTGCATCCAGGTCTTGGCGTGCGCCGGCAGGTAGAGGTTCGTGCCGGATTTGTAGTTCCAGTGGGCCGCGACCCCTCCCTCGGCCACCTGCTCCATTTCCTGCGTTCGGACCTGGATTTCCAGCGGCACCGCATCCGGGCCCTGCAAGGCGGTGTGCAGCGACTGGTATCCGTTGGCCTTCGGGATCGCGATGTAATCCTTGAACTTGCCCGGCAGCGGCTTGTACAGGCTATGGACGACCCCCAACACCCGATAGCACTGATCTGCCGTATCCACGATGACCCGGAACCCGTAGACATCAAAAACTTCGTCGAATGACAGGTTCTTGTCCCGCATCTTGCAGTAAACGCTGTAGACACTTTTCTCACGCCCTTCGATCTGCGCCTGAATGCCGCGTTCCTCAATATGCCGGATCAGGTTTGCACGGATTTTCTCGACCCGGTCGGACTGACGCCCCCGATGCGCCCGGATGGCTTCATCAAGGACGCGGCTGCGCACCGGATAGAGGGCCTTGAAGGCGCGCTCCTCCAGTTCCAGGCAGAGCGCATTCATCCCCAGGCGGCGCGTGATCGGCACATAGACCTCAAGGGTCTCGCGGGCAATCCGCTGCTGCTTTTCTGCCGGCAGCACATCCAGCGTGCGCATGTTGTGCAGGCGATCCGCCAGCTTGACCAGCATCACCCGGATGTCGCGCACCGTCGCCAGCATCATCTTGCTGAAATTGGCCGCCTGCGCCTCGCTGCGCGAGACGCCGTCCAGGTGCGTCAGCTTGCTGACCCCGTCAACCAGATGGGCCACATCCTCGCCGAATTCTTCCCGGATCTGGTCGCGGGCAGTCGGCGTATCCTCGATGACATCGTGCAACAGGGCCGCCACGATAGTGTCCGCGTCCAGATTCAGGTCGGCCAGCGTACAGGCGACCGACAACGGATGGGTAATGTAGGGCTCACCGGACAACCGGTATTGCTCGGCGTGCCGTCCAGCGCCGAAAATATATGCGCGGTAGACGCGCCGGACCTGCTCCAGATCCAGGTACTGGTCGAGCTGATCGCAGAGAGTGTGGAAGCGAACCGGGTTCGGCGGGGAGCTGTCAATCGGCGAGGTCACCGATTCGATCGCCGCAGACATGGTTCGGAAAAGCGGGGTCAGGCTCCCTTCTCAGGTGCTTCGACCGGGCTCGGGGCATCGGGGGTTTTCACGTCCTTGGCGCCCGGATCGCCCGATGATTTGGCACCGGCAGACAACTCCGTGTCTTCGTCCTCATTCGCATCGAAATCGTCGTCGAAATCCTCGTCGTCGTCATGCGCCGCAGAAACGTCCTCGACCACCATTTCCGCCGCCTGCTGGTGGATGGCTTCCAGGTCCGAAGGCTCGATCTCGTCATCCGGCTCCTGGATCGGCTGGTCCAAGATGTCGGGCGTCACTTTCCCGGCGGCGATTTCCCGCAAGGCAAGCACGGCGGGTTTGTCGTTGTCCCAAGGGAGAAATTCGGATGCCCCTTTCTTGAGCATATGAGCCCGGCGGGCTGCAATCAGCACCAGGTCAAAACGGTTGTCAATCCGTTCCAGACAATCTTCGACGGTAATCCGCGCCATATCCTGCAAACCTTGAAAAACGGGGAGACGATTATACCCGAGATGCCCTTGCCAGCCATTTTTGCGTTCAGCCTGACAGGCGCGAGGACCGGACAGGAAACAGGCAGGAAATGCCCGGCCTTCTACCAGCGCCCCTGCAACTGAAGGTCGAGCCCGGGGCTGAGTGGCGCCGGTGCGCAAGTCCACGAGGCCACCGAATATATCCCACGGCCTATCCGATGATACAATGGGGGCAAGCGGCTGCCACCTGACCCACTCACAGGGCTTTCGTTACCAACCACCCACACCAGGAGGCTTTATGAGCGCCAACATTACGGCTGTCGGCGATGACAATTTCGGCAGCGAAGTTCTCTCCGGCGATGAGCCGGTACTGGTGGATTTTTGGGCGGAGTGGTGCGGGCCCTGCCGGATAGTCGCGCCAATCCTCGACGAGCTTGCCGGGGTATACCAGGACCGCCTCAAGGTGGCGAAACTGAACGTGGACGAGAACCCGAAGACCCCGCCAAAATACGGCATCCGGGGAATCCCGACCCTGATCCTGTTCAAGAACGGGGAAGTGGCCGGGCAACGCGTCGGCGCGCTATCCAAATCGCAGCTGACCGCCTTCATCGAAGAGCACCTGTAGGCTCTTTCCCCCGCAGGAAACTGAGCACCGCCGAAACCCGCGTATGCTAGACTAGGACACCTTTCCGGCAGGGCATTCGCCCTGCACACACTGACCCATCCAGGGAACCCTGCCGCATGCGGCGTTTTCCCCTTACCGGTGCAGCGATCGCTGCATCAGTTTCCATCACCCCCCTCATCCATTCACCGACCCTCCCACACCAATATGAACCTCACGGAACTCAAACGTACCCCCATCACGAAACTGCTTGAAATGGCCGAGCAGGCGGGGCTAGAAAATGCCTCCCGCGCACGCAAGCAAGACCTTATCTTCCAACTGCTCAAGTCCCATGCCCGAAACGGAGAGGACATCTTCGGGGAAGGCGTGCTGGAAATCCTGCAGGAGGGGTTCGGCTTCCTGCGCTCTCCGGACGTGTCCTACCAGGCCGGCGTCGACGACATCTACGTCTCCCCCAACCAGATCCGCCGCTTCGGTCTGCGCTCCGGCGACACCGTCTCCGGGAAGATCCGCCCGCCCAAGGAAAGCGAGCGCTACTTCGCGCTCCTGAAGGTCTCGGAGATCAACTACGATCCCCCTGAAAAATCTCGCAACCGGACGCTGTTCGAGAACCTCACCCCGCTGCATCCGGACCAGTGCCTGAAGCTTGAGCGCGGCAACGGCAGCACCGAAGACATCACCGCCCGAATCATCGACCTGACGGCACCGATCGGCCGGGGCCAGCGCGGCTTGATCGTCTCGCCGCCCAAGGCCGGGAAAACCATCCTGCTGCAGAACATCGCGCAGAGCATCACCGCCAATTCGCCGGAGTGCTACCTGATCGTGCTGCTGATCGACGAGCGCCCGGAGGAAGTCACCGAGATGGAACGGATGGTCCAGGGCGACGTGATTTCAAGCACCTTCGATGAAGCCGCGAACCGGCACGTCCAGGTGTCCGACATGGCCATCGAGAAAGCACGCCGCCTCGTGGAGCATCGGCGCGATGTCGTCATCCTGCTGGACTCGATCACGCGCCTGGCCCGCGCCTACAACACGGTCGCCCCCTCTTCCGGCAAGGTGCTGACCGGAGGCGTCGACGCGAACGCCCTGCAGCGGCCGAAACGCTTCTTCGGTGCCGCCCGCAACATTGAGGAAGGCGGCAGCCTGACCATCATCGCCACCGCCCTGATCGACACCGGGTCGAAGATGGACGAGGTGATCTACGAGGAGTTCAAGGGAACCGGCAATATGGAAATCCACTTGGACCGGCGCATCGCCGAGAAACGGGTCTACCCGGCGATCAACATCAACCGGTCCGGGACCCGCCGAGAAGAGTTGCTGATGGACCCGGCCGAATTGCAGAAAATCTGGGTGTTGCGCAAGTTCATCCATTCCATGGACGAAATCGCGGCCATGGAGTTCCTGCTCGGCAAGCTCCAGGCGACCAAGACCAACGACGAGTTCTTCGAGGCCATGAAGCGCTGAGCGCGCCCGGGCGGCCTGTCACCCGGGCCCTCCCGAATCCAGTGCCGCCGCACCAATGTCGCGCCGGCAGAATTTTCCCTCGAACCGGATCTTCTCGGCTACCCGGTAGGCCTGCTCCCGGGCCTGGGCCAAGGTCTTCTCCTTCGCGCACACGCACAGCACCCGCCCGCCATTCGTCACCACCTGCGCGTCATCCAGAGCCGTCCCGGCATGGAAGACTTTCACCCCGGTGCCCCCTTCCCGTTCGTCGAGGCCGGTGATGGGAACGCCTTTCGGATAGCTCCCTGGATAATCCCGGATCGCCAGCACAACGCCCAACGCAGGACGCGAATCCCATTTTGGGGCGCAGTCGCCCAGACGCCCCCCGGTCGCGGCCAGGCACAACTCCAACAGGTCTGAATCCAACCGAAACAGGATGGGCTGGGTCTCGGGGTCGCCGAACCGGCAGTTGTATTCGAGCACGCTCGGCTGGCCCTTCGGATCCAGCATGAGTCCGGCGTACAGAAATCCCCGGTATCGCATCCCTTCCGCATCCAGGCCCCGGACCGTGGGCTGGATGATTTCCTCCAATACGCGGCAGTGCAATTCCGGCGTGATCAGCGGCGTCGGCGAGTACGCACCCATGCCGCCCGTATTGGGCCCGCGACCGCCGTCGTCGCGTGCCTTGTGATCCTGCGACGTGGCCAAGGGAATGACGTCCGTCCCATCCACCAGGCAGATGAAACTGGCCTCCCGTCCTTCCAGGTATTCCTCGATTACGATTGCGCGCCCGGCCTCCTGAAACTGCGCGTCCCGCAGCATCGCCGAGGCCGCCTGCTCCGCCTCGGCAATGGAGGCCGCCACCACGACGCCCTTGCCGGCGGCCAGGCCATCGGCCTTGACCACGATCGGGGCGCGCTGGCCGGCCAGGTAGCGCCGGGCCCGGTCGAAATCGGTGAAGCGTTCGTAGCGGGCCGTAGGGATGTCGTGACGCGCCATGAAATCCTTGCTGAATCCCTTGGAACTTTCCAGCCGGGCCGCCTCCCTGCGGGGGCCCAGCACCCGGCGGCCCGCCGCCTCGAACCGGTCGACCAGGCCGCCTGCCAACGGGTCCTCGGGTCCGACCACGGTCAGGCCGATGTCCTCCGACTGCGCGAACTCCAGCAGGGCCTCGGTGTCCGTGGCGGCGATCGCCACGTTCCGGACCCCCGACTCCCGCGCCGTGCCCGCGTTGCCCGGCGCGACGAAGACCTGTTCGGCGTCTTTCGACTGCGCGAGCTTCCAGGCCAGCGCATGTTCCCGGCCCCCGCCCCCGACCACCAGGACCTTCATGATTCCGGCCGCCCCCGCGATTGCCGGTCGGCCTCGAACAGCAGCACGCTGGCGGCGGTGGCCACGTTGAGGCTTTCGACATCCCCGCGCATCGGGATCCCGACGCAAAAATCACACAGGCCGCGCGTGCGGGCACGGAGGCCCCCGCCCTCACCGCCCACGACCATCGCCCAAGGCAGGCGGAACGTGGTCTCCCAGAGATTCGGGCCCGAATCCGCGGCCGCCGCATAGAGCCAGACCCCGGCCTGCTTGAGTTGCTCCAGGCTGCGCGCCAGGTTCGACACCCGGACCAGGGGCAGCCGCTCAGCCGACCCCGACGCCGACTTGAACACGCTGCCCGTCAGGCGGGCCTGGTGGCGGGCCGGCACGATGACGGCGCGAACGCCGGCCGCTTCCGCGACGCGCAGGCAGGCACCCAGGTTGTGCGGGTCGGTCACGCCGTCCAGCACCAGGAAGCGCGCGGTGTCGCACGGGTCTTTCAGCAGGGCGGATAATTCTTGCTCCGGGACGGGTTCCTGGGGCCGGACCCGGGCGACCACGCCCTGGTGCACCGCATCCCGGGTGTGGCGGCGCAAGGTGGCCGCATTGACGCGCTGGACCGGAATGCGCAATTCCCTGGCGCGGACCACCAGCGGGTCGGTCTGCGGGATGTGCCCCTCGTTCTGCAACCAGAGTTCGTGGATGTCCCCAGGGCGCGCCTGCAGGGCGGCCAGCACGGCGTGGCGGCCGTAGATCAGTTCCGGAGGCCTCACGCCCGGCCTCGACCGTGGCCGCCATGCGGCACCAGCACGATCCGGCGTTCCCGCAGGTTGACCTCCTGAAGCGTTACCTCGACGCGGTCGCCGGCCTGCCAGACCTCGCCGCTGCGTTCCCCTTTCAGCTGCTGCGCATCAGGGTCGTAGTGATAGTAATCCCGCCCCATCTGCTTGATGTGGAGCAGGCCGTCCGTATACAAGCCGTCCAGTTCCACGAATAACCCGAACTGTGTGACCGTGCTGACGGTCCCGCCAAAATGCTTCCCCAGATGCTTCTCCGCGAGGCGACACTTGTACGCCCCCTCGACGTCCCACACGGCCTCGTCGGCCCGCCGCTCTGCCATGGAACAATGTTCTCCAAGCGCCGTCATGTCGGCATGGGACGGGGGCGGCCCGGCCTGCTTCCCGCCTTTCAGCGTCCGGCGGAGCGCCCGGTGCACGGCCAGGTCCGGATAGCGCCGGATCGGCGAGGTGAAATGGGTATAGCGCTCCAGCGCCAGGCCGAAATGCCCGATGTTGTCGGGCGAATAGACGGACAGGCTCTGGCAGCGCAACAGGGCGCGCTCGACCAGGGGCTGGTGCTCGGCGCCCTGGACCTGCTCCAGCAGGTCGGCGCAATCGCGGGGCGTGACGGGGTCGCCGGGCGGGAAATTGAGGCCGAGGCCAGCCACCAGGGCACGCAGGGTGTTGATTTTCTCCTGCTGCGGCTGGTCGTGGACGCGGTACAGTCCGTGCTGCTTGTGCCGGTGCAACTGTTCGGCCGCCGCGACATTGGCCAGGATCATGCACTCCTCGATCAGCCGGTGGGCGTCGAGCCGGACGACGGGGTAGATGCCCTTGACCCGCCCCTGGCCGTCGAACTTGAAGCGACATTCGGTGCTGTTGAAATCCAGCGCCCCTCGCTGCAGGCGCCGGGCGTGAAGGAGCCGGTACAGGGCCACTAACTTCTCCAGCGCAGGTCGATGCGGTTCCAGGCGCTTGCGGGCCTCAGGCTCGCCCTTGAAGATGGCCTGCTCCACGGCCGAATAGGTCAGCCGCGCCCGGGAACGGATCTGTGCCGGGTAGAACCGGGACGACTGCAACGCCCCGCTGTCGTCCAGCTGCATCTCGCAGGCCAGGGTCTTGCGTTCCACGTCCGGGCGCAGGGAGCACAGGTCTTCCGACAGTTCCGGCGGCAGCATCGGGATGACCCGGTTCGGGAAATACACCGAGGTCCCCCGCTTCTTCGCCTCGGCATCCAGAGCGCCGCCCGGGCGGATGTAGTGGGCGACATCCGCGATCGCCACCCACAGCGTCCAGCCGGAACGGGTCTGGCGCGCGCAGACGGCATCGTCGAAATCCTTGGCGTCCGCGCCGTCGATGGTCACGAATGGCAGGTCCGTCAGGTCCCGCCGCGGCAACTCGTCCTCAAGCTCCGCCAGACCGGGCAGCTCCTCGCGGACCGGGCGCGACCAGGTATTCGGGAGACTGAATTTGGCGATCGCGAGATCGACGTCCATGTGTTGTTCCGAGTCCCCCAGCACGCGGTTGATCTCGGCCTTGCCCGGATGGCCCTGCTGCGGGAAGACCGTGATGTCGGCCACCACGATGTCCCCGTTCTTCGCGCTCACGTGTTTCACAGACTCGAACGCGTGCTGGATGCGCGGGTCTTCCGGGACGATGACTGATTTGCGCCCACCGGTCGCCTGCACCCGCCCGACCACGGTCTCGTGGCTGCGCTCCAGGACTTCGTGGAACAGTCCACTGGTCTTGCCGCGCCAGCCCGGCTGGCCGGGCCAGACCGAAACGTAGTCGCCATGCATCGCGGTGTGCATCTGCGCCTGCGGCAGGAAGATGTCTTCCCCCCCGCTGTCCGGCGTGACGAAGCCGTAGCCGTCGCGGTGCGCACTGAGGCGCCCGTGGACCGGCTCGGAAGAAGGAGACTGACGAGTGCGTCGCCGGGAGGATCTGCGGCGTGGCATGAACGGGGTTGCTTAAAAAAACCTGAAAGGCGCCTGTTGTGGGGTTCTATCTTAACCCGGCGCGGCGGGCGGCGCATCCGCGGTGCTAGGATGGAGCTCCATGATCCTGAAGATCACCATCAACGAACAGTCCCACCCGATCCGAATTCCGGACGGAATGCCCGGGGAGGCCGCCGACATGTTCGCCCGCATGGACGCCGACATGGACCGGGGCTGGCAGATGTCCCGGACCTGGGTCGACCGCCCGGATTCCCATCAGCGCTGCCAGATCGTCGCCGACCGGCTGCTGACGGCGATGGAAAACCACAACCAGGAACTGGCCACGATGATGGCCGCCTACATCGTGGCACGGATACCGGACATCCGGGAAGTCATCATCGACACCAGCGGCGACATGACGCAGACCCAGATTGAACGCGGAACCCCGCCTTAACGTCAGGATTTCCACCTTTTCAGGATTTTTTGCAGATATATTTATATGAAATATAAGGGTATTTTATAATTTTCCCAGATAAGGAAAGTTGACTTGTCCTAATTTGAGAATGGGTCCCTATCTCCGTCGCGCTCACTCGTAGAACGCAGCGAGGATCGCGTCGTACTTCTCATGAAGAGCCCGGCGCCGCAACTTCAGCGTCGCGGTCATCAAGCCGTCCCGCTCTCCCCACGGTTCGGTCTCGACGTGCAGGCGCCGGATCCGCGCGTAGCCCGGGAAGTCGCGCAGCAGGTCGTCCACGGCATCCAGTAATTGAGCCTCGTCCTCCGGTTCATCGACCACCACGACCGCCGACAGGAAGGGCCGCCCCTCTCCGGTGACCCAAGCCTGGCTGATCCGGGGGTCATTGCACAAGGCGCTTTCCAGGTCCTCCGGGGGGACCTTCTCGCCGTTGGACAGCACAATGATCTCCTTGGCCCGCCCGACGATATGGATGTGGCCGTCTTCAATGCGCGCCAGGTCGCCCGTATGAAACCACCCCTCGCGGTCGATGGCCGCTTCCGTCGCCTTGGGATTGTCCAGGTAGCCCTGCATGACCCCCTCCCCTCTCACCAGCAATTCCTGATCGTCGGCCAGCTTCACCTCCACCCCCTCGATCGGTGGGCCGACCGAACCGCGCCGGATGTCGTCCTCCCGGTTGACGCTGACCACCGGGGCGGTCTCCGTCAGGCCGTAGCCCTGCAGCACTTTCAGGCCCATTCCCGCAAAGAAGTCCGCCACCGACGCATTCATCGCCGCGCCGCCGGTAATGGCAAGCCGCAGGTGCCCGCCCAGGCCCTGGAGGACTTTCTTGCCGATCAACTGCCGCGGCAGCCCGCCCAGGACCCACCCCCAGGACGAAGGCCCGGCCCGGCCGGCTCGCCGGCCCAGCGACACCAGCAGCCGCCCGACCGGGCTGTTCAACGGACGCCTCGAAGTCATGGCACGATAGATTTTTTCGTAGACGCGCGGCACCGACACCAGGATGGTGGGCGGTTGCAGGCGAAGGTCCTCCCGCAGACTGGCGACCGAACGGGCGAACGCCACCGTGGCACCACACAACAGGGGCGAGTAGTACCCGACCGTCCGCTCGAACATGTGCGACAGCGGGAGAAAAGACAGCAGCCGGTCTGCCGGCCCAATCGGGACCGCAGCCGTCGCAGCGCGGGCGTTGCTCAGGATGTTGGCATGCGTCAGCAGCACGCCCTTGGGCCGGCTCGTGGTCCCCGAGGTAAATACAATCGTCGCGATGGACTCGGGGTCGTTCTGCACCACCCGGTACCGCGACGCGGCGGCGTCGGCAAGCTCCAGGAAAAACGGCCGGACTTCCGTGTCCGGGATCCGGATCGCGCTGAACAGATGTTCGACCCCGGGCATGCGGGCGCGCTCGCCGGCGAGTTCCTGCCACTGCGCAGGCCCGCCGATGAACAACGCGCGCAGACGGCTGCGGCCGGCCACATAGGCCACATTGCCGCCTCGGTCCCGGTGGTACAGCGGCACGGTCACGATCCCGAGGCCGGCCGCCGCCAGGTCCAGAGTCACCCAGTAGGCGCCGCCGTGCGCCATGATGCCGATTCGGTCGCCCGCTTCGAGGCCGAGCGCCTCAAGCAGGGACTGGGCCCGGCCGGCCTGTTCATGCATCGATGCCCAGCTGTGCCGGAACCATTTGCCGAGCACCGGGCTGTACTCGACGTAGGCCACCGCGTCCGGCGTGGCCGCGACCCGCGCCTCGAACAGTTGCCCCAGGGTGTTCCCGTGCAACACCGGGCCCAGGCCGTTCATGAAACGGTTTTATGCAGGAATTCCGAATTCCACCCCGGCCCGGGGGCGAATCTCGGTCCGTGGCGAGCCTCAAGTTCTTCCAGGCGCCGGCAGACCGCTTCTGTCCCCCTCCGGCGCACCAGGGCGAGTGGCCCCCCGGTGAACGGCGCGAAGCCGGTCCCCAGGACCAGTCCCGCATCGATCCAATCCGCGCGTTCCACCAAGCCTTCATGCAAGCAATGCACGGCTTCGCGCACCATGCTGAGAATGAGCCGGTCCTCGCAATCCCGCGACGGCTTCCTGCCACGCAGGCGTTCCGCCTTCCCGCTCTTCCAACGGTAGAAGCCCCGCCCGGTCTTGCGCCCCAAGTGACCCGCCTCGACCATTTCGGCCAAGGTCTTCGGCATCTCCCCTCCCTGGGCCTCAGCCAGGATCGAACCCGCCGCAAGGCAGATATCGAGCCCTACCGTGTCCGCCAGCTTCAGCGGACCCATGGGCATGCCGAACGCCGTTGCCGCACGATCAATGGCCGCCACCGGCACCCCCTCTTCTCGCAGGCGGACCGCCTCCAGGAGATACGGCATGAGCACCCGGTTGACCAGGAACCCGGGCGAGGATTTCACGACCAGCGGCACCCGCCGGATGCGCCGGACAAACCCCGCCGCCTGGTCGATCCGGGACTGTTGCCCGGAGTCATGGGTGATCACCTCCACCAGCGGCATCTTGGAGACCGGGTTGAAGAAGTGAATGCCGACCAGCCGGGAAGGCTCGTCCAGGGTCTGCGCCAGTTGTTCGATAGGCAGGCTCGACGTGTTGCTCGCAAGCACGGCATCCGGGCGCATCCGGGATTGCAACCGGCGGTACAGTTCCTGCTTGGCTTCAAGGTTCTCGAAGATCGCCTCGATCACGAGGTCCGCCTCCCCGGCCCCGTGCCCTTCCGGGTCCGGAATCAGGCGATCCAGCACGGCCCGCGCGTCTTCCGGTCGTCGATCCAGCAGTTGGCGGGCCCGCCGGATGGCCGGGGCGATCCGTTCCGGCCCCATGTCTTCAAGCGTCACCCGCAAGCCGTTCAGGGCGCACCAGGTGGCAATATCTCCCCCCATCACCCCGGCGCCGACGACATGCACGCGGGAGATGCCCTTGCGGTCCGGGCCCTGGCCATTGAGTTCCTGGCGAAGCAGGAAGATCCGTGTCAACTGGCGCGCCTGCGGCGTCTCGAACAGGTCCGCCACCGATTGCGCCTCGGACTCGAACGCCTCCGCGGAATCCCGGCCCAGGCCCTGCCAGTGCTTGAGCAGCCGGTAGGGAGCCGGGTAATGATCCTCGGGCACAGTCGCCCGCATGCCGCGGGCGTAGACCCAGGCCACGGCTTCGCGAACCATCGCCAGGCGCAGCAGCCAGTCCCGCCATGACCGGGAAGACCCGCCCGGACGGTTCCGGAGTATGGCGCGTGCGGCCGGATACAGCTGCCGTCGCGGCACCACCGCATCCACCAAGTTCAGCCGCAGGGCCTCTGCGCCGGACACGGCCTTTCCGGTGATCATCATCCGCAGCGCTTCCATGCCGTCGACCCGGGCCGGCAAGCGCACGGATCCCCCGTAACCCGGATGAATGCCCAGGCGCACCTCGGGCAGCCCGATCCGGACCTCGGGGCCGCTCTCCGCGACCCGGTAGTCGCAGGCCAGGGCCAGCTCCAGCCCACCCCCCAGGCAGTGGCCGCGGATCGCCGCGACGGTCGGGCAGTCGAGGCTCGCCCAGTCCTCGAACAGCTTCTGCCCCCGGTGCAACATCGCCAGCGCCTGGGCCCGGTCTTCCAGTGTCGCAAACTCCGTCACGTCCGCACCCATCGCAAAGGCGCACCCGGGATCCGAGCCGAGAATAACGCCCGGAGGGGACTCGGTATGCAGATGTTCCAGCACTTCTTCCAACTCGTCCAGCACCGCGCGGTGCAGCACATTCACCGAACGGTCGGCCACCGCCAGGAACAACTCCAGGTTGCCGCCCTCCCCCGGCACGAGCCGCCAATGCCGCCATGCGTTCACGAGGCGCGCTCCAGCAACGCAGCGCCGCCCTGCCCGCCGCCGATGCACAGGCTTGCGACGCCGTACCGTCCCTTCATGCGTTGCAGCTGCTTGAGGACGTGCAGCACGATCCGCGCGCCCGTCATTCCCACCGGATGGCCCATCGCGACCGCCCCGCCATGCGGATTGAGCCGCTCCTTGTCGATCGGCGCGAGGCAGTCGGTCCGGCCCAGCGCGTCGCGCATGTAGGACTCGTCCTGCCAGGCCGCCAGGCACGCCAGGACCTGTACCGCGAAGGCTTCGTTGATCTCGAAGCAGTCGATCTCGTCGACCGTCACCCCGGCCTGGTCGAACAGGTCCCGCATCGCGTGCACCGGCCCCAGCCCCATCATGACCGGGTCCAGTGCGGCCCAGCTGACGTGGCGCAGAATGCCAAGCACCGGGAGCCGGTAGGTCTCGATCGCGTCTTCCGAGGCCAGCAGCAACGCGGCCGCGCCATCACTGATCTGCGCACTGTTTCCGGCCGTCACGTTGCCATTCGGAGAGTCGAATACCGGTCGCAGCCGGCCCAGCTGGTCCAGGGAAGAGTCGCGGCGTACGCCCGTGTCCTGCACATAGGCTTCGCCGGTCGCCCCGTCGTACAGGGGGGTGATCTCGTCATCGAACACTCCCGCATCCTGCGCCCGCGCGGCCAACTCGTGGCTTTCCAGTGCAAAGGCGTCCATGGCCCGCCGGGGAATCCGGAAGCGGTGCGCCAGTTCTTCCGCGGTCTGGCCCATGTTGAGACCCACGACCGGGTCGGTCAAACCGCAGCGCAGGGCGCTGACCAGGTTCAGCATGCGGGGCCGGAACTCCAGCACCGCGCGCGCCCGAGCCCAACGCCCTCTCGCCCGGCTGAGCCGGCCAAGCCAGGATACGGCTTCCGGTCCGAGCAGCACAGGGGCGCGGCTCATCGCCTCGGCCCCCCCGGCCAGGACCAGGTCCGAAGCGCCTTGCGCGATGCGCTGTGCCGCCGCATCCAGCGCCTGCATCCCGGACGCACAGTTGCGCTGGACGGTATGCGCCGGCACTCCCGGGGCCAGCCCCAGGCGAAGGCCGATGATCCGGGAGATGTTGGCCTCGGATTCGCTGGGCATCACGCAGCCCCAGACCAACTCCTGTATGCCTGCGCCCGCCGCCGGATGGCGCAAGACCAGGTCTCGGCTGCACGCCACTGCCAGGTCGCTGGCGGAAAACGGCCCCGGGGAACCCGACGCCTTGAGAATCGGCGTGCGCCGGCCATCCACGACGTAGACCGTGCGCCCCTTGCCCGGCGGTGTCGCCGCAGGGTGCGGCGAATCCGGGACGTTCATCGCGCGGTGCCGTCCCGCGGCGCCTTCGGCAGCACCGGCTCGGCCCGCGCCCAATCCCCCGGCGCGAACGCATCCACCGCGATGATCTCATCCACCCGGCGTTCGACCGCGCGCAACTGTTCTGCCTGTTCCATCGTCACGACCCCGGCTTTGATCGCCTGGCCCAGGTCGGCCCCATGGTCGCCGGCGGCCACCCGCCCTTCCTTCATCGCACGCCGCAGCGCGCTGCGGATCGGTTCCACTTCCTTCGCCTCGATCAGGCCCTGCTCCAGCCGGATCGAGGGGTCGTTCGGCCCGCCGCCGAGGAAAATTCCCCCGCACAGACGATCGCGTTCCGGGGCCGGTGCCGAAACCAGGTCGGCGACCGCCCGGTCGGCCCGGTCGCTCCGGAACTGACCCGCCCGCCCCAGCGGAAGGGTAGAGGCGCGCAGCAGGGCGCGCAGCCAGACCTCGTCGAGGTTGCGAATCAATGCGTCCAGCGCCGTCAGGAAATGCTGCCGGCATTCCATCAGCGCCCAGTCACGCAGCAACCCTTCTTCCGGGCGGCTGCCCCCGGCCCGGAAACGGCGAATCACGCACACCGCCATGTACTGCGCGGAAAACATGTCTGCCAGGCGCGCCGACAGGCGTTCGCGGCGCTTGAGCGTGCCTCCGTAGCGCAGCAGCAGCACATCGACCACCCAGGCAAAGCACGCGCTCTGCCAGGCCAGGAACCGGTACGGGGCCAAGGGCGCGTCCGGCGGGGAATAACGCCCGCCGCTGAGCCCCAGCACGAAGGCGCGGGCGGCACTGCGCAGGGTGGTGCCCGCATGCCGGCGCAGGACCCGGTCGAACTCCTCCAGTGTCTCGTCCCCCTCTTCCATCTGCAGGCACTCCATCTCCTGCAGCAGATAGGGATGGCAACGCATCAGGCCCTGCCCGAAAATAATCATGTTGCGCGTCAGCAGGTTGGCGCCTTCCACCGTGATCGCGATCGGCACCGCCTGGTAGAGGCGGGCCATCTGGTTGCGCGGGCCCACGCAGATGGCGGCACCGGCATGGATGTCCATGGCATCGCTGACGACCTGGCGCATGCGCTCGGTCAGTTGCTGCTTGGCGATGGCCGAGGCGACCGAGGAACATTCCCCACGGTCCTCCTGGTGCGCGATCTCGGTCCGCACGGCGTTCATCAGGTACGTGTTGCCGCCGATTCTCCCGAGCGCCTCCCCGACCCCCTCAAAACGCGCAATCGGCTGCGAGAACTGGTGGCGCACGGCCGCGTAAGCGCCCGCATTGCGGGTCGCGAGCTTGCCGGCCGACACGGCCAGGGCGGGGAGCGAAATGCCCCGGCCTTCGCCCAGGCATTCCATCAGCATCTGCCAGCCACGCCCGACTCCCTCCCGCCCGCCGATGACCTGGTCCAACGGGATGAGCACGTCGTGCCCAAGGATCGGCCCGTTCATGAACGGGACCTGCAGGGGCAGGTGCCGCCGCCCGATCTCGACGCCCGGTGCGTCCGCCGGAACCAGCGCCAGCGTGATCCCCCGGTCCGGCGGGCCGCCCAGCAGGCCGTCCGGGTCGTGCAGGCGGAACGCCAGGCCGATCAATGTCGCGACCGGCGCCAGGGTGATGTAGCGTTTCTCCCAGTTGAGGCGAATGCCCAGGACATTCTCGCCATTCTCCTCCCACTGGCAAACCACGCCGGTATCCTGCAAGGAAGCCGCGTCCGACCCGGCCCGCGGACCGGTCAGGCCGAAGCAGGGCGTCTCCGCCCCCCGGGCCAGCCGGGGAAGGTAATGGTCCTTCTGCTCCGGCGTGCCGTAGCGCAGCAGCAACTTGCCCGGCCCCAGCGAATTGGGGACCATGACCGTCACGGCGGCCGCGACGCTGCGGCTGGCGATTTTCATGACCACCTCGGAATGCGCAAGGGCCGAAAACCCCAGGCCCCCGTACTGCTCCGGCAGCACCAGGCCGAACATCTTCTCCTCGCGGATCAACTGCCAGGCTTCCGGCGAGAGGTCGTAGTCGGCCGTCGTGATGCGCCAATCGTCCAGCAACCCGCACAGCCGCTCCACCGGGCCGTCGAGAAACGCCTGTTCTTTCTTGGTCAGTTTTACCGGCTCGCCTTGCAGGACCTTCTCCCAGTCGGGCGCACCGGTGAACAGTGCCTCCTCCCAGCCTGCGACGCCGGCCTGCAGGGCGTCGCGCTCGGTGTCGGACAGGGGCGGCAGAGCCCGGCGCAGCCACTGCCAGGCCGGCTGCACGATGACGGCTTGCCGCCAGCCCCGATGGGTCCACATCAGCACCGGCACCGCCCATGCCGCCGCCACCAGGATCGCCCACCACAGCGGCGGCACGAACGTCAGCATCCACAGCAGCAGCGCCAATCCCGCCGCGGCCAGCCCGGTCCAGAAATTCGTGGCATGGACCGTAATCAGGGCCCAGCCGACGATCAGCAGGACGAGCCCGGCCAGCTGGAAGAACACCGCGCCCAGGAACCCGCCCATTCAGGCCTCCTTGCGGCCGTCCGCGGACGGCTCCGGCGGGGCTCCGGATCCCGGGGAGTCCAGGTTCACGTGCATGACGCTGCAATCCTCAAGCATGTCCCGGGCCTCCTCGGCGAGACCTTCCTCCGACCACGGCAGCGTCTGGTAGAACCCGATGTCGTCCCGGCCGAGCAGCGGGTACTTGATCACCGAGAAATACGGCGAATGATCGAAATCGCGCGGCGTGACCAAGCGCGGGTTGCGCTGCACCATGCGGATTCGCCCCCCGCTCTCGACGACCAGCGGGACGACCGGGAAACGGACCCGGTTGAACGCCCGGGCGATCAGGGTTGAACAGATCTGTCGGGTCGGGTCCTGGGTGTTGTGTTCGAACAGGGATGAGTGCCAGCGCCGCGGGACCACCGCCCACCACGGCACCAGGAAGCGCGCAAGGTCCAGGATCTGCCGGACGTTGTAGCCCGCCCCCAGGTGCAACAGCGCGTAGGTCGTGACGCGCCGGGCGTCGGTATGGCTCAAGCCTTGCGGCCGGCACAAGCGGAGATGGTGGTCGCGGTAGCGCAGGAGGGAAGAGACGATGGTGCCGCGGCCGAGTTCCGATTCCACGATCAGCGGTGCACCCAACTCGTCGTCCCGGAGCTGGCTGCGCACGACCGCGCGCAGAGCCGGATCCCGAACCCTGTCCAGGCTGCCGATGACCAGGGCCGAATGCGTCCAGACGCTCTGTGTGATGGCCCGCACCGCACGCGCCACCCGGGTCCGCCCTTCGACCAGCAGGACATCGCCCAGGCGCGCCTCGGCCATGAGGTGGTCGAAGTTGATCGGTGAGAGGGCGGCGCCCCTCTTCTTTTCGACCAGCAACCAGGCGGTGGCGCGCTGTTCCAGCCATTCCACCGTTTTCTGCCAAAGCCGCCGCCAAACCGACGGGTCCGGGAGAAACCAGGGTGCAGTCCAGCGCATACCCGGCCATTCTAACGGGCATGGTCCCCTCGCTCGGCAAACACAATCCAGGTGGTGGCCAGGTACTTGACGCCCTGCGCCAGGGTGACGCCCCGGTGCTGATGGGTCCAGAAGGGCGGGAACAGGACCAGCCGCCCGGCCGCCGGCTGGATCTTGATGCCCTGGTGCAGGAACTCGGTCTCACCGCCCGGGCCCGCCACGTCGTTGAGGTACCAGATCGCGACCAGTTGCCGATCGGCCAGGTCCGGGCTGTCCGCGTCCACGTGCCAGTGGTAGTACTCGCCCGCGTCGGTGCGCTGCACGGCATAGCCCTGGTCCTTGAACCGTCCGCGAAAATACGGGTAGTGCCGCTGCAACTCGCGCAGCACGGCAGACAGGGACGTGAACAGCCAGCGGTCGACATCCTGCCACTGCGGCCCGGCCAGGGCCAGGTCGGTCGAACGTTTCAGTTCGGGCCGCTCGCCGGCATCAGCGCCGGTGCGCCCGGGCCGTTTTCCCGGATCCGCCTCGAACCGCTCGACGATGGCCTGGCACTGGGCCGCCCCCAAGGCGCCGTCCTGCTGCCAGATGAAACTGCCAGGAAGCACCTCGCGCAGTTCGGACCGGGAGGCGCTCACAATATCGACGCGTCGAGCAAGGTCGCCAGCTTGGGGGCCGGAGTCCGGGCCCGGCTGCCGGCGCGCAGCAACTGCCGGGCCGTCTTCTCCCAGTGGGCGCGGCCCCGGTCGACTGCCTGCAGCAGGCCGCGTTCATCGTGCGCCTCCCGCCAATGGTCCAGGGCCTCCACCAGGTCCGGGAACAACTGCCGGCGCATCGCCGTCAGGCCCGCCCGGTAGAACAGCAGCGCGGCCCGGTTGCCCTCCTCCAGCAAGGCCGGCAGCGTCACCTGGCAATCGGCCCAGTGGTCGCGCACCGCGCGCAGGCCGAGTTCCGCCGCCCCGCGAGGCAGGGCGTGCAGCAGGTCGTGCCAGTCCTCGCCCAACTCCCGGCCGACCTCGACCTCGCCGATTTCATGCAGGATCACGGTCTTCGCCTCGCAGTCCGTCATCGCATCCAGCGCCGATTCCAGGTCGTCGTCGAACGGATAGCAGCGCAGGGCCTCGCCCAGCGCATTGTCCTGCCGGCTCCAGCGCCACTCCTGCAGGCGCTCCCACAGCATGCGGCGCAAGGACTCCCGGCGCACGAAAATGGTCCGGCCCAGGGCCATCGCCGGCGGAGCCGCCAGATCCCGCGCACATTCTTCCCGGGCCTCATAGATCCGGTAATCGCCCCGGCCCTGCTCGCCCAGCAACCGGCCCAGGAAAAAATGCGGCGCCTTGTGCAGCCCGAGGCCCGCGCTGTACACGTAGCCTTCCGGCAACAGCGCCCGGTTGATGCCTTCGGTGTCGAACGGATCGTAGGCCCGCCCCTGGATGGACACCGGCCGGTACGATTCCTCGCCCAGTTCCTCCCAGCGTTCCTCCCGTTCCTGGATCCAACGGCCCACCGCCTCGTTCGGCAGGGGCGCGGTGAAATCCAGGCCCATCTCCCAGCGGAAGTATTCGCGCATCTTCAGAAGATATACGCATAGGGTCAGGGCCCCCGCATGGCGGGCATCGGCGATGTCGCAGTTTGTCTGGACGCGCCGGCACAAGGGTTCGATCGGCGGCATTTCCAGTCTCGGCAACAGAATAAGATGGTTCCTGCTAACTATAGTGGCGAAAAACGCGAAATCGTCAAGGCAAAGCGTGTTAGCATCACGATCGGAGTCCCGCCATGCCCCGCCTTTCCCGACACTGGAACCAGCGCGAAACGCCGCGCAGCGCGGACCAGACGGCCAGCGCCCTGTCCGTCAATATCTGGCGGCTCGCTGGCGACGCCCTGCTGGCGCTCGAGAACGAAGGGTTTGAAACGGCCGACTGGTCACAGCGGCTGGACGTTATCGGGCAGTTCGCAATCTTCGGCGTGCACCTGACCGACCGTGAAACCCAGTCGCGACTGCCCGATGAGGCCCGGGCCCCGTTGATCTCCTCGCTGGCCCGGCACCTGGCCGCGCTGATGCAGGACAACCGGCTGGAATGCGACGGTCCGGGAGAGCATGCGGCCCGCTTTATCGAACAACTCAATGCGCAGACTGAAACCTACGCGGGCGGTCAATGGTCCGAGGAAAAGGGCCCGGGGTTCGCGCTGCGCCGGGAGCTCGGCGATGCGGTGGCCGGCAGCATGGGGGAAAAGGAGCAGGAGTGGATCGCCACTTACGTCATCGACCGCGAGGCGCCGAAGTTTGCGACGGCGCTGCGGCGGGTCCTTCGCAGCCTGGTTTCAGGCGGAGCGTGACTTGGATATCACTTAGGTGTCGAGGGGCATACCTCGTGATTGGGATCCCACCACAAAACCTCCATAACATTCTGTTTCCTTATGCACCATACTCTTTCTCTGCCAGAAATGCGGAACGAGTAAAGCTCATCAACATCATCTTTATGGAGCTGTTGGAGACGGTCTCTGGCATCTTTCACAAGAGCATCAACAGCAATGGGATGACTCCCTGTGTTTTTAATTTGCTCTTGATTCATTTGCTCAAGACCAGATAGTTTCTCTATCACACGCCGGTATTTTTCTGGATCTGATAAGTTCGGCCAAGGCCAAGGGCCATTCCTATCACACGAACTGAATCTCCAAGACAAATGATCATCTTTGCTCGGACCCTCGCCACTCTTCGCTTTTTTGGTGGGGCGGGGGCTTTCGACTGATTTGGATAATTTTGTGGTTGGTTTTTTACCCAAGTTTCTTTTCATAAACCAGAGTAATATTCAGCCATAGACGCATGGGTAATACATGCGCTTCCACGTTGCCCACTGGCAAGCCCCGCCTTTGCCCGTGCTTCTTTCCACGGAGCCTCCATGTGGGTCAAGTCACTGAGCCACTGTGAAGATTTATCCCCATAATGGTCAAGAACAGCATCAATAGTTTCACGTTGATCAACGTCCAGCAATTTCCAATCGCCGCTCTTTATGCTACCAACCCGAAACCTTCCCTTGTGTTCGTTATACAAATTCCTAATAACTGGGCCATTTGCCCATGCTTCAATCCGATCATGGAAAATAGGCTTGTCATCCCACACAAGGGACCATGCCTGAGAATAATAGACGAGTTTATGTAGTTTCATGGCGGGCATCGTGCCACACTTTTTAAGGATATAAGAAGCCACATCAAACGCCTGTACACCCATTTGTTTTTCTCCTATAAAAATCCAAATAAGTCTGTAGCTTAATTTGGGCGCATCATTATAGACATTTTTCCTGTGCGCCGAAAGCCCAAGTGCCCATGAATAGGTTTACATTATTTACAAACTTTACATATATTGGAATTTTTTATATGATTTGCCCGTGGAGCAATGATGGAATTTAGCCCATGGACGAAGCGACCGCACTGGAAAAACAGGTCACAGGTTTTCTTAAAGACGAAATTCCGGTCCTGTCACGTAGTGCCGAAAACTTTCTTCACCAGCACCCTCGGGATGCGATTATGGCTGTTGCCGTTGCTTTGGAGGCAGCCGCTGCCAAATCCGAGGCGCGTGCCAATGATGCTTTCGATGAAATCGTCACAGCACTCAAGCCGTTCGTCATCCGTCGACCGGCAGATCAAGAAACTATCGGAGTCTCTAAAGCTGCGGCGCGTCTACAGGTATCACGCCCAACTATCTATGATTGGGTCTCAAAAAAAACGCTGCTTGCCTGGAAATCTACCAAGCGCGGCCTGAACATTCCTGCCGCGCAGATTGTGGCCCCGGGCAAGGTTGTTCCGGGCCTTGCCCAAGTCTTGGGAATCATTGATGACCCTGTACTCGCTTGGGCTTTCCTTTCCCAGGAATGGCCATTTGCTGAAGAAACCGTGACACCTCTGGAGAAACTGGCCACCGGTCAGGTTGAAGAAGTTTTAGCTGCGGCACCGGGCTTCGGCACAACCTATACATGAATCACCCGGTCTACGCACGAGACCGGATTACCGCCATATCCCTGAATGCCGGGCTTCCACCCAGTTATAGGATTCTGCCCCGTCGCTATCTGGGATCACCTCTAGCCCGGATTTCTCACCAGACCTACAAGAGCCTTCGATAGTCACAATCCAGTATTTTCGCCAGTTTCATGGCGTTCGATTTCCCCAGCACCCGCTTGTTGTTCTCCATTTCAGACAAATGATGCTGGAGGATACCCGTTCGATCGGCCGGTTCTACCTGCGTCAGGTCAGCACGTTGACGGTACAAGCGTAGGTAGTACCCGAAACTTTGGTAATAGTCGCCATGTCTCCGCTTGGCTTCACCCTGGAGAACCTCTGCTGAAACCCGATCTTCACTTAGATACAAATCCAAAGTGGAAAGAATCATCTCTTTTAAACGGATGCCATTGATTTTGCTTTTTGGCTGTACAACCACATCAGCGAGATCATGATGGATTTCGCTTACGCCCAGTTCTCGAAATTACCGGTTTCCTTTTCCTGGCCATCCTCAAATCCGGCCTGATAGGCTTCGGTAAGGCGTTGCTCCTCTCGTGTCGGGTGGCCTAGATAACCACCCTGCCAGCCGAGAATGTACTCGGGGTCGACCCCCAGTTCTTCCATGCGGCTGACCGCGTCTCGATAGGTTTGATCCATTAGTCGTGCCCAGTTTTTGGAGAAAGCCCCATTTTAACACTGCCCCGATTCGGGCACGGCCTGCGGCCTCTTCTTCGTGAGGCGGGGCTTCAAACTCGGGGAGAAGCTGGGCCTGTTCTAAAATTAACCGTCCGACGCCCGCAGGCCCCGCAACCCGATGTCCCGTTTCCGCTCCCTTATTTCGAATTACCTGTCCCAGGTCATCCTGCTGGCCGCAGGCGTGGCGCTGGCGGCCCTGTACCTGATCCAGTTCAGCGACCCGCCCTACCCGGCGCTGGTGCCGGTGGCCTTCTGGTTTTTCTACCTGGCCTACCTGAGCCTGCTCTGGCTGCTGAGGCTACTCAGCGGCGGGGCCTCGGCCTGGCAGCAGTCGATGGCGGTCGGCACGGCCGCCGCGCTCACCATTGCCCTGTACCTGGCCGGGCATGTCGGCGAACAGCAACGCGAGATTGACCTGCAGGAACGCAGCTTGAGCGACTGAGCATGCTCCACCTGCACGACACGGCAAGCCGAAAGAAAGTGGCGTTCACGCCGCTGGACCCGCAGCGCATCACCCTGTACGTCTGCGGCCCCACCGTCTACGACCACATCCACATCGGCAACGCCCGCCCGCTGGTCGTGTTCGACGTCCTGGTCCGCGTGCTGCGTCGCCTCTACCCCCAGGTGGTCTATGCCCGCAACCTGACCGACATCGATGACAAGATCCTGGATCGGGCCGAACAGGAGCAGTGCCGGTACGACGAGCTGACCGCCCGCTACATCGAGGCGTTTCACGAGGTGTGCGCGGCCCTCGGGGGGCTGGAGGTCGACCTGGAACCGCGCGCCACCGAGACCCTCCCGGCCATGCTGGAGATGATCCGGACCCTGTTGGATTCGGGGCACGCCTATGAATCGGACGGGCATATCCTGTTCGCGGTGGACCGCTTCGACGGCTACGGCAAACTGTCCGGGCGGCGGGTGGAAGACCTGCAGGCCGGAGCCCGGGTGGAGGTGGCCGACTACAAGCGCAATCCGGCGGATTTCGTGTTGTGGAAACCCTCGACGCCGCAACAGCCGGGCTGGGACAGCCCGTTCGGGCGAGGCCGGCCGGGCTGGCACCTGGAATGCTCGTGCATGATCGCGCATCACCTCGGCCCGACCATCGACATCCACGGCGGCGGCCAGGACCTGGTCTTCCCGCATCACGAAAACGAGCGGGCGCAGAGTTGTTGCGCGTATCCCGGTGAATCGTTCGTCCGGCACTGGATGCACAACGGCTACGTCACGGTCGACGGCGAAAAAATGGCCAAGTCTGTCGGCAATGTGCGCCAAGTCCGGGATCTTCTTGAGCGCCATCCAGGCGAACTGCTGCGCCTCGCCCTGCTGCACGCGCATTACCGCAAGCCGCTGGACTGGACGGATGAGCTGCTCGTCCAGGCGCGCCAGACCCTGGACCGCCTGTACCGGGCCTGGCAGGATGCGGGCAGCCCAGAGCCCGACGGGACCGAGCCGGATTCAGAATTCCTGCAGGCCCTGCTCGACGACCTCAATACCCCGCTGGCCCTGCAGCGCCTGCGCCACGAGGCGGCAGCCCTGGCCCACCTGCAGGGCGCGCCACGCACGGACGCCGCCCGGCGGCTGTGCGCCGGGGCCCGCCTGCTCGGCCTGTTCGGGTCCGCGGCCGAGGACTGGTTCCACGCCGGCGCGCCCGCCGGCAGCCTGGACGACGCCGAAATCGAGGCCTTGCTGGCCGAGCGGCAAGCCGTCCGGAAACGCGGGGATTACGCGGCGGCCGACCGCATCCGCGACCGCTTGCTGGAGTCCGGAATCGCGGTGGAGGACCTGGCCGACGGCAGCCACTGGCGGCGGGTACGGTAGACTGTGCAAACCAAACGTTTTTCGTGACAAAATGCCATCGTTATTTTCTCCCCGGGAGAGCATCGCGCAGGTCGAAGAAGGGGACCAGCTGGCCCCGAAATTCGATGCCGACGGCTTGATTCCCGTGGTCACCACCGACTACGAGTCCGGCGAAGTGCTGATGGTGGCCTACCAGAACGCCGAGGCGCTGGAACGGACCATCCAAAGCGGCGAGGCCTGGTACTACAGCCGCAGCCGCAAATGCCTGTGGCACAAGGGCGCCACCAGCGGGCTGGTGCAGAACGTGCGCGAACTGCGCATCGACGACGATCAGGACACGGTCTGGATGCGCGTCACGGTGGAAGGCTCCGGGGCCAGCTGCCACGTCGGCTACCGCTCCTGTTTCTACCGCAGGGTGCCCACCGGGGAGTCTGCCGGCGAAGCGCTGGAATACCTGGAGCGTGAAAAAACCTTCGACCCCGAAGAGGTCTACGGCGACGCTGAAAATCCGACCCGCCTGTAAACCCCGACCCCGCCAATGCCTTCGACCTTCCGTCTGTTACTGACACGGCGGCTGGGGCCCTTTTTCTTCACCCAACTGACCGGGGCCTACAACGACAACGTCTTCCGCAACGCGCTGGTCGTCCTGATCACCTACCGCATCACCGAACTGGCCGGGTTCGGCAGTGAAGAGCTGGTCGCCGCCTCCGCCGGGATCTTCCTGCTTCCGTTCCTGCTGTTCTCCGCCCTGGGCGGAAAACTGGCGGATCATTTCCCGCGGCACCGCCTGATCCAGCACATCAAGCTGGCGGAATGCGCCCTGATGGCGCTGACCTGGATCGGTTTTGCCACCGGGTCCGTCGGCTTCCTGTTCGTCGTGCTGTTCCTGACCGGACTGCAATCCGCCCTGTTCGGGCCGGTGAAGTACGCCATCCTGCCGAGCCTGCTGCCCCGCGCCGAATTGCTGGCCGGCAACGCCTGGGTCGCGGTCGGCACATTCATTTCCATCCTCGCCGGGAGCCTGACCGGGACGCTCGTCATGGGCATCCCCGACGCCGCCCTGTGGGTTCCCGGCATCCTGGTGATCAGTGCCGTCGCCGGCACCCTGGCCAGTCACCGGATTCCCGCGCAAGCCCCTGTCAGCACCGGCTTGCAACTCTCGTTCGAGCCGTTCAGCGAAACCGCGCAGATCGTGCGCGAAGGCCTGGCCCAGCCCCGGCTGACCTGGCTGATGCTGGCCATCAGCTGGTTCTGGATGATCGGGGTCGGCATGCTGATCCAGCTGCCGTTGTTCGTGCGGGACGTGCTGGCCGGCAACGCGCAGGCCCTGGCGGGCGCACTGGCGATCTTCACCGTCGGCATCGGGCTCGGCGCCCTGCTGTGCAACCGCTGGCTCGGCGGCACGGCGCGGGCGACCCTGGCGCCGATCTCGGCCGCGGTCCTGGGAATCGGCTTCGTGCTGCTCGGCCTTGTCCCCCCGGCCGAGGTCCCGCTTCGCGGATTCGCCGCCCTGCTGGAGGACCCGCAGGCCGTCACCGCCCTCGGCCTCCTGCTGGCCCTGGCCGTGGCGGGCGGGTTCTACGTCACGCCCCTGTACACCCTGGTGCAACAGCGGGCACCGGAGGACCGGCGCGCGCGGACCATCGCCTGCAACAACATCCTCAATTCCATCTTCATGGCGCTGGCCTCGGTGACGTCCATCGTCATTTTTCAGTCCGGTGGCACGATCGTCACCGTGTGGGGGGCGATGGCCGCCACCGCGTTCGCGGCGGCGCTGCTGCTGCTGCATTTCACGCAGGGCAGCTTCCGCCATGTCCTGCTGTGGCCGGTCGCGTCCGTGGCCTTGACCACGGAGACGCCGCCACCGGGCTCGCTGGTCTTCGTCCGGCGTGGAAGCGCCTGGATCGCCTGGGCATTGGCCGCCACCATCCCCGGAAAACTCGAAATCCACGTGGCTCCCGCGCTGCGGCGCCGCGCGAGCCTGCGGCTGCTTGCCTGCTGGGTCCGCCTGAAACCGCTGGACCCGGCCGCTCTGGGCGACGCAGGGCCCGGTCATCCGAACGAGCCGGCCCGGACCGTGCTGGTCCTGCCCCCCGACGGCGCCGAGGGCGAAGCGGCGCTGCTGGGATTAATGCAGGCCGCCCGGGGCCGGTCCGGCCGCCCCGTCGCGGTCGCATCCGTCAGCGACCCGGAACTTTACATGCCCCGCCCGTATCCGCGCATCCGGGTCGGCTTCGAAAGCTGTCCGCTGCCGCCCCGCGCGGCCGACGAGCCGGAGACCCTGCGCAGCGATGCCCTCAAGATCTACGACCTGCTGTGTGAACTGGAATACCGGATGCACTGCCAGGAATGCACGACCTTGCAGTCCCTGTACGATGCAGCCCGAAGATTCGGGGGCGGCCGCCCGATCCTGGCCGACCTGGAACGGACCCTGACCTACCGTCAGCTGCTCCAGGCGATTCACGCCGTCGCCCAACTGCTGGGGCGCGCCCTGCCGAAGGGTCAGGACACGGTCGGCATCCTGCTGCCGAACGCGGCGGCCACCCCGATCACTTTTTTCGCCCTGCACACGCTTCGCCGCATCCCGGTCATGCTCAACTACACCGCCGGGCCGGCCAATGTCGCCAGTGCCTGCCGCACGGCCGGGCTGACCCACATCGTGACCTCCCGCCGGTTCATCGAGAAGGCCGAACTCGGAGGCCTGACCGACGCCCTGGCCGAACACCGCACCCTGCTGTGGTTGGAAGACCTCAGGCCGCAACTGACCCTCGGCATGAAACTCAAGGCCGCCTGGCGGGCCCAGCGCCCGCCGCCGGCCGGTGACCCGTCGGATCCCGCCGTCGTACTGTTTACCTCCGGGTCGGAGGGCGAACCCAAGGGGGTCGTGCTGAGCCACCGGAACCTGCAACGCAACCGGTGCCAGGTCCGCGCGGTGCTGAGCCTCAGCCCCCGGGACCACCTGCTGCTGTGTCTGCCCACGTTCCACTCGTTCGCCCTGGGCGTCGGCCTGCTGCTGCCGCTGATGGCCGGGTTGCGCTGCACCTTGTACCCCAGCCCGCTGCACTACAAACAGATTCCCGAACTGATCCGCAAGCACGGTATGACCGTATTCTTCTCCACGGACACCTTCCTGAACGGCTACGGGCAAGCGGCACGCCCGGACGACCTGCGCAGTCTGCGCCTGGTCGTGGCGGGCGCCGAACCCCTCAAGCCGGGCACCCGGAAATTCTGGCAGGAGCGTTTCGGCCTGACCGTCCACGAAGGCTACGGCGTGACCGAAACCTCGCCCGCCGTCAGCGTCAACACGGTCCCGTGCAACCGGCCCGGCTCGGTCGGCCGCCTGATGCCAGGCATCGAGGCGCGCTTCGAGGCGCTGGACGCCCCCGGGGAGACCGACGGCCCGGCAGCCCGCGGCCGGTTGTTCCTGCGCGGCCCGAACGTGATGTCCGGCTACTGGATGCCGGGGGAGGACCGGCTGCTGACCCCTCCGGAGGACGGCTGGCACGACACCGGCGACGTCGCCGAGTTCGACGCGGACGGATTCCTGAGCCTGCGCGGCCGAGCCAAGCGCTTCGCCAAGATCGGCGGCGAGATGGTTTCGCTCGCCTACGTGGAACAGCAGGTCAGCGAGGTCTGGCCGGAATCCCGCCACATCGTCTGCGCGATCGCCCACCCCACCCGCGGCGAGCAACTGGTCCTGATTACCGAGCACCCCGAACCGGACCGCGGCCGGTTGCGGCAGGCCCTGGGAGAGCGGGGCGTGGGCGAGCTGGCGCGGCCGCGGCTGATCCTACCGGTCGAGGCCCTGCCGCTGCTCGGCAGCGGCAAGCCGGACCTGCGCCGGGCGCAGGAACTGGCCGGCTCGGTGCTACACTGAGGATCCAGAGACCAACCGTGAATACCCACTCCTTTGGGGAATCCATCGGGAGGTACGGATGCGAGACATAACACCAGTTTCCATGGATCTACTGCTCGGTGCCGTGGACGTGCTGGCCTCGGTCCTGCTGTTCGGCATCGGCTTGCTCATCCTGGCCGCGATGGTGCTGTTCATCATCGACGTCACGCAGACCCGCCACGCGGTACGCCGCAACTACCCCGTCATCGGCCGCTTCCGGTACTGGTTCGAGCATCTCGGCGAATTCTTCCGCCAGTACTTCTTCGCCATGGACCGCGAAGAGATGCCGTTCAACCGGGCGCAGCGGTCCTGGATCTACCGCGCCAGCAAGAACATCGCCAACACCCTGCCCTTCGGCTCGACCCGAGACCTGACGCGCCCCGGCACCGTCCTGTTCGTCAACGCCCCCTATCCGGACCTCGGGAAATCCGACACCGACGCGCCGCCGCTGACTATCGGCCCGGACACCGCCGAACCCTATTCCAGCGAACACTTCTTCCACATCTCGGGCATGAGCTACGGGGCCATCTCGAACGTCGCCGTCCAGGCGCTGTCGCGCGGCGCCGGCCGGGCGGGGTGCTGGCTCAACACCGGCGAGGGCGGGCTGTCTCCGTACCACCTGGAGGGCGATTGCGACCTGGTCTTTCAAATCGGCACCGCCAAGTACGGCGTGCGCGACGAGCACGGCAACCTGTCGGATGCACGGCTGCGGGAACTGGCCGAAACCCCGCAGGTGCGCATGTTCGAGATCAAACTCTCCCAGGGGGCAAAACCCGGCATCGGGGGCATCCTTCCGCGCGTCAAGGTCACGGCGGACATCGCCCGCGCTCGCGGCATTCCGCAAGGCCAAGCCTCGTACAGTCCCCGTCGGCACCCGGACATCGGCAATCCCTCGGAACTGCTCGACATGGTGGCCCGCATCCGCGACCTGACCGGAAAGCCGGTCGGCTTCAAGACCGTGATCGGCTCCGAGCGGCTCCTGGATGACTGGATCGAGGAAATCCTGCGGCGGGGACCGGCCTCCGCACCCGACTTCATCACGGTCGACGGCTGCGACGGCGGCAGTGGCGCCGCCCCCATGCCGTTGCTCGACGCGGTCGGGCTGCCGCTGCGCGAAAGCCTGCCGATGGCGGTCGACCGCCTGCAACAGGGCGGCCTGCGCGAACGCGTGCGCGTCATCGCGTCCGGCAAGCAGGTCAATCCCTCCGACGTGGCCTGGGCGCTGTGCCTGGGTGCAGACTTCATCTGCTCGGCGCGCGCGTTCATGTTCGCGCTCGGCTGCATCCAGGCCATGCAGTGCAACCGCAACACCTGCCCCACCGGCGTCACCACCCACAACCCGCGGCTGCAACAAGGCCTGAACCCGGCGGACAAGTCCGTCCGGGTCGCCCACCTGGCCCGAAACATGGAGGCGGAAGTCGCCATGATCGCGCATTCCTGCGGCGTGGCCCACCCGCGCGCGCTGGACCGGACCCACGCGCGCATCGTGCAGCCGGACGGCCTGAGCGTCTCGTTGCACGAGCTGTATCCGGTGCCGGGGCGCATGGCCTGAATCCCCCATGGACCTGGTCGTCCCGATTTCGAGCCTCGCCGGCCTGCTGCTGCTGGGCCTGGTGCTGAAGCCTCTGGCCAGCCGCCTGAAATTCCCGTTCGAGGCGCTGTTGCTCCTGTTGGGCTTCGCCTTCAGCAATTGGGTCGTGGATGCCGGCGAAGTGGGCCTGCACGGCGGCATCTTGCGCGACCTGGTCTTCTACGTGTTCCTGCCGGTCCTGGTCTTTTCCGCCGCCTACAGCATGGATGTGCCGCGATTCGGGCGAAACCTCCTGGGCATCATCCTGTTGGCGCTGCCCTTGGCGCTGATCTCCCTGGTGTTCAGCACCGTGCTGATCTATTACGGCATGGGCCATCCGGACGGATTCCCGTGGATCGCGGCGCTGCTGGCCGGCACCCTGCTGACCGCCACCACCAGCCAGGCGCTTCAGCAGGTCTTCGCGCATCTGAATCTTCCTGCAGACCTGCGGACGCTGATCCGCGGCGAGGGCCTGCTCAACAACGCATTCGCCATCGTGCTGTTCACCCTCCTGCTGGCGTTCGCCCTGGAACCCGACCTGGCCCTCGCGCCGGGAGAGATCGCGCTGTATATCCTCTGGCAAGTGTTCGGCGGCGCCATCATCGGCGTGGCGATCGGCTTTTTCGCCCTGATCTTTCTGCGGGTGCGCCAGCCTTCCCCCCACGAAGTGGCCCTGTTCACCCTGGTCACCGCCTACATGGCCTACCTGGTCGCGGACCATGTGCTCCATGCCTCCGGCGTCTTGTCCGTGCTGGCGACGGCGCTGATCATGGGCCGCACCATGCACCAGGATCTGGACGCGCCACAGGATCACTTCGTGGACGAGTTCTGGCGCCTCATGGCCACCCTGACCGAATCCATGCTGTTCCTGATGCTCGGGTTGAGCATCTCGATGACCATGTTCTCCGAACGCTGGCTGGCCATTCTGATCGCCATCGGTGCGGTACTCCTGGCCCGCATTGCCGGGCTCACCCTCGTCATGCCCTTGCTGACCCGGTCGAACAAGGCGCTGAAAAACCTGCCCGGGCGCAACATTCTCTACTTCAGCAACGCCCGTGGCGCCGTCGCCGTGGGATTGGCACTGAGCGTGCCGATCACGCTCGATTACTGGTGGACCATCGAGTCCATCGGTTTCGGAGTCGTGTTGTTCTCCGTCCTGGTCCAGGCCCCTCTGCTGGAGTTCTGGAGGCGAAAAAAACTGGATATCAGGGAAGAGGCCGCAGATCCTGATTGAAGCCCGAACCGAAGGCGGCCCCTTTGATTCTCACCGCGCTGCTTGTCGCCGGAAAGACCGCCAATGTGCCTCGCCGTACACCAGCCAAGCGTCGGCCCGACTGCCATCCCACCGGTAGCATACGTGCCTGCCTTGAACAGGGATGCCGACGACATCGGGCCAAAATGCTGCAACGGCATCACCGACCGGATGGCGCACGCTGGGGTAGACCACGCCATCACTGCCGTGTTTCTCCCGCAATTCGTGCGCCCATGATTGCGCGGCCGTGTAATCGTCAGCATCCAGGGCAGGGCGGAAGGCAACACCGCCGCGCAGGTCATGCAACTCCGCATCCAGGCTCCCGACCAATTCCCGGTAATCCGCCGTAGACGGATCTTCTTCGGTTGCGGACATAAAACGCTCGAAATGGAATACCGATTCTGCCAACGCCACCTCGAAACGGTCACCGACGTAACACACGCCATAGCTCCCATCGCTGAAACGACTGGGCCGGGCACCTGAAGCATGGCAGAAAGGTGCCATCGCCCAACTGGCACCCGGTCCCGAGACGCGCCGCTCCGGAGGAACCAAATGGATGGCTCCCATTTTGTCGCGCACCCGCGGATTGGTCTTGGCCTCCGCATGGGAAATTAATTCCCAATCGGCGGGATCCGCAATGTCTTCGAACAAGTCGACCGGTGGATAGATTGACCGGGCGAGGCGATAGGTCTGGCGCCAGCGCACTCGGCTGAGGGGAGGGACTACCATCCTCCCCGCTCTGCATCCAGATAGGCGCGGACCGCCATCAGGTCGGAAATGGAGCCTGCCAGTAAACGGTTCAGTGCGGAATCGCCCCCGAATACCGGGTTCGGTTTGTGCAGCCAATCGTAGGCCCGCGACGGTTCGGGAAACATGTAGCGCAAACCCTTGTGGATGCCCATCACTATGGACAGGCGCTCGCGAACATCTCGTGAAATGCGCGACGGTTCAACCTTCCCCGTTTTCCAGCGGGCATAGGTTCGCATAGCCGGCTCGCCCAGCAGGATACGCCCCTGCCGGTCGTTCAGCTGCCAACGCTTCACCAGGTTGAAGAAGGCTCGAAGCATGGCACCCGTCTCTGCATCATTGATGCTGGCAGAAACAGGAGCCCTGTCCGGCAAAACCGGGTGAATATATGCCATATGGCAAATTATATATTAATTATGCCATATGGCAAGAAATTATCGGATCAATCAACCTGTCTATTTTGTCCCGCACCCGCCGGTGCCAAGCAGTCCTTGAACGAGGCCGCCATGTTGCGGATCAGGTCGAAATACGCTTCGGAGCCCTTCGAGTCGGCGCCACCAAGAGGGTCCAACATGCCGGTCTGGGCCGAGGTCCCTTCGATGATCGTGTCGATGAGGCCCGATTCGAACTGGGCTTCGTCGAACACGCAAACCGCACCCAGCCGGCGAACCTTGTCACGAAGTTCCGCGATGCGCCGGACGCTCGGGGCCTGGTCCGGGCTGACCATCACCGAACCGACCGCTTTCAGACCGAAGCGATCCTCGAAATGCTGGTAGGCGTCGTGAAACACGATAAAGGGCCGGTCGCGCGCCGGAGCAAGCTCTTCCGCAATTTCCAGGGTCAGGTCCTGCAGGCGACGCAGAAGTATTCCGGCATTGGCCGCGTAGGTCCCGGCATTCTTCGGATCGGCCTCGGACAGGGTGTCCGCGATCATGCGCACCATCGCCCCGGCATTCACCGGGTCGAGCCAAAGATGCAAATCGAACCCGCCATGGTCTGGGTGCGCGGGGTGGGCATGGGGGTCATCGGCGCCGTGGGCATGCGTATCAAAATTTCCCCCTTCCCGGAGCGGCCGGTGAACCAGGCCGGGAGCCTCGGACAGCAGAACGATGCGGGCGCGGTGCGCCAGTGTGCCAACCGAACCGAACAGGGACGTCTCCACCGACTCGCCGACCAGGAACACCACCCGGGCGGCCTCAAGGTTCGCCGCATCGGAGGGACGCAGGCTGAAGGCGTGCGGCGACACGGTGCCGCGCACGATCAGGTCGGGCTCGCCAACCCCTGCCATGACGCCGCTGACCAGCGCGTGCACCGGCCGGATCGAAGTAACGACCTGATCGGCAACACCGGCCGCCCCCGTGCCGGGGACGATGCCGCCGAGCAGCATTACCGCAACCCACAGGCCGCGCAGGGGCTTCACGTTGAGAACGCATGCCGAATTCATCTTCGATCTCCGTCAAAAGCGGCTTGGGCAACGGCGGGATGATCCGGCCGGCACGCCAAGCGTTCAAAGTGTAACATTATAACATTTCTGGGTCGGGGCGCCCGGGCACGGCCGCCGGATTATCGGTGCAGTCTTCCACTTCGATCTGCACGGTGACGTGATTGATGCCGAAACGCTCCGCCAAACGGGCGCGAATGGCGACGATCGTCGGGTCCAGCGGGGTCTCTTCGGTCACGCGCGCGTGCAGAGTCAACAGCGAGGTTTCCTGGGACAGGGACCAGGCATGCACGTGATGAACATCCTCGATGCCTGGAATGTGCGCCACCAGGTCCGGGCCGATTTCCTCCACGTGCAACTGCTCGGGGACTCCCTCGAGCAACACGTGCGCCGATTTCTTGAGCACAAACCAGGCGCTGCGCAACACCAGCAGCCCGACCAGGAAGGACAGCAGCGGGTCGATCATCATCCAGCCGGTTGCCATGATGACCAGGGCCGCGCTGACCGCTGCAACCGAGCCGAGCAGGTCTCCCACCACGTGGATCAGGGCGCCCCGGACATTCAGGTTGTCGCGGTTCGCCCCGTGAAACAGTGCGAATGCGGCGATGTTGACGATCAGGCCCAGCGATGCAACCGCCAGCATCGGCCCGGCCAGAACTTCGGTCGGATCGAAGAGCCGGCCGACCGCCTCGAAAAAGATCCAGCCGACGATGAACACCAAACTGACGCCGTTGGTGAAAGCGGCCAGCACCGGGAAACGGGCGTAGCCGTAAGTCCGGGCCGCATCCTCCGGGCGCTGGCTCAGCCTGAAGGCGATCCATGCAAACAGCAGGGACACCGTGTCGATCAGCATGTGTGCGGCGTCGGCCAGCAACGCCAGGGATCCCGAAATGACGCCGCCGACGACCTCGGCGATCATGAAACTTCCGATCAGCAGGAACGCCCAGAAAATACGGCGGGCATCGTCCTCGTGCCCGCGGGGGGCGGGTCTCTCGGTCTTGGCATCAGCAGGCATCGGGAGCCTCCGGGCTGGCATCGCGCCGGCGAGGGGTTTCAGCGGGCCAGGAAAAATTCCGCATCCCCCAGTATAGTCATAGAGCTTGCCAGAAATGCGCCGGGCCGAAGTCGGCCGGGAGGTGCGGCAGGCCCGGTGCCACGCACCGACCCCCCGCGCCCGGCAGCCCCACCCCCACCATATATAATGGGCGCCTGATTGCCTCCACTCCAGACGAAACACGCCCGATCTCTACCCATGCCGGAAAGAATCCGTCGGTTGCTGCCGATCCCATCCCTCCTGAACCTCTGCCGCCTCGCGGCCGGGGCGATCCTGTTGCCTGTCGCCGGCACTGCGCTGGCCGGCTGGGACACCCTCAACATGCCGGTTGGCGTCACCGAAATCAGCCGCATCGTCTACGACTTGCACATGCTGATCTTCTGGATCTGCGTGGTCATCGGCGTCGTCGTGTTCGGCGCCATGTTCTACTCCATCCTGATGCACCGGAAATCCCGCGGCGCGACAGCCGCAACGTTCCACGAAAGCACCACCGTGGAGGTGATCTGGACGGTGATCCCGTTCATCATCCTGGTGGCCATGGCGGTCCCGGCCACCGCCACCCTGATCAAGATGGAAGACTCCGGCGGCTCCGAAATGACGATCAAGATCACCGGCTACCAATGGCTGTGGCGCTACGATTACCTGGATCACGACTTCGGCTTCTATTCGTTCCTGTCGACGTCGCGCGATGAGATTCGCGACCGGGCGGAAAAAGGCGAGCACTACCTGCTGGAGGTCGACCGGCCCCTGGTCCTCCCGACCGACACCAAGATCCGCATGCTGATCACCGCCAACGACGTCATTCATGCCTGGTGGATGCCGGACCTGGCCCTCAAGCGGGACGCCATCCCGGGCTTCATCAACGAGCTGTGGACCCAGATCGATGAGCCCGGCGTCTACCGCGGCCAATGCGCCGAACTGTGCGGCCGGGACCACGGCTTCATGCCGATCGAAGTCCACGCCGTGCCCCCCGACGAATACCGCGCCTGGGCCGAGAAACAGGCCGCCGGCGCGGCCGAATAAGCTACGGAGCCGACATGAGCGAAACCGCCGCCGCGCACGACGACCATCACGACTACCGCCCCAGCGGCCTGTGGCGCTGGGTCACCACCACCAACCACAAGGACATCGGCACGCTGTACCTGTGGCTGGCCCTGGCCATGTTCTTCATCGGCGGCGCGATGGCGCTGGTGATCCGCACCGAACTGTTCTCCCCGGGCCTGCAATTCGTCGATCCCCAGTTCTTCAACTCGATGACCACGATGCACGCGCTGGTGATGATCTTCGGCGTGGTGATGCCCGCCTTCACCGGGCTGGCCAACTGGCAGATCCCGCTGATGGTCGGCGCCACCGACATGGCCCTGCCGCGCCTCAACAACTGGAGTTTCTGGATCCTGCCGTTCGCGTTCGCAATGCTGTTGTCGACCCTGTTCATGGACGGCGGCGGCCCGGCCGGCGGCTGGACCCTGTACCCCCCGCTCACCCTGCAAACCGGCAATGCCCTGCCGTTCGTCATCTTCGCGATCCACTTCATGGGCATGTCCTCCATCATGGGCGCGATCAACGTCATCGCCACCATCCTCAACATGCGCGCGCCCGGCATGCACATGATGAAGATGCCCCTGTTCGTCTGGACCTGGCTGATTACCGCCTTCCTGCTGATCGCCGTGATGCCGGTACTGGCGGGCGGCGTCACCATGCTGCTGACCGACAAGTTCTTCGGCACCAGCTTCTTCAACGCGGCCGGCGGCGGCGACCCGGTCATGTTCCAGCATATCTTCTGGTTCTTCGGCCATCCGGAAGTCTACATCCTGATCCTGCCGTCGTTCGGGGTGGTCTCCAGCATTCTGCCGACCTTCTCCCGCAAGCCCTTGTTCGGCTACAGCTCGATGGTCTACGCCACCGCCTCGATCGCGTTCCTGTCGTTCGTCGTGTGGGCGCACCACATGTTCACGGTCGGCATGCCGCTGGCCGGTGAACTGTTCTTCATGTTCGCCACCATGCTGATCGCCGTGCCGACCGGGGTCAAGGTCTTCAACTGGGTCGCCACCATGTGGCGCGGCTCGATGACCTTCGAGACCCCGATGCTGTTCTCCATCGGCTTCATCGTCATGTTCACCATCGGCGGGTTCTCCGGGCTGATGCTGGCGATCGTGCCGGCGGACTTCCAGTACCACGATTCCTATTTCGTGGTCGCCCACTTCCACTACGTCCTGGTCCCCGGATCAATCTTCGCGATCATGGCGGCGGTCTACTACTGGCTGCCCAAGTGGACCGGCAACCACTACCCGGAACGCCTCGGCCAGTGGCACTTCTGGCTCTCCACCATCTTCGTCAACCTGACCTTCTTCCCGATGCACTTCGTCGGCCTCGCCGGCATGCCGCGGCGCATCCCCGACTACGCGCTGCAATTCGCCGACTACAACATGCTGGCCTCGGTCGGTGCGTTCGGCTTCGGCTTCGCGCAGTTGCTGTTCCTGTACATCCTGATGGTGACCATCCGCGGCGGCAAGAAAGCCACGGACCAGGTCTGGGAAGGCGCGGAAGGGCTGGAATGGACCCTGCCGTCACCGCCCCCCTATCACAGCTTCACCACCCCGCCGGTGGTTCGATGAGCCCCGCCCGGCCGCCCGAACGCCGCGCCGCGCTGCGCACCGCCTGGATCGTCGGGATCATCGCCCTGACGATCTACATCGGCTTCTACTTCCTGGTCGGGACCGCAGGATGAACCGCCCGAACCGCCGGACGGCGACCCGGCTGGCCGCGGCCTGCGTGCTGATGCTCGGCTTCTCCTATGCGCTGGTCCCGCTGTACGACATCCTGTGCGACATCACCGGCTTGTCCGGCTCGACCAGCAACCTGACCCGGGCGGTGTCCACCGCCCCTGAAGCCCCGCCCGCCGCCGAACGCGAGGTCACCCTGCAGTTCGTCGCCAACGTCGATCATTCCATGCCCTGGGACATCCGCCCCGACCAGTTCGAGATGGCCGTCCGTCCCGGCCAGACCTACCAGACCGTCTTCCATGCGCGCAACCGGACCGCCCAGCCCATGACCGGCCAGGCGGTCCCCAGCGTCGCCCCGCAAATGGCGGCGCCGCACTTGATCAAGCAGGAATGCTTCTGCTTCACAAGCCAGCCGCTCGATGCCGGCGAAAGCGTTGAAATGCCTTTAATCTTCAAGATCAGCGAACGCCTGCCCGACAGCATCGGAACCCTGACCCTGTCGTACACTTTTTTTGACGTCTCCCGGAGCTCCGGGACCCAATCAGGCTGACCCCCATGTCGAACTCCACGCTTTACTACATCCCCGAACCCAGCCACTGGCCGATCGTCGGCTCCGTCGGCCTGTGCACCACCTTGGTCGGCGCGGCGCTGATGATGCTGGACTCCGCGCTCGGCGCCTGGCTGCTGGCGGCCGGTGCCCTGACCGTGTTGCTCATGATGTTCGGCTGGTTTGGCGCCGTGATCAGCGAGAGTGAGAGCGAAACCTACAACGCACAGGTCGACCTGTCGTTCCGTTGGGGAATGTTCTGGTTCATTTTCTCGGAAGTGATGTTCTTCGCCGCGTTCTTCGGCGCCCTGTACTACGCTCGCCAGTACTCGCTGCCGTGGCTCGGGGGCGAAGGCACCGGCATCCTGACCAACACCTACCTGTGGGACGGCTACGAAGCGCTCTGGCCCTACACCGCAGACGGCCCCGGCCAAGTCGGCGGTGGCTTCCAGCATATGGCGGCCTGGGGCCTGCCCGCGATCAACACGCTGATCCTGCTGACCAGCGGCGGCACGGTCACCTGGGCGCACCACGCCCTCAGGGCCGGGCACCGGGGGCAACTGATCGCCGGGCTGTTCCTGACCGTGGTGCTCGGCTTCCTCTTCATCGCCCTGCAGGCGGTCGAGTACATGCATGCCTTCACGGAGCTCAACCTGACCCTGGAGTCGGGCGTCTACGGTTCGACCTTCTTCATGCTGACCGGCTTCCACGGCCTGCACGTCACGATCGGGGCCATCCTCCTGACGGTCATCCTGTTCCGCTGTATTGCCGGGCACTTCACTTCGGACCGGCACTTCGCATTCGAGGCGGCGGCCTGGTACTGGCACTTCGTCGACGTGGTCTGGCTCGGCCTGTTCGTCTTCGTCTACTGGCTGTAAGCGCGCGCGTCAGGGCCGGGGGTGCAGTCCATGCGGCTCGATCCAACCCATCCAGCCGGCCCCTAGCAACAGCAGAAACAGGCCGATCGACAGACCGATCCGCCAGGTCAGCGCCCGCACGGTGCGGTCGGTCGAACCCTGGTCCCGGACCAGGAACACCAGGGCCGAGAACAGGCTTGCCAGAATGACCAGCAATAAAATAACCACCAGAGACTTCATCGTGGGCCCAGCCTGATCCTCATGCGTCGATTTCGTCCCCCGCTCCTGCTCGGTTTCACGGCCGTCGCGTTGACCGCCATTCTCCTGTCCCTGGGGTTCTGGCAACTCGAACGGGCCGAGCTCCGCCGCGCACAGGACGCGTTGAAACAGGAACGGGCACAATTGTCCCCCGTTTATATCACATCCTTCCCCGAGGGCTCCATTGAGGAGCTGGCCGGCCGCCGGGTCCGCCTGCGCGGGCAGTACCGGCCCCGGCAATTCCTGCTCGACAACCAGGTCCACGACAAGCAGCCCGGCTACCACGTGTTGAGCCCCTTCGAGTTGTCCACGTACGAGCAGGTCGTCCTGGTCAACCGGGGCTGGGTGCCGGGCGAGGCGGACCGCTCCCGGCTGCCCTCCGTCCCGGTCCCCGGCGAGACCGAAATTCAGGTCGAGGGGACCGTCACCCTGCCCCAGCCCAACCCCTTCACCGACCCGGACCACCTGCTGGAAGGCCACGGCTGGCCGCAGGTGGTCCAGGGCATTGATTACCCCCGCCTGGCCGAACGCCTGTCCGAGCTGTCCTTAGTCCCGGCCACGATCCGGCTTGCCGACGACCAGCCACACGGGTATCTGCGGGCCTGGCCGGGCCCGCCCATGAGCGCAGAGAAACATACCGCGTACGCGGTCCAATGGTTCGCCATGGCCGCCGCCGCGGTGCTCCTGTTCCTGCTGGTCGCCATGCGGCCCGTGCGCCCGGACTGATGTTCCATCTCGGTTCGCACCCGGAAGCCCGGCGCCTGCTTCGCTCGCGCCTCTACCTGATCGGCCTGGTGCTGGCGTTCGCGGGGCCCTTGATCGCTTCGGTCGTGCTGTACCACAACCCGCAATGGCGCGGAGAAGTCGGTGGCCACAGCCACGGCTCCCTGATCCTGCCGCCTGCACCGCTCGGGCGCGACCTGTTCCGGCTTCCCGACCAGCCCCCGCGCTGGACCCTGCTCTACCATGCCCGCGCCTCAAGCTGCGGCCTGGACTGCGAAGCGGCCCTGTTCATGATGCGCCAAGTCCACCAGTCCCTGGGTTCCCGACGCAGCCGGGTGCAGATCCAGGTGCTGCTCGATCGCGCGGAACTGCGGGCCCCCTACGCGGACGTGCTGGCGCGCTTCCGGGCGGACCAGGTCCGGGTTTCCCCCCAAAACCCCGGCATCGCCGCACTGGACGACCAGCCCGGCGACACCCTCTTCATCGTCGACCCGCTGGGGAACCTGCTGATGCATTACGACGGTCACTCCACCTCCCGCGGGGTCCTGCGCGACCTGAAACGCCTGCTCGCCGCCTCCCGGATCGGCTGACGGCCATGCTGTTCCGCCGCCTTCTGTCGCTGACCGTGGCGCTGACCTTCCTGGTGGTGGTAATTGGCGCCTTCGTGCGGCTGACCGATGCCGGGCTCGGCTGCCCGGACTGGCCGGGCTGTTACGGACATTTGACGTCCCTGCCAGAAACCGCGCAGGAGATCGCGGCGGCCGAGGCGCAGGACCCGCGCGGGACGTACGATGCCGGAAAGGCGTTTCGTGAAATGCTGCACCGCTACCTGGCCGGGGCGCTCGGCCTGCTGATCCTGGCCCTGGCCGGGTTGTGCCGGACCCGGCTGGGCCGCGCGCCCCTGGTCCGCGGCACGACGGCGCTGCTCGCGTTGGTCGTGCTGCAAGCCCTGCTCGGCATGTGGACGGTCACCCTGCAACTGAAACCCCTGATCGTCACCCTGCACCTGCTGGGCGGCTTCGCCACCCTGGGCCTGGCCTGGTGGCTGCTGCTGCGTGAGCACGACTGGCCCCGCCCGACCGCCCAGACACCCTCGCGCCCCCTGCGCGGCCTGTACGCCGGCGCGTTCGCCGGACTGCTCGTGCAGATCACCCTGGGCGGATGGACCAGCACCAACTACGCCGCCCTGGCCTGCCCTGACTTCCCCACCTGCCGGGAACAATGGTGGCCCGCCGGCATGGCGTTCTCCGAGGCTTTCGTGCTGTGGCGAGGGCTCGGCATCGACTACGAATACGGGGTCCTGGACAGCCCGGCGCGCACCGCCATCCATATGGCCCACCGACTCGGTGCCGTCGTGGCGGCGGCCCTGATCCTGGCTTTGGCGATCGCTAACATCCGCAGCCGGCTCGGCGCATGGCGCATCGGCGGTTGGGTTCTGATCGCGCTTCTGGCCGTCCAGGTCTCCCTCGGGGTTGGCAACGTCGTCCTGCAACTCCCGCTGGCCGTCGCCGTCGCGCACAATGCGTTCGCGGCCATCCTGCTGCTGGCCCTGCTCACCCAGGGGCGGCTCCTGTTCCACCGCGGGGCCGGCCCGTGAGCCAGACCTCCTCCTGGCGCGATTACTGGGAGGTAACCAAGCCGCGCGTGGTCGCGCTGATGACGTTCACCGCGCTGATCGGCATGGTCCTGGCCGACCCCCTGATGCACCTGCCGATGACCATGCTGGCCGGTGCGGCCGGCATCACCCTCATGGCGGGGGCAGCCGCGGCCATCAACCAGATCGCCGACCGGCACGTGGATGCCCAGATGGACCGCACGCAGGCGCGACCCCTGCCGCGCGGCGCCCTGCGCACGCCTCAGGTGCTCGGATTCGCGGCCTTGCTGGGGGCGGGCGGGTTTGTCCTGCTGTTTGTCCGGGTCAACGCCTTGACAGCCTGGCTGACCCTGGGGTCCCTGATCGGGTACGCGCTGGTCTACACCCTCTACCTCAAGCGCGCGACGCCCCAGAACATCGTCATCGGCGGGGCGGCCGGCGCCACGCCGCCCCTGCTCGGCTGGGCCACGGTCACCGGCCAGGTCGAGGCGGGAGCCCTGGCCCTGTTTTTAATCATTTTCGTGTGGACGCCGCCGCATTTCTGGGCCTTGGCCCTGCACCGCAAGGAAGACTACGCGAAGGCCGATATCCCGATGCTGCCGGTGACGCACGGAGACCGCTACACCCGGTTGCAGATTACGCTGTACACGGTGTTGCTGGCAGCCACGAGCATGCTGCCATTCGTCATCCAGTTGTCCGGCCGGGTCTACCTGGCCGGCGCCCTGGTACTGAACGGGATTTTTCTGGCCTACGCGATCCGGATGCAGAAAGAAGCCAGCAACCGGCTCGCCATGCCGACCTTCACCTACTCGATCATCTACCTGATGGGGCTGTTCACGCTGCTGCTTCTGGATCGATATCTGGGGTTGTTCCAGATGTTTTAACGGCGAGCCAAAACCGGCATTTCGGGGAGGCTGAAGCCTCCTATGCAAATCACACTGGATTACGCAAACCCGCTCGATCATGCAGTTCTTACCGCGTCGGTTTCCGACCATCCACCCATTTCAACTTTCGAGGTTTCCTGGCTAGAAGATCCCTCATGGCCGTGTCGTATTCGTCTTCCTGACGTTTCATTCCTTCCAGCAAGCCTGCGAGCCATTTTGAGACGCTGCGGTCGCTCTCGGCAGCCCGCACCCTCAGCCAGCGGGCAACATCTTCCGGCAGGGCTACGGCGATCTTCTTCATGAGCACGATTGTACGAAAACACGAAAATCGTAAGTCTCTTCCAATGACACATGAACATGAAGCGGAGCCAGACTGCCAGGCGACACACACAGAGCAAATCCCCTATAATTATTGAACAGGATCGCACCAGAAGAAACCATGGCACAACTTGAAGTCCTCCATTTCCCGGATCCGCGCCTGCGCACGGTGGCGAAGCCGGTTGCCGAAGTCACCGACGAGACCCGGCGCATCGTCTCCGACATGCTGGAGACCATGTACGACGAATTCGGGATCGGCTTGGCCGCCGTGCAGGTCAACATCCCCCAGCGCATCGTGGTGATCGACCTCAGCGAGGACGGCAGCGAACCGATGTGCCTGATCAACCCGGAAATTGTCGAAGCCGGAGGCACGGAAGAGATGGAAGAAGGCTGCCTGTCGGTCCCGGAATTCCGGGCCCCGGTGCAACGCGCCGAGAGAATCCGCTGCCGTGCCCTGAACGAGCACGGCGAAGCCTTCGAGATTGAGACCGACGGCCTGCTGGCCGTGTGCATCCAGCACGAAATCGACCACCTCAACGGAACACTGTTCGTCGATTATCTTTCGCCGCTCAAGCGGGAACGCGTCGCCGAAAAACTGCGCAAAATGGCGCGCGCCGGGCAGGTCCCGAGACGGACCCGGCGCCCAGAGTCCTACGTTCACGCCTAATTCCTCCGCCGCAGGGGCCCTGCGGCTGATTTTCGCCGGCAGCGGATCGTTCGCCGCCGTCGTACTCGAACGTCTGCAAGCCAGCGACCACGCCCTGTGCGCGGTCCTGTCGCAACCGGACCGCCCGGCCGGCCGGCGCCTGAAGTTGCGCCCCACGGCCGTCGCGGACATCGCCTTGGCCGGGCAGCTGCCGCTGTTGCGCCCCGACACGCTGGACGCTTCGGTACGCGGCGAACTAGCTGCGCACCAGGCCGATGCCCTGGTGGTGGCGGATTTCGGGCGATTGATCCCCGAGTCCTGGCTCGGGCTGTGCCCGGGCGGCAGCCTCAACATCCATGCGTCGCTGTTGCCGCGCTGGCGCGGCGCCGCCCCGATGGCGCGCGCCATCGAAGCCGGCGACCGGACCGGCGGCTGTACCCTCATGCTGATGGATGCGGGTCTGGATACCGGCGACATCCTGGACCAGGAATCCCTCGCTTTCGCAGCCGATGAGACTGCGGCCTCGGCCCAGGACCGTCTGGCCCCGCTGGGCGCCGACCTGCTGTTGCGGTACCTGTCCGATTTCGATCCGAAACACCCGTCACGACGGCCGCAGGACGAGGCGCAGGCCTGCTGCGCGCCGATGCTGCGCAAGGACGAAGCCGCCGTCGCCTGGCACGATGAGGCCGGGCGGATCGCCGCCAAGATCCGCGCCTTCAACCCCCGCCCGGTCGCCACCACCCGCTACGGCGGCGACATCCTTCGCCTGTGGCAGGCCCGGGCGCATGCCCGTGAAACGGCCGAACCGCCCGGCACGGTGCTGCATTGCGACCGCAGCGGCCTGTGGGTGGCCTGTGGCGACGGACAGGTGCAGGTCACCGAACTGCAACGGGCCGGCGGCCGGCGAATGTCCGCGCAGGATTTCTGCAACGCCCGCCCCTTGGCCGGCGTGCAACTTGCATGACGGAATCCCGCGGTTAAACTACTGAAACCTGGATCTCGACGAATCCCCTTATGCGCGCACCCTGGCTTTCGCTGCCACTCTTCGGCGCGCTGCTGTGCCTCGGCCCCGCGCAGGCGGAGCTGAGCCTGGCTTCCGTCCAGAGCCGCCCGGCCGCACAGACCGTGCTGCTCGACCTGAAACTGGACATCGACGATGCCGATTCCGAAATCCCGCGCGCGCTGTTGCGCGGCGAGGTCTGGCTGGCGGTCGACATCACCCTGATGCGGGAACGCCACCTGTTCGGCGATCAGCCGGTCGGCCGCCTGCACCTCCTGCAACGCCTCGCCTACGACCCCCTGCACAACGTCTACCAGGTCACCCGCGTCAACCAGCAAGAGCAGCAGGCCTTCCCCAGTCTGGCGGATGCCCTGGCCCGGCTGCGGGTACTGGACGCCATCCCGGTCACGCGCCTCGACTGGCTGCTGCCGGAGCTTGAGCAGTACCGGGGCGAAGCGCGCGCGCGCCTGTACGCCAACCCGATGCCGATGGCGCCTTCGGTCGGGCCGGCGCGAAGCGAGCCCCTGGACTGGCACAGCGGAACGGTTCCATGGCTCCTGCCCTGAGACGTTTCCTGGCCGGCCCCTGGCCGGTCATCGGCCTGTTCCTCCTGCTGGCGGCTTCGCTGGCCATCATGGCCGAGGCCACGCAGAGTTCCGGACATTTCCACCGCTGGCAGTGGTGGGCGGCCAGTTTCAACGGCCTGCTGGCCTTGGCCTTGCTGGGGTTAATCGGCCTCAGCCTCTCCCACCTGGTCCGGAGATTGCGCCGCCGCGAGGCCGGGTCGCGCTTGTCGCTGCGCATGACGGGCATGTTCGCCAGCCTCACGCTGGTCCCGACCGCCATGGTATTCGTATTCTCGGTATGGCTGATCTCCAGCGGCATCGACAGCTGGTTCGACGTGGGAGTCGACGACACCCTGGGCAAGGCGATGGAACTGAGCCGGACCTCGGTCGACATGCAAATGCGGGAGCGACGCTCGCAGGTGGAGCGCCTGTTGCAGGACCCCATTGATGTCGGCGACCCCGAATCCATGGTCGTGCGCATGCATAACCTGATGATCCAGACGGGCGCACTGGAAGCGACCTTGCTGGACTCCAGCAACAAGATCATCGCCTCCCAGGGAGAGGTGCCGGACATCCTGCCGGACCTGCCCGGCGAAGCCCAGCTCCAGCTGCTGCAGGAAAACGAGGGGGGCGGCTTCTACATGGCCCAGGAAGAGCACCCGGAGCACGGCACCATCGTCCGCATCCTGATGCAGGTGCCGGCGTTTCAGCGGGAGTTGGCCCTGACCGACCCGGAACTGCCACTGGCCCTAAACCAGGAATTGCCGCTGACCCTGGACCGGGAGATGCCCCTGACCACCCGGGAGATGTCCCTGACCCTGCAGATCCTGTACCCGGTGTCCGAGTACATGCTGGGCCTGACCGATAGCGTCGAGAAGGCCTCGGTCACCTACCAGCTCCTGCTGGAACTTCGCCGTCCCCTTAAATACAACCTCACGTTCGTGATGGCCCTGGCGGTCCTGCTCGGGCTCCTGTTCGCGATCTGGGCCGCCCTGTATTCGGCCCAGCGGATCCTGTCGCCGATCTCGGAACTGGCCCGGGGCCTCGAAGCCGTGGCGGACGGGGAATACAGCCAGCGCCTGCCGATCGGGCGGCGCGATGAACTGGGGCAACTCGTGCGTTCCTACAATGACATGATCGAGCGCCTGGCCGATGCCCGATACGTGGCAGAGACCCACCGCCTGACCATCAAGCAGCAGCACACCTACCTGCACACGGTCCTGGAACACTTGTCCTCCGGGGTCATCAGCGTCGACGACCGCAACCAGGTGATCACCGCCAACCACGCCGCCAGCTCCATCCTGGACCTGGACATCGAGCGCTACGTCCAGCAGCCGATTTCCGTCCTGCGCCAGGAACACCCCCAACTGGAACCCTTGTGGGACCTGATGGATCACCAGCAACACAGCGTGACCGATCTCCGCCAGCAATTCCAGATCAACAACGAACTGAAGGCGCTCCACTGCCATGGCGCGCAGTTGCCGAAAGGCGCCGGTTGTGTCGTGGTGTTCGAGGACATTACGGATCTGCAGCAAGCGCAGCGCCAGGCCGCCTGGGGCGAAGTGGCTCGGCGGCTGGCCCATGAGATCAAGAACCCGCTGACGCCGATCCGCCTGTCGGCGGAGCGCATGCAGCACCGCATCCAGCCGAGCCTCGCCGAGGAAGATGCCGAGATCCTGCAGCGCGCCACGCAGACCATCGTGCGGCAGGTGGAATCCATGAAAACCATGATCGACGAATTCAGCGAATATTCGTCCGACCGCTTCACGCCGGAACTGCTGGACCTGAATGCCTTGAGCACGGAGCTGCTCGACCTGTACAAGACCGACCGATCGGAAATTTCCATTCGCACTGAGCTGAGCGACACGCCGGCCTGGATCCAGGGCGATCCGGGACGCATGCGCCAACTGCTTCACAACCTCATCAAGAATGCGCTGGAAGCGCAAGAGGGACAGGACGAAGGCGCCGTCATCCTGAGCACCGGGATACAGGGGCACACGGTGGCCCTGGAAGTGCGGGATGCGGGGCCGGGCTTCGCCCCGGAGATCATCGCCCGGGCATTCGAGCCGTATGTCACCACCAAGCCCAACGGGAACGGGCTCGGGCTGGCTGTGGTCTATCAGATCACGGAAGATCACCAGGGGCGGATTCGCGTATACAATGACCCCATGGGAGGCGGATGCGTCTCCATCGAGTTCAATGCATCCCCGCAGCCTCCGCAAGAGGTTCAGAATCCGGCAGCCGTGGCATGAGTCGTGAAACCATCCTGATCATCGACGACGAGTCCGACATCCGGGCCCAGATCCGGGATATCCTGTCCGACCAGGGGTACCGGGTCCTGCAGGCCGATTCTGCGTCGGCCGCCCGAAAGCTCGTGCGCCAGCAAGCCGTCGACCTGGCCCTGCTGGACATCTGGATGCCGGGCGAAGACGGGATGAGCCTGCTGCGCTCGTGGCGCCACGACGACAGCCCGGAATTCCCCATCCTGATGATGTCCGGGCACGGCAACATCGAGACCGCGCTGGAGGCTACCCGGCTCGGGGCCTGGCACTACCTGGAGAAGCCGTTCGCGATGGACAAGCTGCTGCTGAGCGTGTCGCGGGCCTTGGAAACCTACCGCCTGCGCCAGCAAAACCGGGCTCTGTCCCAGGACGCCGCCGCCACCGAGCAACTGGTCGGCGACAGCCCGGAAATCCGCCGGCTTCGGGAACAGGCGCAGGCGTTCGGCGATGACGGCAACCCGGTCCTGATCCTCGGCGAACCGGGCTGCGAGTTCCTGGCGCTCGCCAACCACATCCATTACAACGGCACCCGCCACCACTGGCAGCTGGTGATCGGCAGCGGCCAGAACCTGAACCAGCGCCTGCTGGAAGAGACCACCGGCAACGACGCCTGCCTGCTGCTCGAAGCGCACGGGGGCACGCTGTTCATGAACCCCCTGGACCAGTTGACCCGCAAAACGCAGAAGCGCTTGCTGTCGGTGCTTGAAAATCACCACCTCCTGCAGGCGAACGGGACCGCCACGCCGATCGACGTGCAGCTCATCGCCACCCTGCACCAGAGGCCCGAGGCCGCGCTGGCCTCGAATATCCTGGAACCCTCGCTGTATGCCCAGCTGGCCCCCTACACCTTGCATCTCCCGCCTTTGCGCGACCGGGCCCAGGATATCCCGGAACTGGTCGAGCACTATGCCGCCCGCTACTGCACGCGCGAAAACCTGCCGATGCGCCGATTCCCGTCCAATGTGATGGAAGCACTGCGGAAATACGACTGGCCGGACAACGTAAACGAGTTGCGCCGCCTGGTCTACCAGCTGCTGATCGGTGGGGACGGCGATGTGGTCGGGCTGGCGGAAATCAATCACCTGCTCTACCCGGTAGAACAGGCCGATTCTCCCCCCGGGGGCTTGGAGCACCTGATGGCCTTGCCCTACCGGGAGGCCCGCACCCGGTTCGAGCAGATGTACTACCAGTTCCAGATCGAGCAGAGCGGGGGCAGCATGAAGCAGCTGTCCGACAGCACCCACATGGAGCGGACCTACCTGTACCGGAAGCTGCGCGACCTGGGCATCGAACGCCCGCAGGACTCCTCCTCCTGAGCGCCTCCCGGATTTTCCCTGACCCATGAAGATCATCATCCTCGGAGCGGGCCGGATCGGCAGTTCGCTGGCCATCGGGCTGGCGCAGGAAAACAACGAGATCACGCTGGTCGACCTGGAAGAGCAGAGCCTGAGGACCATCGGCAACCGCGTCGACCTGCGCACCCTGTGCGGCAACGGCGCACACCCCAACATCCTGCAGCAGGCCGGCGCCGAAGATGCCGACATGCTGGTGGCGCTGACCCGGAGCGACGAAGTCAACATGATCGCCTGCCAGGTGGCCTACAGCCTGTTCAACACGCCGCAGCGGATCGCCCGGGTGCGGGCCGCGGAATACCTGACGCAGGGCAACCTGTTTATGACGGAGGCCCTGCCGATCGATGTCCTGATCAGCCCGGAGCAAATTGCCGCCCGCAACATCGAGCGGCTGATTCGCCGTCCCGGCGCCTTGCAGGTGCTGGAGTTCGCGGACGGCCTGGCGCAACTCGCCGTGGTGCGCATCTCGCCCGGCGCCCCGGCGGCCGGCCGGAACCTGCTCGACCTGCAACACAGCGTCCCCGACGTCCAGTTGCATGTCGCCGCGGTCTACCGCGACCAGCAGGTCCTGAAGCCGGAGCCCGAGCTGCGCCTCAAGGCGCATGACGAGATCGTCGTGCTCACGCGCACGGACCAGTTCAACACGGTCGTGGAAAAACTGAGGGCCCAGCCCGGCCGGAGCCGCCACATCATGATCGCGGGCGGGGGAAATGTCGGCCACGGCATTGCGGCGCAACTGGAATCGGACTGCCACGTCAAGATCATCGAGCACAGCGAGTACCGCGCCCGCTACCTGTCGGAGCAGCTGGCCCGGGCGACCGTGCTCCAGGGCGACGCGACCGACGACAAGCTGCTGCTCGACGAGAACATCCGGGACATGGACGTGTTCTGCGCGGTGACCAACAACGAGGAGGCCAACATCCTGTCGGCCATGCAGGCCAAGCGCATCGGGGTCTCCACCACGATCGCCCTGATCAACCGCCCGGCCTACATCGACCTGATCGAGCGTTCCATCGACATCGCGGTATCCCCCCAGCAGGCCACGCTGAGCGAACTGTTGACGCACATTCGCCGCGGCGACGTCCTGGCCGTGCATTCGTTGCGGCGCGGGCGCGCCGAAGCGCTGGAAGCCAAGGCCCACCCCACGGCCGCGGCGATTGGACAGCCGATCGGCCGACTCAAGCTGCCCGCGAGTGTCGACATCGCCGCACTGGTCCGCAAGGGCGAAATGATCCTGCCGAACACGCTCACCACAATCCACCCCGACGACCACGTCATCCTGTTCATCAGCGACAAGCGGTACCTGCGGGACGTCGAGCGACTGTTCCAGGTCAGCGCCACCTTCTTCTGATTCATGCCTGTCCAATACCGGGTCGTCCAGCGCCTGCTCGGCTACCTGCTGGCTTTTTTCAGCCTCGGCATGCTGCCGCCTTTGGCCCTGAGCCTGGCGCTGGACGACGGCGAGGCTTTTTCGTTCCTGTACGCCTTCTTCCTGCTGTTCCTCCTCGGCACCGCCTTGTGGGTCCAGGCGGCGCATCGGGCGCCCCGCCGGCAGCCCTTGCGGCTGCGCGACGGATTCGTGGTGGTCTCGCTGTTCTGGATCGGCCTTGGGCTTGCCGGATCCATCCCCCTGTACATCTCGCCTTCCCTGCAACTCAGCGGGACCGATGCCGTGTTCGAGGCAGTCTCGGGGCTGACCACGACCGGGGCGACCGTGCTGAACGGTCTGGACGGCATGGCACCCTCGATCCTGTTCTACCGCCAGTTCCTGCAATGGGCCGGCGGGCTCGGCATCATCGTGCTGGCGGTCGCGATCCTGCCCTTGGTCGGCATGGGCGGCGTACAGTTGTACCAGGCCGAAGCACCGCATTCCCTGACTGAACGGCGCCTGACCCCGCGCATCACCGAAACGGCCAAGGTCCTGTGGTATCTGTACTTCGCGCTGACCGCCGCCTGCGGCTTGGCATACTGGGCCGCCGGCATGAGCCCGCTGGACGCCGTCGGCCATGCCTTCTCCACCGTCGCGATCGGCGGGTTTTCCACCCACGACGCGAATTTCGGCTATTTCGACAGCGCCCTGATCGAGATGGTCGCGATTGTCTTCATGGTCCTCGCGGGCGCGAATTTTGGCCTGCACTACCTCGCCCTGAGCCGGCGCAGCCTGCAACCGTACCGCCAGAACGGCGAATTCCGGGGCTACGTCACGGTCCTGGCCTCCGTGGGAGCCATCTGCATCGGCTACCTGTGGATCACCGCGTTCTACAGCGATCCCACCGAGGCCCTGCGCCACGGCGTGTTCCAGGCCGTGTCGATCGCCACCACCACCGGCTACACCACCACCGGCTACGACCACTGGCCCGCATTTGCGTCCACGCTGCTGCTGCTGGCCAGCTTCATCGGCGGGTGTGCCGGTTCAACCGGCGGCGGGATGAAAGTGATCCGCTTCCTGCTGATGATCAAACATGGCGGCAAGGAGCTGTACCGGATCATTCACCCGACCGCGCAGGTCACGGTCCGGGTCGGCGACCGGGTGATCTCGCAAAACGCCCTGCAATCGGTCTGGGGATTTTTCGCCGCCTACATCACCACCTTCACCATTCTCTTCCTGCTGCTGACGATGACCGGCCTGGACCAGGTCAGCTCGTTCTCGGCCGTCGCCGCCACCCTCAACAACCTGGGCCCCGGGCTCGGGGAGGTCAGCCAGAGTTACGCATCGGTCAGCGACTTCGGCAAGTGGCTGTTGTGCGCCAGCATGATCTTCGGCCGCCTGGAGGTGTTCACCTTGCTGGTCGTCCTGACTCCGGGTTTCTGGCGCCGCTAGTGAGTTCGCCGGAACTCTGGGACTCCCGGTACCGCGACGCCGCACACGAGCCGCAAGCCTGCGCGGTTCTGCTGCAGAACCCCGCCCACCTGCCGCGGCAGGGCCGGGCCCTGGACCTGGCGTGCGGGCGAGGCGGCAATGCCTTGTGGCTGGCACGCCGGGGGCTGAGCGTGCAGGCCTGGGACTACTCCGAGACCGCCATCCGGCAGCTGCGCGCGGAAGCCGAACGGCATCGCCTAGCCATTCAGGCCGAAGTCCGGGACGTCTCGCTCGATCCCCCGGAACCGGATCAATACGATCTGCTGGTGGTCAGTTATTTCCTGGACCGGGACCGGATGCCGGCCCTGCTCGCCGCGGTGCGCCCGGGCGGGGTGCTGTACTACCAGACCTTCCTGGTCGGCCACCCGGGGCCGGGGCCGCGCAACCCGGACTTTCTGCTGCGCCCCGGAGAACTGCCCGGGTACTGCGCCGGCTGGGATATTCTCCACGCCCTGGAACAGGACGGGCAGGCGCAACTGGTCGCGCGCCGTTGACCTACGGGTACAGGGATTCCGGCTGGATCAGCCGCTTGCGGAAACGCGGATAACTCCACCAGTACTGCGCCACGTCCTCGGCAATCGCCGTCTCCACCATGGCATTGATGCCGGTCGCGGCCTCCACCCGGTCATGCGAATAAACGCGCGGGTCCGCCGCACGGAACGACACGTGAAAACCGCCGCGGCAACGGCGCGACTGCATCAGGATCACCACGACATCCTGCCTGCGGGCCAGGCGAGAAACCAACACGCCCGTGTTCGCCGGAACCCCAAAGAACGGCGCCATGATCCCGTCCTCCTTTCGGCGCGGGACATGATCCGGAAGGATCCCGACCGCATGGCGCTCCTGCAACGCCCGCAGCAACAATCGCACCCCGCTCGTGTCCGCAGGGACCAGGGCCGCCCCGGTGTGCTGCCGGCCCTGCCGCACGAAACGATCGACCCCCGGATGCCTCAACGGGCGGTACATGCTGGACAGGGTGACGTGCCCGGTCAGGTACAGGCCGCTGAACTCCCAGTTCCCGAAGTGCGGCGTGACCAGAATAATCCCCTTGCCCCGGGCTTTCGCCTGCTCCAGCAAGTCCCGCCCCGATACCCGGACGGCCAGGGATTCGATCCGGCCGGGCGACAGGCGCCACAGGCGCGGCATTTCCAGCAGGGTGCGGGCTTCGTGAATCAAACTCTTCCGGGCTACGCTCTGGTGCCAGATATCCTCCTGCTCCGGGTAGCACAGTCTCAGATTGGTCAGGCAGGTCTGGTATCGCCGGCCCGGCACGTAGCCGACCCACAGCCCCACACAGCCCCCCAGGAAGCGCAGCACGGGCAACGGTACCCATGCCAGCGACTGCAATAGCCACAGGGAAAGACGCGTATCGAGTGCGGACATCTGATCAACCTCGCGGCAAGTATAGAATGAAAGGGCTTCCCGGAAATTTTTTATGCTTTACCCGGCCATCCGACCCTACGCGACCCGCCGCTTGCAGGTCGACGCCCGGCATGAACTGCATATCGAGGAATGCGGCAGCCCGGACGGATTGCCCGTGGTATTTTTGCACGGCGGCCCCGGCGCCGGCTGCGAGGACTACCACCGCCAGTTTTTCGACCCGGAGAACTACCGGATCGTGCTGTTCGACCAGCGCGGGGCCGGGCGCTCAACCCCTCACGCGGACCTGACCGACAACACGACCGCCCACCTGGTCGCCGACATCGAGAAAATCCGCGAGGAACTGAGCATCGGGCAATGGCTGGTCTTCGGCGGCTCCTGGGGGTCCACCCTGGGGCTGGCCTACGCCGAAACCCACCCCAAGCGGGTGCTCGGCCTGATCCTGCGCGGCATCTTCCTGTGCCGGCGTCCCGATCTCCTGTGGTTCTACCAGGCAGGCGCAGACAAGATCTTCCCGGATTACTGGCACGACTTCCTGGAACCCATCCCAGAGGCGGAACGCGGCGACCTGATGCAGGCCTATCACGACCGGCTGACCGGCCCTGACGAATTGATCCGCATGAAAGCGGCCAAGGCCTGGGCCATCTGGGAGGCGCGTTGCTCGAGCCTGCAACACAATGCCAAGGTCCTGGAAGCGTTCGGCAACCCGCACATGGCGCTCAGCCTGGCGCGCATCGAGTGCCATTATTTCGTCAACCGGATTTTCCTGCCGGAGAATCACTTACTCGAACAGGTCGGGAAGCTAGCCCGGATTCCGGGCATCCTGGTGCATGGCCGCTACGACGTCGTCTGCCCCATCGATCAGGCTTTCGCCTTGCATCACGCCTGGCCGGACTCGCGTTTGGATCTGGCGGCCGAAGCCGGGCATTCGGCGTTGGAGCAAGGCATCACCACGGCTCTGGTTGCCGCGACCAAGGAAATGCACCTGCGCTTGACAAAAGCATGAACGGGCGGCACAACTTCCCCTTGTATAATGCCGCGCGCGCCTGTATGCGGGTTTCCAGATCAAGGCCAGGTAGCTCAGTCGGTAGAGCAGGGGACTGAAAATCCCCGTGTCGGCGGTTCGATTCCGTCCCTGGCCACCACCCATTAGTAAAGGTCGGATAAGTGACGAAAGACCATAAACAGAATCTGCAAAAGCAACTCTGGAATATCGCAGATGAACTACGCGGCAAGATGGATGCCGATGAGTTTCGCGACTACATTCTGGGGTTTGTGTTCTACAAGTATCTTTCTGAAAAGCAGCATATCTACGCCAACACCTTGCTTGAGACCGAAGACGTCAAGGATTACCTCGATGTAGCGGATAAAGGAGACATCCGTGCAATCCGTGAAGAGTCCTTACTGAAACTCGGCTACTTTCTGCGCCCGAATGAGTTGTTCTCCGCCATCACTGAAAAAGGCAATGCTGATCTGGAAGAGCAAAGTAATTTCATTCTTGAAGACCTGCAGGCCATCCTCAACAATATCGAGCAAAGTACGATGGGTACGGAGAGCGAGGATGATTTCAACAAGTTGTTTGAAGACCTGGACCTGGCCAGCACCAAGTTGGGCCGCACACCAAATGCGCGCAACAAACTAATTTCCAGAGTACTGGCTCATCTCGATAAAATTGATTTTCAACTGGAAGACTCTGATTCTGACGTTCTGGGGGAGGCCTATGAATACCTGATCGGGCAGTTCGCGTCTGGGGCAGGGAAAAAAGCAGGAGAATTCTATACCCCGCAACAAGTCTCAAAAGTTTTAGCGAAACTTGTCACGTTGGACAAAAGCCGAATCAAAAACGCTTATGACCCGGCCTGTGGGTCAGGCTCTCTGTTGTTGCGAATCAATAAAGAAGTAGAGGTAGGAGAGTTCTATGGACAGGAGTTGAATCGAACTACCTACAATCTGGCCCGTATGAACATGATCTTGCATGATGTGCATTTTGGACAGTTCGACATCAAGCAAGAAGACACTCTTGAGCATCCGCAACACTTGGACTTACGCTTCGAAGTCGTAGTTGCCAATCCACCTTTCTCAGCCAAGTGGAAAGGGAAAGGAAATCCGCTGAATGAAACCGACGACCGGTTCAGCCAATATGGGAAACTCGCGCCTACTTCCAAGGCTGATTTTGCCTTTGTTCAACATATGATTTACCAAATGTCGGAAAATGGCGCGATGGCTGTGGTGTTGCCACATGGAGTACTCTTTCGAGGCGCGGCAGAAGAGGAAATACGCAAATACATAATCCAAGAGCAGAATTATCTGGATGCGGTGATCGGATTACCTGCTAATTTGTTTTATGGGACTGGCATTCCTGCATGTATTCTGGTGCTAAAAAAATGTCGGGTGCACGATAACGATATTCTGTTTGTTGAGGCCTCTCAATATTTTGAGAAGTCTGGAAATAAGAATACCCTGACTGATACGCATGTCGAGAAAATCGTTGCCGCCTACCGAGAGCGTAAACCTATAGACAAATATGCTTATGTTGCGAATCTGGATGAAATAGAAGAAAACGATTACAACCTTAATATCCCGCGGTATGTAGATACCTTCGAGGAAGAAGAACCTGTGGATATTGGTCAGGTAGCTAAAGAACTAAGAGCCCTTGAAACTGGTATGCGGGAAACAGATAAAACTATTACAAGGTTTTGCACGGAATTGGGAATCAAAAATCCATTTTGATTACAAAGAAGCACCCATGACAGCAATACAGAAAAGCGTGCCTGCCCTGCGCTTTAAAGATAGCCAGGGGGAAGATTATCCGGATTGGGAGAAAGTTGAATTTAAGTATTTGTACTCGTTTAAAACTACCAATTCATTCTCAAGGAATAAACTTAACTATGTAAATGGAAAAGTTCGGAATCTCCACTACGGAGATATTCATACAAAATATCAAAGTGTTTTTGATCTTGATAAAGAGAATGTTCCGTTTTTGAATCTTGATATTGATCTTAATTCTGTTTCAGAAGATGCATACTGCAAAGAAGGGGATTTGGTGATTGCTGATGCATCAGAAGACTACCATGGCATAGGTAAAACAATTGAATTATTAAATTTAAATGGTGAATCAGTCTTATCTGGGTTACACACTTTATTGGCCAAACGCAATTCGGACAGAATTCACATTGGCTATGGTGCATACGTGATGGCTTGCAATATTGTGAGACAACAAATAATGAGAATTGCACAGGGTACTAAAGTGCTGGGAATATCAGTTGGCAGAATGAATGAAATTGAGTTGCCGATTCCTAGCAAAAAGGAGCAACAAAAAATCGCAGCTTTTCTATCTTCAGTCAACACCAAGATCAAGCAATTAACCAAAAAGAAGGCTTTACTGGAACAGTACAAAAAAGGCATGATGCAAAAACTTTTCAGCCAAGAAATCCGATTCAAGGATGAGCAGGAAAATGACTTCCCAATTTGGGAGAATAAGAAGTTAGGAAATATTGGGGAAATAGTCGGGGGAGGCACACCTGACACTAGACAGAAAAGTTTTTGGGGCGGGGATATCATTTGGTTTACTCCTACAGAAATTAAATCAAAATATTCTGGGATAAGTGTTCGCAAAATCTCAAAAAAAGGTCTAACACGATCATCTGCTAAGTTATTACCTGCCGGAACAGTATTGCTTACTAGCCGAGCAACCGTTGGTGAAGTAAGCATCGCGAGTTTAGAGTGCACCACAAACCAAGGTTTTCAATCATTGGTAGTAAATGACTCTTTGTTTTCAAATGAATACGTTTACTACTGGATACTTAAAAACAAAAAACAGTTTTTGCGTAGAGCGCAAGGATCGACTTTTCTTGAAATTAATAAGAGAGAGATCGGGAAAATTTCATTCAATGCTCCCAATCGTAAAGAGCAAGAAAAAATCGCAAACTTCCTGTCTGTTATAGATAAAAAAATCGAGTTAGTTACAGAGCAGATCAAACAGGCTCAAGCCTTCAAGAAAGGCCTCCTCCAGCAAATGTTCATCTAACCTTTCAAGCAGCAAATTCATGGCAACAGAATCAGAACAAACCCTCGAAAATAAGCTCATTGCTCAGTTGCAAACTCTGGGCTTTGAAAAAGTGCATATTGATAACGAGACTGCGCTGATTGGAAACCTGAAAAAGCAGCTCGAAAAGCACAACAAAATCACTCTGTCCGACAAGGAGTTCAAACAAGTATTAAATAAATTAGCGCGCGGAAATATTTTCGAGAAAGCGAAAATACTGCGCGACAGAGTCGACTACATCAAAGACGACGGCAAGACCGGTTATATCGAACTGATCGACACCATCCAGTGGTGCAAGAACGAGTACCAAGTAACCCATCAAATCACCATGACGGGTGCCTATACCAACCGCTACGATGTGACGTTATTGATCAACGGTCTTCCGCTGGTCCAGATTGAACTGAAACGCCGAGGTCTGGAACTCAAGGAAGCGTTCAACCAGACAAATCGGTGTCACCGTCATTCCTTTGCTGCAGGCTATGGTCTATTCGGATACATTCAGGTCTTCGTGATCAGCAACGGGGTCAACACGAAATACTACGCCAACAACCCAGTAGACAAGCGTGATTTCAAGCAAACTTTCTTTTGGGCGGATCCAGGCAATCGGAAAATAACCCAACTCAGTGAATTCGCGGAAATGTTTCTAGAGAAGTGTCAACTTTCCAAACTAATCACCAAGTATGTCGTATTGAATGAAAGCACCCAGATGTTGATGGTGCTCCGACCCTACCAATACCATACAGTCGAAGCGATCGTTGAGCGAGTGAAAAACAGCGAGAAATTCGGATACATCTGGCACACCACAGGCTCCGGCAAGACATTGACCTCTTTCAAGGCCGCACAAATCCTCACTCAATCTCCACACGTCAATAAAATTGTGTTCGTAGTTGATCGGAAGGATCTGGATTACCAAACCATCAAAGAGTTCAATAGTTTCAGTGAAGGTAGCGTAGACGCCACCGACAACACCCAAAAGTTAGTGGAACAGTTTGAAGACGATACATCTTTAATTGTCACCACCTTACAGAAACTAAACACAGCAATTCGCAAAGACAGATACTCGGAGGCAATCGAAAATTTGCAGGATCAGCGCATGGTATTCATCTTCGACGAATGCCACCGCAGCCAGTTTGGAGAAACACACAAACGCATCCGTAAGCACTTCCCCAGAGTGCAAATGTTCGGATTCACCGGCACCCCAATCTTTGCTGAAAATTCTTCTGCTAACGTCCACGGAAATCGCACAACAAAAGACTTGTTTGAAGAGTGCCTGCATAAATACCTCATCACGGACGCAATCCGAGATGAGAACGTACTCAAGTTCTCGGTTGAGTACATCCAAACCATCCGGCAGAAAGAAGGAATCCAAGACATTGAAGTAGAAGCGATAGACACTGCCGAAGTCATGGAAGCAGATGAGCGTCTAAATGCTATCGCCGACTACATTATTGAGAACCACAAACGCAAGACCCACAATGGTGAATTCACTGCCATTTTTTGTGTGTCCAATATCGACACTCTGGTGAAATACTATGAATTGTTCAGGCGGAAAAAAGACCCGAAGAAACACAACCTGAAGATCGGAACCATCTTCTCTTGCAAGGTCAATGAAGATGACAAGGATGCGGACGGAAACATTGATACGGATTTTGGTGAAACGACAAATGGAACGATTAATCAACACAGTCGCGACAAGCTAGAAAGCTTTATCCAAGACTATAACGACACTTTCAGGACCAATTTTTCCACGGACAGTTTTTATGGTTACTACAAAGACATTGGCAAACGGGTCAAGTTGCAGCAGATTGACATCCTCCTAGTCGTAAACATGTTTCTGACAGGCTTCGACAGCAAGTCGCTGAATACCATTTACGTGGACAAGAATCTCAAGTACCACGGTCTGCTGCAGGCTTATTCACGCACCAATCGCACGATGGGCCGAAAGAAATCCCAAGGCAACGTGGTGTGCTTCCGCAATCTTAAACCTGCGACGGATCAAGCGATCGAATTGTTTGCCAACAGAGAAGCCATTGAAGAGGTCGTCTTGGAACCGTACGAGGAATATGTTGAGAAATTCGCCTATGCGGTAGCTGACTTATTGAAGATTGTCCCTACTGTTGGTCACGTCAGCAAACTACAGACCGAGGAAGAGGAAGCACAGTTCATCCAAGCGTTCCGTGAACTCATCCGACTCAAGAATACGCTCACCTGCTTCACTGAATTCAGTTTTAACGACCTCGCAATGGACGAGCAACGTTTCGAAGATTACAAAAGCAAATATCTTGATCTATATGACAAAGTGAAAGCGGACCAACAAAAAGAGAAAGTGTCCGTCCTTGAAGATATCGATTTTGAATTGGAATTGATCCGCCGCGATGAACTCAATGTTAGTTATATCATTGCACTGCTACGTAATATGCAGTCTGCTAAACCAAAAATACAGGAGGAAAAGCAAAAACTGATCTCCGATATTTTAGGAGCTGAAACACAATTGCGCAGCAAAAAAGAACTTATCAAACGTTTTATTGCTGAGCATTTCCCGACAATACCAGACGAAGGCGATGTAGGTATTGTTTTTGAGCGATATTGGACTGAAGAAAAGCATAAAGCGATTCAATCTTTGAGCAAGGATGAGGGGTTGAATTTTGACGGCTTACAAAAATTGATCGGCGACTACCTGTTTACGGAAAAAATGCCTTTACCCGACGCGGTAATTGCTATCGCAAATAAATGTCCGAAGCTCAGAGACCGTCTTCCCTTTGCTAGACGCACTACTGAAAAAATCAGAAAATTCGTTGAAACGTTTATCGATGGAGTAGATTAGAAGCAAGTGCTAAAAGCCTCCCTGGTTGTTCGCTGCAATTGATAATTAATCGAGGATCAAGCATAGCCAGACTTCCTCTGTTGTTCGCCCCACCAGTGCACAGGCCATAAAACCCGAAACGCAACAAACCTCTTCACCATGGCGTTTCCTGCCAGTGATATACTATATTATTATAGTATAAGAATACAGTCAAGAGGATGGCCATGATCGTTCAAGCCGAACAATTATTGCAACGCGGGCCCAGTGTCTCCCGTTCATTGCTGCCGGCAATTTTCAATATTTTCAAGGAATGGAAATTGAAGGGTGCCCAGCAAATGATCCTGCTGGGGCTCAGCAACGAGAAGACCCTCTACAACTGGAAAAATCAGCCGGAAAAGGCCAAACTGACGCGGGATCTACTGGAGCGGACCAGTTATATCCTTGGGATCTACAAGTCCCTGCAGATCCTGTTGCCCGACCGAACGCTTGCCAACCGATGGCTGTCCACTCCGAATGACAACCCGCTCTTCAATGGCACGGCACCGCTAAATCGATTGTTGGCTGGACAGGTCGTCGATCTGGCCACGGTCAGAAATTTCCTCGATGCAGAGCGGGGTGGCTGGTGATCGACATTGGCTCTCTGCCTAGCAGTCATGTAAACGGATCAGCCTATCGGGTTATCCTGTTACGCTATCCTCAAGTCAGCCTGTTCGAATGTGTCGCCAATTCACAGGACTGGGAAGTGCTGTACGCCGTGGAGTCCTTGACCAATTCCAGACTGCGCGATGAGGTTGGGGACATCCACATGGTGGCGCCGGAAGACCGGGTCTACGGCGATGGGGCTTCCTGGATTATGGCCGCCTTTGCTCATCCACCGGTGGATGGCCGCGGTGGACGATTCAATCAGGATTTCGGTATCTACTACTGCGCTGCCGATGAGTCCATTGCTATCGCCGAATCGGCTTTTCATCGAGCACGCTTTCTGCGGGAGTCCAAGGTCGGGAAAACCGTGCAGGACATGCGTGTTATCCGTGCGCAACTTGAGCCCGTCGTCCTGCACGACGTGCGGCAACTATCCGGACACGCCATTTATGATTCCGAGGATTATGGCGCCGCTCAACAATTGGGCCATGCGTTGCGAAATGCTAAAAGTTATGGCGTTCACTATCACAGTGTCAGGACAGATGGGGAGTGCTTTGCAGTGATGCGGGCCAAGGCTCTTTCGGACGCGATTCACTGGCGTTACCTGCGCTACCACTATGCACGTGGATCTGGTATTGAGGTTGAGTCGTTGGATGGCGGTAGAAAAGGGCAATGCCTCAACGAAGATTAATTGTGCCGCTCGCGCAGGACATACTGCCCGTCGTAAAACCCGCTGAAGATTTGATCCGCCAACGGGTGCCGAATCGGACGTGAATCCTCGTCCCGTTCCAGATTGCGCTCCGCCACATAGGTCTCAAGCGGCTGGCCGTCGACCAGCACCCGGTACCAGGGCCGGTCCCGGGGTGGGCTGGATTTGGCATTACGGTCGTACCACTCATCGCTCCCTTGGAACACGGGGTCCACGTCGAAGACGACGCCTCGATATCCGAACAGGCAATGCGTGACCAATTGCCCCGGGGCAAACCGCGCTTGGCTCTCAGTCATGCACAACTCCAGCGCTGCGCTTGCTATACTGGCAAAAGGCTCTGGGTTTACCGCACATGGAACGTACTGTCGAACAACGAATCCTCATCGTGATGCGCAAGATTCTGGCACAGATCGTGCGGGAAGTCACGCCCCCGCCCGGGATGAAAAGTCCCCTGTCGCCGCAAACCTTGAAGGACATCCGTGAAGCGTTCGCGTTAATCTCCACGAGAGAGAGGGAATTGATGGAGGTTTCGGGCAAGGCCGCTCGTGAACGGCCCCGGTACGCGGACGAACCCAAGACCACCCAAACCATGCAAATGCCGACCACCAAGCGCAAACTGGATTCATGAATTCCCCACCGGAGGAGTCGCGGGAAAGAATGGCGCGTCAGACCATGGCAGTCCTTGACCAGTGGCAGCTCAATGCGGACGACATCGTCACCATCCTGGCCTTGCCGAAAAAGACCCGCAGCACGCAACTCGAGCGTTTTCGCCGTGGCGAAGCCTTGCCGGACGACCCGCCCCTGATGGCGCGGGCAGAACACATCGTCGGCATCGCCGACGCCCTGCGCACCTCGTTCCCACGCAACAGCCGGATCGGGGCACGCTGGCTGGTCACACCACACCGCCGCTTCCGAAAACGGACCCCTCTGTCGCTGATGCTTGAGGACGGCATCAACGGCCTGTGCCGGGTACGGGCCGAACTGGATTGCTCTTTCTCCTGGAGACGGTCGCAGGAGGAACACTGATGCCGGAAGCCATCACCATCCCAGTCGTCGCCAAGGGTGTCAAGATGACCCCGGAGAACAAATGCGACTTCTGCACCAGTTCCCTGTGTTGCCACTACGTCACGCAGGAAATCGACACGCCCCGCTCCAAATACGACTACGAGCATCTGCTCTGGCAGGTCTCCCACGATCAAGTCAGCGTCTACAAGGATTCCGACGGCTGGACCCTGATGTTCGAATCCACCTGCAAACACCTGCAAAAGGACGGGCGTTGCGGCATCTACGAAATCCGCCCGCAAATCTGCCGCGATCACAGCAACGACTTCTGCGAATACGATCAGCCGTCCGAAGAGGGCTTCGATCTGTACTTCCCGGATTACGAAAGCCTGCTCAAATACTGCAAAAAACGCTTCAAGCGATGGGATCGGGGTTAGGCAACCTCTGAGAAGGGGAAGAATTCACCCTGAATCAGATCTTCTTTAGCGATTTCTTTCTTTGGAGCGAGTTTGCCCTGCGCTCACCCGGCTTGAAGACAATATCTTCCGCATCTTTTCAATCGCTTTGCACATATGAGGATTACTCCTCAGTTCTTCGTGCTGATTCAGCAAAAGTCCTAGCGCCCGATTTTTCACTTCATTCTCATGTTCGGCCCAATATGAACGGGTCGGCAAAGTCTTGCCTCGAACAACTCCTACTTCCTGCTTGTATTTTTTCGCGTAGATCGTGACTGTAACCTCGGCAGAGAGATCATCGTAAATATAGTCTGTGACTTCGACTGGATTCCAGGCCATATCCCGAAGATGCTCAGCCGCATCCTCCCCCCTGACTCCAGAAACACGCAAATCCGCATACACCCGGGGCCACGGAGCATGGAGTAAACCATTTTTCTCGCTCATGAGTTTACGGGTCGCAACCGTTGGAAATGGACGCAGAATCACCCGTCCCCCTTCAATCGGTTTCAAATCGGCCTTTGCCGCCACTGATTCAAGTTCGGCAATTGTCGCCGCGTCCACATAGACTTCGGCGATCGAAATCCGGGTTAGATAGGGCGCAAGCACGGATGCGGCGGCGGCACCCGTCACGGCCCATGCGACTTTCGCGCTTTTCCAGAGCCGGCCGACCTTCCTCAAGCCCTCATCCAAGTCACGCCAGGCCCCCCCGGCGTCGAGCCGAACCGCCGTCGTCATCGATGCCGCGGCGGCAGCATACTCGTCCAACAGGCGTCCTGGGTCCGTCATCTGGCGTGCGGAGTCACGGCCGCGTCGGGTTGCCGAACGCAACAATCCAAGATCAGCAAGAGTGCGCAGCGCATTGCTCGAACCTCCGGCAGAAAGCCCCGTCGCTTCCCGAATGGCCTCCACAGTGGCCTGTTTCCCGCAAAACAGTGCCTCAGCAGCCGCGAGAACGGAAGGTGTCCAGTGCGGAGGGTTGTCCACATTCTCGGGCGGACGGCCACTCCTGGAGACAATCAGTGAATCCAGCGCAATCTCCGCAGCACCCGTCTCGTCCACCCATCCGATGCCCGCAGTCGAGAGTGCCTCACGGGCACCCGGCGACATGCGCCGCGCTACCGCGACATCCGGGGGACTTTTTTTGTCGGCAATCAGTTCGCGAGCCTGGCGTAAGCCTCCTTCGCCAAGCCACTCCGCATTAACCCCGATCCCATTGATCGTAAGATCAACCGAACGACCGCCCTCGTGGTCGCGCTGAACCTGGACAGCATGAGGAAGCACGGCCACAACCGCAGCTTCGGCACGTCGACCCGCTTGTCTCTCGGCCATGTCGCCATACCCACTAAATAGTCAATGAATTATTATAACTCAATCACATACTGAAGTATTTATTTTTAGTGAGTATTACTGAAGCGGTCGGCAAGCAAGTTTTCAAGCCACTGGCCCCGGCGGCATGATGTCGGAGAAGTCCCGGATCGCCGGATACGCCAGTCGTTCCCGTTCCGGCTGACCGCTGTCGGGCTGCCGAACCGTCAGCAGGCAGCCGATGCCGGCGGCTTCCGCATGTTCCAGGACATTCAGGTCGTCGTCCACCATGAGGGTCCGGGCAGGCTCGTGCTCCACCGCGCCATGCAGGGCTCTCCAGAATTCCGGACTTTCCTTCGGCACCTGAAATTCATGGGAACTGACGACCTTCCGAAAATAAGGGCGAATCTGGGACTCCTCCAGCTTGATGTCGACGAACTTTGGATGCGCATTGGTCACCAGGTAGCAAGGCCGGCCACTGTCATTGACCCGGCCCAAGAATTCCTCGACATGGGGCATGCGCGTCACGCGATGACGGATCTCATGCTTCAACGCGGCGACGTCCAGGCCCAACTCCTCGCTCCAGTAATCCGCGCAATACCACTGCAAGGTGCCGCGCATCTCGCGGTAGCGGGCGGCCAGATCTGCCTGGGCCTCCGAGAATTCCAGCCCGTACGCCTCCGCGAAACGCCGCGGCAGGTGGTGGAACCAGAAATGGGAATCGAAGCGCAGGTCCAGCAGCGTCCCGTCCATGTCCAGAAAGACGGTGTCAATGAGGTTCCAGTCAATCAGATTGCGGCTTGAATCCATAACCCTCGGAATTGTACACTCGGGCGCTTCGCCAATTTGTTAGGATGGCGCATCCCGCCACACCCCCGATGGATTCCGAACCGCTTGCCCGACTCCTGCCCGAAGTGCGGCAGATCGTCGCCGACGCCGGCGCCCGCATTCTGGACGTCCGCCGAACGGGCTACGAAGTCCACGAGAAGGCGGATCGCTCCCCGGTCACAACGGCCGACCTGGCGGCGCACCGGTGTATTGTCGAACGGCTGGAAGCCCTGGATGAGCGCTGGCCCATCCTGTCGGAAGAAAACCCGGCCCCGACCCCTTGGAAGGTCCGTCGAAGCTGGGACACCTATTGGCTGGTCGACCCCCTGGACGGCACGCGCGAACTGCTCAAGCAGAGTGATGAATTCACGGTCAACATCGCCCTGATCCACCAGCAGCAGTCCGTGTTGGGCATCATCGGCGCCCCCGCCCTGGGCCTCCTCTACTACGCGCACCGCGGCGACGGCGCCTGGCGGGTGCAAGGAGACTCAGCCCCCGTCCCCATCCACAGCCGCCCCTACCCTACCGACGGATCTTCGGTGGTGGCAGCCAGTTTCAGGCACGCACGGCCCGAAGTGCAGCGGTTCCTCAGGAAACTCGGGCCACACCAGGAAAAACGGGTCGGCAGTTCGCTCAAGAGCTGCCAGGTGGCCGAAGGAAGCCTGGACCTGTACCCGCGTTGCGGCTCGACCCACGAATGGGACACGGCCGCCGCCCAATGCATCGTGGAGGAAGCCGGCGGACAACTGGTCGATTGGGGGCTGCAAGCGCTGCGCTACAACCTCGGGGAAAGCCTGATCAACCCGCCCTTCCTGGTGTTCGGCGACCCCGGGCACGACTGGGCCCGGCTGCTGGACGGCTATTCGGAATCTTGAAGGGTTCCCGGATGGCTCATCCAGCCGGGCTGCTGCCGTCCAACCACTCGACCAGATAGTACAAGTATTGCCCTTCGGAGGATTTCGACGGGCCTAGGACCTGGGCCGCATGGCCATGGGCCTCGGCCTTCGCCTGCCGGATTGCGGCTTCGGAATCCTCCACGATCCGGACGATCCCGGCCGAGAAACGCCGCCGGGTCCGGTTCGGTGCCTGGATGACCGCATAGTGAGTGCCGGAGACGGACGTCTCCGGGTCCGGCGGCACGAACCCCCGCATCACTCCTCGGCTGCCGCCGCCCGGTTCTCAAGAAAATGAATGTTGATTCCGCCCTCCTGAAACTGGGGATCCTCCAGGAGTTCCTGGTGCAGCGGCACATTCGTGTGGATGCCCTCGACCACCAACTCCGCCAGGGCGCGCTTCATTCGGCGAATGGCCACGGTGCGGTCCCGCGCATGCGCGATCACCTTGCCGATCATGGAATCATAGTTCGGCGGCACGGTGTAGCCGGTGTACAAGTGGGTGTCCATCCGCACGCCCGGCCCGCCGGGGCTGTGAAAGTGCGTGACCTTGCCGGGCTGCGGCAGGAAGGTCTTCGGATCTTCCGCATTGATGCGGCATTCCACGGCATGGCCGCGCAGGCGCACTTCGGATTGCCGGATCGATAACGGCTCTCCCTGCGCGACCAGCAACTGGTGGCGCACCAGGTCGATGCCGGTGACCATCTCGGTCACCGGGTGCTCCACCTGGATCCGGGTATTCATCTCGATAAAGTAGAACTCCCCGTCCTGGTACAGGAATTCGAACGTCCCCACGCTTCGGTAATTCATCTTCTTGCAGGCCGCAACGACCCGCTCGCCCAGCTCCATGCGTTGCGCCTCCGTGATGCCCGGCGCCGGGGATTCCTCGATGACTTTCTGGTGCCGGCGTTGCATCGAACAGTCGCGTTCGGCGAGATGAATGGCTTCACCGTGGGCATCGGCCAGCACCTGGAATTCGATGTGCCGGGGGTGGTCCAGGAATTTCTCCAGGTAGACCGCCCCGTTCCCGAAAGCGGCTTGCGCTTCGGTCCGGGTCAATTCCAGGGCTTCTTCCAGCTCCGCTTCCTCCCGGACCACCCGCATGCCGCGCCCGCCTCCCCCGGCCGTGGCCTTGATCAGGATCGGGTAGCCCACTTCGCGGGCCTGCGCCTGGCTGTCTTCGAGAGAGTCGGTCAATTCCCCGTCGCTGCCCGGCACGCACGGGAGGCCCGCGGCCACGGCGGCTTTGCGGGCCGCCGCCTTGTCGCCCATCTCGCGAATGTTCTGCGGCAGCGGTCCGACGAAGATGAAGCCGCTGGACTCCACGCGCTCGGCAAAATCCGCATTTTCCGAGAGGAAGCCGTAGCCGGGATGGATGGCATCCGCATTGGTCACCTCGGCCGCCGAAATAATGGCGGGGATGTTCAGGTAGCTCTGCTGGGAATCCGCGGGGCCGATGCAGACCGACTCGTCCGCCAGCCGCACGTGCAGGAGGTCGCGATCCACTTCGGAGTGCACCGCCACGGTCCGGACTCCCAGGTCCCGGCAAGCCCGCAGGATGCGCAGGGCGATTTCCCCGCGATTGGCGATCAGGACTTTATCCAGCACCGCCTTTCAGCCGATGATGAACAGCGCCTGCCCGTATTCGACGGGTGTCGCGTTCTCGACCAGAATGGCCCGGACCGTCCCCGACTGGTCGGCCTCGATCCGGTTCAGCATCTTCATCGCCTCCACGATGCACAGGGTGTCGCCTTCTGCGACCGAGTCCCCCACGTTGACAAAAGGCTGCGCTCCCGGAGAAGGCGCGGTATAGAACGTGCCGACCATCGGCGACACGACCCGGTGCCCTGCCGGAAGATCATCCCCGGGCGGCTCCTCCTCGGAATCCGGAGAAGGGTCGGTGGCCGGTGCCGGGACGGGAACCGGGACCGGGGGCATGGGAACCACGGCCGAGCCGACCCGGCTGATGCGCACCGATTCCTCGCCTTCGGCGATCTCGATCTCCGCGATATCGGATTCTTCCAGCAACTGGATCAGGCTCTTGATCTTGCGCAAGTCCATCAGGCGTTCTTCTCCAGCCAGGCCACTGCGGCCTGCAACGCCAGCACGTAGCCCTGCGCCCCGAGGCCGACGATCATGCCGATTGCGATGTCGGACAGGTAGGACACCTGCCGGAATTCCTCGCGGGCAAACACATTGGACAAGTGGACCTCGATGAACGGGATCGAGGTTCCCAGCAACGCGTCCCGAAGCGCAATGCTGGTGTGCGTCAGCGCGCCCGGATTGAACAGGATGAATTCCACCCGGTCCTCGCGCGCCTGATGAATCCGGTCCACCAGTTCGCCCTCGGAGTTGGATTGCAGGGCCTCAACGGTGCAGTCGTGTTGCACCGCGACCGCCCCGACCGACTCCATGATCTCGTCCAGGGAGGCCGAGCCGTAGATCTCCGGCTCGCGAGTGCCCAGAAGGTTGAGGTTGGGTCCGTTGAGAACCAGGATGCGCGCCATGAGAAACCTAATCGATTGCCTGAACCGGCATAAGTTTATCACAAAATAAAAAAGTGACTTTTACCGGTATTTTGGCGTTAAATAGTGTGAAATATTGATAAATAATGATTACTCTGAGAATTCGAGAACGTCATCGAGCATCCGGGCGAACTGGGGGGCGGGGACATAGCTGACGGTTCTGAACGCGCGCAGCTCCTTTCCTTCAGGCGCATAGAAAAGGATCGCGGGCGGCCCGAACAGGCCCAGAGATTCGAGCAGGGCCTGGTCGTCTCCGTCGTTGGCCGTGACATCGGCCTTCAAAAGCGTGAAGCGGCGCATCCGCGCCTGGACCTCGGGGTCGGAAAACGTGAACGCCTCCAACTCGTGGCAGGTCACGCACCAGTCGGCATAGAAATCAACCAGCACCGGTTGCCCCTTCGCATCCGCCAGCGCCCGGTCCAGGTCCGCCACAGTCTTGATCGGCCGGAATGCCACGGACGACTCGGCCGCCCCCGAAGGCTCTCCCGAAGAGCTCGTGAATTGCTCCCAGGGCCGCATCAGGCTGTCGCCCCCGGTCGCGGCCCCCACCAGCAAGACCCCCCCGTAAATGAGAAACGCCAGCCCCACGCCCTTGCCCAGGCGACTCAGCGTGCTGGCATCCACAGCCAGGGGCTCGACCGCGTGCAGGATCATGCCGAGCAGCACCAGCAGCAAGCCGCTCATCCCCAACGTCACCTGCCCGGGCACCACCCGGTCCAGCATCCAGATCGACAGCGCCAGCAGCAACACGCCGAACACCGCCTTGACCCGCACCATCCAGGGCCCGGAACGCGGCATGACACGGCCCTCGAAAGTCCCGAACGCGAGCAGTGGAAGCCCCAGGCCCAGGCCCATCCCGAACAGGCTGACCGCCCCGTGCACCGGGTTGCCGGTGTCGGCGATGTGAATCAAGGCCCCCACCAGGGGAGGAGACACGCACGGGCTGGCCACCAGCGCCCCGAGCAGGCCCATGACCGCGGCACTGAGGTTGCTGCCGCCGCCCGCGAACCGCTCTCCGGCCCGGTGCAGGACATTGTGAAGGGCCGCAGGCATGCGGAAGTCATAGACGCCGAACATCGACAGGGCCATCAGAAGCAAGACCCCCACGAACGCGCCAATCACCCAGGCGTTCTGCATGTACGCCTGGAGGTTGGCCCCGGTCAGGCCGATGATGACGCCCAGTCCCGCGTAGGTGCTCGCCATCGCCAGCACGTAAATCAGCGACAGGCGCAGCGCGCGGGCGGTGCCGGCATTGGCGCCCGCAATCACGCCGGCCAGAATCGGGATCATCGGCAACACGCAGGGCGTGAACGCCAGCAGCAGGCCAAACCCTCCGAACACGAGGAAACTCCAGATCAAGGTCTCTTCGGACAGGTCCCGGGCGATCCGGTCGGAACGCGACAGCAGACCGCCGGGGGGGTCGTCCGGTTCTACCGAGACGGCATGCCCCGGTTCAGGGCCGTCCAGGCTGACCTGGGTGATCCGGGTCTGCGGCGGATAGCACACGCCCTTCTCGGCGCAGCCCTGGTAGTCCGCGACCAACGCCACCGCCCCGGACCCCGCCATCGACTCAGTCAAGCGCAGGTCCACCGCGACATCGCCCGACCACGTCTCGACCTTCCCGAACAACGGGTCATCCTTGACGACCCCTGGCGGCAACTCGTAGGGCAGCAGCCCCGCCTCGTGCCCCTCAATGGAAAAATGGGTCTTGTCCCGGTACAGGTAATACCCCTCGGCCACCCTGAAAGACGCCCGGACGCGTTCTGGACCCTCGGAAATCACGGTCAGGACGAAGGCCTCGTCCGGGTGCAGGAACTCCTGCTCCCCGGAGCCGAACAGATCGACGGCCCCGGCCGGCAGCGCCCCCAGCCACGACAGCAAAAAGATCAGACGGAGCCTTGCAGCCATGCCAGGTACGGCTCCGAGCCGCCCGTAATCGGAAGGGTAATGAATTCCGGCAATTCGTAGGGATGGGCCTGCTGCAGGGCGTCCTGCAGGTCCGCCTGCCGGGCGCGGGTGGTCTTGATCAGCAGCAGGATTTCCGGCTCCTCCTCCAGGGCCCCCTTCCAGCGATAGGTCGACGCAATCCGGACCTGGTTGACGCAGGCGGCCAGGCGGCTCTCGACCAGCTGCCGCGCAAGATCCCGTGCCTGCGGCTCACCGGAAACCGTCGTCAGGGCGAGAATGCATTCAGTCGAATTCATGCGCACATTCTAACGTTTTGGGGCCGGGCCCCGTGGGCGGCCGTCACTCGGGCAGAAAACCTCAGCGTACGGTTTTGACGGCCGCGCCGGGAGCCGGTTCACCCGACGGATATGCCGCATTGAAAAGCCGCAGTTGATCCTCGGGGTACGGGTCCCAGTCAGCCCCCTCGGCGTACGCGGCATAGGTGTCGCCGGCCCGGGCCTCGACCACCGTCAATTGGGGCGGCTGCGCCGCATCGTATTCGGCTTTCGTCATCGGCCGCAGGCTCTGGAAAGTCTCTTGCACGGCCCCGGCGTAGCGGCGAAACGCCTCCGCCCGGTCCGACTGTGCCGCCACGATCAGGAAAATCTCGGGAGAATGCTCCAGGACCAGGAGGTCTGCCGCGGACCGGCGATCCCGGACCTGTGCCTGACACCCGGAAAACCCCTCCGTCGCGCGAACCCGCAACCGCGCCGGGTTCTCGAACCGCTGGCGCAAGAAATCACAGGCAGGCTGGCGCCCGTTCCGGCCGATCAGGGTCAACCGGATCTGCATGTCCCCGCCCGGTGCCGGTGCCACCAGGCGGTCCGGGAAGTTCCGGGCGTTCCACCCTTCCGGGAATGCCAGGGTGAAATTGTAGATTCGATGGTAGAAGTCGCGCCCGCGCAGCAGGCCCTCGGACTCGGCCGGGCCCATCGCCATGCCCGCGACATGGCGCAGGTAGTCCGCGCGTCTCACCTGCACGTCCGGGCCGGCCTGGTGTCGGCGGGCCTCCCGGATGACCTCCTGCAAGCGTTCATCGTTGTCGGGGTGCGTGGCGAAGAGGCCGTGATAGACCTGCGGTTCGCGCCCTTCCTGCTGCGCGACCTTGATTTCGTGGGCCTCCTGGTCCTTCAGGATGCGGATGACCTCAAGCAGCGCCTCGGGGTCGTACCCGGCAAGCGCCGCATAGCGCGCGCCCAGGCGATCGGCTTCCAGTTCATGCTCGCGCCCGTAACCGCGGAGGTGCGCCTCCCCCAGCAGGTTCGCCGCGCGGTCGGCCACCGGACTGTCGACCGCCGCGCCGATGACCAGCTTGATGATGTCGACCGTCTGCTGCTGGCCGATCCTCTGGGCCGTGTGGCGCGCTGTAATGTGAGCCAGCTCATGCCCCAGCACGCCGGCCAGTTCCGCCTCGGAGTTGAGCAGGGCCAGCATGCCGCGCGTGATGTAGACGTAGCCGGGCGTGGCCAGCGCATTGACCATCGGCGAGTCGAGCACTGTGAAACGGTAGTCCAATTCCGGGCGGTGCGTGTGCGGGACCAGCGCCTGGCCGACTTCCGAGACGTATTCCTGGAGCCTGGGGTTGTCGTAGTAGCCGTACAGGTCCAGGATTTGCGGATGGGCCTCGCGGCCGAGTTCCAGTTCCCGCCGCTCATCGACCCCCGTCCAGTCCCGCTCCCCGGTCACCGGGTTCGTGGTGCCCACGCAGGCGCTGACCGACGCGCCCAGCGCCAGCGTCAGCAGAAAGGTTCGAAAAGAAAAAGCGGGACGCCGGCGGCGCTCAGCTGCCATAGCGCTTGCGGAACTTATCGACCTGCTTCGCGGTTTCCAGGATCTTCTGTTTCCCGGTGTAGAACGGGTGACACTGTGAACAGATTTCCACGTGTAGCTCGTCCTCGGCATAGGTCGAGCGCGTCTGGAAGCGATTGCCGCAGGCGCAGAGGACCGTAATGTCGTGATAGTTGTGTTCTTGGGCTGCCATGTTCGTACAGACCGGGCGAACCGGGGCGCGTAGTATATCAGGGAGAACAGGGTTTTTCGGGGACGGGGGCGCCACCGCGCAATTGCGCCCCGGTTCCCTTGCCTATTATGGGGCAGCGGCGCGCCTCGTTGAACACCGCAGCGCCCGCAGACGGTCGCCGAAGCGTCAGGCACGTTCCGGCAGAAACAACCCGCAGAGATCATCCAGGTAACGCCAACCCCGGGGGCTCGCACGCAAGCCCATCGGAGACTCCGCGACCAGGCCGAGCGCACGGGCTTGCCCCAACACGCCGGCCAAGGCCGTTCGGGACTGCCCGGTCCGCGTCTCGAACACGCTCCAGGCCGCCCCCGCCTTCAGGCGAAGCGCCCCCAGCATGAATTCGAAAACCCGGTTTTCGGCGTCCCGGTGCCGGTGCTCAATTTCCGCCCCTTGCCCCTCCGCCGCTTCCATCCAGGTGCCCGGGCTGGAGGCCTGCACCGTGCGGAACACTTCCCCGGCCGCATCCGTCAGTTTGCCGTGCGCGCCTGCCCCCACGCCGAGGTAATCCCCGTATTCCCAGTAATTCACGTTGTGCCGGCAGACCGCGCCGTCCCGGCACCAGGCCGACACTTCGTACTGGGCGTAGCCTGCACCTTCCAGCAGCCCCGTCCCTTCCTGGTACATCTCCCACAGGCGATCCCCGTCCGGAAGCGGAGGGGGCCGGGCGGCAAACGGCGTGCCCGCCTCCAGCGTCAACTGGTACCAGGACAGGTGTTCCGGCTCGCAAGCCAAGGCCGTCTCAAGATCGGCGCGCATCTGCTCCACTTTCTGGTCCGGCAGGCCGTACATGAGATCCAGGTTGAAGCGTGAGAATCCAGCCTGCCTCGCGAAGTCGATGGCAGCATGCGCATCTGCCCGGCCATGGGCGCGGCCGAGCCGGCGCAGGCCGGCATCGTCAAAACTCTGCACCCCGATCGACAGGCGATTGACGCCCGCTTCCCGGTACCCCGCGAAGCGGGCCCGGTCCGCCGACTGCGGATTGGCCTCCAGCGTGACTTCCAGCGAAGGACTGCACTCGAATTCCACCCGTATCGCGTCCAATACGCGCCGGATGGCCTCCGGGGAGAACCGGCTGGGCGTGCCCCCACCGAAAAACACGCTTTCGAGGGCCCGCCCCCGGGCAGCCCCCGCGACCCGCCCGAATTCCCGGATCAAGCACTCCACGTAGCGGGATTCCTCGAATGTTGCGGCGGCATGAGCGTTGAAGTCGCAGTACGGACAACGCGAGACGCACCAGGGAAAGTGCACGTACAGGGACAGCGGGATCATGCGCCGGCTTGCAGGCGTTCCACCAAGGCGCGCAGCGCCATGCCGCGGTGACTGAGTGCGTTCTTGACGCCCGGCGCCAATTCGGCCGAGGCGCAACCATGCGTCGGCACGTAGAACAAGGGGTCGTAACCGAAACCGTTACGGCCTTGCGGCGCTTCGAGAATCCGGCCTTCCCAGGCGCCGCGGGCAAGCAGCGGAGCGGGGTCTTCAGCCGTGCGCACCAAGGCGATGACGCATTGGTAGCGGGCGCCACGCTGTTCCTCCGGCACCCCTTCGAGTTCCTGCAGCAGGAGCCGGTTGTTGGCCTCGTCGTCGCATTGCGGGCCTGCGTAGCGCGCCGAATAAACGCCCGGCCGCCCATCGAGGGCATCCACTTCGATGCCGGAGTCGTCGGCCAGCGCCGCCTGACCGGTGCAGGCGGCCGCATGGCGGGCCTTGAGCAAGGCGTTCGCCTCGAAGGTCGTGCCCGTCTCTTCCGCCTCCGGCACCCCGAGAGAGCCCTGTGCGACCAGTTCCCAGCCGATCGGGCGCAGCACCGCATCCAGTTCGCGCAACTTCCCCGGATTGTTGCTGGCCAGCACGACTTTCACTGTGCGCGGACCTGCCCCTGCTGTCGCATGATTTGCTGGATGCCGGCGGCGGCAAGGTCCAGCATGGCGTCCAGCTCCTTGCGCTGGAACGCATGCCCTTCTGCCGTGCCCTGGATTTCGATGATCGAGCCGGCATCGTTCATCACCACGTTCATGTCGGTCTCTGCCGTGGAATCTTCCGCGTAGTCCAGATCCAACCGGGCTTCTCCCTCGACGATTCCCACGGAAATTGCCGCAATCTGCCCGTGCACCGGGTCGAGCTTCAGCGCCCCCTTCCCGCGCAGGACCTCCACCGCATCCTGCAGCGCCATGAATGCGCCGTTGATGGCGGCCGTGCGCGTCCCCCCGTCCGCCTGGAGCACGTCGCAGTCCAGCGTCAGGGTGTTCTCACCCAATGCGGCCATATCCAACCCGGCCCGCAAAGCACGGCCGATCAGGCGCTGGATTTCCATGGTGCGCCCGCCCTGTCCGCCACTGCGGGCCTCTCGCCGGGTGCGCTCGCCGGTGGCGCGCGGCAACATGCCGTACTCGGCGGTCACCCAGCCGCTTCCCTTGCCCTTGAGCCAGCGGGGCACCCCCCGCTCGAACGTCGCGGTACACAGCACGCGGGTCGCACCCTGCTCGCACAGGGCGGAGCCTTCGGCATGTTTCACGTAGCCGCGCTGGTAACGGATCGGGCGCAATTCATCCGGTGCGCGGCCGCTGGGACGGGTTGCCATGATCCGTTTATTATGGCATCCGCTTCGTTTCCACCACTTGGTTGTGGCCTGCCCGGCTGACCCGTCACTCCCCCACAAGTGCAGCCTGGAGAGGAAGCGGAGATCAAGAAACCTTGTGATTTCAATGCTGTGAAAGGTCTCGCCACGCCAGAACTTTACATAATTAAAAAAGCTTTACATTTCACAATTCTTTACATAAATATATCTTTATTATCAATATTTTAGATCTCGAATAAATGGTCTGAAAAAACCGACCATTTATTCTTCCATTTCAAGAAGTTTTGCGGTAAAACAGGATTCTCAAAAATTCACTTCACAGGATGCTATAGTATGGCAAGTTCCAATCTAGCCCCGGAAAGGAAACTCTCCGAATCACGTGCCTCCCGAGCTCCAGCCGAACGCGCGGCTTGGGGAGACAAGGAAAAACACCCCATGTTCGACACGCTTGCGGTCACGAAAGAGTTGCAGGAATCCGGTTTGGCGAGCGCCCCGGCCGAGGCGATTGTCGCAGCTTTTGGTGTCATCGTCGGAAATGTTGCAACCAAGGATGACTTCGAGGGGTTCGCGACCAAGGACGACCTGAGAGCCCTCGAAGAGAGGATGGCCACCAAGGACGACCTGAGAGCCCTCGAAAAGAAAATCGAAGAGAGGATGGCCACCAAGGACGACCTGAGAGCGCTCGAAGAGAGGATGGTGACCAAGGACTATCTGAAGGACACCTTGCAATACTACGCGACAAAGGCTGACTTGCTTAAGGTTTCCGATGACTTGAAGACCTGCTTGATAGAGGTACAGCGCTCTCAAGCCAGGATCGCGCTGGCCACCGTCATGGCCAACATCGCCATGGTGAGCGGGGTCTTCGTCCTCGCGAAACACCTGATGTAGGGCTTGCGGGGTATACGTCGGAATCAGGCGCGGGTCCGTGCAGGCCCAATCGGTGCCATAATAATTGATCGAGATGCCTACTTTCGCATCCGGCACCGCAACCCATTACGGCGACCTCCTCCCGGCCGACACAGGTTCACGGAAGTTTTAAGCTCCCATGGCACGATACCAGTCCTCGGATATTGAAGTTCTTTCCGGTCTGGAACCGGTGCGCAAGCGCCCCGGCATGTACACCGACACCGCCACACCGGACCACCTTGCGCAGGAAGTCATCGACAACAGCATTGACGAGGTTTTGGCGGGCCATGCCAGCCGGCTGACCGTCACCCTGCATGAAGATGGCTCGCTGGAAGTCGACGACGACGGCCGGGGAATGCCGGTCGACCCCCATCCCGAGCTGAAGAAGCCCGGGGCCGAAGTCATCCTGACCACGCTGCATTCCGGCGCCAAGTTCTCCAACCGGAACTACCGGTACGCCGGCGGCCTGCACGGCGTCGGGGTCTCCATCGTCAACGCCCTGTCCAAGAGCCTCGAAGTCTGGATCCGGCGCGGCGGCCAGGAATACAACATGGGGTTCTCCGACGGCGAGGTCCGCAGCGAACTGGAACCCGTCGGCAAGATCGGCCAGCGCAACACCGGCACGCGGCTGCGTTTTTGGCCAGACCCCCAGTATTTCGACGATGCCCGCTTCTCCGCTCCCCGACTGGCCCGCCTGTTGCGCGCAAAGGCTGTGCTGTGCCCGGGCCTGCACGTGGTACTGGTCACACCCAAGAATGACCCGGAGACCTGGCAGTTCGAAGACGGGCTGCTGCAATACCTCAATGAAGCGGTCGGCGACGACCCGCTGCCGTCCCCCCCGTTCTCCGGATCCCACGAGAACGGGCAGGAGGCGGTCGATTGGGCCGTCTGCTGGACTCCGGAACAGGATGCCGCGCTGAGCGAGAGTTACGTCAACCTGATCCCGACCCTGGCCGGCGGCACGCACGTCAACGCCCTGCGCAGCGGATTGACGCAGGCGGTTCGTGAATTCTGCGAGACGCGAAACCTGCTTCTCCGGGGGATCAAGCTCGCCCCGGAAGATGTCTGGGAACACGTCAACTACGTGCTTTCGTACAAAACCGAAAATCCGCAATTCGCCGGGCAGACCAAGGAGAAATTCGTTCGCCGGGAAACCCAGGGCACGCTGGCGACCATCGTCAAGGATGTCTTCCAGACGTGGCTGACCCGGCATGTCCAACAGGGCGAGGCGCTGGCGGCGTTCATGATCGAGAATGCCCAACGGCGCCGGAAACAAACCCGTAAGATTGCCCGCAAGAAGGCCGCCTCCGGCCCGGCCCTGCCCGGAAAATTGGCCGATTGCCTGAGCGCGGAAGATGCAGATTCCGAGTTATTCCTGGTCGAGGGGGATTCAGCAGGCGGCTCTGCCAAGCAGGCACGGGACAAGAATTTCCAGGCGATTCTGCCATTGCGCGGCAAGATCCTCAACACCTGGGAGCTGGATGCCGAAACCGCTCTCGGGTCACAGGAAGTGCATGACATCGCCCAGGCCATCGGCGCCGCCCCGGGCGACCCTGACCTGTCCGGGCTGCGCTACAAGAAGGTCTGCATCCTGGCCGATGCGGATTCCGATGGCTTGCACATCGCGACCCTGCTGTGCGCCTTGTTCCTGAAGCACTTCCCGGACCTGGTCAAGAACGGCCATGTCCACGTGGCCATGCCGCCGCTGTACCGCATCGATATTGGCAAGGAAGTGCACTACGCCCTGGACGATGCCGAACGCGACCGTATCCTGAAGCGTGCCGGCACACGCAAGAATGCCGCGTCTCCGGTCGTGCTCCGTTTCAAGGGGCTTGGGGAAATGGACCCGGCCCAGTTGCGCGAAACCACCATGGACCCGGAAACCCGCCGCCTGGTCCAACTGGAGTGGGGCGCGAAAGACGGGGCCCTGATGGACCGCCTGCTCAACCGCAAGCGGGCCGCCGATCGCAGGAGTTGGCTTGAAAAACGGGGCCATCTCGCGGAACTCTGAACATGTCCCAGCCCTCGCTGTTCGACTCTCCGGAACCCGACGCCGGCACGCGGCCTCTCGCCACGTTCGTGGAGGAGGCCTACCTCAACTACTCCATGTACGTCATCCTGGACCGGGCCCTCCCGCATCTCGCCGATGGCCTGAAGCCGGTACAGCGGCGGATCGTGTACGCCATGTCGGAACTGGGCCTGAAAGCCACCAGCAAGCCCAAGAAATCCGCCCGCACCATCGGCGACGTCATCGGGAAATACCATCCCCACGGCGACCAGGCCTGCTACGAGGCGATGGTGCTGATGGCCCAGAACTTTGCCTACCGCTATCCGCTGGTCGCCGGCCAAGGCAACTGGGGGTCGGCGGACGACCCCAAGTCTTTCGCCGCTATGCGCTATACGGAAGCCCGCCTGACTCCCTACGCCCAGGCCCTGCTGGCAGAACTGGACCAGGCCACCGTCGACTGGCAGCCGAATTTCGACGGCACCCTGGAAGAACCGCAGCTGCTGCCCGCCCGCCTGCCCAACGTGCTGCTCAACGGCACGACCGGCATCGCCGTCGGCCTGTCCACCGACATTCCGCCGCACAACCTGCGCGAAATCGCCAGCGCCTGCATCCGGCTCCTGGAACGCCCCGGATCCACCGTGGCCGAACTGTGCAAGCTCGTGAAGGGTCCGGACTACCCGACCGGGGGCGAGATCCTCTCCACGCCCGAAGAACTGTGTGAACTGTACGAGACCGGAACCGGAACGGTCCGCATCCGGGCCAGTATCGCCGATGAAAAAGAAGGGCTGGTCGTCACGGCCCTGCCGTACCAGGTGTCCGGTGCGCGCGTCATGACGCAGATTGCGCAGCAGATGCGGGAGAAGAAGTTGCCCATGGTCGAGGATCTGCGCGACGAATCTGACCACGAGACCCCGACGCGGCTGGTGATCGTCCCCCGCAGCAACCGGGTCGACCGGGACGCACTGCTGCTGCACCTGTTCGCCACGACCGACCTGGAACGGTCGGCGCGCGTCAACCTCAATGTCATTGACTTAGACCGCCGCCCGAAAGTCATGGATTTGCGCACCCTGCTGCGCGCCTGGCTGGAGTTCCGCAAACAGGCCGTCACCCGCCGGCTAAACCACCGGCTGGACGCGGTCGACAAGCGGTTGCACCTGCTGGAAGGCCTGCTCACCGCACACGCCAATCTTGACGCCGTCATCCGCATCATCCGGAACGAAGACAGACCCAAACCCGTCCTGATGAAAACATTCAAGTTGACCCAGGAACAGGCCGAAGCGATCCTGGAGATCCGCCTGCGGCAACTGGCCAAGCTGGAACGGGAAAAACTGGAGCAGGAACAGCAGGACCTGAGCGCCGAAAAGAAGGCAATCGAGAAAATTCTCGGCTCGGCCGCCCGCTTGAAAACTCTGGTCAAAAAGGAACTTCAGGAAGATGCCGAGCATTATGGCGACGACCGCCGCAGCCGGCTCGTGGATGCCGCCACACCGGCACAGGCGATGGACCCGTCGCAGTTCATGCCCACCGAGCCGGTCACGGTGGTCCTGTCCCGCAGCGGCCTCGTGCGTTCCGCCAAGGGGCACGAGATCGATCCCGACTCGCTGACCTACAAGACCGACGACGCCCTGCAGGCCAGCGTGCGCACCCGAAGCAACCGGACCGTTCAGTTTCTCGACGACCATGGTCGGGTGTACAGCATGGCCGCCGCCCAGATGCCCTCCGCCCGCAACCTCGGCGAGCCGCTCGCCCGGCACTTCAACCCGCCCGCCGGAGCCCATTTCATCGGGGTCATGGCCCACGACGAAAACCTGCACTGGCTGATGGGCACCAGCTTCGGATACGGCTTCCTGGTTCCTTCCGACCGCCTGGAAACCCGCAGCAAGGCGGGCCGGGCCACCCTGACCGTGCCGGACGGCGCCCTCGTGCTGCCGCCACAGCCGGTGCTGGACCCGGACCAGACTTATGTCGTCGCCGCGACGAATACCGGGAACCTCCTGATGATCCAGGCCTCGGAACTGCCGGTCCTCGGCCGGGGGCGCGGCAACAAGGTGATTAATATTGCGGGTCCGCAGCTGAAGGATGCTCAGGGCGAGCGGGTCACGCTGCTGGCCGCCTTGACGGAGAAGCAGGCCTTGGTGCTGTATACCCAGGCGGCCCACCGGGTGATGCGCTTCCGGGACCTGTGCGAGCATCAGGGCACCCGCGGCGGGCGCGGCACCAAACTGTCCAAGAGCTGGCGGAACTTCCAGCGCTTTGAAGTGCGTGATTTATAATTTTGGGTTATGCGGATTCTCCTCTTTCTCGGTGTCAATTTCGCCATCCTTCTGGTCCTCGGCATCGTGTTCTCGGTGCTCGGCTTCGACGGCCTGCTCGATGCTCAGGGTGTGCACCTGGACCTGACGGCGTTGCTGGTCTATTCACTGGTCATCGGCTTCGCCGGTTCTTTCATCTCGCTCGCCCTGTCGAAATGGATCGCCAAGCGGACCCTGCGGGTGCGGGTGATTGAGCAGCCCGCCAATCGCACGGAACAATGGCTCGTGGACACGATCCGCCGCCAGGCGGAAGTCTGCCATATTCAACCCCCCGAGTTCGGGATTTTCGATTCCCCACAGCCGAACGCCTTCGCCACCGGGATGAACAAGAACAATGCCCTGGTCGCGGTCAGCTCCGGCTTGCTCAAGCAAATGAGCCAGGACGAGGTGGAAGCGGTGGTCGGCCATGAAATGGCGCACGTCGCCAATGGCGACATGGTGACCATGGCCCTGCTGCAGGGCGTGCTCAACACGTTTGTCGTGTTCCTGTCGCGCGTGATCGGGTTTTTGGTCGACCGGCTCGTGTTCCGGGTGCAGCGCGGGTTCGGGCCGGGATACTACATCGTCTCGATCGTCGCCCAAATCCTGCTGTCGGTCCTGGCCACCCTCGTAGTGATGTGGTACTCGCGGCGCCGAGAGTTCCGTGCGGATGCCGGCGGGGCCTACCTGGCCGGCCGCGACAAGATGATCTCTGCGCTGCAGCGCCTGCGCGAAGTCAGCCAGCCCCGGGACCTTCCGGACACGATGGCGGCATTCGGCATCTCCGGCACCCGCCCGACCTCAAGCATGCGCCGGCTGTTCCTGTCGCATCCGCCCCTGGAGGAGCGGATTCGCGCATTGCAGGACAACGAGGTTCAGCCGTAGGCCGCGATTGCGACGCACCCGGAACCCGGGCTCTCACAGCTGGAGAAGTGAAGGGCCCTGCGAGGGAGAAATCGTCGATGATCCTTGAGGAGGCACCACGATGAGCCTCAAGAATCGGATTCAGTACTGAGTCCGGCCTTCGAATGCCGTCAGCACGGTGCCGGGATCCAGGTACTCGAGTTCCCCACCCATCGGCACCCCGCGCGCCAGCCGGGTTACCCGGGCATCATGCCGTTGTGCCAGTTCACTGAGCACGTGCGCCGTCACATCGCTCTCGACGGTCGTGCCGATCGCCAGGATCACCTCTTCGACCGGTTCGGACTGAAGCCGGGCTTCCAGTTGCGGCAGGCCGATCTCCTCCGGCCCGATACCATCCAACGGCGACAACCGCCCCATCAACACGAAATACCGCCCCCGGTAATCGGTATTGGCTTCCAGCAGCCGTACATCAGCCGGCCCCTCGACGATGCACAGCTGGCTCGCGGACCTGGATACGTCCGCGCAAATCGGGCACAGCTCGTGCTCCGTGAAATTCCGGCAGCGGGTGCAATGCCGGATATTGTCCAGCGCCTCTTTCAGCGTGGATGCCAGCACCCGGCCGCGCGGACGGTTCCGTTCCAGCAGGTTGAAGGCCATGCGCTGCGCCGTTTTGACGCCGACGCCCGGCAGGCATTGCAAGGCTTCGACCAGTTGATCCAGCAGGCTATCCGAAGCCGACATTCAGGATTCCGAGGTCGTGGATGTGACACCGTTCGACGGCCCGACGACCTGTTGCGCCCCTAACTCCTCCTGCAAGGCCTGAAGAACCGGGTTTTCTTCGATTTCACGCTGTGCCTGCTCGGCCCGCTCCTTGCGGACATGGTCTTCCTTCTGGGCTTTGGTCTCCTGTTTTGGAACACCGGAACGGACCTGCAGGGAGATCTCCCGCTGGAAGTATTTGTTTAACGCCTTACCCAGAGTCTCCTCGACTCCGGACGGGATCGAATAGGCTTTGTCACACACCAAGTGCAGGGCCTCGCCTTCCACGCGCTCCACCCCGCAGTTTCTTGCAAACACCCGGGTATTCCCGAAAATCTGAAGATCTTCGGCCAAGTCCCCCCATTCGATCTCCCCACCCCATTCGACCGATTTGGCGGGCGCGCTAGGGTCTGCCGCAGGCACCGATGCGCTTTGGGCCTGCGCAGGGACCTTTGAGTCTGAAGCCGACGAGCTTGAGGGATAAGGCGCATCCTCTTGCCAGCCCTCCGGCATGAAGCACAAAAGGCGCAGCAGGGTCATCTCCAGCCCGGTCTGCTCATCAGGTGCATATTGCAGGTCGCGCTTGCCCTGCAGCAGGATTTGATACGCCAGCTGGAGATCGGCCGGGCTGTACGCCGCATTAATGGCGCGCACCCAGTCCTGCATTTCTTCCGGCACGTCGGCCGCCACGCCTTCGGATGCCATCGCGCAGGTATGGAACACCCGGGCCAGGTCGGTCAGGATGTCCTGGAACGAAGGGGACAGTTCCCGCAAGCCTGCGACCGCCTGCATCACCGCTTCAGGTTCCCGGCCTGCCAGAGCCATCACCAGCGCGCCGAAGTTCTCGCGCGGCAGCAGCCCCAGCATCCGACCCACTTCGTCCTGGGTCAGGCCGGCCGCGCAATAATTGATGGCCTGATCCAGAAGGCTTAATCCGTCCCGCATGCTGCCGTCTGCCGCCCGCGCCAATTGAGTCACCGCGTCCGGGTCGGATTCCAGTTTTTCATGCTCAAGAATCTTGCCCAGTTGTTCGCCAATCTGGGACTCGCTCAGGCGCTTCAGATGGAACTGAAGGCATCGGGACAGCACTGTGGCTGGAAGTTTCTGCGGGTCGGTCGTGGCAAAAAGAAACTTGAGGTGCTCGGGGGGTTCCTCCAGGGTCTTGAGCAAGGCATTGAAACTGTGCGTCGACAGCATGTGCACTTCGTCAATCAGGTAGACCTTGAAGCGGCCCTGCGTGGGGACGTAGGAGGAATCCGAAAGCAGCTCGCGCATTTCCTCCACGCGGGTGCGGGAGGCGGCATCAATCTCCAGAAGGTCCGGGAACTTTCCCTCGTCGATGCTGCGGCAGACTTCGCACTCGCCGCAGGGTTCCGCCCTGACCCCCTGCTTGCAGTTCAGACACTTGGCGACAATTCGCGCAAGGGTGGTCTTGCCGACACCCCGAGTCCCCGTGAACAGGTATGCGTGATGCAGCCGGTTGTTTTCGAATGCCTTGGTCAGGACCTGGAGCACATGCTGCTGGCCGACCACTTCGGCAAACGTGCGGGGCCGCCAACTGCGAGCTAGGACTTCATACGCCATAAGTGTGAAGAGGGAAAAACTGATTGGGGCCTGTCTCGATCATTATATGTTGCCGCCGCCGCAGATCCTGTTTTCGGGTCTAGTCTTGGACTGGCTGTGGTCTCCATCGAGACTGAACACGTACAATTCAATCTTGATGCACGGCATTTCGCGCAATCTCGCCCAATTCGGGCAACAACTGGCCCAGGTCTTTCTGGTCGGCATGACCCTCGGCATGGTGCGCACGGTTGTGCCGGCACTGGCGGAAAGCGAATTCTCCGTGGAGCGGGATTCCTACCTCCTGCTGACCGTCTTCGTCGTCGCATTCGGATTCGTCAAGGGCACCATGAATTTTGTCGCCGGACGAACGGCAGACCGGTTCGGCCGGAAACCCGTGCTGCTGACCGGCTGGCTGTTCGCCCTGCCTGCCCCCTGGTTGATCCTGTACGCCACGAGCTGGAACGAGATCGTGTTGGCCACCTTGCTTCTGGGCATCAATCAGGGCTTGTGCTGGTCGGCCACCCAAACCAGCAAACTAGACCTCGCGCATTCTCGGGAACGGGGTTTCGCGGTCGGGCTGGACGAGTTCTCCGGCTACATGGGGGTAGCGGTCGCCGGAGTCATGACCGGCTATCTCGCAAGCGCCATGGACGCCCGGGAAGCGCTGTGGGGATTCGGCCTCATCTGCATCATGCTGGCCTTGGGGCTGTTGCTGGGATTCGTGCGCGAAACCCTGCCGTGGGCGACTCGCGAACAACAGGCAAGCGAGACCCCGACTGAAGCGGTCCCCGCCACCACGTGGGCGGCCTTTGCCGAGGTTTCCTGGCGGGACCGGCGCATGTTCGCAGTCAGTCAAGCCGGGCTGGTCGAGAAATTCGTGGACACCCTGGTCTGGATCTTTTATCCCGTCTATCTGTATGCCCATGGTTTCAGCCTTCCCGACATCGGCTGGATCGTGGGCATTTATGGGACCGTCTGGGGAGCCAGCCAGTTCCTGACCGGCCGGCTGTCCGACCGGGTCGGCCGCTTGATTCCCTGCGTGGCCGGCATGTGGCTGTGCGGAATCGGCGTTCTGGGTTCGCTGTGGGACCTGCAATTCGAGACCTGGGCGGTCAGCGCCGCCGTCACCGGGTTCGGCATGGCCTTGCTCTATCCCAATCTCAGCGCCGCGATCAGCGACCTTTCGACTCCCGCATGGCGGGGTTCCGCCATTGGGGCCTATCGTTTCTGGCGCGACCTGGGCTACGGCATCGGGGCGCTTGGGCTGGGAGTCCTGGCACACTTCGCCGGGTACCTGGAAGCCGGATTTTACGGGGTCGCGGCCAGCATGTTTGTCTCTGGAGCGCTTCTGGCCTGGCTGGGTCCGAGGCGGTCCCGCTGAAATTGCCGGAGCGGGCATCCGGTCACCTCGGGCCCGATATTGGTTTGACTTTTTTAAGTATCATCACTACTGTCCAAGGAAAGTGACTTGGGAGCACTTTAACTCATTGATAGTATTGTCATAAAGGGGGAATATTAGGAGTTTCTGATTTGAATCTGACGCGAGAATAGGGGACCTGTTTTCCTCTGGAGGTCCGGCATGCATACCGGGAGTCTGATTTTCTCGCAACTGATGAACCACCTGCCGATGCACGTGTTCCACGATTGCGTCGCCCGCCATCAAGGTAACCGCTACATCAAGAGTTTCCCCTGTTCCAGCCAGTTTTACTGCATGGTGTTCGCGCAACTGACCCACCGGGAAAGCTTGCGCAACATCGAGGTGTGCCTGCGTGCGCAAGGCAACAAGGTGTATCACATGGGGATCCGAGGTTCTGTCTCCCGGGCCACCCTGGCCCATGCCAACCAGAAGCGGGATTGGCGTATCTACGCCGAGTTCGGGCAGGAACTGATCCGCATCGCCCGGCAGCTGTACGCCGACGAAGACCTGGGCCTGGAGTTGAGCAGCCCCGTTTTTGCCTTGGACTCTTCCACCATCGATTTGAGTTTGTCGATGTTCCCCTGGGCCTGGTTCCGCAAGACCAAGTCGGCGGTCAAGCTGCACACCCTGCTGGACTTGCAGGGTTCGATTCCCGCCTTTATCCATGTGACGCATGGCAAAGTCGGCGATGTGAAAGTCCTCGATCTGCTGCTGCTGGAACCCGGTGCCTTCTATGTGATGGACCGGGCGTACCTCGACTTCCAGCGCCTGTGTGCCCTAGACCGGGCCGGCAGCTTCTACATCATTCGGGCTAAGAAGAACACCTGCTTCCGGAGGCGTTACTCCCGACCGGTCGACGAGACTCAGGGCGTCCTCTGCGACCAGACCATCGTCCTGACCGGCACCAAGACTTCCGAGCACTACCCGCAACCCCTGCGTCGGGTCAAGTATAGAGATCCCGAAACCGGGAAAGTGTTCAACTTCCTGACCAACAACTTTGCGATCGCTCCGGCGACGGTAGCCGAGCTGTATCGTCACCGCTGGGCGGTGGAATTGTTCTTCAAGTGGATCAAACAGCATCTTCGCATCAAGTCGTTCTTCGGCACCACGGAGAATGCGGTGAAGACGCAGATATGGATCGCGATTTCGACGTATGTGCAGGTGGCGATTGTCCGCAAACGGCTTGGAATTGAGGCGGATCTTTACACCATCCTACAGATTTTGAGCCTGAGCCTGTTCGAGAAAACCCCGCTGTTACAACTACTTACCAAACCGCCACCCCGGACGGACGATCCAGCCCCTTCTAACCAGTTGATTCTCTTATGAAATTTAATTGGACAGTAGTGAAGTATCATCGTAAAAAAGTTATTACTTTTTTACGATACAAATAATTTTCTGAGCCAATTAGTCTGATGAAAGCCATTCTCAGAACAACTTCTGAAAACCCAGGCGAAGGGTGAGATTGTCCCGCTCGTAGAGGGCGATATTGGATTTCGTCTCGACCAGGCTCACGGTGAGTTCCGGCAAATAACCCTCCCAGGAAAAGGCCCGGTTGGACACGGTGACGTTAAAGTTCCGATGCTGGTCCTTGCGCCGTTTTCTGGGGAAAGAAGAAGTATCGACCCCCTTGTACCGAGACTCAGACAGTGTCGCCACCGCCGACACGCGCCAAGTCCTGAAGACGGTTTCATAGGCGAGCATCCCCTGATGAGATTTCCAGCGTTGCGAGATCAGGTCCGGATGTTCCGTGGAGACCGTCCAGCCTGCCGTCACACGGGCACTTCTGAACGCGCGTTCCGCGTACAGGTTGAGCGCCTGTCCCTTCGGTTCCACCTGACTTGAGCCTTCGCTGTATTGGGTGTCCCAGTAGCGGACGTAACCGCCGAGCGCCCAGTGGCCGGGCAGGCTTTGCCGCGCCGAAAGCCGCACCCAGGCGCTGCCCGAATAAGGATCGCCCCCTCGCCAGCGTTTCTCGTAACCGATATCCGCGCCGGCGTAGCCCGGAAGCTTATGGCCTGCGAATTCTGTCAGGTAGAACCATTGAGGTCCCGTCGACAGGTTCAGCCAGCTACGGTTGTGTTCCTTGGCATTGCGGGCCGTGTTGCGCGCAAAACCCACCCGGGAGTTCAGACGCAGGCTGCCATCCTCCCGCAAGGGCATACGGTGGAATAGATTGACTCCCGTCCGGACCACCCACGCCTCCTTCGGCTTCTCATTCACCCGGAACCTCAACAACCGACCGAACAGGGGAATGTCCACATAGTCCACTTCAGCCGCGTTGTTGACGTTGTCGTCCTTCCAGACGCTGAAATCGTAGTCGACCAGCAGGCTCTTCCGCTGGTGGATACGTTCCAGGAATTTCTCGACGTTGCGTTTGACCGGTTCCGGCACATGCTCCTTCTCGCGGATCTCCCGAAAGATCGCGTCTGCCTCCTCGTCTCGCCCCATGGAGTACAGCATCGCGGCGTAGTCCAGCTGGATCCGATCGACTTCCGGGTATTTTTTCGCGAGTTGCTCCAGGATTTGCGTGGCTTTCTCGCGGTTGCCGAGTCCCATGTGCGCCTGTGCCGCCAGAAACAGGATGTCGGGCGTGACCTGCCCGCCCAGCACCCGGGACGCCTGTTCCAACAACAGCAGGGTCTGATCGGGACGGCCCTGTTGGAGTCGCTGGCCCGCTTCCATAATCAGTTTTCGGTACTGCTCCTTCGGGTTATTTTGCTGGCCTGCCTGTGCAGGCTTGGGTTCAGCTTCAATCAACTGTGTGGAATCTGATTCAGCAGATTCATCGGCCCACCCAATCCCGCAGCCGAAACTCAAGAGGGCCGCCAGACCCATGCAGGCAGGCCTGGGAAGTCGTCCCAATGATAGAACTCGGCTTTCAGAAGCGGGGGGGAGTGCCGGGGAAACAGACATGTGGCCTCTTGGATGCATGCGTATTTTAGTGCACCACAAAACATCCGTTTATTTGCCTTCCCCCGAAGGGGTGCCAGTCAGTTCTCAGGCTGTTCGTGATCCCTCAATATTCGGGTGCTCATGTAGTGAGCCCTATACTTGACGAACACTCCGTGGGTCGTATGGTGCGACTGTAGAAGCCCGCACCATCCGGCTAAACACTCCCTCTGCAAACAGTATGGTTAGGTGCGCCGCTTATACTACCTCGCTCGCAGATTCAGAATGACAAGCCGAAGACTCGCGACAAATGAAAATCAAAAACGCTTTCCAATTTCTAGGTTTTCGTGGAAAGCCCCATGTCTATCCATATCAAGTTGAAACAATGGATCTGGATGGCGTAGCCATACAGTTTGCCCATTGGGCGCATCCACGAGCAAAGGTGAAAATACTTACTACTGAGGTAGTGGATGCGTACCGTGAGATTGTGAGAGATGGGGATTTTTGTATCGATATTGGCGCACACACAGGAGACACGACCCTGCCTATGGCCCTGGCATCTGGCGTTACAGGTTGCGTCTTGGCGCTTGAACCCAACCCGTTTGTCTACCATGTGTTGGAGAAAAACGCCCGAGCCAACACTCATGTGGCCAACATCAGGACGATGATGGCTGCTGCAGGCCCAGGCGAAGGTTTCACTGAATTCGAGTATTCCGACTCCGGATTCTGCAATGGTGGACGCCACGAAAGAATCCCCGCGACCAAGCACGGGCACCCTTTCAAACTGAAAGTCTTCTGCGTGAATCTGCAGAAAGAACTACGCGAACATTACAGTGAATGGTTGCCTCGGCTCAGATATATCAAGGTAGATGCGGAAGGCTATGATTTGTACATCTTGGAGGCGATGCGTGAAATCATCCAAGAATATCAACCTATCATCACCGCAGAGGTCTACAAGCGCACAGATATGGCATATCGGAAAAAACTGCTTTCTTTCTTTCGGCATTTGGGCTATTCCGTGCACCAGATTGTCGAAGAACCAACCGGAACAGGGCCTCAGATAACCGAAAAAAAGTTACACGAATTGCGGCGCACCTATAACATCTTGTGCAGACCCCTTGGGTGAAATTCACGATGAGGAGGATGCCATGGCTTCGGATCTTGACTAGCCGGATGTGGACACTGTACGACTGCTGAATTTCCGCTTCTCATAGACCATCGCGATTTGTCGGCCATCCCAGACATAGCAAAGGTGCTTCCCCTGCCGAACGTTCGAGAGGACGGTCGGTCGGAACACGGCGGCGCACTCGCCTCCAGTCCGGCGGGTGCTGTCATAGACAATTCCGTCAGACCCAGACTGACGCAGCGTTTTACCCAAGCGCTGTCCGGCCGTGTAGTCGTCGGCGTGATAGATGGGCGACTCTGGCCCTTTCTGTCCGCGCAGGTCGTGCAGTTCTCCCTGGAGATCGATCAGATAGACCTGCATGTCCAGTTCCATGCGTGGCTGCGAAGTGGCACGCATGAACCGTTCGCGATGATGCCTCGTTTCGGCTACGGCGGTATCAAGGTGATCCGCGGCATAGAGAATCCCGTACGTGCCATCGGAGAACCGACTGCCGTTCGGGTTCAGGTGTGTGAATGCCGCCATAATGACACTGGCACCCGGCCCGCTGACCCGGGCTTCGGGCGACACGCACTGGATCCCTCCAGACTCATCACGAAGCCTGGGATTGGTCAACCCGTCTAATTCAAAAACCGCTTCGAGGTCATGCGGCTCTACCACCCTCTCAAAGAGCTGGGCCGGCGGGAATCGGCTGGGGATGATGCGCCAGGATGGCTTCCATACAATGCGGCTGACTGCCGGCGTCATGCCCAGCCGCCACGTTCTGCGTCGAGGTGCTGTCGGACAAGGAACAGGTCTGCCACTTGGCCAGACATCATCCGGTCAAGTGCGGACCGCCCGCTGAACAAGGGGGCGTCATTTGGGCGCTTAACCCATTCGTCAGCCATTTTTTCGTCAGGCAGAAGAATTTGGAGTGCCTTGTAAATCCCAACGACGTAGGAAATTCGTTCAATCGTATCCTTGGGGAGAACCACGTCGGAATTTTTTTTCCACTTGAAGAAGGTTGAACGGGCACTGAGCCCAAGAAGGGTTTTTTGTTCTTCGACCGAAAGAGCCCAGAGCTCCGCGATTCGAAAGAATGCGCGCAGGGCGGGACCAGACAGGCCTTTGCGGTCAAGAGATGTCTTCGCGCGTGCCTGCACAGCCATAATATAGTCCATATATGATCTATAAACTATTATAGTACATAAATGACCCCAATCGCTGGTCAGTCCTCAGGCTGTTCGTGATCCCTCAATACTCGGGTGCTCACGTAGTGAGCCGTATGCTTGACGAACACTCCGTGGGCCGTATGGTGCGACTGTAGAAGCCCGCGCCATCCGGCCAAACACTTCCTCTGCAAAATGTACTTTTTGAAAAAAGTCGCCCAAGCACGCAACAACGCCCAACCCGGGTGAATCGCTTTCTTGCCAGGAAACCTATCCAAATAAGCAACACCATGATCAAGCGCATCAAGTCCAAAATTTAACCGGTCGCGGCTTTCTTTTTCGTGCCATAGTTTGCCTGGAAGCAACCGGGTCTTGACGTCACTGTCCAATTCAACGCGCTCATGGACAGGTTGCGAACCATAACGACCCGTCTCCCGATGATACAGACGCACAATTTTCTGTGCTCTTGTCCCGGGCACCGTCACCGATTGCCCGAAGATGATCTGGTAGCGCCGTACGGCGTAAGCCTGATTTGGAGAGTCCCATTCGGCATTCTGGATCGAATGTTTGATTTCATCGTCAAGCCATTCGTCTGTATCTACAGCCAGTATCCAAGGATGCCGGGCATGTTCCGCCGCCACATTCCGAGTCGGTCCGAAACCGATGAATTCTCCGTCAATCACCTGGACGTTTTCGAACGGTGCACACAACTCTGCCGTATTGTCCGTGCAGCGGTTCAAGTACACAATGACGTCGTCGAAGACCGTGAGTGACTCCAGACAACGCTGAATGGTTTCAGCGGAATTTGCTGAAATAATTACAACGCTGATAGGCAGGCTAGCCATAAATGGCCCGGCTGGAAATTTCCTGAAATATCTTCACAGTGAGGAACCAGTGCGACAGGATGAAGTCATCATACTATTGCCCGCACCCATGGGCAAAGAGCCGAAGTTTAACCCCACAATTTTGGGTGATACTCGGGAGATTGAGTCGCCAGCCGGCGAACCCACCAGAAAGGCCCGATTAGCACGCGGTATATTCGTGAAGCATACCAATTATTACGGTATTTCCAAAAAACACTCCAGATTGCTTTAGTTGTCCACGACAGATTGACGATAACACTGGAGGGGAGTGCTATCTCCACAGAATCCCCATTTTTTAGCTGGAATTTCTCTCTTAGATGGTGGGGTGAAAGAATCTCTACGATATGCAGTGGGTGGCCTTTTCTCCGTGTGACCAAACAACGAGTTCCGTTTATTTCAGCAGCCCAGTGGTATGTACAATCGTCTTTGGAAAAAGCGACTTTCTCCGGATCCAACCATACGGGTCTTTCCAGAGAGACATTGAGTGAACCCGGGACTGGCAGTTCTCCGAAGAAATCTGAAATAGGAGATTTGACGATCTTCCTTTTGGAAGCAGTTCCGCGCCCACTTATGGCACAACCACGCAAAAGCATAAATCCAGGCGCAGGTAGATTAAACATAAGTAGGCACAAAAGCGAAAAACATTACGTCAAGGGTGTCTGGCGTCAAAACGGCTGGCACAGTCCTGTGTGGGTGGGCTTTCAACTCCTGCCACCCCACACTTCTTTTCCTTTCGTTACACTCCCAACAAATTTTTTGCCATGAGATATGGCGGATTCTTTATCTTGGTCCGGTTGTTGCTGCAAATGGTCATGTCAAACAACGCAATTGTTCAATTAAGATTTTACTGACTTTTGCAACCACGGAAAAGTCTGCACAGCTTAGGAATTTCTCCAGCTCATTCAACTTTCTGATGGCCGACAAATTAACGACAGGCAACGATGTTCGCTTTACTCCCGAACAATAATCTTGATATTTCCAGTCGTTTGTGCCTTTTGTCTTTAAACACCTAAACCTAGCATTCGGTATACCAAAGGCATCGGCTACCACTAACCCATGCAGACTAGAAGACAAGACCAATTCGCATGAGGCAATAGTTCTGACAATCTCTAGGGGATCAGGACTTGTTACATCAATCAGTTTGCTGTGGGGAATCCGTTGTATGGACTCCAAAGTGGCTGGGTGTGAGCGTTCCTCCCAATGTGGTATCACTCCCAAAGAAAATCTTGGCTGGGGCTTACTTGGCAACAACAGCGAAGCCAACAATCCGGGGTCGCCCAGCGACATGTTGTGATCCAACCTTAGTAAGTCGCGAGTTTTAGACCCCCTGACAGCAAGAAATTCCATAAACCGAGTACAAACCCTAACGGGTAAAAGTGTGCCGCTTCCCCACACGTATAGAGGATTAGTTCGCCCTAATAAAGGCCTACGCCACAGGTGCGAGGCATGCCCGAGCACTGACCCTATTCCCATTATGTCTGCGCGTGAAGGGGCTGCGTAAACCACTTTATTTCCTAATATTTTGGAAATGATTAACGGAGATAACGTGTCTCCAAAATTACTTTCACATCGTCCTTTAACCCCCCGCCAATAATAGACGCGGGTAACACTTTCAACTCCCATCGGTGACGAAATAATGTTCACTATTCATTCCGAGTAGGCCCTCAATCCCCCCCACACACCGCCCAAAAGACTGTGTTGCACTTAGCAGCGTCTTACCCCCGGTCAGCGGGACAAAAATCCCTGCAATAATCCCCATGACAAATCTAAAAAACACAAAGACGCTTCCACGGGCAACCGGGTGCTTACGGGATAACGCCATTCCTCGACTCCCGTAATTTACAACGCAATTGGCCCGCTGGACTTGAAACTGGTAGCGCAGCGTTAGCCTATTCGCATGGATTCGTTCATAGATGACAGCTTCCGGAATGAGTCCACTGCTCCCCCCCGCTTTTTTTATTGCGCAATCAATCTCCTGATCTTCACCACGCCCCAATCCGAAGTTCTTGAAGCGAATATCGTTTCGGCGTAAAAACGCTAATCGGTAGATTACGTTGGATCCCCGATGATGCATCCTCGCATCGTCTCCGCGGCGGAAACATTCCACCCACCGGCGCTCCTTCTTCAGAAACTGATTGAACAACGACTGGTAAATAACCCTCGGAATCAATTCAAAAGAATAGAGCGCTTCCTTGTCCATGGACTCGTATCTGGTCAAACCACTGGCGATGTCCAAGTCCCTTGTATGTGCACCACAAAACATTGCGTTCAGCCAGTTTTCATCTCCGGGAAATTCATCATCATCGACCACCGCCAAGAAATCCAAATCGAAATGCAAGGCGATGTCCAGCATTCTGTTCCTGACGTGTCCGATGCCGGATTGGGGTTCCGGCTCAACACAAATCCTGGGATCCTCCATGCCCCGGTCAACCAGAGCATCCCTGAATCCATCGACGGTCTTTGCAATGCTGACCTCAGCATCGTTCTCGACAAAAATGAAAGTGACTTCAGCGTTTGCCGGGATTTTCTGATTCGCCAATTCCCCCAGCAGGGACTTGAACATGTAAGGCCGCTCCCGTGTGCATACCCCGACCCCGATCTTGATGGCCATCATCGCCACCGAAAACCGGAGGTTTCTTTCGGCCAGGCACCGTGCTCCGGAAGAACCTGGACAGGGTCAGTCACCCGATAATGCTTCGGGCCAAGACCGGGAATGTGAAAACCGTCAGCAGTGATCCTGCTGGCGGTGCGCCCTTCAAGCCAGGCTAGACCAGCCCAGGCGTTGGCTAACGAAAACCTATTTTTATAGGGGGGGGGGGGTTACGGCAAAGCGAATGCGTCCCTGAGACAAAAGTCCAGGGTGCACCCCGTGCATCCTAACCCAACTGCTTATCCTTGTCTCCACGGAACTTTTGGCCTTCTCTCTCAACTCAAGACCTGCATCATCTCTTCGCGACGGGTGAATTTCTCCCGCGGCTTGCCTTTCGGCTCGCCCCGACTGACTTCTTCCGCATCAATCCGCTGCCACTCGGAAAAGTCGATGCTGCGCACCCCGCGCTCCTGCAGCAATGCCGCCAATCCGTCCGTCCCCACACGATCCGCAGAAAGCGTATCCAGGTCCCCCGTCAGCGATTCGACCGTCTGCACCGCACAGGCGCGATTGGTCCCGATAATCCCGGAAGGCCCGCGCTTGATCCAGCCCGCCGTGTACAGCCCCGGCACGACCGCCCCGTCCGGGCCATCGGTAATCCGGCCGTCCTGATTCGGGAACACGCCCCAGGAGTCATGGAACGGCACGCCTTCGATCGGCACCCCTCGATAGCCGATCGAGCGAAACAGCAATCCGCACTCCAGGACTTCGGTTTCGCCGGTCCCTGAGGCCCGTTGCGAGAACGGCTCACCGGACAGTTCGTTGTGCTCCAGCACCACCCGCTCGACCCGACCGTCTCCCTCGATGCGAACCGGACTGCGGCAAAACATCATGCGGCAGGTCCGCGGCTTGCCATGCTCTGCCGACGCAGCCATTTTCTCGAACACCGCCAGGTTCTTGGCCGGCACCACGCCACGCTTCTTGTCGTCGACCTCGGCCTGGCTGGCTTCATTGAGGGCCAGTTCTTCCGCGGCGATCACTGCCTGGCAGCTCTCCAATTCCAGGAATTCGCGCAATTCCTTGGTCGTGAATTTCACTTGCGTCGGCCCCCGGCGCCCGATCACCGCAATGGTTTTGATCCGGCTTTCCGCCAACGCATCCAAGGCATGCTGGCTGATGTCGGTGTGCTTGAGATCATCCACCGACTTGGACAGGATTCGGGCCACGTCGGCCGCGACATTCCCCTGGCCGATGATGGCGGCGGTTTCGTGCGAGAAATCGAATTGCCGATCCCGGTAGTCGGGATGCCCGTTGTACCAGCCGACGAATTCCGTCGCGGTGTGGCTGCCCGTCAGGTCTTCGCCCTCGATGCCGAGGCGGCGGTCAGTTTCCGCGCCGCAGGTATAAATCACGGCATGGTACGCCTCCCGCAGTTCCTGCGGCGTGACATCCTGACCGACCGTCACGTTACCGAAAAAACGGAAGCCTTCCAGTGCGGCGACCTTCTTGTAGATCTCGATGGACTGCTTGAGCTTAGGGTGATCCGGCGCAACGCCGCTGCGCACCAGCCCGTAGGGGGACGGCAAGCGCTCGATCAGGTCGACCCGGGCCTCGGTGTCAGATTTCAGCAAGGCCTCGGTGGCATAAAACCCGCTCGGCCCGGCGCCGACGACCGCCACCCTCAGGGGCGCGGCCTCTGTCCCCAATTGGCTCACGGAATCAGAATCCCAGCGTGGCCTTACGCTCGTCCGCGTCTGGAAGCGGATCCATCTTCTCCTCGATCACCGGGAGGTCAGCGGCGCGCGACGCGTTGATTTCGATCCATTCCTGCTTGTCGTCCGGCAGGTCGTCCTCCTCGTAAATCGCCTGTACCGGGCATTCCGGGATGCAGGCGCTGCAATCGATGCAGACGTCGGGGTCAATGTACAGCATCTCGTCGTCGTAGTGGAAACAGGCAACGGGACAAACGGTGACACAGTCCGTATAACGGCAACCCTTGCAGTTATCAGTTACGATCGTGGTCATTCCAGGCTCCTAGAGTAAATAAAGCAGACAACGCCCGCAGGGGCGGGCGCGATTAAATTATAGACGAGGTCAACGCGAATCGAACACCAGGATTTCCCCGCGGTTCTCCTCGATGCCATCCCCGCAATAGCGGCGATAGCGCCCCCCCATGTGATCGTCACCGATCTCGAAACCACTCTGCCCCAGGTGACACAGGTAAAACCTGAGGAACGTCGGCCGCAGCCAACAGGAATAACTGAAGGTCGGCAACATCTCAACCGGCTGGAACGAAACGATCGAACCGCGCACCATTCCGGCGCCTGGACGAATCCCCATCCCGCCCATGACGACAATGGTTCCGGCGCGCATGTTGACCCCGACGAAATCGCCGGCCTGCCCGCCCACCGCGATCAGCCCGCGCCGCATGGCCGAGCCCAGTTCATTCTTGACATTGCCGTGGATCAGGATTTCCCCGCCCATGATCCCCACGCGCTGGCCCCGGTAGGCGCTGCCCACCATGTGTCCGGCATCGCCCATCACCTCGATCCGCCCGCCGCTCATCTCCGGGCCGACCCAATCCGAAGCGTCCCCGGACACCCGGATCACGCCTCCGGACATGCCGGCGCCCAGGTGCATGCCGGCCGAGCCGTTCACGCGAACCTCGCCCTCTTTCATTCCGGCCCCGATGTACTTGACCCGCGACAGGTCCCCTTCCAGGCGCAAGGAGGTTTGGCCGTTCCCGGTCACCCGGAAGAAGTCCCCGACCCGCACCGTGCGGTTGCCATGCATCATCCCGAGGTTTTCGATCCCCGACTGCGACAGGCCCTTGATCTTCGCCGGGCTCAGGCACTCCGCCTCGATCGGCACCTCCGGCACGGCGATCAGTTCCAGTTCGGTAGGCATGATCAACCGCTCTCCAGCAATTCATAGAGAGAAAACTTGTACTGGCCGAGCGTCCCGCCGTAGTTCCCCGCGCTGACGTAGTCCACGCCGCGCTCCGCCGCCGCCCGGATGCCCCGGCGCATGGCTTCGCGCAGCGCCGGCTCATCGAGACCGTTGACCACCACTTCATAAACCGCCGCGATGCCTTCCGGCAACTCCGAGTTCTCCACCCGCCCCCGCAGGGTCGGGCAGTAGGCCTCGTTGGTCGAGGCAATCATGCCCTTGTAGCGGGAGCCCACCTTGCTCCCGGATCCGACCACGCCCTGCGGGAACGGCAGGAACACGCCCGCCACGTCGCGCATCGCATCGGCCGCGCCGGACGCGGCGCGCAGGGCGGTCCGCCCGCTCCTGCCCAGCATCAGCAGGTTGCCGCCACCGATGGCGGGCTGGATCCCGAACACGTCGTCCACCAGGAACTCGCCGCCCATGATCGGGATTCTCCAGAACCTCCGGCTCCCGACCACCTTGGCGATCTGGTGGCCGTCGCCGAAGAATCGCAGCCGCTGGCCCACCGGCACCGTGGTGCCGCTGTCCAATCCGTTGTAGCAGGCCGTCGTCGGGCAGGTCATCACGCACTGCCCGATCCGCTCGACCAGACGGGCGCTCATGTCTTTCTCGTTCATCGCGAACAGCAACACGCTGATGCCCGGGCGCAGGTCCGGCGTGTCGGTGTCGGGGATCTCGCATTCCACCGCGGCCTCGCACTTGCAGCGGATCACGGACGTGGCAAAGCCGGTCATGGACTGTGCGGCGGCACGCGCCCAGTTCTTGGTGTCGGCGGTGATGATGACGCGCGCGCCCCACATACCGAAGGCTTCGGCGAACGTATCGACGACCTCGGTTTTGCCGACTCTCATGAGCCCCTCTTCTTCCGCCCGCTTCCGGAACGGCGCAACGGGATCACCTCATGATCGTGGAGATAGGAGGCATCCACCCGGTAATTGTTGAACTGGATCGAATAGTAGTCCTCGAAGAACGGCCGGATCTGGTCCTCGATCGCCGGGTCGTGTTCCGGCTCCGTATGCAGGAATCGCCCGATATGGTCATCCACGAATTCATGGTCCTCGATGATCATCTTGCCCGCCTTGATCACGTAGCGCGGCGCGTTGAACATTCGCTCGCGGTTTTCGTCATCCGTGTAGATCGTGATGTCGGCATCGGCGCCCGTGCCCAGGTGCCCCTTGTTGACCAAGCCCAGCGCCCGGGCCGGGGCCGCCCGGGTGATGATGGCGATTTCCGACAGGGTGTATTCCCGGTCCAGCTGCGGCAGCAGGCAATTCTTGATCGCTTTCTGGTTGACGCGCCCCATCATCTCGGCACGGAAGCCGCGGTCCATCAGCAGGCGGATCAGCCGGGGATAGGTGCGGAAGGAGGCGCCATTCGGATGGTCGGTCGAGAACATCACCCGCCAGGGATCTTGCGACAGCAGAAACAGTTCCAGGCCGATCGCCCACTGCATGGTGTGCGTGTAGTTCGTTTCCTGGTAGGTGAACGGCATGATCCCGCAGCCGCTCTCGCACTCGGTGTCCGCGTTGACCCACTTGGTGTCCTTGAAGCGCAGCATCCAGGTCAGCGGCGCATCTGCCGTCATGGCGGTCGCCTTGCCGAACATCACCATGCCGATGTCGGTGGTGATGTTTTCGTGGGTGTTGATGTAGTCGATGATGGCTTCCGAGCCGGTCTGGACGCGCTTCCCGAGCTCGCCGGCATAACTGTGGAACTGGACATGCGCGATATGCGCCCGGTGCCCCTCGGCGGCGGCCATCGTGTCCAACGTGGTCTGGACGTTGCCGCTGTGCCCCAGGTTGTTGCAGTGAATGTGCGCCGGGTGCGGCAGATTCAGTTCGTCCACGGCCTCGATGAAGGCGGCCGTGGCCTGCAGCGGCGTGAGATCGAACGGGTCGATGTCGGCGTTGACGTCGGTGACGTTCTCGTTGCGCCGGCCTTTCCAGAATTCGTCGCTGCCGGCGTTGACCAGCTTGACGCCGGCTGCCCGCGCCGCCGTGACCCACCAGGCGATGGCCTCCTTGAAGTCCTTCTTGCGGCCCTGCTTCAGCAGGTCGTACAGGAACATGTTGTTGCCGAGCAGGACGTAGAAGCCCTTGTCGATTACCGGCGTGTCGTGGAACTCCTCGATCACGTGGCGCGCCGCCAGGGGCGGGACCGCCGCGTCGAACGCCGTGGTGTACCCCAGCGTGGCGTAACGGTAGCCGGTGGCGAAGGTCGAGGGGGTGACGCCGCCGACTCCGGAACGGGTGACCTCAGTGCCGGGATGGACGTCCAGGCGATGATCCTCGGGCTGCAACTTGCGCGACAGGTTGACTTTCGGGCCGGCAATGTGGCAGTGGATATCGACTCCGCCCGGCATCACGACCATGCCGTGGACGTCGAGGGTCCGGGCCTTCTCGGACACCGTGTCGACCACACGCCCGTCGCGCACCAGGATCTCGCGCACCTCGCCGTCGATGCCGTTGGCCGGATCGTAGACTTTTCCGCCCTTGATGCGCAGTTCCATGCCGTTCTCAGCCACGCTGGCCGCCTCCTGGACCCGATCGGATGACGAAACTACGCCGCCTTCTTGCGGCCGTTCGCCCGGAGCTTCTTCAGGCGGGTATGAATCCCGGTCAGAACCTCCTCGTCCGTCGGAAACGGGGAATCGAACGCCGGGCGCAGGGTGATCGGCACGTCGTCCATGCGGTACACGGTGCCGCCCGTGTTGATCCCGTAGGTGGCCACCATGAAGGCGACCCGGGCCGCCCGGCTGGTGTAGGTCGGCTTGGCGTCCAGCGAAATCACCGGGATTTTCTTCAAATTCTGGATAGCGCGTTTCGGGAAGTTCGAGGCCGGGTCGGTGGCGATCATCATGGCCGCGTCGGCATCGCCGCGCGCCAGCAGGTCCACGGTGGTGTATTCGCCGGGATTGAAACGCGGGTAGCCGCGGTGGAAATTGACGCCGAACGGGTAGCCGGTCTGCCACGACACCACGTTGTCGGCCCCGGTGACGTTGCCGTGACCGCGCACCGGCTTGGCGACGAAATGGGTGTACTTGTTGAGGTCGGTGGCCAGCGCCAGCAAGGCCCCCGAATTGAAGTGGCGCCCGCGCGTCATGGTCAGGCCCATGCCGAAGAACAGGACCCCGAAGTTGCAGTTCTTCATGCGCTCCACCAACTCGTCGATGGTGTCCCGGGATACGCCCGTGATTTCCTCGATATCGGAGCTGATGTCGCGGCCCCGCACCCGAGCGCGCAACGCCCACAGCAACTCGAAGTCCCGGCCAGGCTTAACCCGCACGAGCTGGTCCGCCACCGGCGCGCTCGGCGTCTTGCGCACGTCGATCAGCACCACGTGACGGTCCTTCTTACCGTTCGGGATGTAGCGCCCTTTCGGCGTCACGGTGTAGCGGGTGAAGTGCCGCGGATGGGATTCGGCCGGGTTGCCGCCCCAGTACATGACCAGGTCGGCGCGGTTCTTGACCTCTCCCAGGGTCGACGTACTCTCGCCTACGCCCTGGAACGCGATGCCGGACGGGCCGTGGCACACCGACGTGGTGGTGTCGATGTTGCCGCGCACCAGGTCGTTGATGGCGACGGCCACCCGTTGCGCCTCGCACGGAGAATCGCTGAGGCCGTAGGTGATCGGAAACTTCGCTTCGTGCAGGATGCGCGCCGCTTCGTCCATGGCTTCGTCCAACGGCACTTCGCGGCCCTCGATCATTGCCTGCGGATGATCCTCGATGCCGTGCTGGAGGAACCAGGCCCGGCCGAGCACGCAGGCGTTCTTGGCTTTCGTGATGCGGTTCGCGTCGAGGTCGACGGTCAACTCCATGTCATCGCAGACGCACCCGCAGAACGTGCAGGTGGCATCCTTCACGATGCGGATATTGGGTTCGCGCTCGGCGGCTTCGGGGGCTGGGGTATCGCTCATGGTCTCAACGGGCAAGGCAGGGGGGTCATTTGGTGTTCAGGCGCTCCACGTCCACCATCATCTGCTTCGACATCGGCATGCCGGATCCGGCGGTATCGCTTTCCATCAGTTCGCTGGAACACGGGCCATACGGAATGAAGATCATCCCGTCCGGAAGGTCCTCGTCCTTGCGCGGCTTCCCGCACGCGACTTCCGTCTTGCCGGTGGCGCAGGACAGGCGCACCCGGTCTCCGGCGGAAAGGCCCAATTTGCGCATGGCGCTCTCGTTCATCTCGATGGTCGAGGTGACGGCCTGGTACTCTTCCTTGAGCTTCCCGGCATTCAGGGAGGTCCCCTGCTTGCTCGACCGCCCGGGAATCAGCATCATTTGTTCAGCCACTGACGCATCCTTCCGTGGTTTTCTAGGGGAGAGGATTATACCTTAGAGGGCTGAACCCGCACTTTTACTTTTATGCAGTTTTAAGCAGGCTGTTAGCCTATTGTCTTATGCTAATATAACCAAAGTAGGCTACAGCCTATATCAAATCTACTTTCTTTTCCTTTCTCCTTACCGGACAAGAGGCTAATAATGGATTCAAAAATGCTTTTATCTAATAAGGCATGGTTGACAGCATATAAATATTCGAATAGCCCTCTAGACGAATACATTGAAATCTATTCTGCTATGCCTAGGGTTGACGATTATCCAAGACCGGAACCTTATGCAATTACCATGCTGCGGGATCGTCTAAATATACAGGGCTATTTCGACAAAGCCGGTTTGGACATTGCAAGGATTGTCGAACGTGGGGAATAATCCCGAAGACGGAAAGGATTTACCAGCAACACAAGCTGACAAGGAGGGTAATTTAACCGTTGAGAAGTTAGCAGAGATTGTTGCTAGCCTTCCAGAAGAAGAACAGATAAAACTTTTCACTCGTATTGAGTATTCCCACCATCAAGGCCCAGTGCCAATGGCATCTGAAGTTGAAAGGTGGGAAAAGATATTGCCGGGAGCAGCCAAGGAGTTTATTGACTTCGCCAAAGGAGAACAAGAAATCAGAAGAGACAGCACTGCAAGGTATGCGCAATATAAAACTAATCAGTTAAATTGGGTTGGCTTTATTGCGCTAGGTATGTTGGGGATAACTGCTTATGCCACTTACTTGGGTTTTCCTATCATCGCGGTTCCCATAGGTATGTCAGGGATAATCGCTCTGATAGTCAGATATTTATTGGAAAAAAAATAATTTCTATTTCCTAAGAAAATGGGGTGCTGTATTGGCACCAAAGAAAAAGGCTGGAAGAAGTGCTCTTTCAACCTCTTCCTCTATTTGTATATCTAATCCCCTGCGCGAAGCCCCGCCTTATCCGTTGGGCATCAGCGGTCGAGCGGCGTGGCATGGCGCACCGCGAACCAGCCGATCAGCATGCCGGCCAAGGCAATGGCGGCGGCGGCATGGAAGGTCGCGGTCGAACCCAGGCCGTCCCAGGCGAGCCCGCTCAACAGGCTGCCGAGCGCCGCGCCCACCCCGAAATTAAGCGAGGAATACAGCGCCTGGCCTCGGCTTTGCAGGCGCCCGGGAAACAGTCGGTGAATCAATTGCACCGACACCGCGTGGTACAGCCCGTAGGTCGCCGCGTGCAGGAGCTGGGTCGCCAGGATCACGACCCAGAATTCGGGGAAATTCCCCAGTACGGCCCAGCGAATGGCGGCGAGGGCAAACGCCAGCGCAAACAGGTGGCGCGCCGGATGATGGGCGAGATAACGGCTGAAGAACAGGAACACCAATATTTCCCCGAACACGCCCACCGACCACAGCACGGCCAGGCCCTGGATCGGATACCCGTGCCCCTCCAGGTAGATGGAGAAGAAGGTATAGAACGGCCCATGGCTGACCTGCATCAGGACAAACGCCACCAGAAGCCCCAGCACGGCCGGATGGCGCAGCAGGCCGGCCAGGGCGAGATGCGCCGGATGGTCTTGCTTCTGCGGCCGGCTCGTCAGCGTCAGGGAAGTCAGCCACAGGCCGAAATGGCAGACAAACAGGCTCAGCGGCACCAGCCACCAGATGTCGCCTTCGACCCCGAACAATACCGTGGACAGCGTCAGGCAGGAGACGACGAAGCCCAGGGAGCCCCACAGCCGGACCCGCGTGTAGGAATAGCGCCGCCCTGCCTGGTGCTCCAGCTGGGTCAGGGTCACCCCCTCGACCAGGGGCAGCGAGGCATACCAGAAGAAGCTGAACAGCACCAGCAACGGGATCATGGCGTAAAAGCCGGTCACCCACTGCAGGCCCAGCGCGCCCAGCGCGCCCCCCAATGCCGCCAGCTGGATCAGCAAGACCCGGCGTTCCGTGTGGTCCGCCAGCCAGCCCCAGAGGTTCGGCGCGACGATGCCGGCCGCCATCATCACCGCCACCAGCTGACCAATCTCAACCGCCCCGAAGCCCAGGGACTTCAGGTACAGCGGCCAAAACGGCAGCAATACGCCCAGGGAGGCGAAATAGAAAAAATAAAAACCGGAAAACCGGGCAAACAGAAGCGGGGTCACGTGCCGCGGGCCGAGAGGGCGTCCACCTCCACATCGCCGCATTGGGCGCGATGGCGCAGGGCCTGGTCCATCAGGGTCAGGGCCAGCATGGCCTCGGCAATCGGCACGGCCCGCAACCCGACGCAAGGATCATGGCGCCCTTTGGTCACCACCTCGGCCGCTGCTCCCTGCCGGTCGATCGTGCGCCCGGGAATCCGGATGCTCGATGTGGGCTTGAACGCCATGGCGACACGCAGGTCCTGACCGGAACTCAAGCCCCCCAGGGTTCCGCCGGCATGATTGGACAGGAAGCCGTCCGGCGTGATCTCGTCGCGATGCTCGCTTCCGCGCTGCCCGACCACGGCGAAACCGTCTCCGATTTCCACCGCCTTGACCGCGTTGATGCTCATCATCGCCTGGGCCACCACGGCATCCAGCCGCTCAAACACCGGCTCGCCCCAACCGACCGGCAGGCCCGTCGCCTCCACCTCCACCCGGGCGCCGATCGAGTCGCCCGCCTTGCGCAACTCGTCCATGAACTGTTCCAGCTCGGCAATCTTGCCGGGATCCGGGAAGAAAAACGGATTGGCCTCGACCGCCGCCCAGTCCGTCATCTCGGCGCGAACCGGACCGACTTGCCGAACACACCCGCGGATCGCGACACCGCAGCGCTCGCGCAGCCATTTCCGGGCCACCGCTCCGGCGGCCACCCGCATCGCCGTCTCCCGGGCCGATGCCCGCCCGCCGCCGCAGTCGTCGCGGATGCCGTATTTGCGCTGGTAGGTGTAGTCCGCGTGCCCCGGCCGAAACAGCTCGCGCAACTCGGAGTAGTCCTTGGACCGGGCATCCTGGTTCTCGATCAGCAGTGCGATCGGGGTCCCGGTCGTCTTGCCCTCGAACACCCCGGACAGGATCTTCACCTGGTCCGGTTCCCGTCTCTGGCTGGTATGGCGGGTCTTGCCGGGCCGGCGACGATCCAGGTCGTGCTGCAGATCGGATTCCTGCAGGGCCAGTTGCGGCGGGCACCCGTCGATGACGCAGCCGATGGCGGGGCCATGGCTTTCGCCGAATGAAGTCACGGCAAACAAAGTGCCGAAAGTGTTGCCAGCCATGATTCGCCGATTTTCCTGAGGCCCCCGATTTTACACCGCCCGATATCTTCCGGGTCGAACGGCTTCCGTCCCGGCCGCTCGCGGCAGCCTGTCATACGCGTGTTACAAATCTCGGCTTTAATGCGCCGCAACAAGATCTTTCCCCATCCATCCAGACACCCAGAGGTTTTACCCATGACATTCCGCATTCCCGCGCTCCTCCTGCTTGCACTGGCCGCTTCGGCCGCCCAGGCCCGCGACCAGATCAACATCGTGGGGTCCTCCACGGTCTATCCCTTCGCCACCGTCGTGGCCGAGAAGTTTGGCAAATCCACCGCCTTCAAGACCCCGAAGATTGAATCCACGGGTTCCGGCGGCGGCCTGAAACTGTTCTGTTCCGGGGTCGGCGTCAACACCCCGGACATCACGAATTCCTCGCGCAAGATCAAGAGCCGGGAAATCGAGACCTGCGCCAAAAACGGGGTCGGCGACATCACGGAAGCCAAGATTGGCTACGACGGCATTGTGCTGGCCCACTCCAAGGCGACGGCCCCGATGGAACTGACCCGCCGCGACGTCTTCCTGGCCCTGGCCCGCGAAGTGCCGGACCCGAGCGGTGCGGAATCCTTTGTCCCCAACCCGCACCGCACCTGGCAGGACGTCAACCCGGCCCTGCCCGACACCCCGATCGAAGTGCTGGGCCCGCCCCCGACCTCCGGCACCCGGGACGCGTTTGCCGAACTCGCCCTGGAAGGCGGGTGCAAGACCTTCGCCTGGGTCAAGGCCATGAAGAAGACGGACAAGAAGCAGTACAAATCCTACTGCCACGCCATACGCGAGGATGGCCGCTACATCGAAGCCGGTGAAAACGACAACCTCATCGTGCAGAAGTTGACCGCCAACCCCAGTGCGCTGGGCGTCTTCGGGTTCAGCTTCCTGGACCAGAATTCCGACAAGGTCCTAGGCTCGGTCATGGACGGCGTCGCACCGACGTTTGACGCGATTTCCGACGGCAGCTACCCGGTCTCCCGGCCGCTGTACGTCTACATCAAGAACGCCCACCTGGATGTCATCCCCGGCATTCGGGAATTCGTCGCCGAATTCATGAGCGACAAGGCGAGCGGCTCGGACGGCTATCTGACCGACAAGGGCATGATCCCGATGTCTGCCGAAGAGCGGGGCGCATCGGTGCCTCGGATCACCTCGTTCACTCCGCTCTGATCCCGGACTTCCCGGGTTCTGTCCAGAGGGCCGCGAATGCGGCCCTCTTTATTTTTGGATTAACGAAATCCTGCGCCACGACAAATTGACTGTCGACTACGCAGGAATATTCAAGATTCCACTGGTTCACTCGCTTGTGCTATATGAGTCTCGATCACACTTTTCAACTCTTCGACACCCAATACGCTTAACTCCTGCCACGCGCACCTAACTCCTAGCGTGCGGCAAGTCTTTTTGATAATGTCAGACTTCAACAGAGTAAAATCAGAATCTCTTTTTGCACTGGCTAGCTTCTCTGCAAGAACCCAAACCAGAATATCCCGCGTCTTGGTATCTCCAAGGACTGAGTTTCTTGAGATTACCCAACGCATTATCGTTTCCCAACTTTCGTTTTTTAAACGCAAAAGTTTAAGAATTTTTTGAAGAGCTTTCGGATCTTCCTGACCACAAATATCCCTGACCGTTTTTTGCACCTCATGTGCCAAATGTACTCGCCACCATGCCCGGCTGAATGGACAATTAGCATAAACACTGATATTGCCTCTTTTATCAGGAACCCCACTCATGCGACGCAAGACAGTTAGTACGCAGCGATAAACATCGCCATCCTCCGCGAGCGCTTTCTGGATTCGGTCTGTACCGTGGCCGGTATCTGAAGCAGCTAAATAATGGGCTTCGATTTTCCCCTGCCTAATATGATTGAGAGTAACCTCCCCCCAAAAAGTAACGCGGCACGCCGTTTCTGGAGCAATGCCCCCCCACTGTGCATACATGGATCGTTCAGTATCCTCAGGCGGGTTGATGTATTCGGCTTCCGTCAATTTGCCATGCGTCTCCAAATCCTTTGTCCCATTTGTACCGATACCGCACACATCCTGCATGAAAGCAAGGAATCCGGCATTTGACCGGGCAGCCATAAGAAACTCTCTCCGCAGGTCTGTGGATTCTTTTTTCAGCAAATCCTTGCGTAGTTTGGTATATACCTCATCATTTAGTCGCTTATACACTGTTCCACTCCTTGTCGGGGATGAGATGCGGCCACATCATAGTTGCAGCTTCCTCAGGCGAAAAATCCTCCGCATCCCACGTTTTAATCTCTTGGCGCTCCATCTCAGCGTATAGGATTTTTAAATTTTGAAAGGATTCCCAGCTATCTTCCTCTGTGTTTTTGTCAGCGTAATCCCTAGCCAAAATTGTGAAACAACAACTGACAGCATGAACCAAAATGCTACGCTTGTGGAGTTGGTTTCCTCCATCTGGACTTTGCAGGAAATCGAACAAGTCCGATTCAACCTGAACTCTAAAATAGAACCCACTATCGGTGCAAGATGTTACTCTCATCTGTGCTCGATCAGCACTGTTTTCATTCTTTTCAACAGATAGTAGCGATTCCATAGCGGATGCCAGGCGTAGGGTTTCACCTACTGCGATTTTTGCACCCTTGGGCAAAATTACAGTTCTGCCAACCCACAGATCATGTACGCCATCTTCTTGGCTAAACTTATGTTCCATTTCCTCACGCAATACCACCAAAGGTTGCAGTATCGGCGATTGGCCAACCACTTCTTTATCCCACTCTATTCTCTGGCTGTGCCCATCCTGCGAATTCATGAAAACTTTCCGATAACCAGTTATTGGGATTGACACAATACATACACATGCTGCTTTCCTCCCTAGAATAGCGTTAACTATAAATGGCGCATCTTTTATCTTGTGCTCGACATGGGCAGCATATCCACTGGCATCAGGCCGAACACAAGGTAGATACTCCCCATCCGGAAAAGATAAATTGCCCTCCGTAATCGCAGGGTATGGAAGAGCTCGTACAGAATCAGTCGCTGTCGGCATGACTAATATTACCCTCAGTTCTTTTGCGCCTGTCGGCTCATGAGTTCCACCACTAGCGCCAATTTTTGATCATCCTTGACGGAAAGGTCACTTGGAACAACGTAATCCATCTCAATGGAGTATCTTTCGCCACTATCAATTTCCCCAAGCATAACACCCTTAACCTGCCCGTCTCCGTCTCGAATCAGAACTGTTTCCGAGACTTTATTCTGATTGACCAAAAGGCTCTTTTCATTTATTGAGACATATAATTCCTGACTCAGGCCGTCGGACGTAACATCCAAGTTTTCATCCAAGGCAAATCTCAACTCGCCCATTTTTGCCTTAGATTCTGGTACAACTTCTATGGTGCACGATCGGGGGCTCGTAGGAATGACTAATGCCCGAGTTGGTATCCGGGTACCGCTTCGTTTAAATTCCCCCGACTTTGTCCTCCCCGAACCAGAGCCTGTCCCCGTCCCCGTCCCTCCTCCGGCACCACCACCAGTTCCCTCACCTGTAGTATCGGAAGGTTTGGTTCTCCGAACAGAAGTGGCTGTCCCAGATTTACTCGGCCTCACACCGCCCGCGAATGAACCACCTTGAGGAAGGACAAAGATATCAGGTGGACGAAAGACATCAGTCTCCAAACCAGGAATCTCTTTGCGGAGACGCTCCCGAATAACACTCAGTACGTTGGTCAATTGTTTTTTTTCTTTGTCGTGCAATTTTTTTATATGGCATTCGTTATGCAGGGGATTTTCAGATCTTCTTACCAGACGATTAAAATGCCTGTTCTTGCGGAGAGGGAGAATGGCGTGAAAGGGCTTTACTTTCCCAAATTGATGTGCACGCAATCCCGGAATCTCTCCGGTTACCCACATCCCATTCCGGCATAAGTCCAACCGAGTGTTGGTTGAATCGACAGGATAACGAATGATTACTTCTACGAGACCAATTTCGGTTTCTATCTCTACTGATTGTCCGCCTTTCAAGGTAAGGTATGCCTCATATGCTCTACTGCCCGACAAAAACGAATCAACACTTCGTTTTTCTTCTTTGTACTTCTCCAAAACTCCGAAAAGAGTAGCTTTGTCTAAGCGATTCTCTTCCCCCGACTCTTCAACTGAGATGATGAGCTTGCCTTTGTGGATTGCTTCAAAAAAATTGCAGGCGGATGCACGGAAAACCGATTCCGTTAGGCTGAAACTTGCGCTATCTTCGCGAAACTGATTAAAGCCGGGAATCATGACGACACTCCCATGCCCCCAATTGCTTTCTATCCAACCCAATTGTTCATCGATAATGGCCGGAATCTCTTCATTGGCGGGGAATGTATAACGGTCTAACAAATCTTCTTCATGTATGGCCTTTACGAAATAACCATCTTTGCTTAGTGCCGGATGACCTTTTTTATTGTTCATCCGAGAAGCTAGTATGGCGTGTCCAGAAGCAATTCTCTCACCACCTGCCAAACCGCCGTATAGAACATAACGGAGATTTGATGCCGGGAATGCGACAATATGCCCAATCCCGTAAGATCCGGTTGCATCTGTGCCTTTTGTGCTCACCCCATCACTTAATAGACCTTGCATGCGCTTTCTATCTAAACCGATCCCATTGTCTAAAACATACAGGATCTCGCACGTTTTCCGCTTTAAGCATGCACGAATCTCTTCAGTAATAACTCGACCATTATCTGTTAATGGCAGGCTGTTGAGGGTCTTTTGGGAGGTCGCACTTTTAAACGCTTTCCTGTATGCCTCGATTCCTGGGATATCCTCCGTATAGCATCTCGAAGCAACATGGAAGCGCATGCGCGCGATTTCTTCCTCCGCATCAACAGCAGCATCCAAACTATTCTGAATCAATTCACGTATCGAGGCAGTCGGTGCCATTCCGTGGAAACTACTGATTCCCACAGTCGTCCACCCTGAGGTTCCCCCGGGACTAAACAGCAAGGACGGCTTCGTGCTTTTCACAGATAGGTTAGGCTATGTCGTCGCCAGCACAAAGCTGCTTAATGGCACCTAACATTATTTTCGCTCGTTGCTTTAAGAATTTTTCGTATGCTTTTCCCAAATTTATCCCACAATCTTCAGTCGCATCCAAAAGGATTTCCGCTGGTACCAGATGTGATTTCAGACGCTTGGTCATAATTGCTGTCTTCGATGCTCCTATGATCTCCCTGTCTTGGAGATAATCTCCTGGCCACTTATCCCGCCAAGACTGGTTCGTAAACTTATCAATCAACATACAATTCAAGGCAAGGTTTGCATCATATTGGGGCATCGAGCGCAGGTTTTTAAACAGTTTCTGAGGAAAAATATGGTGATACTCCCGCTCTCCTACATTCTTGCAAGCTACTGGTTTATCGCTCGCCACATCGCGAGCGCCCCGTTGAAGAGAAATCGCCAATATCGCCTTTTTCAAGATTCCTTTACTAGTTGGCCAACCCTCGCCTAAAAGGTCGTCTTCTTCAGGCAAGGCACAGGAAAACACAGTGTGAGAAGGATCCTTGGGAATCCGGTAGTCGCAGTCCTCTAGTGCTTTTTTCAATCTCTTGTAATCCAAAAAGAGCCGGTCGTTTGCCTGCCTACCGTACCAGTCTGTCACAAACGATCTCCACAGGTACGCATGTATAAGACGCATTGCATTTGCATGGTCGTCCCCTCTCATGGGCATAGATTGATGCAGAGCAGCCAACACCCGAATAGGAACGGCACTGGGCAATCTCTTTTGATCCCACAACTTCAGTTCCTTGAGAACATCGACAGCCCACCTCAACCCATTAGCTAGTTTCTCCCAGTCATCGTCAATTCTCTTCATGTCTAGCCTGACATAGTTCCCATATGTGGGCTTTTTGTCCTGGAAAAGGCAAGACACCTTTAAAGCCAGATCTCCAACCTTGCCTTCTCCTTCCAAAGTTTCAAGTTGCGGAATGTCAGTCAGCCGGTCCACATGCTCCTGAAGCGATTCTTGGGCATCGGCTTCAAAGAGGGCTACGGCTATATCAAACGACGACAGTTTGACAAAGGACGTGTTAATCTTTATGAAAACATCGATCGCCACATCCAACGAAACACCCTCGCTGAGGGTCAAATAGGGTAAATCTTCATCCAGTAGCCTATCTTTAATCTCGGTGATAAATCTAGTCAGGTTGCTAACGGTCTTCTTATTCTCGGCCTCTTGTTCGCACACCCAATCTGACACACTCTCACCTGCATCTGGGTGAAGCAATTTCATTGGTATAAGTTTTTTCTCATATTCTTTTCGAGAATCTCCTATCCAACTATTGTTTTTGGGCCGGGGATAACTTTCGACTATTTTTGGCCCGTCGTCATCAGGCAAACGATATTCCGCATCATCCGAACTCAACTCGAACCGAACATAGTACGTCCGATCTTCGTAATTGTCCGCCAATACCCGAAAAATGGCAGTGAGTCTCTGCTGACCGTCCAGCAATTGTCTGGTACAGTCCTTGTCTCCCTGCTCGGCGCCTTGGATTCGCCTTGTCTTGAACTGCTCACCTCCTTTATCCACTTCCAGAAACAACAGCACGCCTGTTGGTTTTCCACCACCAATGATTGCCGCCAAAAAGTCTTCAATAGCCTGATGCGACCAGACTTCCTTTCTTTGGAAACGGGGCAGCCTGACAAGCCCCCGGCGGATATCCGAGAGAAAATCCTTAATGGGCGAATTATCAGCCTTCATGAGTCAATCCGTGCAATCACACGGGAGAACCGTGTCGAGATAGGGTGAAATATCTGCCTTTCCTGTTCCATTGTCAGCCAAAATTTGGTAGGAAAAGTTGTTCCTGTTCCCGAAAAACCCAATGACATTCACCTTTCCCTTGTTACGTATCTTTCGGTCTTCCGCTAGGATATCCCTCCCGTATAGATGTTCCATCTGTATCCACCACCTGATGTCGCTGGGAGAATTCGATAACGCTTTATTTTTTACAACAGAAGAATGACCGTTGTTAAGTTCGGCGTGAACCTTCTGAAGCCCCCCCGCTCCTTTCAGGAAACAATAAACGCAGTTGGACAGGCCCGTATCCTCGGGTAATTGAAGCCCCCATTCCTGCGCGGCCCAAAACGCATCTACATCCTTTTTCTCAATTCCCATGCTGGACAAAGGCATGTATATGTACTCCCCAGCGTGGTCATCCGATTCCGTGTCTTCAAGGTTGCGCTGACGGACTCTCGTGACACGCTGCATTTCGTCTTTGCGCAGGCCGATGAAAGAAATGTAATCAGTGCCATTGGCTTCAGCAAGAAAACCCTCCTCCAAACAGGTGTTGTCCGAAGAGCCATTGTGACCCGTTTGAACCACAGGTGAGTAATCGGCGAAAGACTGCTCAGGGCGGAAGGCTAGACAAGAACGCACATATGCTTTCTTCTGTAAGAAGATATACTTCGGAACCCCCCCTCCGTGCTTCTTATGCCGGGCATACATTTCATCATCTTTCAGACGGCTGCCTTCGCCATAGTGCCCGAGGCGGGCTATGTGGGGCTGGCTAGAAAACCAATCCTGCAGAAATCGCTTTGTCGTCTCTAACTTCAGGTTCTTGGTGCAAGTTCGCTGAAATTGGTTTGGAACGTATCCCGACCAAGACAGCATTTCCTCAAATGCCTCCCCCTTGCTACGATACCCATAGGGTTCCACTTTGGAATAAGGCTCGGGGCGCACCATGCGGTATGAAGGCAGACGCGTCCATTCTCCACCTCGAGCATCTTCATAGGTCTGGAATTCAATCCAAAAAAACGGAACTTTATATTTTTCCTCAACTATTTTCTTGCAATACGCCACGAATTTATATGTCTCTGGGTGTTCCGCAGTTGTGTTATTGAACACAACGACATCGCCCCGTTCAGACTTCAGCATGCCATTGCCTAGAAGCATGAACAATAGCATCCCACTCGTCCGCCCCCCCGAAAATTTCACAACATGGGGGGCTTCCTCGTGTGCACGGGCATCGTATGAGAAAGTGTGGTGACGGCCGTTGCCCGAGATCGATTTAGCTGTACCTTTTCCATTGAGGCTGATTTTTGGCACATGACACAGCCGTGTCCTATTTTTGTTCATTCGGGCCCCCTCATGTGCCTAATCCCTAGCCGCCACAACACACTAAGGCCAACAGGCTGGGGGGTATAGGCAAGCAATGGAACATCTTTTACGATTGTGGAGTGCCTGAAATCCTTAGGACTCCAGAAACCACTTAAGCATTGACCGCAATTATAAACATCCTCATGAAATAGATCTTGAGAAAGAGATTCGCCCTCGCACTTTATCTTGGCGTTGTTGAACAAGCGCATCCCAATAACGTAGACGATACAAGAATAGGTGTGCCGGCATTTTCTCAAAAAACATATGGCCATGATATTGCCCCTCCAATCACTCGTCGATCTCGGCCAACAGATCGTCTACGATTTCGCGATAGTGTATGAGGCCCTTGGCTGTCTTTGTCTGGCGCAGCGCCTTGCGAGTCTCTGCGTTCGGGACCCGTACTTCAAACGGCAACCCCCGGCACAGGACGACCTGTCTGTAAAACAGCGTGATCGCTTCGGTCGCCGACAGTCCGAGTGTGGAAAAGATCTTTTCCGCGTCCTGTTTGATCCGAGGCTCGACCCGCGCCCGAATCATTGCTGTCTTAGTCACAATCCCTCCTTTTAGATTTTCTATTGTACCTCATTTGGGATACAATTCTTTCAGGAGTTTGCAGGCAAGCACAATAGACGGGAGTCAGACCCCCTTGCCCAGATGCGGGACACTGTCGCCGGACTCGTCGGGCGCAACCTCCTCTACCGCCGACCTCATCCGGGGCAACGGGCTTGACAACGTGGCATCGTAGCAGGGCAGCGCCATATCTTTTGGCGTGGTTCCACCTGGGAAAATGGGAAAAACCCAAGTGGAATTATGGGTTTGGATGGTAGAACCATAGCATGGATGTTCAAGATACCACTTCAGTTCGCTTCAGTTCGCGGAACTCTTTCCAAGAGACTCCCTGACATCATCGACAACACGATTGAATCCCTCAACCGTATGGCGGTCAGCCCGCGTGTCGAGCGCGGAGATACTGTCGGAAATAGAATCCAAGGCACTGATAAGCGCGGCGCGAGCGTCAGCGTCGATAGTGGCACTAGCAACGGCTAGAATACTGACAACGCTCGTAAGGGCGGTTATCTGCCCTTGTATGTATTTGATATCTTCGGATGAGATAGAGTTCATTTTCTCTCCTGTAATCTGTATTGGGTTTTGTGAAGCCCCAATATATACTGTGCTTCTGAATGTAAACCAATGGGATTGGTTATGCTCAAGATTGTTTCCCCCGCCATCCTGGTGGTACTCGCTTGCGCGGGCCATGCCCAAGCGCATGACGGATTGTCATTGGAACATTGCCGAACCCTACAACGGTCGATAAACGAGGCTATCAATCTATCAGCAAATATTGACCCGGCGAAAAGCCTAGCAGGCGCCAAAACGGCGGCTGATTTTCGGCATATCGAGTTGCTGCATTTTATGAAACTTCTTTCTACGAAACAGAATAGTATCCTCAATCTGGTTCTGCTTTCCGCATGCGGCAAATGATAGAGGAATATTAGGAGTTTCTGATTTGAATCTGGCGCGAGAATAGGGAATCTGTTTTCCTCTGGAGGTTCGGCATGCATACCGAGAGTCTGATTTTCCCGCAACTGATGAACCCCCTGCAGATGCACGTATTCCACGATTGCGTCGCCCGCCACCAAGGTAACCGTTACATCAAGATCTTTCCCTGTTCCAGCCAGTTTTACTGCATGGCGTTCGCACAACTGGCCCACCGTGAAAGTTTGCGCAACATCGAGGTGTGATGGATCGCTATTTCCACGTATGTGCTGGTGGCGATTATCCGCAAACGGCTTGGGCTTGAGGCGGATCTTTACACCATCCTACAGATTTTGAGCCTGCTCCTGTTCGAGAAAACTCCGCTGTTAAAACTACTCGCCAAACCGCCGCGCCGAATGGACGACCCCACCTCAACCCGACAGGGTGACCGGCTTCGGCCATCACCCTGCACACGCTGTCTCATGACCCGCACATGAACCCCGCCCCTATTCCCGACAACCTGAAAGAGGAAGCGGAATCGGCCCTGGAGGAAATCCGGCCTGCCCTGGATGGCGCCATCCTGGACGCGAACCGGCCGGCTCTGCTCAACCTGTTCGCCGCCAGCCCACTCGCGGCCCGCCTCGCACGCGCCTGCCCGGACCTGCTGGAGTCTGCCCTGCGCGATCCGGTCGCCAAGGAACTGGAGTGGCCCGACCCTGAAACCTCGGAAGATGAAGACTTCGCGCGCCTCCTGCGCCGGGCCCGGGCCCGGGAAATGCTCCGCATCATGTTCCGGGACATCAACGGACTGGCGGAGCTGCCGGACACCCTGCACGACCTGGCCGCCTTCGCGGACCGGGCCGTGATGGGGGCCGCCCACTGGCACCGCGCCCGGATGACAGAACCCGACCCGACCGATGAGAACGGCGAACCCGTGCCGTTCGTGGTGCTGGGCATGGGCAAACTCGGCGGGACGGAACTCAACTTCTCTTCCGACATCGACCTGATCTTCGCCTACCCGGACCCCGCTTCGGACCGGGAAGAGGCGCAATCCTATTTCATCCGGCTGGGGCAGAAAACGATCAAGGCGCTGGACGACGTCACGGCCGACGGCTTCGTCTTCCGGGTCGACATGCGCTTGCGCCCGTTCGGTTCGACCGGCAGCCTGGCGTTGCCGTTCTCCTCCATGGAGGCCTACTACCAGAACCATGGGCGCGAATGGGAACGTTATGCGCTGATCAAGGCCCGGCCGCTGGGCGCGCCCACCGCCGCCGGCGCGGAACTGACCGACCTGCTTCGCCCGTTCATCTTTCGGCGCTCCCTGGACTTCCACGTGCTGGAAGAATTGCGCACCATGAAAGCGAAGATGGCCCGCCATGCGCGCCAGGAGACGCTGGAAGACGATCTCAAGCACGGCCCCGGCGGGATTCGCGAGGCGGAATTCATCCTGCAGAGCGCCCAGTTGATTTTCGGCGGGCGGGAACCGGCTCTCCAGCAACCCTCGTGGATCCGGGCCTTGGATGCCATGGTCGAGTGCGGGAAACTGACCGACGGCGACCGGCAGCTGCTGTTCGAGGCGTATTCTTTTCTGCGCACCGTGGAGAACCGCCTGCAGATGATCGACGACCAGCAGACGCACACCCTGCCGAAGAACGAAACGGCGCGGGACCGGATCCGGTTCGCGATGGGCTACCCGGACTGGCAGGCGTTCGGGGAAGCGCTCACCCTGCAGCGGGTCAGCCTGCAACTGGAGTTCACCTGCCTGATGCGCGTCGAGCTGGAAGCCGAGCAGGAGCATCCGGAAGCACTGAAAGCGCTGTTGCACACGATTGAGACGGCCGGGGTGGGGCAGCCCGACGAGGACGTGGCCGACCTGAAGCAGACCCTGGAAAAAATGGGACTGCACGACGGTGCGGAGGAACCGGCGCAGAGACTGCACGCGATCACCGCGTCCAGTGCGTGGCGCATCCAGAATGCCCGCGGACGGCATTACGCACTGGCCTTGATTCCGAAGATGATCGAACGCGCCTGTCAGCAGGATGCCCCCGCATCCGCACTGAATCTTTTGCTCGACGTGCTGGAAGCCCTCCTGCGCCGGCCCGCCAGCATGGCCCTGCTGACCGAGAACCCTCCGGCGCTGCACCTGCTCACCGAGTTGGTCCGCCGCAGCCCGTGGGTGCAAACCCAGGTCCTGGGATCCCCCCATCTCATCGACGAACTGCTCGCGCCAGACACCTTGTTCGGGGAACGGACCCCGGAGATCCTGGACCGGATCCTGCAACTCGCCCTGCCGGACGACGAAGACGACCTGGAACAGCAAATGCGGGCCCTGCGCCAGTTCCGGCAATCCCAGACCCTGCAGATCGCCGCCTGCAACCTCGTGCACTCGAAATCCCTCTCGGACGTGAGCGACGAATTGACCTGGGTGGCCGAAACGGTGACCGCCTGTGCCTGGGAGTTGGCGTTGAAACAGCTCCAGCACCACGGCCAGCCGCACTGCATCGTCGACGGGCAACGCCGCCCGGCCCACTGCGCCATTCTTGCCTACGGCAAGTTCGGAGGCCTGGAGCTGGGGTTCCACTCCGACCTGGACCTCGTATTCGTGCACGACAGCGAAGGCGAAGAACAAATGACCGACGGCGAGAAGCCGGTCTACAACGAATACTTCTTCACCCGCGTGGCGCAACGCTTCATCCACATCATGGAGACCCTGACCGCCGACGGCACCCTGTACGAGATCGACCCCCGGCTGCGGCCGGGCGGACAGTCCGGACAGCCCGTGTGCAGCCTGCACTACTACGAAACGTACCTGGAGGACAAGGCGTGGACCTGGGAGCGCCAGGCATTGGCGCGGGCGCGGGCGGTCGCGGGCCATGATGCGGTGCGGACCGCGTTCGACCAGATCCGGGCGCGGGTCCTGTGTGTCCCCCGCGAACCCGCGCCACTGCAGAAGGAGTTCGTGGACATGCGCCAGAAAATGCTGGACGCGCACCCCCCCCAGTCCGAACATTTCCACATCAAGGGAGACCCCGGCGGGATCACCGACCTGGAGTTCATGGTGCACTATAATGTGTTGCTCCACGCTGGAAAACACCCGGAAATCATTGAGCCCACTGCCACGGTGATGATCCTGGATCGTCTGGCGCAATGCGGCCTGCTGGATACCGAAACGACTGACTTCCTGCGCGCCTGCTACTTCAGTTACCGCGACCGGATACACGTCCTCAACCTGCAGGAGTCGCCGCCGCACGCGCCGCCGGATGAATTCGCCGACGAACGCAAGAAAATTCGGGAACTTTGGGACGAGACCTTCAACCTGGCGACATGAGTACATTGGCTCCGCACCCGGACGCCGTCATCTGGCTGGACGGCCGCATGGTCCCCTGGGCCGAGGCGACCACGCATGTGCTGACGCACAGCCTGCATTACGGCAGCGGCGTCTTCGAGGGGCTGCGTGCCTTCGCCACCGAGCGCGGGCCCGCCATCTTCCGCCTGCAGGAACACACCACCCGGCTGTTCACCTCGGCCGATTGCGTGGGCATGGCCCTCCCGTACTCCCAGGAAGCCGTCAGCCAGGCCTGCATCGACGTGGTCCAGGAAAACCGCCTGGAGACCGCGTACATCCGCCCGATCTGCTTCTACGGGGCGGAAGGGCTGGGCTTGCACGCCGAAGGCCTGGAGGTCCACGCCGCAGTGGCCGCCTGGAAATGGGGCGCCTACCTGGGCGCCGAAGGCCTGGAACGAGGCATCCGGGTCTACACCTCGTCCATCATTCGCGACCGCGTCAATGCGCCGCTGACCAGCTCCAAGATCTGCGGAAACTACGTCTACTCCGCGGTGGCGACGGCCCAGGCGAAGCGGGCGGGCTACGACGAGGCGCTGCTGCTGGAGGCAGACGGGCGCATCTCGGAAGGCAGCGGCGAGAACCTGTTCATCGTTCGCAATGGTGCGCTGGAAACCCCGGCGCTGGGATCCGCCCTGGATGGGATCACCCGCCGCACCATCATCGAGCTGGCGCAGGAAGCCGACCTGGACGTCCACGAAAACCGGCTGGTCCGGGATGACCTGCTGCACTGCGAGGAAGCCTTCTTTACCGGAACCGCGGCCGACGTCACCCCGATCCGGGAACTGGACGGCGAGCCCATCGGCAATGGCCGGCGCGGCCCGATCACGGCCCGGTTGCAACAACAATACCAAGACATCGTGGGCGGCCGTTCCGGGCGCCACCACCCCTGGCTAACCTGGGTGGCGTGACCATGCCCAATCCGCACACCGCGAAGCACCCCGCTGCCTATGACACGCCGAACCAGGCGGCGCAGCAAACCATTCGCCCCAAGCAGCTCCCCCTCCACTGCCCTTTGCCGGGAACCAGCCTGTGGAACTCGCACCCCCGGGTGTTCCTGCCGATCGAGGATGCGCCCAATCACAAGATTCGGTGCCCGTATTGCGGCACGCTGTACACGCTGGTGGACATGAACGACTGATCCCGTGCACCTGAGCCTGCCCGATTTTTCCTCCGTCCGCGTCCTGGTGGTCGGCGATGTCATGCTGGACCGCTACTGGAGCGGGTCTGCCGAGCGGATCTCTCCGGAGGCCCCGGTGCCCGTCGTGGCCGTGGAAGACGAACAACAGCGGATTGGCGGGGCGGGCAACGTGGCCGTCAACGTGGCCGCCCTGGGCGCCCCGGTCGCCCTGCTGGCCCCGATCGGCCCGGATCAGCCCGGCCGCACATTCACCCGCCTGATCCGCAAGCAGGGCATCGAAAACCGCCTGATGGTGCAAAGCGGGATGACCACCCCGCTGAAACTCCGGGTCGTCAGCCAGCGCCAGCAGTTGATCCGGCTGGATTTCGAGAAACCTGCCGCCATCGACTCGGCCCTGTTTCAGAAACGATTCCGCTCGGCCCTGAACCATTGCGATGTCGTCATCCTGTCGGATTACGGCAAGGGAGCCCTGGCAGACCCCCAACCGCTGATCGCCCTGTGCCGCCGCATGGGCAAGCCGGTGTTCGTGGATCCCAAGCGGGCCCATTTCTCTGCTTACGCCGGCGCGACCGCCATCACTCCGAACCGCCGCGAACTGGAAGCCGCAGCCGGCCCCTGCCCCTCTCTCGAAGCGCTCTGCGCCCAGGCTGGAAAACTGTGTCGCCGACACCGCCTGAAAGCCATGCTGGTGACCTTGGGAGAACAGGGCATGCTGCTGCAAAAGGGCCGGGCAAGCACCCATCTTGCGGCGACCGCGCGCGATGTGTTCGACGTCACCGGCGCCGGAGACACCGTGATCGCCATGTTCGCCTGCGCCCATGCCGCGGGCCTGCCGCTGGACGTCGCCATGCGGCTGGCGAACCTAGCCGCGGGCCAGGTGGTCGGCAAGTTCGGGACGGCGGCCGTCACCCCGGATGAACTGAAGCGGGCCATGCGCCTTGAGCGGAAAGTTGAAACCGGCATTGTTCCCTACAACACCCTGCGGCGACTGGTCCGGGAAACCCGGGAACTGGGAGAGACGGTGGTGTTCACCAACGGGTGCTTCGACCTGCTCCATGCGGGCCACGTGGCCCTGCTGGAACAAGCCGCGGAGTTTGGGGACCGGCTCATCGTTGCGATCAACAGCGATGCCTCGGTTCGCCGCAACAAGGGGGCGGGCCGCCCGGTCCAGCCCCTCAAGTACCGGCAGCAGGTGCTGGCCGGGCTGGAATGCGTGGACTGGGTCGTGTCATTCTCGCAAGATACGCCGGAACCCTTGATCCGTGAGATCCTGCCGGATGTGCTGATCAAGGGTGCCGATTACAAACCCTCCGAGGTCGTCGGCAAGAAAGAGGTCGAAAAAGCCGGGGGGAAGGTTGTCGTCTTGCCGCTGCTGGAAGGCTACTCGACCACGGACCTGATCCAGCGGATTCGCGAGAGCGAGGAGTAGGCCATGGCAGACCAGGATTCGCGCATCCTGGTGGTCGCGCAAGCCTGGGTCGGCGATGTGGTGCTCAGCCAGATCCTGTACGCCCTGCTCAAACGCCAGCACCCCGAGATCCCCATTGACGTGATCGCGCCCCCCTGGGCGGGTGCGCTGCTTGGGCGAATGCCGCAGGTTTCCCGCCATATTGCCCTGGATGTCCGGCACGGGCAGTTGGGCCTGTGGCGGCGCTGGGCGGCAGCCCGCCGCCTGCGTGCGCAGTACCGGCAGGCGGTGGTCATTCCCCGTTCCATGAAGGCGGCCTGGGTGCCCTGGGCCGCCGGGATCCGGCAGAGAACCGGCTTTGACGCTGGAATCCGCAATGTGCTGATCAACGATTCCCGCGCCCGGCCAGCGGGCATCCTCGCCCGGATGGCGCGCCTGGCCTCGCCGGATCCCATCGACCCGGATTCCATTCCCTATCCACGCCTGGAAGCAGATTCGGGGCCGGCAGGGTTCCGGCAATGGGGCCTGGATCCCGACGAGACGGTCGTCGGGCTGATGCCGGGCGCCGCCTACGGTCGAGCCAAGCAATGGGGCGAAGCCTCTTTCGCCCGGCTGGCGGCCCTGCTCGCCGGACACGGGCACCGGGTCTGCGTGATCGGCACGGCGGCAGACCGCCCGCTCGGCGAGCGTGTCGTCCAGGCCGCACCGGGGCAGGCCGTGAACCTGTGCGGGAAAACCACCCTGGACCAGGCGGTCTCCCTGATTTCCGGCCTTGCGGCTGCGGTGTGTAATGATTCGGGGCTCATGCACGTGGCCGCCGCCGTGCGCACCCCCGTCGTCGGCATTTACGGGCCCACCAGCCCCGACACGCATCCGCCCCTGGCCGCCGCCCGGAAAATTTGTTCGGCGCGGACCCTGTGCAGTCCCTGTCACCGGCGCACCTGCCCCTACGGACACCACGCCTGCATGACCCGCATCACGCCCGAGCAGGTCTGTGACGCCACGCTGGCATTGCTACAATGATGGGTCACTCTGTTCCAGAAAGGAAGAGCGGGTTGTCTGGGACCTGAAGGCCGAGATGGCGGAATTGGTAGACGCGCCGGACTCAAAATCCGGTGGGGTAGCCCCCCGTGTGGGTTCGAGTCCCACTCTCGGTACCAGTCGCCCTGACGGTATCATGAGCCTCGCTGGACTCCTATGCAGACCCCTCTGATGTCGTACTTCAAGCGCCACGTCTTTTTCTGTGTGAACCAGCGGGACGACGAAGCCTGCTGTCAGGATCATGATGCGCGGGCCATGCGGGACTACGCCAAAAAACGATGTCGGGAACTCGGTATTCACGGGGCCGGGCAGACCCGGGTCAACCAGTCCGGGTGTCTTGACCGGTGCGCGGAAGGCCCGATCATCGTCGTCTACCCGGAAGGCACCTGGTACCGCTACCGCGACCAGGCGGATGTCGACCGAATTATCGACCAGCACCTGCTTCGCGGACAGCCCGTCGAAGAACTGGAGATCTGACATGGAATTCCGCCCGCTCGGCGACACCGGCATCGAGGTCAGCGCCATCTGCCTCGGCACCATGACGTTCGGGGAGCAAAACACCGAGGCCGAAGCCCACCGGCAACTGGACTGCGCGGTCGATTTTGGCGTCAACTTCATCGACACGGCCGAAATGTACGCCATCCCGTCTTGCGCGCGCACCCAGGGGCTGACCGAACAGTACATCGGCACCTGGCTCGCTTCTTCCCGCGTCCCGAGGGACCGGGTCGTCGTCTCCACCAAGGTGGCCGGGCCCAGCGAATCCATGGATTACCTGCGCGGCGGGCCGCGCCTGGACGCCACCCACATCACCCAGGCCATCGACGACAGCCTGCGCCGCCTGCAGACGGACTACATCGACCTCTACCAGGTGCACTGGCCGGAACGCAACACCAACTACTTTGGGGAACTGGGGTATCGGTTCGAGGACGATGAAGACGCCATCCCGATCGAGGACACCTACGGGGCGTTATGCCGGCTGGTCGAGTCCGGCAAGGCGCGGGCCATCGGGATCTCCAATGAAACCCCGTGGGGGATGGCGGAATACCTGCGGCTTTCGCGAGACGGTTCCGGGCCCCGCATCGCTTCCATCCAAAACCCCTACAACCTGCTTAACCGAACGTTCGAGGTCGGCCTGGCCGAAATGGCGATACGGGAGCGCTGCGGCCTCCTGGCCTATTCCCCTCTCGGCTTCGGTGTCTTGACCGGGAAATACCAGCAGGAACGCCCCCGGGGCTCCCGCCTCCAGCGCTGGAACTACTTCACCCGCTACACCAACCCACAGGCGAAGGCCGCCACCGCCAAATACCTCGCGCTCTCCCGCCAATACGACCTGACGCCCGCACAGATGGCCTTGAGCTTCATCCAGCAGCAACCCTTCGTCACCAGCGCCATCATTGGCGCCACCACCATCGAGCAGCTTGAGGAGAACCTGGACAGCGCCAACCTGGAACTGCCTCGCCCGTTGCTGCGCGAAATCGATGCCATTCACGAGGCCCAGCCCAACCCCGCGCCCTGATCACATCGGCGGCGACAGCCGCGCCCCCGCCGCCTCGATCCATTCCCGGACCCGGTCGTTCAGCTCGGCGGGTTTCAATGCTCCCGCCTGGATCGGGGCGCCGATCCGGACCGTCACCTTGCCGGGTTTCTTGAGAAACCCGCGCGGCCAGAAATGGCCGGCATTGTGGGCCATCGGGAGCACCGGGATCCGGCCCTGCGTCGCGATATGGGCCCCGCCCGCCTGGTACGAACGGCGTTGCCCCACCGGAAGGCGGGTGCCTTCCGGGAAAATGACGACCACGTCGCCCCGCGCAAACCGTTTTCGCGCCTGCTGCAGCAGGCGCTTCAGGCTCCGGACCGGGCTGCTTCGATCAATGACAATCGGGCGGGTCAGCGCCAAGCCCCAGCCGATGACCGGCAACCACAGCAAGGACCGCTTGAGCACGAACGCCGGCTGCGGCAGCAAGAGCACCAGCAATACCGTCTCGAAGGCCGACTGATGATTGGCCATGAGCATGTAGGGCCCGGCCTCCGGGAGGTTCTCGCGCCCATGAACGTCCCAGGTGATTCCGCAAAACACCCGCGCACACCACAGAACGGAGACGTTCCAGAAACTCAGCAACCGATAGCATGGGCGCCGAGGCAGGCAGGCCGCCACCGGCACGACGAATGCCGCCGCCAGGGTGGCGGCCAGCACCCCCAGATAAAAACCCGTGGAACGGATGGCGGACATCTCCGCGGCGATCAGGAGGATAGCGCCAGCAGTTCGTCTACGAATGAGAGCAGGTCGTCGTATATCTCGACGCCGTCCGGCAAGTCCCCGTCCTTCTCGGTCTGTTTCCCATAACCGGTGCGCACCAGAATCGGGCGCGCGCCGGCCGTCACCGCGGCCTGGAGGTCCGACAGTTTGTCCCCGACTGCCGGCACGCCGGCGAGATCGGTTTCACAACGATTCGCGATATCCTCGAACATGCCGGGCTTGGGCTTGCGGCAGGTGCTGTTCGGGCCGGGCTCGTCCGGGCAGAAGAAGATGGCGTCGACCCAGCCGCCGAACCGGCCCAGCGAGTTATGCATTTTCTGATGAATCCGGTTTAGGGCCTCCATGTCGATAATGCCGCGGCCGACTGCCGACTGGTTGGTCGCCAGCACCACCCGGTACCCGGCTTCGTTCAGGCGGGACACTGCCTGCATGCTGCTGTCGATCGGCACCCATTCATCAGGCGTTTTGATGAAGTCGCGCTTCTCCTCGTTGAGAACCCCGTCGCGATCCAGAATAATCAGTTTCATGGCCAGAATGTGTTCAGTCCTGCAAACGAGAGAAATCCGCGATTCCCAGGAACAGCTCCTGCAGGTCCATCAAAAGACGCAAGCGATTATGACGTATTTTTTGATCTTCCGCCATCACCAGCACGTCATCGAAGAACGCCTCGACCGGCTCGGCCAGCTCGGCCAGCGCGGCCAACGCCTCTCCGTAGGCGCCCGCCGCACCGTTCTCCAGCACCGCCTCGCGTACCGCGGCCAGGCAGGTCGCGAGCGCACGCTCGGCTGGCTCCGTCAGCAGTTCAGGGTTGACTGCGGCGGCCTCCACCTCAGCCTCGCGCAAGATATTCCGGATCCGTTTATGCGTCGCAACCAGCACGTTCGCCTGCGGCGATCCCCGGAAATCCTCGACGGCCCGCACCCGGCCGAAAACATCCAGCGGCCGGGCCGGGCCGACGGCCAGGGCCGCCTCGATGGCGTCCCTGGATTGCCCGCGCTCGGCTCCGTATCCGTACATCCGGTCCGCCAGGTAGGCCCACACCGCCCGCGGGACGTCGGCGGACCGGGAAGGCTCCGGGTAGCCCTCGGCCGCGAACGCCAGGCACGCCTCCAGATCCAGGTCCAGGCCGCATTCGACCCCCAGGCGCAACACGCCGTAAGCGGCACGCCGGATGCCCAGCGGGTCCCGGGTCCCGGTCGGCATTTCGTCGATCGAGCAGACCCCGGCCAGCATGTCCAACCGGTCAGCCAAGGCCAGCACCTGGCCCGGCAGGGTTTCCGGCAGTGCGTCATCCGCGTACCGCGGCCGGTAGTGCTCCGAGATGGCACGGCAGACTGCGTCCTCTTCCTCTTCCATTCGGGCGTAGTGCGCGCCCATGACCCCCTGGAGCTTGGGGAAGGACTGCACGATATCCGTGCCCAGGTCCGCCTTGCACAGATGCGCCGCACGGCGCACGGCCGTCACATCCGCATTCGCTTTGAGAGCCACGTATTCCGCCAGTCTCTGTATGCGCTGAACACGCTCCAGCAGGGTGCCCAGCTTCCGGTGGAAGACGACCCGGCCCAGGTCTTCCACACGAGAATCGAACGGTCTCAGGCAATCGCGCTCAAGATAAAAGGCGGCATCCTGAAGCCGGGAGCGCACCACCCGCTCGCAGCCCTCCCGGATCGCCCCGGTCACGTCCGGAAGGTTGGCCACGGCAAAGAAATGCGGGGACAGGGCGCCGTCCGGTCTGCGGGTTGAAAAATACTGCTGCTGGTCTTCCAGAACTGCGCGGATGACCGTCTCCGGCAGGCTCAGGAACTCCTCATCGAAACGGCCTGCGACCACCACCGGGTACTCCGCACTGGCGCACACATCCTCAAGCAGGGCCTCGGGCCGAACCGCTGAAACCCCGAGATCGGCCTCAAGCGCCTCGATCTGCGACACCACCTCCCGGGTGCGTGCCGCCGCCTCGACCCACACATGGCCCCGCTCCTTCAGAAGGCTTGCATACGCCTCGGCGTCCTCCAGTTCAACAGAGTGTTCACCAAGGTAACGGTGGCCCCGCGTGACGGCGCCGCAGGGACGATTCATGATTTCTCCCGCCACCGCCTCAGCGCCGTACAGCAAGACCACCCACCGGACCGGGCGGAGAAAACTTGTCTCTTCCGCGCCCCAGCGCATGCGTTTGTCCAGCGGCAATCCCGCTAGGGCCCGCTCGAAAATCTCCGGGAGCAATGCCCGGCAATCACGGGGCTCCACCACCTGCTCGAACTGGAGCCACTCCCCCTTGTCTGTCTTCAGGCAATCCTGTCCCGCCCTCCAGCGTTGTATCTGCTCCGGGCTAGCCTGGCACCCTCGGGCAAAACCCAGCAGCGCCCGGGTCGGTTCACCGTCCGGGTCGAAGGCCGCTTCCACCGAGGGCCCTTTGCGCATTTCGGTCGTGCTCGCCGTCCGCTGTGCCACGCCCGGAACCTGCACGGCCAAGCGTCTCGCCGATGCGTACGCGGTCACCGCCCGGTCGAACGGGAGGCCCGCATTCTCCAGTTCGGTCATCACCGCCGCCGCCAGAGACGCCTTGAGGGTCTCCAGGGAACGGGGTGGGAGTTCTTCCGTGCCGAGCTCGAACAGCACGGTTCGAGTGTCGGTCATCCCGCGCCCAAGGGAAAGCCCAAGGCTTCGCGCGAAGCGTGGTAGGCCCCCGCAATCTTCTGCGCCCGGCTACGGATGCGCAGAATATACTTCTGGCGTTCCGTGACGGAAATCGCATGCCGCGCATCCAGGAGGTTGAACAGATGCGAGCACCCGACCAGTTGCTCGTAGGCGGGCAGTGGGAGGTTCTGGGCGATCAGGCGGTCACATTCCTCCGCCATCTCGTCGAACTGGCGAGACAGTTTGTCCGTGTCGGCCTGCTCGAAATTGTAGGTCGATTGTTCGACTTCATTCTGGTGGAACAGTTGCCCGTAGGTGATCGCGGCCGTCCCCTCGCCGTGCCAGACCAGGTCGAACACACTGTCCACGCCTTGCAGGAACATCGCGATCCGTTCAATGCCGTAGGTCAATTCGCCGAGCGTCGGGCGGCATTCCAGCCCCCCGGCCTGCTGGAAATACGTGAACTGGCTGATTTCCATGCCGTTGAGCTGAACTTCCCAGCCCAGGCCCCAGGCCCCCAGGGTCGGGGACTCCCAGTCGTCCTCCACGAAGCGGACATCGTTCTGGTCCAGCGCGATGCCGAGTTCCTCCAGGGAACGCAGGTACAAATCCTGGATGTCGTCCGGTGAGGGCTTGAGCGCGACCTGGAACTGGTAGTAGCGCTGGAGGCGGTTTGGATTTTCCCCATACCGCCCATCGGTCGGGCGCCGGCACGGTTGCACGAACGCACAGCGCCAAGGCTCCGGGCCGATGGCCCGCAGAAACGTTTCCGGGTGGAAGGTCGCCGCACCGATCGGCAGGTCGTGCGCAGGCAGGATCGCGCAACCCTGCGTCGCCCAGTATGCCTCCAGTCGTCGGATTAGATCCTGAAGTGTGGCGCTTCGGACTTTTGTGTAGATCATCCGGGCTCAAGTTCCTCACTTGGTTCGATTATGTCTGGCATACTCACTCAGCTGGATCACTTTGGCTTCCAAGATCTTCCAAGGCTTCATGTGTGAAGCCATCAGGAAGCGCTTCAGCACTGGAGTACCGAGCTCGACGATAGTTGCCTTGGATATTGACTGAACACAACGCCCCGCCATCCGAGTCACACAAAACCATTACCGAGCTCCCATTACCATCAGGCACATCGATAACCACCTCGCCATCAGGCATCGGATAGACCTCAAACCTGTAAGGTATTTCATTGTATAGCCTTTTAAGCAATCGCCTCACATTAACAATTGCAATTTTTTCAGGCACCCGAAAACCTTCTGCTTTCGCTTCCTCGTCTACCTCGTCAAGGTCTCGCAATGCCTGGGCGAGGTATACACGGAAACACTTTGCACCATTTCTCTTGTTCCGTGCGATAACATCCGAGGCCGAAAGAGGATGAAATGATCTATCTGGTGCTGCAAAAGCGTGTTCCAGTTCAGCTTTGATGGGTTCAAAGGCCTCCAATTCCACCCTTTCTTTATCACGTCGAATCAAGTCGCGAACGTACTCGCTAACATTCTCGTAAGACCCAGCCTCACCGACATTCGCTGAAACGAAATCGCCGAGTGTGCCGCTGAGGCGAACTGTCACTGTTGTCGTGCGTGCCATAACGATTTAGCCATAAGTAATGTAGTTAATGTACTTTATTAACTACACGCGCAACCCTTAGCCCTCTCGCTGTGGCATCAGGGAAGATTGGTGTGCCATTCAATTTTCCTAACTTAAGGCTGCCTGTTTTCCTCAATGCGCCGCTCAGTGTAGCCAAGGCCCGCCTTCAGGCCAACTTCCAGAAAAGTTTCCGCTCCGAGCCAACGCATTCCATGGTTCCGCAAGAAACGACAGGAGAGATTCCCCCACGACCCTGAAATCTGAAAAAGTGTCTGACAATCGGTTCTTGCCGAGGTAATTGCGCCACAGTTCGACGCGGGAAGGTGATGAATAGAATTCAGGAGTTAGGACAATCGGCAGGTTTTCGGAGATCGTTGTGCCACGTTGCCCGAAACTTGCCGCAATAGCACGCGAGAGAGACCCACCTTCGAAAGGGAAGTGCTGCGCCAATAGATGAAGGTCGTAAAAGTCCTTGTAGCGGCTGACGAACGCGCCATGCGAGATCATGGCATGGAGTTTCTCGGCCACGACCGATTCCCGAGGATACGTCAGAATTCTTGGACAGGGAAAATCAAGCAACGTGGGATAGTCGGCGTCAACCGGGGCCGGATAGATTACATCTCCAAAGCCGATATCTATGCGCATCAGAATACGCGCACCAGAAATCGCAGCCTGGAAACATGCCCGATAACCGTCATATTTGTCATCCGGCCGAATGATGGAGACGTCGATCTCTCCAGTGTCAAAAATAATACCGTCGTCGAGGTCCTGATACGAGCATATCTCGCGGATAATGGAACGCACACCGTTTTCCGAGGCATTGCCATAGCCGGTAAAGTCAAGATCGCGTGTCGGGCGGCTGACCTCCTCTCCCCAAAGGACGAGTAGCATGCCTCCTTTCAAAACAAAATGCTCGCGATAATCCGATTCCCCAAGGCGATAAAGAAAACGCTCCACCGCATATCGCTCCAGAAGGAATTGGAAATCCTCTCCGGTTTTCCGTTTCCTGTTCAGCAACCTTGCGCGCACCGAAGCCGAAACGTTTTGAATGGGCCTGTCTTTCACCATGACAAGGCATCAAGGTAGGGAGAAACAACTGTTCGCGCTCGACAGATTTCGGCAGCGCGCGCAATCTCATCTATTGTCGCGATCTGGTTCCGCATGACGTCGCGAAGGGCTTCCAGTGCAACATCAAGAGTTCCATGTTTTTTCCGATACCGGAAACAATCAACGACCGTCCGGGCTGGCGAAGTGATGCGAAAAGGCACACCAAGCGCAGAGCGCTGTTCAACCCCATATGTCGCCATCGCGCCAGAGAAACGGACGACGCGAATCCGAGAAGGCGGGTGTGTCGGCCGGCGAGCCTTATGACCCAGCGCCAGCCAAACCTCTGATGGGGATTGAGTGCCAATTTCGTGGATGCGCAGCGCCGTATACAAGCAGATAATCGCTCCTGGAACAGCGGCAGAAACCATTGCGATGGTTTCAAGTTCTGTAGGTTCGACCTCGTCGTCGGAAAACCTATACAGACCATTCCCGAAATTCATTATGATCCCTGCGGACGCCCAGTCTGCAAGTCTGCGGTGGGCAATGCCGAGCGCCTCGATATCCCTGGCGCGAAAAAAAGCACCCAGGCCCGCACCCCGCAACGTTGAAAGATCAGCCATGCCAGACATGGTCTCATTATACATTTTCTAACAAAATGTAGGCATTAAAAAATAAATACCTACATTTGCTATTAAATTCCGGAACCCAGCGTTGCCTGTATCTCCATAATCTCCCCCTCTGTAGCCCTGAGATCGCCCTGAATCTCAGCAAGAGACGGAAGGGCGGTAAAAATATCGGCTGAAATTTATTCCGTCATGTCGAAGATCTTGCGGTGCTCCGCAAGGATATGCCGGTCGCTCAGGCTGGCAATGTAGTCGGCGACGACCCGGGCCTGCCCCCCTTCCCCACGAGCCCCCTTCTTCTCACGAGCCCGTTGGTGCAACTCTGTCGGCAACAACTGGGGTCGGTCCATGAACACATGGAACAAATCCCGGATCATGCGGACGGCCTTGCCGGTCGCCCGCGCCAACTGGTAGTGGCTGTAGTACTTCTCGTGCAGAAACCGGGTGGCCGGGACCAGTTCGGCACGCAGTTCGTCGCTAAACCCCGCCAGCCTTTCGGGATGGGCGCGGATGGCCTGCGGGGAATCCGGTTGCAGTCGCCCGACCCGCTCCCGGGTCGCCTCGGTCAGGTCCACCATCATGGCGGTGATCATGCGCCGGTTGGTCTCGTGCAGCAAGGCGTGCCGTGACAGTTTTGGCGAGGCGGCCTCCGCCGCGGTGTAGGCGCGGGAGAACAGCGCCAGTTCCCGCACCTCGTCAAGATCCAGGAACCCCAGGCGCAACCCGTCGTCCAGGTCGTGGTTGGTGTACGCGATCTGATCGGCAAAGTCCACCAGTTGCGCCTCCAAAGTCGGCGACCCGCCCCGGAGAAACCGTTCCCCCAGCGGGCCCAGGGTCTGAGCGATTTCCTTCGGACAGCGCTTCAGCACGCCTTCGCGGGTCTCGAAGGTCAGATTAAGACCGCGGAAGGCGGCGTATTTATGCTCCAGCTCGTCGACCACGCGCAACGATTGCAGGTTGTGCTCGAATCCCCCGTGCTCCTTCATGCAGTCGTCCAGCGCATCCTGTCCGGCATGTCCGAATGGCGTATGGCCGAGATCGTGCGCCAACGCAATCGACTCGGACAGGTCTTCGTTGAGGCCCAGGGCCCGCGCCAGCGTGCGCGACAGCCGGGCCACTTCGATGCTGTGCGTCAGCCGGGTGCGAAACGACCCATCCGCATGATTCACCATCACCTGGGTCTTGTACTCCAGGCTGCGGAAAGCGGCAGAGTGAATGATCCGGTCGCAGTCCCGCTGGTACAGCGTCCGGAACGGATCCAGAGGCTCCGCATGCTGGCGCCCGAGCGAATTGGATTCGCTGGCCGCGTGCGGGGCCAGCCCGGTCGGGTGCGCCCCGCCACCCCGCGCTTCCAGCAGATCGACCGCCACGGGTTCAGCGCACCCCGGCCAAGGTCGCCGACAACAGCCGTTCGTCCACCTGGTCGGTGACTTCTGCCTGTCCGATCGCCCGCATCAGGATGAAACGTTGCCGCCCCCCGACATTCTTCTTGTCATGGCGCATATGGGCGCGCAGTGACTCGACGCCCAGCTCTTCCGGCAACCGGACCGGTAGCCCGGCACGGTCGACCAGCGCCTGGATCCGTTCCGCCGCCGGGGCCTCAAGCCAACCCATCCGGACCGACAGGTCGGCGGCCAGCACCAGGCCGCACGCCACTGCTTCCCCATGGCTCCACTGCGCATAGCCCTGTTCGGTCTCGATCGCATGCGCAAACGTATGGCCCAGGTTGAGCAGCGCGCGGGCCCCGGTGCGTTCCCGCTCGTCGGCGGCCACGATCCGCGCCTTGCTGGCACAGGAGACCTTGATGGCGTACGCCAAGGCGTCCGTCTCCAGCGACAGGACTTCCTCGATGTGATCTTCCAGCCAGCCGAAAAATTCCGCGTTGTCAATCAGGCCGTATTTGATGACCTCGGCCACGCCCGAGCGCATTTCGCGGGCGGGCAGGCTGCGCAGCGTCACCGGATCGATCAAGACCGCCTTCGGCTGCCAGAACGCACCGATCATGTTCTTGCCCAGCGGGTGGTTGACCCCAGTCTTGCCGCCGACCGAGGCGTCCACCTGCGCCAGCAAGGTCGTCGGGGCCTGGATGAAATCCACACCGCGCATGTAGGTGGCGGCAGCGAATCCGGTCATGTCGCCGACCACACCGCCGCCGACCGCGACGAAGGTCGCGCCGCGCCCGAGCTCCTGCTCCAGGAGCCAGGTATAGAGCCCGTTGAGGTCTTCCAGGGTCTTGTGTTGCTCCCCGTCCGGCAGCACGTAGTAGCCGCGGCACGCCGAACCCAGGGCCTGCGCGAGAGGCCGGGCGTACAGGTTTTCCACCTCCGGATGCGTCACCAACACGGCCTCGGGGCCCACGAGAGGCGCCCAACGCGCGGGGTCTTCAAGCAATCCTTCACCGATCAGGATCGGGTACGAGGCGCCCTTCAGGGCAACAGTCAGATCATCCACGAAAAGCTCTGCGGTCTCAAGCTACCGTCTGGGTGGAATTGTATACCGTCCGAAGGCCAGCCCGACCCCGCCACCGGGGCCGTACTGGCGGACACGCACGCATCGCATCCATCTCGATTGTCGCCCCGACCCGCACCGTCTGGCTGTACGGCTACGACAGCCCGGGCGTCTGATCCAGCCATTCGACGATGTTGTCACAAGCCGTGCGCGCCGTCAGGTGCGCCATGTCGACTTGGTAGTCCGACAATTCCCGGTACAACGGATCCCGCTCGACAGACAGCCGTTTCAGGATCTCTTCCGGGTCCCCGTCCTGCAAGAGCGGGCGGGTGCGGTCGGCGCGCAGGTGCTGCAATTGAGCATCCAACGGCACGCGGAGGTAGATGACCGTGCCGCGCGAAGCCAGAAGGCGGCGGTTGTCCGCATCCAGCACGGCGCCCCCGCCGGTCGCCAGCACGATATTCTCGCGCTGGACCAGATCCGCGATCACTTCGCGTTCGCGGCGACGGAATCCCGACTCGCCCTCATGCTCGAAGATGTCCGAGACCGTCACCCCAGTGCGCTCCTGCAAGACGGCGTCGCTGTCGAGGAATTCCCGCCCCATCGCTTTCGCCAGCAGGGTGCCAATCGTCGTTTTCCCCGCGCCCATTGGGCCGATCAGGAACACGTTGGAAGGGTGGGTAGGCATTCCCGTGACGCACCAGCGCAAGCAAAGCCACACTATACTGTAGTGTCGCCCTGACCCCAATTCCGACATGAAGATCGTCCGCCGCCTGCTGAGGCTGATCGCCCTGGGAGTAATGCCGGCCCTGCTCGCCGTGCTCGGGGCCTACCTCTACATCCAGCCCAGCATGCCGACGGTCCAGGAACTTCGCGACATTCAGCTGCAAACCCCGCTGCGCGTGTATTCCGAGGACGGCGCGCTGCTGGCGGTCTACGGCACCAAGCGCCGCATCCCCGTGCGTCTCGACGAGATCCCGCTGCCGATGCGCCAGGCGTTCATCGCGTCCGAGGATTCGCGCTTCGAGCAGCATTTCGGGGTGGACGTGCAGGCCCTGGTCCGCGCCGCCGTGGACCTGGCGCGCAGCGGGCGGATCCGCCAGGGCGGCAGCACCATCACCATGCAGCTGGCGCGCAACTTCTACCTGACCCGGCAGCGTCACTTCATTCGCAAACTGCGGGAGATTTTCCTGGCCCTGCGCATCGAACAGGAACTCAGCAAGGATGAAATCCTGGAGCTGTACCTGAACAAGATCTTCCTCGGGCACCGGGCCTACGGCGTGGGCGCCGCGGCCGAGGTGTACTACGACGCTTCCCCCCGGCACCTGACGCTGGCCCAGATGGCCACCATCGCCGGCCTGCCCAAGGCGCCCTCGACCCTGAACCCGGTCAGCAACCCCGAGGCCTCCCGCGCCCGCCGCCGCTACGTGCTGGACCGCATGCTGCAGGACGGACACATCACGAACGCACAACACCGCGAAGCCGTCGAGGCGCCCGTCACCGCCCGGCTGGGCCACTACCGCGGCCAGTCTTCGGCCCCCTACGTCGGGGAGATGGTCCGGGCCGACATGGTGGAGCGGTTTGGAATGGACGCCTATACCGGAGGCTATACGGTTTACCTGACGATCCGCAACGACTTGCAGACGGCGGCCCGCCAGGCCGCGCGAAGGGCCTTGATCCGCTACGACCTGCGCCACGGCTGGCGCGGCGCGGAAAACCGACTGGTGCCGCTTCCGGAAAGCAGGCAGGAACTGGACCGGGCCCTGGCCGACACCCCGGCCCGGGGCGGCTTCGAGAACGGCATCGTGATCCATGCCGGTCCGGATGTCGCGCATACCTACCTGGGCCACGGCCGTTGGGCGGAACTGACGCTCGACGAGATCCGCTGGGCCCGGCCGATGGAGCATGTCGACCGGCGCGGACCTGCGCCGCGGGCAACGTCGGACGTCGTGCAGCCGGGCGATCTCGTGCGCCTGGTGTTCGAGGACAATGTCTGGCGCCTGCGCCAGATTCCGGAAGCTTCGGGCGCGCTGGTCGCGATGGATCCGGTCGACGGGGCGATCCGGGCGCTGACCGGCGGCTTCGATTTCGCCCTGAGCAAGTTCAACCGCGCCACCCAGGCCCGTCGCCAGCCGGGCTCCAGTTTCAAGCCGTTCCTATACACCGCCGCCTTGGACCGGGGCTACAACCCGGCCACGTTGATCAACGACGCGCCCGTGGTCTACCACGACCAGGGCATCGAGGGGGCCTGGCGCCCCGCCAACTACAGCGGCCAATTCTACGGGCCGACCCGACTTCGCGAAGCGCTGACCTACTCCCGCAACGTGGTCTCGATCCGCATGCTCGACGAGATCGGGAGCGATTACGCGCGCCATTACGTGGAGCGGTTCGGTTTTGACGCCTCGACCCTTCCCGACAACCTGACGCTGGCGCTGGGCTCGGGCGAAGTGACGCCGCTGCAAATGGCGGCAGCGTTCTCGGTTTTTGCCAATGGCGGCTACCAGGTCGAGCCCTACCTGATCCAACGCATCGAAAACGCAACGGGCGAGACGGTCTACCTGGCCAACCCCCGACGGGTCTGCGACGATGCCTGCCAGATGCAGGCCGTGTCGCCGCAGGATGCCGCCGACCCGGACCGGTCCGCACTGATGCCGGAGAACTCGGCTTCGCGCGTGCTTGAGAAACGGGTTCACTACCAGATTGTCAGCATGTTGAAGGATGTGGTCCGGTTGGGAACCGCGCGGGCGGCGCGGGTGCTGGAACGCGGCGACCTGGCCGGAAAGACCGGCACCACGAACGATCAGCGCGACGCCTGGTTCAGCGGATTCAATTCCCAACTTGTGGCGACGGCCTGGGTCGGCCGGGACGACTTCGGAAAACTGGGCCGGCGTGAAGTCGGCGGCACGGCGGCGCTGCCGATGTGGATTGATTTCATGAAAGTGGCCCTGGCGGGCCTGCCGGAAAAACCGCTACCGATTCCTCCCGGCATCGTCCAAGTGCGGATCGACCCGAAAAACGGCCTGCTGGCCCCGCCCAACAGCGACCACAGCATCGTGGAAACCTTCCGGGAGGAGCGCGTGCCCGATCGCCTATCGGAGGAAACCGTCCTGACGCCCGGGGAAGGCACCGACATTCCCGAACAACTGTTCTGACGGTTCCCCCCGCCAAGCGGTACAATGCCGGCGCCTCTCAAAATTCTTTCGTGGAGATTCTCCCATGCAACGCAACCTCATCCTTTTGCTCGCAGCCGGCGCGCTCGGCATCCTCCTCTTGGCTCTTGCCATGAACCCGGACGCGTTCCTCGGGACGACCTCCTCCGAACCTGCGGACACCTCAAGCCAGGCGGACGGCGCCGGCGCGGAACAGGCGAAGGCGATGGTCGCCCAGGCTCTGGAATACATGGATCAGCACGGCACCGCTGCCCTGATCGAGACCGTCAATGCGGACGCCCCCGAGTTTCACCAGGGTGAACATTACGTGTTCGTCCTGGACTCGGCCGGGACCATCGTGGCGCATCCGATCGACTCCAGCTGGGTGGGGGTCGGCGACGAGACCGGGACGGATGCCGATGGCAATGCCTTCCTTGCGCGGATGGCCGCGGCCGCGGCCGCAAGCCCGGACGGCAGTTGGTTCAACTACCGCTGGCCGAACCCGGTCACGGGAAACGTGGCGACCAAGTCCAGCTGGATCGTGATGCGCGACGACCACATCGTGGGCGTCGGGGTCTACCTCGAAGAGGAATAAGGGGCCCGGCCGGGCCCTAGCCCACTGCGCTGAAGCGGTGGACCTCGTCGACCAGGCAGGCCAGCCGGTCCGGGTCGATGTCCGGCGTGATGCCGTGGCCGAGATTGAATACGTGGCCCGGGTGGGGGCCGTAAGCTTCCAGTAACGCCCGAGCGGCGGCACACAGGGTCTGCGCGTCCTCGCGCAGCAGAGCCGGGTCCAGGTTGCCTTGCAAGGCGCACGCCTGCCCCACTTCCTCGCGGGCGGCGCGCAAGTCCACAGTCTGGTCCAGGCCGATCGCCTCGCATCCGGTCTCGCTGACTTCGGTCAGCCGCCCGCCGCCGCCGCGGGCAAACACGATGCGCGGCACAGCCGGCCCCAGGTTTTCCAGGATGCGCGTGATCGGCTTCAGCGAGAAGCGGACATAGTCTCCGCCTTCCAGGATGCCCCCCCAGCTGTCGAAAATCATGACCACGCTGGCGCCCGCCTCGATCTGCGCTTCCAGGTACAGGGCGACGGAATCCGCCAGGATCGCAAGCAGGCGATCCAACGAATCCGGTTCGGATCGAAGCCACTCGGCAACCTGTGCGAATTCACTGCGGCCGCGGCCCTCGATCATGTAGGTCGCCAGCGTCCAGGGGCTGCCGGCAAACCCGATCACCGGGACCTGCGCCCCAATCTCCCGGGACAGCAAGGACACCGTTTCGCTGACGTAGCGGAGTTCCTGGTGGGGATCGGGGATGCCCAGCGCCTTGATGTCGGCTGCACGGCGGATCGGGCGCTCGAAATACGGCCCGGACCCCTCGGAGAACCCCAGCCCCAAACCCATCGCGTCCGGAATGGTCAGAATGTCGGAGAACACGATCGCGGCATCCAGGGGGTAGCGGCGCATCGGCTGCAAGGCGGCCTCGCAGGCGTAGTCCGGCGTCTGGCACAACTTGAGAAAACTCCCGGCGCGTTTGCGCAAGGCACGGTATTCGGGGAGGTAGCGGCCGGCCTGGCGCATGATCCAGACCGGCGTGCGGTCGGTCGGCTGCCGCCGCAGGGCGCGGAGAAACCGATCGTTCTCAGGGGCCGCCATCGGAGGCCTCAGGACTGCCGCAGGAAATCGAGGATCCCGTCCGCCGCGCCGCGCCCCTCGAACACCGCCGTCACCACCAGGTCCGCGCCCCGCACCATGTCGCCTCCGGCAAACACCTTGGGATTCGCTGTCTGGTAGGGGAACGGCTCGGAGCGGGTCGTCACCAGTCCCCGTCCATCCACATCGATGCGGTGTTCCGCGAACCAGTCCGCGGGGCTGGCCCGGAAGCCGAAGGCGATCACCACCCGGTCGGCCGGCAGCACCGTCTCCGACCCCGGCACCGGCTCCGGCATCAGCCGCCCGCGCTCATCTGCCGCACCCAGCCGCGTCTCGACCACGCGCACGCCCCCCGCACCGTTGTTCTCCTCAATGCCGAGAGGTTGCCGGTTGAACAGAAAGGTCACGCCCTCCTCCATGGCGTTCTTGACCTCGCGGCGGGAACCCGGCATGTTCTCCAAATCACGCCGGTACACGCAGGTGACCGATTTGGCTTGCTGGCGCACTGCGGTGCGGACGCAATCCATGGCGGTATCGCCGCCGCCCAGCACCAGGACGTCCTCGCCCTCCATGCTGACGTAGGGCAGGTCCGCCATATCCAGCTGGAGTTCCCGGTTGACCGTGCCGATCAGGTAGGGCAAGGCCTTGTGCACACTCGGGCCGTCTTCACCCGGAAAGCCCCCGCGCATTCCGGTATAGGTGCCCATGCCGAGGAACACGGCGTCGTAGTCCTCGAGCAGGGACTCGATGGCAACATCCCGGCCCACTTCCGTGTTCAAACGGAACTGGATGCCCATCTCCTGCAGAATCTCGTAACGGGTCTCCACGACCTGCTTTTCCAGCTTGAACGAGGGAATGCCGAAAGTCAGCAAGCCCCCGATGCGCGGGTAGCGGTCGAACACGACCGCCTGGACGCCGTTGCGTGCCAAGACGTCGGCGCAAGCGAGCCCGGCCGGCCCCGCGCCGACCACCGCCACCCGCCAATCGGTCGGGATGATGCCGGACAGGTCGGGCCGCCAGCCCTGTTCCAGCGCCGTGTCGGTGATGTATTTTTCCACCGCCCCAATGGTGACCGCGCCAAACCCGTCGTTCAGCGTGCACGCCCCCTCGCACAGGCGATCCTGCGGACAGATCCGCCCGCAGATTTCCGGCAGCGAGTTGGTCCGGTGCGACAGTTCCGCAGCCTCGAACAGGTTGCCTTCTTCGACCAGCCTGAGCCAGTCGGGGATGTAGTTGTGGACCGGGCATTTCCATTCGCAGTAGGGGTTGCCGCAGCCCAGGCAGCGGGCCGACTGTTCGCCAGCCTGCTCGGGGTCATACTGCCCGTAGATTTCCCGGGCGTGATGCAGACGGACCTCGACGGCTTCCACGGCAGGGTCCTGACGTGGAACTTGCAGGAATTGAAGAGGGTCGGCCATGGCGCTATTGTAAGCCTCGGCCCGGTTTCCAGCAGGATGCCGGAAGGTCAAAAATCAACGGTAACGCGGTCGCGATTGCTTGGATAGACGCTTGGCATTGCGCTTGACTGCCGCGGCAGCCTTGCGCTTGCGCACTTCGGTCGGCTTCTCGTAGTATTCGCGGCGACGGGCTTCCGAAAGCACCCCCGAGCGTTCGCACGCACGGCGAAACCGACGGATTGCAACGTCAAAAGGCTCGTCTTCCTTGACTCGAATTCCAGGCATGTGGATCGTAGAATGGCCGAAAGGAGTGCGTATTGTACATGCTTGGCGCTTCAGACTTTCGTGTGGATCACCCCGGGTCAAGCCTCGGACGATCCCACGACAAAGGTTTTGACGGATCACGGGCGGTTTCCACTAGATGCTCCAGTACACACCGCAGCACCCCCCTGATGGGCAGATAGGTGGGCATATGGGAAAGCCGGATGCGTCCCCATGCTACGATTCCGCAATGCACGCAAGGGGCTGCCCATGACCCGCCGCAAGCTACCCGTTGGAATCCAGGACTTCCGGGCGATCCGGGAGCGGGGCTATGCGGAGAAGTATCGCGACCGGGGCGAGCCGATTCACTTGGTCGGGATAGCGTTCGGACGGGAGGAGCGCAACCTGCTGGGAGTGCGGGCCGAGCCGGCCTGACGGGAGCCAGCAACCAGGCCTCAGCAAATGCGGTCCTGCAATAACTGACGAAACTCAGCAGATCTTGCCCTTGATGGAATGGGATTGTCTACGAGCTGATCCTAAAGAAAGACCCCCATGACAGTGCCGGGGGTCTCGGGAATTGCCGGGCGCTTCAGACTTTTGTGTGGAATTACCCGGGGTCAAGCCTCGGAAGATCCCACGACAAAGGTTTTGACGGATCACGGGCGGTTTCCACTAGATGCTGCAGTACAAACAGCAGCACCCCCGCTTCGTTGTCCCCTCCCCGTCCTGTCACCGGAGCGCCTCCGGCCAAGAGCTTGTTCACTCCCAAACTCAGGATGTTTCGTGCGGCATTGCAGTCCGCGTGATCTTTATGCCCGCAGGACAGACACACAAAACGGTCCTCCTTGCGGTTCGCCTCCTCCGTGTGCCCGCAGCGCGCGCACATCCGGCTCGTGTTCTTCGGCGGCACCTCCTCCACATGCATCGCCTTGTACTCCAGAAAGCGGCCCAGCTGGCCCATGCACGACCGTAAGATCTTCCGGTTCAGACCCGACTTCTGGCGGACCCGCTTCCCCGGCTTCTCCTTCGTCCCCTTCGCCGACTTCGTCATCCCTTTCAGGTTCAGCGCCTCCAGAATGATGTACTGGTACTGTCTGGCAATCTGCTTCGAGGTCTGGTGGCTCCAGTCCAGCCGGATCGTCGCCGCGCGCCGCTTCGCCTTCGCCGAACGCCGCTGCATCTTCTGGCGCCGCCCCGAGGCCACCTGTATCGGCCGCCCCGATTTCTTCAGCACCGGCTTCCCGTCTGCATCCAGCAACGGCTTCAGCTGCCGCCAGCTCGCCCGCCACTGATAATACGAGGCCTTCTCCTCGTACCGGGCGATCCGCTTCACCGGCACCTCGATCAGCCGCGCCTCCCCCTCCACGCACAGCGCCACGTTCTCCGTGTTCCGGTCTATCCCCACCGCACGCCCGTTGAACGGAAACCGCTTCCAATCGACATCGACCCGCCACAGCACCGCCGCGTACCACTTCCCCAGCTCCTCGTACACCACCACCGAGACCGCCTCGCCGTCCGACCACGGGTCGGCCCCCTGGGTGCGCGACTGCGCCTTGCGGTTCAGGCGCACCCAGCCCACCTTCGGAACACGCAGGCGCTTCTTCTCCAGCTGCACCCTATCCGGAATGATGAACGACTCCCGTCTGCGGCCCTTGGCCTTGAAACGGGGAGCCCCCGGCTTCTCCCCGTCCCGGGGCTCTTTCAGTCGCCGGAAGAAATGCCGGTACGCCGCGCCCAGGCGGAAGGCACCCGAAGCCCGCACCACCTGGCAGGACAATTCCTGCATCCATTCGTGGCCGTCCTCGGTCTTCATCTGGATGAATCGTCGGCCGAACGCGAACGGGGAGGCCTTCGGTTTGTCTCGCTCGCCGGCCTTGTACCGCGCGAATTCCCGCTTCTGCTTCGCCAGCAGCTCGTTGTAGACGTAGCGCGAGGCGCCGCACAGCTGCCGAAACTGCTCCGTTTGGGCCTTATTCGGATACAGGCGGTAGCGGGAGGAGCGTAGCTCGCACATGATCGGTTGGTCCCGTCAAGATATGTGTATAACCCAAAATATAGACTATTAATCCTAGACTGTCAAAGGCATGGTGGCGGTGTGGCCGTGCGGCATTCAGGAAGCCCCTCATTGCCAGCGCAATCACCTTCATACACCGGATTCCACACGGAATCCTGAAGCCCCAATTGTCGCACGCGGCGGCTTTACTTCTGTCAACCGCATACTATTGACGGATCATCGACGGTATCCGCTGGATGTCCAAAGAACACCCCCGCTTACGTTGTCCTCTCCCCGTCCCGTCACCCTCATTCCTAGGGCCACGATCATGGTAGCATTGCCTCGGCTGCTGTCAACCGTGTCCCATGCGCAAATGTCAGGGGCCATCACGGTTCTCTGTGTCGTTCCAGATTCCAACCTGCACAGCGCGACCGCGACCGGGCGATTCCACCCTACCAGCGTCCCTGCAGCTGGATCCGGAGTTCTTCGTCGGCCCCGCCGGGGCTCTCCTCGCGGCGCAGCGCACGCACCTGCAGATCGAAGCGCTCCGCCACCAGCCGCCAGCCGAGCCCCAGGTCCCAGGCGTCCGCCGACCACGCCAGTCTCGCCTCCGGCACCGCCGTGAAACGGTCCCCAAACGCTCCGACGCCATAGCCCAGCGTCGCCTCCCACGACGAGGCCGACTCCCGCGCGGGGGTCGTCCCGAAGGCCGCGCCCGAGAGCAGGCCCTCCCGCCCCGGCTGCGCGCCCGTGCTCGCCGCCAGCGAGAACTCCGCGCCCCGCAGGCTGTCCGGGCGCGGATCCCAGGACAGCGAGCCCGAAAAGCCTTTCTCCTGTGCCCCGTCTTCCTCGTGCGTCAGCAGCGTATGCGCCTGCACCTGCGCCCGCAGCCCGTGTCTGGCGTCCACCCAGTCCGCGCCTGCGCGCACTTCCGTGCCGAAGCCGTGCTCCGCGTCCCCGCCGTCGTGGCGCAGGCTGATGCGCAACCGCGGGCTCAACTGCCCGGCACCGAGCGGCAGTGGCGCCCAGCTCCCTTCCAGCCCCCCCCGGATGCGCGAGACGTCCGCGTCGACCGAGGAGAAATCCGCATCGCCGTCGGTCTTCGTGTCCACCCATAGCACGTCCGCCACCATCGACAGCGCCGGCCACAGGGCGGCGGCGCCGCGCATCTCCCCGCGCAGGCCCCCCGCCACCAGCCATGCATCCAGGTCGCTGCGCCGCATCTGCGCGCCCTCGGTGCGCTTGAGGTGGCCCTGGCCGTAGCCCGCCACGCTCCACAGCGACCAACGCGCGTTCGCCTGGTATCGGGCGTACTGGTGCAGCCCGGTCAGCTCCGCCTTGAAGCGCCCGTCGGCGTCCTGGCCCCGCCAGCCGCCTTCGCCACGGCTGTGCGACAGCAGGAAGCCCAGCGCGCGCCCGTCCTGAGCATAGTCCGCGCCCAGCAGCACGCTCTCCACCCGCCCGTCCAGGCGGTCTCCGGATTCCCGGCCGTCGAACTGCGCCACCGCGCCGCGGCCCCACAGCGAGGTCAGCCCGGATTTATGCTTGTGCGCGGTGTGGAAGGTGGTGCCACCGAGCCAGTCGAGGTCCGACAGGCGCTCGGGTGTGGCCTCGCGCCGGGTGGGGAGCGCGGCCTGCGGGATGGCGGGCACGTCCGCCCGGGCCGCCGGCACCTCGGTTCCGGGGGCGGGGGGCCCTGCGGGGGCGTGCAGGGAATCCGGGCCCGCGGGCTCGGGCTCGGCGGCCTGCCAGTCCCGGCCCGCCAGGCGCAGCGAGGATTCCGGTGCCGATGCCGGTGCCCGCAGGCGGCCCTGCACCGCCTCGATCACCTGGTCTGCCACCGTCCGCCCGAAGCGCGCCAGCCACCCCCGCATCGCCGCCTGCGCCCCCGCCCGGTCGTTGCCCTGGATCGTCAGCGTGTGGGTTCCTGGCGAGCCCACCGTGTAGCCGGCCCCCACCGCCAGGGCCAGCACCACCGTCTCGTCGTCCTCGGCCTCGTCGTCGTCGAGCACCGTCACCGACACCGTCGCGCTCCGGGCTCCGGCCGCCACCGACAGGCTGCCGGAGCCTGCAATCGTGTAGTCCGAGCCGGACGCCGCCGTACCGCTGACGGTATAGGCCAGCACCAGGGGCTCCGCCGGCGCCCGGTCCAGGCGCACCGCGATGCTGCGTACCTGCGCTGCCTCGGGCGCTTGGGAGGCCGGCGCCGCGAACGACACCGCCGGCGGCGGCGCCTCGTCGTTGTCCGTGATCGTCAGGGTGTGGGTGTTCCGCGAGCCCACCGTATAGCCCGTGCCCGGACCCGTGCCCAGCGTCAGGATCACCGTCTCGTTGTTCTCGGCGTCGCCATCGTCCGTGATCGCAATTGCGATCGTCGCGGAGGTCGCGCCCGCCGCCACCGCCAAGGCCCCCGCATTGCTGTTCACTCCGCTGATCGTGTAGTCCGTGCCCCGCGCCGCGCTCCCCGACAGCGCATACGCCAGTGTCAGCCCGCCCGGAGGCGCCGCCGACGTGAGATTGACCGCCACGCTGTGCGTGCCCGCGCCCTCGCCCGCGCTCGCCGTGGCCGAGGCGAACGAGACTTCCGGGGTCGCCGGCACATCGTCGTCGGTCACCGTCACCGTCACCGGGTCGATGCTGATCCGATTCGGACGATAGCCCACGCCGTCGCCGTGCCCGCTCTGGATGCTGTGGCTCACCGTCGCGCTGCGCGCAGGCGTATTCACGATAGAGTCGTCCACCCCCCGCACCGTCACCGTCTGCGCCGCGCCCCAGTTCCCAGTCGTGAACACCAGGGCCTCCGATGCACTGTAGGCCGAGCCCGCATCCGGGCCCTCCAGTTCCACCGCCGCATTGCCCGAGGCCGCCGTGATCGTCACGCTCCCCGACGGGCGGCTGTCCAGCACCATCGTGTACGTCGCCGTGCCCCCCGCCTCCGCCACCGTGCGGCTCGTCGGCGTCACCGTCACCCCCGCCGTGTCGTTGTCCGTAATCGTCAGCGTGTGGATCGTCAGCGAGCCCACCGTGTAGCCCGTGCCCGTGCCCAGCGTCAGAATCACCGTCTCGTTGCTCTCGTCGTCGGCATCATCCGTGATCGTGATCGCAATCGTCGCGGAGGTCGCGCCCGCTGCCACCGACACCGTCGCCGAGTTGCTGTTCACCCCGCTGATCGTGTAGTCCGTGCCCCGCGACGCCGTGCCCGACAGCGTATACGCCAATGTCAGCCCGCCCGAAGGCGCAGCCGACGTGAGATTGACCGTCACGCTGTGCGTGCCCGCACCCTCGCCCGCGCTTGCCATGCCCGAGGCGAACGACACCGCCGGAGCTGCCGTGTCGTCGTCGGTCAGCGTCACCGTCACCCCTGGAATCGTCGGTGCGCTCGGCGTATAGTCCCCACCGTCGCCGTGCCCGTTCTGGATCGAGTGGCTCACCGTCGCGCTGCGCGCAGGCGTATTCACGATGGTGTCGTCCACCCCCCGCACCGTCACCGTCTGCGCCGCGTTCCAGTTCGTGGTCGTGAACACCAGTCGCTCCGAGGCGCTGTAGGCCGAGCCCGCATCCGGGCCCTCCAACTCCACCGCCGCATTGCCCGAGGCCGCCGTGATCGTCACGCTCCCCGACGGGCGGCTGTCCAGCACCACCGTGTATGTGGCCGTGCCCCCCGCCTCCGCCACCGTGCGGCTCGTCGGCGTCACCGTCACCCCCGCCGTGTCGTCGTCCGTGATCGTCAGCGTGTGGATCGTCTGCGAGCCCACCGTGTAGCCCGTGCCCGTGCCCAGGGTCAGGATCACCGTCTCGCTGTTCTCGTCGTCGGCATCATCCGTGATCGTGATCGCGATCGTCGCGGAGGTCGCGCCCGCCGCCACCGACAGCGTCGCCGAGTTGCTGTTCACCGCGCTGATCGCGTAGTCCGTGCCCCGCGACGCCGTGCCCGACAGCGTATAAGCCAGCGTCAGCCCGCCCGAAGGCGCAGCCGACGTGAGATTGACCGTCACGTTGTGCGTGCCCGCACCCTCGCCCGCACTTTCCGTGCCCGAGGCGAACGACACCGCCGGAGTCGCCGTGTCGTCGTCGGTCAGCGTCACCGTCACCGGGTCGATGCTGATCAGGTTCGGACGGTAGCCCGCGCCGTCGCCGTGCCCGCTCTGGATCGAGTGGCTCACCGTCGCGCTGCGCGCCGGCACGTTCACGACACTGTCGTCCACCCCCCGCACCGTCACCATCTGCGCCGCGTTCCAGTTCGTGGTCGTAAACACCAGCGCCTCCGAGGCGCTGTACGTCGAGCCCGCATCCGGGCCCTCCAGTTCCACCGCTGCATTGCCCGAGGCCGCCGTGATCGTCACACTCCCCGACGGGCGGCTGTCCAGCACCACCGTGTAGCTTGCCGTGCCCCCCGCCTCCGCCACCGTGCGGCTCGTCGGCGTCACCGTCACCCCCGCCGTGTCGTTGTCCGTGATCGTCAGCGTGTGGATCGTCGGCGAGCCCACCGTGTAGCCCGAGCCCGTGCCCAGCGTCAGGATCACCGTCTCGTTGTTCTCGTCGTCGGCATCATCCGTGATCGTGATCGCGATCGTCGCGGAGGTCGCGCCCGCCGCCACCGACAGCGTCGCCGAGTTGCTATTCACCGCGTTGATCGCGTAGTCCGTGCCCCGCGCCGCCGTCCCCGACAACGTGTAGGCCAGCGTGATGCCGGTCTGCGGCGCCGGGGACAGGTTCACCGTCACGGTGTGCGTGCCCGTGCTCTCGCCTGCGCTTACCGTGCCCGAGGCGAACGACACCACCGGAGTGCCCCCCGGCAGGTCGTCATCCGTCACCGACACCGTCGCGCTGCGCGTCGACGCGTCGCCCGCGAAGATGTAGCCGTCGCCGCGGCTCAGGGTTACCGACACCGCGCCGTCCGCCTCGTCCGTCGTGTCGTTCACCGTCGGCACCTCGATCGTGTAGCTTGTGGTGCCTGAGACCAGCGCCAGCGTCTGCGCCCCCTCCTCGCCCGAGGCCACGAAGTCGCTCGTGCCATCGTCCGACACCGTGTAGTGCAGCGTCGCCGCCGCCGCGCCGCTCACCGTCAGCGGGAACCGCGCCGGGCTGCCCTCGGCCACCGCCGCGCCCGCCGTCACCGTCTCCACCTGCACCGGATTGCCGTCGTCATTGCCGATCTGGTAGTACGCCGTGCCGCCCGAGTCCGGTTCCGCAATCTCCACCCCCGCCGGCGCATCGCGCAACTCCAGCACCACGTCCTCGGGCCGCTCCGCGCTGCTGTCGCCGAACACCCGGATCTTCACCGTCAGCGACGTCGCGCCCGCCGCCAGCGACAGGCTCGCGCAGTCGTCGCCGTCCAGCGCCAGCGCCGTGCCGCCGGAATCCACCAGGTCGTAGTCTGCTGCCTCGTGCCCGTGGGCCGTGCGCAGCACCGCCGCCGAGGTGGAGCCTTCGTCCGGCGCCGCGCACAGCTTGAACGCCGTCGCCCCGGTCCGCGCCACGCTCAGCGACACCGTGAGATCCACGTCGCGCTGCCCGGAGGCGCCCTCGTTGCCTCTCGAGGCCACCGACAGCGACAGCTCCGGCGTCGCCTCCTCGTCGTCGGTCAGCGTCACCGCCACCTCCGGGTCCGACAGCGCCGGAAGATACCGCCCTCCGTCGCCGTGCGCCGCGGACTTGATCGAATGCGTCAGCGTCGCCGTGCGCGCCGGCGCGTTCACGACATTGTCGTCCACCCCCTGCACCGTCACCGTCTGCGCCGTGTCCCAGTTCGAGGCCGTAAACGCCAGTTCCTCCGAGCCCGTGTATGCCGTGGGCGAGTCCGGGCCGTCCAGAGCCGCCGCCGTCGAATCATCCGACTCCACCGTCACCGTCACCGTCCGCAGCGGCTGCGAGCCCAGCTCCACCGTGTACATCGCCGTGCCCCCCGCCTCTGCCACCGTCAGGCTCGCCGCCGACACCGTCACCGCCGCCGTGTCGTCGTCCGTCACCGACACCTGGACGCTGCCGGCGCTCGGGATCGTGTAATTGCTGTCCGCCGACTGCACCGCATGCGTGATCGCCACCGTGCGCGCATCCCCGGCGTTGTCAATGTCGTCGTCCACCCCGGTCACGGTGACCGTCTGCGCCGTGCTCCAGTTCGAAGTCGTGAAGCTCAGCGTCTGCGCCGAGCCCGCCGTGCCGCCCGAGATATTCACCTGCACCCCCGCGCCCGCCGTCGCCGTCACCGTCACCGCAGCCGTCGGCGCCGCGCTCAATGCCACCGTATACGTGTCCGTGCCCCCCGCCTCCGCCACTGTCGTGTTGCCGCCCGACTCCGTCAGCACCACCCGGTAGGTCGTGTCGTCATCCCCGATCGTGTGCGTCGCCGGGTTGCTGGCCGCCGACAGCTCGAAGGTCGACGGCAGCGCCGACGACGGACTCTCCTTCAGCGTTACGATCACCGTCTCGTCGCTCTCCGCCGTCGTGTCCCCGTGCACCCGGAGCTTCCAGGCGTGGCTGTCCTCGTTCACGGCGAACTGCACCGAGCCCCCGCTGCCGGCACAGCCCTCGGTGCTGCCGCTGCCGAAGGTCCCCTGCACCGTGCCGCCCGGCGCCACCACCTGGTAGTCCTCGCCCGGGGCGTGCGTGCCGTTGGCATCCCGCGTCGCCGTGCCGCCGAAGCACAGGCTGTACGACACCTGCGGCGAGCCCGACGGCTTGGCCACCGTCGCGGTCACCTCGTGCGTGCCGGAATTTCCCTCCGCCACCGTCGCCGACGCCATCGTCAGCGTCAGCGCGTGCGTGTCGTCATCCGTCAGCGTCACCGTCACCCCCGCGATCGTCGGTGCGCTCGGCGTGTACTTCCCACCGTCGCCCTCCCCGCTCTGGATGCTGTGGCTCACCGTCGCGCTGCGCGCAGGCGAATTCACGACATTGTCGTCCACCCCCCGCACCGTCACCGTCTGCGCCGCGCTCCAGTTCGAGGTGGTGAACACCAGCGCCTCCTCGCCGCTGTAGGCCGAGCCCGCATCCGGGCCCTCCAGCTCCACCGCCGCATTGCCCGAGGCCGCCGTGATCGTCACGCTGCGCAGCGGCTCCGTGGCTAACACCACCGTGTACGTGGCCGTGCCGCCGTCCTCGCCCACCGTGCGCGTGCTCTGCGACACCGTCACCGCCGCCGTGTCGTCGTCGGTCACCGACACCGAGACGCTGCCAGCGCTCGCAATCGCGTAGCGCGTATCGCTCGAAGCCGATGCGGTCGTGATCGTCGCCGTGCGCGCATCCCCCGCGTTGTCGATGTCGTCGTCCACCCCGGTCACGGTGAGCGTCTGCGCCGTGCTCCAGATCGTCGCGCCGCCCGGCGTGAAGGTCAATACCGCCGTGGCCCCCGCCGTGCCGCCCGAGGCGTGCACCCGCACCCCTGCACCTGCCGTCGCCGTCACCGTCACCGCCGCCGTCGGCGCCGTCTTCAACGCCACCGTGACCGTGTCCGTGCCGCCTGCCTCGCCCACCACGGTCTGCGCCGGAGTGCCCGATTCGGTCAACGTCAGCCCGGGGCTGACCGAATCGTCGTCGTCCGTGATCGTCACCGCCGCCGTGCCCGTCGGCGTGGTGCCCGCCGTGCCCGTGCCCGAGACCCGGTCCAGGTTGCTCGACACCGTCCGGTTGCCGCTGCCGAAGCCCACCGTCAGCGATTCCGAGGCGCCCTCGTCGGCCGTGTCCGGCCGGGCGCTGACGGTCAGGGTGGCGATGCTCACCGTGTTGGTGCCGTGGCCGGTGAATGCCACCGCCGGGGCCGCCGCGCTGTGCGGGGCGGTCGTGACCAGCGCCACCCCGGAGTTGAGAGTGGTGCCGGATTTAAGACCGATCGCGTAGTCCGACGCCGTCACCCCCGTCCCCGAGACCGACAGCGGCACCGTCACCGACTCCCCCGCCACCAGGGCCCGGCCCAGCGTCACCGTCACGTCCGCCGAATCGCTGCCGTCCTCCGCCACCGTGCCGCCGCCGGCCAGCGTCACCGCGGTCGGGTCGTTGTCCACCAGGATCACCGTCGCCGTCCCCGGATCGCCGATCCGGTAGGCCGCGCTCGCGCTCAGCGTCGCTGTCATCGAGCCGTTCGGCTCGTCGGTCGTGTCGTCGTCGACGTTGGCGACGGTGGGACTGTTCCGGCGGAAAACTCCTGCACCTATATTCGCCGAGGTCTGTCTCGCGCCCGGCGTCAGGAAGCTCCCCTCCTCCGACACGGTGAAGCTCACCGCCAGGTTCGAGGCGAGATCGGCCGGGCCCTCGATCGTGAAGCGGACCGGGCGTTGCTGGGTTCCCTCGTTGAACGGGTCGTCCTCGCCCTCGGTCACCGTGGCCGCATCCGGCGTCGGCGTGATAATCACCACCGGGCGCGAGTCCGCCGTTACCGTCACTGTCACCGAGGCCGGCGTGATGCTCTGGTAGGGCCCGCTCGACGCCGTCAGGGCGTGGCTGATCGTGGCTGAGCCTGCACCTGCGCCGGTCACCGTCACTGTCTGCGCCGTATCCCAGTTGCTGTCGTTGAAGGTCAGGGCGCCCGATACGGTGGCCCTCGCCGTGGCGCTTGAGGTCGGCGTGATGGTCACCGAGCCGCCGGGCTGGCTCTTCAGCACGACCGTGTAGGTCGCCGTCTCGCTGTTCTCCGCCACCGAAAGCGCCGACTCCGAGACGATGACCCCGTGCAGGGCGTCGGTCACCGACACCGCCACCGGGTCCGGCGTGATGCTCCGGTAGGGCCCGCTCGATGCCGTCAGGGCGTGCGTCAGGTTGAACGACGCGGTGTCCGTGACATTGCCGTCGTTCACGGCCTGCACTGTTACCGTCTGCGCCGTGCCCCAGTTGCCGTTGCCCGTCCCGCTGCCCGAACCATCCCCGCCCGCCGTGAACGTCAGCGTCGCGCTGTTGCCGAACGTCCCGCTGCCGGCCTTGACCTGGACCTCCGAGGTGTTCGCCGCCGGGATCGTTGCCGTGATCGTGACGTCTACGGTCGGGTTCGTGTTCAGCACCGCCGTGTACGTCATCTCGGCATCGGTGTCGTCGAGTTCCGTCAACGCCAGCGTGGTCGGCGAGACCGTCACGCCGTCGGTGATGACGCAACTGGCGTGGGTGGAATCGTGAACCTGTAGACCTACAATCGTAGATGTAACATAACTTCGGTCTGCGATATCAAAACTCGAGGTTCCCGACACCACATCCTTGGCAACCTGAATTCGTACAGTGAAACTGCCGCCTGAGGCGGTCACAGAAGGAATCTCCTGACCCAGATCCATATCATCAGAGTCCACAAACCATATTTGCATTGGGTTGAGAAGGGTGCGAGCGATTTGGATGCCAAAACTTAAATTGGTGGATCCAAGATCGCCAATCTTGACCTCTGTCACTTGGCCCTCGCAGACATAGTTGGGCACGGCCGTCACGGCCTGAGCCTCCGGAATCAGGGCCGCCAAGAAAAATGCCGAGAGCAGTCCAACCCCGACCCTTCGCAGGGCGCGGCCGGGTCCTGCAGTCAGACCGCGAAGAGAAAGTCTACCTGTTGGGGGGGGGGGGGGCTACGGGTATCGGAGTGCAATCCGCAACCCTCAAGCGCAGGACTTCAGAGGCCCAAAACCCTTCGGCGGCACAAGCCGTCCAGTCCAATCCGCGCAAAAATCGCATCACCTGAATACCGTCTCCATAACCCAATAACGAACCCTCCGCCTCCGGGTGGCCCGCATCCGCACCGGATTATACAAAAACGCCGCGACCGCTTTGAAAAACCCCCGCCATGCGCGACTTCAGCCCGCGGGGGACCCGCGCAATACGGGAAGGCCCGAGAAATCCGCGATAATAACGACAGTAGCATTGCTTTTGGGGACCCCCCATGACCCAGTCGACCCGGGTGCTTGGCATCGAAACCTCCTGCGACGAAACCGGGATCGCGGTGTGGGACAGTGCGCGCGGACTCCTCGCCCATCAGCTCTACAGCCAAGTCCAAACCCACTGCCAGTACGGCGGGGTCGTGCCGGAACTGGCCTCGCGCGATCACGTGCGCCGCCTGCCGCAATTGACCGTGGAGGCCCTGGAGGAAGCCGGCTGCCGATCCACGGACCTGGATGCCATCGCCTACACGGCCGGGCCTGGGCTGATCGGCGCCCTGATGTCCGGCGCTTCGTTCGCCTGCGCCATGGCCTACGCGCTGGATCGCCCGGCGCTCGCCATTCACCACATGGAAGCCCACCTGCTGGCCCCCCTCATGGACCACCCGGACGGGTCCCCTCCCTTCGTGGCACTGCTGGTCTCAGGCGGGCATAGCCTGTTGATGCAGGTGGATCGGATCGGCCAGTACACCTGCCTGGGACAAAGCATCGACGACGCCGTCGGCGAAGCTTTCGACAAGACCGCGCGCATCCTGGACCTGCCCTATCCCGGCGGCCCCGCCCTGGCGGAACTCGCACAACGCGGAGACCCCGGACGTTTTGATTTTCCCCGCCCGATGCTGGACCGCGAGGGGTGCGACATGAGTTTCAGCGGGCTCAAGACCCATGCCCGCCGCTTGGCCGAAGCCCATCCGGACGATGCCCAGGCGGGCGCGGACATTGCGGCCGGTTTCCAGGAAGCCGTGGTTGACGTTCTCGTCGCGAAATCTCAACGCGCGCTGGCGCAAAGTGGGCTCGATCGCTTGGTCGTGGCCGGCGGAGTCGGCGCGAACCGGAGACTGCGAAGCCAGCTGGCGCACGCCTTGGAAGAGAACGGGCAGCAGGTTCTTTGGCCTCCCCCCGAATACTGCACGGACAACGGGGCCATGATCGCCTTTGCCGGTTCGCTGCGCCTGCGGGACCCGGCCGCCCTCAGCGGGCTGGAGATCCGTAGCCGGGCACGCTGGCCCTTGGAAGAACTCACGTCTCCGCCTCCCCTCGCCTGAGGGTCGCACCACTCAGGTCGGCCGATTCTTCTCGCAGTAGCGAAAAAACCCATAGACCCCCCAAGCCGGGAGGCTGAAGAAGAGCGCATAAACCACGACGCCGAAAGGACCGAACAGCCCGCCCATCAAAACTCCCAGCACGGTCGCCGGCGCAAGCACGACGGCGGCCACCGAGGCCGACACGACATGCCCCCCGCGCCATAATGCCCGGCAAGCCCACGCCAGCGGCACGCCGAGCGGCGCAATAAAGACCAGTTCCAGCCAAAGCGGCCAACCGGAGAGAGCCAGGGAAAATCCCCGGCCCACGGTCACCAGGGCCAACCCCAGCGGCAACCACAAAAGCGCAGGCAGGATAAAGGCGGGGCACCGTTGCATGCACCGTTCAGCCGGGCTCAACCTCCGCCGTCTCGCCACTTGATCGAACAGCCCATGCTGGGAACCTGCTCGCGGGGGCCTTCACCGGTCTTCGCGACCTGGATCATCGCCTCGAACAAATCCCGCCGCGCGTCCGGAATCGGGTGCATGCCGCTGGCGTCCAGACGCCCGCGGTACTGCAACTTCAACTCGGCGTTGTACCCGAAGAAATCCGGCGTGCAGACCGCGCCATACGCCCGTGCGACCTGCTGCGACTCGTCCAGGAGATAAGGAAACGGAAACTTTTCGTCGCGCGCCACCGCGATCATGTTGTCGAACGAGTCCTCGGGATAGTCGGTCGGGTCGTTCGCCATGATGGCCACCGACTGAATGCCATGCGAACGCAGTTCGCCCGCATCGCGCACGATCCGTTCCTGCACCGCCTTCACGTACGGGCAATGATTGCAAATGAACATCACCAGGGTCCCGGCCGCACCGCGGCATTGCTCCAGCGACCATTCGCGGCCGTCCACCCCGGGCAGGGTGAAATCGATCGCCGGCTCGCCGAAATCACACACCGGGGTCTGTTTCAGACTCATGCCCGGACTCCCTTGAGCGCCTGCGATGCCGCTTGCGACAGAAACAAGGTGTCCACGCCCACGCCCACCAAGCTAAACCCCATCTCGACGTACCGGGACACCACGTCCGGCGCAATCCCGAAGATGCCCGGGATCTTGCCCGCCTCCTGGCAGACCGCCAGGACCTCGGCGATCGCCTCCTGCACCGCCGGGTCGTGCACCTGGCCCGGGATACCCATGCTCGTGGACAGGTCGTAGGGCCCGATGAACAGCGCGTCCACCCCCGCCACAGCGGCCAGCTCCCGGACGTTCGCCACTGCGTCCTTATGTTCGATCTGGATCACCGTCAGTAGCGAGTCGTTGGCCTGGGCCAGGTAGGCCTCGAACTGGTCCCCGTAGCGGTGCGCCCGGGCAATGCCGACGCCGCGCTCGCCCTGGGGCGGGTACTTGGCGTAATTGACGACCTGTTGCGCCTGCGCGACCGTGTTGACCTGGGGCGCGATGATTCCGCTGGCTCCGACATCCAGCATCTTTTCGATCCAGGTCTCTTCGTGCACCGGGATGCGGACCAGGCAAGGCGTTCGGTCTCCCGTCGCCTGGATGAGGGATTCGACGGCAAGCGGGTCGTGCGCGCCATGCTCGGCATCGATGAACAGCCAGTCGAAACCGGTATCGCTCAGGATTTCCGCAACTTGGGGGCTGTTGAGGCTGACGATCGTGCCGACTAAGACCTCGCCGTCGCAAGCCCGTCGGCGAAAGCCGTTCTCGCAAACCAGCGGGCCGCTCACGACAGCGACTCCACGCCCTGATCGGTCCCGACCAGCAGCACATCCGCGCCGCGCCGGGCGAACAGGCCGACCGTGACCACTCCGGGAATAGCGTTCAGGGTGTCTTCCATTTTCGGGGGGTCCAGGATATCGAGGTTGTGGACATCCAGGATGCCGTTGCCGTGGTCGGTGACGAAGCCTTCGCGCCACTCCGGCATGCCGCCCTGGCGCACCAGCTCGCGCGCCACCATGGAGCGCGCCATCGGGATGACCTCGACCGGCAGGGGAAAGGTGCCCAGACGGTCCACCTGCTTGCCGTCGTCGATGATGCAGATGAAGGTTTCGCTGCATTCGGCGATGATTTTCTCGCCCGTCAGCGCGCCGCCGCCGCCCTTGATGAGGCTGCGGTGCCGGGTCGCCTCGTCGGCTCCGTCCACATACAGGCGCAACGGCCCGGCTGCGTTCAGGTCCACCACCGGGATGCCGATCTGACGCAGTCGCGCGGTGCTCGCCTGCGACGACGAGACGGCGGCCTCGATTTTGCCCTTGACGGAGGCCAGCGCGTCAATGAAGAAATTGACCGTCGACCCCGTCCCGACTCCCAGCACTTCACCGGGCTGGAGGTGCTCCAGCGCCGCTTCGGCCGCTCTTCTCTTCTTCTCGTCGCTCATTGCGGGAGCCCCTATAATTGGGTTCAGAGTTTAACACTGGCCTTATCATGCCTTATTTTGTTTTCCAGGTCGAAGGCGCCAACCCGAAACACCGGGAGGTCCATTTTCTGCAGGCCTTCGAGAACTACCGGGAGGCGCGCACACGGGCCCGGGAAGAGCGCGCAAAACAGCCGGGTGCAGGCCCGGAAGCCGTCCGCGTGGTGTTCTCGGAATCCCGGGAACTGGCCGAGGGCTTGCTGCGGCAACGGCGCGAAGCTCCAATTTTGAAGGAATGGGAAAAATGAAAAAGGGGTCGCTGGATACGTCCGCGGAAAAACTCCCTTTCCGCAAAGGCCGTGTGACTGAAACTCCTCATGTCCGTCCTTTTTCATTCTCGCGTATTTTTGGCGCATTCAAAGGAACCGTGACGATCATGCCTGGAGTGGACTTGACTCGATCGACCGGCGAAACGTGGGACGCCGAGAAATAATCGGCAATGGCCGCCCTTCTCCTCGATACCTGTGCGCCATCTGGACCGCACAAGGGGAACGCCTGCGGGAACCTGCCTCCAGCGAGCTGAAGTCTGACTGACACAAGCCCATGGATGAAGTCCAGTACCGGGATACCTACCACTCGGTCAACGAGCGGCGGTGCCATTTCGAGAAAACCATCAACGCCCGTGTCTGCACCTGCCGCCACATGCGGCGATTCAACCTGGCAGACCGCGAAGGTGTCGGCTGCACCCACCCCGAAGCGCACCAAAACTGCGCCCGCTGGCTCCACGCCCTGCGCCGGGCCTCGTGTTTCGCACTGTCGCAACCCGATCCGGTGGACATCCTGCCCCACCGCCTGGAAGCAAAGGTCCAGGCCGGCGGCCTGCTGGGCCTGGCCGAACTGGTCGACCGCGCCGCCCGTATCGAAGACATTGCCGGTTTACTGGACCGTTCAATCGGGCACTATGGCGACCTGTCCGACATTCCCTTGCAGGACATCGTGACGGCGGTTGCGGCCTATGAACCGCGCCGACGCAGAAAAAAAACGCATACGTCCATGCAAATAAATTAATATTGTGTTAATTACAATTGATTTGTGTCAATTTTTTTGATACTATCATGAAAAGCAGCTTGGAATGCGTTGGTTATGGATAAAGGCGCCCAACCTAATCCTGTCGCGATGAGGCGCGTGGCAGACGGATTGCCCACGATATCGGCCAAGATACGGGCCCTGGACGCCGCGGGATATGCTTGTGCCGACATTGCCCGGTTCCTGAACCGGCGCTACCAGCACGTGCGCAATGTCTTGGTCCAAGGCCCCCCGAAATCCAAATCCAGCCCAATGGGCTCCAACGCGCCCGGAGATGTCGGGCCCAAGACCTTGCAGGTTGCCCAAAACGGCCGCGTCGTGATTCCCGCTGACATGCGCTCAGCCATGCTGCTGGATGCGACCGGCTACGTCACGGCCCGCGTGGTGGAAGGAGAACTGAGAATCCTCAGTCTCCGGTCCGCGCTCCTGAGCGCACAAAAAACGGTTCAGGAGAAAACTTCCGGTGTCGCATCGCTGGCCGATGAACTGATTGCCGAACGACGTGCCGAAGCACAACGCGAGGCCGGTGGATGAGCGTGGTCATCGACGCTTCGGCCGTGCTCGCAGTGCTCAATGGCGAACTGGGTGCAGAAAGAATCGAGGCGATGCCGGTGGGCGGCCTGGTCAGTGCCACGAACGTCTCGGAAGTCCTCTCGAAACTGGTGGACGTGGGCCTTGACGACAATGCTGCCATCCACGCATTTGATGCGCTGATGCTGACCGTCGTCCCGGTCGATGCCGCGCAGGCGCAATACGCAGGGCTCCTTCGCCGTCAGACCCGCGAGCACGGCCTGTCCCTGGGTGATCACGCTTGCCTCGCCTTGGCGGCTTCGCTGCAATGTCCGGCAGTCACGGCGGATCGCGCCTGGGCGAAGCTGGACCTCGGCATTGAAATCCAGCTCATCCGATGAGTCCACCCGCCGGCACCTGCCGAATCCCATTCCCCTCTTCCCTGCCTCATCCTTCGCACGATCTGCCGCCATGTCCCCCATCCCGGAAGAACTGAAACTCGACCGCCAGGCGCGCGAGCTCCACGTCCGCTTCAACGATGGCGCCGAATTCGTGCTCCCCTGCGAGTACCTGCGCATCTTTTCCCCGTCCGCCGAGGTGAAAACGGCGCGGGCCCGCGGCGACCTGGTCACGGACAAGCAGAACGTCAACATCGACCGCATCGAACCGTACGGGACGTATGCCGTCCGTCTCTACTTCAGCGACGGCCATGACACCGGCATCTACTCCTGGGAGTCCCTGTACCGGTTGGGCCAGGACCACCCGGAGAACTGGCAGCAGTACCGGGCCGCGCTCGAACAGCGGAAAAGCTCCCCCGCGGGGGACGGGGAACGCGTCGTCACCCTGTTGCTGTTCGGCGCCCTGGCCGAGGAGCTGGAGATGGAATGGGTGGACGTGGCCCTGCCCAGCGAAACGACCACCGTCGCCGAATTTTTATACTGGCTGCGCCAGCGCGGAGACGACTGGCACGAGGCCATCGACCCCCGGCGGCTGACCGCCACGGTCAACCGGAAACCCGCCGAACCGACCACCCGCCTGCACCACGGAGACGAGGTCTCGCTGACCTCGACGTACCGGAAGATGTCTGGCGATTGACTTCAGCCGGCCCCGGGGGCCAGCCCGGCCAGCAAGATCCCGGTCAGCGCACAGGTCACCAGCACCGGCACCACCGGCACCCGCCCGGCGGAAAGCGCCAGCAGGGCCAGCCCGGTCATCAACACCATGTTCCCGTCCGGCGGGGCATCCCAGCCATGCGTCCAGATGACATGGCCCGCGAACATGACCGCCAGGTTCAGCATGACGCCGACGACGGCCGCCGTGATCGCGGTGAGCGGAGCGGTAAACGCGGGACGGTGGCGCGTCTGCTCAATGTACGGCGCCCCGATGAAGATGAACAGGAACGAAGGCAGGAACGTGTACCAGGCCGCCACCGCGGCGGCCAGGATCCCGGCTTCCACCACCCGGTCCGGCCCCAGCAGCTGACCGTCCCATCCCCCGACAAAGCCGACGAAGGAGGTGATCATGACCAAGGGGCCCGGGATCATCTCCCGCAACGCCAGACCGTCGATCATCTGGGTCGCGGTAATCCACTGGAAATGCTCCACCGCGCTCTGGTACACGTAGGGCAGAACCGCGTAGGCACCGCCGAAGGACAGGACCGCAGCCTTGCTGAAGAAGATCGACATGTCCGTCAAGGTGCCGCTGCCATCGACCCAGTGAGCGGCCCCATACACGCCCGCCCATAACCCGGCCCCGGCCACGCACAGCCCCACCACTTGGCGCCGGGTGATCGAGAGCGCAGACACGAGACCGTCTTCGTGCTCCGCCGCGGCCTCGGAATCAGCCGGTGCCACCCAGGCCGGCCGGGTGTAATGCACCAGGACACCCAGAACGCCTGCGGAGATGATGATCAACGGGAAAGGGAGGTGGAACACGGACAGCCCGGCGAACGCCGCAAGCATCACGGCCCACAACAGGGCATTTCGCAGAACCCGCCGCCCAATCCGCCAGATCGCATACACGATCACGGCCGTCACTGCCGGCTTGACGCCGTACAGGGACGCGGCCACCCAGGCGATGTCCCCGAATTCCAGGTACAGCCAGCCCAGCGCCACGATCAGCAACAGCGAAGGGACGACGAACAGGACGCCCGCGACCAGGCCGCCCAGCTTCCCGTGCAGCAACCAGCCGATATAGGTGGCCAACTGCTGCGCTTCCGGGCCCGGCAGCACCATGGTGTAGTTGAGGGCATGAAGGAAGCGGCGCTCCGAAATCCAGCGCAAGCGTTCCACCAGTTCCAGGTGCATGATCCCGATCGCGCCGCCCGGGCCGCCGAAACTGACCAGGCCCAGGCGCAACCAGTAGCGCATCGCCTGCCACCGGCTGAGCGAGGTCGGCGCGGTCTTGTGCGACTCGGTCATTTGCGGCAAACTAGGCAATCTCTCAGACAGCAACAGGAGGTTTTCATGTCGAATGATATCGTGTCCCGTTCCGGCGCCGTCGTCGGGCAATGGGACGGCAAGGACGTCGGGGATCTACAGGAAGAACTGGCGCGCATCAAGCGCGAGGTCTCGGGCGACAAGGTGGAGCCCTCCGGAGTGCCACACCAGGACCAGTTTCCGGACGACCTGAAGAATTTCACCGCCTACATCCTGTGGGGCTGTGACGCGAACAATGTCTGCCTGGTCGGCTCCGGCGCCAACCGCTCCGAATCGGTGGAATCCATTCGGGAATTCTACGGCAACCAGATTGCCAAGGATGCGATGGCCCGCCACGAGGATTAAAGTCCGGCCCGCACCGGGTTGACTGAGCGGGACGGCCGGGTCGGCGGGCTTCGCCGATCGCTGGGCGATAGAAACCCGTGCGGACGTACGGCACCGGTGGGTTCGGCCCGTAGGGCGGTACACTGAACCCATGCAAATCTACTTAGTCGGCGGTGCGGTCCGCGACCAGTTGCTCGGACTCCCGGTCTCCGAACGCGACTGGGTGGTCGTCGGGGCCAGCCCGGAGCAGCTGCTCGAACTCGGCTACCGCCCGATCGGGCGGGATTTCCCGGTCTTCCTGCATCCGGACACCCGGGAAGAATATGCGCTGGCCCGCACCGAGCGCAAGACCGGCCGCGGCTATCACGGATTTGCGTTCCATGCCAGCCCGGAGGTTTCGCTGGAAGAAGACCTGCGCCGTCGGGACCTGACCATCAATGCGATGGCCCAGGACGAAGCCGGGGAAGTCATCGATCCCTACGGCGGGCAACGCGACCTGGAGGCCCGAATCCTGCGTCACGTCTCCCCCGCCTTCGACGAGGACCCGCTGCGCGTGTTGCGGGTTGCACGCTTTGCCGCCCGTTTCCATACCCTCGGGTTCCAGGTCGCCGATGAAACCCGGGCGCGAATGCGCGCCATCGCGAAAAGCGGGGAGCTGGACACCCTGACCCCGGAGCGGGTCTTCCTGGAACTTCGCCGCGCCCTGATGGATCCGGCCCCGGAAGTGTTCGTCTCGACCCTCGCGGGCTCCGGCGCCTGGCCCGCGATTTTCCCGCTGCTGCCCGACACGGCGGCGATCGAGCAAAGCTTGCGCGAATCGGCCGCCACCGGGTCCTCATTGACGGTACGCTTTGCGTGCCTCTCCTGGCACAGTCGCGATGTCGCCGCCTGGTGCCAGGCCATCCGCGCCCCGCGCAAGCTGGCGCAGGCGGCCCAACTGCTGCATCGGCAGTTTTCCTCCTGGTCCGATTTGGACCCCAAAAACCCTTCGGCCGTGCTGGCCCTGATTGAATCCCTTGACGCCCTCAGGAGGCCCGATCAGTTCGAGGATTTCCATGCGGCCGCGACCATCCTCGGCACGGTGCAGGGACTGGACCGTCGGCAAACAGCCCGGCAGGTGCGGGCCGCCCGCACGGCGCTACTGAATTGCGACGAGAAGTCTGCCGCCCAGAACACCGACCACAGGACGGCGGCCGAGCGGGTTCATGAGGCGCGGCTTGAAACCGTTCGCGCCACCTTATTGGAGAACCAGCAGGGCTCCGCCTAGCGCGATCCGGTACAGCGCGAACGGCATCATCCCGATGCGCTCGATCAGGCGCAGAAAGAAATGGATGCACAACCAGGCGGCTCCTCCCGCGATCACGGCGCCCAGGAGCAACGCGCCCCAATCCACGGCTTGGAATGCATGCAGGGATTTCTGAAGGGACAAGGCCCCGGCGGCGGCAATCGTCGGAATCGCCAGCAGGAACGCCACCCGTGCCGCGGCGGTTCGCCGCAGGCCCAGCGCCAATGCCGCCGTCATCACGATACCCGCGCGCGACACCCCTGGCACCAGTGCCAGGCACTGCGCGGCCCCGATCCAGACCGCATCGCTCCAGCGTAACTCCCCCTCGGTCCGCACCCGGGAACCTTGGGCGTCTGCCAGCCACAGCAAGAGGCCAAATCCCAGCGTCGTCCAGGCGATCAGTTGCACATCGCGCAGGTCGGTCGACACCACGCTGAACATTGCCGCACCGACGATTACGATCGGAATCGTCGCCACCACCAGCCAGGCAGCCAGATAACGCGCGGGTCCGGATTCCGGGGCCTCCCCGGCCAGCACGGCGTGCAGCATGGCACCCAGATCCCGGCGGAAATAACCCAGCATCGCAAGCAGGGTGCCCACATGCACCGCGACGTCGAACGCATGGCCCTGATCTTCCCAGCCGAGCAACACGGGGGCCAGGACCAGGTGGGCGGAACTGGAAATCGGCAGGAACTCCGTTGCGCCCTGCAGCAAGGCCAGAACCAGGACTTCGAGCCAATTCATTAGAGGCGGTTCCGGTGATCCGGGCACACCGCGTGTGGCAACTCTACCGGAAAATCCCGGCCCAGCGCCAAGACCCGGAAGCGTTCACCCATGTGGCCGGGATGGGTCAGGGTTTCAATCTGCCCACGCTGCGCAAGCCGCGCGGCGTCATCTGCCGACGGGTCGGCAGCTCCCAGCAGGCCGTACTCCAAAAGGAACCCGGCCTGCGAGGTGAACATCAGGATGTCGAACCCCCGCTCCGCCGCCAGCTCCGCCACGGCTGTGAAATCCACGTCCACGCTGATGTCCTCATGCCCCGGCTGGCGGAACGGATCCGAATGCACGCGATGATCCACATGGCAACGCAAGGTCCCCGCCATGCGCTGCGGATGGTAGTACTCCCGGCCCGGATAGCCGTAGTCGATGATCAGCACGATGCCACGCTTCAGGGCGCCATCCAACTCGTCCAGCCAGGTGCGCAACGCATCGTGGCGCCACTCCGAGCAATAGCCGGGTACGGCAGCCGCTCCCAGTGCGGGGAGAAGCCGGTCCAGATCTGAATCGGGTTCGGGGGGCACCCCTCGCTTCCAGCAGAATTCTTCTCCCTCCCGGACCGCAACCATGCGCTCGCGAATGCCTTCGTCGGTCACCTCGAAGCAGCGAGCCGGCAGAGCATCCAGAAATTCATTGGCCAGCACGACGCCCTCGAACGCCTCGGGCAAGGTGCCGGCCCAGCACGGAATCCGCTTCTGGCCGCCCAGTATCTCAGCCTGTCGTTTTCGCAATCCGGACGAACGCTCCAGCAGCCAATACGCATCCGGCGACCCCTTCAGCGCGCCCAGCACGTCGTGTGCCAATCGACCGTCGCCCGGCCCGTACTCCGCGATCGCCCCGCCCCCCAACGCCCCCCGGGCAAGGCCACAGAAACGGGCCACGCAACGGGCCAGGAAATCCCCCAATCCCGGCGCGGTGACGAAATCCCCGGACGCGCCGAATACCGGATGCGCCCGTTCATAGTAGCCGTGCTCCGGAGCATACAGCGCCTGCTCCATGTACTGGTCGAAGCGTAACGGGCCTTCCTGCCGGATCCGTTCCACCAAGCGCATGCGCAGGACGTCCACGGGACTCCCGGGCTCGGACACAATCATAGACACAGCACCCATCACCCTATTATTACGCTACTATGGGTGTGAACGGACACATGCCCGACATGACTTCTTCCGCGCTGGACGGCAAGACCCTCCTGATTACCGGCTCCGCACGCCGGCTGGGTGCGCATATGGCACGCCACCTGCACCGGGCCGGCGCCAATCTCGTGCTCCACTGCCAGCGCTCCATCGTCGAGGCCCAATCGCTGGCGGAAGAACTGCAAGAACAACGCCCCAATTCGGTCGCCATGGTCACGGCCGACCTGCGTGAAAAGCAGAGTGAGTTTTCGATTGTCGCGGCGGCCATACAGTCATTCGGACGGCTGGACGCCCTGGTCAACAATGCCTGCCTGTTCGAGCCCGGAGGAATGGTGCCGGCAGAACCGGAACGGTGGGAGGAAATCCAGGCGGTGAACGTGCGGGCACCCTGGCTGCTTGCCGAAGCGGCGGCACCGCATCTGCGCGAAACGCAGGGCTGCATGGTCAATCTCCTGGACATCTACGCGACCCGGCCGTTGCGCGGATACCTGTCGTACAGCACCAGCCAGACCGCCCTGGCCGGGCTGACCCGCGCCCTGGCCCTGGAACTGGCCCCGGACATCCGCGTCAACGGCATCGCGCCGGGCGCGATCCTGTGGCCGGACGAGGACGACGGCCGGGACCGCCAAGCCATTATCGACAGCACGGCGCTGAAGCGGCTCGGTCACCCGGACGACATTGCCCGCGCCGCACTATTCCTGATTCGGGACGCGGGCTACCTGACCGGCGAAGTCGTGACCGTCGACGGCGGGCGCAGCCTCACGCCCTGGACCTGACACGGCGCGCAGGGTGGGGGGATGGTCGTCCTGCCATTCCTGCCACAGTTGCGCGATGGACGTCCCCAGGACCGGATGCGCCAAGCCCCCGCAGATTTCCGCCAGGGGGCCGAGCACGAATTCGTGATGCAGGATTTCCTCGCGCGGCAGGGACAAAACACTGTCTCCCAGCACCCAGTCGTCATAGAGCAACACGTCCAGGTCAATCGTGCGGGATACGAAACGGTCCTTGCCACGAACCCGTTCCAGTTCCGTCTCAATTCGGGACAGGACCTTGCTGACGACATGAGGGTGGTCCCGGGTGTCGAACCCCACGACCATGTTGTGAAAATTGTCGCCCTCGAACCCCAGCGCCGGAGATTCATACAGCGCCGACCGGGTCAGCGGCCCGTAATGCTCCTCCAAGCGCTCCAAGGCTTCCGCAATCTTACGTTCCCGATCGATATTGCTGCCGAGACTGACATACACCCGCGCCATTAATCCCCTCGCTCGATCACCACGCCGACTTCCTGCGCGGTCCGGACTGCAAACGGCTTGGCGATCCGAACCCGTACCCAACTCACCGAGAATTCCTCACGGATCAGGCCCGCCACCGCTTCGGCCAGCGATTCGACCAACTGGTACTGGCTGTTCTCCACGAATGCCACCACCCGCTGGCTGATCGCCTTGTAGTCGACGGCCTCCTCCAGCGTGTCGCTGGCTGCCGCATGCGCCACATCCGCCCGAAGGTCCAGGTCCAGAACCAGATTTTGGCGAATCTGCTTCTCCCAGCCGAAAACGCCGATCACGGCTTTCGCCTTGAGACCTCTTATGAAAACTGTATCCATGATTCAGCGGCAGAATTTAGCATAGACAATCCGAGATACGGTAAAATTAGCCGTTCAGGCTGGCTTCTAGCCGTGCCGAGATGGCGGAATTTGGTAGACGCGCTGGCTTCAGGTGCCAGTGGGGGCAACCCCGTGGAGGTTCGAGTCCTCTTCTCGGCACCATCCTCCTGCAAGGGAGACCTCACAACACTAAAATGGCGCTTGCAAGGCAACATATTCGCTTGCCTGATCGAGAGTGGCCCGCCAGGGTTCCCGATCGGAAAGATCAACTCTAACGAAGATAGGCAAACCGGGGGTCATCCGGGGTGCCTTCCAGCGCCGAACCTGCGGGCGGCTGCCATGACAGGACTTCCTCAATCCGGGCGGCCAGTTCGAAATCGCGGTTGGTAACCCCTTTCTTCGAATGGGTTGTCAGTTTCACGATCACGAATGCGTATGAAACCGTCAGATCCGGGTGGTGCCAGGCCTGCTCCGCCAGGTGCCCGATCGTGGTCACCGCCATCAGCGTGCCTTTCCAGCTCGCCGTGCGGTACTTGCGGCGAATCCAGTTGGATTCCAAATACCATTCGGGCAGCTCCTCCTTGAGCCGGGCCTCGATTTCCTCGTCCGTGTAGACCGCATCGTTGTCGTCTTTTTTTAGGCTCATGAGTTTTCCTCATTACTCCGTTACCCCCATTCTACTCTTGGGCGGCCATAGGATAATAGGATCCGGTATCGGCTTCACATGCTCCGCACCATTGAAAGTGCAGAGGGAGGATCATGCCCGTGCCGACAGAGAATTTAAAATGAGAATGTCTGCATGCACCTGAACCTCTGCCGGATCCAGGAAAGACTCCTGTTCCCATTCGCACGGACGGCGACAACCTGCCTGCTGCTTCCCGCGCGCAGCAGAGAGAGAACCGGACGGACGGCCACTCAGGCCTGGATTCTCGAACCTTCCTCCGAAGGCATTTCCACCGATGGGCTGACCGTGCACAACCACACCAATGAGGCGCGGGACCTGCAGAACACCTTGGCGACCGACTTCAGGCAGGCAGAACCTCGAACCTCTCCCCCATCTCCCTCCACGTCCGAACGATGAACGATTTCGGTGATGCCCTGATGACCGCAGCCGGTCTCTTGACCGGGCTGAATCCGGATCTCCTGGAGATCATCCAGCTGTCGCTGTTCGTCACCCTGACTGCGGTCTCCATTGCCACCATCGTCGGCATTCCACTGGGGGGCTTGCTTGCCGTCAAACGATTTCCAGGACGCGCTCTTGCCGTACTCGTGATTGATACATTCATGGGGTTGCCGCCCGTTGTGGTCGGGTTAATCGTCTACCTATGGCTGTCGCGCTCCGGCCCCCTCGGCGTGCTGGGCCTGTTGTACACTCCGACCGCGATGATCATCGCTCAGTGCCTACTGGTGACGCCCATCATCGCGGCGCTGTCACGTCAGGTCATTGCCGATGCCCATGGCCAATACGACGAACAGCTTCGTTCTCTGGGCGCGGCGCGCTGGCAACGAATCGCGACCTTGCTTTGGGAGACCCGAACCAGCCTTCTTGTGACGGTCTTAGCTGGCTTCGGGCGGGCGAATGCAGAAGTCGGCGCCGTCATGATCGTGGGTGGAAACATCAACCACGTCACCCGCGTGATGACCACCACGGTCGCCTACGAGACCAGCCGCGGGAACCTTACCCAGGCGTTGGCGCTGGGCATCGTGTTGATCCTGATTGCCATGCTGCTGACCCTGCTGCTGCATCAGTTGCGCAGACTCAACGTGGAGCCCGGATGATGCGCTATCCCCCCGACTCCCTGTTCCCTCTCGCTGTCTCCGATCTCGATTTTTCTGTCGGAGGGGAGCAACTGCTGTCCCGCTTGTCATTCGAACTGACAGGAAAAGGTTGCACGGCGATACTCGGTCCGAACGGTTCCGGCAAGACCCTTCTGTTGCGCCTATGCCATGGGATGCTCACGCCCACAGGCGGTTCCATCCGCTGGGGAGATGCTACACCGGCTCAAGCCTTGCCATCGCAAGCCATGGTCTTCCAATTGCCCGCCATGCTCAACCGCAGCGTATGGGCGAATATCGACTACGCGCTGAGGCTGCGCCGTGTTTTACGCACCGAACGGCAACGGCTCGTTCAAGAGGCTGTCGAGCTCTGCGGCCTGGCGGAGGTCGTCGGGCGCAATGCTCGGGTTCTGTCCGGCGGTGAACGACAGAAATTGGCCATCGCGCGCGCTTGGGTCACCCGGCCCCGCGCCTTGCTGATGGACGAGCCCACTTCGGAGTTGGATCCCCTCGCCACCCGGGAGATCGAATCCATGATCCAACGCGTTGTCGCCCAAGGCGTTCGCGTAATCTTGGCGACGCACGACATGAACCAAGTCCGTCACCTGGCAGACGATGTCCTGTTTCTGGAATACGGCCGCCTGCGGGCCCACCTGCCGATCAGGGACTTTCTGAATCACCGGGGCGATGACACCATGCGCGATTTTGTTGCGCACCCGACCCGTTCCGGGGCTATCCCGTAAGTCTCATGCGCCTTGCCTTCGCCTTCGTATTGAGTTGTCTGTCCTTCCCCTCCGCAATGGCGGAGACGGAATTCCTGACGATTGCTTCCACCACCTCCACGGACCATTCGGGCCTGTACGATCACCTGCTGCCGATCTACGAGAAGAAATCCGGCGTGCGCTTCCGGGTCGTGGCGGTCGGCACCGGACAAGCCATCCGCAATGCGATGCGCGGAGACGCCGACCTGTTGATTGTTCATCACCGTGAATCGGAAGAGCGTTTCGTCGCCGAAGGCTACGGCTTGCAGCGGGATGACCTGATGTACAACGAATTTGTACTGGTCGGGCCCCGCGAAGATCCCGCGAAGGTGGCGCAGGCGGGCGACATCGCAGAAGCCTTCCGGCGCATCTCGCGCTCAGGGGTGACGTTCATCTCCCGCGGCGACGACAGCGGCACTCACAAGCGGGAACGGGAGCTGTGGGCCAAGGCAGGTGTTGAAGTCCGGCCTGCCAGCGGCGACTGGTACTGGGAGGCCGGCGCCGGCATGGGGCCGACCCTGAACACCGCCGCTGCACGCAATGCTTACGTACTGAGCGACGGTGCCACCTGGGCCGCATTCGGCAACCGGCAGGATCTGGTGGTGGTGTCCCAGGGCGACCCGCTACTGCACAACCCGTACGGCCTCATCGTGGTCAATCCCGACCGTCATCCGCACGTGAAGGGAGAGCAGGCGCAGGAATTTGCACAATGGCTGCTGTCGGAAGATGGACAACAGGCAATCGGGGATTTCGAGATCAACGGGAAGCAGGTGTTTTTCCCAAATGCCAAGCCACATTGAATCCTGTGTCTCCCCCAAGCCATAAAGACTGATGAATTCTGCTATTAGTGTAAAAATGAATAATTATTGTTGAATTATTCATTTCATTCTATTATAAATGAATCTGAAATCTATTTTTTGATAGAATAGTGTCTCCCTTCCTGCAGGAGACATTCCGTGCTGTATAAGTTGGAGATCGAAAACTTCCTGTGTTTCCGGGACCGCCAGGTTATTGATTTGACTGTTCCAAAAACAGCGTCCCTAGATGAAGCACATTTCGCACCGATTTTCCCGGGGAGCGTAGCCAAAGCCCCGAAGGCTGTCTTTATCTATGGCGCGAACGCCTCGGGCAAATCCACGGTGATCAAGGCGATATCCCTGTTGGCGCACTTTGTTGCCAACAGCCATGGAGACAGAAACATGATTGATTCCATCTGCCAACCATTCGCGGATGGTGACATGCAGGACAAGTCCGTGCGTTTGGCCGTCGAATTTGGCGATGTCATGGATCTGACCCTTGAAACCCTGCCAGAAGAAACCCAAGGCGATGGGGTCTATGGAACCTGGCGCTACGAACTCGAAACGGTCGCAGTCAAAACTCACCCCAAAGCCGCCCAAGTGTACAAGGAGAACCTGTACCAGAAACCGAATGGCACCGGAAGATGGCGAAGGATCTTTGAGCGAAACGGGGAAGGCCTGCAGGGATCGAAAGTATTCACGCTCGGCAATCATGCGCGAGAGATTGAGAAAATCCCGGCCGTCTCCAGCGTTATCAGTACACTGGCATGGTTTGAACACAAGACCTCCAAGGCATTGGTCAATGCGGCACAAGGAACTTTTACGAATATCTTTCTCGACAAATTCGAAGGAGACCCTTTCCTGAAGCACTGTTTGGAGTATTACCAAGCGAATCCTGACGCCTTGACAAGCCTGAATCAGGAAATTCAGCGGCTCGACGTAGGAATCCGGAAGATGAGTATTTTTTCCGGTTCAGATGGCCCGGTCGCCACATTCGAACACTCCGGACTAGACTCTCCCGTATTGTGGATGATGGAAAGTCTGGGGACCCGATCTTTTGTTCAAACTTTCCCCCGTATCTACGCGGCACTTCAATCCGGCGGAACTGCGGTCATGGATGAACTGGATCAGTCCCTGCACCCCGACCTGCTCGCCGAGATTTTGCGCTGGTTTCACTCGCCAACAGAAAACCCTGAGGATGCCCAATTATGGGCAACTTGCCATTCTGCGCCACTGATGGATGAACTTTTGAAAGAAGAGATCATCTTCTGCGAAAAAAACCGGCATGGACGCGCGCAAGCGTACTGTCTCAAGGAGATCCAAGGGGTTCGAAGAAACGAGCATTTCGCAAAGAAATATCTCGCCGGAGTTTATGGAGGGATCCCGAATATTGGGTGATGGCCCTGAGTTGAACATGCGGAAAAGAAAACTGATCCTGCTCGGCTGCGAGGGAAAGTCTGAACGCGCGTACGCTGCTTTGCTAAACCGGTTCGTACACGAGGCAGACCTTTCGGTTCAAATCCGGCCTCTAAACTTGGAGAGCGCCGGTGACCCTCTAAGTCGAGTGCAACTGTTGCTGAATAAAACCAGAACCGATAGAAAACAATACCCGTGGATGGGTATCCTTTTAGACTCCGACCAGATTCAAGATGGACACTCGGAATCCCGTACCCGTAAAGCGTATCGCCTAGCAAAAGAACATGGCATCCACCTGGTTTGGCAAAATCCCTGCCATGAAGGTCTGCTTCTCAAGCACATGCCCGGACAAGACAAAACCCAACCAGCCCACTGCAGTGACGCGCACAAGAAACTCGCTGCCATCTGGGACAAATACGAGAAACCCATGAGCGCCGACCAACTATCCCAACGCATCCGTCTCGAAGATATACAGCGGGCAGCCCAGGCAGAGCCCGACCTGAAACAACTGCTGAAAGCGACGGGACTACCTCTCTCGACTCGATAGCCCTCTCGCACGTGCCCCGAACAATGCCGGCAATGCGGGATGCGTCATCCTCAATATGCAAACGTGTTCCGGAGAGTTTTGATACTCATCTAGTGTGCCGACACACCATGCAGGCGCTCGGCACGACGACGCAACCAGGCCACCGTCGTCAGCAGCAAGATCGAAATCAGGACAAAGATCGTCGCCACCGCCAGGATGGTCGGCGAGATCTGCTCTCGGATGCCGGAAAACATCTGCCGCGGCACCGTCCGCTGGGTCACGTCGCCGAGCTGAAGGATCACCACGACTTCGTCGAACGACGTGATGAACGCGAACAGGGCTCCGGACACCACGCCGGGAAGAATGATCGGGGTCTGTATCTTGAAGAAGGTCTGCACCGGCGAAGCGCCCAGGCTGGTCGCCGCACGCACCAGGTTATGGTCGAACCCGGCCAGGGATGCCGTCACCGTGATCACCACGAACGGGACGCCGAGCACTGCATGCGCAAAAATCAGTCCGGGATAAGTCTTGGCAAGCCCGACCTGGCTGAATGCGAAAAACAGCCCGGAGGCCGTGATCACCAACGGCACCACCATCGGTGAAATCAGCAAGGCCATCACCGTGCGCTTGAACGGCATTTCCGAGCGGCTGAGGCCGACTGCGGCCATCGTCCCGAGCGCCGTGGCCAGGAGCGCCGCCGGAATGCCGATGATGAAACTGTTTTTGATGGAACGCACCCACTGCGCGTTGTTCCACATGTCGGCCCACCAGCCAGCCTCCGCATCCGGCGCCACCATGCCGTTGCGCACGATGTCGGCGTACCAGCGCAGGCTGAAAGCATCCGGCTCCAAATTCAGCATGCCGGCGGTGAAACTGAAATACGGTTCCTGGTTGAAGGACAAGGGCACCACGATGAAAACCGGCACCACCAGGAAGATGAAAATCAGCGCGCACACTCCCCGGAACACGTAAAACAGGAACACGTCGCGCGGCCCGGCATATTCCGGCAGGCCTTCCCGGTAGTGCCCGGTGGCCAGCCAGGCGGAAGCCGAAGCCAGCACCCAGCCGACTCCCAGCATCAGGATCGCCAACGCCACACCGTGCGTCGCGAGCCCCGCCAGCGCGAGCGCGAGCATGCAGAACGAACGCGCGACTTTCGGCGATTCGGGGTGGATCGCGGCAGGAAGCGACAGCACCGCGAACAGCAGGGCGCCCGCCAGCGCGTACGGCAACATCAATGCGGTATCCCCGTATGCCGTGAGCAGCCCGACCAAGGCGCCCATCAGGCCGCACCAGGCGGCGGCAAAGCGGACCGGGGAGCGGATCGCCTCAAGCATGGCTCACCCCAGCCTCATCCGATCGATGCCGGAGATGCGGTCGTACAGCCAGAACAGGAACATGACCAGTACCAGCAGCACGAAACCCATCGCCGCCGCCAGCGGCCAGTTGAGTGATCTCCGCATGTGGAAATCGATCAAGTTGGAAATCATCTGCCCATCCTGCCCCCCGACCAAGGCCGGGGTGATGTAGTAACCGGTGGCCAGGATAAACACCAGCACCACGCCGGCACCGATGCCCGGCAGGGTCTGCGGCAGGTACACCCTCCAGAAGGCCATCCAGCCATTTGCGCCCAGGCTATGTGCGGCCCGAACGTACGCCTTCGGGATGGTCCGCATGACCGCGTACAGCGGCAGGATCATGAAGGGCAGGAGAATGTGCGTCATGGCGACCAGGGTCCCGGTTCGGTTGTAGACCATGCTGAACCGGCTGTCGTCGCCGATAACCCCAAAAGCGACCAACAGGTCGTTCAGCACCCCGTTGCCCTGCAGGATCGCGATCCAGGCCGTGGTGCGCACCAAAATCGAGGTCCAGAACGGCAACAGCACCAGGATCAGGAGCAGGTTGGTGCGGCGCGCCGGCAGGCTGGACAGCAGGTAGGCCACTGGATAACCCAGCAGCAGGCAGAAAATCGTGACCAGCGCAGAGATCTCGACCGTACGCCAAAACAAGGTCAGATGGATTCGGCGTTTCTCGTCCTGGCGGCGAATGGAGCCGTCACCGCTGTACTTGAGATCCACCGAAGTCGCCAGATAGGTCGGCGTGTACCGGGCGGCCGCAACGCGAAGCGCCTGCCAGGTCTCGAGGCGGCCCCACGCCGGCTTGAGATCGATCAGCGCCTCCTTGTAGGGGGCCTCCAGGCGTGCCGCCTTGCGCGCCGTGGAAGTGAACAGGGACCGACCTCCGGGCAATTCCCGGTTGACCCGGGTCGCCACCTTGCCGATGGTTTTGGCTTTCCGCGCCTGCACCAGGTCCTGCCGCAGAGCGGCGTACATCGCTTCGGTCGGCTCCGATGCGCCGTCCCACGCCCCCAGCACGGGAGTGCTGTGCGGCATGTATCGTGCATACGTGTCGTCGTGGACCCCCTGCCACAGGAACACCAGCACCGGAATAATGAAAGCCGCGAGCAGGAAGGCCAGCAGCGGCAGGGTCAGCCCCAGGGCCCGGAGCCGGCGAACCAGAAGTGCCCGCGCCAGTTTTGTCTTAAGTGGGATACCGTCGACGACGATGACCGGCTCGGGTGGGGCAGATGAGGTCACGAATCAAATAATAAAAGGTGTTTCAGTTCCCGTCGCCCATCCCTTCGCCATCCGCCAGCCTGCGGCACAGGGAGAGAATCGGTTGGGCCATCGCACCCCTGCGCCCCACTCACTCGATCAGCCAGGCATTGAAGCGTTCGTTTAACTCATCGAGATGGTCTGCCCAGAATTCCTCGCTCTCCCAAATCGCGGTCTTCATGTTCTCCGGCCAGGTGGGCAGGTGCGGTCCCATCTTCAAGTCAGGGTCGGCATGGTAGCTCCCGACCAGTTCCGAGGCAGACTTGCGGGCCGGGGCATAAGAGATCCACGAAGCCTGAGCCGCCATGTTTTCGGGTAGGGAGGCAAACCGGATGAAGTCCATCGCCCGTTCCAGGTTCGGGGCTCCCTTCACGATCGCCCAGTTCTCAACTGCCAGCACCTGCGCGTCCCAGACCATGGCGAGCTGCTGGCCTTCTGCCACGACTGCATCAAAGATGCGCCCGTTGTAGGCCGTGCTCATCACCACCTCGCCATCCACCAGCAGCTGCGGCGGCTGGGCCCCCACCTCCCACCACAAGACATGCGCTCTAATGTGGTCCAGCTTGGCAAAAGCGCGCTCGATCCCCTCCGGGGTCGCCATCACCTCGTAGACCTGCTCCGGCGGAACTCCGTCGGCCACCAAGGCCATCTCGAGATTGACCTTGGGGGTTTTGCGCATGCCGCGCCGGCCCGGGAATTTCTCCAGGTCGAAAAAATCCCGGATGGTGGCCGGAGGCGGCGACAGCCGGGCCGGGTTGTAGGCATAGGCCGTCGACCAGACCACGCTGCCGACGGCGCACTCGCCGAGGGTGCCCTCGAGAAAATCCTCTTCCGCCGGCGTCCCGTCGGGAGCCGCAGGCAGGATGGCCGAATCAAACTCTTCGAACAGCCCTTCGTCGCACCCCAGGAGGGCCTCGGAATCCTCGACATCCACGATGTCCCAGGTGACATTGCCAGCCTCGACCTGTGCCTTGACCTCGGACAGGCCGCCGCTGTAATCTTCGGACAGGATCCGGTGACCGGTGCGGGCCATCCACGGTTTGAAATAAGCCTCAGTCTGGCTCTTGGTGTAGGCGCCCCCCCAGGAGACGATGGTCAAATCGCCGGCGGATGCGGCCGTTGCCGCGAAGCAGAGACCGGTGACATAAATTAACGCGAAAGGCTTCATGGCGCCCCCCGTCCAGAGGCTTCGTTCATGGCAGTGCATCCAGCGCGCGACAGTCCTCGGTATTCCAGCTGACCGGGGTCTCTTGGCCCACTTTCAGGTATTTATGGCCTGCCGAGTTGGGCATCTTGACGATGAAATCGTCATGGCCCAGCACGCTCATGCGGCAACGAATGTGGTCGCCGAGATAAATCAATTCCTCCACCACCGCATCGAACCGGTTCTCTCCCGCATCGCCGATAAACACCCGTTCCGGGCGGATCGACAGGGTGGTCGGAGTCCCCATGCCGCTGCAGTTGACCGCCAGGGCCCGGCCCCGGCCGGAATCTTCGATCGAGACCTCGGCCACGCCGTCGTGAACGCGTTCGACCCGGCCGTACAAGCGATTGTTCTCGCCGATGAAGCGTGCGACAAATGCCGTCTCCGGACATTCATAAAGCGTTTCCGGATCGGAATCCTGCTGGATGCTGCCTTCCTTGAACACGGCGATCCGGGTCGACATGGTCAAGGCCTCGGATTGATCGTGTGTCACGTAGACGACGGTCACGCCCAGTTGGTCGTGCAGGTGCTTGATTTCGTACTGCATGTGCTCGCGCAACTGGCGATCCAGCGCCCCCAGGGGTTCATCCATCAGCACCAGTTCCGGCCGGAACACCAGGGCGCGGGCGAGCGCGGCGCGCTGCTGCTGCCCGCCCGACAGTTCGGACGGGCGGCGATCGCCGAACCGTTTCATCTCCACCATCTGCAAGGCCTCGCGCACGCGCTCCTCGATCTCGGAGCGCCCCATCCGGCGGACCTGCAACGGAAATGCGAGATTCTCATTGACCGTCATATGCGGGAACAAGGCGTAATTCTGAAAAACCACGCCGATACCCAGTTTATGCGGAGGCACGGAATTCACCGGGCGGCCATTCAGGCGGATCTCTCCATGCGTGACGGTCTCGAATCCAGCCAACATCATCAGGCTGGATGTCTTGCCCGAGCCGGACGGCCCGAGCAGGGTCATGAATTCACCGCGAGGGATGTGCAGGTTGAGATTGGCAACCGCCAAGGTCTCCCCGTCATAGCTTTTCTGAACTTGGTCGAACTCTACGAACGCGGTATCCGTCATGATCGGCACTCCCGATGCCGGCAATCACCCTCTCAGTGTCGTCCCGCGGGTGCCGGAGAGAACACTCCCCTGCTTCAATCTCACGGCAACCCGCAGTCCGAGGAAAACGATGGGTTTATTCTACAGCCTTATTCTCTAGGGGCGGGGGCACCCCGCCACAGCCGCGGCGGCGCCTCCTCTTCCGCGGCGAGCGTCCGCGCCAACACGAACAGGAAATCCGACAAGCGGTTCAGGTAGGCACGGGCCGTCTTCGGCAGGCCCGGCAGCGCCACCATCCGGCGCTCGGCGCGGCGGCACACCGCACGGGCCACATGGCACTGCGCGGCCGCGGCCGGGCCACCCGGCAGGAGGAACTCCTCAAGCGGCGCCAACGCCGCATTCATGTCCGTCACCGCACGCTCCAGCCGGGCCAGTTTCTCCTCCCCACGCCACGGCGACTGGCCCCGTGCCACTACCGCGCCCAGATCGAACAGATCCTGTTGCACCTCCTCGATCTGCTGGCAGGCAGAGACCTCGACCATCCATGCCCGCAACAGTCCCAGGTGGGAATTGAGTTCGTCCAACGCACCCAGCGCCTCGACGCGAGGGTCGTCTTTCGGCAACCGGATGCCATCGGCCATGCCGGTCGTGCCATCGTCCCCGCCCCGGGTCGTCACGTGTGAGATTCGGTGCGCCATTGCCCGACCCTACGGGAGACGATCCAAGACGGACAGGACGTCCTCGGCGTGCCCGCGCAGGGGCACCGTCCTCCAAATATGGCGAATGATGCCCTCCGGATCAATCAGGAAGGTCTGCCGCTTGGCGAATGCCAAGCCCGGGATCACGCTGCGCGCGCCGTAGCGCTCGACGACCCGCCCTTCAGGATCCGACAACAGCGGAAAGGGTAACCGGTATTTTTCGATGAATTTCTGATGATCTTCCGCCCCGTCGATGCTGATCCCGATGACCTGGATGCCTCGGTCCCGAAACTGTCCGATCTCATCGCGAAACGCGCAGGCTTCCATCACGCAACCCGGGGTGCCGTCCTTCGGGTAGAAGTACAGCACCAGCCACTGCCCGACATAGTCCGAAAGATGACGGGGCACCCGGTTCTCATCGACCAGCGTGAAGCCGGGGGCCGGCATGCCGACATCCAGGGCTTCGGGACCCGGCGGGGTGCTGAGCCCCAGCAGGGTCAGGCTACGGCGCAGCCCGGACAGGACGTCGCTCACGGGAATGCGCCCGTCGACATTCCGGACCGAAAGCGGGCGGCCATCGGGGCTGGCTTCCCATACAGCTCCCGGATGAGAATGGTCTTGTCCACGTCGTCACAACTCCGCTCTCGGATCGTCCGGAACTCCTGGATTCCAATGGGGTGCTTACGGCGGGTCATGGGCAGCCCCTTGCGTGCATCCCGAAATCATAGCATGGGAAAGCGCCCGGCTTTCCTCGCCAGATCCCCGGTTCCCGCGAGCGGGCGGAAGAAGCCCCATCACGGATTAATCTATAATCCCCTCCTCATTGACTGCCCTCAGGATCAATCCCCCAATGCCCCGCACCCTCCACTGCGTCAAACTCGACCGCGAAGCCGAGGGCCTGGAGCGGATGCCCTATCCGGGGCCGCTCGGGCAACGCATCTTCGATGAAGTCTCCGCCGAGGCCTGGAGCGGTTGGCTGCGCCACCAGACCATGCTGATCAACGAATACCGCCTGACCCCGGTCGACCCCAAGGCGCGCAAGTTCCTCGAAGGAGAGATGGAAAAGTATTTTTTCGGGGAAGGCTCTGAAAAACCTAAGGAATTCACCCAACCGGGAGATTGACTCCCGGTTTGGGCGCCGCATTCTTTCGCGCTGTAATCAAACTGACACATTGCACCCGAATAATGGTCTTTCCATGAAGACCATCATTCCCCGGTGTCTCCACTCTTTCTGATCTTTATCCTGCTGGCGTTGTCGTCGGCCGCTTATGTCTTCAGCCAGCGCCGGCTGCTGCGGCAGACCCGGGAAGCCAACGTCACGCGTCTCAATTCCCTCCCCGAGCACTTCGGGATGCTGGGCGCCATCTGGGCCGGCGCGCCGGCTCTGCTGGTGGTCTTCCTGTGGCTGGTTTTCGAGGGCGACATCCTCATGGCCCAGGTGCTGGCGATGTTGCCGGATGCCAGATCCATGGCCGCCACCCCCGAGTTGCTGATCGGCGACATCCGCAACGCCATCAACAACCCCCTGAGCTACCGGATGGCCAGTGACGACATCCGCATGGCCGCGGACCACTACCGCGAACTGTCGCAAACCGCCATGCTTGCGCTGACCGCCACCTGCCTGTCGGTGTTCGCCCTCTGTTCCGCGCTGGTCCTGAAATTCCTGACGCCCCGCGTCCGCGCCCGGGCCCAGATCGAAAAAATCGCCCGAGGGTTCCTGTTCCTGTGCTCGATGCTGGCGATTTTCATCACCATCGGCATCGTGCTTTCGGTGTTGTTCGAAGCCAGCCGGTTCTTCCAGACCGTCTCGGTGGCCGAATTCCTGTTCGGCCTTGAGTGGAGCCCGCAAATGGCGATCCGCGAGGACCAGGTCGGTTCCAGCGGGGCCTTTGGCGCCGTGCCGCTGTTCGCCGGCACCCTGCTCATCTCGTTCATTGCGATGCTGGTGGCGGCTCCCATCGGCCTGATGTCGGCCATTTACCTGTCCGAATATGCCCCGGCCAAGGTCCGGGCCACCGTCAAGCCGCTGCTGGAGATCCTGGCCGGCGTGCCAACCGTGGTGTACGGCTTCTTCGCCGCCATCGTGGTCGGCCCGGCGCTGCGCGGCTTCGGCCAGTCCGTCGGCCTCGACGTCGCCTCCGAGAGCGCCCTGGCGGCCGGCTTCGTGATGGGCATCATGATTATTCCCTTCGTCTCGTCCATCTCCGACGACGTCATCACGGCCGTGCCGCAGGCCATGCGCGACGGATCGCTCGCGATGGGCGCCACCCATTCCGAGACCATGCGCCGGGTCATCCTCCCTGCCGCACTCCCGGGCATCATCGGCGGCCTGCTGCTGGCCATCTCGCGGGCCATCGGCGAGACCATGATCGTGGTGATGGCGGCCGGCCTGTCCGCCAATCTGACGGCCAACCCGCTGGAAGCCGTGACCACGGTGACGGTCCAGATCGTCACCCTGCTGGTCGGCGACCAGGAGTTCGACAGTCCCAAGACGCTGGCCGCGTTCGCCCTGGGCCTGGCCTTGTTTTTCATCACCCTGGTGCTCAACTTCATCGCCCTCTACGTGGTGCGCAAATACCGGGAGCAGTACGAATGAGCCGCACCGCACAAATCGTCTCCGGGCTGGCCCAGCGGCAGCGGGCCGAGAAACGGTTCCGGCTCTACGGCCTGCTCGCCATCATCCTCGGCATGTCCTTCCTGTTGTTGCTGTTCGGCAGCATCGTCGGCAACGGCTACAAGGCCTTCACCCAGACCTACCTCGAATTGCCCATTTATTTCGATCCTGAAATCATCGATCCCCACGGCGAACACGACCCCCAGGCCCTGTTTTCGGCCGACTACTGGGCCCTGGTGAAGGCCGCCCTGTCCCGGCAATTTCCCGAGGCCAGCACACGGGCGGAACGGCGCGAGCTGAGCCGGATGGTCAGCGAAGGCTCGGCCTATGAACTGCGCGACCAGGTGCTGGCGGACCCCGGCCTGATCGGGACCACGCGGCACGTCTGGGTTGCGGCGGACGACGATATCGACATGCTGATGAAAGGCTACATCGACCGGGCCGTGCCGGAAGACGCGCGCCGCCTGAACGACCGGGTCATCGGCCATGTGGACGCCCTGCGCGAGGCCGGCGCCATCGAACGGCGGTTCAACCTCCCGTTCTTCACCGCGGGGGATTCCCGGGAACCGGAGCAGGCCGGGATTTTCGGGGCCTTGATGGGATCGTTCCTGACCCTGGTCATCACCTTGCTGCTGTCGTTTCCGATCGGGGTGGCCGCCGCGATCTACCTGGAAGAGTTTGCGCCCCGCAACCGCTTCATCGACTTGATCGAGATCAACATCAACAACCTGGCCGCCGTGCCTTCGATCATCTTCGGCCTGCTCGGGCTGGCCATCTTCATCAACTGGTTCGGCATGCCCCGCTCGACGGCGGTCGTCGGAGGGCTGGTGCTGGCGCTGATGACGCTGCCCACCATCATCATCGCCTCGCGCGTCTCCATCCAGGCGGTGCCGCCTTCCATCAAGGAAGCCGCACTCGGCGTCGGCGCTTCACGCATGCAGGCGATGTTCCACCACGTCCTGCCCATCGCCATGCCGGGCATGTTGACCGGCACCATCATCGGCATGGCGCGGGCGCTCGGCGAAACGGCCCCGCTGCTGATGATCGGCATGGTGGCGTTCATCGTCGAGCCGCCGCGCGGCTTCACGGACCCGGCCACGGCCCTGCCGGTGCAGATCTTCCTGTGGTCGGACAGCCCCGAGCGCGGGTTTACCGAGCGCACGTCTGCCGCGATCCTGGTGCTGCTCGCCTTTTTGATCGCCATGAACGCCGCCGCCGTCTACCTGCGCGAGAAAGTCACCAAGCGGTTTTGACGAACCCGATTCACCCAAGCGAGCCACTATAATCATGACCCTCACCGACACTTTGGAGCTTCCGATTCTGGAGCAAGCCGCCCCGTCTTCCGCAACCGGGTTTGCGAACCTCGACCTGACCACGGTGGGGGACATCACCGTCCCGGATGCGCGGATGAAGCTTCGCGACATCAACGTGTTCTACGGCAAGAAGCAAGCCGTCTTCGATGTCAACCTCGACATCGGATCGAACTCGGTCGTGTCCATGATCGGCCCGTCCGGCTGCGGGAAGACGACGCTGCTGCGCTGCCTCAACCGGATGAACGACACGATCGACGGCTGCCGGGTCGAAGGCCGGGTCGAAATGGATGGCAAAAACATCTACGCCCGCAAGATGGACCCGGTCCTGCTGCGCGCCCGGGTCGGCATGGTGTTTCAGAAGCCCAACCCGTTCCCGAAGTCGATCTTCGACAACGTCGCCTACGGCCCCCGCATCCATGGGCTGGTGCGCGACCGCACCGACCTGGAGGAAGTCGTCCACACCTCGCTGGAGAAGGCGGGCCTGCTCGACGAGGTCAAGGACCGGCTGGATCAGCCCGGCACCGGGCTGTCCGGCGGCCAGCAGCAACGCCTGTGCATCGCGCGCGCCATCGCGGTCAGTCCCGAAGTGATCCTGATGGACGAGCCCTGCTCGGCGCTGGACCCGATCGCCACCGCCCGGATCGAGGAACTGATCGGCGAGCTGCGGAAGAATTTCTCCATCGCCATCGTCACCCATTCCATGCAGCAGGCCGCGCGCGTCTCCCAGCGCACCGCCTACTTCCATCTGGGCTACCTGGTCGAGGTGGGGCCGACCAAGGACATCTTCACCACGCCGAAGCACCAGCTGACCGAGGAATACATCACGGGCCGGTTCGGCTGAGTCCGGTCAGCGCCCGCCCCGGACCTCCGTCGGGAGCGGGAACACGCAGGTAAAGGTGCTGCCTTTGCCCCATTCGCTGTCGATCTGCAGCCGTGCGCCATGGCGCTGCAGGATGTGCTTCACGATCGCAAGCCCGAGCCCGGTCCCCCCGGTGTTGCGCGACCGCGCTTTGTCCACCCGGTAGAAGCGCTCAGTCAAGCGCGCGATCTGGTCTTTCCTGATGCCGACCCCCGGGTCGGTGACCGACAGGCGGACCCGGTCATTCTTGCTGTGCCAGCGGATCCGCACCACGCCGCCGTCCGGCGAGTAGCGCAACGCGTTGCTGACCAGGTTGAACAGGGCGCTGTGCAGTTCCTCCGCCCGACCCCGGAGGGTCACGCCCGCCTCGCCGTGCACCTCGATCGTGTGCTGGGCCTCCGAGGTCAGGGCCTGGGCTTCGCGCCGGACTTCGTCGGTCAGGCGGGCCAGGTCCACATCCTGCAGGTCGTGGTCGCTCAGTTCGCTGGCCTCCAGCCGCGACAATTCCAGCAGGTCGTCCACCAGGTGGCGCATGCGCGCGCACTGGCGGGACATCTCGCGGATGACCGGCCGCTCCGGGGGCTGGTCCGCGTGGTCTTCGATGGTCTCCAGGTAGCCGGTGACCACGGTCAGGGGGCTCTTGATCTCGTGCGACACGTTGGCCACGAATTCCTGGCGCAAGCGGCTCATGCGGACTTCCTGGGTCAGGTCGCGAAAGGTGATCAGCCGGTCGTGCTTCCCGAACTTCGAGACCTGGACGCTCACCGGGTGGGGGGTGCCGGCGAAGGTGTCCAGGTCCAGGGGCAGGGCGAAATCGCCTTCCTGCAGGTAGTGCACCAGTTCCGGGATGCGCACCACATGGACCAGCGGGCGGCCCGGGTCATCCGGCTGCAGGTCGAGCAGGGCCTCGGCGGTGTCGTTGAACCATTCGATCCGCAGTTCCGCATCCACCGCCACGGCGGCATCCGGCAGGGCGACCGACAGGGCCTCGAATTTTTTCCGCAGGCGCTCCAGCTCGCCGCGGAGCTGGGCCGCCTGGTGGCGGCGGTCCGACAGGTCGGCGACCCATTTGTGCCAAAACGGCGACAGGTTGTGCGGGACCGGCGCCTGCGGGAGGCGCTCCCACTGCCGCACCTGGTGCAGCTGCCACGCCTGCCACAGGATGAACAGCAGCAGCGCCAGGCTGAGCCCGATGAACGGCACGGAGAATATGGAGCCGAGCGCCGCACCGGCGACGGCCAGCGCCAACAGGCGCGTGACCTCCCTGGAAAGCGCGGGGTCCTTCACCCGAACCGTCAGGCCGCCTTGTGCCGCTTGAGCTTGCCGGGCTTATCCTTCCTGGATTTCTTTTTGGGTTTTGCGGGCAGGTCGGTGTGGAACTGGTAGCCGGCACCGTGGATGGTGCGGATATGGCCGGCGGCCTTCTTGCCGAGCGCCTTGCGCAAACGCAGGATGTGCACGTCAATGGTCCGTTCCTCGATGTAGCTGCTCTGCCCCCACACCTGGTCCAGCAACTGGCCGCGGCTGTAGACCCGGTTGGGGTGGGCCATCAGGAAGCGCAGCAGCCGGAACTCCGTTGGCCCCATCTCGACCTGTTTCTCGCCGACCGACACCTCGTGCCGGAGCGAGTCGAGCCGGACGTCCCCATGGTGCAGCGTCGGGCTTGCGATATGCGGCGCGGACCGGCGCAACAGGGCGTTAATGCGGGCGATCAGTTCGCGCAGCGAGAACGGCTTGGACACGTAGTCGTCCGCCCCGCACTCCAAGCCGCGGACCCGGTCGGATTCTTCCCCGCGGGCGGTCAGCATGATGATCGGCAACTCGGAGGTCGGCGCATCCTTGCGCAAGCGCCGGGCCACCTCCAGGCCGCTTTGCCCGGGCAGCATCCAGTCGAGCAGAACCAGGTCCGGCTTGTGGTCGGCAATCAATCCGTAGGCCTGCTGGGCATCTTCCGCCTCCAGCAGTTCGAAATCGGATTGCCGGAGGGCGTAGCTCACCATTTCGCGGATGGCGGGCTCGTCCTCGACGATGAGGATGGTTGCAACGGGCATACTCGTACTTAGTCTGCGTTGCAAATGTTACATCAGTCTGACAGGGCCGCATAGCCGGGAAGCGTCCGGGGCGCGCATCCGACCGGCCGGGACGGCGGCCTTCATCGAGGATAAGCCCCGGCGGGGGCGGTGCGCGGCTTGAGCAAAGGCTCCGGAGGCCCGCCCCACTGGCACCAAAACCCGAATCCCATGCTTATAATGGCAATCAAAGTTTTGGCGTTAGTTCGCTACGGAGGTTTGGCTATGAGCGCATGGCTGTCCGAGGTCAACAGTTTCGTCTGGGGTTGGCCCACCATCATCCTTCTTCTGGGACTCGGCATCTACTTGATGGTCGGCCTCCGCTTCATGCCCCTGCGGCAGATCGGGGTCGGGTTCCGGGAACTGGCCCGGGGGCGGACTTCGACCGAAGCGGGGGAGATCCCGCCGTTCCGCGCCCTGATGACCGCCATGTCGGCCACCGTCGGAACCGGGAACATCGCCGGCGTGGCCACCGCCATTGCGATGGGCGGGCCGGGCGCCATCTTCTGGATGTGGGTCATGGCCCTGTTCGGCATGGCCACGAAATACGGCGAAGCCGTGCTGGCGGTTGAATTCCGCGAGGAAACCCCGGAAGGCGAATTCCACGGCGGGCCGATGTACTACATCCAAAAAGGCCTGGGCCAGAACTGGACCTGGCTGGCCATGCTGTTCGCCTTGTTCGCCACCATCGCGGCCTTCGGCATCGGCAACATGGTGCAGTCCAACTCGGTCGCCGACGCCCTGCACTCCGAATTCAGCGTCCCTGAACACATCACCGGCATCGTCATCGCCGTGTTGGCCGGCATCGTCATCCTCGGCGGAATCAAGCGGATCGCCGCGGTCGCGGCACGCCTGGTGCCCCTGATGGCCGCCGCCTACGTCAGCTGTGCGCTGATCGTCATCCTGATGAACGCCACCGAAGTCCCGGCAGCTTTCGCCCTGATCATCGAATCGGCCTTCACCGGCCACGCAGCCGTCGGCGGATTCGCCGGCACCGCCGTCATGATGGCCATCCAGTTCGGCATCGCCCGCGGCATCTTCTCCAACGAGGCCGGCCTCGGCAGCGCAGCCATCGCGCACGCCTCGGCGCAGAACGCAAGCCCGGTCCGCCAGGGCCGGATCGCCATGCTCGGCACCTTCATCGACACCCTGATCATCTGCACCATGACCGCCCTAGTCATCATCGTCAGCGGAGAATGGACCACCGGGGCCAGCGGCGCGACCCTGACCACCCAGGCGTTCAGCCACAGCCTGACCACGGTCGGCGGGACCATCGTCGCGGTTGCGGCCGCGGTGTTTGCGTTCACCACCGTGCTCGGCTGGAGCTTCTACGGTGAACGCTGCATCCAGTTCCTGGTCGGGCGATGGGTGCTGTTCCCGTACCGAATCCTTTGGATCGTGGCCCTGTTCGTCGGCTCGACCTTCGAGCTGAGTGAACTGTGGCTGCTGTCCGACACGCTCAACGCGCTGATGGCATGGCCGAACCTGATCGCGATGCTGCTGCTGTCCGGCGTGATCTTCCGGCTGACCCGGGAACACAACGACGGATAGGCCGTGACCCCGAATCCGGGCACAGTTCGCGAGGACGTCGCTCGGGCCTTGCGGGAGGACACGGCGACCGACGACCGGACCGCCGGGCTAGTCCCCGAGCAGCCGGCGCGCGCGACGATCCTCTGCCGGCAGCAGGCCGTGCTGTGCGGCACCCCTTGGGCCGTCGAGGTGTTCCACCAGCTGGACCCCTCCATTACCCTCGACTGGCAGGCCGAAGACGGCGACCGGGTCGAGGCCGAGTCCGTCGTCTGCGTCCTTCAGGGGCCGGGCCGGGCCCTGCTCCAGGGCGAACGCACGGCGCTCAACTTCCTGCAACTCCTGTCGGCGACCGCCAGCCGCACCCGCCGGTTCGTGCAGGCGCTGGATTCCACCCCCTGCATGCTGCTGGACACCCGCAAGACACTTCCCGGCCTGCGCCACGCGCAGAAATACGCGGTGCACTGCGGCGGCGGCACGCCCCACCGCTCGAACCTGGCGGAGGCCATCCTGATCAAGGAAAACCACTGGGCCCTGCTTCCCGACCTGGAGGCCGCCCTCCGCACGGCGCGCGCCCGGCATCCGGGCACGCCGGTGATCGTGGAAGTCGAGAACCTGGAACAACTTGAGCACATCCGCGCGGCGCGCCCGGACGTCATCCTGCTGGACAATTTCAGCCCGGAACAGGCGCGGTCCGCGGCGGCCGCCTGCCCGGACATCCCGCTGGAAATCTCCGGCGGGGTCACCGAGTCGAACCTGGCCGACTACGCAGCCGCCGGCGCGGCACGCATTTCTCTCGGCACCCTGACCAAGGACATCCAGGCGATCGATTTTTCAATGCGGCTGGAGGCCGCCTAGGATTCGGCGCGCTTCGCCTCCTCCCACAATTCCTCCCAACGTTCGGCAGACACCGCCTCGGCCGCCTCGCCGCATTCCCGCAGGCGCGCCTCCATGGATTCGAAACGTTTCGTGAACCGCACACAGGTGCGGTGCAGGGTTTCCTCCGGGCGCAAGCCGCAGTGGCGCGCGTAGTTCACCAGGGTGAATAACAGGTCTCCGATCTCCGCCGCCCGCTCATCCGCTGTCCGCGCCTCGCGCAATTCGCGCAACTCTTCCTCGATCTTGTCTTCCACCTGGGAGGCCTCTTCCCAGTCGAACCCCACCCGGGCGGCGCGCTTCTGGAGCTTGAACGCCCGCATCAGCGCCGGCTGCGCCTTCGGCACGCCCCCCAGCACGCCCAAGGTCCCGGATTCGGCCCGCTCGCGATGCTTTCGCCTCTCCCAATCCTCCTTGATCTCCTCCTCGCTGCGCCGGCCCGCCTCCCCGAAGACATGCGGGTGCCGCTCAACCATCTTGGCGCAGATCGCCTCCACCACGTCGGCGAAACGGAACAGGTCCCGCTCCTCGGCCATTTGCGCGTGATACACCACTTGCAGCAGCAGGTCCCCGAGCTCGCCACGCAACTCATCCCAGGCTTCCCGCTCGATGGCATCCGCCACCTCGTAGGCTTCTTCCACCGTGTAGGGCGCAATCGTTCTGAAGTCTTGGCGCAAGTCCCACGGGCAGCCACGGTCGGGATCCCGCAAGTCGCGCATGATTTTCAGCAAGTCGTCGATGCTGTGCACGATAGTTCCGGTCGGATAAATTGAGAGCGCATACTTACGCAGGACTACGCAGAAGTCCCGATTAAGTGAGCCTGCCTGATTTTACCAGCCTCACCCGTCAGATTGGTGGGAAAATCCGTCACCGCAGGAACACTCACATTTACTCCGAAAGCCCGGCCGATCTCTGAAGCACCCTGCACAAAAACGGGACACGGACAGGTGCCCGGTACAATAGGTATCCCACTTCACGATCTTTTCATTTGATGACCCCGCGCATTCGCAAAGCGGTGTTTCCAGTTGCCGGGCTCGGTACACGGTTCCTGCCCGCCACCAAGGCGGTGCCCAAGGAGACCTTGCCGATCGTGGACAAGCCGCTGATCCAGTACGCGGTGGAGGAAGCCGTGGCCGCCGGCATCGACCAGCTCATTTTCATCACCGGGCGCAACAAGCGCTCGATCCCGGACCATTTCGACATGGCCTACGAGCTGGAAGCAGAACTGGAGGCCGGCGGCAAGACCGAGCAACTCGAACAGGTGCGGAAAGTTACTCCCGAAGGCGTCACCTGCATCTACTTGCGCCAGCGCCAGGCGCTCGGACTCGGCCATGCCGTGCTGTGCGCGGAACCGGTCATCGGCAATGAGCCGTTTGCTGTCATCCTGGCGGACGACCTGATCGACGGCGGGGACGCCCCCTGCCTGAAACAGATGGTCGGCGTGTTCGAGCGATTCGGGGCCAGCGTGATTGCGGTGGAACACGTCCCGCCGGAGCAGATCTCTCACTACGGCGTAATTTCGGGCAAGCACGTCGACGAGCGGCTGTGGACGCTGAACGGCATCGTGGAAAAACCCCCCGCCAGCGAGGCGCCGTCCGACCTGGGCGTGGTCGGGCGCTACGTCTTCACCCCGGAGATCTTCGGATACCTGCACAAAACCGCGCCCGGTGCCGGCGACGAGATCCAGCTGACCGACGCCATTGCCCTCCAGTTGCAAAAGGAGAAGGTCCAGGCGTTCCAGTTCGACGGAAAACGCTACGATTGCGGAAGCAAGCTTGGCTATCTCCAGGCCTCCGTGGAATACGCCCTGCGCCGCAAAGACCTCGGCGAAGAATTCAAGGCATGGCTGGAACAGCTGTAGCGGCGAATTGAAAGGGCGCGCCTTCCCTCTCCATCAGGGGAAGACTACCGGATGCGACAGGGGAAAGTGGCTCCCCGGGACGGGCTCGAACCGCCGACCTAGTGGTTAACAGCCACCCGCTCTGCCAACTGAGCTACCGGGGAATGGGCGGGCAAGTTTAACATAGGCCGCCCCGGGATCAGAAAAAAAGCCTGAGGCCCGCGACCAGAGCCCACAGCCGGGGATCTTCGCCGTGTTCCACCGCAATCCGCTCAGTCGCAAACAGGTCGCGCTCGTAGACGAGACCAATATAAGGCGCGAACTCTCGCGCAATCTCATAGCGAAGCCGGAAACCCAACTCAAGACCGGTCGGCCCCGCCGCCAGGCCGAGTTCGTCTACCGCCTGGGCCGAAAAATCAATCTCGATCAATGACTGCAACACCCAGCGCTGGGTGATCAGCAAGTCGTGCTCCGCCTCAAACTGGGCCGAGACATCCGCCCGGTCGCTGAAATAAAGCGTCGCGCCGACCTCGATGTGATACGGCGCCAAACCGCTCAGGCCGAACACCGCATAGGTACGGGTCGGGTCAGGATGGAAGTCATGGCGCAGGCCCGCCTGGACATCAAAGAAGTCGGAGACCTGCCGGCTGTACAGAACCTGTACCTCGCCCGCCTCCAAGCCCTCGCCGGATTCCCGCTCGCCGTCCGCCTTGAGATACAGCTTGTCGGTGTGGGTGCCGACCCAAGCGGTGGCTTCCCAAGTATAGCCTGCGTGCGCACCGAAACGGATTTCGTTCTGGTTCAGCTGGAAGGAGGAGAATTGCTGCTCCTTCGCCCCCGCACCGTGGGCCGGGGCGGCCATCAGCCCGGCGAACGCCAGCGCCGCGCCCAAAAGGATGCGCCCCGCCCCGGACCGTGCGGCCCGCGGCTTAATCGGCCCGGGTGACTGCGGAGTCATCCTCGACCACGACCTCGCGGAACATCCCGGTCGCCATGTGGTACATCAAGTGGCAGTGAAAGGCCCACCGTCCCGGCGCATCGGCCTCGATATCGGCGTAGACCGTAGTGGCGGGCGCAATGCTGACCGTGTGCTTGACCGGATTCCACTGCCCGGCCCCGACATCCAGAATGGTCCACATGCCGTGCAAATGCATCGGATGCGTCATCATGGTCTCGTTGACGAACTTGAAGCGGACGCGCTCCCCGAGACGCAGGCGGATGGGCTCGGCCTTCGGGTAGATCTGCTCGTTCATCGACCAGAAATAACGCTCCATGTTGCCGGTCAGCCGCACTTCGATCTCGCGGTCGGCCGGGCGGAGCGGATAGCGCGGGTCGCGGGCTCGGAGATCCGCGTAGGACAGGAAGCGCCCTCCATCGGCGGCGCGGGGCGCAAGGCCGCTCCCCGGCGCATAAAAAGGGTCCGCCGTCTCGATCGCCTCTTGCGGCGTTTCATGGTGCCCCTCATGATGCATTTCAGGATGGCCGTCGTGGTGCCCCTCATGGTGCTCTGCCTCGGCCATGTCGTCCGGCTGCATCGTGCCGTGATCCCCATGCCCGTGATCCCCCTCTCCATGGCCCATGTCTGCCATGGTAAGCAGCGGCGGCTCCCGGGTCGGCGGCACCGCCGCCTCAAGCCCTTCCCGGGGGGCCAGGGTCCCGCGGGCGAATCCCGTGCGGGCCATGGATTCCGCGAACAGCGTGTAAGCCCGGTCCTCCTTCGGCTCGACGATCACGTCATACGTCTCGGCCACCGCAATACGAAACTCGTCAATCACGACCGGCTGCACATTGTTGCCGTCGGCCTGGACCACGGTCATCTGGAGCCCGGGGATCCGGACATCGAAAAACGTCATCGCGGCGGCGTTGATGAAGCGCAACCGCACGCGCTCCTCAGGCGCGAACAATCCGGTCCAGTTCTGTGCGGGACTCTTGCCGTTGACCAGAAAGGTGTATCCACTGACATCCGAAATGTCGGTCGGCGTCATGCGCATCTCGGCCCAAGCCAGACGGTTTGCAAGCGCCGCGCGGAAGCCCTTCTCCCTGACATCATCGAGGAGCGTCGCCACGGTCTGCCGGCGCTGGTTGTAATAGTCCGGCTGCCGCACCAGGTTAGCCAGGATCGTCTTCGGAGGGCTGTCGTGCCAGTCGGACAGCACCACGACGTATTCCCGGTCGAAGGCATAAGGCTCCGGCTCCCGGGGGTCGATGATGATCGCGCCGTACAGTCCTGCCTGCTCCTGCAGCCCGGAATGGCTGTGGTACCAGTAGGTGCCACTCTGCTGGGCCGGGAACCGGTAGGTGTGGGTCGTGCCCGGCCCGATGCCATCGAAGCTCAGCCCCGGCACGCCATCCATCTCGTACGGCACGATCAAGCCGTGCCAGTGGATCGAGCTCTCCACGTCAAGCGTATTGGTGACATGGAGGGTCAATTCCTCGCCCTCGTAAAAGCGCAGGGTCGGAGCCGGGATCGACCCGTTGATGGCCAACCCCGGGCGCTCGGTGCCAGATGCGTCCAGCGTCGTCTCGCCAATCACCAGCTCGTAAGTGCCCGCCCAGGCCGCCGGCGCACACAGCCACAGGCTCACCGCCGCGGTCAGGCCACGCGTGAATGCCGGTCCAAGGGACTTCATGATGCTCTACAGCCGCCGGAACTGCTCCGTTTGGCCCGGGTTCGGATACCGGCGGTAGCGGGAGGAGTTAAACTTGTACATGATCGGTTACTGTAGCAAATCACTACTGTCCAATTAAATTTCATAAGAGAATCAACTGGTTAGAAGGGGCTGGATCGTCCGTCCGGGGTGGCGGTTTGGTAAGTAGTTGTAACAGCGGGGTTTTCTCGAACAGGCTCAGGCTCAAAATCTGTAGGATGGTGTAAAGATCCGCCTCAATTCCAAGCCGTTTGCGGACAATCGCCACCTGCACATACGTCGAAATCGCGATCCATATCTGCGTCTTCACCGCATTCTCCGTGGTGCCGAAGAACGACTTGATGCGAAGATGCTGTTTGATCCACTTGAAGAACAATTCCACCGCCCAGCGGTGACGATACAGCTCGGCTACCGTCGCCGGAGCGATCGCAAAGTTGTGGGTCAGGAAGTTGAACACTTTCCCGGTTTCGGGATCTCTATACTTGACCCGACGCAGGGGTTGCGGGTAGTGCTCGGAAGTCTTGGTGCCGGTCAGGACGATGGTCTGGTCGCAGAGGACGCCCTGAGTCTCGTCGACCGGTCGGGAGTAACGCCTCCGGAAGCAGGTGTTCTTCTTAGCCCGAATGATGTAGAAGCTGCCGGCCCGGTCTAGGGCACACAGGCGCTGGAAGTCGAGGTACGCCCGGTCCATCACATAGAAGGCACCGGGTTCCAGCAGCAGCAGATCGAGGACTTTCACATCGCCGACTTTGCCATGCGTCACATGGATAAAGGCGGGAATCGAACCCTGCAAGTCCAGCAGGGTGTGCAGCTTGACCGCCGACTTGGTCTTGCGGAACCAGGCCCAGGGGAACATCGACAAACTCAAATCGATGGTGGAAGAGTCCAAGGCAAAAACGGGGCTGCTCAACTCCAGGCCCAGGTCTTCGTCGGCGTACAGCTGCCGGGCGATGCGGATCAGTTCCTGCCCGAACTCGGCGTAGATACGCCAATCCCGCTTCTGGTTGGCATGGGCCAGGGTGGCCCGGGAGACAGAACCTCGGATCCCCATGTGATACACCTTGTTGCCTTGCGCACGCAGGCACACCTCGATGTTGCGCAAGCTTTCCCGGTGGGTCAGTTGCGCGAACACCATGCAGTAAAACTGGCTGGAACAGGGGAAACTCTTGATGTAGCGGTTACCTTGATGGCGGGCGACGCAATCGTGGAACACGTGCATCGGCAGGTGGTTCATCAGTTGCGAGAAAATCAGACTCCCGGTATGCATGCCGGACCTCCAGAGGAAAACAGGTCCCCTATTCTCGCGTCAGATTCAAATCAGAAACTCCTAATATTCCCCCTTTATGACAATACTATCAATGAGTTAAAGTGCTCCCAAGTCACTTTCCTTGGACAGTAGTGGTAGCAAATCCGAAAATCGGATTCCACGCAAAACCGTGATGCGCCCGAAATCCCGGGCCTGATCTCCAAAGACCCGTATAATAAGAGGTTCCGTCCCGTTTATTCTTTCCCATGAGCAAAACCCCGACGGCCCCGGCCGACCCAGACACGACCCTTGAAGAACTGATCGCGCACGGGCGCGAAAAAGGGCACCTGACGCTGACCGAGATCCACAAGCATCTGTCCGACGAGCACGATGACGAAGCGATCTCCCTGATGGTCGAAACCCTCTCCGACATGGGAATCGAGATCATGGAGCAGGACCCCGACGAGGAAAGCGACCTCATGGGGGATGACGAGAAGGTCGAAGGGAAAGACCCGGAATCACCGGAAAACACGACACCCGATCCCGACGACTCGCATACCTCGGATCCCATCCGCATGTACATGCGCGCGATGGGCGCCGTCAGCCTGTTGACCCGGGCCCAGGAAATCGATATTGCGAAACGCATCGAAACCAACGAGAGCAAAGCCATCATTGCCATGGCGCAGTGCCCGCAGGTCATCCAGAAAATGCTGGAGAAATACGAGGAATTCAAGCAGAAAAAACTCAAGATCGCCGACCTGGTGCTCGGCTTCGAGGACCCCCGGATCCAGCCGGAGAAGGTCGAAATCAACAAGGACAGCAAGAAAGACCGCTCCCCCACCAAGCGTCAGGTGCAAACCCGTTTCCGCGAACTGGCCAACCGCCACAAGCGCGCCATGAACAGCAATGTCCGGCGCAACCCGAACGCCTATCAGCGCCGCCGCCAGGAAGTGGCCGACTACCTCGTCGTGTTCCGCCTGCCGCCCAGCATCATTGGTGAATTGCGCGCAATCGTGCAACGCATGGGCCATGCCGCCCAGCAGGAAGAAACCAACATCCGCGAGCTCTGCCTCGACGCCGGCATGCCCGCGGAGGACTTCGAGAAGGACTTCCTGAAGAACGCCTCCAAGCCGGCTTGGATCGGCAACTGTCTGCGCCGCCAGATCTCGTACAAGGAGAACCTGCGCAAGGTCCGCAAACAGATTGAGACCCACCAGAAAAAACTGGCGGCGCTGGAAGACTCGAATTTCCTGAAACTGTCGGTCATCAAGTCTCTCGTCAAAGACCTGCGCATCGCCGACGAGAAGGCACAGAAGGCCAAAGACGAAATGGTCGAGGCCAACCTCCGGCTGGTCATCTCGATCGCCAAGAAATACACCAACCGCGGCCTGCACTTCCTGGACTTGATCGAGGAAGGCAATATCGGCCTGATGAAGGCAGTCGACAAGTTCGAGTACCGGCGCGGGTTCAAGTTCTCCACCTACGCAACCTGGTGGATTCGCCAGGCCATTACCCGGTCCATCGCCGACCAGGCGCGCACGATCCGGGTGCCGGTCCACATGACGGAAACCATCAACAAGGTCAATCGCATCTCCCGGCAGATCATGCAGGAACAGGGGCGGGAGCCAACCGCGGCGGAACTGGCGGACCGGATGGAACTGGCCGAGAACAAGGTGCGCCGCGTGCAAAGCATCGCCCGCGACCCGATCTCCATTGAGACTCCGGTCGGCGACGACGACGACCTGCACATCGGGGACCGGCTGGAAGACACCTCGCAGGAACTGCCGGAAGACGCCACCACCCGGGCGGCGGTCGCCAAAGCCATCCGCGAAGCGCTGGGCACGCTGTCGCCGCGCGAGTCGAAAGTGCTGCGCATGCGCTTCGGCATCGACCTGAATCAGGATCACACTCTGGAGGAGGTCGGAAAACAGTTCGAGGTGACGCGTGAACGAATACGACAGATCGAGTCCAAGGCCCTGCGCAAACTGCGTCATCCCAGCCGTTCCGAGCTACTGCGCAGTTTCCTCGACCGGGAATGACCGGGGCCCTGGATTCCAACGCCATCCGTGGGCCTGTAGCTCAGTTGGTTAGAGCAGGGGACTCATAATCCTTTGGTCGCAGGTTCGAATCCTGCCGGGCCCACCATTCGGATCCAAAAACGTGATTTTCTAGTGAACCTGATTACAGTGTCGATTCACAATACACTTGAGTTTTCCCAGCCTAATGCGACAATGTGATCAGCTCATCTACCATGCGTAGAAGGAGTAACGAAGCCGTCTTTCGGGGCGGCTTCAGCCTTTCTGGCCTTTGTTCCTGCAATGTTCCTCTACAGATAGCCGAAACCTCTTGTGGGAGGCAGGCCTGTTCCTGGCACGGGGAACGTCGCTTAATACGGACAGTGTTGTATAAAAACATTGCCGCATAAAAAACGCCAGCATTAGTGGCTGGCGTCGGGCCGAGGCACGAAAACCTCGGTGGGGCTGAGGCGGATTCTAGCGCATTAAGAAGGGCTTGTATACCGGCTTGTATGCCGGGCCCACCAAATCGGTTAGAATCAGATCGTGGCATTGCAGTGACTTCGTCCTGTTCATCGATTAACAGAAGAAAGGAGGTCGAACATGTTTAAGTCAGTGACATTCATGTTCCTTGCGCTTACAGCGGCTGTCTACGCATCCGGGAGCCCCGCATACGGCAGTGATGTAAAAGAATACGAAGGCAACACCATGGCGTTCGAGATAACCAAGCCAACGACAAACACTGGTTACAATTATTCGGAAAAAGTTCGTTATTCGTACAGCGTGAATGACGGGACGGCGAAAATTGGAGGGGACTACAGTGTCCCTGACGGAAAAACAGGCAAGATCGTTTTCCCGGAAGGCTCGGCAACGACTGCAACGATCAACGTAAATTTATTCGAAGATGACCTTGACGAAGGCGATGGCGAGACATTGGAGGTGGTCCTGACGAGTCCTCAATACGAAGCTGCGAGCGGCATGTACTTATATGGGTTTTATTTGCCCACGACATTAAGCTTTGAGGGTTTGATTCTGGATCCTGATTGACCCGCAGTTCCAGGAATCTCTGGTGAGTCGCGAATGACCCACCTGTGGTTGGGGCAGGGCTACAGGGAGAAATCCCGGGGTCGAGGCGAGCCGATTCATCACGTATGCCTGGTTTTTGGGCGGGCGCCACGGGCTCTGCTGGGAGTGCGGGCCGAACGGGGGAGATGAGAACCTGGGAGAGGTGCGCGGAAAATTCCCTGGAGAACCCGATCCCGTATATTAGGTCGCGATCGTCAAGCAAGCTGCGTTCCCATATGCCCTGAACCCGTGCAAGTGGGTGTGGCAGGGTCAAATTCTGCTAGAATGCGCACCCCGCAACCTGTAGACAACTCTTCGGAGCAACTTTTGGTCACCATCCGTCTATCCCGATCGGGCGCCAAGAAGCGCCCCTTCTACCACTTGGTCGTCACCGATTCGCGCAAACCCCGTGACAGCGGGTACATTGAGCGCCTGGGCTTCTTCAATCCCATCGCCACCGGCAAGGAAGAAGAGTTACGCATCGACCAGGCGCGCGTACAACACTGGGTGCAGCAGGGCGCAAAACTTTCCGACCGTGCGGCGCAGCTGGTCCGCAAACACGCCAAGCTGCAAGCCGCCTGAGGCCCTCCCTCTGGACACCCCCTCCGCCACGGACCCCTCCGGTTCCGCGGCGCTCTCCTATGTGCTGTGCGGTCACGTCAGTGGCGTCTACGGCGTGCGGGGCTGGATCAAGGTGTATTCGTACACCCGCCCCATCGACAACCTCCTCCGCTATGGTCCGTGGCAACTGCGGCCCGACGGAAGCCGCGCCAGTTACGACTTGGAATCCGGCCGGCGCACGCAGCGGGGGCTGATCGCAAAACTTCACGGCGTGGACGACCGCGATCAGGCAGAGGCGCTCCGCAACCAGGAAATCTGGGTCGATTCGGCCCAGTTCCCGATCCTGCAGAACGACGAATACTACCATCGCCAACTGCTGGGGCTGGCTGCGTTCGACCAGCGGGGCGAAGCGCTGGGGACCGTCGACCAGATCCTGGAGACGGCGGCCCACGACGTCCTGCTCATCCGCGGGGAGCAGGAATACCTCATCCCCTACGCACCCGGCAAGACCATACTCCAGATCGACCTGTCGCAAGGCCGGATCGACCTGCAATGGGACGGCGTACGGGAGTGATCGCATGCGCTTCGATGTCGTCGCACTGTTCCCGGGAATTGTCGAGGCCGTCGTCTCCGAAGGGGTGATCGGCCGGGCCTGCACCCGGGGAATTCTGGAAGTCCACTGCATCAGCCCGCGTGACTTCACCACCGACCCGCATCGCACCGTCGATGATCGCCCCTATGGCGGCGGGCCCGGCATGGTCATGCAGTACGAGCCGCTGGCGCGGGCGCACGAAGCGGCCCGCCAGGCGAACCCGGAAGCCCGCACGGTCGCGCTGACCCCGCAGGGCGCCCCCTTCACCCAAGCACGGGCGCAAGAGACCGCAGAAGAACACGGCTTGATCCTGATCGCCGGGCGCTATGAAGGAATCGACGAGCGTTTCCTGCGGCAGCGAACGGATGCCGAATGGTCGGTCGGCGACTACGTGCTATCCGGCGGCGAACTGGCCGCCGCCGTGGTGATTGATGCCGTGGCCCGCTTGCTGCCGGGTGTTCTCGGCTGCGCCGAATCGGCGGGGCAGGACTCATTCAGCCAGGGGCTGCTGGACTGTCCGCACTACACCCGGCCGGAAGAAATCGACGGCCTGCGTGTGCCGGAGGTGCTTTTAAGCGGCGATCATGGCAAAATAGAACGCTGGCGGCGGCGTGAAATGCTCGGACGCACCTATCGACGCCGCCCGGATTTGCTTGGGCGTGCCGCCCTGTCGGCGGAAGACCAGGCATTGCTGGATGACTATTTGGACGCAACCTCTGAGGACAAGGACCGTGAGCGCGACGATTGAACAACTGGAAAAAGACCAAATCCGCCAAGACCTGGCGGAACTCAAATTCGCCCCAGGCGACACGGTCGCGGTCTCGGTCAAGGTCCGGGAAGGCGAGCGCGAGCGTCTGCAGGTGTTCGAAGGCGTCGTGATCGCCCGCCGCAACCGCGGCCTGAACTCTTCGTTCACGGTACGAAAGATCTCGCACGGCGAAGGCGTGGAGCGCGTGTTCCAGATGCACAGCCCGCTGATCGATTCGATCAACGTCAAGCGCCGCGGCAAGGTACGCCGCGCGAAACTGTATTACCTCCGCGGCCGCACCGGAAAGGCCGCCCGCATCCAGGAAAAACTCGGCGGATAACCCCGTGTCCATGTCGGGCTGCGTGGGCTTCCAAAGCATCGACACGCCCCTGGACGCGCCTCTGGAGATCCATGCCGCCCGGCAGGGCGTGGTCGCCATTTTCTTCAACCTGGATCCCCGGACGCGGTGTCCGGAACTCCCGAATGCCCTGACCCGCACCGCGGCACAGCAACTCCGCGAGTATTTCGACGGCACGCGCAAGACCTTCGAGCTTCCGCTCGCGCCCCTGGCCCCGGACAGCCCGATCACCGAATACCGGCGCAAGGTGTGGCACGCGCTCCTGGACATTCCCTACGGGCAGACCCGGACGTACAGCGAGATCGCCGGGAAGACCGGCGGCGGGCCGCGTTCGGTCGGCACGGCCAATGGCCGCAACCCGCTGTGCGTCGTCGTGCCCTGCCACCGCGTGGTCGCGAAAAATGGCCTGGGAGGCTACGGCGGGCCGTTGATTCCGGAGAAAGGGGCCGAACTCCTGGAGATTAAACGTCGTCTCCTGGGGCACGAGCAGCGCCACGCCTGACGCCCCGGCTCCGCCCCAGCCGCTGCGCCCCGGCGTCGAGCACCAGGCATCCCAGGAAGAGGAACGCCGCCACCGTGACGATGGTCGGCCCGGCCGGGGTGTCGAGCCAAAAGGAACCGTACAGGCCCAGCACACCGGACAGCGTTGCGACCAGCACCGCGATCAGCGCCATTTGCTCCGGGGTCCGCGCCAGGGTGCGCGCCGCCGCGGCCGGAACGATCATCAGGGCGACGACCAGCAAGGCCCCCACCACCTGCATGCCCACGGCCACCACGGCGGCCACCAGGGCCATGTAAAGCAACTGGTTGCGCAAGGGCTTCGCGCCTTCGGCTGCCGCCAGGCCCTCGTGCAGGGTGGCCGCCACCAACGGGCGCCAGATCACCGCCAGCACCACCAGGCCAAACACTCCGCCCAACCCGATCAGCACCAGCTCCTCCCGACCCACCGCCAGCACGTCTCCGAACAGGTAGGCGGTCAGTTCATACTGCCGGTAATTGTCCGTCAGGGCCAAGGCAACGAGGCCGATGGCCAGGGTCGAGTGCGCCAACACCCCGAGGATCGTGTCGCCCGGCAGGCGCGACACCCGCTGCAGCAGCACCACGGCGGCCGCCACCAGGAATGCGACGCCAAACACGCCGGCCTCCGGATTGAGGCCGAGAATCACGCCAAGCACCACGCCGAGCAACGCGGAGTGCGCCATGGTGTCGCCAAAATAGGCCTTGCGCTGCCACAGGATCACGCAGCCGGTCGGCCCGGCCACCGCCGCAACCGCCAAGGTCGCCAGCAAGGCGCGAAAGAAAAAATCGTCCAGCACAGGGGCTCAGGTGTTCCGCGGCTCGCCGTGGCACTGGTGGCGGACATGCCGGTAGGCTTCAGCACGGGTGCCAAACAGCTGGTGAAACTCCGGGTGGTCCACCGTGTCCTCCGGTGCCCCCATGCAGCGGATCGTCCCATTCATGCAGACGACCCGGTCGGTCCGGCTCATCACGTAATGCAGGTCGTGGCTGGTCATCAATGCCGCACAACCCCGGTGCTCGACGACTTCCGAGATCAACTGGTACAGCGCCGCCTCACTGGAGAAGTCAATGCCGCGCAACGGCTCGTCCATGACCAGGAGGTCGGGGTCGCGCGACAACGCCCGGGCCAGCATGACGCGCTGGAATTCGCCGTGCGAGAGTTCGTTCACCTGGGAGCGAGACAGATGGTCGACACCGGTTTCCCGCAAGGCGTCTGCGATGGCGCCCGCGGGCCGGGGAGATGTCAGCGTCATCAGGCGCCGCACCGTCAGCGGCAGGTCGAACTGAACCGGGTCGGTCGGCGGCACATAACCGACCTTGAGCCCAGGCAACCGGGTGACGCGACCCGTATCCGGGCGGTACAGCCCCAGCAGGGTCTTGAGCAGGGTACTCTTGCCGGCCCCGTTGGGGCCGACCACGGTCACCACTTCGCCCGGGCGGATTTCGAGGCTGACGTCGTGGATAATCCAGCGTCCGCCCCGATGCACACCGACAGAACTGACACGAACCAGGGGAGTGCCCGAATCATGCGCCGGCATGGTCCACCTCCTCGACACAATTCGGGCAATACCCGACCGCTTCCAGTAGCCGGGCGTGGATCGCGAAACCGGATTGCCGGGCCAGTTGATCCATCATGGACCCTAGCTTGAGCGCTTCGCGCTCCATGACCACGCCGCAGGCCTTGCATACGAACAGCACGGCGCCATGCCGTTCGTCGAGCCGGTAACAAGCGACATAGGCATTGTTGCTGGCGACACGGTGCACCAACCCCATGGTCTCCAGGAATTCAAGTGCCCGGTAGACCTGGACCGGAGCCCGGGCCCGCCCACCCCAGTCGAAACGCCTGAGGATCTCGTAGGCGCCCAGGGCGCAGTGGCTGTCGAGCAGCAACTCCAAAACCGCCCGCCGGTTTTCGGTCAACCGCTTGTTGCCGCTTTGGCAAACCGCCTCGGCATGCCGCAAAGCGTCTGCAACACAGGACTGATGGTCATGCGGGGAGGTCGGCGGCGAGAAAGAAGCGGTCATTGCGGGTCACCGCGCGGGCATGATCGGCCCGGGCGAGAATCTCTGTAACATTATAACTTTATCTGTCCGATGACCGGGGGAACGCCACCAAGTGTTCCAGGTCAAGGCCCAGCCGGGTGGCCTCGCCGAGATCCAGGTCCCTGTGGCTGGAAGCCAGCGCCAGCAGCCGAGTACCGGACGGCAGCCGCAACGTGTACAGAGTGTCATCGCCCTTGAAGGCTTTTTCAATCACCGTCGCGGAAATCGCCCCCTCCGGGTCGATCAGCACGTCGTCCGGGCGCAGCAGGATGTCCATGCGCGTTCCCGGGGGATGGGGGTAGGCGTGATGTTCGCCCCGGACCCGGCCGATCTCGGTGTCGAAGGCGCCCGCCTCGCGCAGGATGCCCTCGATGAAAACCCCCCGGCCGATCAGACTCGCGACCGGGCGGGAAACCGGGCGGTGGTAGATGTTGAACGGCGTGTCCCACTGCAGGATGGCGCCATCCTTGACGACCCCGACCTGGTCGCCCATGGCGAAGGCCTCATCCTGGTAATGCGTCACGACGACTGCCGTGGAGCCAGTTTCCTTGAGGATGTTGCGAACCTCGAAGCTCAGCCGTTCGCGCAGCTCGATATCGAGGCTGGCGAACGGTTCATCGAGCAACAGCAGGCGCGGCTGCGGAGCCAGCGCCCGGGCCAAGGCCACCCGCTCCTGCTGGCCGCCGGACAACTCGTGCGGGAAACGGGAGATGCAGTGCTCCAAGCCGACCACTTCCAGCAGGTCCCGGACAATCCGGTCCTGGTCGACTTTCGGTTCTCGGCGAACCCCGATGGCGATGTTCTGTTCCACCGTCAGGTGCGGAAACAAGGCGCGGTCCTGGAACACCATGCCGACCGGCCGGCGCTCCGGCGGGATGCTGAAGCCTGGCCGGGACATGACCTCGCCCGCGATGCGGATCTCTCCTCCCCGGATCGGCTCGAAGCCCAGGATGGCGCGCAGCGTGGTCGTCTTGCCGCCGCCGGACGGCCCCAGCAGGGCCGCAATCTCCCCCTGCTTGACCTGGAACGAAAAGTCGTTCAAGGCGGCGCTGTCGCCATAGGCGCAGGAGATTTTCTCGACTTCCAGAAGTGCCATGATTCTCTCTCAGCGTCGACCGCGGATCGTCAAAAGAAACACCGGGATCAAGCCCGCCGCCACCAGCGTCACCGACGGCAGCGCGGCCCGCTCCCACAAACCTTCCGAGGACAGGCCGTAAATCCGAACCGCCAGCGTGTCCCAGCCGAACGGGCGCAGCAGCAGGGTCGCGGGCATTTCCTTCATCACGTCAACCAGGACCAACAATGCCGCCGTCAGCAGGCCGGGGCGCAGGATCGGGATGTAAATCCGCCAGACCAGCGCCACGCCGGTGAAGCCCAGCGATTGTGCGGCTTCCCGCATGCTGGGCCGGACCCGCTCCAGCGCGCTGTCGATCGGATTGAACGCCAGTGCGAGAAACCGGGCGAAGTAGGCCAGTATAAGGCTGAACACACTGCCGACCAAGAGCCAGGGAACTTCGGTTCCGGTCAGCCAGCGCCAGCCTTCGGCGATCCGGTGGTCGATCCAGCCGAGCGACCACATCACGGCCACGGCCAGCACCGAACCGGGAATGGCGTAGCCCAAAGTGCCGATGCGCACGCTGGCCCGGGTCAGCCAGCTCGGGTCACGGCGCAGGGCATAAGCGAGAACCAGGCCGCCCGCCGTGGTGGCCGCCGCCGCCATGGCGCCCAAGGTCAGGGTATTGCCCAGCAGCGACAGGTAGGCCAGGTCCAGATCGCCGGTCCAGCTCCGGGCCCACAGCAGGAGCTGCACCATCGGGAGGATGAACGCCAGCAGCAGGATCAGGCCGCAGAATGCGCTTGCCGCCGCCGCGCGGAGGCCGCGCAGGCGATAGGTGCCCAGGGCCGGTGCACTGCCGCTGTCGTCGAACCGGGCGCGCCCGCGCCCGCACCGCTCCAGGTACAGCAGCACGAAGACGAATGTGAGCAGCAGGGAGGCCAGCTGGCTGGCGGCATTGAGGTCGAAGAAGCCAAACCAGGCCTTGTAGATCGCCGTGGTGAAGGTGTCGTAGTTGAACACGGCGACCGCGCCGAAATCGGCCAGCGCCTCCATCACGGCCAGGCTGACGCCGGCGATGATCGCCGGGCGCGCCATCGGCAGGGCCACCCGGAAGAAGCTCTGCCACGCCGTCATGCCCAGCGTCCGGGCCGCTTCCAGTGCCGCCCGGCCCTGCTTCAGAAACGCCACCCGCGCCATCAGGTAGACGTAGGGGTACAGCACCAGCACCATGACCGCCAGGACGCCGGCGGGATGCCGCGCCTCGATGCTCCAGGACGCCGGCAGGTCGAACACCTGCCGCAGCAGCCCCTGCACTGGGCCTTGGAAATCCAGCAGCCCGAGAAACACGAATGCCATGACGTATGTCGGCAGGGCAAAGGGCAGCATTAACGCCCAGTCGAACCCGCGCCTTCCCGGGAACTCGCAGGTGCTGACCAGCCAGGCCAGACTGACTCCGAGAATCAGAGTGCCCGCCGCGACACCGAAGATCAGCAGCAGGGTATTGCCGAGCAGCGTCGGCAGCACGGTCGCCGCCAGGTGTCCCCAGACTTCCGTGGTCGGGGCCAGCCAGGCCCCGAAAATTACGACCAGCGGGACCAGGATGGCCGCCGCCAGCAAGCGGCTGCCCCAATACCAGAAGCGATCAGAGAGAATGGCCGCCGCGGTCACGGGCGGGGGTCCTCAGCGATAACCGGCCCGGTCCATCAGGCGTACGGCTTCCGCCTGCAACCGTCCCGCCTCGCCGAGGTTCAGCGCGTCTCCCCGGAATTCACCCCAGGCCTGGACTTCCGGTGCTGGAGGGAGGTCTTCCCGGACCGGGTATTCCAGGTTGAGTTCCGCAAACAAGCCTTGGGCCTCAGGCTGCGCCAGCCATTCGAGAAAAGCCTGCGCCGCCTGGGGATGCCTGGAAAGCGCCAGGAGGCCGCCGCCGGAAATATTGACGTGGACGCCCTGGGCGTCCTGGTTTGGCCAGAACAGGGCCAGCTTGAGGTCCGGCTCCTTGCGCATCAAGCGGCCGTAGTAGTAGGTGTTGACGATGGTGACCGCGCATTGCCCCATCGCAACCGCCTGAAGTGCCTTGGTGTCGTTGGAAAAGGGTTCGGCCGCAAGGTTGGCCACCCAGCCTCCCACGATTTCTTCGGCCGCCTCTTCGCCGTGGTGCGCGATCAGGGCTGCGACCAGCGACTGGTTGTAGACCTTCTTGGACGTGCGCAGGCACAGCCGCCCCTGCCATTCCGGGTCGGCCAGGCCCTCGTAGGAGGACAGGTCGCCGGGAGAAATCTCCTCGGTGTTGTACGCCAAGGTGCGCGCCCTTTTCGAGAACCCGAACCAGCGGTTCTCCGGGTCGCGCAAGGCGGCCGGGATGGATTGGATCAGTGCCTCGGAGTCGACCGGCACCAGCAAGCCGCGTTCGGCCGCATGCCAGAGGTTCCCGGCATCCACCGTCAGGAGAATGTCGGCCCCGCCGTTCTTGCCCGCCGCGGCCAGGCGTTCAAGGATGGGGCCCGGCTTCCCGGTATGCAGGTTGAACTGGACGCCGGCCTGTTTCGTATAGAGCTCCAGCACCGGCTCGATCAGATGCGCCTTGCGCGAGGAATACACCGTCAGCGTGACCGGGTCGGCCGCCATCAGGGCAGGCTGAATCGTCAAGGCCCCCAACAGGACCAGAACCAGCTTCTTCATTGCAAAGCGTAGTGGTAATGAGAATGACTATTATTATAGTTTCTGTATGCCTGTCAACCTGGCTCTTATAATGGGAATCAAACTTCCCTGAAATGAATGGGTTCGCTCATGGAGAAGGATCGAGTCATTAAGGCACGTATGGGCATATCGCCCAGTGAAATCGCCGCCTTTTGCGAACGTCGGCAGATCACGGAATTGGCATTATTCGGTTCCGTGCTGCGCGACGACTTCGGTCCCGACAGCGATATCGATGTGCTGGTGAAATTCGGCCCGGACGCAAAACTGTCATTTCTTGCCCTCGATCAAATGGAAGAAGAATTAAGCGGGATGCTTGGCCGCCCGGTCGACTTGGTCGAGAAGGTAGCAGTGGGAAAAAGCCCGAACTGGATACGCCGAGAAAATATTTTGGGTTCCACAAAGACAATCTATGCGGCATGACCCGTCCTATCTGGCTGACACGCTGCTTGCAGCGTGCAACGCAGTGGAATTCGCCAATGGCTTGACGCAACAGCAATTCGAGCAGGACGTGTTACGCCAGAATGCCGTCAGAAGGGCAGGACCCAGGCGAACACTTATCGCCGTGAAGCATTCATTCCCGTTCGAGACCCCCTCGCATTTTTCAGGGGTCCCGGTCAGGCTGCTTCAATGTCGGTCCGGGTGAAATCCTCGCCCTTGAACAAGAGGGGCTCTGCGCTGGTCTTGGCCAACGCATACGCAAAGCAATCTCCGAAATTCAGGCGAGCCGGACTCTGGCCTTTGCCGAAGCGGCGCCAGGCATCTCGGGCAGCCTGCGCTTGCTCCAGAGAAACCGGCACCTGTTCCATCTCCAATCGGTCAGCCAGATAATCGAGTTCTCGCCCCATGGCTTCTCCACCTCGGCTCTCGGCCACGATAGCGGCCTCCAAAAATCCGACCACCGACATCCGGCGAGGCCATGCCGATACAAGAGCTTCCTCATAGCGCCCGGCATCCTGCTCATCAAGCAAAATCGCCAAGATCGCAGAAGCATCTACGATCATTTGGGCAACCCCTGTTCGTCGTACAGGAAATCGCCATGTTCCACCGCAGACGGGCCCGGACTCAGGAGAGGCGCACAGCGCTTTCTGATGGCGCGGATATCCCGGAGCAGGACTTCCCGGTCACGTAGCCGCCGTTCGCGCTCAAGGCACTTCTCCAGCGCGACGGTAATCGCCCCGGTCTTGGTCTCGCCCATCAGCCGGGCCAGTTCGCCCGCAAGCCGACAGGTTTCCTCGTTCTTGATGTTGAGGCTCATGATTCTGTGGAGGGTAGAAGCAATAGAAAAATTCTACCATGATTGGCCTGATCGAGTTTTATCTGGGCGAATGTAGGGCGTACGGATCACCATGAGAGTACAATGAAAATCACACCCTCCACGCAAAAAGGAGAAAGGATATGTCACTGCCAAATATGCTGAAGGCGAATATCGACGGCACCGAACCAGATGTTCACGGAAAGATCTCCAAACAAGTCGTAACGCTCGATGAAGTCACGGCCATCAAGGTGACCTTCAATCCCGGAGCCAAGTGGTCTGTGGACCTCAAGGAGTACGCTGGGACGGATTCATGCCTGCTTCCGCACGTCGCGTATGTGATCTCCGGTGCCATCGAAATCCTGATGGATGACGGCTCGAAAGAGACTTTTCGCAAAGGCGACATCATGATGTTGCCCCCAGGACATGACGCCTGGACCGTAGGAGACGAACCTTGCGAATTCATCCAGATGTCGCAAGGGGACAACTACTATGCGGATCGTTGTTTCGGATAGAACTGCCTGAAGCAGCCCCTGGACCGCAACCGGGATTGGAAGCCTTTCGGCGGCCAATCGGTCACTCCCGATTGTCTTCCTCAACGGCCACTTCCAGGCGCTGCAGAAAATCCGGGATCGCCGAACGAACTCGCCGCCAACTCGGCACGTACGGGCTCTCCATGGGATAGGCCAGGAAATCCTTCCCGGCCTTCAGCAGGTTGCTGGCGAACAACTCCACCGCCTGTTCTTCCGCATCCCGATCCAGGTTTAGCCCGTTGGTGATGGCGTCGCTCTGGTAGTGCTCGATCAGCTCCAGCGCCTCCCGCAGGTAGGCGGCCTTGAGGCTACGGAACACCCCCTTGGAAAACACCTCGCCCTCGATCGCCATCTTCCTGAAGACGGCCTTGCAGATGTCCGCGCTCATCTTCGACAGCCCGGCCCGTGCGTCGGCCTCCCCCATCTGCTGATGCTTGTGATCGTACAGGTCTGCAATGTCGATCTGGCAGATGCGCCGGCTGGAGTGCATGCGCCGGATCTCGGCGAGCAGGCCGATTTCCAGGCCCCAGTCATCCGGCAGGTACAGGTCCTTCAGTACGTAGGTGCGCAGCGAACATTCCCCGGCCAGCGGATAGCGGAAACTGTCGAGATACTCGACGAAATCATGCGGCCCGAACACCTTGCGCAGGGCGCGCAGCAGGGGTGCCACCAGCAATCGCGCTGCCCGGCCTTTCAGTTCCTGTTCGGAGATGCGCGAGTAATAACCCTTGCAGAACGCAAAACTGAAACTCGGGTTTGCAACCGGATAGATCAACCGCGCCAGCAAGCGCCGGTCGTACGTGGTGATGTCGCAATCGTGCAGCGCCAGGGCCTCCGCCCGGTCGGATGCCAGTACGTACCCGAAACAGAACCAGACGTTGCGCCCTTTCCCCTGCTGGGTCGGCGCCAGGCCCCGCGCCTCCAGTTCATCCGCCAGCGCCCGCAACCGGGGGCCGTCATTCCAAAGCACATGGTGCGGCTGCGGCAGTCGGGAGAAGAACTCCCGGGCGCGTTTGAACTGCTCCGCGTCGGCCGCATCCAGGCCGATCACAATCTCGTTCAGGTATTCGACCTGCGCCAGCTCCTCGACGATCCGGCCGAGCGCCGGGCCCTCCAGTTCCGAATACAGGGACGGCAACACCAGTCCCAGCGGGCGGGTTTGGGAGAACCCAAGCAATTCCGCCTCGAATTCCGCAGTGGGGCGTCCCGCCAGGTCATGCAGCGTGACAATCTGCCCGTTCTGGAAAAAATCGCTCATGGCTCACCCTCCAACAATGCCTGAACCGCGCGCGACCAGGCCGCCGGTCCGGTCCCCTCCGGGACGCGCGCACCGGGATATTGTATGTTGCGCCCGCCCGGGTTGTTGATGACCACCGCGATGTCGGCCACCTCCATCATGCCCAGATCGTTCGGCCCGTTGCCGAGCGCCACGCTCAGGACTTCCGGATTTTGCCGGCGATAGCGCGGCACCAGGTGCTCCAGCGCGACCCGCTTATCGGTCGCCCCCATGACGTGCACGAAACGGTCTCCCCGCTTGAGGCTCAGCCCGCGGGACCGCAACTGTTCTGCGAACTCGTCCAGCCGCCCTGGTTCATCGCGCCAAACCAACGGTTCGGTGAAGCGTCGTTCGCGGGCCGCCGCCATCGCGCCCGCAGGCAGGCCGCAGGCTGCCTCGACTTCGGCCTCGTTCATATCGGAGATCCCTTGGAAGCGAAATGAAAGGGCCAGTTCGGCGAGCGCGGCCCGAATCACCGGGTAGGGGGCGCCGAACGGGATTAGCCCCTCCTTCCCGCCATCATCGAAGGTCCCGGGCGGCACGTAGACGGCGCCCCCGTTCTCGATTGAAAACGGGCCCGGGATCCCGAGCTCTTCCCCCAACTGGCGGGTTTCCTGCTCGGTCTTGCTGGTGTTGAAGATGATCGGCGCGCCGTGCCTGCGGGCGCACTCGATTCCGGGCAAGGCCTCCTCCCAGCGGTACGTTTCGACGTCGAGCATCGTCCCGTCGACATCGCTGAACAGCAGGTGGCGCATCAGCGGCGGCGTACCCGGTCGAACAGGGGGTCCAAGGTGTGCCCGGGAGCCGGCACCGATGCATCCCGCAACGCCTCCGCCAAGGAGCGCGACAGGCGCTTGCCGTATTCCACCCCAAACTGGTCGAAGGCGTTGATCCTCCAGAACACGGCGATTGAAAACGTCACATGCTCGAACAGGGCCAGCAGCGCCCCGGCCCGCCGCGGGCCCAAATCCTCCATCAGGAACAACGTGCTCGGCCGATCACCCGGATGCACGTAGTGACCCGCCGCCACTGCGGCGGCCGGCTCCACTTCCCCGGCAGTCCGCCCCGAGGCCAGAAGGTCCAGTTGGGACAGGCACTGCGCCAGCAGCGCCCGTTCGGGTTCATTTTCAAGGTCGCCCCGGGCAATGATCGCGTCCACCGGCACGATCTGGGATCCTTGGTGCAACAACTGGAAGAACGCATGGGCGCCGTCATTGGCAGAACCGCCCCACACCACCGGTGCCGCCACCTCCTGCAACGCGCCCTGCGCGTCCGCACGTTTGCCCAGGCTTTCCATCTGCAATTGCTGCAGGAATCTCGGCAAGCTGCGCAGGCGATAGTTGTACGGGAGCACCGCCCGGGTCGCCGCACCCAGGACCGTGTGATTCCAAAACATCAGCAAGGCCAACAGCACGGGGACGTTGGATTCCGCTTCCGCCTCCCTGAAGTGTTCGTCCACCGCGTGGGCACCCGCGAGCAATTGCTCGAATGCGTCCCAGCCGGCATGCAGCACGACCGGCAGGCCGACGCTCGACCAGACCGAGTAGCGGCCGCCGACCCCCTCCCAGAACGGGAAGATCCGCTGTGCGTCGATGCCGCACTCTTGTGCGCGGCCGGTCGCGGCCGTGGTCGCCGCAAAATGCTCCATCACTTCCCCGGCCTCCACCCCCTGTTCGACAAGCCACTGCCGGGCCGCCGAGAAATTCCACTGGGTTTCTTCGGTGGTGAACGTCTTGGACGCGATGATGAAAAACGTCTGATCCGCATCGCAGCCCTGCAACACGGCGTTCAGTTCCTCGGGGTCCAGCGTGGATGCGAAACGGACGTCCGGCGCGCCGGAGGCCCGGGGAAACGCCTCGCACAACATCCGCGGGCCCAGGTCCGAGCCGCCGATCCCGAGGTTGACGACCGTCCGCCAGCGTGCGGTACAAGCCTGGGCGAATTCGCGCATCCGCTGGCGCTGGCGGTGTGCCTCCGCCAGGAGATCGACTCCGTCCACGACCCGGCCTTCCGGGCGCGGGTCGCGCAACAGCGGGTGCAGCACCGGACGGTTCTCCGTGGCATTGACCGGCGCGCCGGCGAACAAGTCGGAGCGGGCCGGCTCCAGGCGCTCCGCCACGCGCAACAAGTCCGTCCAGGCCTCGGCGTCCAGCCGCTGGCGCGAGGCATCGATATGGATGCCTTCAATATCGCGGCACAGGAAAGAGCGATCCGGGTGTTCTGCATACAGGGTTCGCAACGGGATTTTCCGCAGGCGTTCCGCATGGTGGAGCAAGGACTTCGGGCAAGAATCGGGCATGGCGTCTTCCGGGGGCATGGACCTGATGGGGATGGCGTGTCGGGGCCCGGCACCAGGTGCTGCCCCGTATTTTACTTGGGGGAGTCGCACTTGCGCGCACGGCGCGAATATCCTGCGGGTCGCACCCCCCCGGCCGGGTCCACGCCTCCGTCCTTTCGCCTCCTGCCGGATGATGGCCGGCGCCAATGTCGAAACTCGCCGAGCGCCTGATCGGGCGTTCGGCGTCTCCCATGGGGAAAAACCTGGCTCGCCGATATGCTGTGCGCCCGGTTCAGCGCGATCGGGTCGGCCGCTATAATGGGAATATCATCCTCACGTGCCACCTTTATGCCTAGTGCGGCCAAACACAAGCCGTCGACAGGCGACACCATTGACCGCAGACTACGGCAGCGCGTCAAACTGCTGGGTCGTCTGCTCGGCCTCGTGCTCCAGGAGCACGCCCCGCCCCAGGTGTTCCAGGTCGTGGAGCGTCTGCGCCGGGGCTACATCCGCCTGCAGCGCGAAGAGGACGTCAATCGGCGCGCACGGCTGGTCGGCCTGATCGACCGTCTAGACCCGGACCTCACCGTCCAGGTGATCCGGGCATTCTCCACCTATTTCGGCTTGGTCAACGTCGCCGAAGAGGCGGCCCTCCAGGATCGGCGGCACCAGTACCTGCATACCGGCACACCGTTGTGGCCGGGCTCGTTCGACGCGACCCTGCGCATCCTCAAGGAACAGGGCTTCAGCGCGGCCAAGGCCGAAAAACTGCTGTGTTCGATCGAGTACATGCCGGTCTTCACCGCCCATCCGACCGAGGCGAAACGCCGCATCATGCAGGAGGCGCTTCGGCGCATCTTCATCCTGCTTCAATCCTCGGACGACCGGGCCCTGAGCCAGGTGGAACGCGACGAGGCCACCGACCGCCTGCAGGCGGAAGTCCAGCTGCTGTGGAAGACCGACGAGGTCCGGCCGGGCAAGCCGACCGTGCAGACCGAAGTCAAGAACGGCCTGCATTATTTCGAGAAGTCCCTGTTCGAGTCCATCCCGCTCCTGTACCGCAACCTGCAGCGCGCCTGGCGGCGCGCCTATCCGGACTCGCCCCGCACCCTCCCGAGCTTCATCCAGTTCGGCTCCTGGATCGGCGGCGACCGCGACGGCAACCCCCACGTCACCGCGCGCGTCACCCGCGAGGCCTGCCGGATGCAGGCCCGCACCATCCTCGGCGAATACATCCGCCGCGTCCGCGACCTGGAAAGCATCCTCAGCCATTCCTCCCACCTGATCGAACTGCCCGAACGCCTGCGGGCCAGCCTGGAAACCGACCGCAAGGTGCTGGACCGGGTGCGCAGCCGGACCAGTTCGCTGTTCGAGACGGAACCGTACCGCTGCAAGCTGGAAGTCATCCTGCAGCGGTTGCAACATCGGCTCGATCACCTGCAGGGCCGGGCCTGGCACAGTGCGGACAGCTACCAGGACGAAAGCCAGTTTCTCGACGACCTGCGGCTGATTCACGACTCGCTGGTCGAGCAGGGCGACGGCCGCATCGCCGACGGCGAACTGGCCGACCTGATCCGGCTGGTGGAAACCTTTGGCTTCTACCTGGCGCGGCTCGACCTCCGCCAGGAATCCCCCCGCCACACGGCGGCGGTCCAGGAAATCCTGCAGGCCCTGGGCCCGACCGACTACACCGGCCTGAGCGAAACCGGACGCATCCAGGCCCTGCACAAGCACCTCAAGAAGATGGACGGGCCGGTCTCCCTGGACCGCAGGAGCCTGTCCCCCGCCACGCGCGAGACCCTGGCCGTGTTCGACCTCATGCGGGAGGTGCCGGAACAGGTCAGCCCGAAGATCTTCGGCCAGTACGTCATCTCCATGACCCACGAGGCCAGCCATGTCCTGGAAGTGATGTTCCTGGGCGGGATCGCCGGCCTGGCCGGAGGCCAGGGGCAGCGCCGCTTCTGCCATCTGCAGGTCTGCCCGCTGTTCGAGACGATCGAAGACCTGCGCCGGGCGGCGAACATCCTGAACCGATTGTTCCGGGACCCCGTCTATCGCCCGCTGCTGGATGCCGCCGGCGGCGTGCAGGACATCATGCTGGGCTACTCCGACTCCTGCAAGGACGGCGGCATCCTGGCTTCGGCCTGGAACCTGTACCAGGCGCAGAAACAAATCCACGACGTGTCCCAGCGCCACAACGTTCAGTTCCGGCTGTTTCACGGCCGCGGCGGGACCGTCGGGCGGGGCGGGGGGCCGACCTACGAGGCGATCACGGCGCAGCCGCCCGGAACGGTGCGCGGCACCATCAAGCTGACCGAGCAGGGCGAAGTGCTGTCGTACAAATACTCCAACCTGGAGACGGCGGTCTACGAGCTGACCATGGGTGCGACCGGCCTGATCCTGGCTTCCGGCCACTTGCAGTTCCGCCGGCTGGCCCACGAATACGCCGATGACCTCCGGGTCATGGAGACCCTCGCCGAGGACGGCGAGCGGGCCTACCGGGAGCTCCTCGACACCCCGGGGTTCCTGGACTATTTCTACGAGGTCACCCCGGTGCAGGAGATCGGCAACATCAACATCGGTTCCCGGCCCTCGCACCGCCGCGCGGTGGATCGCTCGATGGATTCCATTCGTGCCATCCCCTGGGTGTTCGGCTGGTCCCTCTCCCGGCACACCCTGCCCGCCTGGTACGGCATCGGCACCGCGCTCGAATCCTATCTGAAGGCGCACCCGAAGACCGGGCTTGCGCAGATTCGCCTCGCGTACAAACGCTGGCCATTCTTCCGGACCCTGATCCAGAACATCCAGATGGCCCTGGCCAAGGCCGACATGCCGATCGCCCGGCAGTACATGCAACTCAGCCAGCACCCGGACGATGCCGATCAGATCTACAACCGGATTGAGCAGGAGTACCGGCTCACCCGAAAACTCGTGTTGCGGGCCGCCAGTTGCAAGGAACTTCTGGGGACGCAGGACGTGCTGCGCCGTTCATTGAGCCGCCGCAAGCCTTACCTGGATCCTCTCAACGCGATCCAGCTCAGCCTGCTGCGCCGCATGCGCGAGGCCGACGACTCCGCCCCTTACCAGAATGTCGTCGCGCGGTCGATCAGCGCGATCGCGGCAGGAATGCGGAATACCGGCTGATTCAGGCCGCCTGGGCCGGGATCTTGTGGGTGATGCGCTCGATGCGGTTGCCGTCGCCCAGGTACGCCAGGATCGGCTTGAAATCTGCCACTTCCTCCGGCTCCAGCTGCGCGTAGGCGGCGATGATGATCCGGTCCCCCGGCGACGCCTTGTGCGCCGCCGCGCCGTTCACCGAAATGATCCGGCTGCCGCGGCGGGCCTGGATGGCGTAGGTGGTGAGCCGCTCCCCGTTGCTGATGTTGTACAGGTCGATCTGCTCGTATTCGCTGATGCCGGCCGCTTCCAGCAGCTCGCCATCGATCGCGCACGAGCCATCGTAGTCCGGCTCGACATGGGTCACCGTGGCCTGATGCAGGCGGGCGCGGAGGAAAGTCAGTTTCATGATGCCGAATTTTAGCAAACTACGGACCGGCGGCCATTTCGCCTTGCCCTACCCAGCACCTGACACTGCAAAATGGGGTAAAAGCCACCTTGGCCTGAGTTCGGGTCTGTAGGGAGACAAGTCCTCCAGTGCACTTTCTGGAGGCCATTAATCGTGATCGGTGTAGCTGAAGCGAATCGTGCCGTATAGCATTTCATCCATAGATTGATAACCCCAAGTGACTTCTCTCGCTGGATTGGGATTCGCCAGATTTTGAGCCGAATTGTCCCACCAAGTGGTATATACGACTCTTGTACCCACGGGAAGAAATTTTGGCTTCTCCAACTGGTACGATGTTTGCCAGTTGAAGTCATAGTTTGGTATAGACAACAGCGTTTCGGTCGTCCCATTTGGATAATGTGCGACAAAGCTAGAAGCTTTTCCTCGGTAGTGAGAATGCGAATGCAAGCCGAAAATGAGCACATCTCCCCAAGTGAAAACCTGTTCAGCCGTTTCTCTATAGTTTTTCGCGTAGGGTGGAATTTGTATGTACGGGTTCACAAATTTCGCGATTTGCAATTGATGTCGGGGTGGAGTGTCACGAAAATGGAGACCCATTCGGGAGCGGTCTACGGTCGTTTTGCCGTACGTCGTATAGTGCATTTCAAATTCAAACACAGTCCCAGGCGGCAATAATACGCCAGCATCTGATGCATAGTTATCTTGCCATTGTCCAGGCAGGTAAACCCCCAATTGTTCGCGCCCCTCTTCTTGAAACCGTTTTCCCCCAGACTCGTCTACCTCCATGAAACCATATTTGACGAATACATGATGCAATGCGGACGGGTCTCCCGGGATAAGTTCAGTCGCCTGTATCCATGCATAACCCTCCAAGGGATTTTCCATCCAGTGGTACTGATATTCCACTATGCCCGTTGCGGGAATCTCTGTCGGTGGAATCTCGATGATCAGGTCAGGTTCGCCAAGGGTCCATTTCGGATAATCGTGCTCAAGGGCTTCGAGCGGATCCGGTCCTTCGCCCCGGGAGGCCCCCGCCTCCACCCAGTGCACCACTGTCCGAACCTCCTCCGGCGACAGGGAACGGTCATTCTTGAAGCGTCCGTAGGCCGGGTCTGCATGCCAGGGCGGCATCCGACGGGTCCGAATGACTTCCCGGATCATCGGCGCGAAGCCTCGCACCATGTTGTAGTCCGTCATCGCCCATGGACCGATTCCGCCCGGGCGATGGCAAGCCACGCACTTGCCTTTCAGGATCGGCGCCACTTCCTCCGAATAGGATATCTGTGAATGCCGGTCCTGTTGTCTGTGCGGAAAGTTGATCAGGCACCCGACCGCATCGGTCCTGGCGATCCGCACCGCATTGCCTGCCAGCAGGTCGTCCAAGGCGTCCTTCAGGTAGTGTCGGCTCGCGGCGGCCTTCTGCACTTCATAGGTCAGGCGGTCGTCCAGGGCACCTCGATATGCCAACGTCCAGCCCTCGGGCTCTATCACTAAAACTTCACCGGTGCGTACCAGGCTCAGCGACTCGCCGATCACTTGCGTCTCGTCGACCAGAATTGGTAAATCGATTCCGAACTCTTCGGCCTCTCGGCTGATGCTGGCGCGGTAGTCCTGAAGATTCGAGTTGATCAGCATGAAACGGATGTTCTTTTTGGCGTACTCGTCGCGCAGTTCCTGGAAACGCGGCCAGGCATTCCGCGAAATGGGGCAGCCATTGCCCTGGACCATCAGCACCACGGCCTTGGCGTCGCTGTAGTAATACAACTCATGGGCGGCGCCCCGGTGGTCGAGCAGGGCGAAGTTCTCGACCGGGTCCGAAGGCTCAAGCCCCCACGCCTGCGCTGCCGCTGAGATACTGAAAGCCAAAGTCAACCTGCTTGCAATGGCCTTCATTGTTCCCGAATAGTCTGCTCTATGGTTTTTGGGTGGGAAACCATTCCAGCCGACAGCAATATGCGTAAGAAAAACCAACGGCTAGTCGGCCTCATCGGGAAGATTGATATAACTAAAGCGTATCGTGCCGAACAGCATTTCATCCATAGACTGTAAGCCCCATGGAACCTCACGAGTTGGATCCGGGTTGGCTGGATTCTGGGCCGAATTGTCCCACCAGGTGGTATAGGTCACTCGCGTACCTTGCGGCAGCAGCTTCGGGGGGTCCAATTTATAAGATGTCTGCCAGTTGAAGTCGTAGTTTGGTACAGAGAGCAATGTCTCTACGGTTCCATCTGGATAGTGGGCGACGAAGTCCATCGCTTTGCCTCGATAGTGGGCATGAGGATGCAGGTCGAAAGCCAATACATCCCCCCAAAAGAAAACCTGTTCGATCGTTTCCTTGTGGTTTCTCGCATGGGCAGGGATTTTGATGCCCGGATCTATGAATAACGCGATCTGCAGGTGATGCTTGGGAGGCGAATCACGAAAGTACAGCCCTAACAGTGAGCGATCCACGGTTTTCTTCCCGTAAGTCGTATAGTGCATCTCGATCTCGAACGTAACCTCAGGTGGCAGTAATATTCCAGCATCATCAGAACTAACGTCTGCCCAACGGCCGGGAAGATAAACGCCCAACTGATCAAACCCCTCTTGCTTGAATTGCCTGTCATTGAACCAGCCGGTTTCCAAGAATCCAAACCTGCCCACAACATGATGCAGTGCAGACGGGTCTCCCGGGATGACCTCCGAAGCCCGTACCCACGCATAAGCCTCCAAGGGGTTGTCGACCATATGATATTGGTATGTGACGATGCCGGTGGCCGGGACCTCCGTCGGTGGAATCTCGATGATCAGGTCAGGTTCGCCAAGGGTCCATTTCGGATAATCGTGCTCAAGGGCTTCAAGCGGGTCCGGCCCTTTGCCCCGGGGAGCCTCCGCCTCCACCCAATGCACCACCGTCCGAATCTCCTTCACCGACAGGGAACGGTCATTCTTGAAGTGCCCGTAGGCCGGATCCGCATGCCAGGGAGGCATCCGCCGGGTCCGGATGACTTCCCGGATCATCGGTGCAAAGCCCCGCACCATGTTGTAGTCCGTCATCGCCCAAGGACCGATCCCGCCCGGACGGTGGCAAGCCACGCACTTGCCTTTCAGGATCGGCGCCACTTCCTCCGAATAGGATATCTGTGAATGCCGGTCCTGTTGTCTGTGCGGAAAGTTGATCAGGCACCCGACCGCATCGGTCTTGACGGTCCGCACCGCGTTCCCTGCCAGTAGGTCGTCCAAGGCGTCCTTCAGGTAGTGTCGGCTCGCGGCGGCCTTCTGCACTTCATAGGTCAGGCGGTCGTCCAGGGCACCTCGATATGCCAACGTCCAGCCCTCGGGCTCTATCACTAAAATCTCACCGGTGCGTACCAGGCCCAGCGACTCGCCGATTACCTGCGTCTCGTCGACCAGAATGGGTAGATCGATCCCGAACTCTTCGGCCTCTCGGCTGATGCTGGCGCGGTGGTCCTGAAGGTTCGAGTTGATGAGCATGAAGCGGATGTTCTTTTTGGCGTACTCGTCGCGCAGTTCCTGGAAACGCGGCCAGGCATTCCGCGAAATGGGACAGCCATTGCCTTGGACCATCAGCACCACGGCCTTGGCGTCGCTGTAGTAATACAGTTCGTGGGCGGCACCCCGGTGGTCAAGCAGGGCGAAGTTCTCGACCGAGTCCGAAGGCTCAAGCCCCCACGCCTGCGACGCAGTTGAAATGCTGAAAGCCAAAGCCAGTCTGCTTGCGATGGTTTTCATGGTAATGATTTCATTCGAGCCAAAAACGTGAAGTGCGCTGGACCATTGCCCGGCCAGCACCGATTCCGCGGAAAAACTGCGCACGCATTCTACTAAAAACAATATCGACTAAAAAATCTCTGTGTAGGCGTTTCCTAGGGCGTTACGGAACACTTGCATCTACCAACCTTCCTTAGTTCGGCTCACGCCATTCCGCGATCAACAGACCTGGTTCCGGAACGGCTCCTGTTTCACGACCTGCTACAGTTACGGATCAAAATCAGGATTGGTCCTCTTGGTTTATTGTCCGTACTCCACACAAACCGTGAAGCATCATTAGAATGGACGCGTGGATTTTTTTGGGTGGGGTATCCCCAAAATTTGATGCCCAGGTCTTCCTGGCTTGGCGCGCACCATGGAAATGGTTGGTTTTATTCAAAGCCCGAACCACTCTTGACGAACGTATGCGTACTAATACGAATTGCGTCAAGGAGACTACAAGTCTTAAGGAGAAAATTCATCCGATGAGCATGACCCGAGTATCACCCGGTCGGCAGTGTGAGCATGTCTGACCTACCAGTCTGGTCACAGGGATTCAACAAACCGCTGTGGGGCCATGTAGGCGCTTTGGCTGGAGGCATGATTGCTTCGTTCGGGTTTGCTCCTTATGCCTTTCGCCCAGCACTCTGGATCGGGCTCATTCTTTTTTTCTCCACCATCCATTCGGCAATGGCAGGGTCGGCAGCAAAACGCGGCGCGCTATTTGGCATAGGGTACTTCGGCCTTGGGATATACTGGATTTACCACACCCTGTATACCTACGCCAGCACGCCATTATGGCTGTCAGTCGCAATCGTTACGGCTCTAGTACTCTATCTGTCTTTATTCCCGATGTTGGCTACGTGGCTGAGCGCACGTTTGCTGCCAAAAGGCATCCGGCGCCTGAGCGGGGTGGCCGTTTTGCTGGCAGCAGCAGAATGGGCGCGGGGAACAATATTGGGTGGATTTCCCTGGGTGGCGATTGGACAGGGGAGTCTGGACAGCCCTTGGGCTGGCTACTTGCCTTTGCTGGGTGTCTACGGAACCGGGCTAATGCTTCTGTTATCAACAGGATGGATTGCCGGATGCTTACGGCCGCTTTTCCCCACACGCATGGCTTGGTTGGGTACTGTGGCAGTGGTTGTCGTGGTGGGAGAGGTTATGCGTTTTATCGCTTGGAGCGAACCGTTTGGAGAGCCTGTGAGAGTCGCCCTAATCCAGGCTAATCCCGGCCAGGACGTACGGTGGCAGGAAGGGAGTTCGGAGGGAATCCAGCAAACTTACCGAGACTTGACTCAACGAGTGGCGCAGACGCCGGTGATCATATGGCCAGAAGCCGCGATCCCAAAATTCTACCAAGAGGTAACCCCGTTTTATCGGGATGTTGTGGACCAAGTGTTAAGTTCCGAGGCAACCTTGCTTGCAGGCGTATTCTATCTGGAGAGGAACCCATACCGCTCACATACCGGAGTGATGAATATCAGAACCGGGCAGCGCTATGGAAAACGTCACTTGGTGCCGTTGGGAGAGTACACGCCTTGGCCGAACTGGCTGGGCTCACTGTATCAACGGACGCAGATCAGTATGAATGACTTGAAACCCTCTGAAGACCGGCCTTTGATCCAAGTACGCGATCATTCGGTTGGCGTGGCGGTCTGCTATGAATCGATTTTTCCCGAGATCACCCGTTTGGCCTTTCCGGGTGCAGCTTATCTGGTTAATGTCAGCAATGATGCGTGGTCAGGCGATACTCGAGGGCCATGGCAGCACTTTGAAGCCAATCGGGTGCGGGCTTCGGAGACTGCACGGGATCTTCTTCGTGTTGCAAGCTCTGGCGTGACTGCAATCATTGACGCCACAGGATCTGTCCGAACCATCGCGCCGCAGTTCGAGCGAATCATTCTGGAGGGTGAAGTCCAGCCCCGTAGGGGCATCACTCTGTACGCAAGGTTCGGGGAGTGGCCCTTTGTCATTTTGTGCGCGTTGGTGTTGGCCCTTTGTTTCTACAAGCATGGGCCGACCGCACATAAACCATTTAGAAAACAAAGCGGTAAAAGCCGGTCTTGATGCAGCAATGTCCATACATCTGCCCTGTGATAGAATTTCGGCGAAATTCGAAGAGAAGCCCGCGCCGTGACACGAAGTCCTTCCTCATTCCGACACCGAAAACTGGGCATTCTCGGATTAACGATAGTCGCATTGGTCGCGAGTCTCACAGTTCCTGTTGAGGTCTACGCTGGGGGCGGCACCCCCCCTGGTGGCGGTAACGGCAACGGTGGTAGCAATAACGGCAAAAATCCGCCGCCTCCTCCGCCACCGCCACCCCCTCCCCCTCCGCCGCCAGCTTCGGTCAACGCCGGACCAGACCAGACGGTGAACGAGGGGACCCGGGTGACCTTGAGCGGGAGCAGCAACCGGGCTGGCGCCCGGTGGAGCCAGACCGCAGGAGCTTCGGTGACGCTGAGCAGCACGACGTCGCTGACGCCGACCTTCACGGCTCCGAACCTGCTGGCCAATCAGGTCCTGCAGTTCAGGCTCGCTTACGGCAGCACTTCCGACACGGTGTCCGTTACCGTGCGGGCGGACAACGATGCTCCGAGGGCGTCCGCGGGACCGGATCGGACCGTTTCCGAGCAGACCACCGTCACGCTGAACGGATCGGGTAGTGATCCTGAAGGGGGGAGTCTGTCCTACGCGTGGTCGCAGACGGGCGGGACGCCGGTGGCGCTGAGCGGCGTGAGCCAGGCATCGGCGAGTTTCGCGGCGCCGGCGGTGAGCTCGGACACGGTGCTGGGATTCCGGTTGACGGTGACGGATTCGGGAAGTCGGACGGCGGCGGACACGGTGTCGGTCACCGTCACCAATGAAGCCCCCCGGGTGACCGACCTGTCGTTCACGTCGCGCCCTGCGGCCGGCAGCACGTACGGGCTTGGAGAGCGGATTCGCTCACGGGTGGCCTTCGGCGAGATCATGACCGTATCCGGGAGCCCGGTGTTGGCACTGGGGATCGGTTCGCAGACGCGCGCCATGGCACACATCGGGTTGGCCCGGGGGCGGGTACTGGACTTTGAATACCAGGTGCAGGCATCGGACCTGGACACGAATGGCATCAGCATCGGTGCGAACGCGCTTTCCGTGCCGAGGGGCGCTTCAATCGCGAACAACGCGAACGAGACGGCATCTTTGAGTCTGTCCGGACACGCGATCACGAACGACCCGTCCCGGAAAGTGGACGGGAGCCAGGGTTCAACCCTTCCGATAGGGGGAACTCTACCGGCCTGTATGGCCACCGATCCCTGATCGGGTAACGGGCAAGTTGCGGCATCCCATGGAATCGAGCATGCTCAGGGGCCGAACGGGGCGGTGCAGGAGCCGTTCATTTTTCATCTTTTTTCGATTGTTTCCGGTGCTGGCCGGGGTTTTGCTGTTGCCGTTGTCGGTGCATGCGGCGCCGCTGAAGGTAAAGGCGAGCGTGGCGCAACAGGAGGTGGAGTCGGGGGAGTCGGTGAGGTTGACCGGGACGGTGACGGGGGGCAAGGGGACGAAGACGTATGCATGGAGGCAGATATACGGGTCGTCGGTGACGCTGCTCGACGCGAACCGGATGTCGGCGGGCTTCACGGCCCCCGTGGTGGCGTCGGCCTCCTGGGTGGGATTCCGGCTGACGGCGACGGACGCGGGCGGCGTGTCGGTCACGTCTCTGACGGTGTGGCTGCGGGTGATGCCGGCGACGGGGCCGGTGGCGTTGATCGTGGCGGTGGGGGCGGCGCAGACGGTGAGAGGCGGGGAGACGGTGACGTTGTCGGGTTCGGCGACGGGAGGCGAGGGGACGAAGGTCTACACGTGGACACAGACGGGCGGCTCGCCGACGGTGACGATCAGCAACGCGGGGCAGGCGAACGGGGCGAGTTTCACGGCGCCGGTGGTGACGGCGTCGACCCTGCTGGAGTTCACGCTGACGGCGACGGCGGGGAACGAGACGGCGACGGACACGGTGTCGGTGACGGTGAGGCCGCCGCCGCTGAGCGTGGAGGCGGGCCCGGACCAGTCGGTGGACTCACGGGCATCGGTGACGTTGACCGGCACAGCGACAGGGGGCGACGGCGCGAAGACGTACGCATGGGCGCAGACCGGGGGTTCGGCGACGGTGACGCTCGGCAACGCAGACCAGGCGAACGCGAGTTTCACGGCGCCGTCGGTGACGGAGGCGACGGAACTGGAGTTCACGCTGACGGCAACGGCGGGGAGCGAGACGGTGTCGGACACGGTGTTGGTGACGGTGGCGGCGGAACCGCCGCGGGTGGCGGACGTGTCGCTGGTGTCGCGGCCGCGCTCGGGAGACACGTACAAGCAGGGTGAGACGATTCGTGCGCAGGTCTGGCTGACGGGACTGGCGGGGGTGTCGGGCTCGCCGCAGCTGGCGCTGGGGGTCGGGACGCGGACACGGACGATGAGCTACGTGGGCCTGGAGCGCACGCAGGTGCTGGAGTTCGAGTACGCGGTGCAGGCGTCGGATGCGGACACGGACGGGGTGAGCCTCGGGGACAGTGCATTGATCTTGCCGCCGGGGGCGACGCTGGTGGGCGAGGCCGGCGGGACGGTGGGCCTGGGCCTGTCGGGGCACGCGATTGCGAATGCATCGGGGCACAAGGTGGACGGCAGCCAGTCTGCGGCATCGCCGCTGCCGGACCTGAACGCCTGCCCGGCGGACTAGGAGGATGGGTCTTCCGATGAGACGACACCCTTCCCGCCTTCTGGCCCCGGCCATGGCCGGGGCCCTGTTGCTGGGAGCCACCGTCTCGTCGGCGGCGACGGTGTCGGGGACGCTGGGCGGCGCACTGTCGGTGGACCCGTCGGGCTCGGCAGGGTACACGATCCCGATCACGGTGCCGCCGGGGACGGCGGGGATGCAGCCGTCGCTGTCGCTGTCGTACAGCAGCAACGGCGGCAACGGGATACTGGGCCAGGGCTGGACGCTGCAGGGGCTGTCGTCGATCAGCCGCTGCCCGAAGACGAAGGCGCAGGACAACGCGCACGGCACGATTCGCTACGACGCGGACGACCGGTTCTGCCTGGACGGGCAGCGCCTGGTCGCGATCAGCGGGACGTACGGCGCGAGCGGCACGGAATACCGCACCGAGGTGGAGAGTTTCGTGAAGGCGGTGTCGCGCGGCACGGCGGGCGGCGGCCCGCAGTACTGGGAGGTATGGACGAAGTCAGGCCAGAAGATGGAGTACGGCCGGACGACCTCATCGCGGGTGGAGGCGACCCGGCAGGCGGTGGTGCGGCAGTGGAAGCTGAACCGGGTTCAGGACACGGTCGGGAACTACCTGACGGTGTCGTACACGGAGGACACGGTGGACGGCTTCGCGTACCCGAGCCGGATCGACTACAGCGGGCATAAGCAGGGCAGCGCGACCCAGGCGCCGTACGCGTCGGTGCGGTTCGTCTATGAAAACCGGCGCGACGACCTCGTGTTGATGCAGGGCGGATACAAGGTGCGCGTGGACCGGCGCCTGACCGGCATCCAGACCTACGTGGGCGCGACGCGGGTCTCGGACTACCGGCTGAGCTACTCCGGGACCGGTCTGCTCGGCCCGTCGAGGCTGACGGGCATCAAGCACTGCGACGGGACCGGGGACTGCCTGCCGGGTGTCAGCCTCACCTGGAACGCCTTGGGCGAGGACCAGGTGACCTTGGCGGGGGGCATGAGCCGCTTGGGCTATTCCTCCAAGCTCGAGGATTACGTGTTGACCGGGGATTTTGACGGCGACGGGCGGGATTCCACGACATCCGTGAGCGTACCTTCGGGGTATACGGGGTATTCGCCGCTGGTCGGGGACTACGACGGCGACGGCGATGCGGACATTGCTTGGACGAAAGCATCGAACGCAGGGCTGTACTTCTACCTGGACGGGAGTGCGAGAAAGGTAAGAAGCGGAAGCTACAGTGGCTATGTTCCCCAGACCGGCGACTTCAACGGCGACGGGCGTACGGACGTCGCCTGGACGAAAGCCTACAACGGGGGCATGCGCGCTTACGTGGCGTTGAAAAGCAACTCAAGCATCGGGACCGCGATCTATACGTCGGTGAAGTCCTCCGGGAACTACAGCGGCTACGAGACGCAGGTCGGGGACTTCAACGGCGACGGGCTGTCCGACCTGGTCTGGAGCAAGGCATACAGCGGGGGCATCCGGGTCTACGTGTCCCTGGGCACTGGTTCGGGAAGGTTTGGCGCATCAATCTACACGTCGGTGAAGACCAGCGGAAACTACACGGGCTACAAGGCTCGCGTGGCGGATTTCAACGGCGACGGGCTGTCGGATATGGTGTGGATGAAGGGGCTCAACGGGGGCCTGCGCGCCTACGCGGTGCTGGGGGAAGGCGACGGGGGTTTCGCATCGGTGCAGGAGAGTAATCCGCGCACGACCGGGAATTACAGCGATTACGAGCCCTTGGTGGGGGACTTCAATGGAGACGGCCTGGCGGACCTGGCGTGGGCAAACAAATCCAACGCCAACCGGAACGTCTACATTTCCTTGGGCACCGGAATCGGCTGGTTCCAGGCTGCGCGTTACAACTACAGTCGCTCGCTGTCGAGCGAGGTCGGCGCGCGGTACAGCAATTTCAGCGTCAACCACACCCAGGCGACGACCGCGGATTACAACGGCGATGGGATGCCGGAGATCGTCTGGCGATCCTGGGTTAGCTACAGACAAACGTACACGGAAGACATCATCAGTTCTGGGTTCCATGATTGTCTGGGAATTGGACAAAAACCGCCATGCAAGCTAGGAGAGAGAACCCGCACCCGCACGGTCAACTTCTGGGCGAGGCATTACGCGAAGGGCGTGGCGCCGGAGGACTACGGCCGGATTTCCCGTATCGCCTCGGGCAACGGGACGACGTTCCGCCTGGACTACGAGTTGCTGTCGGCCTCGGGGTCGGAGGTCTACACCAAGGACAGCGGCACCGACCTGTGCAGCCTGCCGTGCCGGGACGTGCAGGCGCCGGTCCAGGTCGTCAAGGAGGTCACCCAGGATCACGGGGACGGCCTGACGGAGCGGCTCACCTACCGGTACGGGGGCGCGAAGGCGGATCTGGCCGGGCGCGGCTTCAAGGGCTTCCGCTGGATGGAGTCGACGGATTCGCGGACCGGGATTATTTCCCGCACGGAATACCGGCAGGACTTCCCGTACGTCGGGCAGGTCGCGTCGAGCAGCCGGTATGTCGGCTCTTCCACCCAGACTCACCTCGGCACGGAGACCAACACGTGGTCGAGCCTTTCGCTGAACGGCGGCAAGACGAGGTTTCCGTACATTTCGTCGAGCACGGCGAAGACCTACGAACTGGAGGACGGCTCGGGCAACAGCGCGGTGACGACGGTCACGAACGCAAGCATTTACGACAGCCACGGCAACCCGACCTCGATCACGGTGACGACGACGGGGGCGGGGGGCACGTACCGGAAGGTGACGACGAACACCTATACGAACACGACATCGAAGTGGCACCTGGGGCGCCTGACCTGTGCGACGGTGCGCTCGGAGGCGCCGAGCGAGACGGCGGTGACGCGGACTTCGGGCTTCGCCTACGATTCCACCACGGGCCTGCTGACGAAAGAGGTGGTGGAGCCGGGCTCGGGAGATATCGCCGGTTGCGCATCGGCGTTGCCAGCCTCGGACCTGGAGAACCTGACCCTGAGCACGACGTACCAGTACGACAAGCACGGGAACCGTCGCCAGGCGACGACCCGCGGGGCGGGGGTTGCGTCGCGTTCGAGCACGACGGTGTGGGGCGAGCGGGCCAGCTGCGGGGCGGTGACGTCGAACGGGCGCTTCCCGGTATCGGTGAGCAACGCACTGGGGCACGCCAACGAGAACTGGCATTCGGGGGCGTTCGGGAAGGTATTGCAGAGCCGGGACGCGAACGGGCTGGAGTCGCGCTGGGAGTACGACGGTTTCGGGCGCGTGATCCGGGTAGTGGAACCGGACGGCAGCCAGCAGGTGACGCAGTACCGGAACTGCCTGGCCGCGGGGATGTCCTGCCCGTCGCGGGCGGTGCGGGCAGTACTGACGGACCGCACGGGTTCGGCGTCGGTGATCCGCTACCTGGACCGGCGGGGCCTGGGGGTGCGCACGGAGACGGAAGGCTTCGACGGGGCGGCGGTGTACCAGGACACGGTGTACGACGCGGCGGGCCAGGCGGTGCGGAAGTCGCGGCCGTACTTTGCGGGGGAGACGGCGCAGTGGTCGCGTTACACCTACGACAAGCTGGGCCGGGTGAAGAGCGAGACGCTGCCGAACGGGAACCTGACGACGACGAACTACGACGGGCTTGAGGGCGGCTGGATCCGGGAACGTCGGCACGTGCAGACGTCGGCGCTGACGACGGCGCGCACGACGGTGCAGGAGCACGACGCGCTGGGCCGGGTGGTCCGGACGACGGACCCGGCAGGGAGCCAGACGAGCTTCAGGTACACGGAGTCGGGCAAGCAGAAGAAGGTGACGGCGGCGAACGGCTCGGTGACGACGCGAAGCTTCGACCCGAGGGGCCGCATGCTGTCGGAGACGGACCCGGACCGGGGCACACAGACGTATGTGTACAACGCGCTGGGCGAACGGGTGTCGCAGACGAGCGCGCGGGGCCAGACGGTATTGCTGAAGTACGACCTGCTGGGCCGCCTGGTGCGGCGGTCGGAGCCGGAGGGCACGACGGCGTGGGTGTACGACACGCCTTCGACGGGCAAGGGCCGGCTGGCGCAGGTGTCGGGCCCGGACGGCTACCTTCGCACGCACGCGTACGATGCCATCGGGCGTCCGACGGGCGAGACGGTAACGATCGGGGGCGAGCGCTTCACGGGAAGCCGGACGTACGATGCGGCAGGCCGGGTGTCGACGGTGACGTATCCGAGGAGCGGGCTGGTGGTGCGCCACGAGTACACGGCGACGGGCTACCTGTCGAAGGTGCGGAAGAACGCCTCGTGCGGGACGGTGTACTGGACGGCGGAGGACGTGAACGCGGACGGCCAGGTGGAAGAGCTGCTGCTGGGCAACGGGGTGGGGACGACGCGGGTGTACGACCCGAAGACGGGGCTGGTCCAAAGCATCCAGTCGGGTCTGGGGGGGACCTCGGGAGTGCAGGACCTGGGGTACGCGTTCGACGGTTACGGGAACCTGACTTCCCGGGAAGACTTCACGCAGGAGGTGTACGAGAGTTTCACGTACGACCCGTTGAACCGGCTGACCGGCTCGACACTGAAGAACGCGGAGACGGAGGCGGTGCTTTCGAGCAAGAGCTACCGTTACGACGCGGTGGGCAACCTGGTGAACAAGTCGGACGTCAGCGCGACGGACTACGGGTACGGGGCGGGCAGCGCGGGCCCGCACGCGGTGACGTCTGCGGGAGGCCACACCTATGCGTACGACGCCAGCGGGAACATGGTGTCGGGCGGAGGCCGGACGCTGACGTGGACCAGCTTCCAGAAGCCTCGGACGATGGCGAAGGGGACGACCAGGAGCACCTTCGAGTACGGCCCGGAGCGCAAGCGGGTGCGGCAGGTGAAGGTGAAGGGGTCGGTGACGGAGACGGTTACTTATGTCGGGGGACTGTACGAGCGGGTGGAGAAGACGGGCGTGGCGACGGAGCACGTGCACTACATTTTCGCGGGAGGCGCGCGGATCGCAGTGGAGACGGCGAGCGAGGCGGCCAATTCCAGCGCGGAGTTGCGCTACCTGCACCAGGACCACCTGGGCTCGGTGGACGTGGTGACGAACGAGTCGGGGGCGGTGGTGGAACGTCTGTCGTTCGGGGCTTTTGGGGAGCGGCGGGTGGCACAGGGCACGACGGCGTGGCAGGACTCGGCGCTGGCACTGTCCTCGGCAGAGACACGTCGGGGCTTCACCGACCACGAGCAGCTGGACGATTTCGGCTTGGTGCACATGAACGGTCGGGTGTACGACCCGCATCTGGGGCGATTCCTGAGCGCGGACCCGTTCGTGCAGTTCGCGCTGTCGTCTCAGGGCTACAACCGCTACACCTACGTGAACAACAACCCGCTGTCGTTCACCGACCCCAGCGGGTATTTCAAGTCGCTGCTCCGCAAGGTCAAGAAGGTATTCAAGAAGGTGCTCAGCAACAAGGTGGTAAGAATCGCGGCGGCCGCGGCATTCGCCTACTCGGGCGGCGGCTTCGGGGCAGAATTCCTGCTGGGCTCGGGCACTGATATTGCGGCGACCTTGCAGTTTGGCATCACCAAGGGGGCGGTCGGAGGATTCGGTGCGGGACTGATCGCAAGTGGCGGGGACTTCAAGGCGGCCTTAGTCGGTGGTCTCACCGGTGCCGGGTTCGGATGGGCCGGAAGAACCGGGCTATCCGCGGCGCAACGCGTCTTCGCACATGGCGCCATCGGCGGGGTGTCCTCGGAGTTGTCTGGGGGCAAGTTTTCTTCGGGCTTCATCAGTTCCGCGTTCGCGAAAGTGGCCACGCCCAGCGTGTCGAACGCGATCGGCGACAACGTGATCGCCAAGACGGTCGCCATGGCGACCGTCGCCGGCACGGCGTCCGAACTTGCCGGCGGGAAATTCGGCAATGGGGCTATGTCCGGGGCGTTTGCTTATCTGTACAATGAATTACCGGGTCGGCAACGAGTGCGAAGATCAGGGAAAATATACGTAACAGGCCACAGGGTTGGCGGACTTGGACCGGTCCATATTGCGATTGAATACACTGTCACAAACGAGGAACCAACCGTGACGACATTCAGTGCGGGACCTAAGTTTGGCAACCTAGTGAGTGAACTGGATCGGAAATCAGATTCGTCAGAGAAAAACTTTACCGTTGGAAGGGTCTATCCTCCTGCCGGAGTAGCAGCAGAGCAATATGTGGAATTTTTGCTAGAGGCAGATCAGAACTACTGTGATTGTGTAGACTATGATACCTTTCCGGAAATTATGGATGGTTACAATTCAGGCAGCTATGTCAGTGGGCTAATAAATGCTACCGGAGGTTCCACTTCCGTAGATTTGAGTGAATACATTGGAGGTGGTGTTCCTCTTCCTGACGCATATTTTCGCCGTCCACCTCGCTGAGGAGCGCAGAAATGAGAAGAATAGTTTTTGCCATTACATGTATTCTTTCATGTGCTAGCTGCACATACGAGTACGATTACAAATATATTTCTTTGGAAGAGACTGAGGGTATACAGGTAACATTATACGGACGTCCTGACAGATTAGATGTCGTGGTAGACCACGATATGCCGATGCGCTACGAATTAGAAAGGAAAACTTATATAGTAATTTTTGAGATAGATGAAGACTACCATTGGCCGAACATTCTTGTGAGCGCAAAGTCGTTCAACGCTGATAGCCTTACGATCGAGCCAATTGAGACAGGTGTTTGCGGTTATTTTGATAACCTTTACGAGAATTATAGAATTGATGATTTGAAAGCATGGAGATATGTGTGGATGCCAGGCTATCGCAAAAATTGCCCGGTGAAAGGCAGCGAAAGTTATCCTCCCGATCAAATAATCAGATTTAAAGTAAAAAACCCAAAAGAAGAAATCTTAGGCGAAGAAAGATTCCCTTTCATTCTGGTAGAAAATGGAAAGTATTATGAAACAGACTCCCTGTGAGAATTTTTAGGAGGGTTACGGGAACCTGACTTCCCGGGAGGACTTCACGCAGGAGGTGTACGAGAGTTTCATGTACGACCCGCTGAACCGGCTGACCGGCTCGACACTGAAGAACGCGGAGACGGAGGCGGTGCTTTCGAGCAAGAGCTACCGTTACGACGCGGTGGGCAACCTGGTGAACAAGTCGGACGTCAGCGCGACGGACTACGGGTACGGGGCGGGCAGCGCGGGCCCGCACGCGGTGACGTCTGCGGGAGGCCACACCTATGCGTACGACGCCAGCGGGAACATGGTGTCGGGCGGAGGCCGGACGCTGACGTGGACCAGCTTCCAGAAGCCTCGGACGATGGCGAAGGGGACGACCAGGAGCACCTTCGAGTACGGCCCGGAGCGCAAGCGGGTGCGGCAGGTGAAGGTGAAGGGGTCGGTGACGGAGACGGTCACTTATGTCGGGGGACTGTACGAGCGGGTGGAGAAGACGGGCGTGGCGACGGAGCACGTGCACTACATTTTCGCGGGAGGCGCGCGGATCGCAGTGGAGACGGCGAGCGAGGCGGCCAATTCCAGCGCGGAGTTGCGCTACCTGCACCAGGACCACCTGGGCTCGGTGGACGTGGTGACGAACGAGTCGGGGGCGGTGGTGGAACGTCTGTCGTTCGGGGCTTTTGGGGAGCGGCGGGTGGCACAGGGCACGACGGCGTGGCAGGACTCGGCGCTGGCACTGTCCTCGGCAGAGACACGTCGGGGCTTCACCGACCACGAGCAGCTGGACGATTTCGGCTTGGTGCACATGAACGGTCGGGTGTACGACCCGCATCTGGGGCGATTCCTGAGCGCGGACCCGTTCGTGCAGTTCGCGCTGTCCTCGCAGGGCTACAACCGCTACACCTACGTGAACAACAACCCGCTGTCGTTCACCGACCCCAGCGGGTATTTCAAGCCGCTGCTCCGCAAGGTCAAGAAGGTATTCAAGAAGGTGCTCAGCAACAAGGTGGTAAGAATCGCGGCGGCCGCGGCATTCGCCTACTCGGGCGGCGGCTTCGGGGCAGAATTCCTGCTGGGCTCGGGCACTGATATTGCGGCGACCTTGCAGTTTGGCATCACCAAGGGAGCGGTCGGAGGATTCGGTGCGGGACTGATCGCGAGCGGCGGGGACTTCAAGGCGGCCTTAGTCGGTGGTCTCACCGGTGCCGGGTTCGGATGGGCCGGAAGAACCGGGCTATCCGCGGCGCAACGCGTCTTCGCACATAGCGCCATCGGCGGGGTGTCCTCGGAGTTGTCTGGGGGCAAGTTTTCTTCGGGCTTCATCAGTTCCGCGTTCGCGAAAGTGGCTACGCCCAGCGTGGCGAACGCGATCGGCGACAACGTGATCGCCAAGACGATCGCCATGGCGACCGTCGCCGGCACGGCGTCCGAACTTGCCGGCGGGAAATTCGGCAATGGGGCTATGTCTGGGGCTTTTGCGTATTTGTATAATGAATTGTCAAAAGAGGAGATAGAAAAAAGAATATTTTCAAATTCCAGCGTTGTCGATGGTGTACATAACTACCAGATATTCGGGATGGTTTGCGCTGGCGGTCTGGGATGCGATGAACAGCTGGCCATGCAGGCAAGTGAGTTCTCTGATAGCCGCGATGTCCCATTTTGGTTTGGCGACAAAGGTACGGGCATAAAACACCCTCTATTTCAACCTATAGATCACCAAGAACATCCTGGCCAGATGATGAGCATCAATAAGACACTACCAGGGCATTTTTTGCATCCAGAGCAAGTGGTATTTCAAACTCGTTGGTTGACTGGCCATGTCGTCTACAACCAAGCCCCCCTTTATTACAGTGTGGTCGGCCGGGGGGCAGGTTCTTTTCCAAGAGCCAATAATGTTCTAGGCTTGGGACTTTTCCGCAGTAATGCCGAGGATGTCCTGAGAGAATTTGGCCGATAGCGACTATGATCAGAATGTCTGCCATCGTCCTTTGTGCTTTCTGCCTTGGCTCTTGTACAGATGAAAGCAGAGATTTTGCATACTATGAGGGTGCGGAATTCAACAACATGAAGATTGACGAGATTGAGAATCTTGTTCGGGACACAGCAAAGCGATGGGGCCTCCAGGTGTTCGAAGTACCAAAAATGGGTACCCGCGGCGTGTTTAGCATGGGAACCTATGTGGAAGGGGAGGAACCCAAAGCGGTTTTCTGGATAGGGAACAGTGGCCCCGCACATATTTTAAATCTTTCGATGAATTACGATATGGGTCTCTCGCCGGCATGCGTAGATCGGTTGCATGAAGAACTAAAATCTGGATTGAAAACAAAATTTGGCATTGAACTCCAGCCTATGGACAAGTTTGGCAGATTCATTCAGGAAAATTGAAACCAAGGGCCAGCGACTCCGTTGACAGCAGATTTTCCCGTGGTTTGCTGAGTATCATCGAGAATATTTAGTCGTCCCTGAAGTATCTGTGTTCGGTCACGCTACAGACAAGGCAGGGCGGCGCAGAACGAAGATCGAACGGCTGCAGGGGTAAATTTCCCGAAGTTTGCTCCAGGCACGGGAAAACCCGGCCAGTAATTTGGCGAAGTTGTACCCGGCCGCCGCCAGCACCACGTTGGCCCGGTCGCCATGGCGCCCTCTCAGGTAGTTCCGGGATAATCGGTGATCCGATTTCAAGTGTCCGATGGTCGGTTCGATCGCGGCGCGCCGCTTCATCCACTTCCGGGTCGCCCGGGTCGCCTTCTTCGGGATCTTCCCGACCAGACGCACCTGCGTCCCGTCCTCGATCCCGTGCCCTCGGTAGCCCAGATCGCAGTAGATGTGCTTTGGGCGCCGTCCGGTCAATCGCGCCACCTGCGCCAGCACCCCCGCCAGCGTGTGCCCGTCGTACGGGTTCCCCGGCAGACTGTCCGCCGCCACCAGTCAGCTCCCCTTCGAGGTCGTCGCGAACGACGCCTTGCAGCCGAACTCGTATCGCTTGTGCGCCTTGCCCTTGGCGATGCATTCCACCTCCGGCGCATGCACGCTGTACAGCTTGTTCGAGTCGTGTCGCCGTTGCGCCAGCAGTCGCCAGGCCTTCCCCAGAAGGTCTTGCAGGGCGGGATCGTCCGCCGGCCTCTTGCGCTCCACGTCCCGCACCACCCGGCCTAGCCAGGTCTTCAGCTTGCGAGTCTCCCGGGCCGAACGCCGCATCTGACGGGCCCGCGCATAGCGCCCCTGCATCACCAGCGCCGTCTTGCCGACCCGCCGGTAGCTCTACCGCAGCACCACCCCGGAGTCCTGCGTTGCCCGCACCAACGCGACGCGCATCTTCTAATACAGACGCGCATCCGTCGGGAACGCCACCGCCTTCTCCTGCACCGTCGTGTCCACGTTCACCCGTTCCAGATCCCGCGCCCCCAGCAACCCTTCCTGCCGCGCCACGTGCAGGCTGTGTTCCAGCAACGACTCCAGGCGATCCCCCATCCGCTCCCGCCAACGCACCAGGCTGGTCGGATGCAGCGGCAGCTCATGCTGCAAAAACTCGTAGCCGCAGAAGTACTGCCAGTACGGATTCTCCAGCCAGCGCGCCACCACGCTCTCGTCGCTTTCGTCGAACGCGTACTTCAGGTAGTGCAGCCCCACCAGCAATCGCGTCGGCAGCGGCGGCTACCCGGGACCGGGACGGTACTGGACATCGATCTGGGCTTCCAGGCGCGGCCAGTCCATCTTCCCGGACAAGCGCACCAGGGGGTGGCGGAGGTTGAGGATCTGCGAGAGTTGGGCGCGGAACAGGTCCGGGGCATTGTCGGGCTTTTTCGGCATCATGGTTTGCAGGGAATCGGGCGGAACGGCCGGGTGTTCTTGCGATCCATCATACGAAAAAACTGCCTTTAAGTAAATAAAATCAACTTGTTGTGAATACTTCAGGGACGACTATCCTACAGATTTTGAGCCTGAGCCTGTTCGAGAAAACCCCGCTGTTACAACTACTTACCAAACCGCCACCCCGGACGGACGATCCATCCCCTTCTAACCAGTTGATTCTCTTATGAAATTTAATTGGTAGTGATATTTTTTATTATTTCGATAAGTGTGAAAATCGGCAGGAATATGTGCAAAGGCTGGTCGAAGAAAAATTTCTACCAAATATTCCAGATTTTCCTCAATACGAAATTGAGCATGAGAATATTGCGCCTAAGTTTAGGAGGTGTCGCCCCAATGGGTCATTGGCTAGATTATTAGGCTCTATCATATCCTCACGGAATACGCAGGGTAGGATTGATATGTCTGCCATAACCTATCCCCAAGCACGTAGAACTGCCGTTGTCACAAAAAAAACACCTGATAAAATTACCGTTAATAGCAACGCAACAGTCCCGTACATGATTTTTTTCATGCGGGAAATATCGGATTTTCGCCTCAAGACATAATAGGCAAAAACATATAAAGGAGAAAAGCCCAAGGTCAACACAGCTAGTGGAAGACCAATATATTTAATCACACATGCTACCGTTAGAAAGAACAACTCAACCAATTGCCCCACGAGGCTGGTTGCATCAAGACTACCTACATAACATTTGTCCATGATTTATTTAAGCTATCTAAATTCGTTTGCAACAGATTGGTCGACCGGGCCCCACACACCGTCATCAAACATCACATTCAATGCGCCCCATCTACCATAACCAACACCTATCGTCTGAATGTGATATGAGCCTTTATATGGGACTATAGTTCGCGTAACATGCCCTGAGTGGAAGATATGATTATCAAATGTTGTGTTAATGATACCAATCTGACTGCCTCCCGCGTATACAGCCGAAGTGCTAATATCATCAGGACTAGATAACCGTCCCAGTATAGCCACGTCCTCTTTGTAATACTTACCTGGCATAAACGCGCGGGTTTGATTGGGGTGAACACCTACTTTGTTTAAAGTGCTTACGACATCAGCGTGGCTACACTCTGACATTGGGCAGATAGAGTCCGACAAACGAGAATAGCGATGCTTGCCTTTCATAACCCAATTCTCAGCCCAATCATCTTGGCTCAATTCATTGTACAGATAGGCGAAAGCCCCGGACATGGCGCCATTGCCGAACTTCCCGCCGGCCAGCTCGGAGGCCGTGCCGGCGACGGTCGCCATGGCGACCGTCTTGGCGATCACGTTGTCGCCGATCGCGTTCGACACGCTGGGCGTGGCCACTTTCGCGAACGCGGAACTGATGAAGCCCGAAGAAAACTTGCCCCCGGACAACTCCGAGGACACCCCGCCGATGGTGCCATGTGCGAAGACGCGTTGCGCCACAGACAACCCGGTCCCTCCAGCCCATCCGAATCCGGCGCCGGTGAGGCCACCGATCAGGCCCGCCCTGAAGTCTCCGCCACTTGCGATCAGTCCCGCACCGAATCCTCCGACCGCCCCCTTGGTGATGCCAAACTGCAAGGTCGCCGCAATATCAGTGCCCGAGCCCAGCAGGAATTCTGCCCCGAAGCCGCCGCCCGAGTAGGCGAATGCCGCGGCCGCCGCGATTCTTACCACCTTGTTGCTGAGCACCTTCTTGACTAGATTCTTGACCTTACGGAAAAAGGACTTGAAGAAGTAGCCGCTGGGGTCGGTGAACGACAGCGGGTTGTTGTTCACGTAGGTGTAGCGGTTGTAGCCCTGAGACGACAGCGCGAACTGCACGAACGGGTCTGCGCTCAGGAACCGCCCCAGCTGCGGGTCGTACACCCGACCGTTCATGTGCACCAGGCCGAAGTCGTCCAGCTGCTCGTGGTCGGTGAAGCCCCGACGTGTCTCCGATGAACTCAACGCCAAGGCCGAGTCCTGCCACGCCGTCGTGCCCTGTGCCACCCGCCGCTCCCCAAAAGCCCCGAACGACAGACGTTCCACCACCGCCCCCGACTCGTTCGTCACCACGTCCACCGAGCCCAGGTGGTCCTGGTGCAGGTAGCGCAACTCCGCGCTGGAATTGGCCGCCTCGCTCGCCGTCTCCACTGCGATCCGCGCGCCTCCCGCGAAAATGTAGTGCACGTGCTCCGTCGCCACGCCCGTCTTCTCCACCCGCTCGTACAGTCCCCCGACATAAGTGACCGTCTCCGTCACCGACCCCTTCACCTTCACCTGCTGCACCCGCTTGCGCTCCGGGCCGTACTCGAAGGTGCTCCTGGTCGTCCCCTTCGCCATCGTCCGAGGCTTCTGGAAGCTGGTCCACGTCAGCGTCCGGCCTCCGCCCGACACCATGTTCCCGCTGGCGTCGTACGCATAGGTGTGGCCTCCCGCAGACGTCACCGCGTGCGGGCCCGCGCTGCCCGCCCCGTACCCGTAGTCCGTCGCGCTGACGTCCGACTTGTTCACCAGGTTGCCCACCGCGTCGTAACGGTAGCTCTTGCTCGAAAGCACCGCCTCCGTCTCCGCGTTCTTCAGTGTCGAGCCGGTCAGCCGGTTCAACGGGTCGTACGTGAAACTCTCGTACACCTCCTGCGTGAAGTCTTCCCGGGAAGTCAGGTTCCCGTAACCGTCGAACGCGTACCCCAGGTCCTGCACTCCCGAGGTCCCCCCCAGACCCGACTGGATGCTTTGGACCAGCCCCGTCTTCGGGTCGTACACCCGCGTCGTCCCCACCCCGTTGCCCAGCAGCAGCTCTTCCACCTGGCCGTCCGCGTTCACGTCCTCCGCCGTCCAGTACACCGTCCCGCACGAGGCGTTCTTCCGCACCTTCGACAGGTAGCCCGTCGCCGTGTACTCGTGGCGCACCACCAGCCCGCTCCTCGGATACGTCACCGTCGACACCCGGCCTGCCGCATCGTACGTCCGGCTTCCCGTGAAGCGCTCGCCCCCGATCGTTACCGTCTCGCCCGTCGGACGCCCGATGGCATCGTACGCGTGCGTGCGAAGGTAGCCGTCCGGGCCCGACACCTGCGCCAGCCGGCCCTTGCCCGTCGAAGGCGTGTCGTACACCCACGCCGTCGTGCCCTCCGGCTCCGACCGCCGCACCACCCGCCCCAGCAGGTCGTACTTCAGCAATACCGTCTGGCCCCGCGCACTCGTCTGCGACACCCGTTCGCCCAGCGCGTTGTAGCGGTACGTCTGCGTGCCCCGGTCCGGGTCCGTCTCCGACAGCATGCGGCCCCTCGGGTCGAAGCTCCGCGTCGTCACCGAGCCGTTCGCCGCCGTCACCTTCTTCTGCTTGCCCGACTCCGTGTACCTGAAGCTCGTCTGGCTCCCTGCCGGGTCCGTCGTCCGGACCACCCGGCCCAGCGCGTCGTGCTCCTGCACCGTCGTGCGCGCCGTCGTCAGCGCCGACGTCTGCACGTGCCGACGCTCCCGGATCCAGCCGCCCTCGAGCCCGTCGTAGTTCGTCGTCGTCAGGTTCCCGTTCGGCAGCGTCTCGCTCTTCACCCGGCCCAGCTTGTCGTAGGTGTAACGCGACCACTGCGCCGTCTCCCCCGCAAAGTACGGCCGCGACTTCCGCACCGCCTGGCCCGCCGCGTCGTACACCGTGTCCTGGTACACCGCCGCCCCGTCGAAGCCTTCCGTCTCCGTGCGCACCCCCAGGCCCCGCCGGTCCAGGTAGCGGATCACCGACGCCGAACCCGTGCGGTCCGTCAGTACCGCCCGCACCGCCCGCGACGGGCAGGACATCCCCGCGGCCAGGCAGTTCCGGTACTGCGTCACCTGCTGGCTGCCGTCCGGTTCCACCGCCCGGATCACGCGCCCGAAACCGTCGTACTCCCAGCGCGACTCCAGCCCATTCGCGTCCCGGCTCTGCAATAACTTCCCGAACGCCCCCGAATGCCAGTTCTCGTTGGCGTGCCCCAGCGCGTTGCTCACCGATACCGGGAAGCGTCCGTTCGACGTCACCGCCCCGCAGCTGGCCCGCTCGCCCCATACCGTCGTGCTCGAACGCGACGCGATTCCGGAACCGCGGGTCGTCGCCTGGCGACGGTTGCCGTACTTGTCATATTGGTACGTCGTGGTCAGGGTCAGGTTCTCCAGGTCCGAGGCTGGCAACGCCGATGCGCAACCGGCGATATCTCCCGAGCCCGGCTCCACCACCTCTTTCGTCAGCAGGCCCGTGGTGGAATCGTAGGCGAAGCCCGAAGTCCGCGTCACCGCCGTCTCGCCCGGCGCCTCCGAGCGCACCGTCGCACAGGTCAGGCGCCCCAGGTGCCACTTCGATGTCGTGTTCGTATAGGTGTTCGTCGTCACCTTCCGGTACGTGCCCCCCGCCCCCGTCGTCGTCACCGTAATCAAGGTCGGGTTGCCGTGGCTGTCGTAACGGCTGGCATTCGTGACTGTCGTCACCGCACGGTTGCCCGAGCCGTCCTCCAGTTCGTAGGTCTTCGCCGTGCTCGACGAAATGTACGGAAACCTCGTCTTGCCGCCGTTCAGCGAAAGGCTCGACCACGTGTTGGTCTCCGTGCCGAGGTGAGTCTGGGTGGAAGAGCCGACATACCGGCTGCTCGACGCGACCTGCCCGACGTACGGGAAGTCCTGCCGGTATTCCGTGCGGGAAATAATCCCGGTCCGCGAATCCGTCGACTCCATCCAGCGGAAGCCCTTGAAGCCGCGCCCGGCCAGATCCGCCTTCGCGCCCCCGTACCGGTAGGTGAGCCGCTCCGTCAGGCCGTCCCCGTGATCCTGGGTGACCTCCTTGACGACCTGGACCGGCGCCTGCACGTCCCGGCACGGCAGGCTGCACAGGTCGGTGCCGCTGTCCTTGGTGTAGACCTCCGACCCCGAGGCCGACAGCGGTTCGTAGTCCAGACGGAAGGTGCTCCCGTTGCCCGAAGCGATGGAGGCAATACGACCCGCATCCGGGTACCTACTACCCATCAGGGCATGATAATCGCGATAATCACCTGGAACTGTAACAGTCATGTAGCAACCACCCACAACCACATCTTCGCAATCCAAATCTTCCCAATTGTTAGGGTTCGGTACGCGTTCTTCGACATTCCTATATGCGCTCCACAGCAAATCTAGAGCCCCATCGCCATCAAAATCGCCAGACCTGACCCTATACGAGACCCCATCATGTCCCGATGCCGTCAATTGACTGTGCTGGGCATCCATCAGCGTCCCATCACCACTCCCCGCGGCAATATAGACGTGGAGATTCATTCCTACTGGTTTGACCCAACCCAAATCTGAATAGCTATCACCATTGAAGTCTCCAACTTGGAGTTTGTATCCAGAATAATCTCCACTCGACTGGATTGACTTGTAGACCGCCGACTCGAAACCTCCAGCGCCATTGCCCAGGGACACGTAAACGCGAATGCCTCCGTTGTATGCCCTAGACCACGCCAAGTCCAGAAGCCCGTCACCGTTGAAGTCGCCGGTCAGCGAGGCGTAGCCAGAATAATCCCCGCTTGACTTGACCAACTTGTAAATCGCCGCCCCAAAACCTCCATATCCATTGCCCAGTGACACATAAACGCGGACACCCCCGTTGTAAGCCCGGGACCACGCCAGATCCAGAAGCCCGTCCCCATTGAAGTCTCCATTCAAAGGTTGGTATTCGGAATAATCCCCGCTCGACTTGACGGACTTGTAGACCGCTGTTCCAAAACTTCCATATCCGTTATTTAGGGACACGTAGGCCTTGATGCCTCCGTTGTACGCCTTAGTCCATGCAAAATCCGACACCCCATCCCCGTTGAAATCACCCACCACAGGCGTATAGTCCTCATACCTCCCCGAGGTCTTCAGCGTGGTGGAAATACCGGAAGGAGAAAATCCCCCGATCCCATCACTGATAAATACATAGGTACGCACGCCAGAACGCGACCAACCCGGTATCCTAGAATAACGGCCCATGTCTATACGAACCATGTCCGTCAAACCGTCCCCATTAAAGTCTCCCGGCATAATCTCTCTATAGGGCGCTCGGGGATTAAGAAGAGCAGGGTCGGGCATTCTTTCCGCACGACCGTCGCCATCAATATCCCCGATAGGAGAATCGTAATCTACAGCGCTTCCATTGGAAACGGTTGACGCTCTATTGACCCCAGCGTAAATTATTGTCGGCTGACTTCCGGAGCCAAATAAATTCCAGATGAAGGTGGTCGCCGGCAGGCAGTCTCCACCTCCGTCGCAGTGCTTGATGTTCACGATCCGGGACGGCTGAGGCAGCCCGGTCGCGGAATAGGCAAGCCGGTAGTCCGAGACCCGCGTCGAGCCCACGTAGGTCTGGATGCCGGTCAGGCGCCGGTCCACGCGCACCTTGTATCCGCCCTGCATCAACACGAGGTCGTCGTGCCGGTTTTCATAGACGAACCGCACCGACGCGTACGGTGCCTGGGTCACGCTGCCCTGCCTGTGCCCGCTGTAGTCGATCCGGCTCGGGTATGCGAAGCCGTCCACCGTGTCCTCCGTGTACGACACCGTCAGGTAGTTCCCGACCGTGTCCTGAACCCGGTTCAGCTTCCACTGCCGCACCACCGCCTGCCGGGTCGCCTCCACCCGCGATGAGGTCGTCCGGCCGTACTCCATCTTCTGGCCCGACTTCGTCCATACCTCCCAGTACTGCGGCCCCCCGCCCGCCGTGCCGCGCGACACCGCCTTCACGAAACTCTCCACCTCGGTGCGGTACTCCGTGCCGCTCGCGCCGTACGTCCCGCTGATCGCGACCAGGCGCTGCCCGTCCAGGCAGAACCGGTCGTCCGCGTCGTAGCGAATCGTGCCGTGCGCGTTGTCCTGCGCCTTCGTCTTCGGGCAGCGGCTGATCGACGACAGCCCCTGCAGCGTCCAGCCCTGGCCCAGTATCCCGTTGCCGCCGTTGCTGCTGTACGACAGCGACAGCGACGGCTGCATCCCCGCCGTCCCCGGCGGCACCGTGATCGGGATCGTGTACCCTGCCGAGCCCGACGGGTCCACCGACAGTGCGCCGCCCAGCGTCCCCGACACCGTCGCCGCCGACGAGACGGTGGCTCCCAGCAACAGGGCCCCGGCCATGGCCGGGGCCAGAAGGCGGGAAGGGTGTCGTCTCATCGGAAGACCCATCCTCCTAGTCCGCCGGGCAGGCGTTCAGGTCCGGCAGCGGCGATGCCGCAGACTGGCTGCCGTCCACCTTGTGCCCCGATGCATTCGCAATCGCGTGCCCCGACAGGCCCAGGCCCACCGTCCCGCCGGCCTCGCCCACCAGCGTCGCCCCCGGCGGCAAGATCAATGCACTGTCCCCGAGGCTCACCCCGTCCGTGTCCGCATCCGACGCCTGCACCGCGTACTCGAACTCCAGCACCTGCGTGCGCTCCAGGCCCACGTAGCTCATCGTCCGCGTCCGCGTCCCGACCCCCAGCGCCAGCTGCGGCGAGCCCGACACCCCCGCCAGCCCCGTCAGCCAGACCTGCGCACGAATCGTCTCACCCTGCTTGTACGTGTCTCCCGAGCGCGGCCGCGACACCAGCGACACGTCCGCCACCCGCGGCGGTTCCGCCGCCACCGTCACCGCTACCGTGTCCGACACCGTCTCGCTCCCCGCCGTCGCCGTCAGCGTGAATTCCAGTTCCGTCGCCTCCGTCACCGACGGCGCCGTAAAACTCGCACTCGCCTGGTCTGCGTTGCCGAGCGTCACCGTCGCCGAACCCCCGGTCTGCGCCCATGCGTACGTCTTCGCGCCGTCGCCCCCCGTCGCTGTGCCGGCCAGCGTCACCGATGCCCGTGAGTCCACCGACTGGTCCGGGCCCGCCTCCACGCTCAGCGGCGGCGGCCTCACCGTCACCGACACCGTGTCCGTCGCCGTCTCGTTCCCCGCCGTCGCCGTCAGCGTGAACTCCAGCAGGGTCGACGCCGTCACCACCGGCGCCGTGAAACTCGCCCCGTTCGCCTGCCCCGCGTTGCTGATCGTCACCGTCGGCGAGCCGCCCGTCTGTGTCCACGTGTAGACCTTCGTCCCCTCGCCTCCCGTCGCCGAACCCGACAACGTCACCGTCTCTCCGCCTCTCACCGTCTGCGCCGCCCCCACCGCCACGATCAACGCCACCGGCCCCGTCGCCGGCATCACCCGCAGCCACACCGTCAAAGACGTGACCGACACGCCGCCCGCGTCCGTCGCCGTCAGCCGGAATCCCACCCAGGAGGCCGACGCCACCACGGGGGCCGTGAAGCCCGCCGACATCCGGTTCGCGTCGAGCAGCGTCACCGACGACCCGTATATCTGCCTCCATGCATACGTCTTCGTCCCCTTGCCCCCCGTCACCGTCCCGGTCAACCTCACCGACTCCCCCGACTCCACCTCCTGTTGCGCCACGCTCGCCTTTACCTTCAGCGGCGCCGCATGCACCGACAACGGCAACAGCAAAACCCCGGCCAGCACCGGAAACAATCTAAAAAAGATGAAAAATAAACGACTCCTGCGCCGCCCCGCTCGGCCCCTGAGCATGCTCGATTCCATGGGATGCCTGCGGCCTGTTTTGTTACTCTACTATCTCGTTCGCCGGCGATTCTAGCATACCTCTAACTCCAAATTTCGCCTGAATATAACCCACAAGCGCACTCTGATGGCCTATTCAACCGTCAGGTCTCTGAATCGTTCGAATCCGGTTCCGAAACAGGGGTTTGTTGATCTTCCGATCTAGGTCTGAAAAGTGGTTTCAGACTTTCCATGCGCTCGCGAAATTCTTCAGTGATTTCACGAGAAACACTTGGGTCTCGCACGGCACGTGGCGTGATGAGGATTACCAGTTCTGTCCGACGGCTGGTGTCCTTAGTTGCACCGAACAGAAAGCCTAAAACAGGAACTTTCGAAAGACCTGGTACTCCAGATTCAGCTCCAGTTTTGTTTTCCCGAATCAACCCGCCAAGCACGACCGTTTCCCCGCTCTGTACCGCGACCGTGCTATTGATTTTGCGTTGCTGGATTGTCGGGGTTAGGCTGTTTCCGCTGTTCGGGGCCACATCGCTCACCTCCTGCTCAATCTCCATAACCACCAAGCCGTTTGCATTTACACGTGGGCGAACATTCAGCAGGATGCCTGTATCTCGGAACTCAATATTGTTGATAATGTTGGAATCAGTCGCGGTAGCTTGTTGCTGTTGCGTTGTGATCGGCACCTGATCTCCGACCTGGATGCTGGCTTCCTGGTGATTCAGTACCATCAAACTGGGAGAAGAAATGATATTAAGCCTTGAGTCCGATGCCAGTGCATTGAGGACAAAGCGAATGTCGCCAGAACTCCTGATTACGTAGGAGAATCCTGTTGCCGCACTGAGCCCGGATGCACCAAGATCCAACTGCGCATCTCCAGTCCGGTCACCACTCAACCCGGTCTTCAAAAACCATTCCAGCCCCAAAGAGAATTCACCGCTTAAGGACACTTCGGCAATCGTCGCTTCAATAAGTACTTGTAGCGGCGCAATATCAATCTTTTGCAAGGCTTCCATCACCTGCCGGTACTGCCGGGACGTTGCCCGGATAAGCAACACATTGTTGATACTATCTGGAATAACCCGAAGGGAGCTGTTCTTCCCCATAGAAACCCCTGCTCCAGAGGCAGAAGGATTCTCCACAGAGTCAAGTGGGAGCAAATGGGGAGGACCATCGACTTCACTAGAGAGTTCCACAGGCTCCAGTCCCGGAGCCAACTCCGCCACACCGGTTCCCCCTCCAGATCCTGGATCCTCGAATACTTGGGCAAGAACATCCGCCAAGTCACTCGCTTTCCCATGCTGGACCTGATAGACAAATAGTCCCTGCTCTTCTGTTCCCTGATCCACATCCAGACGTTCTATCCACTTTTCCACCTTCCCAAGATATTCCGGACGTGGTGAAACCACCAGCAAGGCATTCATGCGTTTGATGACTTTGATTCGTATCAGCCCGGCAATCGGACTTTCAGAATCCTTGCCGAAAATGCTCGACAACTCCCCCGCCAAAACATCTGCCCGGACAAAATCAGGCGTAAACAAGCCGAATGACAGTCCCTTCAGCCAATCCACATCGAAAATACGGACTGTTTCGACCAGGCTATCCAATTCCATTGTGTCGCCCATCAATAAGATCCAATTCCGCGCTGTATCGACACGCACAATGTTTCCGGCTGGAGCAAAAGGCTCTAGGATTCCTGCCATTTCGCCAGCGGCAATATGCTTAATAGGTACGATGCGAATGGTGTTGCCTGCGGGCAAAGGCACGCTGCTGTCCCCGATTTGAGGGATGCGCAACTCCTGATCCACGTGACTGCGCGGGATGACGCGATAAATATCCTGCTGAAGAACGACCGCCGCATCATTCATTCGCAGCAACAATTCCAACGTGGGCAGCAAGTTTTCTTGCGTGATTGGCTCAGAAGTATTCAGCGTGACTGTGCCCTGAACCTGTGGATCAATAATGTAATTCTTCCCCAGAAGGTCACCTAAAACAACCTTTACTGCATCCGCAATCGAGGTGTTACTAAAATTCAATGTCGCCGACTCATCGGCCGCACGCACACTTTCATCCGGCTTCTTAACTTCGGCAAACTCCCCAGTCCCCAACTCAATAAATTGAGGATCGGGCCGCGATGGCGTCTGAGGGCTTTCCAGCTCTCCCTGAGGGTCGTTACTTTCGTCCGATTGGGTAGAAGAAGGGATTTGACCCAATACGGTGTGCATAGTGTCATCGAGTGTTTGACACCCAGCAAACGCCAGAAGACAGGCCCCCGCAAGGCACTGCTTGCTGATACAAGCCTTAGTGCGCACGAGAGCGCGGTCCCCTCACGGGACGTCCTGACGGTTCAGCCGAGAAAGGGTCCTGGGCCACAAACTCTCGTTGGGAGTGCTGAAAATCAACTTGCATATCCTGATCTTCGTCTAGATGCACAGAAAATTCTTCTCTTCGTGCGTCTGCCCACAATTCAAGGCGAACCTGTTGTTGGGTGCCGTATCCTAACACCACTGAGTTCGGAGATACTTCGTGCAGGGTCCAGCCATCGATCTGGTCTCCTTTCTTCAATCGAATCAAATCAAGATTCTCAGGATCGACCAGATACGCTACAGCCTTGTCCCCCGTTATGGCCACAGCCGTGAGTTGATGCGGGAGTGCGCGCACTTGTTCTGAAGAAGCTTGAGGGACAAAGGGGGCAGATGGTATGGGTTCAACCGGAGTCACCTCATCCTGAGCGGGAACCTCTGGAGGACGACGGGTTTGTCGGAACAGTGGCCGGGCTACAAGTTGAGGCGGGCTGGACATTGCCTTGAAGTCGAGGTCTTGCCCAGAAAAATCAGGTGGCACAGCTGGCACGAAATCTATTCCCGGTTCTCCGGCCAGCCCTACCACCTCTATTACTACCAGAGAGGCCAACCCCAGCATCAGAAACAGTTGCCCCCGATTACGCATCGTGATCCCCCATGGACACAGGCACCCATCCAGATATTTGGATTTCGGCATTGAGGACGGAATCAATGTACGGTTGATGCCCGCCATCAGAGACCAGTTTCAGGTGATCGATGACCAGTAGCGGCAATTGGCCCTCCAGATCAAACAGAATCTGTTGAAGAACCGACATGGTTAGGGCCAAACGGACACGAATCGAAACTTGAGCCAGCCCCTGCCGCCCTTCTCCCAGAATCGCGTGAGTGCTGAATATCTGTCCCCCCCGTTGATCCACGAGTGTTTCGACCCTGCTCTGCAGGGCGGCCGCCGCCAAGGCTTGGCTCTCTTCGGGAAGAAGAAAGCGATTGATTGCCCCGGAGCGGGATTCCGGTTGCGCCATCAGGTATTCTGCATGGGCGACCGCCTCTTGGGTTTTCACGACTTTCTCTTGAACTTCGGCAACCGCCAGCCTCGTCGCTTGGTATTTCTCCCAGAAAGGAAGCGCACCAACAATGAATATTATGAGAAAAACGAGCGACAGGAGCAACCAGGCAAGCACCCTATGATGTATATCTTTTTCCATCACGATCCCTCTGCAGTGACTCCAACTGACAAGTGGAAGCGATCTTTGCCCATGGTCTCATCCCGGATGACTGGCGATGAGAACTGGGGATTATCAAACCTAGAAGAGGCTTCCAGTATGCCCACCAAGGCGGTTGCCTTGGAAGAGTAGCCTTGCAGGTGCAGCATCCCCTCCTGCAACTCCAGTTGCATGATCCATGTGTCGTCCGGCAACTGGTCTGTCAGCTCTTCAAGCAGTTTCAGAACACCGACTCTCGCGCTGATTTGCGATGCAAGCAAATCTCTTCGCGCCTTGAGGTCTTTCGTATTCCCGTATATATCGCCATGCTGTTCCAATCCTCCGCGTAGTTGATCCAACCGGGTGTTAAGCCCATCAAGACGATTCCGCTCCAAAACTAGAGGCAACACAATAACGCAGGCAGCCAAAATTACGTTGGCAACAAGGAAAAATGCACTGGCTTTTCGCATGTGCCAGAAACGGTATCGGGTCTCGCGAAACCGGAAAACGATCTTGTCCTCGGAAACATGTCTCGACCCCGACGATGCCAGTCCCGGCACGAACCGCAAGTCCCAGCCGGAAAGCCACTGCGTCACCTTGCCGATCAGCCGTCTCGGAATCACAGCAAGATGAACTCGTATCAGGTGATCCGTTGTCTCCACGATTCGGTAGTCGTAGTAAACATCATGCGCGGAAAATGGCGTAAACCGGTGCATTTCATAGGCCAGCGCCTGCCTCAGGTTTTCACGGGCGGCCAGCGGTAATTCAACTTCCTTGACCAACCCGAGTTCTGACGAGACTTTCATTTCGAGAGTCGAAAATGTGGGCTTGAAATCCGCGATCTGATAGTCGTCGAACTCTTCCATGCTATCCATGGGGATTTCGAGAAAATCGCTTGCCTTGCCATTCCTCGCCTTCCAGATCCGAACCTGATCCGCTGAAATGTCAAAGTGAAGTTTGTCTCCTCTCTCGGAGCAATATTTAATTAGAACAGGTGGCATGGTTCCGGCAAGCCCTTCCCCCCACCAAGCCAAAAACTTTATGGCGGTGTCCTTGATGATTGCCACGTCAAGATTCATTGCAAACTATCCGGCATGACCACCTCAGGCCCGGTCCTCCATGAAAGCACTTGATAGGCAGGAGCAGAGTCAGGCGTTACCCTGACAACGGCCTGAGCAAAAACCGAAACCCTGTCTTTCGTGAGCCCTTCTGCAGAAATAGTGTAATACCGTGCCGGGAGAATTGCCAAAAAATCCTTTCCGTCTTCCAGCAGAGGTGCGATCTCTTGGGCCACCTCGCCATGAGTCAGGGCTTTGCCTTTTTTCCGAGCTTCGCGTTCACGGAGAAACATATCCACAGCTTTTTCGCCAAGATCGGGAATCGCCAACAATACGTCGCGGGAAGCTACCACGGGGTCGATTTTTTCGGTCTCCGAGTAAATCGTAACCATTGGTAGAACTCTGTCCGGCACCTCCGGCTCATCAACGGACAGGAAAGCTTGCAGATGGCCTCCTCTGCGGCGTGCTACTTCCCTATAGAGATTCTCTGCCCCCAATCTCTGAATGAGTTTTTCCTGTGCCATATTAAGGTTTATCTTGCCGGTTTCCGCATGCGCAACATAGTTCAGCCTACCCCCACCGAACGGTTTTTCCCGTGCTTCCCCATTGATTCTCCAGCGCACGGAATCGTCAGCCTCAAGCAATTCGATAATCGCCAGATTAACGGCGGACGCGGCCAATGCTTCGGCCTGCAACGCAGACCTGAGTTGGTCACCGAGACCGTTCCAGCGCTCACCCCGAACGCATAACTCGCGGCAACCAAACCAAGGAGCGTGCCTACCCACAGCACCCAGACGAGCACGACTCCGCGCTGCTTAGAACTGGTGGTTCCGTACGACATCTGCAGGCAACCGGACTGTGAGTTCTGGCCATTCTCCAGTAGTGTCACTGCCTATCCGCACGCGCACCAATCGAGGCAGAGACCAGATCTCTCGCCACTGCGGAGACCAGACTGCCTCATCCCCACCATCAGGCCGTCCAAAATATTCGAACCCAACTTTCGGGACACCTTCTAATAAGGTTTTCTGGAAGGCACCATGGGCCGTTTCCTTGTCGATTCGACGCATTTTCAAATCTATGCGCGGAGGCTTGACTTCCATGTTGTGAAAAATCACCGCCTCATAGAACCCATGCAGCCCAACATGCCGGGGGGCCCTAACGAGGAATCGAACCTGGTGGGGTGTGCCTTCGAACCATACCTTCCAGCGCCCATCAACCGGAATTGCCACAGGCAAGGCCCTCGACAGTTGGCGACGCATGTAGTCCAGAGCAAATCGTATCTGAGTGTTTGCCACAGCCTGCTGATCCCCGCGCTCCCATAGTCTTCCCGCCGTGCTCAAAGCCCCATAGGCAGCCACGGAAATCAACACGAACAGCGTAACGCTCACCAAGAATTCCAGCAAAGTGAATCCGCGAATACGGGAATGGCTTTTCATGGTTTCTTCGAAATCAGTAATGCGTGCAGTTCAAATGCCCTTGCCGCAGTCAAGGTGTTCTCATCATCCCATGTCACCTCAACCACTGCCGACAAAGGAATCAATGGTCCCGTCCTCTCCTGATGCGCATTCTCGATTCTTGTGCGCCATCGGAATGTTTGGGCCCCGTCGTCCAACGTGACCCACCCATTATTTTCGCCAAGCACCAAAACATCTGACACGAAAAGATCTTCCAACTTTGACTTTGCGAGAATTTGAGCCTTTGCATATTCTCCGGTTCGGACATTGGCAGACATCCCGGTAGAAAATGCCTGAAACGCCGTTGCCACGAATAATCCCAGAATCGTGAATGCCGCCAAGGTCTCGATCAGGGAGAACCCGCGTGACCGGTCCTGCCGGGTGGGGGAGGAAAAAGTCTTTGTAGAAAGTTTCATTCGATACGGACTCGTTCAAACAACACAGCTTCATTCCCGTCATCCGGCAAACCATCTTGGATAACGACCCTTCCGGTCAACCAGTCCACATCCACCCGATAGCCTAAATCATCTTGCATCAAGGTGACACGCCCTCCGGTGGAACTGCCATCCGGGAAAAAACGGATGGCCCCCCGCGAAACCCCCAAGCGCTCTCTCTTTGCCGTAAGCAATCTCAGATGGATTCCCTGAGGCAGTTGGCGAGATTGTTTCCCCAATACAATTTTTTTGCGCTCCACATCTATTTCCATGATCGCAGCTTGGTTGGATGTTATGGCTCGGTCCCGGGTTTGTCTCAACCCTGCCGCAACCGTACGAGTTGCAGCAAGAGTTTCGATAGCTGAGCTTCCGGTGAATGTGGGAAGCGCTACGGAAAACACTAACGCAATAATCACCAAAATTGCCAAAAACTCAACCAGAGCAAATCCTTGGCCTCTGCAACAGGACTTAGAATGCGAGTTCATTAACTCCAAGAACAGCGACGAGAACGGACATCACAATTGTACCGATCAAAACAGCAAGAAAAAGAATCAAGAGCGGACTCAACACGCTCATTGCCCGTTTGATCTGCGACTGAGTGTCCCGCTCGTAAATATGGGCGACTTGAAGAAGCATCTCGTCTAGGCTTCCCGTTTTCTCGCCCACTTGCAATAAATCCGTCACCAGCTTTGGGAAGACCCCCGTATTCAAAAGTGAGATTGAAAATCCATGCCCTTGCCTGGTTTCTGTAATCACTCTTGAGACACCGGATTTGATATGCGCGTTGGTTACGACATCGCGAGCCACCTCCACGGCACCCAACAATGCCATGCCATTTTTTAGCAAAGTGCCCAGGATTCGTGTGAACCTTGCCGTCTCGTATTTTGAAATCCACATCCCCAGAAATGGGATGGCCAACAACCTGCGATCCCATGCCATCCGGAAGGCCGTCATCTTTAACCTCCAGCGCAAATAGAATATGCCAGAAAGCAGGACAATCAGCCCAAGCCACCACCAGTCTCGTACGAATTCGCCTAGAAGTACGATCACCTGTGTAATCATCGGCAGTTCATGCCCCGCATCGGCGAACAACACCGAGATCTTCGGAATAACCACACCCAAAATGACTACCAGCGAAATGCCGGCAAAGACTAAAAGAATCACGGGATAAATCAAAGCCGAGGTCAAAGCTTCGCGGACTTCTCTGGCACGCTCCCGAAAACTGGCAATTCGTTCCAGTGCCATGGTCAGATTGCCACTCACCTCTCCCGTGTGCACCATACTCAGATCCATGCCCGTAAAAACTTTTGGGTGTCGTTTCAAGGCCGAGGACAGGCGCTCTCCTTTGCGGACCTGCGATTGAATGTCCTGAACGACTTCTCCAATTGATCGGCTTTTGAGCATGTCGGCAAGGGTTTCGAGAGCCTGACTCAAGGCTAGCCCGGCTTTAAGCAGGGTGGCCAACTCTATACAGAACATATCGGCATCCCTTGAGCGTCCACCGAAGCGAGCCCAACTCCAACCAGTGCGTTTCCTTGATACCGGTTTGGCTTTCTCGACAAGAATAGGCACGTGACCTTGCGCCTGGATTCTCTGGACTACGGTTTCCTCACTTTCGGCATCAAATATCCCTTCCAGAACTTCCCCGGACTGAGAGGCTGCCTTGTATCGAAATTTCATCGCGTTCCTATTCTGGCTCCCGAGTCACCCGGTCTACTTCCTCCACCGTCGTCACACCCTGCATGGCTTTATGGAGCCCGTCTTCCCGCAAACTTAGAATCCCCTCTTCCCGCGCGATCCCCCGAAGGTGAGATGCGTCGCTATGTTCCAGGATCGCATGTCTCATACGCTCCGTCATTACCAGCAATTCAATGATCCCCGTCCGTCCCTTGTACCCCGTCTCATCACATTCCGCACATCCGACCGACCGATACAACCCCGAATCGTTGCGTGCGAGATGCTCCAAATCCAGTGCCTTTATGATTGTGGCGGCATCATCATGCAGCTGTTTGCAGTGCGGGCAAAGCGTCCGTACGAGCCTTTGCGCCACAATCCCGTTCACTGTGGTACTCACCAGATAATCCTCCACACCCATGTCCAGAAGCCTCGTGACACTGCTAGCCGCATCATTGGTATGAAGAGTAGAAAAAACCTTGTGCCCTGTCAGAGCAGACTGCACTGCTATCTTGGCCGTCTCCAGATCACGCATCTCTCCCACCATGATGATGTCCGGGTCCTGTCGAAGGAAAGAGCGTAATGCACTGGCAAAGGTCAGCCCCAGATCGGGTCGGACATGTACTTGGTTAATACCTTCCATCCGGTATTCGACCGGATCTTCGACTGTAAGTATTTTGACTTCTGGAGTATTGAGCCTCTGCAATACCGTATAGATTGTCGTAGTCTTCCCGCTGCCCGTCGGCCCCGTGACCAGAATGATACCTTGAGGTCTCTCCAGCAGGTGCTCGAACTGGGAAAAAACCTGTCCCTTAAAACCTAAAGAATGAAAGTCCAGTGGTGTCGCCCCTCGGTCCAAGAGCCTGAGTACAACACTTTCCCCATGTGCCGTCGGTATGAATGAAATGCGGACATCGACTTCTCTACCCTCAAACCGCATCATGATCCGCCCATCCTGAGGCAAACGGCGTTCTGCAATATTAAGGTCTGCCATTACCTTGATTCGTGACAGGATGGCATCCGCCGACCGCGCTGGAGGGGCCTCAACATCGCGTAGTACACCATCCACGCGATAGCGCACTTTCAAGGTATCGTTGAACGGCTCGATGTGGACGTCCGAAGCATGTTTGCTCAATGCCTTGGAGATCAATAGATTCACCGCACGAATGATCGGGGCCTCGCTTGCCAAGTCCCGCAAATGCTGAATATCGTCCGCATCCCGTCGATGATGCTCGCCCGTCTGGGAAGTAATCTGTGCCATGGGCAATGAATGGCCATAACATTTCTCAATGGCGGCTTCTATTTCGGATACCCGCCCCACTTGCACGGAAACAGGATGACCCAGTGCAAGCTGCAATGCGTTGATAGCGTATTTGTCAAACGGATTTGCAATGGCGACCTTGACATGCCCATCCTGCCCTGAAATAGGAATCGCCTGAACTTGCCGCAGGAAATCTGGAGAGATTAAACCCTTGGTTTCCGGAAAACTACTGTAGTCTTCCGCCGGCGTAATCTCAAGGTTTAATTTTTCGGCCAACACGTGAGCCAAATCGTCTTCTTTGATCAGACCCAATGAAACAAGAAGACTGCTAAGGCGTTGACCACTGCCAGCACGTAGCCTCATCGCCCGGTCAAGGTCTGGAGGCTTCAAATGACCACTTTCAACCAGCAGACCACCGATATTCTCTTCCACCTGCCGCGCCTACTTCCAATTAGTCAAATCTGCGTTTTCCCCTTCGCCCCCGACTTCGCCATCCGCTCCAAGAGAAGATAAATCGTAGATCCCATGATCCCCCGGATACTGATACTGGTATTCCCGCCCCCAAGGGTCCTTCGGTAATGTGCTTTTCTTCAGGTAGGGTCCATTCCAACGCGAGGCATCACCCGGGCGGACAATCAAGGCTTTTAAGCTTGGAGGGTATGAGCCCACTTCGAGACGGTACAAATCAACACTGCTGCTGAGGGCAGAAATCTGAATCTTGGCGGCATCCACATTGGCTTTGTTCAGCCACTTGAAAACCTGTGGTGCCGCAATCGACCCGATCAATCCCAAAATCACTAGGACAACAAGTAGTTCGAGGAGGGTGAAGCCTCGCATTCGTTCGGGCGATTTAGACATGCGCCTATCCTATGGGGAATCCTCTCCGTGTCAAACCAGCATCTTCCATTTGTCAATGCAAATAAAACAATCGTCGGGGTGGACACAGCAAGAGAAGGTCAGCCGACAGGAACCACATCCAGTAACCGGACGCCCGCCAACCGCGCTGCTGCCAGAATCACGAGCCTCCGGTCGGACGCAGCGGCCGGGCGCAGGGAATCCGCGTCACACACCGCGACATAATCCGGTTCAAACCCTGAGTCGATCAAGGCCTCAGAGGCCTGCCGCTGCACCGGTTCCACGGCCCGCCCATCCTGGATGAATCCCGCAGCCGCCTCCAGAATCCGATGCAGTTCGGCCGCCCGCTCGCGTGACCGGGGAGACAGCCGTCGATTGCGCGAACTCATGGCCAGCCCATCCGGCTCGCGGATGACCGGGGCCGCGATGATTTGCACCGGCGGTCGACGGCCCTCTGCCAGGCGCCGTACCAGCACCAGCTGCTGGTAATCCTTCTCGCCGAACACGGCGGCCGTCGGCCCCGTCTGGTCGAACAGCCGGCTGACCACCGCGGCGACGGCCCGCGGGTGCCCCGGGCGATATTGGCCCTCCAGCACATCCGTCAGCCCCGGCATCTCGAAGGCCTCCAGCCGGGGAGGCTCGCCGCCCCAGACCGCCTGTTCGTCCGGTGCATAGGCCAGATCGACTCCCGCCCGGCGTAATTGTTCGAAATCCTCTTCTTCCGTGCGCGGGTAGTGGGTGAAATCCTCCGGGTCGTCGAACTGGTGGCGGTTGACGAACACGGTCGCCACCACCGCCCCCGGGGACTCCCGCGCAATCCGGAACAGGCTCAGGTGCCCGGCATGCAGGGCGCCCATGGTCGGCACCAGGGTCCGCTCTTTGGGCTGCCGGGCCAGCGCGGCTTCCAGTTGCGCCGCCGTGCGGCACAGGATCACGGGAAAGACCCGGAATGAACGGCTTCGATATAGGCCCGCACCGCTCCCGCGACACTGCGGCCCGGCTCCATGAAACTGCGGGCATGCTTCGGGAGCGGGTCGGTCAGCCCCAGCAGGTCGTACAGCACCAGGATCTGTCCGTTGCAGGCAGCGCCGGAACCGATGCCGATCACCGGGATCCCGGCCTGCGCGGTGATTTCCGCGGCCAAGTCCGCGACCACGCATTCCAGCAGCAGCAGATCCGCGCCGGCCTGTTCCAGCGCCTGCGCCGTCGCCCGCAATTCGGCGGCCTCGTCAGACGCGCGGCCGTGCCGATGGATATCCTCCATTCGGGTCAGACTCTGCGGGCGCAGGCCCAGATGGGCACAGACCGGGATCCCTTGGTCGGCCAAGGCGCGAACGATTTCGACCTGGTCCCGGGAGGCTTCGAGCTTGACCCCCTGCGCGCCGCCCTCCCGCACCAGCCGCGCGGCATTGGCTTTCGCCGTGGATGCGTCGCAGCAACTCAGGTACGGCAGGTCGCTGATCAGCAGGGCGCGCCGGACGCTGCGGGCGACGCATTGCGTGTGGTAGACCATGTCGTCCATGGTCACCGGCTGGGTGTTGGCGTGCCCCTGGATCACCATGCCGAGGGAATCGCCAACCAGGATGAACTCCACCCCGCACGCATCGAGCACGCGCGCGAAGGTCGCGTCGTAGGCGGTCAGGCCGGCGAAACGGTTCTGGCCCCCCCGAGCCATCCGGCGCAGGGTATCAAGCGTCACGGGAGAGTCCGGCGGGCTCATAGCCCGGTCGACATCATCGAATCGGCGGGCGCCATATCGCCTAGCATCCCCTCCGGCTGGCTCGGATCCAGGAAATACTGGCCGGGCTGGGCCAGGCCCTCCAGCGCGGACAGCAGGCTCTGATAGTCCTGTACGTTCCCCGCCAGGTTGGCGCAAGACGTATCGACCGTCAGCACGGTCCCGGCGTAATTGCGGAAATGTTCCGCCATCAGAGCCGACAGTGTTTCCAGGAAACCCGGGCGCACCGCCTGTTCGAACGGCCGCCCCCGCATCGCGATCCGCTCCAGCAAAACTGGAACCGGCGCCTGCAGATAGATCACCAGGTCCGGGCGGGGAAGTCCGGCGGACATATGTGTGTACACGTTGAGCCACAGGTCGTATTCGTCACCCTGGAGCGACAACCGCGAAAACCAGTCGCTCTTCTCGAACACGTAATCCGAAAAGGTGCGTTGCTGGAACAGGTCCGCCTGGTTCAACTGCTGCAATTGGCTGGCCCGGCTGGTCAGGAAATGCAGCTGGGCGGCCAGGGCCATCTTCCCGGGGGCCTCAAAGAAATCCTTGAGAAACGGGTTCTCCTGGTAGTTCTCCAGCATCAGCCGGCCATTGAAATCGGCCGCCAGGCGGTTGCACAATGTCGTCTTGCCGACGCCCATCGGTCCCTCCACCGCGATCAGGCGCGCCGAGTCGGGCAGGCTCTGGCAGACCCCCACCCGGTCCACCCGGGCGTACGGGCACGCCCGCAACAAGGCCGACACCGCGCCCCGCCCGGGAATGTCCAGGCCCGCGTCCAACTCCTGCAGTGGAGCCAGTACGAACGCCCGCTCATGCAGGCCCGGATGCGGCACGGTCAGGGCCGGGCTTTCCACACGCTCCGGCCCCCACAGCAGCAGATCCAGGTCCAATGTCCGCGAAGCCCAGTGCTCGTGCGGTTCTTCCCGCCCGTGCTGGCGCTCGATCCCTTGCAGTTCGTGCAGCAATTGCTCGGGCGCGAGGTCGGTTTCGACCTGCACGACCGCATTGATATAGTCCGGCTGGTCCAGCCCGCCCATCGGCGGGCTGCGGTACAGGCCCGAAGAGGCGCACAGGCGAACCTGGGCCAGTTGCCCCAGTTCGCGTACCGCGGAACGGACCTGCTCGGCCGGCCCGTCCAGGTTGCTGCCGAGCCCGATGTAGACGTCCCCTTGGAGCACGACTACCTCCGCCGGCGACGACGGCGGCGGCGGCGAGGCGCGTCGGCCCCTCCTTCGTATTGTTCCTGGGCCCGGGTCCAGGCCTGGTGCGGTTCCCGCAAGCGCTCATCGGTCAGCGCGCGAAGTCCAAGGAAATCGTACGTTGCGCGGAACGCGCTGCGCGACATTACCCGTTCAGGGTGGCTGCGCGGGCCGGCTTCCAGTTGTGGCTGGCGAATCCAGATCTCGCGAATCATCTGGGCATGGCGGAACGGGATGCTGATGGTCCGCGCCTGGTGCTCCAAGGCCCGGTCGGCACACACCGCCAACGCGTCGCGGGGACTGAACTCCCCCGGCTCCAGTTCGTCCAGCAACTGGCGCACATACGGCCACATCAGTACCGCGTAGGCGAAGCCCGGGGACACCGGCATACCTGAACATACCCGGTCGTCCGTGTTCGCCAGCGCCAGACGGATGAATTCCAGGTCCTCCGGGTGGTCCCGCTCCAGAGCCGCCTCCGTGCGCGGAAACAGTTGGCGCAGCAGGCCTTTTTCACGCAACAGCTCAAACGTGCGCTCGGCCGCGCCGCTGTGCAGGAGCTTGATCCCCTCGTCGAACAACCGGGACGGCGAAATGGCATCCAGCAGGTTCGCCAGGTCGGAAATCATCGGGTCCATGACCGGGTCGAGCTGGAAATCGAGTTTGGCCACAAAACGCACCGCGCGCAGCAACCGGACCGGGTCCTCGCGGAACCGTACCGCCGGCTTGCCGATCATGTGCAGGCGGCGCTGCTTCAGATCCTCCACGCCGCCGACGAAATCCAGCACGGTGTCTTGGATCGGATCGTAGAACAAGGAGTTGATCGTGAAGTCCCGCCGCAAGGCATCGCGGTCAATCGTCCCGTAGGCATTGTCGCGCAGGATCCGCCCGCCCAGGGTCACCGACACATGGGCGCGCCCGGAGCGTGAGCGGTGCCCGCCCCGGAACGTCGCGACCTCGATCAGGTCGCGGCCCACGTGCACGTGGGCGAGCCGGAACCGCCGGCCGATGATGCGGCAGCGATCGAACAGGTTCTTCACCTGCTCGGGGCGGGCGTCGGTGGCGATGTCGAAGTCTTTCGGGTGCAGGCCCAGCATCAGGTCGCGCACGCCGCCGCCGACAATGTAGGCCTCGTAGCCGCCCTCCACCAGGGTGTCCACCACGTGCCGGGCGGACCGGGACACCTCCGAGGCGTCAATGCCGTGTTCATCGGCCTGGACGACCCGGGGATTGCCGCTGGCGCGCTTCTTGACGGCATCGGACAGGCGGTTGAATAGTTTTTTGGCCATAAGCGGGCATCGTCCCCAGCGGGGGCTGGCGGGTTTGCCATTTTACCGCTTCGGGCCGCAGTGACCTGCCAACCGCTGTGGACCTTTTTGCCTGCTGCAGTTGCGAGTTGAATTCAGGGCTCAAGCCAAACTCGAGTTTTGACTTTCACTGTGCTGTAACACATTGAAAATACGATACACTGTAAAAACAACCGGGTCATTGATCTATGGCTAGCCGATACACGTTCGAAATCGCCACCCAAACCTCGGTCATTGCCGAATGCCAGCGCCTGCGCTACCAGGTGTTCGCCTTGGAGATGGGGGCGTCTCTGGAAAGTGCCGCAGAACAGATCGATGCGGATTCCTACGACCCGTTCTGCCGCCACCTGACCGTCTCCGACACGGTGACCGGGAAGATCGTCGCCTGCACCCGGATCCTCTCGGACGAGGACGTCCCGCAGGCCGGGGGCTTCTACACCCAGTCGGAATTCAAACTGGGCCGCCTGCGCAGCCTGCCGGGGAAGAAACTCGAAGTCGGCCGCACCTGTGTGCACCCCAATCACCGCGACGGCGGAGCCATCACCTGCTTATGGCTGGGCCTCGCCGAGTTCATGCTGACCCGGGACTACGCGTACCTGTTCGGATGCGCCAGCGTGGGCATGTCGGACGGCGGTCGCCTAGCCCGCGCCATCTACCAGCATGCGCGGGACCGCGGCAGAGTCAACCTGGGCCTGGGTGTTCATCCGCGCATCCCGCTGCCCGAGCCGCACCTGCCCGCCGGGGAGGCGACCATTGAACTGTCCAATTCGGCTCGGAACCTCCTGCCGCCCCTGCTGAAAGCCTACCTGAACCTCGGCGCGGAAATCTGCGGCGCCCCCTGCTGGGATAAAAAATTCAATGTTGCCGACATGCTGGTATTGCTCAATCGTGCCAACATCGCGCCCCGTTACATCCGACGCTTCCTCAAAACCGCCCAAGCCTCCGGACCCCGCCTGATGTAGAATAAACGGCTAATCAATCCAGTCGGGAATTCGGATGTTTTTTGGAAAGAAAAAGGATTTTACCTGCACCATTGCCAACACCGGTGAAACTTTCGAGGTGCCCGGCAAGATCAACTTGCTGCAGGCCGCCCTGAACGCCGGCATCAAGTGGCCCTGCGACTGCAAGGTGGGGAGTTGCGGGACCTGCCGGTGCATTCTCAAGGAAGGCAAGGTCAAGGCGCTGAACGATTTCGCCTACGTGCTGGACGCCGACATGCTCAAGCAGGGCTACATCCTGGCCTGTCAGGCCCAGTTGAAATCCGACCTGGTCGTCGAAGTGGACTTCGATCAGGGGGCCATCGAAAACATGAAATTGACGTGATCCGCACGGTTTCATTCCTTCTCGCCAACCCTCCGAAACGCCTCGCCCCTAATGCTTCACCCGGCCCCCATTGACGGCCACGCGCATGATCGTCTGCTCCTGCGCTCGAGTCAGTGACCGCGAACTGCGCATCGCGGTGAAAGCCGCCGCCAAAGCAGGACAACCCGTGAATTTCCGTTCTGTTTATCGCCAGCTGGGGAAGCGGGCGCGGTGCGGCAATTGCCGGCTGCTCATCAACCAGATTATCAAGCAGGCGCATACAGACGCCTGATCCCTGAGAAGGGCAGGAGACCGCCATCATGAAAGGAAACGAGAAAGTTATCGACTACCTGAACCGCAGCTTGGCCAGCGAATTGCGCGCCGTCAATCAATACTGGCTGCATTACCGGTTGCTGGAAGACTGGGGCTACGGCAAGCTCGCCCAAAAATCACGAGAGGAGTCCATCGGGGAAATGCACCATGCGGACCGTTTCGTGGAACGCATCATCTTCCTGGAAGGGCACCCCAATCTGCAAACCCTGGACCCGTTGCGTATTGGCGAGAATATCCGTGAGGTCCTGGAATGCGACCTCGCCGCTGAACAAGAGGCCCACGCCCTGTACCGGGAAGGCCGCAACATCTGCCAAGATGTGAGCGATTATGCCTCCATGCGCCTGTTCGAAGACCTGATCGCGGACGAGGAAATGCACATCGCCTTCATCGAGACACAACTGCAATTGATCGACCGGATCGGGGTCGAGCGGTATGGGCTGCTTCAGGCGGATTCCGGCGCGGACGAATAACAGCCAGGCCGAAAATCACTCGCGGTCGAACTCGACCCGCATTCCGGCTGCCGGCGGTATGTCCTGCCCGTCCCGGTACGCGACCCGGCCCGATACCATCGTCGTGTCGATCCGGGCGTGCAGTCTTTGCCCCTCGAAAGCCGACCAGCCGCACCGGTGCAAGACTTCCTCCGGGTCGACCAGCTTCGCCGCCGACAAATCCGCCAGCACCAAGTCTGCGTAGTAGCCTTCGCGCAGAAACCCACGATCGCGGACCGAGTAGCACAACGCCGGAGCATGCGCCGCCTTTTGCACGACCTGCGGCAGGCTGAAGACCCCCTGGTGGACCAATTCCAGGAGCATCGGCAAGGCGTGCTGCGTGAACGGCAACCCCGCCGCCACTTCCTGATACGGCCCTTCCTTCTCTGACAGCAGGTGCGGGGCATGATCGGTCGCGATCACGTCGATCCGGTCTTCGTGCACCGCCTGGCGCAGCGCATCCCGATCCGACTGCTTCTTGATCGAGGGATTGCACTTGATGCGCCCGCCGTACGTCGCATAGTCGGCATCGGTGAACACCAAGTGATGCACGCAGGCCTCGGCGGTAATCCGCTTGCCCTCGATCGGCCCGGCATCGAACTGCGGCAGTTCGTCCGCCGTGGTCAGGTGAAGCACATGCAGCCGCGAGCCGAATTCCCGCGCCAGCCCCACGGCCATGGACGAGGAAGCCAGGCAGGCTTCCCGGCTGCGAATCTGAGCATGGCAATGCATCGGAATCTGCTCCCCGTACCGCTGAACGTGTTCGGCCAGCGCCGCCTCGATCATCGGCGTGTCTTCGCAGTGCGTCGCAATCAGGATGGAGCAGTCGGCGAAATGTTGTCGCAGCGCCTCGGGATCGTCCACCAGCATGTTGCCGGTCGACGCGCCCATGAAGATCTTGAGCCCGCACGCCTTGCGTGGATCCAGCCTGCGGACCTCGTCGACATTGTCATTGGTGGCGCCGAAATAGAGTGCGTAATTGGTATGCATCGCGCCGTCTGCCCGGGCTAGCTTCTCGTCCAACCGCTCAAGGGTCACCACCGGCGGCTGGTTGTTCGGCATGTCCATGACGGTGGTCGTGCCGCCTGCTACGGAAGCACGGGATTCGGACTGGAAGGTTCCTTTCTGCGGCTGGCCTGGATCACGAAAATGGACTTGGCCATCCACCATCCCGGGCAGCAGGTGCAGCCCTGCCGCATCCAAGACTTGGTCGGCGGACTCGCCGGACAGGTCCGGGCCGATCTTCTCGATCCGCGCCCCCCGGACCAGGAGGTCGGTCTCGAACACGCGGTCTTCGTTGACCGCGGTCGCATTGACGATCAGGCAGGAATCAGGCATCGGAATCATGTAGAAGCAAGCGTATTGTACCGGGCGCGCCCTGGGGCCCACCCACAAATGCGATGATCCTCTTGCCCACTCGCGACTGCGGAACTTGTCAGCCTGATCTCTGCTGCATCCCTTGGCTCCAAATCGTCCAGGTTCCGGGTGGGTGGCATTTTTGTGGTGGCGGAAACACAACAGATTCGTCCCGGCTGGGCCGAATCCAGCTATTCGCTTCCGCGACAGGCCGAATGGTGCGCACAAAAGCATTTTGACAAAAATAATGCTATCATTTATAGTGATAATAATTGATCTTAAGGGTCTTCTGTGGAAATACAGGCTTTCATCGAAGAAGGGTATTTTTCTCCGAAATTGATTTCGGATGCACTTCTCACGACCAAATCCGATGTCGCCAAGACTCTAGGCTTGGCCCAAGACGCATTTTCCCGCACTGAGAGGCTACGGGCGACAAAGACGCAGACTCGGTTGCGGGAGATGTTGGAGATCCTCAGCCGGGCCAATGAGCACACTGATTCGCTTCTTGCCTCTTATGCCTGGTATCGTTCAAAGCCGATTATCGGGTTTGGGGAGCGTACCGCCAGCAATCTGGTGCGTGACGGGCATGCGGATTGGGTGCATGCGTATTTCGATCATATAGAAGCTGGCGGATACGCCTGATCGAACCCATTCAGCCTTACCCAGGTTTCCAGATTCAACCGTGCGATACCAAGGCCTCGCGTACCGTGCGCACGATGCCCGGTGGGCTTGGGCTGCCACGCTTGGTGAAGGAGCGCGCCGCTATGGCGGACGGTTCAATGCCCGGGGCATCAAAGCCCTGTACTTGTCTTTCTCGCCATTGACGGCATTGCTCGAAAGCGGTCCTCTCGGATATTTGCGGCCTACGGTTGTGCTGGCTGTCTACCAGGTCAACATTGAACGCATATTTGACGCTTTGGACCCAGAGGCCTGCAAAGCTGAAAGGGTAACAGAGTCCGAACTGGCATGTCCGACCTGGAAAGAGGACATGCACGAAAGAGGATTGTCCGATTCTCAGGTTTTGGCAAATCGTTTGATTGATGCCGGTTTTGCGGGGATGCGTGTGCGCAGTTACATAAAAAATGCGACCCCAGATCATGTCAATCTGGTACTTTGGGACTGGGAGGACGAAGGCTCAGGACGACTTGTCCTGCTGGATGATGCGTTGCATTTGCCGAAACTGGATTAGGTGAATTCTTGTCATGCCCATGTTTATGAACCTACGCGTTTAAGTTAGACTAGGAAACATGGTGGAGGCATCCTATATCGAATTTCCACCACGCAAAGGCTAGCCTTTGGTGGCAACAGACGCATGAAAACTCGCCCCTTGGAGGATGCCGCTGTAATCCCAAAAAATACTGCACTAGATAGCATTGTAGAACGTCTTGATGCGGCGAGAGACGTCATCCGTAAGGAGTATCTCCGCAGACATACAGATCCGTGGGTGGTTGCTTATTCCGGCGGCAAAGATTCAACTTTGCTTCTTCAACTTGTATGGGAAGCTATTGCAATCACACCATCAAAACAGCACAAGCGTATCGTATATGTCGTGGGCAATGATACGTTAGTTGAATCACCTTTGGTTGTTGAACATTTGCGCACAACTATGGCGGCCATACAGGCCGCGGCTATTTCTGCCGAAATGCCAATCGAAACCAAAATCACGAAACCTAACATTGATCAAACTTTTTGGGTTAATGTGATCGGTAGAGGCTACATCCCACCTACGCGGAATTTCCGCTGGTGCACTGACCGGATGAAAATTCTTCCCACTAGTCGGTTTTTGGAGGCTATCGCCCATTCCGGTGGGCGCACAGTTCTCCTTGTCGGCACACGCAAGGCCGAATCAGCGCATCGTAAGCGAAACATGGAAAAACATGGTGTTTCCGCAACTGTGATGAACCCCCACAGCTCCGTGAGTGGTTGTCGTGTTTTTGCCCCTCTCGCCGACTTGAGTGATGAAGATGTCTGGATGACGTTGATGCAACGTCACCCACCATGGGGAGGATCGCACCGAAACCTGATAACCCTGTATCGGAACGCAGGGGGCGGAGAATGCCCACTGGTCTTAACTAAAGAAGATGCCCCATCCTGCGGAACAACTTCGCCAAGGTTTGGATGCTGGACCTGCACTGTAGTCAACAAAGACAGGAGCCTGCAAGGGCTCATTGATTCGGGGCTCCACGATACCGAGACTTTGGCTAACCTGTTCGACTTTCGGGAATGGCTTATCGAGTTGCGAGAAAATGACACAAATCGGAAACGTGTCCGCAGAAACGGCAGCACGAAATCGAAGGCTGACGGCTCACCTGTGATGGGTCCGTTTACGCTTGAAGTGCGTAAAATAATCCGAGACAAGCTAGAACAGCTCGAACACGAAATTGGTCAAGCACTTATTACGCCAGCTGAAATTGAAATAATTGAAGACATTTGGCGCCGAGATGAAATCCAAGAAAATTGCAGAAGCGCGTTTCGTTGCGCATCAGATCTCAACGATGAAAGACTTTCTGCGTGACTAGTCGAAATACTGCTATCGGTGCAGAAGCAATCCGACTATCGGATTTGTTTCAGCGTGGGCGATTTTCTGTCCCTTGGCATCAACGCTACTACGATTGGAAAGAGTCTGACGTTCGAGCTCTTTTGCAGGACTTAAACGAGGCCGTTACGATAAAACGCGATTGTTATTTTCTTGGCGCAATAATGTTGATCAAAGGTACACCCGACCACTGGGAAATCAATGATGGGCAACAACGAATGGTGACGATGTCGCTAATTTTTGCTGCATTCTGTGGGCGTTTTGCGAACAATCACAAAGATTCCCAGCGAGAAGCACTGGCGCTACGAATTCTCTTTGACATAGACACCAATAGTCCATGTGAACTGGACAAAGCTGAACACTATTCCCCTCGCATCACTCCCCCGCAAAATGACGGGGCACGTTATCGGCAAATGATACGTGGCCATTCGATTGGCACAAATGGCCGGCTCACGTTAGCGTGGAAAGAGATTGATAAATTCTTGGCCCCAATGGACGCGAACCAACTTTCCGGGTTGTTTGATTTTATTCTGAAGAATCTGGAAGTAGCCTGTCTGCATGTGCCTGCACGCGTCGATCCAAATGCCGTGTACGAGACTCTTAACTGCCGAGGCAAAAAACTAGATCATTTTGATCTTATCCGGAATAGCCTCTATTCTTATTTCAATGCAACAAGTGAAAGTGAAAGGCGAAAAACTCTACACGAGAACTTGGAGCGTATTCGTATCGTTATCCCAGCACCAACAAAAGCCTCTGAATACTTACGATGCCACCTTCAGTGTCAATTTGGATTTCTTAGGAAGGACAATTTTTATCGAGACGTCCGCGAGGCAATTCGGAAATGGGCTGGGAGTTCCTGTAAGTCGGCCAAAGACAAAGTTTTTTCTTTAACTGAGAAAGTCACATCCGAAATTTATCTGGGTTTGTACAACGCCATAACAGCCAGAACACTAGACCCCGAGTTCGTAAAGAGTTTTGAGCAATCGTCCGGCTCGGTAAATCACAATAGAACTATTTCTGTGTATCTACGCGAGTTGGGCGAGTATAAAGTTACACAACCACTAATCTTTGCGTTACTATCATGGTATGTTCGGGAGATTGATAGCCGAAAAAAGAAACGTATTGCGAAGATTGTCCACAAAAACATGGGAAGGCTAGCGACATTTGTGCTACGAACGGCATTTGTTGCCCCCAAGTTTGAATCCTCGCATTTCGAGATGGAATTTTCCACCTATGCACACAAAATCATGAACGCGGATGGTGTTCCAGATGACGATTTTCTGTTTTTTCTAAAGCAGTGCGACAACACAAATTATGGATATGGGGTTCTTGATAACAAAAAATTCCGATATGCCATGGACGGTGCCACAATGAGAGGGGCACAAAAAATTCGGAGTTTCTTACTGGGGATCAATACCACTTCTGGGCACGATTCAAAAATCCTGAATCCGGCAGAATGTAGCATCGAGCATGTGCTACCACAGTCATCTCAATACTGGGCTAACTGGAGTGGTTTCCCACAGGGCGAACACGATGAATGGGTTCATAAAATTGGAAATTTGGCATTGATGGCAGCCTCAGATAACAAACCGGGCACACAATTTAATAACAACTTCCAAGTGAAAAGAGAATTCTACGCTCGCAGCAGCATCGCATTGACCCGAGAACTAAGTAAGATTGAAAAGTGGACCCCGGAAATTATTGAGCAAAGGCAGAAAAAAATAATCAAGCGCGCGATACGAGTATGGGACGTTTTTTAACACAAAACGAATCGGCCTTAAGGCACGCGGCAGAAGCACAGTTCCTTTTGCCAGAGAAGTTGCATGAATATCAGTGGGAGGGTGTATCGTTTCTATGCTGTTCCCCGTCTGCTCTCCTCGCTGACGAGATGGGTTTAGGCAAGACAGTCCAGGCCGCGGTGGCGATGGCACTGCTTATGGGCACCCACAGCGAGATAGACAGAGCACTTATCGTCGCGCCAGCATCTTTGATCACAAACTGGATGCAAGAACTTGCAGCTTGGGCACCATCACTTACAGTGCGGTGCATCCAAGGCTCTCAACAAGATCGGAACGCATATTATCTTTTGCCTATTCCAGTTCTCGTGGGGTCGTATGAACAAATTCGGAAAGATGCACTTGACCAAATACCATCGAATTCATTCGACCTTGTGGTCCTTGATGAAGCACAACGTATCAAGAATCGAAGCTCGACTACTGCCTTAGCGTGCAAACTGCTACCTCGAAAGCGTTCTTGGGCTCTTTCGGCGACACCCCTCGAAAATGATCGGAGCGACGTAGAATCAATTTTTGAATTTCTAAATGTAGATTCTCCATCTCAATGTGAACATGCCGCTTTATCTTTTTCTGGTTTGCAACGCCGATTGACTTCTATGATGCTTCGACGTCGCAAGGCTGAGGTGCGTGGAGAACTGCCGCCTGTTCTGACTCAGGACATAAGACTGGAGTTAACGCCCCTTCAACAAAAAGAGTATGACTCCATCTGGATACAGAGAGCCCATATGGTTAGTGAAAGTCTTTCACATGGAGACTCAACATCGGCTCTTCTTGGCCTTCTGACACGATTGAAAATCATTTGTAATTTCGTCGAGCCTGATGGCCCCGCCTCATCAAAACTAGAGGCTCTCAAGGTGATTTGCGAAGGCACGGGAAACGATGCCCGTATTCTTGTTTTTTCACAATTCGTCGAAACTCTGAAATTTATCTCGGCAAGTTTGGATATGCCGCACGATTTAGTCATTGGCTCTATGGACATGGCTCGCCGTGAAGAAGCAATGAATAGATTCCGGTCGGGAACGACTCCGCGCTTACTTCTCGTATCATTACGGGCCGGCGGTGTCGGTCTCAATCTCGGTGAAGCAACCCATGTAGTTCTTTTTGACAGGTGGTGGAATCCTGCTGTAGAACAACAAGCCGTATATCGTGCCCACCGATTCGATCGTGACATCCCATTGCATGTTATCCGATTTCTAGTTACATCTACAGTAGAAGAACGAATTGCGGAAATTCTTGACGTGAAGGAAAGACTTTTTTACGATACTATTGAAACAGTTCCTGCGGAAGCCCATAAACTCTCTTTCTCTGCACAAGAATTGATGAGTATCCTTGAGCTCTCCACGAATCAAATCGCGCCCAAAAAGCGCCAAACAAAGGAGGAATAACTATGGCGAACTGCAAAGAGATTAAAGATCTCCCACTCGACGACTTAGTCATTGGGAAAGGGCAAGTCAGGACTGCTAATGTCGGGGCAGAAATTGACGAGTTGGCAGAAAGCATAGCGAAGCAGGGGCTATTGCAACCGATCGTAGTATGCCAAGCAGGCAAAAATTCTAAATATGAGATTCTTACTGGCCAACGACGTTTCTTAGCACACAAAAAGTTGGGGCAGGAGACAATAACTGCAATTATTCTTGACGAAAAGGTTGATGAAACGGATGCCAAAATCATATCGATCACAGAAAACCTAGTCCGAAGGCAACTCACAGGGAAAGAGCTAATAGATGGCATTACTTTTCTTTACCACCATTATGGAAGTATTAACTCTATCGTAGAAGAGACAGGGATTTCATATGACAAAGTCCGCGCGTACGTTAAATTTCCCAGGCTGACGCCAAAACTGAAAGACTTAGTTCAAGATAACCAAGTCGACATAAAAGTAGCGCTAAAAGCGCAAGACGCTGCAACGGATGACGAGGGCAAAGTGAACGAGAAAGATGCCAAGCAGCTGGCATTAGAAATGGAGGAAATGAGCGGCGCCCAGAGGAAAAATGTCGTCAACGAAATTCAGAATGGCAATACTCCGATTGACGAAGCAATCGAAAACGCCAAAACGGGATCAAAGATTACTCAAATCATAGCCACTGTGACCCAAGACACACACTCCGCGATTGGAAGGGTGGCAAAGGAGGAAAGCACGAATCAGGATGAAGCGACTGTTCTTCTTATCGAAGAAGCATTGGTAAATCGCGGCCACCTTCAAAGGTAGCGTTTGTGCTTCCAGGCTTAGACTCACTAGAACTCGGCAGGCTGCGAATGTCTGTAGGTTATGGAGGCAACAAAAAGGGTCGCCTCTTGTCGCCAATCGAAGTGGGAAAGTTGCTGAGAAAAACAAGGGATAGCGGTGCTGATGATGCAGATATTCTTAAGAACATAAAACTTGATAACACAAATATCAAACGCTTTCTGAAAATCACCGAATTGCCAGATGACCTTCAGCATCTAGTAGTCTGGGGTATAGGCAAAGATGCAATCGGATTTACAGCCGCTGTAGAACTATCAAGAATCCAAGATCATGAAGAGCAGCGTGCGATTGCAAGATTAATCCTAGCCCATGGGTTAAACAGCAAGGAGGTTCGGCAAGTTGTACAACTTCGGAAACGGTCAGGCCGGTCTACCACAGATTGCGTTACTGAAGTTGTAGGTATGAGGCCGACTTTCGACAAGCGGTATGTGTTCATAGGTGCCATTACAGAAACAAGTATGAAGAAGGTTTTGGAAAAACTAACCCAGAATATGCGCGATTCATTACTCCAATCTGCAATTATTGACCTTGGAGTCAAGGATGCCACCGGTCGACTTGGAGAAACGATATTCACAATAGTGGGCGGTGAACAGTTTGAAGAATCAATGGTTGACATAGGAAAGCAAAACATTGAGGCACTAATCAGAGAACACATTTGTAAAGCGGCAGGGGGTTCTGCAAATGCACATTGATGTACGGAAGACTGGTGCAATCTGTCTTGGAAATCATGTTGTCTGCGATGGTTTCCTCGATGAATATCCATTTCGTGTTCAGACTCATATTCATGAAGATCACATGAATGATTTTAATACTAGCAAAGGGCAGCAATCCCTCTACATGAGCCCGGAAACCTATGACCTCATCCTAGCGGAGCGTAACGCGGATATTGGATATCGATCCAATATTTACCCTATTGATAGAGGAACAACACAAGTGCTTGATGACAACGGTATACGACTCAGCCTGATTCCATCTAACCATATGCTCGGCGCATGCCAAACCATGGTGGAATTGCCAGATGGCTATCGGATTGGCTATTCAGGTGATTTTGGATGGCCGGTCGATAATATTATTGAAGTTGATGAGCTCGTGGTTGACAGTACATACGGAAATCCAGAAAAAAGTATACGGCGTTACACTCAGGAAGACGCTGAAACCAAGTTGGCAGAAATCGTGTGCGAACGACTTCGTCACGGTTCCGTGCACGTACAAGCACATCCTGGAACGATAGAGAGAGTTCTACAAGTTCTCTGGGGCGTAGTCGCCCAAGTCCCTATCTTGGCTTCCGATAAGCTCCTGTCCCAAGTGGAAATACATCAGAAATATGGCTCTGTGGCAGCCCAGCCTGCGCGACTTGATTCGGAATACGGCCGTCAAGCCATAAAGGAGAGGTCTTATATCCGGCTATATTCTAGGGGCGATGGGTTTGGAAATGAACAGATCGAGGGTACGAGAATTAGTTGTAGTGCTTATATGGTCAATGGTGATGATCCGATGTTGATGCACTCGGAAAGATCGTATAGTGTTGCTCTGTCCAACCATGCAGATTTCGAGGAAACGATTGCTTACGTGAAAGCAACCGGAGCCCGGAAAATAGTTACAGATAACACGCGAAGTTACGGAGTAAATCTGGCATTGGCTATCCTGGACCGGCTCCCCGGCGTGATAGCCAAACCATCTTCAAATAAACCCGTGCTGCGATGAAGTTGAGACCTTTTCGCAGATGGTTAGTCTAGTCCATGGCAACTATTTTCGGTTGCTGGACAAGGAATACGCATCATTTGTGCTCTTCAGCAGTAGAACCTAAACCGTGCCTACGAACCCTATACACTACCAATGGGCATCAGCCCAAACACAACAATGTTCGATTTGATACCAAATGAATACTGACGATTTAAAGAAGCAGATTGAGAGGCTAAGTGTCTGGGCTCGCCGAGGGGTACGAGCACCCCACAAACCACTGCTGGTGTTGTGGGCTATCGGCCAATGTCTCGAAGATAAGGAACGTATGGTCTCTTATCGGGAAGCCAACCCCAAACTACGCGCATTGTTACGAAAATTTGGCCCCCCGCGTAAGGTATTGCATCCAGAAGCCCCTTTCTGGCACCTAAAAAACGAAGGCATCTGGGAGATTCCGAACGCGGAAAATCTTCCTATTGCAGGAAAGCGCCCCAAAGGGGGAGGCCCTACCCACAAGACACTGTGGGACAACGATGTTTACGGAGGGTTTGTCTTGGAAGTGTTTGACCAGATCAAAAACGATCCTTCCTTAGTGGCGGAACTCGTCTATACGTTGCTGGATGCACACTTCCCACCGTCACTTCATGACGCAATACTGTTGGATACGGGAATTGTTTTAAGGCCGTCCGAAATGAAAGTGGTTCAGCGCAGGTCGCGTGACCCAGAATTCTCGCGGCGAGTATCGGTCGCATACGATTTTCGCTGCGCGGTATGCGGCTTTGCCGGTCGACTGGTGGATCGACCCATCGCACTAGAAGCGGCACACATCAAATGGCATTGTGCCCAAGGTCCAGACCAAGTCAATAACGGGCTCTGTCTCTGTGTGCTGCATCACCGGCTGTTTGATGCCGGAGCGTTCACTCTGTCAGACAAATTCAAGATCAAGGTTTCACCGTCCGCCAATGGCGCTGGCATGAATGAAGTGATTCAAAAGTTCGAAAGCACCAAGATTCATCTGCCATCAAAGAAGCCCAACCTGCCAAGCCAGAAATTCCTAGAGTGGCATCAGCAAGAGGTATTCGACAGCCGCAAGTAACCTTCCGCTGAAATTCGATTCCATGATGTCCTCCGACCCGCCCATCCAAAACCCTATTCTGGACGATGCCGGCTGTGCCGCCCACGAACCCTACGCCTTGCGCGTGCTCGGCGACAGCATGGAACCGGAATTCGCGGACGGCTGCATCGTCATCGTCGACCCGGCCGGGCACGTGCAGCCCGGCTCCTACGTGGTTGCAAGAGTTAACGACGAACCCATTTTCCGACAGTACTGGGTCGAGGGCGAGCGGCACTGGCTGCGGCCGATCAATCCCGGCTACCCCTCGCTCGAAATCAGCGCCCCTCCCGATATCATCGGCGTCATCACCCAGCGCGCCGGAACCCGCCGGTCCGACCGCCGCCACTACGTCTGATTCCCGAGCTTACCCACCGGTCAGTTCTTCGTAGGCACCCGCGTCCATCAAGGACGCGCCGGGATCAGATTCCGCACAACTCATCTTCAGTATCCAGCCCTCGCCCTCCGGCGAGTCGTTGACCTGCCACGGTTCTTCCCGAAGAACCTCGTTGACTGCCATGACCCGACCCGAGGCCGGCGCGATCAATTCGGACGCGGTCTTCACCGACTCGATGACTCCGAAACTTTGACCCTGCACCAACTCGGTGCCCGGTTCAGGCAATTCCACGAACAGGATGTCGCCCAATTCCTCTTGCGCATAACGGGTCACACCCACGGTGGCCCCGCCGGACCCGTCGGGTTCCAGCCAAAGGTGATCCTCGCTGTAGCTGCGTTTTTCCATTGTCCCTCTCCGTCCCGGGTCAGTGCCGTCGCCGTCGGCCGCTGCGCACGCCCCGCATCAGGTCGGCCAATATCTTTGGATCCAGGCCGTCCAACAGGCCCGCCGCTTGGCCGGCCACCTCGTCGATGTCTTCAATCCGCTCCTCGACAGGCCGCCCCAGACACATCAGCATCCCGGCCAGGCCCCCGATCTGGATGTTCCGCAGCGTGCTGTGCGGGACCTGGGTGCGGTCCTCCACCTCGCCGAAGGCCGCAGCACCGACCTGCTCGAATAGTTCCTGCAATCCCCGGCAGCGCCCACAGGCCTCCGCGTCATTGCAGTCGGTGCCGGGGCCGTCTCGACGCGCCACCGAAACAGCCCGCGAACAGCCATGCGTCCCGGCGACGATCAGGCGCTCGAACGGGCAGGGGGCACTCACGTCGTCGCCCCCAGGCAGCGGGTGTACGAGTTGCCGCGGATGATTTCAGCGTGAAACTGCTCGCGCACCAGCCGGTGCTCCATGGCCAGGGCATCAAAGCGTTCCACCACCGGCTCCGGGGCACAAACGTACAAATCCATCCCCGACAGGTCCGGGTGATCCTCCACGACACGCCGCAGCATCGCCTCCACCTTGTCCATGCCGGACCTCTCGTCCTTGACCCACGCGCTGAACGACTCCTCGATCACCAGGGGCGTGTAGCTCAGCTCGTCGAGCGCATCCGCCCAGGAACGGCACAGGTTGTGCATGTACAAGTCCTCCTTTCCGCAACAGATCCGGTACAGGTGCAGGGGCTGCTCGGATTCGCGCGCGGTGAGGTGTTCGAGCATGCTCTTGACGGCCGCGAACCCGGTGTCGAAGGCCACGAACAGGGCCGGGCGGGTGGAATCGTCATCGAAGGCGAATCGGCCCCCCGGCGCCTCGACCGTCACCGTCTGCCCCGGGCGCAGGGACTCGAATGCGCGGTCGGAGAAGTCGTCGTCCGGCAGGCGCCGGATGTGGAAATCGACGTGCCGTTCGTCGCAAGGGCAGCTGGCGATCGCGCTGTCGCTCGCCACGCCATCCTCCAGCGTCAGGGTCGCGTATTGGCCCGCCAGGAAGCGCAGCCGTTGCGAGCGCGGCAGCCGAAGCTTTAGCCACAGCAGGCGTTCGCCAAGTTTTTCGGCGACCTTCACTTTCGCCTGCACGGTCTGCCAGGGGATCGAGGCCGGGTCTTTTTCGAGCACCACTTCGAGCGTGAGGTCGCTCTGCGCGCCGTTGCTGCACATCAGGAAATCGCCGTGCAGCCGCTCGGCCTGGGTGAACACGAAGTCGTGGTGGCGGACGGGCTTGAGCTCCCCCTCAATCAGCCGGGCCCGGCACAGCCCGCAATTCCCGGCGCTGCATCCGTACGGGAGGCCAACCCCCTCGCGGATGGCGGCCTCAAGCAGGGTTTCGTTGCCCTGGATTTCAAACGAGCGGTCGGCACCCTGGAGCCGGACGGTCGCCATGGGATCGAATCAGGCCGCCTGTTCCATCTCGACGTCGTAGGCGCCGCGGGCGGCCGCCCCGTTCAGGCGGGCACGCTTGGAAATCGCGGCCTGGCCGATCTCCCGGTTGGACTCGGCGCCTCCCCAGGACTTCATCGCCTGCTGCTGCAGGGCGCGGCCATAGGAAAACGTGACCGCCCAGGGAAGATCCGGGTGCCGGTTGATCGCGTTCAGGTGCGCGCTGGCCTCCTCGTCGCTCTGCCCGCCGGACAGGAATGCAATGCCCGGGACGTCCGCCGGAACCGTCTTCTTCAGACAGTCCACCGTGCGGGCGGCCACCGTCTCGACGTCGGCCTGCACCGCGCACCGGTCCCCGGAGATCACCATGCTGGGCTTGAGCACAATGCCTTCAAGCCACACGCCCTGGCGCGCCAGCTGGTCGAAAGTCGCCTCCAGCGCACGGACGGTCACGTCGTAACTGCGGTCGATGTCGTGCTCGCCGTTCATCAGGACCTCGGGCTCGACGATCGGCACCAGATCCGCTTCCTGGCACAGGGCCGCATAGCGGGCCAGGCCATGCGCGTTGGCCTCCAGGCAGGCGTCGCTCGGCAGGCCCTCCCCGATGGTGATCACCGCCCGCCACTTGGCGAAACGCGCGCCCAGTCCGGCATACTCGGCCAAACGGTCGCGCAGGCCGTCCAGGCCTTCCGTCACCTTCTCGCCGGGGTGGCCCGCCAGATCCTTGGCGCCCTGGTCCACCTTGATGCCCGGCACAATGCCGATCGCATTCAGATGCTCCGGGAACGGCGTGCCGTCCAGCAAGGCCTGGCGCAGGGTCTCGTCGAACAGGATCGCGCCGCCGACATGATCCCCCAGGCCCGCGGCCGTCACCAGCATGTCGCGGTAAGCGCGTCTGTTCGGTTCAGTAAACTCAATGCCCAAGGCATCAAACCGTTTTTTGCAGGTCGGGTGGCTTTCGTCCATGGCCAGAATCCCCTTGCCGGGAGCCACCATGGCGCGCGCGGTGGCGCTCAGTGTTTCAGGGTTCATAAAATTATCGGGTTGAAAGGTTAAAAGGTTGGGGAAAAGTTAATCATATCGCTATTCGACCGCGACGCCGCGCGATTCCGGCATCGCCCCGGCCTCCACGATCTTCAGGGCGTTGGTGCCGCCCTGAACGCCGGCCAGATCGCCCTTGGTGATGATCACCCGGTCGCCGTCCTCAACTCCGCCGCTCTTTTTCAGCACGTCGACCAGGTCCCGGTTGAGTTCGGCATGGTCGGTGCTGATGTTGCGCAGGGTGACCGGGTATACCCCGCGGTACAAGTTGACCCGGCGGCGCGTCTCGAGGTTGCGGGAGACCGCGTAGATCGGGATGCTGGAGCGGAAGCGCGACATCTGCCGGGGCGTGGAGCCGGATTCGGTCAAGGCGGCGATGGCCTTGACCTCCATGTGGTTGGCGGTGAAGATTGCCGACAACGCGATCGCCTCGTCCGCCTCGAACAGGCCCTCTTCCTCGTTGGCGAGGTCCAGGATGTCGCCCGCGGCATTGCCCTCGGATCCCACGCAAATGCGGCTCATCGCGAGCACCGCCTCGACCGGGTTGGCGCCGACCGCCGTCTCCGCCGACAGCATGACGGCGTCGGTCCCGTCCAGCACGGCGTTGGCAACATCGAACACCTCCGCCCGCGTCGGGATGGTGCTGGTGATCATCGATTCCATCATCTGCGTCGCCGTGATCACCACCCGGTTGTGCCGCCAGGCCTTACGGATCAGTTTTTTCTGCACGGCCGGCAGTTCCGGGTCACCGATCTCCACGCCCAGGTCGCCGCGCGCCACCATGATGGCGTCCGAGGCATCCAGAATCTCGTCGATGTTCTCGACCGCCTCGGCCCGTTCGATCTTCGCGATCAGGTGTGCGTTGCCGCCGGCCTCGCGCAGGAGTTCGCGCGCATAGTAGATGTCGCCCCCGCTGCGCGGGTAGGACACGGCCAGGTAGTCGACGCCGATCTCCGCGGCCAGCTGGACGTCGCTGTGGTCCTTGGGGCTGATCGAAGGGGCCGACAGGCCGCCGCCGGCGCGGTTGACGCCCTTGGAATCCTGCAACACGCCCCCGGAGAGGGTCTCGGTGATGATGCGCCCGGACTCCACGGCCTTGACCTGCAAGACAAGACGGCCGTCATCCAGCAGCAGGTTGTCGCCGACTTCCACATCCTCGGACAGTTCCGGGTACGTCAATCCGACGGCTTCGCTCGTGCCGGCATCCGGGGCAAGATGCGGGTCCAGGGCAAACGGGTCGCCCGGCTTGAGGGTGACCGACCCGTCCCGGAAACCGGTGATGCGAATCTTCGGCCCCTGCAGGTCGCCCAGGATCGCCAGATGGTAATCGGGCTCGGTCATCTCGCGGATCCGCTCCGCACGCTTGCGGTGCTCATCCTGGGTTCCGTGTGAGAAATTCAGGCGGACCACGTCCACGCCGGCCTCGATCAAGCTGCGCAACACCTCCGGTGAATCCGTCGCCGGACCCAGAGTGGCGATGATCTTGGTGCGCCGGTGGCGCAACTCGGTGGACGGCGCCGTCATGAGGCCGCCGCCTTGAGGATTTCGACGGCCGGAAGCGGCCGGCCGGCCGCATACTCCAGGAACGCGCCGCCGCCGGTCGACAGGTAAGACATCTTGCTCTTGATCCGAAAACTTCCCACGGCGGCCAGCGTATCACCTCCGCCCGCAATCGAAAAGGCTTGCGCGTCGGCGATGGCGCGGCCCAGGGCATGCGTGCCGGCGACGAAACGCGCGTCCTCGAAGACGCCCAGCGGGCCGTTCCAGATCACCGTCCGGGCCCGGCCCACAAACCGGCCATAGTCTTCCCGGGTCTCCGGCCCGACGTCCATGATCCGCTCTCCCGGGCGAACCCCGTCCGCTTTGCGGATGACCGGCTCGCGCCGGCCGGGACACTCACAGACCACGTCCCGGGGCAACGGGACCGTCGCCCGGCGCCCGGAAGACGGCTCCATCAACTGGCGCGCAAGATCCAGCTGCGCCGGTTCGTACAGGGAATCGCCGATGTCCAGGCCGGCCGCCGCCATGAACGTATTGGCAATCCCGCCGCCGACAATCAACTCGTCGGCGACCTCGGCCAAACGCGCCAGAACCCCGATCTTGGTCGACACCTTGGCGCCGCCGACGATCGCCACCAGCGGGCGTTCCGGGTGTTCGAGCGCACGCCGCAGCATGCGAAGTTCGCGCCGCAGCAGGGGCCCGGCGCAGGCGCGCGGAGCGTACCGGGCGACTGCGTGGGTCGAGGCATGCGCCCGATGCGCGCTGCCGAAGGCATCCATCACGTAAAGATCGCACAAGGCCGCCATGCGCCGGCCCAAATCGTCGCTGTTCGCCGTCTCCCCTTCGAGAAAGCGCACGTTCTCAAGCACGGTGACATGGCCCGGCCTGGAATCCACGCCGTCGATCCAGTCGCGCCGGAACGCCACCGGATCGCCCAACCGCTCCGACAATGCCGCCGCCACCGGTTCCAGGGAGGCGCTCGCATCGTACCGCCCTTCCGACGGCCGTCCCAGGTGCGACATCACCAGGACGTGGCAACGGGCCTGCTGCAGGCGGCGCAGGGTCTGGATGCTGGCGCGAATCCGCTCATTCGCGGCAATGCGACCGGGTTCGATCGGCACGTTCAGGTCGGCGCGCAGCAGCACCCGGCTGCCCGGCTTGATTTGGCCCGGCATCCCGGGAGGCAGGCTCATGCGGAGGCACGCATCCAGGCCGCAATCACGTCCAGCATCCGGTTGGAGAAGCCCCACTCGTTGTCGTACCACGACAGAACCTTGACCAGCTTGCCCGGCAGCACCTTGGTCAGTGAAGCGTCGAGCGAAGACGAGGCCGGGTTGTGGTTGAAGTCGATCGACACCAGGGGGTCCTCGCTGTACGCGAGGACGCCGGCGAGCGGGCCCTCAGCGGCCGCGCGCACGGCCGCGTTGACCTCTTCGGCGGTCGTCTCCCGGCTCGCCACGAAACTCAAGTCCACCACCGAGACGTTGATGGTCGGCACGCGGATGGCGAAACCGTCCAGGCGACCGTCGAGTTCCGGCAGCACCAGGCCGACCGCCCGCGCCGCGCCGGTCGCGGTCGGGATCATCGACTGCGTGGCCGAACGGGCCCGGCGCAGATCGCTGTGCGCGACGTCCGTCAGGACCTGGTCGTTGGTGTACGAGTGGATGGTGGTCATGATGCCGGACTCGATGCCCACCGCCTCCATCAGGACCTTGGCCAGCGGCGCCAGGCAGTTGGTCGTGCAGGACGCATTGGAGACCACCACGTGATCCGGGCCGAGCTGGTCGTGATTGACGCCGTACACCACGGTCGCATCCACGTCCTTGCCGGCCGGGGCCGAGATCAGCACCCGGGGGGCACCTGCCTCCAGGTGGCCCTGCGACTTCTCGCGCGACGCAAACAGCCCGGTCGATTCGATCACCACGTCCACCTCCGATTCCTTCCAGGGGATGTCCGCCGGGTTGCGGCAGGCCGTGAACCGGATGCGGTCGTCCCCCACCGTCATGGCGTCCCCTTCCGCGTTCACGTCCCGGTTGAACGGCCCGTGCGCCGAATCGTAGCGGGTCAGGTGCGCGCTGACCTCCAGATCGCCGATGTCGTTGATAGCGACGATGCGGATCTCGTCCTGCCGCCCCGCTTCATACAGGGCCCGCAGGATGTTCCGTCCGATGCGCCCGTAGCCGTTGATTCCCACGCGAATAGTCATGCTGTCACTCCTTGACCCAACATTTCCCGGGCCACTGTTGTCAAATTTTCCACGGTAAACCCGAAGTGTTCCATCACTCGGGCGCCTGGTGCTGAATGGCCGAAGTCCTCGACCCCCAGCACACGTCCTTGCGGCCCCACCCAGCGGTGCCACGGCGAACTGACTCCCGCCTCGACCGCGATCCGGGCGGAAACCTCGTTCGGTAAAACCTGTTCCCGGTAGTCCGGGTCCTGCCGGGCGAACCGCTCCATGCAGGGCATCGACACGACGCGGACCCGGACCGCGTCGAGCGCCGCCGCGCATTCGACGGCCAAGCCGACTTCCGATCCGGTCGCCAGCACGATCAGTTCCGGCGGCCCGTCCGAATCCACCAGCACGTAGCCCCCGCGCGCAGACAGCGCCACGGTCTCCGGGGTGTGCGCCAATTGCGCCACCGACTGGCGCGACAGCGCCAGCGCGGTCGGCCCGCAGCTGGGTTGCAGCGCGCACTTCCAGGCCACTGCGGTCTCCACCGCGTCGGCCGGCCGCCAGACTTCGAGCCCCGGAATCAGCCGGAGACTGGCCACGTGCTCCACCGCCTGGTGGGTCGGGCCGTCCTCGCCCAGGCCGATGGAATCGTGCGTCAACACGAAGATGACCCGCTGGCGCATCAGCGCCGCCATGCGGATCGCGTTTCGGGCGTAGTCGGAGAACGTCAGGAAGGTGCCGCCGTACGGGATGAACCCGCCGTGCAGGGCCAGGCCGTTCATCACGGCCCCCATGCCGAACTCCCGGACCCCGTAGTAGAGGTAGGTGCCCGGCTGGTCCGCGCTGACCGCGCGGCTGCCCTTGGGCTGCGTATTGTTGGAGCCGGTCAGGTCCGCCGAACCGCCGAGCAGTTCCGGCAGGCTACCGGCAATCGCATCCAGGGTGTTTCCGGAATGCTTGCGGGTCGCGGCTTTTGCGGGCTCCACGAGCTGGCTCTTGATGTGGGCGTCGATCGCCTCCGTGAAGGTCTCCGGCAAGTCGCCGTCCAGACGCCGGGTCAGTTCGGCCGCGTCCTCTGGGCGATGGGCGGCATACTCGTCCATGCGGGCCTGCCACTGGGCCTCCAGTTCCGCGCCCCTCTCCCGGGCATCCCAGGCGTCGCGGATGTCGGCCGGGACCTCGAACGGGGGGTGCGGCCAGTCCAGGGCCGCGCGCGCCCGCGCCACTTCCTCGGTGCCGAGCGGGGCCCCGTGGGTGTCCGCGGTGCCCTGTTTCTGCGGCGCGCCGTAGCCGATCACGGTCCGGCAGCAGAGAATCGACGGACGGGGGTCGGCCTGGGCCTCGCGGATGGCCTGGTCCACCGCCTCCGGGTCGTGGCCGTCGACCTCCGGGACCACGTGCCAGCCGTAGGCGGAAAAGCGCCCCGCCGTGTCATCGGTGAACCAGCCTTCGGTCTCGCCGTCGATCGAGATGCCGTTGTCGTCGTAGAACACGACCAGCTTGCCCAGGCGCAGCGTGCCCGCCAGGCTGCACGCCTCGTGCGAAACCCCTTCCATCAGGCAGCCGTCGCCCGCGAACACATAGGTCCGGTGGCCGATGACCTCGTGCCCGTCACGGTTGTAGCGCTCGCCCAGCAGCCGTTCCGCCAGCGCCATGCCGACCGCGTTGCCCAGCCCCTGGCCCAGCGGGCCGGTCGTGGTCTCGATGCCCATGTCCCGGTCAAGTTCCGGATGCCCGGGCGTGCGCGAGTGCAGTTGGCGGAACGCGCGCAGGTCTTCCATGGCCAGCGGATACCCGGTCAGGTGCAGCAGGCTGTACAGCAGCATGGAGCCATGCCCGTTGGAGACCACGAAGCGGTCCCGGTCCGCCCAGCGGGGATTGGCGGGGTTGTGCCTGAGGTGCCGGCGCCACAGAACCTCCGCAATATCGGCCATGCCCATCGGCATGCCGGGGTGGCCAGATGCGGCCTGTTCGACAGCATCCATACTCAACGCCCGGACGGCGTTGGCAAGCGTTCGCGGTGCAGGCATCGGCCCGGAAGAAGGAAGGTTTTCAGGTGGGGTCATTGACAGGGTGCGTATTTTCCCCGGAAGTGGGGAAATTGGCAAATTTCGGACATGGCTAAAGCGTGCGCAACCCCGAATCTACTCAGTAATTGAAAGGCATATAGCAAACCAATTCCTCGGAGTGCAGGCCGCATCACCAATTTTCTGGTTTTAAGATAGCAAGAGCCACTCCGAGGAGCAGCCCTTGAGCCGACAGCACGCTGCCAGCGGATTATGGTCTCATTATACATACCATTTGTTTCCAATCTTTTCCATTCTGAGTTTCTGTACGCGAGCGGAAATCAGGATTGTCGAAACTGGTCCACGGGTTGACACGACGTATGCTCATAAACATACGGCGCTTGGTCGGCTCTGGCTGGAGCCACAGATACCGGAAACCGAGAACGGCGGGGTGTATCAGCGATGTGCTACGAATTCTCGCACCGTCAGCCCCACATCGCGAGCAATACACCGCACCAAGGCTGGTGACAGATCGCGCCCGGCATGCACCGGAACTGTCGTTACCCTCCCATCTGGGTGGCGAAAACGCTTGTGCGAACCACGCTGGCGAACCTCCTCGAACCCGAGCGCCGCAAGGACGGCGATAACCTCTCTCGGTTTGAGGACAAAGGGCGACACTCGTCCCTCAGGCCACCACAACGACCTGTGTTCCGACGAATTCGCCCATCAGGTCGGGTGCACCCTCACTTAGAATCATACCAATGACTTCCTTGAGATTGTCGTTGAGTTCTTCAAGGGTCTCACCTTGACTATGTGCGCCGGGAAAGCCCGGAACATAGCCGACATAGAACCCTGTCTCCCGGCAGCGCTCGACAACAGCGGTATAACGATCCATCGAAGAAACCTCCTCCATCAAGAACTCGGTCATAGTACCACGGACATACGCATCTCCCGGTACTGCGAGTCACTGTGTCAAATTTCGGAGCGAGCGGAAATCATGACGTTTACAATTCCCCTACAGTCACAGTGTACAGACCTCACCCACTCTTGACATTTAAAATTATAGGTCCAATAATAGGTCTCTGTGTTGGTCTCTTATAAGGTCTTTTTATGAACCCTCTACGTCCTGTCCTCGCTGATGCAAGCGTAGGCATATCCGATCTAAAGAAAAACCCTATGGCTATCGTCAAGCACGCCGAGGGGGCACCGGTCGCGATCCTGAATCGCAACCGACCAGTCTTTTACGCCGTTCCCACCGCTGCCTGGGAGGCCATGATCAGTAAACTGGAAGACTTGGAACTCGCGGCGTTGGTTCGCGAACGCGAGGGCGAGGCTGAAATCGAAGTTGATGTCGATGAGCTATAAGCTCGTTTTTCTCGCGAGCGCGATGCGCGAATGGAAAAAGCTGGATCCCGATATCCGTACACAATTCAAAACGAAACTGATCGCTCGCCTCGAAGTGCCACGAGTCGAACGAGACCGCCTAAGTGCCATGAAAGACTGCTACAAGATTAAACTGCGCAGCGCGGGATACAGGCTCGTCTACCAGGTACGGGAACGGGACATTGTCGTGGCGGTGGTGGCCGTCGGCAAATGTGAGCGCAATACCGTCTATCGGGCGGCAACAAGAAGGACTTAAGTCCGCATTTCTCGAACCGCGCCATTCACCCGTTATACTGCTTCTCCCGATACTCGAAATTTCCATGTCTCGCATCCATTCCATCCTCCCCGGCATCCTGCTGGCCACCCTCCCGCTTTACGCCACCGCGGAAGGCGAGCCCCCGCACCCCGTGGTCGACATCCCGCGCTCCAGCCTGCTTTCCGAGGAAAAACTGCAAGAAACCCCGACCCGCGAGCTCGAGGCCCAGCGCAAGGTTTATGCCGAACAACTGGGCGCCATCCCCGTCCTGTCCGCCGAAGAACTTGAAGGTGAACTGCTCCGGGTGCTCCTGGTCTACGATGCCGAACGCATCCAGATCATCGACATCATCCCGAAAATGATCGAGCACTACGAACTCCAGGGGACGCTCAGGGAAGACCTGATGAATTTCCGGGGTGCCCTGGTCAGGATCGTCGAGGAGCTGCGCCCGGAAGTGACCTCCCTGCAAAAATACAAGCCTTACGACTTTCGCATCGGCATCAGTTACGCCGCGATGATGACCATCATGCAGAAGCAGCAGGCGGTCCGCGACCGGATGCTGCGCGACCAGAAGGACCCTGCAACGATGCTCGGCCAGCACTCCCAGCGCCTGCAGGAAGCCTATCGCGCAGTCGAGGAGGCGCGCCAGCAGTTGGAGCGCGGCTACCAGACCGAAACGCTGAAGGAGCAGATCGGCCGGATCGACTTCGAACTGAAGCGCCGGCGTCAGTCCTGAAGTTCGCGGGCCAGGGTCAGCGTCTCCGCCGCATCCCAGACCTGGTCGTTGCTCTCGAACATCCGCGAGATCGCCTCGCGGTGGGTGCGAAGTTTCAGGGCCCCGAAGGCCAGCCCGCCGAACAGGGAGACGCCCTCGACCTCTCGGCCGCCATCGGTCATAGCCACCCCTTCCACGCCCAGGGGCGGGCAGGTTCCCACGTCTCCGACCGCACGCAGGCTGGGCGACGCCTGCCAGATCTCGCCCGGCAACAAGCGCACCCCCGCCTGGCCCGTGGCCAGAACGACGGCCGCCCCTTCGATCGCCACGGCCGTCCCGGCCGCATCCGGTGCCGCCAACGGTTCCACCGCCACGCCATAGCGCTTCGAAATCCCTGCGCATGCCTGCTGGGCGCGATCCAGCTTGCGTGACGTCAGGCGCACCCGGGCCCCCGACTGCGCCAGCATGACCGCGGCGCGCTGGCCGACCGGCCCGGTGCCCGCCAGCACCGTCGCGCGGGCGCCGTCGAGCGGATGCGCGGCACCCAGCATCGCGACCGCCGCCGCCGCCGTGGTATTGCACCCGTTGGCGTCCAGCATCAGCGACACCCGAAAGCCCTCGAAAAACTGGGACTTCACGGTCTCCATCAGAGCCTCGGCCTGGTCCAGATCGCTGCCGCCGACCAGGATCGCGGTATAACGCTTGTTCTTCGGCGCACGGGTGAAGATCGCGCCCTCCACCAGCGGGAAACAGTTGTCGGCGGTCACCCCGCCGTAGGCCAGGACCGCGTCCGCCCCTCCGTCGTAGGCGACCACCTGGTCGAAGGCAGAGGGCTGGGCATCCGTGTCTAGGTGCAGCAGAATCTTCTTCATGAGTCCTTCCAGACGTGACGATTTTAGAGGATGCGGGCGTCAACCGGTCCAGCCCAAGCCGGCCGCCACGCAGTTGATCGACAGCAGCAATGGGACCAGGTCCAGCGTCTCCGGGCGTTCCTGGCTCCGGCACAGCTTAATCAGTTCGACCTGCTCGCGACTGACCCGGTCGATGATCGGCAAGCGCCGCGACAGGCGGTCCCGGAACATCACGAACCGTTCGCACAGGGCCTCGCTGCCAGAGACCTGCAGGACCGCCTGGCAGGTCCGCCCGTATTCCTGTTCGATCATCGCGAAGATCTCGGCGCCGACTTCGGGCTCCGGAACCAGCGCGGCATAGTCGCCCGCGATGTCGAGCTGGACCTGGTAGAGGGTCTTCTCCACCTCATCGATCACCAGCCGGAACAGGCGGTGTTCTTCGAACATGGTGCGCAACAGCCTCTCGCCTTCCTCGCCGCGCACCCGGACGAACTCCGCAATGGCGTCGCCCACGCCGTACCAGCCCGGAATCATCATGCGGTTCTGCGTCCAGGCAAACACCCAGGGAATGGCGCGCAGGTCGTCCAGGGTGTTGGCGCCGAAGCGGCGCATCGGCCGGGAGCCGATCTTGAGCAACGCCAGCTCCTCGACCGGCGAGGCATCCTGGTAAAACATGACCAGGCCGGGGTGGTCGGCCAGTTTCCGGTAGGCGGTGTACGACAGTTGCGACAGGGCCTCCATCGCCTCCTCGAACCCCGGGTGCCGGCTTTCTTCGTCGGGCAGGGAGTGTTCCAGCACGCTGGCCGCCAGGATCTCCAGTTGCGTTTCCGCATAGCCGCGGTTCGCATATTTTCCCGAGACCACTTCACCCTGTTCGGTCAGGCGCATCCGCCCGCCGATGGTGCCCGGCGGCTGCGCCGCAATCGCCCGCCCGGCCGGCATCCCGCCGCGCGACGACGAACCGCCGCGGCCATGGAAGAACGCGACCGGCACGCCGCGTTCCTCGCCCACCCGGCGCATTCGGGACTGGGCCAGCGACACTTCGTGATTGGAGCACAGGAACCCGCCATCCTTGTTGGAGTCGGAATACCCCACCATGACTTCCATGACTCCGGCGCGGACGCTGCGGCGCACCATCGGAATGTCCAGCATCTCGCGCAGTAGCACGGGCCCCCGGCGCAGGTCTTCGATCGTCTCCAACAGCGGCACCACCGGCAGGCGACAAGTCTCGCAGTTCTTGAGGTCGGAAAACAGCCCGCCATACTTGGCCAGGAGATAAACCCCCAGCAAATCCGCCGGGGTGTGCGTCATGCTCAGGATGAAGGCCCCGAACGGCTCCATCCCGCGTCGGTCTGCCACCTCGCCGATCAGTTGAAACAACTCCAGGGTGCGCTGCGCCATCTCGTCCTCAAGCGCAAACTCGGGGAGGGTCTCCATCGGCTCGGCGAGCCGCCGCTTCAGCCATTCCGTCCACGCGTCGCTCCCGGGTTCGGGCGGCTCGCCGCCTTCCTGCTGCCGGTACAGGGCCGCGAGCGTATTGTTGATCACCGTGCTGTTCTCGCGGAGGTCCAGGCTCACGGTGTGGAACCCGAACACCTGCGCCTCCAGGCGCAGCGGGCGCACCAGCAGGTCGGCAATGGAGCGGCAGTCGGTCTCCCGCAGGCCTTCCTCCAGGGCCTTCAGGTCTTCCACCAGCTCGGCCGCGGTCGCGTAGCCTTCCGCGGCATCCTCCCGGGTCGCCTCAAGGCGGCGCATCAGGAGACTCAGGTATTGCCGGAAGACCTCCTGGGGGTTGCGGGCGCGCAAGGCGTCCGCATCCGCATGGCCGCCCAGCATGACGTCCAGGCGTGACAGGAACTCCGCCGGCACCGTCACCGCATGCGCGGCAATCGACAACTGGCTGCGGGCCTCGGCCATTTGCCGGGACAGGTGCGACAGCGCGGCGTCCCGGTAGCCGTCGAGAGCCTCCCGGGTCACCTCGGGCGTCACGTGGGGGTTGCCGTCGCGGTCACCGCCGACCCAGCAGCCGAAGTGCAGCAGCGGCGGCGTTTCGAATTGCGCTTCCGGGTAGTGTTCCTCCAGCGCCTGCGACAACTGCCAGAACAGGTCGCGCGCGCCGCGGTAGAGCGATTCGTCGAAGAAGTGAAGGATCCACGCGATCTCTTCCGGCACAGTCGGCTTGGTCAGGCGGATCTCCCCGGTCATCCACAACAGGTCGATTTCGTCGCGGATGGCGCGAGTCATGCGCTGACGCTCCCGCTCGGTGTAGCGGGTCTCCTCCAGTTCCTTGAGCAACACGTAGATGCGGCGGTGGATCTCCAGCACCGTCACCCGCTTGGCCTCGGTCGGATGCGCGGTCAGCACCGGCACGATCTGCACGCCCTGCAGGCGGTCACGGACGGCGTCCGCATCCAGCCCGACGGCGCGGGCGTGCGCGAATGCGGAGGAGAAGGAGCCGGGGACCTGTTCCGGCCCGAGTTCATCCTCGATGGCCCGGCGATGCCGGATCGCCGCGTTCTGCTCGGCGATGTTGAACAGCTGAAAGCCGATCCCGTAGGCCTGAAGGACCCGCAGCCGGGTCTGGGGGGTGATCTGCCCCCGATTTTCAAGCAGCGGGACGATCTCCGGGGTCCGGCAGCGGATGACGTCCAGCAGCAGCCCGCCGAGCCGCTGGACCATACTGTCGGTATAGCGCAGGGTCTCGGCGCGTATACGGTCTTCCGGGCAGTCGGCAGAAGAAGCGGTGTCGGACGGCATGCAGACGGGGCCGGCCCCGGGGCAGGCGCTCAGGCGACGCGGTCGCGCGGCTCCTGGTCGGAGAAGAACAGGTCCAGGTTCTCGACCACCCGCATGCCCATGGCGATCCGGGTTTCGGTGGAGGCGCTGCCGAGGTGCGGCAGCAGGACCGCGTTCTCGAGTTCCAGGAATCCGGGGTCGAGTTTGGGCTCGCCCTCGAAGACGTCGAGACCGGCGCCCGCAATGGTGCCGTTCTTCAGCGCCGCGATCAGGGCCGAGTTGTCAATGATGTCGCCACGCGCGGAATTGATCAGGATGGCCGAAGACTTCATCCGGGCCAGGCGCTCTTCGTTGAGCAAGTGATAGGTCGATTCGCCGCCCGGGCAATGCAGGGATACGAAGTCGGCCTGCTCCAGCACGTCCTCGACCGAATTGCACTCGGTCGCCTGGAATTTCTCCACCACTTCCGGCTTCGGCGGGTACGGGTCGTGGAAGATCACCTTCATGCCGAATCCGAAATGGCAGCGTTGCGCCATGGCCTGGGCGATGCGGCCGAAACCGATGCAGCCCAGGGTCTTGCCGGTGACCTTGGTCGCCAGCATGTGGGTCGGGCGCCAGCCGGTCCAGTCCCCGGCGCGCAGGTGCCGTTCTCCTTCGCCGGTGCGCCGCGCGGCGGTCAGCATCAGGTTCATGGCGATGTCTGCCGTGCAGTCGGTCAGCACTTCCGGCGTGTTGGTCACCACCAGGCCGGCCTGCTTGGCCGCATCCAGGTCGATATGGTTGAAGCCCACGCCGAAATTGCCCAGGATCTTCGCGCGGATGCCCTCGATGCCAAGCACCTCGGGAGTGATCGGGTCGGTCACGGTCGGGCAGACCGCATCGTACTCGCGCAGGGCCTGGTGCAACTCGTCTACGCTCATCGGGTGGTCATCCTCGTTGAGCGTGAAGTCGTAGTGTTCGAACAAATGCGCCTCGACCGGCTCCGGCCAGCGGCGTGTGGCAATGACTTTGGGTTTTGACATGCAGCCTCCTCAGAGCTTGGACACAACGTCTTTCATGGTGGTGCCGAATTCGGAAGGGCTCGGCACGATGGCCACGCCGGCTTCCTGGAAAATCTCGACTTTCTCCGAGGCGCTCTCGCCTTTCCCGGAAATGATCGCCCCGGCATGACCCATGCGCCGCCCCTTCGGCGCGGTCAGCCCGGCCACGTAGGCCGCGACCGGCTTGCTCATATGGTCGCGCGCGTAGGCCGCCGCCTCCGCTTCCTGCGGCCCCCCGATCTCGCCGATGATCATGACCGCATCGGTGTCGGGGTCCTGCTCGAACAATTCCATGATGTCGCGGTGCGAACTGCCGTTGATCGGGTCGCCACCGATGCCGACGCTGGTCGAGATGCCGATGCCTTCGGCCTTCATCTGCGAGGCGGCCTCGTAGCCCAGCGTGCCGGAACGCCCGACCACGCCGACCCGGCCCGACTCGTAGATATGGCCCGGCATGATGCCGAGCATCGCCTCACCCGGGGTGATGGTGCCCGCGCAGTTGGGGCCGGTCAGGATCATCTTGCGCTCCTTCGGGTAGCGCAGCATGAAGCGCTTGACGCGGATCATGTCCTGGGCCGGGATGCCGTCGGTGATCGCCACGCAATACTGGATGCCGCCATCGGCGGCCTCCATGATCGAGTCGGCGGCCGCGGCGGCCGGCACGAACACGATGCTGGCGGTCGCGCCGGTGGCCTCGACCGCTTCCTTGATGGTGTTGAACACCGGCAGGTTCAGGTGCGCCTGCCCGCCTTTCCCCGGCGTGACGCCGCCGACCACGTTGCTGCCGTATTCCAGCATCTCCTTGGCGTGAAAGGTTCCGATCCGGCCGGTGAAGCCCTGGATCAGGATCTTGGTCTCTTTGTTGATCAGAATCGACATCGTGTCACTCTCCCTGTTTCCGTGCGGCCGCCACCGCCTGCTGGGCGGCATCGGCCAGCGTGTCGGCCATCAGGATCGGCAGCCCGCTGTCGGCCAGCATCCGGGTGCCTTCCTCCACGTTGGTGCCGGACAGGCGCACCACCAGGGGCACCCCGAGGTCGACCACGCCGAGCGCCTTGATCAGGCCTTCGGCGATCCAGTCGCAGCGGTTGATTCCAGCGAAAATGTTGACCAGCATGGCCTTGACGTTGCCGTCCTGCAACACCAGTTCGAACGCCTTGGCCACCCGCTCCGGCGACGCGCCGCCGCCGATGTCGAGGAAATTGGCCGGCTCGCCGCCGGACAGTTTGATCATGTCCATGGTGGCCATGGCCAGCCCCGCCCCGTTGATCATGCAGCCGATGTCGCCGTCTAAGCCGACGTAGCTGAGGTCGTGATCGGACGCCGCGGTCTCGCGCGGGTCCTCCTGCGACATGTCGCGCAACTCGGCGACTTCACGATGGCGGAACAGCGCGTTGTCGTCGAATTCCATCTTGGCATCCAGCGCGATCAGGCGCCGGTCGCGGGTCACCACCAGCGGGTTGATCTCGACCATGCTGGCGTCCAGTTCGATCATCGCCTTGTACAGGCCGCGGAAGGTGGCCACCGCCTGCTTGACCAGGTCGGCCTCCAGGCCCAGCCCGAACGCCAGCTCCTGCGCCTGGAAGTGGCGCATGCCGGAGGCCGGGTCGATGCTGATGCGCAGGATGCTCTCCGGCTTCTCCTGGGCCAGCTGCTCAATCTCCATGCCGCCCTCGGCGGATGCCACGGCGACGTGCCGCTGCTTGGCCCGGTCCAGCACGAACGCGAGGTAGATTTCGCGGTCGATGTCGACCCCGCCCTCGACGTACAGTTTCTGGACCAGCTTGCCGCTCGACCCCGTCTGGTGGGTTACCAGCTTCTCGCCGAGCATTTCGTCGGCGGCGCGGCGCACCTCGTCGTTGCTGCGGCACAGCCGGATGCCCCCGGCCTTGCCGCGGGCGCCGGAATGAATCTGCGCCTTGACCGCGCACACCGCGGAACCCTGGGAGTTGTAGGCCGCCACCGCCTGGTCGGGGCTGTACACCAGCGTGCCCGGCTGCATCTGGATCCCGTAGTTGGCCAGGACTTCCTTGGCCTGGTATTCGTGTATATGCATGTCGTGTGTCCTCGTTTCAGCTGCGGGCGACGATGGCTTCCGCCAGGCGCACCACGTTCTCGGCCATCCGTGCCGATGCGGCATCGATCATCTTGCCGTCGACGGCGGCCGCGCCGCGGCCTTCTGCCGCCGCGACCTCCAGTTCCTTCAGGATGCGCCGGGCCCGGTCCACTTCCGCCTCCGGCGGAGAAAAGATTTCGTTGGCCAGTTCGATCTGGGACGGATGAATCGCCCACTTGCCCTCGATCCCGAGCGCGGCGGCGCGGCGTGCGGCGGCGCGGTAGCCCTCCGGATCCTTGAAGTCGCCAAACGGCCCGTCGATCGCCCGCAGGCCGTGCGCCCGGCAGGCCACCGTCATGCGGGACAGAGCGAAGTGCCACTGGTCGCCCGGGTAGTCAGGGTTGAGCCCGCCGATGTTGACCGTGCGCGCGCGGTTGGAGGCGGCGTAGTCCGCCACGCCGAAGTGCAGGGCTTCCAGGCGCCCGCCGTAGGCGGCGATCGCCTCGACGTTGGCCATGCCGAGGGCGGTCTCGATCAGGGCCTCCAGACCGACCCGGGTCTCGAAGCCTTTGCCTTGCTCGACCTGGTTGACCATCGCCTCGACCATGTAGACATCCGCCGGCACGCCGACCTTGGGGATCAGGATCGTGTCCAGACGGTCGCCCGCCTGTTCCATCAGGTCCACCACGTCGCGGTACATGTAATGGGTGTCGAGTCCGTTGATGCGCACCGAGATGGTCTTTCCCGCGCCGCGCCAGTCCAAATCGCGCAAGGCCTGGATCACGTTGACCCGGGCCTGTTCCTTGTCGCCCGGCGCGACCGCGTCTTCCAAGTCCAGGAAGATGTAGTCGACCTCGGAGTTCAGCGCTTTCTCGAACAGGGCCGGGTTGGAACCCGGCACCGCCAGTTCGCTGCGTTGCAGGCGCGTCGGCGCGGGGGTGGCTTGGGTGTGGCTCATCCGGGACCCCTTATTTCTTCTTGCGCTTGGCCGCCGCCTTCTTGACGGCGGTCTCGCGGGGGCCCTTGGCGGCACCGAAGGCGGGGATCTGCTTCTTGCCCTTCGCGGTGTCGCAGTAGTACTCGACCGCCTTGGCCACGCCCGAACCCGGGCGGACCTTCATGCCGGCATCGCGCATCGCCATCTCCACACCGCCGAGGGCCGCCATCATGCGCACCTCGTTGTTGTCGCCCAGGTGGCCGATGCGGAACACCTTGCCGGCGACCTCGGACAGGCCGGCGCCCAGCGAGATGTTGTAGCGATGATAGGCAATGTGGATCACTTCAGCGGCATTCACGTTCTTCGGCACCTTGATGGCGGACACCGTGTCGGAATACCATTTCGGCGCGACCGCGCACAGCTCCAGGCCCCATCCGCCAATCGCCCGGCGCACGCCTTCGGCGAGCCGGTGGTGGCGCTGGAACACGTTCTCCAGGCCTTCCCCGAGCAGCAGGTCGATGGAGGCGCGCAGGCCGCGCAGCATCGGCGCCGAAGGGGTGTACGGGAAGAAGCCGTCTTGGTTGGTCGCGATGTGGTCGGCAATGTCCAGGAAGCAGCGCTTGCAGCCCGCCGTCTTGGCCGCCGCCAGCGCGCGGCGCGAGAAGCACACCAGTGCCATGCCAGCCGGCAGCATGAAGCCCTTCTGCGAGCCGGACACGGCCACGTCGACCTTCCATTCGTCCATGCGGAAATCGATGCTGGCAATGGAACTGACGCCGTCGACCATCAGAAGCGCCGGATGCTTGGCCCGGTCCAGGGCCCGGCGCAGTCCCGCGATGTTGCTGGTGACGCCGGTCGCGGTCTCGTTGTGGCAGGCCAGCACGGCTTTGATCGTGTGCGCCTTGTCTTTCTTCAGGATCTGTTCGAACTGCTTCAGCGGCACGCCTTCGCCCCAGGGCACCTGCACCAGCTCCACGTCCAGGCCCACGCGCGCAGCCAGGTCCGCCCACAAGTGGGAGAACTGCCCGAAGCGGGCGGTCAGGACGCGATCGCCCGGCGACAGGGTGTTGGTCAGCGCCACTTCCCAGCCGGCGGTGCCGGTGGCGGGAAAGATGAAGCTCTTGCCGGAGCGGGTCTTGAAGATCTTGTTGAGGTCGCGCAGCAGGGGTTTGACCAACTGGGGGAAGTCGGGCGCCCGATGATCTTCCATCGGGACGATCATGGCATTCTGGACGGCGACCGGAATATGCGTGGGTCCTGGTGCGTAGAGATAGTTGCGGCCAGGAAAAACTAGTTTTTCAGCGGGCATAAGAAAGTCCTTTTCGTTGTTGGAAAAGACGCACGCCGGGCACCGCGGCCCTGCGCCGTCATAAAAAAACCGCCGGAGCGGCCACAGGGGCAGGCGGCTAATTAAAGCACCCGTCGCCAGCCCGCTAGGCGCGTAATATGCCACAGAGCGGAGATTTCACCAAATCTGATGCGGCGGCAACCGGGCTCCCGAGGTCAGCGCCTGCCCCTCATATTCTTATGCCCGGAAAGCTCAGAAAGCGGAACGCCAACCCACTAGGAAAGACAGGTCCGGACCTGCTGTCGCATTGTGCCCCGGATCGTGGGTCCAGACCGCCCCGAGGCGCCATTCGCCCTCTGCGGCCCAGGGCTGGCGCCACTGCGCCATGACATCGACCTGCCGGCCCGTCGGCACGAGGTCCGCCGCGACTGTCCGGCGCATGACCTCGCCGCCCCAGGTGCGGCCGACGGGCACCGACAGCGTGGCGCGGCCCCGCTCGACCCGCAACGGCTGCGAGATGGAAACCCGCAACGACCGGTCGCCGGAGAACGGCCGCGTCGCATGAACCGCGAACGCGCCCGTGGCGACTGGAGAGACATCCGCAATCAACCCGCTGCGCGGCGTGACGGCCGCGAAACCGGTCTCGGCGTTCGCGTCGAGGCGCCAGCCGTCGACCGAGGTGCCTGCGTTGAAGCCGATGAATGCGGATTCGGAAGACAGGCGGCCAAAGGCGCCCTTTGCCGAACTGCCGAGCAGGCTTTTCCGTTCCATCAGCCAGCCGGCCCGCACGCCGGCCCAGGCTTCGGACGGCTGCCAGGACAACACCGCGCCCGAGGCCGGAGCCCGCCAGGAGCGCCCTTCCGTCGAAAACGCGGTGGCCGCGAGATCCTTCCATCCCGCGTACGTGAACGTATTCGCGTATTCGGCGAGCCCGAGGTGTCCACCCTGGATGCCCGCCGGGGTCTCCAGCAGGCCCAACCGCCAGCGGTCGGGGCCCGCTTTCATGAAAGACGGCGAAAATGCGCTCCGGTGCCCCCCGGCTTGCGGCCGGGCCGAGGTCGGCGCCATGAAGCCCTTGAGGCGTGTCGCCAAAGACGGCCCGTCGGCGGCCCGCGCAAAAGAGCCGAGATCAAACCAGAACGGCGCGCCCAGAGAATCGAAGGCGGCGATTTCCGTCCCCGCAAGCGACTGCACCAGCCCATCGCCAAACGCATCGCCGAGCACGATGCGGGACGCGTTCAGCCCCCCGCCGGGGTCCCCCACCCGGTCACCGAGCACGAGGTTGGCCTGCCCGACCGGCGCGGTCGCGGCACCGAGATCCATCAGGCCCTGGCCGTAAATGCTTCGGTTGGCGTATCGGCCACGCTTGTCGGCCGTCGTGAAAAGCCGGGAGAGCAGGGCCGTGTTCGAGAGCTGGCCGCGAAACAGCTGTTTCATCAGGGCGAGCCCGCCCGACACCATCGGCGCGGCGACCGACGTGCCGCTGACCCGGCGGTAGCTGCGAACCCCATTGCTGGTGTCGTTTCCAATTCCCGGGCCGAAATAGGGCGCCAGGATGCTCTCCCCGGGCGCCGCCAGGCACCATTCGGCGGCGATTCCGCAACGGTTCGAGAAGTCCGAAATCTCACCGTCCTCGCCCACCGACACCACCGCGACGACATGACCGCGCAGTTCGCTGATTCTCGCCGGCAGTCCCGCGAGAACCGAAGGGGAGGTGGCGTCGACCGTCCATTTGTTATCCGCGCCCTGCTTGCATTCGGCCGGGCCGGGCGCACACGTCTCGCCGTGGCTGTTCGAGGCGGCCCAGACCAGGATGGCTTTGTCCGACGCCCCCGCCTGGGCCATCGTCCGGATCACGTCGCCCAGGGCGGACCGGAGGGTCGACTCGGTATACCCCTCAATCATGCCGGTCAGGCTGAAGCTCATGTTTAGGATGTCGACGCCGGCCGCGAGCGGGGTGCTGAACCACCGATTCAAGTTCGCCTGCTGCTGCTGCGAAAAGTTGGCCAGATCCGTCGGGCGATAGACAAAGTCCGACCCCCGGGAGCCCAGCGCAACAACAAAGGCTTTAATATCCGCGTTCCAGGCGACGCCCTGCGTGCTCCCGGGCAGGCCGACGTTGCGGCCTCCGGCGGCGACGCCCGCGACCGCCGTGCCATGCGACGCGCTACTTCCATCTTCAACGGACCCGCCCGGCAGGAGCGTCCGGGTGATCGTCCGGTCCTTGTCCGGATCGCTGGAGGTGGTGACAAAGGCCGGGTGATTGAGATCAATCCCCGTATCGACCACGCCGATGGTCACGCCATCCCCCGCGCTGAAGCCAGAGCCGAGCGAGAGTTCCAAGTGCGCATACGCCCGGTCGGCCCGGGCGTTGCCCAGACCCCAGTGGCTGGTGAATTCGCCGGTGCCACGGTATCGGCCGGCAATCGTCTCCGCCCGGGTCTCGAAACTGGGCGGCCGGGGCGTCACTGCGACAGGCGTTCCTCCGGAAGAAGGGAGGTTTGTGCTCGCGGTGCCGCCCCCGGCACTGCCTCCGCCCCCGCCTCCGCCCCCACAGGCCGAAGCGAGCAGGGCCACGGCCAGCAGCAGGGACGCGGTCCGGGAGGGCCTGGGGTGCGGCAACAGGCCGGGCACCGGCACTTCAGGACAACCCGAAACAGGACTGGCTTTTGTCTCCATGTCAGACCGGTTGGCAGAAAACCCGCCGGTAAATATAGCAAAGTTCTGCGGCTGGGGTTGGCGTGTCCGATTCGTGGCGGTGAGGTGCCGAGACCCCGAGGCCTTCACGCGCCAAGGATCGCACTGTCCCGGGGTGGTGTGGAATGGCGCTCCCTAGGGGAATCGAACCCCTGTTCCCGCCTTGAGAGGGCGATGTCCTAACCGCTAGACGAAGGGAGCTCGCCTGCGTTTCAGTATAGCACCGGGAATCGCTCCATGAGTCCCGTTCTGCGCCAAACACCAGGGAAAATATGATAGACTAGAGTGAACTAGTTATTTTTGATTTCATCATGCGGAGCCCTGCTGCCGAACTGTCCGAAAAAATCTGGCCGGTCGCCGAGGCCAAGGCTCGTCTGTCCGAGATCCTGCGGCGGGCCGAAGAAGAAGGCCCGCAGCTGGTCGGGGTAAAGAAGACCTTCGTCATCGTGCCGCGGGAAGCCTGGGAAGCCGCAGAGACTCCCGGCATGTCGCTCGGCGAGATGATCATGAAATTCCGGCCCAACCCGGAAGACCTGCCCGAGGACGGCCTGGAGATTCCTTCGAGAAAAGAGGAGGGCGCGCGCCCCATCCCATTCATTGACTACGCAACGGAGTGACGTGTCTCATTTTCTGCTCGACACCAATGTGCTCAGCGAGTTCACGAAGCGCGACCCCGACCCCGCGGCAATCCTCTTTCTGTCAGACCAAGCCCGGATATGGACATCCGTGCTCGTGCATTCCGAGATGTTTTACGGGGCTTGCGCCCTGCAGCCGGGGAAGCGGCGTGACAACCTGCTGCTTCAGGTCTCGTTCCTTATGGATCTTCTCAAGGGACGCGTCCTGCCGGTCGGAGAGCAAGAGGCCCGAGTCGCCGCCGAGATGCGGGCGAAGGCGAAACACTCAGGGAACTCCGTATCCTGGATCGATTCTCTGATCGCGGCAACCGCCGTGGTCCACAACCTCATTCCAGTCACGCGGAACGTGAAGGATTTCGAACCCTTGGGGGTCGAGGTTGTCAACCCCTGGGATGCCGGCTGAACCTTTTGGGGAATGACCAAGGAGGAAACTCATGGGCTACAAGTCTCGACTTTTGGACGACCTCGCAAACTCGCTGGAGAAGGAGCCCGACAAATCGTTCGAGTTTCTGGAGGAAGCATACAGTGCGGGTTACTCCCAGGCGGATGAAGACCTCACGGAGGAACTCTACCTGAGGGCCGAGAACCGGGCCCGGGTCCTGTTCGAGGAGTGGAAGGAAGGCTTTGCCGAAGGCTTCCGAAAAGCCACCAAGGGATCGTCCTTTTAACCCGGGAGGCAGAACCCGGACTTCTTGAACGCCGGGATCACAAGTTCGACGACGGCAAGGGCGCGACTACGCCCTGCATCGCCGCCGCCCGCACCGTGTTGAGCATCAGGCAGGCCACCGTCATCGGCCCGGTGCCGCCGGGCATCGGCGTCACGAATCCCGCGACCTCCCGGACGTCCTCGAATCGGACGTCGCCTTGGATCTTCCCGTCCACGCGGCTGACCCCGACGTCAAACACCGCCGCACCCGGCTTGACGAAATCCGCCGTGACCATCCCGGGGCTGCCGGTCGCCGCGACCAGGATATCCGACCCGCGGGCGAGCTCCTGCAGGTCCCGGGTGCGCGAGTGGGCCACGCTCACGGTCGCATCCACCCCCTTCTCGGCCAGCATCAGGGCCATCGGGATGCCCACCAGCCGGGAGCGCCCAATCACCAGCGCGCTCGCCCCGGACGTCGGGATCCGGTAGTGCCGAAGCAGTTCCATCACGCCGAACGGCGTGCACGGTCGAAGCCCGGGGAGCCCGGCCGCGAGTCGGCCCAGGTTGGTTTCCGTCAGGCCATCCACGTCCTTCTCCGGGGGGATGGCGGCCAGCACTTCGGCGGCATCCAGCGCTGGCGGCAGCGGCATCTGCACCAGGATCCCGTGCACGGAGGAGTCGCGTGCCAGGATGCGGACCGCTTCGACGAGGTCGCCCTGGGCGACGTCCGCGGGCAGCGCCTGGTGCCGGGAAATGATGCCGGCTTCGCCGGCTTCCTTGATCTTGCGGGAGATGTACAGCTGGCTGGCCGGGTCCTCGCCGACCAGCACGGTCGCCAGGGTCACCGGCGCAGCGGCATCCAGATGTTCGGCCAGTTGCGCACGGATCCCGCGCGCGACCGCATTGCCATCGATCAGCTGGCCGGACTCATTCAATGGGAGGCTGCTGGTCCGGATCGAGGAAAATAAAGTTCTTGCCAAGGCGGCCACCGTAGTTGCCAGCCGAAATCATGACCAGGCCCTCGGTGTCCCTGGAGGCCTCGATGGCCGCGCGGGTCGCCTGGATGATGGTCTCCAAATCACGCCCGTTGATGATGATCTCCATGACCGAGTTGACGCCCTCGGGCAGGCCCTTCTCGACTTCCGGGTCGTCCTGCAGCAGGGGGCAGTATTTCTCGTAGGTGCTGGCGATCGAGAATTTGTAGTTGCTGCCGGGCTTGGAGCCCGAGCCCGCAATCCCGCCGGGGAAGCACATCACCACGCCAGGCGTCTTGGTGATCTCCTCGACCCCCTTCATGGCGGCTTCAAGCGCCGAGTCGGTGTCGCTGCCGAAAAACCACAGGTTGCCGCCCATCAGGCCGTCGGCGTAGCCCAGCCTGCGATCCAGCACGAACTCGCCGCCCAGGATCGGCACCCACCACATCTTCCGGCCAAACCGCTCGATGCGGCGCTGCTTGCCGTTGCCGAAATAGGCCACCTTCCGGCCCATCTGGTAGTACTCTTCGGTGTCCAGCAGGTTGAAGCAGGAGGCGGTCGGGCAGGTCAGCACGTTCTGGCTAATCCGCACCAACGCGGCCCGTTCCAGTTTTTCTGCCCGGTCCTTCCAAAAACGGGGCACGTGCAACTGCACGATGGCGCCGGGGCGCCCGTCCGGGGTCTCGAAGGATTCGTCTCCGCCCGGCCCGACGAAACGGTCCAGGCCGGCCTCGCAGTCGCACAGGATCGTGCTGGCGGCATTGCCGACCGCGGCATCCACCGCGTGCTTGACCCAGGTTGAGTCCCGGGCCGTGATCAGGAATTCGGTGTAGAGGCTGCGAAACGCCTCCGCGTAGGTGTCGTCGATTCGTGCCGGCATGTTCAGTCCCGCCCGCGGCCCGTGTATACCGCGTCTTCGGTCACCACGTAATCCATGTACACGTCGTGCGGGGCGACCAGGATATCGTCGAACAACTGCGACTCGTAGCACAACGCCACCAGCGTGCAGTCCGGGCGGACCCGCTCAAGCAGGCGATCGTAGTAGCCTTGGCCGTTGCCCATGCGCCCCCCGCTGCGGTCAAAGCCGACGCCCGGCACCATCACCATGTCCAGCTCTTCCGCCGGAGGCTCCTTGTCCGGATTGCCCCACATCTCCTTGGGTGGTTCGAGAATGTTCCACTTGCCGACCACCATCTCCTCCAGGCTCTCCATGTGCCAGAGGCCGAGCTTGTTGTCGCCCTTCTCGTCCACCGTGCAGTACGGCACGACGATCTTCTTCTCGCCCTTGGCCACTTCTTCGAGCAGTTCGGGCTTGGTGCGGGTCTCAGAGCGGCAGTCGATGTACCACATGATGGTGTTCGCGTCCTGGTACTCCTGCAGGGCCATCAGGCGGGCGACCGCCTGGGCGCTGATTTCGTCCTTGTTCTCCTGGGCGTTTCGGCGGTCATACGCCTCGCGGCGCATCTTGCCTTTTCGCTCCATGATTGCGTCGAGTTCTTCTTGTGACAAAGCCATCGGGTCTCTCCTGTGTGCCTGCGGCAGGGAAAATCTGGGGTTCGGGGAAAATGGAATGCAAATTATAGGGGATTTACGTGGGTGCTTCAGAATTGCGCGCTTTCGGGGGAGTCTCGCTCCCGGGGCCGTGTCCTGCCGGCACCCGATCCCCGTATGAAGGCGGCTTGCCCAACGGCCGCCAGAGAGTGGCCGGAAACCCTATGACCCGGGCCGATGGGCTTGGAGGCTTTCGGCCAGTTGCGCGGCCGCTCCCGGCGCGCAAACAACCCCGTGGCGGTAGTGCCCGGTATTGAAAAACAAGCCTTGAATTTCACCGTGTGCGCCGACCCTCGGCCCGGAGGCTTCCCCTTCCGGGCGCAGGCCTGATCTTTGCGCATCCGGCTCCGCCGCCAGCAGGTCCGGGCACCAGCGCCGGGCGAAATCCGTCAGCTCGTCCCTTGCCTGCCCGGTGATGCCGGCATCAAACCCCACGTCCTCATCGGTCGCACCGGCCAGCACTTCGCCATTCGCCCGCGCCACCAAGTATCGGTGACCATCCAGAACAACCGGTAGATCCCCTGCTTCCACAGACCGCCAGGCGACGAGCTGCCCCCGGCGCGGACGAACCGGCGGCCCGCAGCCGGCACCTGCCTGAAGCCCTGTGCTCCAGGCACCCGCCGCGATCACCACGTGTTCCGCCGGCCACTCCCGGGTGCCGTTGCTCACGCCCCGGACTCGGTCTCCGTCCCGCAGGACCCCGGAAACCCGGGCGGACTCCCACCGCACCCCGCCCTCCTGAAGCCTGGAGCGGAAGGCGGTCATGAACCGGCGCGGATCGATCTGGGCCACTTCCGGCATCAGGGCGACCTCGTGTCCGGGTGGTGCCAGTTGCGGAAAACGCCTGCGGCATTCGCCGGGCGTCAGGATCTCGCAGTCCAGCCCGTTCGTCTTGGCCCACTGCGCGGCCCGTTCCGCCGCCATGCCCACCACGAGCAGGCCACGGCGTTCAAACCCGGTTTCCGACTCCATTCCCGCGCACAGTTTCGGGTAGGCGGCATGGCCATAGCGCGCGAGGCTCGCCCAAGCGCTCTCGCCCGTCGAATCGAAAATGGAAAACAGGATTCCGGCCGAGACCGGTGTGGCGGCACCCGGCCGTTCGGCGTCCAGCACACGGACGTCGAATCCGTTCTGCGCCAGCACGTGCGCGGTGAGCGCACCGACGATGCCCCCTCCCACCACGCAGGCATCCATATCGGGTCAGTCTGCGACGCGTTCGGCCTTCAGAATCAGGATCTGGCTCTGGGGGACATCGCTGTGCGGGCCATGATTGCCGGTGGCGACGGCGCTGATGGCATCAATCACTTCGAGCCCTTCGATCACCTTGCCGAACACGGCATAGCCCCAGCCCTGCGGGTTTTTCCCGCTATGGTCGAGAAACCCGTTGTCCACCGAGTTGATGAAAAACTGCGCGGTGGCGGAATGCGGGTCGCCGGTGCGGGCCATGGCGATGGTGCCCCGCTCGTTCTTCAGGCCGTTGTCGGCCTCGTTCTGGATCGGGGGCAGGGTCGCCTTCTGCTTGAAGTCGCGGTCGAAGCCGCCGCCCTGGATCATGAACCCCTTGATCACGCGGTGGAAGATGGTCCCGTCGTAGAAACCGTCGTCGACGTAGGCCAAGAAGTTCTTGGTCGTCTCCGGCGCATTCTTGGCATCCAGTTGAAGCACGAGGGTGCCGGATGAGGTTTCCATCCGGACTTGGGGAGTAGTGTCGTTCGCCGCCATCAGCAGATCTCCTGAAAGCAGCAGCACGGCCAGCGCCGCGCCGATCTGCGGCATTCCTTTTCTTGGCAAGAGCATGGGCACTTTCGTTGGTTTGTGGAGCGGCTATTATCCACCATGCGCCCCAGCTTCCCCACGGAACGGGGGGGTGGTGCCGGCGAGAGGAATTGAACCCCCGACCTACTGATTACGAAACAGTTGCTCTACCGACTGAGCTACACCGGCACGGTCTATCGCCTATTTTAACTGAGATGCGGTCATTCGAATGGCGGCCATGCCCATTGCAGCAACGCCTGCCGCTGGCGCGGACGGCAACCGAGGTCGCCCGGCAGGCAGTTCTTCCGAACCTGCGCTGCATGGCGCGCCATCCCCTTCCACCTCCGGACCTGGATCGCGTCCACCACCGGGTCGCGCCGGCCCAGGTAATAGCGGCAGTACCACTGGAACCAGCCCCGCGGGTCATCGCCTAGGATCCAGCCCTTCTGCCGCCAGACCCCAAGCGGCTGCCGCGACTTGACGCCGAAATAATTGACGCCCGGATCCGGCGCCTCGCTCAGTTTCGCGCCGCGGTACCAGCGGGCCGGAAATTCCGCGCGGCAATCGTTTAGGTACTTCCCCTCGAACACGCCATGCGCGAGCATCTCCTTCGGCGTGAAATACGGGGTGAACCCCTCCGCAAAATCCCGTCCCGCCCGCGCTTCCAGCAGGTAGCGGTAATCCGGTTGCATCGTGTCGCGCACCTCGACCCAGACACCCGGGACGTATTGGCGGGACATGTCCGGTCCGGGCTTTCAGCGCCTGCGGGTGGCGGGCTTCACGTCCGCCGACGGGGACAGGGGAATCAACCGGCGACCCGCAGGGTCACGTCCACGCCCACCAGGCTGGAATCCCCCAGCACCTCGTCCGGCACCTTGACATCGACCCGGGAGAGGTCGATGTCCTCGATCTTTCCGGAGTCGACGTGGTACAAATGGTGATGCGGCGCCACGTTGGTGTCGTAGATGCGGGGGCGGTCGCCGAAGTGCAACTCCTGGAGCAGGCCTTTCTCGACGAACAGGTCCAGCGTGTTGTAAACCGTGCTGCGGGAAATCGGCAGATCTCTTGCCTGGGCCCGGCGGAACAACTCCGACGCCGTCATGTGCTGCCGGCGGGCAAACAGGACCCGGCCGATGGCGACGCGCTGGTGGGTCGGCGTAATGCGGCGGGCGCGCAACAGGGCCGCCGTCTCGTCCGCGTTGAGAATGGAACCCGTTCCCATGCTGCCATTGTAGACCCAAATCGCTACGATCATCCACTAGAATAAAGGGGTCATCCGCCCTCGCTTTCCGGCCCCGCCCTTGGACGAATCGATCATGCCTCACTTTCGCGATCCCGCCCGGACTGCCGTCAGAATCGGACGCGGTGCCGCGTGGCTCGCCGCCGGCCTCCTCACCGCCCAAGCCGCCACCGCGGACGACGGGCGTTTCCACATCGGCATCCAGGCGACGGCCGCAGATGCGGAACCGGAAATCGGGCGCGTCTTCCACAACCGCACTCAGGCGGTGCCGGTCGGACTCGGCCGGACCCTGAGCGACCGCGACGAGGACAGCGAAGCCCTGGCCGGCATCGGCCTGTTGCTCGGCTATCGCCGGGCCTTCGACGACGGCCTGTTCCTGGAAGCGGAACTGGATGCCGCCGTGCACCGCGGCACCGCCCGCGGGCTCCTGCCCGGCGTCGGCGTCTCCCCCGGACGCAACCAGGCCGGCGAAAGCTGGCCCTACCGCTGGCGCTTCGAGAAAGAGCGAAGTTTCGGGCTGACGCTGCGCCTCGGCGGCGATCCGGCTTTCCTGCACACGCTCGTCGGCGACGATTCCCGCCTGTACCTGCTGGCCGGCGTCCGCCGCACCCGGAGCAGTTTCGGCTACCGCTCCCGCGGCTGCGTCCTCGAAGGCGGCTGCACCGACGACCAGTACATCGAAGGCGACCCGCACTGGAGGTTCTACCAGACCGGCTGGTCCTTCGGCGGCGGGCTGGAAATCCCGCTCGGAACGAAGACCACGCTGCGCGGCGAGCTCCGCCACACCCGGTACGAAAAGCACCACCGGAATCGGTCTTCTGCGGATATCGCCCACGAATTCCGGCTGGATCTGCGGGAGACCGAACTGGGAATCGCCCTGATCCGGCAGCTGTAGGCGGCAACAGTGCCGCGGCATCCAGGAACCGGCCCGAACCCGGGGAGGGTCCTCCATGAGTGCCGTGCCCTGCAGGGTGCAGCCCTCTTTCATTGATGCGTTCGCGGGGTTTTCGGCCGAATCGGTTTCTCTGGGAAATCCTTCTCGCGCCATGTGTCCTAAAATGCTCGGCGTTGTTGGTCTTCCGGCCCACCGCACCCTGAACGCCTGACTCCCATGCCTGACTCCCCCGCCGACGCCCCTCCCCAGGACCGGATCTACCCCGTGCCGGGCCCCCTTGCAAGGACGGCATGGATCGACCGGGACGGCTACCTGGATCTCTACCGCCGCTCGGTCGAGGACCCGGAAGGGTTCTGGCTGGAACACGGCCGGAGAATTGACTGGATCCGGCCCTACACGCACATCCGTGACGTCTCCTATGATGCGTCCGACCTGCATATCCGCTGGTTCTACGACGGCACCCTGAACGCCTGCACCAACTGCGTGGACCGCCACCTCGAATCCCGCGCAGACCAGGTCGCCATCCTGTGGGAAGGCGACGAACCGGACCAAGACCAGGCCCTCACCTACCGGGAACTGCATCGGCGGGTCTGCCGCTTCGCCAACGGACTGAAGACCGCCGGTGCCCGAAAAGGCGACCGGATCACCCTCTACATGCCCATGATCCCGGAGGCGGCCATCGCCATGCTGGCCTGCGCGCGGATCGGAGCCATCCACTCCGTGGTGTTCGGCGGCTTCTCGCCCGAAGCCTTGGCGGGACGCATCCGCGACGCCGACAGCAGCCTGGTGATCACGGCCGACGAAGGCGTGCGCGGCGGCAAGCGGATCCCGCTCAAGGCGAACGCCGACCAGGCGGTCGAAGCCTGCCCCTCGGTCAAACACGTCGTGGTCGTCCGCCATACCGGCGCGGAGATCGCATGGAATGGGGGCCGCGACCTTTGGGCGCACGAGTTGGACGCCCAGGTCGATGACGACTGCCCCCCGGAAGAGATGGCCGCGGAAGACCCGCTGTTCATCCTCTACACCTCGGGCTCCACCGGCAAGCCGAAAGGCGTGCTGCACACCACCGGCGGCTACCTGGTCTACGCCTCGATGACCCACCAATACGTGTTCGACTGCCACGACGGCGACATCTACTGGTGCACAGCCGACGTCGGCTGGGTGACCGGGCACAGCTACATCGTGTACGGCCCGCTGGCCAACGGCGCCACCACCCTGATGTTCGAGGGGGTGCCGAATTATCCGGATGCGTCCCGGTTCTGGCAGATCTGTGACAAGCACCGGGTGTCCCTGTTCTACACCGCGCCCACGGCGATCCGCGCACTGATGCGCGAGGGCGAGGACCCGGTGCGCCGGACGTCCCGCAAGACCCTGCGCGTGCTCGGCACGGTCGGCGAACCGATCAACCCGGAAGCCTGGCTGTTCTACCACCAGGTCATCGGTGACGGACGCTGCCCGGTGATGGACACCTGGTGGCAGACCGAGACCGGCGGAATCATGATCACCCCCCTGCCCGGAGCGACCCCCCTGAAGCCGGGCTCCGCAACCCGCCCCTTTTTCGGGGTTCGCCCGATCCTGGTGGATGCCCAGGGGCATGAAGTCGAAGGCGCCGGGGAGGGCAACCTGTGCATCGCGGACAGCTGGCCCGGGCAGATGCGCACGGTCTACGGCGACCACCCGCGATTCGTCGACACGTATTTCGCCGCCTATCCCGGGCGCTACTTCACCGGCGACGGCGCCCGCCGGGACGAAGACGGCGACTACTGGATCACCGGCCGGGTCGACGACGTCATCAACGTCTCGGGGCACCGCATGGGCACCGCCGAGGTGGAATCGGCCCTGGTCGCGCACCCGCAGGTGGCGGAAGCGGCCGTGGTCGGCTTCCCCCATGAGATCAAGGGGCAAGGGATCTATGCCTACGTCACGCTGATGGCCGGGCAGGCCCCGGACGACGGCTTGCGGGATGCCTTGGTCGCCTGGGTGCGCGAGCAGATCGGGCCGATCGCGCGGCCGGACTTCATTCAGTGGGCGCCGGGGCTGCCGAAGACCCGCTCCGGCAAGATCATGCGCCGGATTCTGCGCAAGATCGCGGCCGACGACTATGCGGAATTGGGCGACACCTCGACGCTGGCCGACCCTGCGGTGGTCGACGACCTGATCGACCAGCGCATGAACCGGGGGGCCGCATGAAGCCCGCCCTGGCCCTGGCCCTGGCCCTGGCCCTGGCCCTGGCCGCCGCCTCGGCGGCGGCAGAAGAGCGCAAGGGTCCGCCCCCCGCGCTCGTCGTGATCGAGCAGGCGGTGAAGCGATCCCTCTCTCCCACGGCGCTGTACAGCGCCACCGTCATCAGCCGGGACGATGCGCGGCTGGCCGGGGAGGTCGCCGGACGACTGACCTGGGTCGCGGAAGTCGGCGACCGCATCCGCGAAGGGGAACGCGTCGCAAGGCTGGACGATGTCTTCTTCCGGCAGCAGGTGATCGAGGAGGAATCCATCATCCAGCGGGAACAGGCCCGGTTTGATTTCCACACCCGGCAGGTGGAACGCCTGGAGAAGTTGCTGGAGGAGAACAACATCGCGCGCAGCCAGGTCGATCAGGAAAGAATGGACCGAGCCGTCGCGCACAACAACATCCTGTCCGCCCAGGCTCGCCTGGCACAGGCCGGGGAACGCCTCAAGCGCACCCGCATCCTCGCGCCTTTTGACGGCGTCGTGTCGGAACGGTGGTTGCAGGCCGGGGAATGGGCAGATCACGGAGACGCGATCCTGCGCCTGGTCAGCATCAACAACCTGGAAATCGAAACCCACATCCCGGCCGCCTCCCTGAAGCTCGTGGCCATCGGCACCGCGCTGGCCTACACCGGCGCAAAGACCTCCGGGACCGGCACGGTGCGCACGATCGTGCCGATCGGCGGAGACGTGTCCCGGCTGTACGAGTTGCGGGTTTCCGTGTCGGACCCCGCCTTGAGCGCCGGCAACCTGCTGCGCGTCGCCGTGCCGACCGCGCACCCGCGCGAGGCCGTGCTGGTGCCCCGTGACGCCCTGGTCCTGCGCCGGGAAGGGATTTACGTGTTCCGGGTCAACTCCGAATCCATTGCCGAACGGGTGGACGTTCGCACCGGGATTGCCGAAGGCGACCATATCGAGGTGATCGGCGGCATCCGGGAACACGACCGGGTGGTCATCCGCGGCGGCGAAAACCTGCGCCCCGGCATGCCGGTCCAAGCGAACCCCCTGTAGACCGCGACTCATGGGCTTGATCCGGCTTGCCCTAGGCAACCCCGTGGCAACGCTGGCCGGATGCCTGCTCGCCATCCTGTTCGGGTCGATTACCCTGACCCACCTGCCGATCCAGCTCGTCCCCGAGGTGGAGCAGCCTGAAATCGTCATCACGACCGCCTGGCGCGCGGCCGCCCCGGAGGAGGTCGAAACCGAGATCATCGAGCCCCAGGAGAAGCAGCTCCGCGGCCTTCCCGGCGCGAAGGAACTTCTCTCCGAAGCCAACATGGGGACCGGAAAGATCACGATCACCTTCCAGGTGGACCAGGAGCTGGACCGCGCCCTGATCGAGGTCATCAATCGCCTGAACCGCGTTCCCAGCTACCCCGAAGATGCGGACGAGCCCATCCTCAGCACGTCGGGGGGCCGCGGCCGCCCCATCGCCTGGTTCGTGATCCGGCCGGCCGAAGGCAACCCCCGGCCCATCAGCGCCTACCAGGACTTCATCGAAGAATCCGTCCAGTCGCGCCTGGAACGGGTCCCCGGAGTCGCCCTCTCCCAAGTGTACGGTGGCAATGACAACGAAGTCCGCATCACCGTCGACCCCTACAAGGCGGCCGGGCTGGGAGTGGACCTGACCCAGGCGATCGGGCTGGCCTCCGGCAACGATGACATCTCCGGTGGCACGGCGGACGTCGGGAAGCGCCGCTACACGCTGCGCTATGCCGGCGCGCTGGACGCCCGGCAACTCCGGGGGCTGATCCTGGCGTGGCGCGAAGGCGAACCGGTCACCCTGGGGGAGATCGCGCGCGTCGAACGCCTGCCTGCCGACCGCAGCAATTTCGTGGTCACCCAGGAAGGGCATTCCATTGCGGTCAACGCCTACCGCCAGACGGGCGTCAACGTGCTCGACACCATGGACGAAATCCGCGCCGCGGTCGAGGAGATGCAGCGCGGCCCCCTCAAGCGCGCCAATCTCGTCCTGGAACAGGTCTACGACGAAACGGTCTACATCGACAGTGCCATCCGGCTGCTGCGCAACAGCCTGAGCCTGGGGATCCTGCTGGCGGTGGCGGTGCTGTGGTGGTTCCTGCGCAAGCTGCGGGCCACGCTGGCCGTCGCCCTGACCATTCCGCTGTGCCTGTTCGTGACCCTGGTCGTGATGAACATGACCGGCCGCACCCTCAACATCATCTCCCTGGCCGGCATGGCGTTCGCCGTGGGAATGGTCATGGATGCCGCCATTATCGTGCTGGAGAACATCGTGCGCATGCGCGAGCGGGGCATGCGCTCCCGGGAGGCGGCGCTCGAAGGAGTGCGCCAAGTCTGGCCGGCCCTGTTCGCGTCCACCGTGACGACGGTCGCGATCTTCCTACCCATCATCTTCATGAAGGATCAGAGCGGCCAGTTGTTCGCGGACCTCGCCATCGTGATCTCGGTCGCCATCGCGACCTCCCTGCTGGTCGCCAGCGTCGTCATTCCCGTCGCCAAGCACCAGTTGCTGGCCGGAGCCGAACTGACGAGCCTGCACGACGCCTGGTGGAGCCGCGTGACCTCGGTCATCATGAGCCTGACCGGCACGGCCGCCCGGCGGGCCGCCTGGATCCTCGGCCTGATCGGCGTAGCGGTGACCGTCACCACCCTGGCGTTCCCCAAGACCGACTACATGCCCACCGGCAACCGCAACCTGGTCATCGGCATCGTGATTCCGCCCCCGGGCGTCAACATCGACCACATCGAGAAGGAAATGGGCGAGGTGATCGTCGCGCGTCTGCAACCCTACCTGGAAGGCGAAAAGACCCCGAAGGTCGAGCGCTTCTTCTTCGTCGCCGCGGAAGGCTCCATTTTCCTAGGCGCACGTGCCGAGAACCCTCACAAGGATGAAGTCAACCAGCTGGTGGGCGTGGTGAACGAAGTCGTGTCGGGCTTCCCGGACAGTTTCGCCATCGCGCAGAAAGCTTCCCTGTTCAGCGGCGTCGGCGGGCGCGCGGAGATCGACATCAACGTCCAGGGCAGCAATATCGACGACCTGCTGAAGGCGGCGCGAGTCGGCTTCGCCAAGATCCCGCAAGTTTTCAACGGGGCCCGCGCCCGTCCGCGCCCCGGCCTGGAGCTGGCCGAGCCCGAACTGCGGATGGAGCCCCGGGATGAGCGCCTGGCCGAGATCGGGTGGAGCCGGAGTGTGATGGCAAGGATCGCGCGGTTCCTGGGCCAGGGCGTGTTCGTGGGCGAGCGTTTCGATGGCGAGAAGAAGTTGGACGTGATTGCCCGGGTGGAGCCCTGGAGCACCCCGGAGGAACTGGCGTCGATCCCCCTGTACACCTCGAACGGCGGCGTGCTGCCGGTCAGCGAACTGGTCGACATCCAGCGCACGGCCGGCCCGAACCAGATCCGCCGCCTGGACCGGCGGCGCACGGTGACGCTGGAGCTGCGCCCGCCCGACGGAATGCCCCTGGAAGAGGTGATCGAGAAAATCAACCGGGACGTCGTGCCGGCGATGGAGGAGGAATTGCCCGAGGACGGGGAGATTCGGCTCAGCGGCTCCGCGGACAACCTGGAGACGGCGGTCCGGAATTTCGCCAGCAGCTTCGTTTTGGCGATCCTCATTCTTTATCTCCTGGTGAGCGGCTTGTTCCGATCCTTCATCGACGGCATCTGGGTCCTCCTGGTGCTGCCGCTCGCCACGGTGGGCGGCGTGCTCATGCTGCGCCTGCTGGCGCTTCCCGCGGACCTGTTGACCATGCTCGGCTTCATCGTCGTGCTGGGCCTGGTCGTGAATAATGCGATCCTGCTGGTGCACCAGGCGCGCACCGCAGAACGGGGTGGAAAATCGAGGCACGACGCGGTTTGGGAATCCGTGCATGTGCGCCTGCGGCCCATCCTGATGAGCACCCTGACCGGGGTGTTCGGAATGATGCCCCTGCTGCTCCTGCCGGGGCCCGGCTCCGAGATCTACAAGGGATTCGCGAGCGTGATCATCGGCGGGATGGCCGTCAGCACGGCCTTTACGCTGATCCTGTTGCCCTGCCTGCTGCAATTGGGGCGGGCGAAGAGAGATGCGGACGGCTTGGCAGAGGCTTGAGCGAAATTAATAAGAAAAACCGGGGCGGTCACGGCAGGTCGAATCCCAAGCGCGCTGCGTATTCGTGGAACGTTCCACCTCGTAGGCCGGCTAAGAGAGTTACGCTATAACCAAGACCGGAGAGCAAAACAACCATCTCGCCACTTGCGGCAAACTCCGCCCAAACCATCGAGACCGGACTCGCGGTCTCTGCCATCATCACGGCCTGAGCCAGTCGGCCACGGGTCTCAGCAAAAACGTTTCCAGATCAATGCCCCCTTCTCCGACCAGCAGTTTGCGGGTTGGCTTGAAAAGTCTGGAAAATGCCGTCATGCCTGCCCGGGCGCCAGATGGGCGCCCACTTTTCACCTCGATGGCAACCAAGTGATCGTCCGACTGGACGATGAAATCGACTTCCCGGCCTTGTTCGCGCCAATAATGGACGACACAATCACCGGAGAGGGCCGCATTGACCAGGTGGGCGCCGACCGCCGACTCGACCAGGTGCCCCCAAAATTCCGAATCCCCGCGGGCCTTGGAAAAGGAGATGTTCTTTTGCGCCGTCATCAGCGCAGTGTTGAAAACCTGGAGCTTCGGGCTTGATGCCCTTTGCCTTATCCGGGTTCCCGCGTACTTCGTCAACCCTGCCACCAGCCCGGCACCCGCCAGCAGATCAAGGTAATAGGCCAGCGTGGTCGTGTTGCCGGCATCCTGCAACTGGCCCAGCATCTTGTTGTAGGAGAGGATCTGTCCGGAGTAGGCGCAACCCAATTCAAGCACCCTGCGGAGCAATACCGGCTTGTTCACCCGCGAGAGCAACAGCACGTCGCGTGAAATAGTCGGCTCGATCAGCGAATCGCGAACGTAGCGCGCCCACCGGGACGGCTGTCTTATCAGGCGCGCGGCACCCGGATAGGCTCCGTAAAAAACGTATTGCTCCAAAGACCATCCAAACACCTCACGCATTTCCGTCAAGCTCCAGTGCGGCAGATGCGAGACTTCAAAGCGGCCGGCCAGGCTCTCGCCCAAGCCACGCTGGACGAGAAGCGGGGCTGAACCCAGCAGAACGACCTTCAGGGATCTGCCCGCATGCGTGTCGGAGTCCCAGTATGCTTTCACCGCCTCGGACCAGTCCGTGACTTTTTGCACCTCATCGAGAATAAGAAGTGCGCCGTTTTGGTCCGCCTCATCGGCGAGCAGGCGCGCAGCCTCCCACTGCTGCCCAATCCATGAGATGTCTCGAAGCACCGGTTGATCCGCACTGGCATAGTGCGTGGGCAATTTCGATCTGCCCGCCACCTGCTTGGCGAGGGTCGTCTTTCCGACCTGCCGCGCACCCGAAAGGACCTGGATGAAACCGCGGGGCTCCGCCAGGCGCCGGATAAGATCTTCAGCCTGGGGGCGCACGTAATCGGGTAAATTACTCATTACATTGAGTAATTTTACTCATTCTATTGAGTAAATCAACCACTCGGAAACAGCCCAGAGCGTTCGCCGAGGCGAGCCCGGACTCGGCCTCCCCCACCTTTCAGAAACCGGCTTTTGATGCCCCCTTGCGAACAATCCCGCCCACACTTGCGGTAAACTCTGCCCAAACCATCGAGACCGGAATAGCCCCTGATGCCTTCCACGCCTGACCCATCCCACCGGACCCCCCATCGCACAAACGGCTTTGCGGCCGTCCTGTGGCTTGCCGGTGCCGCCTTGTTAATCCCGGGCTGCTCCTCCCTGTCGGAGCGCGAATGCCGGGCGACGGACTGGTGGGCCGTGGGCCAGAAAGACGGCACTCTCGGGCGACCCTCTTCGGCGATCACGGAACACCGGGAAGCCTGCGCAGAGCATGGGGTTCCCCCCGACTCCGATGCCTACGAGGAAGGCCGCCGAAGCGGGCTGTTGGTCTACTGCACCCGGTTCAGCGGCTACCGGGTCGGACGCAACGATGAGCCCTATCATGCCGGGGTCTGCGAAGGCGAACTGGCCGACCCGTTCGAGACCGGGCTTCGCCGGGGACGGCTGGTACTTGCCCTTGAGACGGAGGCTTGGGGCATCCGGCAGGGGCGGAAAACACTGAAAGCGACCCTCGGCCGGCTGGAATATGAGCGCAAGACGCTGCAGGAGAAGCTCGACGCGGACGAAAGCATCCCCCAGGACCGGGAACACATGCAGGGACAAATCGGAAAACTTGGCCAGAAGCTTGAATCCCTGACGCGGGATTACGAAGATTCAGGCGAGAGGCAGGTCGAAGCGATGGCCCGGCTCCGCGAAGCGACCGAAGCGGCAAGAGAAGACGGATACGCCGACGAGGGTGGGCGGTTCCAGCTCTATCAGGACGCCCCCGAGCCGGCAGAGACACCCGACTGAGGCCAGCCGGCGTTCTCGCCCGGGCCTTACTGTCCGCCTACAAAGACTCCCGCTGCCCTCTGGCTCATTTCCAGCCAGGGCTGCGGCACCGCAAAAATCAGCACCAGCAGCAACGCGTTCGCGCTGACCAGGAAGATGTGGGTTGAATCCTCCCCGGGTTCGGCCGGGCGCTCCGCCTCCTCGAAATACATGTACCAGACAATGCGGAGGTAGTAGTACGCCCCCACCACCGTCAGCAGCACCGCCACGACCGCAAGCGGCCACAGCCCGGCATCGATCACCGCCTGCAACACGTACAGCTTGGCGTAGAAGCCGGCGGTCAGCGGCACGCCCGCCATGGAAAACATCAGGATCAGCACCATCACCGCCAGCCAGGGATGGCTGTGGTTCAGGCCCTTGAAGTCCTGGATGTCCTCGGCTGCGACCCGGGCGTTGAGCAGCAACAGCATGCCGAAACCCGCCGCCGCCATCAGCGCATAGACCACGGTGTAGAACACTGCCGAACCCATCCCGAGCGGCGTCCCCGCGCACAACGCCAGGAAGATGAAACCGGCATGGGCAATGGCCGAGTAGGCCAGCATCCTGCGGATCCGGGTCTGCGCGATCGCGACGAGGTTGCCGAGCAGGAGCGACAGGACGGCCAGCGCCATCATCAGGGGGGCCCAGTCGGCAGCCAGGGCCATCAGGCCGTCGCCGAACAGGCGCAGCAGCAACAGCAGCCCGGCGATCTTCGGGGCGGCCGACAGGTACGTCGCGGCCGGCAGGGACGTGCCGTCATAGACGTCCGGCAGCCACATGTGAAACGGCGTGGCGCCCAGCTTGAACGCCAGGCCCGCCAGCATGAACACCATGCCGAGCAACAGCACCCGGTTCATCTCCATGTGCTCCAGCCGACCGGCCAGCTCGCCGATATGCAGGGTCCCGGTCGCCGCGTACATCAGCGACATCCCGTACAGGAGAAAGCCCGAGGCCAAGGCCCCGAGCACGAAATACTTGAGCGCCACTTCGCCGGCCCGGCCGTCGTCGCGCACCATCGCGATCATGGGGTACAGCGACAGGGCGAGGATTTCCAGCCCCAGGTACAGCGTAATCAGGTGCTCCGAACCGCTGATCAGGAACATGCCGACGCAGCCGAAAATCGCCAGCGTGTAGAACTCGTTGGACTGGAGGCGGTCCGGGGAGATCGGGTGGCCGCGAGCATAACGCAGCACCAGCGCGGTCAGCACGCAGATCAGGATTCGCAAGGCGTCGATCTCGGCGGAACGCTCGAACATGCCGCTCATCAACAAGGCCGGGGCCTCCGGCGCCGTGGCGGCGATGGCGCCCACCGCCCCCGCCAGGACCAGCAGCGTCAGCGGCCAGACCCACGCACGCGGGCACAACAGCACCAGGCAGGCGCCGACGACCAGCGCGATCTCCGGCAGCATCCAAATCATTTCCTGCGCCACGCTCATGGGGCCCCTCCCGCCTTGAACGCCCGCGCCTGGTCAATCAACTGCGCCACGGACGGTTCAATCAAATCCAGCAGCGGCAACGGCCACAGCCCCACGGCCAGCACCGGGACCGCCAGGGCCATCAGGATCAGCATCTCGCGCCCGGACACGTCCTGGAACGCCTTGACTTCGGCGTGTTCGGCCGGGCCGAACACTACCCGCCGCACCATCCACAACGAGTACGCGGCCCCCAGCACGACCACCATCGCCGCCAGCGCGGCCAGCCACCACCCGGCCTGGAACGTGGCCAGGATCACCATCACCTCACCCACGAACCCCGAGGTGCCCGGCAAGCCGGCGTTCGCCAGCGCGAAGAACACGAACAGCGCGCCGAAGATCGGCATCGTCTCCAGCACGCCGCCATAGTCCTGGATCTCGCGGCTGTGCCGGCGGTCGTACAGGATCCCGACGCAGACGAACAGCGCGGCCGATACGAGCCCATGCGAGATCATCTGCACGATCGCGCCACTGACGCTGAGCATGGCCGTCTCCGTCGCCAGCCGGTACAGGATGAACAGGCCCAGGGTGACGAATCCCATGTGCGCGATGGACGAGTACGCGATCAGTTTTTTCATGTCGGTCTGCGCCAGCGCGGTGAACCCGATGTAGACCACGGCGACCAGGGACAGCCCGATGACCAGCCCGTCGAGCGCGAGCGAGGCGTCCGGCGCGACCGGCAGGCAGAAACGCAGCAGGCCGTAGCCGCCGATCTTCAGCAACACCGCCGCCAGCACCACCGAACCCGCCGCCGGGGCCTCGACGTGCGCGTCCGGCAGCCAGGTGTGCACCGGCCACATCGGGACCTTGACCGCGAACCCCAGCAACAACGCGAGGAACAGCCAGGTCTGCTCCAGCGACGACAAGGGAAACGCCTGCCAGTCCGTGATCCGGAAGCTTTCGGTCTGGATCGCCAGGTACACGAACGCCACCAGCATCAGCACCGACCCCAGGAAGGTGTACAGGAAGAATTTGACGGCCGCGTAGACCCGGTTGTCGGACCCCCAGATGCCGATGATCAGGAACATCGGGATCAGCATCGCCTCGAAGAAGACGTAGAACAGCGCGGCATCCATCGCGCAGAACACCCCGATCAGCAGGCCTTCGAGGATCAGGAACGCGGCGAAGAACTGGCCGAGTTGCCGGGTGGCGGTATTCCAGCCGGTCAGCACGGCCAGCACGCCGATGAAGGCGGTGAGAACCACCAGCGGCAGTGACAGGCCGTCGACGCCCAGGTGATAGTCAATGTTGAGGGCCGGGATCCACGGCGCCCGGTACTGCCACTGGTAGCCGCCCGCCGGGTCAAAACCCAACACCGCCCCCACCGACAGGGCAAACACGAACAGGCTGACCGCCAGCGACCAGCGGCGCGCCACGGCCGGGTCGCGCAACAGCAGGGCTGCGAATCCCGCCGCGACCGGCGTCCAGATCATCAGGCCGAGCAGGGACACCGCGTCAGCCCCTCAGGAACAGGTAGCCGAGAGCGGCGATCAGCCCCAGCAACATGCCCAGGGCGTAGTGGCCGAGCACGCCGCTTTGCAGCCGGCGCATCGTCGCCGCCGCCCGGCGGGTCGCCCGCGCCGTCCCGTTGACCCCGAGCCCGTCGATCAGGCGCCGGTCGCCGATGCCGGCGCAGGCGGCCGCCACGGCCCGGGCCGCCCGCACCACCCCGATCTCGTAGAACACGTCGAAGCCGTATTTCCAAAGGAGGATCGACTGCAACCGGGCCACGTTGGGCGCCAGCTTGCCGGCGTAGCCTTTCGCGTACAGGAGATATCCGCCCAGAAGGCTCAGCCCCAGCAGCCCGACCGCGGGCGTCGTGAACCCGTGCAGGACGGCGCCGCCCAGACCGGTCCAGTGCTCCGCCATCCGCGCCAGGGTGTCGTGCGCGGCATGGACGACCAGGGCGTCGGCCAGCAAGCCGCCGTAGAGGAAGGCCTCGACCGCGAAGCCCGCCACCAGCGTCAGCATCGCGAGCAGGACCAGCGGGAGGACGACGGTCGGGTCCTGTTCCCGGGCCTGCTCCGCCTCGGCGGAGCGCGGGGCGCCCTGGAACACGTACCACCACAGGCGCAACGAATACAGCGCGGTCACCGCCACGCCCGCCAACGCCAGGAAGTGCGCCGGCTTCGCCAGCAGCAGCTCGGAATGCGCCAGCGCCTCAATGATGGACTCCTTGGAGAAGAAACCGGCAAAGCCCGGCATCCCGATCAAGGCCAGTGAACCGATCGCGAAAGTGGCGGCCGTGATCGGCATGCGCCGCGCCAGTCCGCCCATCTGCCGGATGTCCTGCCCGTGGTGCATCGCCAGGATCACCGACCCCGCGCCCAGGAACAGCAGCGCCTTGAAGAAGGCGTGCGTGAACAGGTGGAAAATGCTCGCGGCATACGCCGAGGCGCCGAGCGCCAGGGTCATGTAGCCGAGCTGGGACAGGGTCGAGTAGGCGATGACCTGCTTGATGTCGTGGGCGACCAGCCCGAGCAGGCCCATCGAGAAGGCGGTGACGCCGCCGACCAGCAGGATCAGGTTGAGCACGGTCTCGCTGCCCTCGAACAGCGGGGACAGCCGCGCCACCATGAAAATGCCCGCCGTCACCATGGTGGCGGCGTGGATCATCGCCGAGATCGGGGTCGGGCCCTCCATCGAATCCGGCAGCCAGACGTGCAGCGGCACCTGCGCCGACTTGCCCATCGCGCCGATGAACAGGAACAGGCAGACCAGGCCCAGCGCACTCAGGCCGGGCACCGGCGACGGCTGCTGCGCCATCGCCGGTGCCTGGGCGAACACGGTCGAATAGTCCAGGCTGCCGGCGGCGGCCAGCACCGCCCCCATGCCGAGCAGGAACGCGAGGTCGCCCACGCGATTGACCAGGAAGGCCTTGAGCCCCGCACTCGGGGCCCGCGCCCGGGTGTACCAGAACCCGATCAGCAGGTACGACACCAGGCCGACCCCCTCCCAGCCGATGAACAGCAGCAGGAAGTTGTCCGCCATCACCAGCAGCAGCATGGCGAAGGTGAACAGCGACAGGTAGGCGAAGAAACGGACGTAGCCGGGGTCCCCGCGCATGTAGCCGATGCTGTAGACGTGCACCAGCAGCGAGACGAGCGTGACCACCACCATCATCAGCACGCTCAGGGAGTCGATCAGGAAGCCGATCTTCATCCCGAAACCGTCCGGGCCCCAGCGGTACAGGGTGAAGGTCTGCGGCTCCGGGTTCTGCGCATACGCGACCGCCAGGGCGATGCTGGCCAGGCACGCAGCGGCCACGCCCGCGAGGGTGAGCCGCGTGGCGGCGCCCGGGGTCAGGACGCGCACGCCCAGGCCCGCGCCGACCGCGCCGGCGCCGACCGTCCCCAGGGCGACCAGGGCCAGGACCTCGAGAGTCATCAGCCGCGCACCTCGCTCAGGTCTTCAGCATCAATGGTCTCGCGGCTGCGGAACACCACCACCACGATGGCCAGGCCGATCGCAATCTCGGCGGCGGCGATAGTCAGCACGAACAGCGCGAACGCCTGCCCCGCGAGGTCCTGCAGGAAATGGGAGGCGGCGATGAGGTTGGTATTGACCGCCAGCAGGATCAGCTCCAGCGACATCAGCAGCACCAGCGCATGCCGCCGGTTGACGAACACGCCGGCGACGCCGATCGCGAACAGCGCGCCGGACAGGAGCATGAAGTGGGTCAGGCTCAGCATGGCGGCTCCGAGCGGCCGTCGGTCAACCGCAGGCGGTCCTGCTTGCGCACCCGGCTCTGCCGCGCCGGATCCTGCCGGTGGTGGTCCGGCCGCACGCGCAGGGTCAGCGCGATCGCGCCGACGATGGCGACCAGCAGCGCGACCGCGGCGGCCTCGAAGGCCAGGGCGTACTCGGTATATAGCACGGACCCGAGCGCCTTCGTGTTGCTGGCGTCCAGCGGCGCCGGGGCCGGGCGGGCGGGCGCGGAGAACTCCGGCGCCAGCAGGGCCAGGCCGAGTTCCGCGGCCATCACCGCGGCCACCGCCAGGGCGGCCAGCCGGTAGTTTCGGCGCCGGTGGGCCGCCGGCGCATGATGTTCGACCATCATCACCACGAACAGGAACAGTACCAGGACCGCCCCGATGTAGACCAGCACCAGCAGGATCGACAGGAATTCCGCCTCCAGCAACATCCAGAGCAGGGCGGCGGTGAAAAACGACAGGATCAGGGACAAGGCCGCATGCACCATGTTCCTCAGGGTCACGGTGGCCGCGGCGGCGGCCAGCAGCACGGTCCCGAACAGGTAGAACAGCAGCGTCTGGAAGGCCATCAGCGGAACCGGGCGTCGGTCTTGCGGTGTTCGGCGATCTGGTCTTCGTAGCGCTCGCCGATCGTCAGCAGGTCATCCTTGGTCATGATCTGGTCGCCGCGGCGTTCGAAGTGGAATTCCAGGATGTCGGTCTCGACCACCGCATCGGTCGGGCAGGCCTCCTCGCAGAAGCCGCAGTACACGCACTTGAACAGGTCGATGTCGTAGCGGGTGGTGCGCCGGCTGCCGTCGGGGCGCTCCTCGGACTCGATGGTGATGGCCAGCGCCGGGCAGACCGCCTCGCACAGCTTGCAGGCGATGCAGCGCTCCTCGCCGTTGGGGTAGCGGCGCAACGCGTGCAGGCCGCGGAAACGCGGCGATTTCGGGGTCTTCTCGTCCGGGTAGCGCAGGGTGATCTTGCGCGAAAACAGGCGCCGGATGGTCAAGCCCAGGCCGCGCAGCAGGTCCCACAGGCTCAGGCTGCGCAGCAGGTACAGCAGGGAATTCAGCCCACGCACGGCGTCACCCCGTCCAGCCGGCGTAGCGCGCGGCACCGAGCACGAAGATCCAGACCAGCGTCACCGGGATGAACACCTTCCAGCCCAGGCGCATGATCTGGTCGTAGCGGTAGCGCGGGAAGGTCGCCCGGAACCACAGGAAGCAGAACATGAAGAACGCGGTCTTGAGCAGCCACCAGTGGATCCCCGAATCCAGCACCGGGACCGCCCGGGCCAGCTCGGTGCCCTCGAACGGCGACAGCCAGCCGCCGAAGAACAGGATCGCGGTCAGCGCCGAGACCAGGATCATGGCGGAGTATTCCGCCAGGAAGAATACCGCGAACGCCGAACCGGAATATTCCACGTGGAAGCCCGCCACCAGTTCCGATTCCCCCTCGACCACGTCGAACGGCAGGCGGTTGGTCTCGGCCACGCCCGACACCAGGTACACCAGCAGCAAGGGCAGCAAAGGCAGGAAGAACCAGTCCAGGAGGCCGCCGGACTGCGCCTGCACGATGGCGGCGAGGTTCAGGCTGCCGCTCAGCATCAGCACGCCGACCAGCGCGAATCCCATCGCGATTTCGTAGGACACCACCTGGGCCGCCTGGCGCATGGCCCCGAGCAGGGCGTACTTCGAGTTGGACGCCCAGCCGGCGATGATGATGCCGTAGGCGCCGAGCGAGGTCAGCGCCAGGACGTACAGCAGGCCGGCATCGATGTTCGCCAGCCACAGGCCGTCGTCGAACGGCACCACCGCCCAGGCGCCCAGCGCCGGGACCAGGGCCGCGAGCGGCGCCAGCAGGAACAGGCCCCGGTTGGCCCGGGCCGGGAGGACGACTTCCTTGGTCAGGAGCTTCAGCACATCGGCGATCGGCTGGAACAGGCCGCGCGGGCCGACCCGGCTCGGCCCCAGCCGCATCTGGATGAAGCCGACCACCTTGCGCTCGGCATACGTGTAGTACGCCACCGTCGCCAGCAGCGGCAGCAGGATCAGCGCGGCGCCAAGCAGGATTTCCCCGACCCGGAGCCACACCGACAGGTCGACCGCCCAGTCAGGCATGGTGCAGGTCCACCACGCTGAACGCGCCGCCGAGCTGCCCCAGGCGGGCGTCCCCGGTCGGCAGGTAGACGCAGTCGCGCGGGACCCGCGCGTCCGCCACCAGGGGCAGGTTGAGAGACGCCCCGTCCTGGGACAGGCGCGCGTGCGTCGCGTCTTTCAGGCCCCACTCGCTCAGGGTTTCCGGGTGCAGCCGCATCACCAGGTCCTGCGCCAGGGCGGTCTGCTGCAGGGCGTGAGCATGCCGGGTCGCCGGGTCCTGCTGGTAGATCGAGGGGGCGCCCACCCGCAGCAGGCCTTTTTCCGGCAGCCGCCGCACATCCTTCGGCGGCGCGCCGGGCGTCACCGTGCGCGCTTGCAGGCCGCGGCAGTGCGCAGCCAGGGACACCCCGGCAAACCCCGGGTCGTGGCCGGTCATGCGCAGCAATTCCACCAGCGCTTGTGCGCCATCCCGCACCTCGCCCGGCGCGGCGACGGCCGGCGTCATCGACTGCCAGCGCCCTTCCAGGTTGATCAGGTGGCCGCCGCGCTCGCCGACCGTGGGGATCGGCAGCACCAGGTCATACGGCAGGCCCTGCGGGTCCGGGACGAACGACTGGAACCCGATCGTCTTGCGCGCCGCGGTCATCGCCCGCAGCATCTGCGCCGGGTCGGCGACGTCGCAGGCCGGGTCCGTTCCGTAGATCACCCAGAGATCCGGCGGCTCCTGCAATCGCGCCTGCAGGTCCACGCCCTCCACGGCCGCGCCGCCGGGGCCGCGATGCGCGACACACCCGGTCAGCCAGGCCCCGGGCGCATTGGCGCCCTCCGGCAGGGTGCCCAGGCGGGCCCCGGCCTGGTCGCACAAGGTTTTCGCGGATGCGTACAGCAGGCTGGCATCCGGATGGTTGAGCGCCAGCGGGCCCAGCCAGAACAGCACCTTGTCCGCCTCGCCCAGGCGCCGCGCGAGGCGGTCGGAAAACCGCGCATAGGCCTGTTTCATCTGCAAGTCGTACGCCCGCTGCACCGAGCGCAGCAGGGTCAGCCACTGCCGGGGCGACAGGATGGCCTCCTCGGTCGGCGTGAAATTCCAGTCGAACGGGATGGGGTTGATGGTCCAGACTTCCGTGCCCGAACGCATCGCCTGGCGCAGCCGGTGGTTGAGGATCGGCTGGTCGTGCCGCAGGAAACCGCCCAGCAGGACCACCACGTCGTGGTCCGCGATCCGGTCGATGTCGCAGCCGAGCGTCGGCACCTGCGGGTACTGCCCGCCACCGCGGAAGTCCGACAGGCGGGTGCGGTGCTCGACCGTCCCGGCGCCGCACCGGCGCAGCAGTTGCTGGAACCGGAAACATTCCTCCACCGTGCTGGACGGGTGGATCAGCCCGGCCTGGGTGCGGGACTGCACCAGGGCCTCCGCCGCTTGCGCCAGGGCGTCCTCCCAGCTGATCCGAACCCAGCGCCCGCGGTCGCGGGCCAGCGGCCAGCACAGGCGGTCCGGGTGGTGCGCCGCCTGGTAGCTGAAGCGATCCCGGTCCGACAGCCAGCTTTCATTGATCGCCTCCTCGGTGCGCGGCACGGTGCGGATCTGCCGCCCGCGCAGGACGTGGCGGGACAGGCGGGAGCCGACCCCGTCGTGTTCGCCGAGACCCGGGCGGTCATCCAGCTCCCAGGCCCGGGCGCTCATCCGCGAGGGCCGGGCGTTGAGCGCGCCGACCGGGCACAGGTCGATCACGCAGCCCGACAGCTCGGACTGCAGGGCGCGCTCGACGTAGGTGCCAATCTTCATGAATTCGCCACGCCCGAACGCGCCGAGTTCCGGGTCGCCGGCGATCTCCTCGGTGAAGCGCACGCAGCGGGTGCAATGGATGCAGCGCGTCATGTCGGTCGACACCAGCGGGCCCAGGTCCGGATCCGGCACCACCCGCCGCGCTTCCGAGTAGCGGGAGATGCCGCCGCCGTATTCGAGGGCCAGGTCCTGCAGTTCGCATTCGCCGCCCTGGTCGCAGATCGGGCAGTCCAGCGGATGGTTGACCAGCAGGAATTCCATGGTGGCGCGCTGCGCTTCGCGGGCGAGGTCGGAACGGGTCTGCACCGCCATGCCGTCGGCCACCGGGGTCGCGCAGGCCGGGACCGGGCCGCGCGCGCCCGCCACTTCGACCAGGCACATGCGGCAGTTGGCCGCCACCGAGAGTTTCGGGTGGTAGCAGAAGCGCGGGATCGGGACGCCGGCGCGGTCCGCCACCGCGATCAGCATCTCGCCGGCCGCCGCCTCAACCTCGCGCCCGTCCAGGGTGATCGTGACCGGCTCGCTCATGATCGGCCCACCGGGCTCTTGCCGTGGCGGATGTAGTGCTCGAACTCGCCGCGGAAGTGGCGCAGGAAACTTTGCACCGGCCAGGCCGCGGCGTCCCCCAGCGCGCAGATGGTATGGCCCTCGATGCGCCCGGGCACCGTCTCCAGGATCTCCAGGTCGCGCGCCTCGCCGCGGCCTTCGACGATGCGGGTCAGCACGCGGTACAGCCACCCCGTGCCTTCGCGGCAGGGCGTGCACTGGCCGCAGGACTCCATGAAATAGAAGCGCGAGATGCGCTGCAGCATCCGCACCATGTCGGTAGTCTCGTCCATCACGATCACCGCCCCGGAGCCGAGCAGCGAGCCGGCCGCCGCCACGCTCTCGAAATCCATGTCGGTCTCCATCATGGTCGCACCCGGCAGCACCGGGACCGAGGAGCCGCCGGGGATGACCGCCTTGAGTTTGCGGTTCTTCCAAACCCCGCCGCACCGTTCAAGCAGCTCGGCGAACGGGACGCCGAGCGGGAGCTCGTGGTTGCCGGGCCGGGCGACGTGGCCGGAGACCGAGAAACACTTGGTGCCGGGGCTTTTCTCCGTACCGACCTTCCAGCCCTCGTCCTGGCGCAGGATCCCCGGCACCAGCGCCAGGGTCTCCACGTTGTTGACCGTGGTCGGGCGGCCCCACAGGCCGTAGTTGGCCGGGAACGGCGGCTTGAAGCGCGGCAAGCCCTTCTTGCCCTCCAGCGACTCCAGCAGTGCGGTTTCCTCGCCGCAGATGTACGCCCCGGCGCCGAGGGCGTCGTGCAGGTAGATCGTGGTGCCGTTGCCCTGGAGGTTGGAGCCCAGCATGCCGGCCCCGTACGCCTCGCGCAGCGCCGCCCGGAAGCGGTGCGCCGGCTCGTCGCCGAATTCCTCGCGCAGGTAGGCATAGCCCGCATTCGCGCCGACCGCGTAGCAGGCAATGGCCATGCCTTCGACCAGGGCGTGCGGGTTGAAGCGCAGGATGTCCCGGTCCTTGCAGGTGCCCGGCTCCGATTCGTCGGCATTGCACACGAGGTAGTTTTCGTCGCCGTCCGGCATGAAGCCCCACTTCACCCCGGTCGGGAAGCCCGCGCCGCCGCGCCCGCGCAAGCCCGAAGCCTTGATTTGTTCGACCAGTTCGCGCCGGGGCGGGCGCTCGGCGAGGATCTGTTTCCACACGCGGTAGCCGCCGACCGACTCGTACGCCTTCAAGGACCAGGGCTCCGGGTGCCCGAGCGTGGCGAAGCACATCTCGTTGTGGTGCGGGGTCACGGCAGCGCCCCCAGGATCTCGTCGGCTTTCTCCGGCGTCAGGTTCTCGTGGTAAGCATGATCGACCTGCATCATCGGCGCGCCGCAGCAGCCCGCCAGACATTCCTCTTCGGCTTTCAGGTAGATCCGGCCGTCGCGGGTCGATTCGCCGGCGCGAATGCCCAGGCTGCGTTCAATATGGGCCAGCAGCCCTTCGCCGCCGCGCAGCCAGCAGGACACGTTGGTGCACACCGCCACCGTGTGGCGCCCGACCGGCTGGTGCGCGAAACCGGTGTAGAACGAGCCGACCTCGTACACCTGGACCGCCGGGAGCGCCAGGTACTCGGCCACGGCGTCCATCCGCTCCGGGGTCAGGTGGCCGTACTCCTGCTGCACCTCCCGCAGGGCCCCCAACACCGCGGAGCGCCGGTGTTCCGCGGGGAAGCGCTCCAGCCAGGCGTCGATGCGCCCGCGCAGGTCCGGGGTCAGGACGTCGCTCACCGGTCGACCTCGCCGAACACCAGGTCCAGGGTGCCGATCAGGGCGACCACGTCGGCCAGCATGTGCCCGCGCGCCAGTTCGTCGAGCGCGGCCAGGTGGGGGAAGCCCGGCGCGCGGATCTTCAGCCGGTACGGCTTGTTCGCCCCGTCCGAGACCAGGTACACGCCGAATTCGCCTTTCGGGTGCTCGACCGCGGCATAGGCCTCCCCCTCCGGCAGGCAGAACCCTTCCGTGAACAGTTTGAAGTGGTGGATCAGGGCCTCCATGTCGTGCTTCATCTCTTCACGCGGCGGCGGCGCGATCTTGGGGTCGGCGACGATCACCGGCCCCGGGTTCTTGCGCAACCAGTCCACGCACTGACGGATGATGCGGTTCGACTGGCGCATCTCCTCGATGCGCACCAGGTAGCGGTCGTAGCAGTCGCCGCGGGTGCCGACCGGGACGTCGAACTGCATCGCGTCGTACACCGCGTACGGCTGCCGGCGGCGCAAGTCCCAGGAGATGCCGGAGCCGCGCAACATGGGGCCGGTGAACCCCAGCTGCAAGGCGCGCTCGGGGCTGACCACGCCGATGTCCACCGTGCGTTGCTTCCAGATGCGGTTGTCGGTCAGCAGCGTCTCGTACTCGTCGACGCAGCCCGGGAAGCGGCCGGTGAACGCCTCCACGAAATCCAGCAACCCGCCCTCGCGGTCGCGGTTCCGCCGCCGGGTCTCGCGCTTCGAGCAGAACCGCGACGGCTGGTGGCGCGGCATCGATTCCGGCAGGTCGCGGTACACGCCGCCGGGCCGGTAGTAGGTCGCGTGCAGGCGCGCGCCGGTGGCCGCTTCGTAGCAGTCCATCAGGTCCTCCCGCTCGCGGAAGGCATACAGGAACACGGTCATGGCGCCGATGTCGAGCGCGTGCGCGCCCAGCCACAGCAGGTGGTTGAGGATGCGCGTGATCTCGTCGAACATCACCCGGATGTACTGCGCGCGCAGCGGCACCTCGGTGCCGAGCAACTGCTCGATCGCCCGCACATAGGCGTGCTCGTTGCACATCATGGACACGTAGTCCAGCCGGTCCATGTAGCCGATACTCTGGTTGTAGGGCTTGCTTTCGACCAGCTTCTCGGTGCCCCGGTGCAACAGGCCGATGTGCGGGTCGATGCGTTCCACGACCTCGCCGTCGAGTTCCAGCACCAGCCGCAGGACGCCGTGGGACGCCGGGTGCTGCGGCCCGAAGTTCATGGTGTAGTTGTGGATCTCAGCCATGACTCCCCCCGCGCCGGACCTTCGGCACGCCGACGCGCGGCTCGATGGTCACCGGCTGGTAGATGACCCGCCGCAGGGCCGGGTCGTAGCGGACTTCCATGTGCCCGCTCAGGGGGAAATCCTTGCGCAGCGGGTGGCCGATGAAGCCGTAATCGGTCAGCAGGCGGCGCAGGTCGGGGTGGCCCTCGAACACGATGCCGAACAGGTCGAAGGCTTCGCGCTCGTACCAGTCCGCGCACGGCCAGATCTCCCGCACCGACGGCAGCGTCGGCCAGGCACCGCCGCTCGCGCAGCGCGCCACCACCCGGAGGCGGCGGTTATGGGACAGCGACAGCAACTGGTAGGCCACGGCGAAGCGCCCGTCCGCCGCCACCGGCGGGTGCGGGTCGGCGAACGAGTAGCGGGCCGAGGTGGCCGCCGCCGGCGCCCGCGAAAACCCGGTGGCGCTGGCGTCCCCGGTCTGCCATTCCTCCTGCCCGTATTCGGCATAGTCCAGGCCCGCCAGGTCGATGAGCTGCTCGAACCGGCAGTCCGGGTCGTCGCGCAGGCGGCGCAGGAGGTCGGTCAGGTGCCCGGCCGAGGTGAGCAGGCACGGGCCATCGCAGTCCATCCGGATTTCCGCCCGGTCGCCGAGCCACTCCGCCTGCGCGGTGATCCAGGACGCCGGGTCGGTCATTCAGCGGGCCAGCGTGTGGGTGCGGCGGATCTTGTTTTGCAATTGCAGGATCCCGTACAGCAGGGCTTCCGCAGTCGGCGGGCAGCCCGGGACGTAGATGTCGACCGGCACGATGCGGTCGCAGCCGCGCACCACGGAGTAGGAATAGTGGTAGTAGCCGCCGCCGTTCGCGCACGAGCCCATCGAGATGACCCACTTCGGGTCCGGCATCTGGTCGTACACGCGGCGCAGGGCCGGGGCCATCTTGTTGACCAGGGTCCCCGCCACGATCATCACGTCCGATTGCCGCGGGCTTGGCCGAAACAGCGCACCGAAGCGGTCCAGATCGTAGCGCGAGGCGCCGGCGTGCATCATTTCCACCGCGCAGCAGGCCAGCCCGAAGGTCATCGGCCACAGCGAGCCCGACCGTGCCCAGTTGACCAGCAGGTCGGCGCGGGTCACCATGAAGCCGCGTTGCAGCCGGTCCGCCGGTTGCGGGCGCAATTGCTCCATCAATCCCATTCCAAGGCCCCCCGCCGCCACTCGAACACGAAGCCGACCGCCAGGATCAGCAGGAACACCGCCATCGAGACCAGCCCGTAGGTGCCGGTTTCATCCAGTGCCACCGCCCACGGGAACAGGAACGCTACCTCCAGGTCGAACAGCACGAACAGGATCACCACCAAGTAGTAGCGCACGTCGAATTTCATGCGCGCGTCCTCGAACGCCTCGAACCCGCATTCGTAGGGGCGCAGCTTGTCCGGGTCCGGGTCCCGCCGCGACATCAGGTGCCCCAGCAACAGCACGGACACGCCAATGCCCACGCCCATCAGGAGGAACAGCAATACGGCCAGGTATTCGTCAAGCATCAGAGCCTCTTCCGGTTCAACGTGCAGGGCCGCGCGGGGCCGCGGAAATGCTCTGCGATACGGGCCCGGCGGCACCGGATGGCAAAGACCTCTCTGGCGGCCCCTGGAAACAACGGCGCCCGCAAAACCAATGGGCAAATTATAGCCCCCAGCCCCCGAATCCGAAACCGGCCCCTGTCCCGAAGGCTGCTGTGCGCGCCCCGCCTCCCAGGGAACTTCTACGGTCGCGAAAGTCAAACAACAGGGGGATTCGCGGTGGGCGCCCGCGCGATCTGACCCCGACATCACCGCCGGCCGCCACCACAGACAGGGAGGTGCGGCATGCGGGACGAGTTGCGGCGGGATCCTGCTGTCCGAAAGGTCGCTTCGGTTCCCCGGGGGACCGACTGATGCCCCGGAAGGCGGAACGCGCACGGCGGCGCGCGATGAATCGTTGCGTCGAGTGTTCGGAACCCTCCGTCACGGCGCGATGCCCAAAGTGCAAGGCGCGCGAGCGCAAGCGCGAACAACGGGCCCGTCGCGAGAAGCGCGGGCGGGAAGGCAACGGGGACTGAGTGGTAGGCGCGATTGGAATCGAACCAACGACCTCTACCATGTCAAGGTAGCGCTCTAACCAACTGAGCTACGCGCCTACGGAATCCCGGTTGGCCCGCAATACTACCACGTGCGGGGAGCGCCATTTCCAGAACCGGGTTCATGCGAGGCCTTGCCGAGGCAAAGGCCGGCCAGTTCCGCAACGGTCCGGCCCAGAGCGCCCAGGGCCATGTAATGGGGCGCGCAGAGGGGTGGCTCCGGTTCTGTTCCAGCCGCCGCACCCGGGCCGCAGACATAGGGGGCATCGCCCGACTCCCGGACCCTTTGCAGAAGCGCCGGCATCCCCGCCAACCGCGCCAGGTCCGTCAGGATTTCCGGGCGCGCAAACAGGAACCGGCTGATCCGCGTCGCGAATCCCTGTGCGGCGAACCCCTGCCTCCTGCACCACGCCGCCGAAGTTTCCGGATCCGTCGCAAGTTGCGTGACCACGCCGATCGGAATCCGACAGGACCGCGACCATTCCGTTTTCCTCTTCCATGCGCCCGCCAGACGGTCTCCACTGATTTTCGGGTGCCCTTCGGGGTAGCCGGAGAACCATACCCGCTCCAGCCCGCTCCGTTCCAGCACACCGGAGTCCACCACGTCCAGGCTGTCTTCCAGCGCGCCGGACGGCTCCGCATCGCCAGCCAGAACCAGGGCTTCCCGCACCGCGCCCTCATCACGCAGGAGCCGAAGCGTTTCCGCCAGTTGCTCTGGGTCCCGGTAGCGCCGCGCCGTCAGGTGCGGAACCGGCCGATGGCCGAGTTGCCGCACGCACAAACAGTCCTGCACGAACCCCTCCACGGCCTGGCCGCCGAGGTGCGCCACGAAGACATCCCGCGCCCCCGGCAACCGCGCAAGGCTCTCGCCATCCCGGTGAAGGTCGTCGCCCGTGACTTCCAGGCTGGGCAGCAAATCAGGTGTCGCCATCGAGTGTCGTGTTCCGGCCAGAGTACAATCTGCCTCCCCTATACTTTACTGCCACAATGAGGTTCCGACTTCCTGCCACATGTCTCACGGTTGCCGCGCTGTTGTCTCCGCCTGTCACGGCCGTACACGCCATGGACGTCGTTCTTGACGGCCCGTTAATCCAGGGCGGGCTCGTCCGCGGGCAGGTCGAGCCCGGGCGGGCGGTGACGCTGGACGGCCGAGCGGTCGCCACGACCGATGACGGGCGCTTCGTCATTGGCTTCGGCCGGGAACACCCCCCTCAGGCCATCCTGCGGATCAGTGGCTCCAGCTCCGTCTTCGAGCGGATCCTCGCCATCGAGGCGCGTGAGTACCAGACCCAGCGCATCAAGGGCCTCCCGAAGAAAATGGTGACGCCGGACCCGGAAGACCTGGCGCGGATCAAGCGTGACCAGGCCGAGGTCAAGGCCGCCCGCGCCATACGCAGCGCGCTTCGGGGCTTCCTGGACCCTTTCCGCTGGCCCGCCACCGGGATCATCACCGGCGTCTACGGGAGCCGCCGGATCCTCAACGGCAAGCCGCGCAACCCGCACTACGGGATCGACATCGCCGCACCCGCCGGAACCCCGGTGCTCGCGCCCGCCTCCGGGCGGGTCACGCTCGCGCACCCGGACATGTACTACACTGGCGCCACTCTTGTTCTGGATCATGGCCTCGGCGTGTCTTCGACTTTTCTTCACCTCCAGGACGTTGACGTGGCCGTCGGGCAAACCGTTGCGGCCGGCGACCAGATCGGCCGGGTCGGATCCAGCGGGCGCTCCACAGGCCCGCACCTGGACTGGCGCGTGAACTGGTTCGACGTCCGCGTCGACCCGGCCCTCCTGGCCGGACCCATGCCGGGCGGCGAGGCCCCCCAATGAAACCGGCCCTGCTCGCGGTGTTCCTGGCTTTCGGCGTGGCCGCAGCACAGGCGGCCAGCCCGGTCGACCGGGTGGTCGTGCGGAAGTCCGACGGGCTGTTGCAGCTGATGGTCGGGACGCAGGTCATCCGCCAGTTTCCCATCTACCTCGGCGGCAACCCGGTCGGCCACAAGCGCCACCAGGGGGACCGGCGGACCCCCGAGGGGCGCTACGTGCTGCACGCGCGGAAGCGGCAGAGCCGTTTCTACCGCGCCCTGCGCATCTCCTACCCCAACGAGACCGACCGCGCGGCCGCGAAGGCGGCCGGGCAGCCCCCCGGCGGCGACATCATGATCCACGGCATGCCCCCGCTTGAGAAGCGGAACCTGCTGATGTTCGACGGGTCGAACTGGACCGACGGCTGCATCGCGATCAGCAATCCCCACATGCGGGAGGTCTGGGACCTGGTCGATCTGGACACGCCGATTGAAATACTGCCATAATCAAGGGTTTACCGGTTTTCGGATTCTTCGTGTTATAAATCAGTCAGATAAGCCTTGTTTTTTTGCCAGTGAATTTTAATCTCGCTGGAATATCCGATACTTCTGCGACCGTCTTTTTCGGTTCGGTATAGTCTCCTATCCCCCCGGCTTCCTCGGACTTGAAGTCGGAATTATGACAACAACAATTGAGGGGACAACGTGTCCGCAATCTGGCAAGGCTGCCTTCGGTACCTAGAAGCAGAGCTCGACGAGCAGGACATCAATACGTTCGTGCGCCCGCTGCACGCCAAGGAAAACTCGACCTCCCTCCTGCTCCTGGCGCCCAACATGGTGCTGCTCCAGCAGGTCCGCAACCGCTTCATGGACCGGATCGAGAATTATGTCCGGGCCTTCGCCCGCGAAGACCTGAGCGTCGACCTCCGGGTCGGCACCCGGCAGACTGAACCCGAGGCCGCCCTGCCTGCCCCCATGCAGACCGAGACCCGCGCGCCCTCCTTCGGCGTCGACCTCAACTATTCGGACCGCCTGTTGCCGAAGTTCACCTTCGACAAGTTCGTCCGCGGCCACTCCAACGAGCTGGCGTACGCAACCGCCGAGCTGGTCTCCCTGGAGGCCGGGAACGACGACTACAACCCGTACCTGATCTATGGCGGGGTCGGCCTCGGCAAGACGCACCTGATGCAGGCCATCGGGCACGCGATCCTGAACAACCAGCCGGACACCAGCGTCGTCTACCTGCACTGCGAACAATTCGTGCAAAGCCTGATCAGCGCGCTCCAGCACAACCGGATCGACTCCTTCAAGGCGTATTACCGCTCGGTCGACGTGCTCCTGATCGACGACATCCAGTTCCTCGCCGGCAAGGAACGCTCGCAAGACGAATTCTTCCACACCTTCAACGCGCTGACCGGCCGGCAACGCCAGATCGTCGTCACCTGCGACCGCTACCCCAAAGAGATCGAGGGCATGGAGGACCGCTTGAAGTCGCGCCTCGGCGGCGGCATGTACTGCGCCATCGACCCGCCCAGCACGGAAACCCGCGCGGCCATCCTTCTCAGCAAAGCGGAACAACGCGGCATCGGCCTGCCCAGCGAGGTGGCCTGGTTCATCGCGGAGAAGACCGTCGGCAGCGTGCGCGAACTGGAGAGCGCGCTGTCCCGCGTCATCATGCAGGCCAACGTCCGGGGGCAGGACATCGACGTGGATTTCGCCCGCTACTGCCTGCGCGACATCGTCCCCGTGCGGGACCGCCTGCTGAATGCAAAACAGATCAAGTCCGCCGTGGCCAGCTACTACGACGTCACACTGGAAGACCTCGGCTCCCAGCGCCGCCCCCAGGCGATCGTCCTGCCCCGGCAGATGGCCATGAAACTGCTGCATGAACTGACGCAGATGAGCCTGGCCAGCATCGGCGAGTCCTTCGGCGGGCGGGATCATTCCACCGTCCTGTACGCCTGCCAGAAGATCCAGAAGCTGCTCGACGAGCACGACGAGCGAACCCAGACCGATTACCGCAACCTCAAACGGAAGCTGCTCAGCTGAACACGGCTAGAATAAGGCTTGTGGATGACTTGCGAACAAACCATGGGCAACCCTGAACTCTCCGGTAGAATTTCCGTCCGCCCCCAGGCGAAGCGGGGGTTTTCCACCGCTCATAAGTCGCCTAATCCATTGATTTATATATCCTTTATGGGGTTCTCCACGGTTTCGGCCGACCTTAATAACAATAAATTTAAATTATGAAATTCACTATTGAACAGCAAGCGCTGGTCGATCCTTTGCGGAAACTGGCGAGCACGGCGCCGGACGTGGCGTCCCTGAACGCCTCCGTGGCCGGCACCGATGCCGTCAATGCGGTCGCGAGCATCCTGATCGAGCCCGAGCAGGATGGCGTGCGGTTCACGGCGACCGACAATACTTTGCGTCTGGCCTTCCATATCCCGGTCGAGGGCGAAGAGCTCACGCCCTGCACGGTGCCGGCTTCGACCCTGCTGCATATCTGCTCCCGGTTCAACCCCGAGGCGAGCATCTGCTTCGAGCTCGAAGCAGACGGCAAGGCGATGAACGTATCGCACGGGCGCAGCCGCTACAAGCTGGTCGTGGTGGACGCGGACGAATTCCCGGGGATCACCTCCCAGGATGATGAATACGAACTCTCCCTGCCCGAGCAGGCTCTGCGCTCGTTGCTGTCCAGCGTCCGCTACGCCATGGCCCAGAACGACATGCGGTACTACCTGCTGGGCGTGCTGCTCGATGTCGGCCCCGATGCAGTGACGGCAGTCGCCACGGACGGGCACCGCATGGCGGTCGCGGAGCACGCGGTTCAGACCGGGGTCGCGGAGCCGGTGCAGTTGATTGTCCCGAGCAAGGGGGTTGAGGAACTGACCAAGATCCTGACCGACCAGGAGCAGGACCTGGTCCTCCACCTGGCCGGGAATCACCTGCGGATGGATCTGCCCGGAGACCGGTGCGCCTTCCATACGATGCTGGTGGACGGGAAATACCCCGACTACCGCACCGTGGTGCCGACGGAACGGAAGTTGCAGGCCGAAGTCAGCAAGGACGCCCTGATCAAGGCTGCGGAACGGATCATTCCCGTGACGGACGAGTTGACGCAAGCGGTCATCCTCACGTTCAAGGAGGGCGAGAACCTTGAGATCGGTGCCAAGAACAACAAGGGCGACACCGGGGAGGAGCAGGTCGAAATGAAGATCACCCGGGATTCCGGCGCGGAAGAAAAGGTAAAAATTTCTATAAATATCAAATACTTGATAGACGCACTGCAAGCCCTGGACTGCCCGAATGCGGTCCTGGGGGTGAATGACGGGGGCAGCAGCATGCTGATTACCCCGGCGCAAGGAGACAGCAAGCACATCATCATGCCGATGAAGGCCTGAGTCCGTGCGGCTGGTCGGCCTGGAGGCGCGGAACCTTCGGTGTTTGAAAGAGGTCTCCGGGTTGCAGCCGCACCCCGAATTCAACCTGATCACCGGCCCCAACGCAGCCGGAAAGACCACCTTCCTGGAAGCGATCGACCTGCTGGCCCGGGGCCGGAGCTTTCGATCCCATCACGCCCGGGAACTGATCTCGAAGGGCGAGAATGAATACCTCCTCCGCGGGCAGGTCGAGCCGGCCGGCGCGGAACAGGAACCGGCCCCGTTCACCCTGAGCCAGCGCAGGACCGCAGAGAAACTCGAACTGCGTTGCGACGGGGAGGCCGTCAAGGGCCTGTCGGAGGTTGCCCCGCGGCTGGCGGTGCAGGCCATCCACCCGGAAAGCCACGCCCTGGTCCACGGCCCCCCGGCTCGGCGGCGGGCCTGGCTGGACTGGGGGGTGTTCCACGTGGAACCGGAATACCGGAAGAACTGGGCGGGCTACCAGCGGGCGCTGAAACAGCGCAATGCCGCGCTGAAGAACCGCCGCCAGGATCCCGCCCTTTGGGATGCGCCGCTGGCCGAGGCCGGGGAGGCCCTGACCGCTATGCGGCGAAACTATCTCGAAGAGATCCGGGACCCGCTGGACGGGTTCGCGCAGATCCTGTTCCCTGAAAAGAGCTTTGAAATCAACTATGTTCCGGGGTATGACGAGTCCGCGGGGCTTGAGGAATCGCTGGCTGCGGGCCTGGCGTCGAGCCGGGAGTCGGGGCAGACCACGACCGGCCCGCACCGTGCGGAGCTGGCGCTGGCGCTGGACGGCATGCCGGCCGTGCGGATTGCGTCCCGGGGACAGTCCAAGTTGCTGTCCTGTTGCCTGCTCCTCGCCCAGGTGGTCCTGTTCCAGGAATTGAGGGACGAAAGCTGCGTGCTGTTGTTCGACGACCTCTCGGCGGAACTGGACGGGCGGCACCTGGACCGGCTCCTGGAGGCGCTTTCCGGAAGCGAGGCGCAACTGTTCGTGACCCGGGTCCAGGACGACCCGGCCGGCCCGTCTTCCCCGGGATTCGAGGGCCGCATGTTCCATGTGGAACACGGGGCCGTTTCATTGACATCAGAGGGCTGACCGGGGTAAAATAGGCGCTGTTTTACGGGGTAGAAAAATGGCTTACGATGCGTCTTCCATCAAGGTCCTGAAGGACCTGGAGGCAGTCCGGAAACGCCCGGGGATGTACATCGGCGACACCGATGACGGAACGGGCCTGCACCACATGGTGTTCGAGGTGGTCGACAACTCTGTCGACGAGGCCCTGGAGGGGCACTGCTCCGAGATCCAGGTGACCCTGAACGAAGACGGCTCCGTGACCGTGATCGACAACGGGCGCGGAATCCCGATCGAAATGCACGAGGAAGGCCGCCCGGCGGCCGAGCTGGTGATGACGACCCTGCACGCCGGCGGCAAGTTCGATGAAAACTCCTACAAGGTGTCCGGCGGCCTGCACGGCGTCGGGGTCTCCGTCGTCAACGCCCTGTCCGAGCGCCTGGACCTGGTCATTGACCGCGACGGACAGCGCTGGCACCAGGAATACTCCATGGGCCTGCCGAAAAGCGATTTCGCGGCGCTCGGCGCGTCTGAACGCACCGGCACCACCATCCGGTTCTGGCCCTCGAAAGAGGTCTTCAGCGACGTGACCTTCCATTATGAAACGCTGGCGGCCCGCCTGAGGGAACTCTCCTTCCTCAATTCCGGCGTACTCATCCGGCTGGAAGACCACGGCTCCGGGCGCAGCAGCGACTTCCACTACGAGGGCGGCATTGTCGCCTTCGTCGAGCACAGCAACTCCGGAAAGGAAGCGCTGCACTCCTCGGTGATCTCCGTCACGGGCGAGCACGGCGGCGCGGAAATCGAGGCCGCGCTGCAATGGAACGTCGGCTACCATGAGAATATTCTTTGTTATACCAATAACATACGGCAGAGAGACGGCGGGACCCACTTGGCCGGGTTCCGGGCGGCCCTGACCCGGACCATCAACAACTACGTGGAGAAGGAAGGGCTCGGAAAACGCCTGTCCGTCGCGCTGACCGGGGAAGACTCGCGGGAAGGCCTGACCGCGGTCTTGTCCGTCAAGGTGGGCGACCCGAAATTTTCTTCCCAGACCAAGGACAAGCTGGTGTCGTCCGAAGTGAAGGGGTCGGTCGAGAGCGTGATTGGCGACCGGCTGCGGGACTTCCTCCTGGAGAACCCGGCCGAGGCGAAGAAGATCGTCGAGAAGATCGTGCGCGCGGCCCAGGTGCGCGAGGAAGCGCGGAAAGTGCGGGAGACGGCCCGGCGCAAGACCGTGTTCGACGTCGGCGGGCTGCCGGGGAAACTGGCGGACTGCCAGGAACGCGACCCGGCCCGCTCGGAATTGTTCCTGGTCGAGGGCGATTCTGCCGGGGGATCCGCAAAGCAGGGCCGGGACCGCGCGACCCAGGCCATCCTGCCCCTCAAGGGAAAAATCCTCAATGTCGAACGTGCGCGCCTGGACCGGATGCTGGCATCGGAGGAGATCACCTCGCTGATCACGGCGCTGGGCACCGGCATCAAGGAGGAGTTCGACATTGATCGCCTGCGCTACCACCGCATCATCATCATGACGGACGCCGACGTGGACGGGGCGCACATCCGGACCCTCCTGTTGACCTTCCTGTACCGGGAAATGACCAGCCTCGTCGAACAGGGGCATGTCTACATCGCCCAGCCCCCGCTGTACAAGGTGAAAAAGGGGAAAAAAGAGAAATACCTGCTGGACGACGAGGAGCTGACGGCGCACCTCCAGGAAGAAGCGCTTGAAGGCGCGGAGTTGTATCCGAAGGCAGACTCGACCCGCGTGGGTGACGAACAACTTGTTGATTTAATGGATAAATGTCGGTTTGCCCTGGCGAGCGTCTCGCGCCTGTCCGTACGCCACGACCGGGAGTTCCTGGCGCACCTGCTGCGGGTGCCGGGGCCGGCTGAGGCGGATCCGGACGCCCGGGCGCTGGAAGCTTGGGGGGAGGCGCTTGCGGAACGTGCGGGTGGCCTCGAACCGGAAAGCCGGGAGTTCCGGTGCCGGGTGGAGCCGGATCCCGTGACGGGGCCGCGGCTGGTGCTGGAGCGCGTCGCGGAGGGCCTGGCCACGACCGATATTTACTATCACGACTTCTTCGCGGCGCCGGAATACCAGGCCATCCAGGATTTTGCCCGGGCCCAGCACGGCCTGCTGGGGGCGGGCGGGCGCATGGTGCGCAAGAACCAGGTCCGGGAGTCTTCGGATTTTGTCGAATTGTACGAATGGCTGCTGGACGAGGCCCGCCGCGGCCAGACCATCCAGCGCTACAAGGGCCTGGGCGAGATGAACCCGGACCAGTTGTGGGAAACCACCATGCACCCGGCGGCCCGGCGCCTGCTCAAGGTCGACATCGGGGATGCCCAGGCGGCGAACGACCTGTTCGATACCCTGATGGGCGAAGGGGTCGAGAACCGCCGCGACTTTATCAAGGCGAACGCCCTCAAGGCCGGAAACATCGACATCTGAAGCCATGAGCCCGGCCAACCCCCTTCTGGAGGAGCGGCCGCTGCCGGCGTTCGGCCAGATTCTCCCGGAACACGCCCTCCCGGCCATCGAGTCGATCCTGGCCGACAACCGGGCCCGGATTGAACAGCTGAACCCGCAGACCCCGGACGAAGCCTCGCTGTTGCGCCCCCTGGAGGAAATGGGAAGCCGGCTCGAAGAGGCGTTTTCCCCGGTCCAGCACCTTCGCGCGGTATGCGACAGCCCCGAATGGAGAGAGGCCTACAATTCATGTTTACAGAAAATAACTGAATATAGTACAGAATTACTGCATAATAAAGGATTATATCTAAATTTCAAGAAACTCAAGGAAAGCGGTGCCTGGTCGGAGTTGTCGGCGCCGCGCCAGAAGGAAGTCACCCTGGCCCTCAGAGATTATCGTTTGGGGGGCGTTCATCTGCCGAAAGAAAAAAAGAAGCGTTTTGCGGAAATCGAGCAGGAACTGGCGGCCTGCTGCGCCCGTTTTACCGACAACGTGACGGATGCGACCGGGGCCTGGTCGCAGGTGCTCGAAGACGAATCACGCCTGGAGGGCGTGCCGCCTCCGCACCGTGAAATGTTGCGCGCGGACGCCGAGGCGCACGGCCAGCCAGGATGGCGCGTCAGCCTCATGCCCCCCTGCGTTCAGGCGATTCTTGCTTATGCGGATGACCGGGATCTCCGCCATGACGTCTACGTGGCCTACACGACCCGGGCATCGGACCAGGGGCCTCATGCCGGGAAATACGACAATACGGACTTGATCGAGAACATTCTCCGCTTGCGCCACGAACAGGCACAGCTGATTGATTTTGAAACGATTTCAGATCATGCCTTGGCGACGCGAATGGCCGAAACCCCCGCGCAGGTGCTGGATTTTCTCGATGACCTGGTGGAGCGCGCCCGGGAACAGGCGAAACAGGAATGGGAGGAGCTCCGGGAGTTTGCCCGGAACGAATGCGGGCTGGACGAGATGCAGCGCTGGGACCAGGCCTGGGTCCGGGAACGTCTTCGGATCCGCCGGTACGGCTTGCGGGAAGCGGAGATCAAGCCATATTTTGCGGCGGACGCGACCATCCAGGGCATGCTGGACCTCGCCGCAGACCTTTTCCAGCTGAAAATCTCCCGGCGCGACGACGTGGAAGTCTGGCACCCGGACGTTCGGTTCTACGAGATCCATGATGCGCGCGGAGACCCGCTCGGGCAGTTCTACCTGGACCCGTATGCCCGCCCGGACAAGCACGGGGGAGCCTGGATGGGGACCTGCGCCCAACGCCGCCGCCGCGGCACCGGCATCCAGCCGGCCGTTGCTTACCTGACCTGCAACGGGTCGCCGCCGACGGCCGACACGCCGGCGCTGTTCGGCCACACGGATGTCGTCACCCTGTTCCACGAGTTCGGGCATGGTTTGCACCACATGCTGACCCGGGTCGATTGCCCCGGAGTGTCCGGGATCGAGGGCGTGGAGTGGGACGCGGTCGAATGGCCCAGCCAATGGATGGAGAACTGGTGCTGGGAGCCCGAAGCGCTGAACCGCTTTGCACGGCATTACCAAACCGGCCAGCCCTTGCCGGATGACCTGGCGATGCGTTTGCGCGACAGCCGCGTTTTCTGCGCGGGGCTGGACCTGATGCGCCAACTGGAATTCGCCTTGTTCGATTTCCGCCTGCACCTGGAGTACCAGCCGGAGAGCGGCGCACGGGTTGAGCCGCTCCTGGCCGAAGTCCGCCGCGAGATCGGCGTGATGGAAACGCCGGAATTCGTCCGGGCCGCGCACAGCTTCGAGCACATTTTCTCCGGCGGTTATACGGCGGGTTACTACAGCTACAAGTGGGCCGAAGTGCTCTCCGGGGACACCTATGCGGCCTTCCAGGAAGAGGGCCTGTTCAACCCGGACACCGCAAAACGCTTCGTGGACTGCGTCCTCTCCGCGGGGGGCGTGCGGCCAGCCGCCGAAATGTTCGAGGCGTTCCGGGGCCGCCCGCCAGAGCCGGACGCGCTGCTCAAGCAGATGGGCCTGGCGGCATGAAAGCCGCAACCTGGAACGTCAACTCGCTGCGGGTGCGCCTGCCGCACGTGCTGGATTGGCTGCAGGACAACCCGGTCGATGCCTTGTGTTTGCAGGAAACCAAGGTGGTCGATGCGGATTTTCCGCGCGAGGAGATCGAGCAGGCGGGATACCAGGCCACTTTCGCAGGCCAGAAGACCTACAATGGCGTCGCCGTGCTGACCAAACAGCCGGCCACGGAGGTCGTGACCGACATCCCCGGCCTGGACGATCCGGACCGCCGGATCCTGGGCGTAACGGTCGGGGGCTGGCGCGTTCTCAACCTGTATGTCGTCAACGGAAAGGACGTCGGTGACCCCAAGTACGACCACAAGCTTCACTGGCTGGCGAAAGTGGCCGAATTCGTCGCGCGCGATTCACAGGAACATGAACGGTACTTGATTCTGGGCGATTTCAATATCGCGCCCGCAGATGAAGACGTGCACGACCCGGAGCTTTGGCGGGAACGGATCCTGTGCTCGACGCCGGAACGGGACGCGCTGGCTGCGATCCAGGCGATCGGCTTCGAGGACTGCTTCAGGCGATTCGAGCAGGAGCCGGAGGCGTTCAGCTGGTGGGACTACCGCCAGGGGGCGTTCCGCCGCAACATCGGTTTGCGCATCGACCTGATTCTTGCCAGCCCGGCCGCGGCCGCGCTGTGCACGGCCTGCCATATCGATAAAGCGCCGCGCCGCCGGGAGCGTCCTTCGGACCACGCTCCCGTGGTGGCGGAATTCGGCTGAATGCGGGAGTCCGCCGGGAGGCTTACTGGAGAACCGCGCACCCGTCCCGGGTGCAGCGGAATACGACGTGGCGGATCCCGGTCAGGCAGTTGACCTCGTACAGATCTTCGCCGTCCCCGGACTTGAGCAGTGACATTTTGCTTTGTTTCAGGCAGCCGGCACCGACCAGCGCGTCCTGGGCCTGGCTGTGGAACTGCCCGCGGCGGTATTCTTTCTCCAGCGAGATGTCGGACAGCACCCCGTCGGCGTCCTCATCGGCCGGAGCCGTGACGCGGGGCAGCTCCGGCTCGTCGTAGTTCTCCAGCTCCACCAGGCCCTCGTTCAGCGCGCGCTTGTGGTTGCGCAGGAATTCGTTGATCTTGTAGACCTGTTCAACCGTCGTGAACCCGCAGGCCTCCGTGTCCGAGCAGAAGGCTTCCACCTTGAGGGTGGCCACCCCGCCCTGATGCGCGATCTTCGTTACGCGGTACTGGAATTCGTCCCGGTGCTGGTCGGGGGTCGGGTTGAACGCGGTCAGCGTGACTTCGTTCTTCGGCTCGACGGAAAAACGGGCGTTCTGGTCCAGCCAGAGCCGGGCCTGCTGCCACAGGTAATCGCATTCCTGGCCGAGATTGCAGGAGACGAAATCCTTCGCGCCGGCTTCGATGATGTTGTCGCCCTCATCTTCGCCCAGCCCGATGTCGATCGCCGACAGGTCGATGTCGTCCAAACCGACCCCGCATCCGCCGACCAAGCCAAAGCACAGAAACAGGGGGAGGAAGCGCGGTCGCATGGGAATCGTCAGGGGACGGGCGGTAATTGTGCCTGAAAAGCGGGAGACGGGCAAGTACGGGTGAGCTGAAGTCAGGTGGCCAGGAGGCTGTCCATGGACATCTCCGCTGGCCGGCCCAGCCCCATCAGGTCCAGCACGGTCGGTGCCACGTTCCCAAGCCCGCCGCCGTCGCGCAGCCGGCGTCCGGCCGGGTCAATCACGACACAGGGGACCGGGTGCGTGGTGTGCTGGGTGTGCGGGCGCCCGTCCGAATCGATCATCTCGTCGCAATTGCCGTGGTCGGCGGTCAGCATCAGCGCCATGCCGTGTTCTTCCGCGGCGTCGACGATCCGCCCGACCTGGGCGTCCAGCGCTTCCATCGCCCGGATGATGGCGTCGGCCAGCGCCGTGTGCCCAACCATGTCGGCGTTGGCGAAATTGACCAGGATGAATCCGTACTGCCGGCTGCGAATGGCGTCGACGACCGCATCCGCGACCCCCTCCGCATTCATTTCCGGGCACTGGTCGTAGGTCTCGACGTTTGGCGAGGGCAGCATCACGCGCTGTTCGCCCGGCCATGGCGGCTCGCGCCCGCCGTTGAAGAAAAACGTGACATGCGGATACTTTTCGGTTTCCGCGCAATGCAACTGCGGGATGTTGTTGCCGCTGACGATTTCAGCCAAAGTCACGTCGGGTCGGGTTTCCTCAAATGCGACGGGCACCGCGGGGTCGAGACCGAATTCGGTCATCGTCACCAGTGTCGCGGGGGTGTAATTCCCGCGATCGAATTCCGTGAAAACCGGTCGGATCAGGCTTTCCGCCAATTGCCGTGGGCGGTCGTTGCGGAAATTGAAGAACACGACCCGGTCTTCTGCGGCCAGCGGCGCGGCTCCCGGGCAGACGGCCGGCTCGATGAATTCATCGCCGCAGCCGTCCGAGTAGGCCCGCCGTATGGCCGTTGCCGCATCCGGGACGGGGGAGCCCTTCCCATGGACGAGGGCATCGAAGACGCGGTGGGTCCGCGGCCAGCGGCGGTCCCGGTCCATCGCATAGTACCGGCCGCAAACGGTGTCGATGGCACCGATACCTTCGAGCGAGGCTTCCAGTTCAGGCAAATAGTCCAGGGCGCTTTGCGGCGGAACGTCCCGCCCATCGGTGATCATGTGGACATGCGGTTCGGCCCCCTCGCGCCGCGCCAGCTCGATCAAGGCGAGCAGGTGGCGGAGATGGGAATGCACTCCGCCGTCGGACACCAGGCCCAGCAGGTGCAAGCGGCTGCCGCACGCAACCGTGTCACGGACGGATTCCAGCAGGACCGGATTTTCGTAGAACGAACCGTCGCGGATGCTTTGGTCGATGCGGACGAGATCTTGCAGGACAATGCTCCCGCAGCCCATGATCATGTGCCCGACTTCGGAATTCCCCATCTGCCCGTCCGGTAGGCCTACCGCGGCCCCGCTGGCTTGCAGCTGGGTGAACGCATGTTCGGAAAACAAGGCATCCAGCCGCGGGGTACGCGCCTGCGCCAGGGCATTGTTCTGGGGGTCGGGGTTGATGCCGACCCCGTCCAGAATGACTAGGATGGTTGGGCGGCAACGGTCCATAGGCCCATTATGGCACGAGCTTGCCTCCACTTTTGGGTTTTCTAAGCCAACTCTATCGCCGGCGTTCGGTGGCGGGCCCCTGGTGCGGCCGACAGATCTCCGGGACCTTCCCGGGCAAGCGACTAGCGGTAAAATGCCGGGACGACCTCCCTGCCCATGAGTATCACCGTCCGATTTTTTGCCAGCCTCCGCGACCGGGTCGGCCACGAGAGCGTGGAAATCGAGACGAACGGCCTGGACAGCGTGCAGGACGTCTGGAAGGCCCTGGTCGAGCAGGCTCCGGACGCGAGGGTGCTGGCCGCGGTCAATGCCCGGCACGCCCCGCTGGACGCAAAAATCCGGGATGGCGACGAAATCGCATTTTTCCCCCCTGTCACCGGCGGCTGAGCCGTCCCCCACTCCAAAGGAAGGAGCTGAACCTTGAATCTTTCACTTGAACATATGCCACTGGTGCTGGGGCTTGCCGGGCTATTGGCGGCCTTTCTTCTGTACCGCATCATCCTGCGCTATCCCGCGGGCCACGGACGGGTCACCGAGATCGCCCGGGAGATCCAGCAAGGCGCCATGGCGTTCATGCGTCGCGAGTACCTGGTCATGTACCTGTTCATCGCGGCCGTCGCCCTCGCCATCGCCCTGTCCGACCTCGGCGTCCACACCATGGCCGCCTTCCTGACCGGCGCGGTCTGTTCGTCGCTCGCCGGCCTCATCGGCATGTACACGGCGACCCGGGCCAACGTCCGCACGGCGGTGGCGGCCAACATGGCGGGCGCCCCGACCGCGCTGTCCCTGGCTTTCTACGGCGGCTCGATCATGGGCTTGACCATCGCCGCGGTCGGCCTTCTGGGCCTGGGCTCGCTGTACCTGGTCTACGGGCAGGACCCGGCGACCGCGCACATCATCCACGGCTTCGGCATGGGCGCGTCCTCGGTGGCCCTGTTCTCACGCGTCGGTGGGGGCATCTACACCAAGAGCGCGGACGTCGGCGCCGACCTGGTCGGCAAGATTGAAGCGGGAATCCCGGAGGACGACCCCCGAAACCCGGGGGTGATCGCCGACAACGTGGGCGACAACGTGGGTGATATTGCGGGCATGGGCTCGGACATCTTCGAGTCGTACTGCGGATCGATCATCGCGACCATCGCCCTGGCGTCCACCCTGCCGGCGATGGCGCTGGCGAGCCTGGGTCCCCAGCAGGTGCTGATGTTCCTGCCGCTGGCCTTGGCATCGGCCGGCATCGTGTGCTCCATGATCGGCATCCTGCTGGTCCGCAGCCGGGTGCGCAGCCGCCCGGATGCCGCCCTGCGCCTGGGCACATTCGGTTCGGCCGTGCTGTTCATCGTGCTGGCCTACTTCATCATCGGGCATTTCGAACTGGCCCCCGGCATCTGGACCGCAGTGTTGGCCGGTGCCGTCGGCGGCATCATCATCGGCCTGGTGACGGAATACTTCACGGCCGGTCCGCCGGTCCGGCGGATCGCAAGCGCAGCGGAGACCGGCCCCGCCACGGTCATGATCCGAGGCCTGGCCACCGGCATGCAATCCGTGGCCGTGCCGGTCCTGTCCATCGCCGCCATCATTTATTTCGCGCACATGGCGGCTGGCCTCTACGGGGTCGGTATCGCTGCGGTCGGAATGCTGGCCACGGTCGGCATGACCATGGCGATCGATGCTTACGGGCCGGTGGCGGATAACGCCGGCGGCATCGCGGAAATGGCAGAAATGGGCGAGGAAACCCGGCACATCACCGATACGCTCGACGAGGTCGGCAACACGACGGCCGCGATCGGGAAAGGCTTCGCGATTGGTGCCGCCGCCCTCGCGGCGCTGGCCATCATCACGGCGTTCCTGGCCGAAGTCGCCCACGGCCAGGGCGCGCCGGTCGAGCTCCGCTTGAACGACCCGCTGGTGCTGGTTGGCCTGTTCATCGGCGGGACGTTCCCGTTCATCGTCGCAGCGCTCACCATGACCGCGGTGGGCGATGCCGCGTTCGAGATGATCCAGGAGATCCGCCGCCAGTTCAAGGAGATCCCGGGCCTGCTGGAAGGCACCGGAAAACCGGACACGGTCCGATGCGTGGACATTGCGACGAAAGCGGCGCTGTGGAAGATGATTCCACCCGGGGCGCTGGCTGTCATCGCACCGGTGGTCGTCGGCTTCGGCCTGGGCCCGCAGGCGCTCGGCGGGATGCTCGGCGGGGCGCTGCTCGGTTGCGTGCTCCTGGCGCTGATGATGGCGAATGCGGGTGGGGCCTGGGACAACGCCAAGAAATACGTGGAAAAGGGCCATCATGGCGGCAAGGGGTCCGAGTCGCACCATGCCTGCGTGGTTGGCGACACGGTCGGCGACCCGTTCAAGGACACGTCCGGGCCGTCCATGAACATCCTGATCAACGTCATGGCGATTGTCAGCCTGGTGATCGCGCCGCTGCTGTGAGGGCCGACGAGGCGCGCGGGCAGACTTAATTCCCGGGCCTTTCCACGTCTCCCGTCGTCACCAGGAACCGCCACACTAGGGCCCCCGGCTCGCCTTCCAGCGTCAGGGCGGCATCCAGGACCGCGACCATGGCGTCGCAGAACCGCGGATGCACCGCGTCTCCGGGGCGCAGGGCGGCCAGCAGGGCGGGGTCAGGCTGCTGCGCCTCCAGGGTGGCATACAGCAACTCCAGGTCCGCCGCCCGGGTTTCCCGCCAGGACCGGGGCGCGCCGCGCGCCCGCGCCGCCGCCTGGATGAATGATCCGATATAGGCGCTCGCCGGTTTCCGGTAGGCCGGGTTGCCGCGGGTGGTCAGCGCCTGCGTGCCTTGGTATTCGTAGGCCAGGCATTGTTCGGCGCCCTCGGCCTGGCCGATCAGCGCGAACAGATCCCGGCGCTGGATGACCAGCGCGCGCCAGTCCGCCGGGTCGCCCTGGCGCACCAGATCGTTGTACCGGGCCCAGTTCTGCCGCGACGCCTGGGCCAGGGCCAGGCTGGCCTGCTCCGGGTCGTCGCCCCGCTTGAGTTCGACCAGCTGGGTGATCAGGGCATCGTAGTGTTCCGGAAAATGTTGCGCCTGGGCGACCAGGGCGGCGTCGTCGGCCTGCTCCAGCATCAGCCGCACGGCTGTGCGCGACAGCGGGAATTCGGCGCCGTCCTCCTGTGCGGGCGCGCCGGAGCCCGCCACCATCAGTGCCAACGCCAGCGCGGCCCGGATGCTCATGCGGGCGCCTTCTGGGCGCGGGCCCGCAGGCGGGCCAGCCATTGGCGGAAGTCGTCCATGATCAGGTAGAAGCAGGGAAGGACCAGCAAGATTAACACGGTGGCGAACAACAGCCCGACCCCCAGGCTGATCGCCATCGGCACCAGGAACCGGGTTTGCCCGCTTGAGAAGAAGATCAGCGGCGACACGCCGAAGAACGTGGTGACGGTGGTCAACAGGATGGCGCGGAACCGCGCCCGGCTGCCGAGCAGCACCGCCTCGATCCGTTCATGGCCGCGCTGGCGAAGCTGCTTGACGAAATTAATCAGGATCAGGGAGTCGTTGACCACCACCCCGGACAGCGCCAACATGCCGATCAACGACAGGAACTGCAAGTGGATTCCGGCGAGGGAATGGCCGATGACCACCCCGATCAGCGCGAACGGGATCGCGGCGATCACCACCAGCGGGTCGAGCAGGGACCGGAACAGGGCGGCCAGGATGAAGAAGATGATCGCCAATGCCGCCACGGCGGCGCGCTTCATGTCGGCCACCGCGACGTCCGCCTCGCGTTTTTCGCCGAGGTAGATCATCTGGTAGTCGCCCGGGGGCTGGAAGCGGGAGCCGAATTCCTCGCTCAAAAGCGTCAGCACAGCGCCCGACGAGGTGACCGACGGGTCCACGTCGGCCGTGATGGTCGCCATCCGCTCGGCGTTGCGCCGCCGCACCGTGGCCAGGCCCCGGGCCGTGGTGATGTCTGCCACCTCGTCGAGATAGACGGTGCCGCGGTCCGTGGTGATGGGCAGGCGGTCGAACGCCGAGGAGTCGTAGCGCAGGGTGTGCGGGTACAGCACCCGGACCGGCACGCGCAAGTCGCCCTGGCTGATGTGGATCACCTTGGCGCCCTGGTAGCCCATGCGCACGGCGGTGCCGAGCTCGGTCTGGGTGATGCCGAGTTCCCGGCCGCGCGCATTCAGGGCGTACTGGTATTCGACCTTCCCGGGCTCCAGGTCGTGCCGGACGTCTTCGACGCCGGGGAGGCGGGCCAGGTAGCTGCGGACCTGCTCGGCGTCGTGCTGGAGCCGGTCGAGCCCCGGCCCGACAATGCCGACCTCGATATCGGCGCCGGCCGGGCCGGCCTGGTCGCTCTGGAACACAATGCGCTGGATCCCCGGGACCGTCTTCAATGCGACCCGGACGTCATTCTGGACCTGTTCGGTCGTGCGTTCGCGCACGCCCCGGTTCTGGAATTTCATGTTGATCAGAGGCGAGACGTACGCCTCGATCCATCCGTCCGGGGCCGGCTCGGTCAGGTTGACGCTGATCTGCACGTAGCGGCTGCCGACCGAATACTGGTCGAAGCCGACCATGTTCACCCCGACGTTGGTTTGCAGGCTCTTCAGCTCATGCGGCTGCACGACGGTGTAGATGACGTCCTCGACGCGCTCGGCCAGCGCGTTGGAGTCGGCGAGGCCGTAGGTGTTGGGGCCCTCGATATTGATCAGGAAGCGGTTGGTCTCGACATCGTCGAACTGGGTGTACGGCATTCGGGTGAACATGAAGGCCAGCGTGACCAGGAGCACGCCGACCGTGGCGCTGGCGACCAGGTAGCGGTTCCGGACGCCCCAATGGAGCAGGGCGCGGTAACGGTCCAGGAAGGCGTGCCAACGCTCCGTGTTGTGCGAGGCCGCCCGCAGTTTCAGGATTTCCGCGGCATGCGACGGCAGGATCAGGAAGGCCTCCAGCAGGGAGCCGACCAGCGCCGCGATCACCACCACCGGGATCACCGCGATGAACTGGCCCAGAGTGCCGGAGATGCCGAGCAGGGGCAAAAACGCCGCGACCGTGGTGAAGATCGAGGCCAGCACCGGCCACAGGACTTCCCGCGCGCCGATATAGGCGGCCTCGTGCACCTCCAGTCCTTCTTCCATGTGGCGGTGGGTGTTTTCGGAGATGATGATGGCGTCGTCCACGACCAGCCCGAGCACGACCAGGAACGCAAACATGCTGACCATGTTGATGCTGTAGCCGAGCAGCGCCATCGCGATGACCGCGGTCAGCATGGCGACCGGAATCCCCATCGCGGTGATCAGGGCCAGCCGGAAGTTGAGGAGGAAATACAGCGAAAACAACAGCAGCACCAGCGCCACCATGCCGGAGGCCTGCACGGTGTTGACGCGGGTTTCGATCAGCCGGGACATGTCCATGAAGAAGCTGATGTCCACGCCCTCGGGCGGCGCAAATTGCGCAATCTCCTCGCGGACCCGGGTGGTCACCTCGTAGGTGGAGGCGCGGGCGCTCTTGGAGACGGTCAGGTTGACGGCCGGCATGCCGTTGAACCGGCCCATGGTGGTCGGCTCTTCCAGCTGCAGGGAGACCCGGCCCAGGTCGCGGATCCGTAACTGGCCGCCGTGCGCGTTGTGCCGCACCACGACCTCCCCGATGGCCTCGGCGCTTTCCGCGCCCAGGCCGCGCAGCAGGATATCGCCTTCGGCGCTGCGGATCATGCCGCTCGGCGTGTCGCGCAGGTTGCCGCGCAGCGCCGCCGCGACCTCGCCCAAGGCCACCCCGCGCGCGGCCAGTTCGTTGGGGTCCAGTTCCACCCACATCTCCCAGTCCCGCTTGCCGGTCACGCCGACGCCGGACACGCCGGGGATCTGCTGCAGGCTGCGCCGCAGCTGGTCGGCCACGTCGTACAGCAGGGACATCGGTGCCTCGCCGTGCAGGGCGATGCTGATGACCGGCATCAGATGCTTGAGCCGGCTGACCTGCGGGGTGCCGGCGTCTTCCGGGAAATCCTCAATGGCGTCGATCTCGGTGCGCATCTCGCGCAACAGTTCGTCCGGGTCGGCGCCCTCCAGCAGCTTGTATTGGATGATGGACCGGCCCTCCTGCGAGCGGGAGGTGACGGAGTCGACGTCGATGAGGAAGTCCAGGGCCTCCTCGATCGGGATGGTGACCTGGCGTTCGACCTCTTCCGGCGAGGCGCCCTCGAAGGAGGTCTGGACCTGGAGGACGTTGCGGTCGAAGGTGGGGAACACCTCCTGCGGCATGGAGTGCCAGGCCAGCACGCCCAGCACCAGCACCAGCGCCAGCACCAGGTTGACCAGCAGCGGGTTGTGCAGCGAGAAACGGATCATGGCGCGCTTTCGCGCACGCGGATGGGCCGCCGGACGTCCATGGCGGCGGCGTCCCGGGCGACGATTCGGTCGCCTTCCTCCAGTTCCGACTCGATCACCTGCCAGGCGCCGACGCGCGGCCCGGGCGTCACCGCGATGCGCTGCAGCGACGACCCCTCGATGCGGAACACGGCGGTGCCGGCCGCATCCACCCGCAGGGACTCCACGGGCACCACCAGCGCATCGCGGATCATCGGCAGCGGCAAGCGGGCGACGGCCAGCTGCCCCGGGGCGGCCCGGCCGCCGGGAATCCGGATGCGCACCGCATGCGTGAAGGTGCGCGGGTCCGGGTCGGTCTGCAGGGCAACCAGGACGCCGGGGTGTTCCTCCGCCCCGGTCTTCACCGTGACGGCTTGGTTGAGTTCCAGCGCCCCGGCGGTGGCGCCGTCGACTTCCACGTAGAAATCCAGCTCTGCCACGTCGACCACGGAGGCGACCACCTGGTCGCCGGTGATGCGGTCGCCGACCTCGGCGAGCACGGTATTGACGCGCCCGTCGAAGGGTGCGACCAGCCGGGTGCGGTCCCGGTCCCGGCGGGCCTGGTCGAAGTTCGCCTGCTTCAGCGCAAGGCGCTGCGCGCCCGTCTCGACCGCATGGGTCAGCTCGGCCACCCGGGAGACCAGTTCGGTGAGCTTCTGCTCGGCCGCGTTGAGCGAAGACTGCGACAGCAGCGCGCGTTCGCCGAGTTGCACGTGGCGCGCCACCTCTTCGCGTTGCAATTCGCGGTGCCGGGTCGCCTGCGTCAGCCGGGTCCGGTCGCGCTCGATGCCGCTTTTCTCCAGGCGCAGCTCCGCCTCGGCGGTGCGCACCCGGTCTTGGAAGTCCCGGTCGTCGAGAACCAGCAGCGTGTCGCCGGCGGAAACGGCCACCCCGGGCTCGGCCGCGCGCTGCAGCAACTGGCCGGAGACCTCGAAGCGCAGCGCCGCGCTGCGCCGTGGCTGCAGGCGGCCCGTGAAGGTGGCCTGCGGCGCGATGTCCTTGCGCGCCACCGTGTACGCCTCCACCGCGAGGCTTGGCAGTTCGGCCAGGACGGCTTCCGGCCGCGGCGCGGTGGCGACCAGGGCGTAGGCCGCGGCGCCGAACAGGCCAAGGACGCCGAGCGCCCGCCACCCCGGCTTTTTCGACGGAAAGAATTGGCGCGACGGATTGGGTGGACGGTCGGGAGGGACGGAGGCGGGCATACGGGCTTGCGGGACGAGCGGGAGGGCAAAGCGATAGAATACATAGAATACAACATCGGCTACGATTAAGTGGCCGGACTTCTATGCTGATTTTTCGCCGCTTCCTTCTTTCCCTGGCCCTGGGCGCTTGGGCGCCGGGCGTGGGCGCGCAGGACTCCCTGCCGCTTCCGGAACCGCTGCAACCCGAGCATTGCGGGCCGGTCGAAATCGGCGCGGAGGCCGGCGGAGACGGGGGACTCGAACTGGAGGCCGGACAGGTGAAACGCGAGGGCGACCGGGTGGAGTTAAGCTCCGACGTCCGGGTGCGCCACGGTGCCCTGCGCGCCAGTGCGGACGCCGTCTCGGTCGACCAGGGGGAAGAACACGCCTCACTCAGCGGCGGAGTCCGCATCAGTGGGCCGGGAGTGGCGCTGGAGGCCGAGCAGGTGGAACTGGAATACGGGGCGGGCCGGGCGGAAGTCACCCGGGCCCGCTACCGCTTGGGCGGCGGCGAGACGGGGCAGGCCGCGCGGTTGACCCGGAACCCGGATGGCGTGGTCGAGGCCAGCGAGGCCAGTTATTCCACCTGCGCGCTGGACAACCCGGCCTGGAGCTTGCAGGCGGAGACGCTGCGCATTGATCCGGGCGAAGGGCAGGGCGAGGCGCGTAATGCCGTGCTCCGGGTGGGGTCGATGCCCGTGATGGCGCTGCCTTGGGTGGGCTTCCCGGTTGGCGCGGCACGGAAAAGCGGTTGGTTGATGCCGGAATTCGGGGCGTCCGACGACCTGGGCTACTCGCTGGAGCTGCCGTACTACCTGAACTTGGCCCCGCACTACGACGCGGTGCTGTCGACCCGCTACATGGGCCGGCGGGGCTTCCAGGTCAAGCCGTCCGCCCGCTACCGGACCCGCCACGGTGCCGGCACGGCCCGCGCCGAATACCTGAGCGACAATGAATCGGATGACGACCGCTACCTGCTGCACTGGCGGCACGGCGCGGCCCGCCCGAGCGGGTGGGACTACCGGGTGAACTACACCAACGTGTCCGATGGCGCGTACCTGGAAGATTTCAAGTCGGGCATTTATGGCCTGTCGACCACCCGCTTGCGCCAGGAAGCGCAGGTCGCCTGGCGCTCCGACAGCTGGACCGTCAGCGCCGCCCTGACCGGCAGCGATCCGCTCAAGGACCGGGGCGAACAGTGGGACCGGCTGCCCCGGGTGCGCGCGGCGGGCTCGTTCCGCGTGCCCTCGACCGGCTTGGTCGTGTCGCCGATGCTGGCGGTGGACGTGTTCCGGGGCAACCTGGACGTGCTGGAGGTGCAGGGCGAGCGCTACGATGCCGGGCTGACGTTTTCCCGGCGCTTCGCCGGGACCGGCTGGCAGGTGACGCCCCGCCTGCAGTGGCGCCATACGCAATACGACCTGGATTATTCCGACGAAAAGAAAAAAGAGGCCGGCGACATGAAACCGGACCGGACGCCGAGCCGAACCCTGCCGATCTTCAGCATCGACGCCCGGGCGCGCTTCGAACGGCGGCTGGAGGACGGTGCGATGCAGACGCTGGAGCCGCAACTGTTCTACCTCAACCGCCAGCGCCGCGACCATACGGGCATTCCGGATTTCGACTCGCGGCGGTTTGAGCTGGACTACGATGCCCTGTTCCGGGGCGCCCGGGCGGCCGGGCGCGACCGGATCGGCGGCGCCGATCTTGTGGCGACGGGGCTGACGACGCGGGTCATCGATCCGGTCTCCGGCCACCTGAGGCTGCGGGCGCAGGCGGGGCGGGTCTGGTATATGCGTTCGCCCGGCGGCCTCATCAAGGGCGGCGAGGGCGACGACTCGAAATCCGCCTGGGCCGCACAGGTGGAATGGCGGCCGCTGCCGCAGCTCCAGTTCCGCTCCGCACTTCGCTACGACCCGAAGCGCGCCGGCAGCGACACCACCTGGGCCTCCCACATGGTCGGCTGGGACGGCAGCAATGACGAACGCTTCCAGGCCCGCTACATTCGCCGGGCCGCAGCGGTGGTGCACGCCGAAGAGCCGGCGCTGGAACAGATGGACATCCAGGCGCTGATGCCGCTGGGAGGATCGTGGCACCTGGCGTTTCGCCACCGCTATGACCTGCTCGAAGACCGCAGCCTGGAACTGTTGTCCGCCCTGGAACACCGGGGCTGCTGCATGACGGTCGGGGTCGGGGCCTGGAAGATACGCCGCGATCCGGACCTGCCGGGCGAGGATTTTGAACACCGCGTGATGCTCCAGGTTCGCTTCCATGGCCTGGCCGGGTTTGGTGAAGACGTCACGGGACGCATGCACCGGGAGTTGGACGGGGAACCGGCGTGGTCGCATTGATTCGCGGCGCGGTCTTGATCCTGGCATTGGGATCCGGGGCCGCGACGGCTGAACTCCTGGACCGCGTCGTGGCGGTGGTCGAGGAAGACGTGATCACCCTGTCGGAGCTCGACGAGCGCGTCACGATCATCGGCAAACAGCTCGAGCAAGGCGGGTCGCCGGTGCCGCCGCGGGACCAGTTTGCGGCACAGGTCCTAGAGTACATGGTGATGGCCCGGCTGCAAGTGCAGTTCGCCGAGAAACGCGGGATCGCCCTGCCTCCCGACGCTGTGGTGAAGGAGATCCAGACGCTGGCGGGGCGCAACGGGATGGAGCCGCAGCAGTTTCGCCGCCAGCTCGAACAGGAAGGCATTCGCTTCACCGGTTTCTACAATTACCTCCACGAGCAGTTGTTGACCCAGCACCTGCAGCAAATCGAGTCGCGCCGCCTGGTGCGCGTGACCGATGACGAGATCGACAACTTCATCCGGCTGCACGCGGACCGCCTCCAGACCGCCAACCGGTATCGGCTGAACCACATCCTGATCGCGACGCAGAGGCAGATGACCCCCGGGGAGAAAAACCAGCGCCGGGCCCGGGCCCAGGCCCTGGTCGAACGGGTCCGCAGCGGGGAGCGTTTCGCCAGCCTGGCCCTGACCGAATCGGATGGCCGCAACGCCCTCAATGAGGGAGACATTGGCTGGCGCGCCGAAGCGGAACTGCCGGGCTTTGCCGTGGAGGCCATCGCCCAGTTGGAAATCGGAGAGACCACGGAACCGCTTCAAAGCCCCAGCGGTTTTCACCTGTTCTACCTGGCCGACAAGGAAGGCGGGGCACAGGTCATGGTGAACCAGACCCACGCGCGCCATATCCTGATCCGCACCAACGCCCTCATTGACGGCCGCGAAGCCCTCGCCCAGCTCAATACCCTGAAAGACCGGGTCGAGGGGGGAGACCGCTTCGAGGACCTGGCGCGTTCGCATTCGGATGATATCGCCTCGGCGGCGGATGGGGGAAACCTGGGGTGGACCTCGGCGGGGATGCTGGACCCCTATTTCGAAGAACAGATGAATCGCCTGGAGATCGACGAGATCAGCGAACCGTTCCGGACGTCCTTCGGCTGGCACATCGTGCAGGTTCTGGAGCGCCGCCGGGTAGACGAGACCGAATCGACCCTGCGCACGCGCGCGCTGAACCATCTTGCCCGTTCGCGCGTCAACGACGAGATTGAGATCTGGTTGCGGCGGATGTTGAACAATTCCTATGTCCGCTACATGACCGGGGAGCAGGGTGCCTGAACTTCGTCTGGCCGTGACCGCGGGCGAGCCCGGCGGAATCGGACCGGACCTTCTGCTGGCGCTGGCGCAACGGGACAACCCTGCCCGCTGCGTCGTGTTCGCGGACCCGGAACTTCTCAGGCAGCGGGCCGAGGCGCTGGGGCAGGCGGTCCCGGTCGTGGAGTATCGCCCGGATGCCGCCCCGCCGCCGGGGGCGCTGGAGGTTCGCCCCATCCCGATGCAGGGCGAGGCCCGGCCGGGGGTCGCCGAGGCGCGGTTTGCGCCGTACGTGCTGGAAAGCATCACCGAAGCCGGGCGCAGCTGCCTGGACGGGACGTTCGATGCGCTGGTGACCGGGCCGGTGCAGAAAAGCACGTTGCTGGATGCGGGTTTGCGGTTCCGCGGCCACACGGAATACCTGGCGGAGCAGGCCTCCGTCTCGCCGGTCCTGCCGCTGAACACGAAGGTCGACGGGGGCCGGGTGGAAATTTCACCCGTCATGCTGCTGGTTTCAGGGGATTTGCGGGTCGCGCTCGCGACCACGCACCTGCCGCTGTCCGAGGTGCCGGCGGCCGTGACCCGCGCAAGCCTGACCCGAACCTTGGAGGTCTTGTGTAACGGGTTGCAGACGAGGTTCGGCATACTCGAACCCCGCATCCGGGTGCTGGGCCTCAACCCGCATGCGGGTGAGGAGGGGCATTTTGGGCATGAGGAGCAGGAAGTGATCGCGCCGGTCATCCAGGAACGGAACGAGTACTGGCGCCCGGTCGAAGGGCCGGTTTCTGCGGACACGGCGTTTGTCAATCGGGACGGAGTCGATGCGTTTCTCGCCATGTACCACGACCAGGGCCTGCCGGTGCTCAAGACGCTCGGGTTCGGACATGCCGTGAACGTGACCCTGGGGCTGCCGTACGTGCGCACTTCGGTGGACCATGGCACCGCCCTGGATCTTGCGGGGACCGGCCGGGCCGACCCGGGCAGCCTGTTCGAGGCCGTGGATTGCGCGGCGCAACAGGCGCGCATGGCCCGTTGTCTCTGGGTGATTGAATTCGAAAACGGTGGCGACGACCGGTTCGTCGCGTACGGGCACGACAAGTGGCATATGCCCGTCTACAGCATTTCTTCGGATTCCCACAGGCGAAGTGGAAGCATGTATTGCCCGAGTTGCCTGAAATTCATGCCGTATGCGGACGGAACGGCAATGGAACTGATGTCACCGGAAGACATCATCCGGAAATACGGCCTGCCGTTAGGCAGGAGCGAACATGACCCTCGCGAGCTCGGCGAGAAATTGCCGGAGCACATCGAACGTCTGCTGGAGGAGAGAGACGCGGAGTCAATCGACGGATGAAATATGCGGGCGCCGAAAAAGTCTGGCAGCGCAGCGGCTGAACCATGGCCCTGCCGCCGCCGCGAAAACGCCTGGGACAGCATTTCCTGACCGACCCGGCAAAGATCGAGGAGATTGTCGCGGCGATCGGCCCCAGCGACACCCTGGTCGAGATCGGCCCCGGCCGCGGTGCGCTGACATTTCCGCTGGCCGGGCAGACGAAGCAGCTGATCGCGATCGAAAAGGATCCGGCTCTTGCCGCGCATCTGGAGCGGCGATTCGGCGACAACCCGGGCGTCACGATTCGCTGTGCGGATGCCCTGCATGAAGACCTGTCGGCGCACCCGAGCGGGTTACGGCTGGCGGGCAACCTGCCGTACAACGTGGCGACCGCGCTCCTGCAGCGCTGGATGGAACTGCGAACGCACCTGGCGGACCTGACCGTGATGGTGCAGCGTGAAGTCGCGCAGCGGCTCGCGGCGCCCCCGGGCGACCCGTCGCGCGGACAGTTGTCGGTGGCGGTCCAGTTGCTGATGCACGTGGAGACGGTGCTTGATGTCGAGCCGGAATGTTTCGACCCGCCGCCCAAGGTCGTCTCCACCGTCGTGCGGTTGGTGCCCAAGGAAGGCCTTCCGATTGAAGAAGGGGAACGGGGGGATTTCATCCGCTTGGTTCGCCGGGCATTCGCGTCGCGGCGCAAGACCTTGCGCAACAATCTCCCGGGAATCCCGGATTCGGTGTGGGCCGGGACGGAGATTGATTCCCGGCGCAGAGCCGAGTCGTTGTCGGGCGAGGAATTCGTGCGATTGTTCCGGGCTTCGGAGACAGCCTGACCTGATTTCTGCAGACGTGAATGCCCGCCGGTCAGCCGTGCGGAAAGGGTCGGATGCGCTCCGCCGACGGGGTCCCGGCAACGGTATTCGCCGACCGGTTGGAGCCCTCAAAATCGCGCCGATCCGTTCACCCGGTATAATTTGCGGCGCACCCCCAGTATTTTTCCGCGCATGTCATCCACACAGGACTACAATATCGACGTTCAGGTAGAGACCCAGTTCTTGCCGGATCAGTCTGAGCCGGACGACAGCCGCTTCGTCTTCGCCTATACCATCACCATCACCAATACTGGCAGTTTGCCTGCGCGCTTGGTCAGCCGGCACTGGATCATTCTCGATGGCGCAGAGAACCGCCAGGAAGTGCAGGGAGAGGGCGTGGTCGGCCAGCAGCCGTACCTGGCCCCGGGCGAAACTTTCCGCTACACCTCCGGCACCGTGTTGCAGACCCCGGTCGGTTCCATGCACGGGTCCTATCAAATGCTGGGAGACGACGGCACTTGCTTCGACGCCGAAATCCCCGCATTCACCCTATCCACCCCCCATTCCCTGCACTGAATCGGGATGGCCGTCTTTGCCGTCGGCGACATCCAGGGGTGTCTGGACGAACTCTGTGCCGTTTTGAAGGAAGCGGGCTTCCGCCCACGCAAGGACACGCTTTGGTGCGTGGGTGACCTGGTCAACCGCGGCCCGAAATCCCTGGAGACTCTTCGCTATATTCGCGACCTGGGGCCCCGTGCGGTCTGCGTGCTCGGCAACCACGACATTACCCTGCTCGCTTTGGCGGCGGGGGTTCCGATCCGCTCCCAGCATCAGTTGCACGACATCCTGGAAGCCCCGGACCGGGACGAGTTGGTTGACTGGCTCCGCGCGTGCCCGCTGATGCACCATGATGCCGACTCGGTTACGCGATGGTGCACGCCGGGCTGCTGCCCGAATGGTCCCTGAAGCAGGCTCTGGGGCTGGCCGGCGAACTGGAAACATTTCTCCGCAGCGAGGGCTGGGAGGAGAAGATTCACAAGCTCTACGGCCCCCGGCCGCGGCGTTGGAAAGAATCCCACACCGGCTTCAAGCGCCTGCGGATCATCACCAACGCCCTGACCCGGCTGCGTTACCTGGACCCCAAGGGCCGGATCGATCTTGAGTGTAAGCTGTCACCCGTCAAGTGTCCGAGAGGGGTGACGCCCTGGTTCAGGGCTCCGGCACGCAAGACCCGCCGGACGCGGATCATCTTCGGCCATTGGTCAACGCTGGGCTTTTATTCCGGCAACAATGTCTGGGGCATTGACACCGGTTGCGTGTGGGGGAGAAAGCTGACGGTCCTGAAACTGGAGCCGAACGGCCCGGTGCCGACCCAGATCCTGTGCCAACAGAGGGCGTTGATTCGCAAGAACGCTTCCTGAGTTTCGGCCCGCGCGCCACGCCGAAGGCTCCCCGCGGCCGCTCGCCGCGCCGTCCCGTGATCGATTTCCCCCTCAGGGCTTCACCGGCTTCCTCAAGAATTCCTGATGCCGGAACGCGTAGGCATGCCGGTCATCCACCGGGTGATGCTCTTCCTGCTGCAGGGTGAATTCCGACAGGTCCAGTTCCGGCAGCCGGGCATCGCCTTCGATGTCGGTGTCGACCGCGGTCAGGTAGAGCCGGTCGCAAAGTGGCAGGAAGTGATGGTAGACCTTCACGCCGCCGACAATCATCACTTCGGGGCTCCCGGCGCACAACTCCAAGGCTGCATCCGGGCTTTGCGCCCACTCGCACTCCCCGTTGACGGGACGCCCCGAAATCACGATGCAGCGGCGGCGGGGCAGGCTGTTTGGCAGGGATTCCCAGGTCATGCGGCCCATGATCACCGGCTTGTCGAGCGTGATGCGCCGGAAATTCCTGAGATCGTCCGGCAGGTGCCAGGGCAGCGAGTTTTCGTGGCCGATGACCCCGTTGCGGGCGATGGCGACTACGATGGAGAGGATCATCAGACGGCGACCGGGGCGGCGATGTGCGGATGGCTCTGATAGTTCTCAAGCCGGATGTCGTCGTAGCCGAATTTGAATAAATCCCGGATCTCGGGATTCAGGCGCAGGCCCGGAAGGGGATACGGGGTGCGTTCCAGCTGGGTTTGCGCCTGCTCCAGATGGTTCTGGTACAGGTGCACGTCGCCGAAGGTATGGATGAATTCTCCAGGCCGCAGGTCGCAGACTTGCGCCACCATCAGGGTCAGCAGCGCGTACGAGGCGATGTTGAAGGGCACGCCGAGGAACAGGTCTGCACTGCGTTGGTAGAGCTGGCAGGAAAGTTTGCCGTCGGCCACGTAGAACTGGAACAGCACGTGGCAGGGCGCCAGCGCCATGCGGTCGAGCTCGGAGACGTTCCACGTGCAGACCAGGTGGCGTCGGGAGTCCGGTTGCGCCTTCAATTGCTCGATCAGGGGGGTGATCTGGTCGTGCTCGACACCGTCCTGGCCCGGCCAGCTGCGCCATTGGCGGCCGTAGACCGGGCCGAGGTCGCCCTGCTCGTCGGCCCATTCGTCCCAGATGGTCACGCCCTGCTCCTGCAGGGATTGCACCCGTGTTTCGCCGCGCAGGAACCACAGCAGTTCGTGAACCACGGACTTGGTGTGGATTTTCTTGGTGGTGACCAGGGGAAACCCCTGGGCAAGGTCGTAGCGGTTCTGGTACCCGAACACCGAGCGGGTGCCGACCCCGGTGCGGTCGGCCTTGTCGACCCCGTGCTCCAGCACGTGGCGCAGCAGGTCCAGGTAGGGCTTCATGACCGGGCGCTCCGGGCGTGCCAGGCCAGGGCGACCCCCGCCAGCGCCAGCGGAATGCAAAGCAGTTGCCCCATGGTCAGCCAGCCGAAGGCAAGATAACCGAGGTGGGCATCCGGCAGGCGGACGAATTCCACGGCGAAGCGGGCCGTGGCGTAGCCGAGGGCGAACACCGCCGCGACCGCGCCGGCGGCCCGGGGTTGCCGGGCGAAAACCCAGAGAACCGCAAACAGGAGCAGGCCTTCGAGCGCCGCTTCATACAACTGGCTTGGGTGGCGCGGCTCGGGGCCCGCCGCCGGGAAAATCACGCCCCACGGCAGGTCGGTGGGCCGTCCCCAGAGTTCGCCGTTGATGAAGTTGCCGATTCGGCCGAAGAACAGCCCGACCGGCACCATGGGTGCGCAGAAATCAACGGTGGCAAGCCAGCCGGTGCCCGATTTACGCTGCCACAGCCAGGCCGCGACCAGCACGCCGACCAGGCCGCCGTGAAAGCTCATCCCGCCCTCCCAGATGCGCAGGATCATCCAGGGGTCGACGAGCAGATAGTCGGAATGGTAGAACAGGGTGGAACCCAGCCGGCCGCCGAGGATCGCGCCGAGCGCGCCATAGAACAACACGTCGCTCACCTGTTCGGGAGCGATCGGCGTATGTGCCCGGCGTGCATGGCGGAGGCCAAGCAGCCAGAACCCGGCGAATCCGAGCACGTACATCAAGCCGTACCAATGGACGCGCACGGGGCCTATCGCTAGAGCGACCGGGTCCCAATCAAGTAGCATGGCGTAAGTTTAACAAAAGGGCGAGCCGTATAATTCGCAACAGCCACTGCCGTCATGCCGAACCGTCTCGCCGAAGCCTCCAGTCCCTACCTGCGCCAGCATGCGGACAACCCGGTGGATTGGTATCCGTGGGGCGAGGAAGCCCTGCGCGAGGCGCAGGACAGCGGCCGGCCGATCCTGCTGTCGGTCGGTTATGCCGCGTGCCATTGGTGCCACGTGATGGCGCATGAGTCTTTCGAGGATCCGGCGACGGCCGCGGTGATGAACCGCTTGTATGTCAACATCAAGGTGGATCGAGAAGAACGCCCGGACCTGGACAAGCTGTACCAGACGGCACAGATGCTGCTGACCGAGCGGGGCGGGGGTTGGCCGTTGACCTTGTTTCTCACGCCGGACAAACGCATCCCGTTCTTCGGCGGCACCTACTTCCCGCCAGAACCGCGCCACGGGTTGCCGGCATTCAGCCAGATACTGGAGCGGGTCGCGCAGTGGCACGGCGAGCATGCCGAGGAACTGGCCAAGCAAAACGAATCGGTTCGCTCCGCGCTCCAGCAAATCCATCAGGCGCCCCAGGCGGCGCCCTGGCCGGAAGGCCTTGAAACCGACGTCATTGAAGGCTTGGCGCGCTCGTTCGATGCGCAGGATGGAGGATTCGGCGGCGCACCGAAATTTGCGCGGCCCACCCAGTTGCAGTGGCTGCACCAGCAGGATGACCCCCGGGCGCAACACATGGCCACGCACACCTTGTCGTGCATGGCCGAAGGCGGGATCCAGGATCACGCCGGGGGCGGGTTTTACCGGTATTCGGTCGATGCGCGCTGGATGATCCCCCACTTCGAGAAGATGCTGTACGACCAGGCCCTCCTGCTGCCGCTTTACGCGGAGGCCTGGGCGCGCACGGAATCCCCGTCGTTGCGGGCGGCAGCCGTGGGAATCGTTTCATTCGTCACCCGGGAGCTCCAAGATGAGTCCGGCGGCTTCTACTCCAGCCTGGATGCCGACTCTGAAGGGGAAGAGGGCAAGTTTTACGTGTGGACGCCGGATGAGGTGCAGGCGCTGATCCCGGAAGCCCATTACCCGGCTTTCGCGTCCCGGTTCGGATTGGACCGCCCGGCGAATTTTGAGGGCCGCTGGCATTTGCACGGATTCCGGACCGTGCGCGAGATTGCGGCGGACGCTCGGCAGCCCGCCGAAGAGATCCAAGGCCTGTTGGAGCAGGATCTGCAACGTTTGTTCGAAGCCCGCTCGGCCCGCGTCCGCCCGGGACTGGACGACAAGATGCTGACCAGTTGGAACGCCCTGATGATCCGCGGCCTGGCCTTGGCTTCGTTCCGGTTGGGCGAGCCGGACTGGTTCCGCAGCGCGTCGGCTGCGTTCGACTTCGTGCAGCGGCAGCTGTGGGACGGCCAGCGCTTGAAGGCGAGCTTCAGCCAGGGGGAGGCGCATCTGAATGCATACCTGGACGACTACGCATTCATGCTGGAAGCCGCGCTTTTACTGCTGCAGGGGCGTTGGAGCAACGAAGTCCTGGAATTTGCGGAACAGCTCGCCGGAGTCATCGCCGAGCAGTTTGCAGACCCCGATGGGGGCCTGTTCTTCACCTCGCACGACCACGAGGAACTGCTGGTCCGCCCCCGGCTCCTGGCAGACGACGTGACTCCGTCCGGCTGCGCGGTCGCCTGCGAGGGCTTGACCCGGATCGGACACTTGCTCGCACGGGGTGAATGGGTGGAATTGGCGGAACGAACGTTGTCCAGCGCGCAGGGCGCCATGGTGCAGGCGCCCCAGGAACATGCCCGGTTCATGGAGGCCCGGCTCGTGGTGGAACAGCCTCCCGCGCAAATCATCCTGCGGGGCAACGAGCCGGAATTGGGGCGCTGGAAGTCCGCGGCCCGGCGTGGCGGCCTCACGGGGGATTGCTACGCCATCCGCGAAGACACGGAGGATCTTCCGCCGGCCCTCCAGGACAAGCCGGCGCAGGGCGAGGCGGTGGCCTATGTCTGCATCGGCCCGACCTGTGAAGAGCCAATCCGGTCTTTTGATGCGTTCAGGAAAAGAGTCCAGGTCTCGTGAAACCGATCCGCGGCCTGTGGCGGCTTCTCCGGATGCTTTACTTGATCGGATGGGGGCTTACATATGGAAACGCGAAGCATCTTCGTGCACTGAAATCCACCCCCCCGGATCCTGAAGCGCAACACCGGAACCAGGAATGGTTCCGGCGGGTCTTGGCCTGTCTGAATGTCCGGGTATCCGTGACCGGGCCGGTCACTGAGGCCCCCTGCCTGGTGGTGTGCAACCATGTCTCGTGGCTGGATATCCTGGTGCTGGGTTCGACCGTGCCGGTGGCGTTCCTGAGCAAGGCGGAAGTCGCCCGGTGGCCGTTGATCTCCCGCTTGGCCCGGGCCGGCGGCACCCTGTTCATCGAGCGTGGGGGCGAAGGCGCGGCCCGGCGCAGCATCGAAGGAATCTGCAAGGCATTCAAGCGGCGGCAGAGTGTTGCGATCTTTCCGGAAGGGACGACCGGCGAAGGCCGTACCGTGCTTCCGTTCCACCCCCGCCTGTTCGCGGCCGCCATCGAAAGCGGAAAGCCGGTGCAACCGGCCGCGCTGCGCTATCCGCACCCATCGGGTGTGCACCCCAAGGTGCCTTATGTGGGCGAACAGACCCTGGTGGGCAGCATTTTGGGGATTCTGGGGTGCCCCTCGATCCAGGCAGAGGTGTTCCTCGGCCCGGCCATTGATCCGGACGGCTTGGACCGGCGGCGCCTGGCGGACCGGACGCGGGAATTCGTGTCCGGAGTCGTGGAAGGAGACCTCGACGTTCTCGGATCGGGGGGATAGGCCGGGCCCCTCATGGGCTATGAGGGTGGCATTCCGGGCATGGCCCGGCGGGGGTTCAGGCGCTGAGGGCCTTGATTCGCGCGTTCAGGCGGCTTTTCTGGCGGGCCGCCTTGTTGCGGTGGATCAGTCCGCGGGTCACCGCGCTGTCAATCACGGGAACGGCTTCCCGGTAGGATTGAAGGGCCTGCTCGCGGTCGCCCTCCTCGATCAGTTTGGCGACCTTCTTGACGAAGGTGCGGTAGCGGGACGCCAGCGCCATGTTGGCGGTGCGATGAGAATCCGCCTGGCGGGCGCGCTTGCGGGCTTGGGCTGAGTTGGCCATAGGCGGCGCATTATATATGAAATGGCTGGCCCACTCGTGCGCAAGCCTCTTCTGGCGAGAGATGAGCCTGACGGGAAGCCCGTTTCCAACGACACATGAGCCTGACGGGAATGCAGTTTCTCACGACAGATGAGCCTGAAGCGGACCTGCTTTCCCACGACACATGAGCCTGAAAACAATGATAGATAATAGGCTATAACTGGCCTTTTATAATAATATATCCTCTATAGAGGACTATAATGGCCTGTAAATTTAGTTCTATTCCTCCGGAGGTCTGTGTTCCGAGGAAGATAGGTACCTGTGCGGCGCCTCGCGGAAAACGAGGACCCGGTGATCCTGTTCTCGGCGGTGACGCATGAGAAGGCCGCGCCACTGAGGCAAAAAGCGCTCACCGAGAAGAGCAACGAGATTCCCCCATGCAGGAACGGGTCTCGAGCTCGATCTGGCGGGCAAGGAGGTGACCCCCGCCGCGTTTCACGCCCCGGTGAAGACGGCTAAGCGGATCCAAGACCCAGGAGCCGACTCCGTGTTGATCGCCAAGGACAACCCGCCGACCTTGCGCGAGGACGTAAAGGAAATGGACAGGGGAGCACGTGGGCTGCCGCGCCAGTGAGAACCACCAGCGCAACAAGAGGCATGGGCGCATCGGATCCCGCCGCGGTCGTCGCACGGTCGAGCGGCAAGGTGTGCAGCGGGACGGCTTCGTTACGTTGCCGGGTGGCGGCCGAGCAGCTGCCACACAACCTCGCCGGCTTGACCCAGTCGCCACCGCGCTGATTCGCCGCGAGGGACGGTCCCGCAGTATTGCCGAGGCGAACCGCCACGACGGCACCAACATCCCGACAACGGCGGCGATGCTCCTGGAGGCTGGAACAAATTGTTCCTTCACGGTTCTGGGGAGGCCGTGTCTGCGGCCAGCCTCCCTTCTGTTCTCACCCAGGGGAAACATGGAAATCAGACTGCGGGCATCTGGAAGCCGCTCGTGCCCGGGCGACCCGAGCAGGGAAGAGAGGGCCCGCGGTGGTGCGAAAACCTGCATCAAGCGGCCGGAGCAAACACTGAGTCGTCCTGCCTCCTTTCCCACGACACATGAGCCTGAAGCAAACCCACTTTCTCATGACACATGAGCCTGGCGGGATACGGTTTCTCACGACACATGAGCCTGAGCACAATGATAAATAATAGGCTATAATTGGCTTCTTATAAGAAAATATTATCTATATAAGGACGATAATGACCTATAACTTTAATGCTCTTTCTCCCGGAGACATGTGTGCCGAGCTTGGGACCCGTTTGGCGAAACTCCGCCTTTCCCGGAACATTACCCAGGCCGCCTTGGCGCAGGAATCCGGGGTCGGCCTGCGCACCTTGCGCCGCCTTGAGGCCGGCGGGTCCTGCACGCTGGACAGTTTCCTGCGCATCGCCATTCGCCTGGACCTGGCCGACTCCCTGCTCGGCGCGGTCCCGTCCCACGACATTCGCCCGGTCGAGCGCATCGGTGCCCGCGGGTCGGAGCGCAAGCGGGCCCGTCCGATCTCTGGCGAGGCGGCGGAAAAATCCTGGACGTGGGAGACCCCCCCGGGTGACTGATGCGGAAATCGCCCTGTGGGGCCGCGTGATCGGCGGGGTCTCGTGGAATACGGAACGCGGCTTCGGGGTCTTCCAGTATCACCCGGCATTTCTTGAGGCGGAGGTCGAGCCCGCCCCGTTCACGATGCCGCGGCGTGCTGAACCTTACCGGTTCCCGGTGCTGCGCAAAGAGGCGTTCCGGGGGTTGCCCGGGCTTGTGGCCGATGCCCTGCCGGACCAGTTCGGTCACCGGTTGATTGATGCCTGGCTGGTCAAAACGGGCCAGGTGCCCTGGAAATTCGATCCGGTGAGCCGGCTTCGCTATATCGGCCGGAGAGGCGCCGGCGCACTGGAGTTCCGGCCGCTCTTGGGCGACGGCGGCAGGGATTGCACGCTGGATGTGGCCCGGCTGGCTGGCTTGGCGCAACGGATTCTCGACGGACGCGCCCAACGGGACGGCGGATCCGTGGATCTGGGAGACGAGGCGGAGTTCGAGGAAATCCTGAGTGTCGGGGCTTTCGCCGGGGGCTCTCGCGCCAAGGCGGTGCTTGCCTGGAACCCGGAGACGGGAGAATTTCGTTCCAGCCGGGGGGATGCGGGCGAAGGTGTTGAACACTGGATCCTTAAATTCGATGGATTATCAAATAATTCCAGAGAAAAATCGGGTCACGCCCCGAGATCCGGGCAAGTTGAATACGCGTACCACCTGATGGCGCGTGGCGCCGGGGTCGAAATGGCGGACTGCCGGCTCCACTCAGAAGGCGGGTGCCACCATTTCATGACGCGACGGTTCGATCGGGGCATCCGGGGCGGGAAAATCCACATGCAGTCTCTGGCCGCATTGCGGCACTATGACCTGAATGAGACCCGGAGTTACGCCTACGAACAGGTGATGCAGACGATCCGGGGTCTGGGTCTGGGCCAGCCTGCGGTCGAAGAGCAGTTCCGCCGCACGATATTCAACGTGATGGCGTGCAACCAGGACGATCACGTCAAAAACGTTTCATTCCTGATGAATCAGTCCGGGGCCTGGTCCCTGTCGCCCGCCTACGACGTCACGTATGCCTATAATTCCTCCGGACTCTGGGCCCGGGAACACCAGATGAGCATGGCAGGCAAGCGGGACGATTTCGAGCGCGAGGATATTTTCCGTTTTGCCAAGAGTTCCGGGGTCAAGAAGCCCGTCGCACAACGTATCTTGGACCAGGTGACGGCGTCGGTCTGGGATTGGACCACTTGGGGCGAGGCGGCCGGGCTCGACGAGGAGACCGTGATTCGTATTGGGCAGGCGCACCGCCTGCGCTTGGGCATTTAGGCAAGGACTTTCTTGAGATATAGTACAGTAAAACCATCCTGAAACATTTCCAGGTATATTGATCTATTCATAAAGTTATACTATCCTTTCACGGTCCCCATCAGTGGAGGGGCTTGCACGTAAGGAGGGGCCCATGCCAGGACGCTCGAAAATGACATCAGCCCCGCCCGCAGCGGTGGAGGACGCGTTGCGGCAAGCGGGTGAGAACATCCGCACGGCGCGGGTGCGCAGGAGGCTGCGTCTCGAAGATGTCGCGCGGAAAATGGGCGTGTCACGGCTCACGCTTGCAGATGTTGAGAAGGGCAAGCCGGGGGCCTCGGCCTCGGCCTATTTCGGCGCGCTGTGGGCGCTGGGGCTGATTCAGGACTGCACCAGGCTGGCAGATCCGGACCGGGATGAGGAAGGTAAGGCGCTGGACCTCTCCCGCCTGCCCCAGAAGGTCAGAAAGCGGACGAGGCTGCGTTCATGAGCGCCGACCGTCGTTGTTTCGTATACCTGTTCCTGCCGGGCGAAACGATTCCGGTCACGGCGGGTTCTTTCGCCGTGGTTGCCCGGGGCGGAGCCTTTCGCGGAGAATTTTCCTACGCGCGCGACTACCTGCGGCGCGGGGATGCCGTCGCTCTGGACCCGGTTGAGCTGTATCTCAGCGAGCAGGTGCATGAAACCGTGCGCATGAAGGGGTTTTTCGGGGCCATCCGGGACGCGATGCCGGATGACTGGGGGCGGCGCGTGCTCGAAAGGCAGAAAGGAATGCCGCGTCTCGAAGAGTTCGATTATCTGATGGAGGGGTCGGACGACCGCGCCGGCGCCCTTGGGTTTGGAGCCTCCCCGACCCCGCCCCGACCCACGCACCGGTTCGGGTCGCTGGAGCGATTACAGGAAGTTGCCGACGCCCTTGAGCACGATGAACCGTTCTCCGCGGCTCCGGATGAGGAGCGTGTCCTGTCTCTCTTGCAGGCCGGCACGTCCTTGGGCGGGGCCCGCCCCAAGATCACGGTCGCGCACGACGGCGCACTGTGGCTCGCTAAGTTCGGCCTCGCCGAGGAGATCTATGCCGGCCCCCGGGTTGAGCATGCGCTAATGAACTTGGCCCGGTCCTGCGGTTTGACGGTGGCGGACACCTGCCTGGAATCGGTCGGAGAACGGGACGTCCTGCTGGTGCGGCGGTTCGACCGGGAGCCCTCCAACGGCGGTTACGTTCGCCACCGCATGGTAAGTGCCCTGACGCTCTTGCAGGCCGAAGGCGTAGCGTCGGACCGGGATCGCTGGTCGTATCTCCTGCTGGCGGACGAGATCCGCCGCAACGGCGCGCAACCCGAACGCGACCTTGCGGAACTCTTCGCGCGAATGTGCTTCAACGCGGCCGTCTCGAACCTGGACGACCATCCGCGCAACCATGCCTTGTTGGCACCGGGGCCGGATTGGCACCTGAGCCCGGCCTACGACCTGACCGTCTCTCCGGCGGTTTCAGTGGAGGACCGCTCCCTGGCGCTGACATGCGGGCAGTATGGGCGCGGCGCAAACCGGGTCAACCTGTTGAGCGCAGCGCCCCGTTTTTTTCTGGACACACATCAGGCGGAAACAATCTTCCAGCGGGTCGTCGAGACGGTCCGCTCGGGCTGGCGCGATGAAATGCGTCGCGCCGGAATGACGGAGACCGCACAGGAAAAGCTCCGCGGTGCGTTCCTGTATCCCGGGTTGTTCTACGACCGCCCGGAATAATGCCGGAGCGATCTCGGGCCTGGGCGACAGTGACGTGGCGCCTATGTTGCGCGGCTGTTTTCCGGGAACGCCTCCTCTCCGGCCCGCAGCCATCTCGGCCCGTCCAGGCAGCCGTCCGCCTGGTGAATAAAGAATCTCCGCACCGCCCGGTAACGCCCCGACAACTCCAGCGCCAGGCTGCCCGCTTGCCTGAAGCCCTGCCCGCTCCCGCCGAACCCCACGCGGAACCCTTCGAGCAGGTACTGGGTCGTCCGGACCAGGCCCTTGCGCCGGCGTTCATACGCGCGCAGGGCCCGCGTGCTGAGCGAATGAATATCAATTTCTTCCTGCAGGACAGCCGCATCCATCAGTCCCAGGTTTTGGCCCAGCCCCGCCAGGGGGTGCACCACATGCGCCGCATCACCGGCCAACACGATGCCATCCGCGCACCAGTGCGGCGCACAGCCGCGGCCCAGCGGGAATTTCTTGCGGGGCCCGCGCAGATGCATCGCGCCCAGGCGCCCCCCGACGGCTTCCGTGAGCGCGGTCTCGAATGCTTCCGGCTCCAGATCCATCAGCGCGTCCGCCCGGGTCGTTGACCAGACCAGCGAATAATGGCGATTGAACAGCGGCAGCAAGGCGACTGGGCCTTCTGCAGTGAATCGCTGCCAGGCGGTCGGTTCACCGGGCTGTTCGGTTTCGATTTCCGCAACGATCGCCTGTTCACGGTACGGGTGGTAATCCCATTCGAGCCCGGCCAGCGACCGGGTCCTTGAGTTTGCGCCATCGGCGGCCACGACAACGCGGGCATCCAGCTGCGTTCCGGACTCCAGGCCCAGGGCGACGCCTGAGGCATAGGGATCGATCCGGGAGATCGAATCCGGACAGTGAAGGGTCACGCCGATTTCCTGCAGGGTCTCGTGCAATGCCCGGACCAGCACCGTGTTTTCCACGATATGCCCCAGTTGGGGCCGGTTGATGTCGGAGGCCAGGAACTCGATTCCGTCATGGCCGGCTTCCCCCCAGACCTGCATTCGGGACCAGGATGCGATCCGGCCCGGATCCAGGTTTTTCCATGCCCCGCAGGCTCGAAGGATGGCTTCGGATGCCGGGGTCAGCGCCAGAACGCGGATTTCCGGGTCCGGCCCCGGTTCTTTTGGCGGGAATTCCCGTTGCTCGACCAGTTCGACTTCAAACCCGGACCGCGCCAGAAGCGCGGCGGCGGTCAGGCCGATCGCGCCGCCGCCCACCACCACCGCATCAGGCATGGGCCCGCCCATCCTTTCCGGGGTTCAGTGCCAGCTCGGCCTGCGGCAGGTCCGCACCCATTCCGAAACGGACCAGCCGGGTCCGACATTTCGGCATGCCTTCCAAGGCGAACAGGCCAGCAGCGCGCGCCCCCCGAATCAAGGGATTCTTGAGGACAAACCCGCGGGCGAGAAAATCCGTGAAACCGGCCACGCGCCGTGCATCCGTGCCGCGTGCGCGGGCATATTCTTCGAGCAGCCCGGAGTCCCCCGGGTCGACCCCTTCCCGCTTGGCATCCCGAAGTGTCTGGGCCAGCCAGGCAGCATCCCGCACGACCAGGTTGAATCCCTGGGCCGCCACGGGGTGAAAGCTGTAGGCGGCATCCCCGATGAGGACGCTGCGCGTGCCGACCCGCTGCGGGACCCGCCGGAACGTCAAATCGTAAATCTTGCGCGGCCCCGCATCAATGACTCGGCCGGCACGGGAGCCCAGCGCCCGTTGCAGTTCCCCGCAAAATCTGGAATCCGGCCAGGCCCGGGCCTGCCGGGCGCCTTCGCGGGACAACGCCCAAACCAGGGCCCGCCGCCCCGACGGGTGTGGCAGCAAGGCCAGGGGCCCGGTGTCGGTGAACCGCTCGTATGCCCAACCTTCCGCTGCCCGGTCCATCCCGATTTCCGCGACCAGGGCGCTTTGGTCGTAATCCACTTCTTCCGCCCGCAGCTCCAGGGTTTCGCGCGTGGCCGACCGAGCCCCGTCTGCCGCAATCAGGAGGCGGGCGGACAGGGTTTGCGCCGTGGCCCCCTTGCGAACCTTCAGTTCAACGCCGGAATCCCGTGCGTGGACCTGTTCGACGGAGGCCTGGGCCAGGAAGGTGCAGTTTGGCAGGCCGTCGACCGCCTCCCGCAAGGTTTTGGCCAGGGCCCCCGCAGGCACGACATAGCCCAGGGCCGGCAAGTGTTCGTCCGCGGCATGCAGGCGGGTCGACCCGAAGGCGCCGCGCTGGGAGACGTCGATGTGCGCCACCGGTGCGCATTCGGACGAGAGTGCGTCCCACGCCCCGACCGCATCGAGAATGCGCCGGGTGCTTTCGGACAGGGCGAGACTGCGCGGGTCGGATAAAGCAGAGCGCCCGTCGCCGCGCTCCAGCACCCGGGTCTTCCAGCCGGAAGAGCCCAGCAGAACGGCCTGTACCAGGCCAGCCAGCCCGCCGCCTGCAATGATCAGGTCCGGCTGCGATTCGGGGTTGCTCACGGTGCCGACGCCCCCACGAGGCGGCAAATCTCGTCCGGATCGGCCGGCAGCCCCGCGCTGAGCACGTCCGGCCCTTTCCGGGTCACCGCCACGTCGTCCTCGATGCGCACCCCGATGCCGCGAAACCGCTTCGGTACGCCCTTGAGGCCCGGCGCGAAATAAAGCCCGGGTTCGACCGTGGTCACCATGCCGGGTTCCAGTTCCCGCCACGTCCCGTTGACGCGGTATTCGCCGACATCGTGCACGTCCATGCCCAGCCAGTGGGAGGTCCCATGCATGAAAAAGGGCTTGTACGCCTCCTTTTTCCACAGGGCCTGCCAGCGTCCCTTCAGGATACCCAGGTGCACCAGCCCCCGGGTCAGGGTGCGGGTCGCCGCGCGGTGGAGGTCGTCCCAGGTGTTGCCCGGGACGCACCGGCGGATGGCCGCGTGCTGCGCTTCTAAGACCAGTTCGTAAATTTCCCGTTGGGCCGGCGTGAACTGCCCGCTCACCGGCCAGGTGCGGGTGATGTCGCTGGCATAACCCGCCAGCATGCCCCCGCTGTCGATCAGGACCAGGTCGCCTTCCTCGGTCCGGCGGGAATTCTCGGAATAATGGAGCGTGCAGGCGTTGTGGCCCGAAGCCACGATGTTGGAATAGGCGAAATGCATGCCATGGCGCTGGGTCTCATACATCAGTTCGGCCTCCAGCTCGTACTCGTAGCATCCGGGTGTCGCCCGGCGCATGGCGCGGCAGTGGCCGCCGGTCACGATGGCGGAAGCCTTCCGCATCAGCGCGATCTCGCTGCGGCTCTTGAACAGGCGCATCTCGTGGATGTCCCGGTCCAGCAGGCGGCATTCCTCCGGCGGATTGTGGCCCGCCCGGCTGCGCAGGCGCATCTGGTCGATCCAGTGGGCGACCTGCCCGTCGAAGTCCCCGTCCCGTCCCAGCGCGTAGCACAGGGTCTGCCGCTCCCGGAGCAGGGCTAGGGCCCGGTCGTTCAGTTCCTCGATGGGGTAGGCGGCATCCGCGCCGTAGTGTGCGCAGGCGCCCTCCGGACCCGCCCGCGCGCCTTCCCACTGTTCGACCGCCGGGTTGCGCGGCTTGCAGAACATGACGAATTCGCCGTCCGGGTGCCCGGGCAGCAGTAGGGCGACGGCGTCCGGCTCGGGGAATCCGGTCAGGTAAAGAAAGTCGCTGTCCTGCCGGTACGGCCAGTGCACGTCGCGGCTCTGGACCCGGGCCGGGGCGGCCGGGATCAAGGCCACCGCGCCGGGGCCGATTCGGCGCATGAGCCGCTTGCGCCGCCGGGCGTATTCAACGGGTGAGATCATGACGGGGTGGTCTCCCATAGGGGACAGAGGTTGTCTCGGTGAATCAGTTCGGGCTCCCCGACCACGCCGAGGATGGAATCGAGTTCTTCGCTGCGGTGCCCGCGAATGCGCCGCGCGTCGTCCGCGGCGTAATTGACGATGCCCCGCGCGATTTCACGGCCCTGACTGGCCAGGACCCGGACCACGTCTCCTGGAAGAAAGGCGCCTTCGACCTCGGTAACGCCCACTGGCAGCAGGCTTTTGCCGGCCCGCAAGGCCTGTTCGGCCCCGGCATCGACGTGCAGGCAGCCTTGGCCGCGGGGCAACCCGGCAATCCACTGGCGCCGTGCGGACAGGGGCCCGTCCCGGGGGGACAGCAGGGTCCCGCAGGCTTCTCCTGCGGCGATTCGGGACAGGATGTCCGGCTCCGCGCCATTCGCGATCAGGCAATGGGTGCCGCTGCGCGCGGCAATCCGGGCGGCCTCGATCTTGGTCCGCATGCCGCCTCGGCCCAGGCGCCCCTGGCCCTGTCCGGCATAGCCGTCCAACGCCGGGTCGTCGCTCCAGGCCTCTTCGACCAGGCGGGCATCCGTATCAAGACCGGGATCCTTGTCGAACAGGCCGGCCTGGTCGGTCAGGATCACCATGAGGTCGGCTTCGATCAGGTTCGCGACTAGGGCGGCCAGCGTGTCGTTGTCGCCCAGCTGCAACTCCCGGGTCGAAACGGTATCGTTCTCGTTGACCACCGGGACGACGCCCAGGTCCAGCAGCGTGCGTAAGGTAGTCCGGGCGTTCAGGTAGCGCGCCCGGTCGGTCAGGCCCTCGTGGGTCAGCAGGATCTGGGCGCTGTGGTGTCCGTGGCGCGACAAGGCCGTCTCATAAGCCTGCACCAGCCCCATCTGGCCGACGGCGGCGGCCGCCTGGAGGTCATGCAGCGAATCCGGCCGGTCGGCCCATTGCAGCCGGTTCATTCCTTCGGCCACGGCGCCCGAGGACACCAGGACGACCTTGCGCTGCTGTTCGCGGAACTGCGCGACCTGGCGCATCCAGTCTTCAATGGCCGGGCAGTTCAGCCCGCACCCTTCCTCGGTCACCAGGGAACTGCCGAACTTAATGACCCAGCGCCGCGCGGCGCCGAGCTCATGCCGCTTGTTCACGCCAGGCCTCCAAAAACCGGTCGGCTTGCTGGATCAGGGGGTCGAGCCCGCGATGCGCGGCCGCGGAAATCAGGAAACTCGGGCCGGTCCAGCCCAGTTCCCGGCACAGGGCGGCCAGCCGGGCCTCGCCCTCGTCCTCCGGCAACAGGTCGGCCTTGGTCCCGACCAACCAGCGGGGCTGCGCGAAAGAGACTTCTTTCGAGCGCTGAAGCTCCTGTTCGATCTGCCGCACGGACTCGACCGGGTCGGGGCCCGACTCGTCGCCGAGGTCGACGAGATGCAGGAGCAGACGGGTGCGGGCCAGGTGGCGCAGGAATTGCAGGCCGAGGCCTGCGCCTTCGGCGGCGCCTTCGATAATGCCCGGGATATCCGCGATCACGAATCGCCGGTACGCCCCCACGCGCACCACCCCGAGATGGGGGTGCAGGGTGGTGAACGGGTAATCGGCGACTTTCGGCGTGGCCTCCGACACGGCGCGAACCAGCGTGGATTTGCCCGCATTGGGCAGGCCCAGCAGGCCGACGTCTGCCATCAGCTTGAGTTCCAGGTTCAGCGTCCGGCTTTCGCCTTCGCTTCCGGGCGTTGATTGCCGCGGCGCGCGATTGGTGGAGCTTTTGAAGCGGGCATTGCCGAGGCCGTGGAAGCCGCCGTGCGCCACCAGCGTGTGCTGGTCGTCTGTAATGTCCGCGATCAGCTCATCGGTCTCGCCGTCCCGCACCAGCGTGCCGATGGGCACGTCGATGACCACGTCCTCACCCTGGGGGCCTGTCTGGTTGCGCCCGGAACCGTCCCGTCCGCGTTGCGCCTGGAAGTGGCGCTGCGCGCGAAAGTCCGCCAAGGTGTTGAGATGGGAATCGCCGCGCAGGTAGACGGAGCCGCCATCCCCGCCGTCGCCGCCGTCCGGCCCGCCGCGGGGGACGAACTTCTCGCGCCGAAAACTGACGCAGCCGTGGCCGCCGTCGCCGCCGCGAACCGTGAGGGTGGCTTCGTCCACGAATTTCATGCTAGGAATTATAAGAGGGAGACGGACCCCTCAATGCCGAACGGTGTTTCGGCTGACGATCCGGGTTCAGGAATCCCGGTGCCGGAATGCGCCGGAAGCCGGGGTTCGGCAGATTATTCGGCCGGGTTGACCGATACGTAGGTTCGGCTTTCGCGCCCGCGGGAGCGGAACTCCACGGTCCCGTCGACTTTGGCGAACAGGGTGTGGTCGCGGCCGCAGCCGACGAAAGGCCCCGGCCGAATGCGGGTGCCCCGCTGACGCACCAGGATGGTGCCGGCGCGAACCTGTTGGCCGCCGAAGCGCTTCACGCCGAGCCGCTTGGACTCGGAATCGCGCCCGTTCCTGGAACTGCCACCTGATTTCTTGTGTGCCATGGCCGCCTAGACCTGGATGTCCTTGATTTCGAGCTCGGTCCAATTCTGCCGGTGTCCGGTGCGGGTCCGGGAGTTTTTCCTGCGGCGGAACTTGACCACCTGGATTTTCGGCGCGCGGCCCTGGCTGGTTACTTCGGCGGCGACCCGCCCGCCGTCCACATGCGGCGTGCCGATATGAGTCTTTTCCTCGCCCGCGACCAGCAGGACGCGGTCGAACTCGATGGTGTCGCCCGGTTCGCCCGCAAGTCGTTCCACCCGGATGATGTCGCCGGGGTGGACGCGGTATTGTTTACCGCCGGTTTCGATGACTGCGTACATGAGTGGGGTCGGACCGTCAGGGGGCGCGTATTCTAGCCAAATCCCGGCGGTCTGGCAAACCATTTTTCCGGGGCGGCGTCCAGAAGCCGGCGCTTCAGGCGAAATCAGCGACCCGAGAATCCATTCCGGGTGTGCCGGAGATCTTCCAAGCGTGTGCAGGTCAGACCCCATGGCCTTTCAGCCGTTGGGTTCCGCACGGCCCGCCGTGCCTTGCTCCTGGACGCAAGTGAGGCAAATCTTGACCCGACCCAACAACCTCGACGACACGTCGTAGGACTCGCTCCCGGCATCAAAGGCGGCATCGCACAGTTGGCAAACCCAACTCTTCCTCGTTTTGACCTTGCGGTATCGCCCCGCCTGCACCATCGCTTCAAGTCGACCATAGGCCTCGACCAGGAAGATGGCCTGCTCGTCGGCTCGACTCATGCGGGAGGACTCGAACGGCTCGTCATAGTCGAGATCCCAAGGTTTTTCCGTGGGCGCATGCGACCGCGGAGGCGCTTCAGGGGAAACTTCAGCCGACGTTTTCCGGGCGGGGCGACGGGTCATCTTCTGCTTTCGGGCAACGGGTTTCCAAGCAGGGTTTCCGCATCATACCAAAGGGGAAATCCTCCAAAACGGCAAGCCTGTTTTCCTCTGAAAACGCGGTTTAATTTTAGAATTCGCCCGAGCAAGTAAAATGCACGGATGCGACTCGATTTCACCAAGATGCACAGCCTGGGCAACGACTTCGTCGTGCTGGATGCCTGGGATCGCGAGATTTCCCTGGCGACAGCCCAATTGCGCAGAATCGCGGACCGCCGCGTCGGGGTGGGCTGCGACCAGGTATTAATCCTGAGTCCGGACCCGGATCCCGACGTCCAGTTCTCCTACCGAATCTACAACGCCGACGGCCAGCCCGTGGAACAGTGCGGCAATGGCGCACGCTGCTTGGGCCGTTATGCCGCCGACCACCAGTATGCAGACCCCTCGAACCAGCGCGCGCGCGCGCCTTCGGGAGAGGTGGCCCTGCACCTGCATGAGGACGGCTCGGTGAGCGTCAACATGGGCACCCCGAGGCTGGAGCCGGATGACATCCCGTTCTCGCACCGGGGCCGCGCTCCCGCGTATGCCATCGAGGTGAGCGGAAAGGAATATTCAATCGCCGCGGTCTCCATGGGCAACCCGCACGCGGTGCTGACTGTCGACGCGGTCAACAGCGCGCCGGTGAAAACCCTGGGGCCCCGGATCGAGACCCACCCGAAATTTCCCCGGCATGTCAACGTGGGGTTCATGGAAATCTCCACGCCCCGGCATATCCGGTTGCGGGTCTGGGAGCGCGGAGTCGGCGAGACCCCGGGGTGCGGGACCGGGGCGTGCGCGGCCGTGGTCGCGGGCGGGCTGGCGGGGGAACTCCAGGCAGAGGTCGTGGTGTCGCTTCCCGGCGGAGACCTCCAGGTGAACTGGGAAGGGGAAGGCAGCCCAGTGGTGTTGCGGGGCAGTGCAGAGTATGCCTATACTGGCTCCGTGGAATCATGAGTCCGAAACCCAAATCCCCGCCCCCCGAACTGTCTGCGGAACGCGTTCAGGCCTGGCTTGAGAAGCACCCGAATTTTCTGGCCGGCCGGCCGGAACTGCTGGAGCAGATGCAGCTGCCCCAGGACTCGGACGGGACCATTTCGTTCCAGGCGTTCCAGGCCCGTCGGCTGCGAGAGCACAATGCCCACCTGGAAGCCCTGTTCCAGATGGCCAGCCGCAACCAGAAATTGATCGACCATGCCCTGATTCTGGCGGCGGAAAGCCTGCAGGACCGTCCCGGCACCCTGGGGGCCGCGATCCAGGCACAGGAAAAACGCCTGCTTCGCCACTTCCCGAACGCCGGCTGGGCGATCCGGATGCGGCCGGAAATCCCGCGCGTTGCCGCCCGCTACCGGATTCCCGAGCATCCGCCCCTGGTGCGCGCGATCATGACCGTTTTCCGGAAGGGTCCGCAGATCCTGACGGACCGGGAAACCGTCCGGATGCTGTGGCCGAAATCGAGTGAGGATTCGGATACCCTGGTCATTGCCCCCCTGAAGCGGAGACGGCGGTTCGGCGTACTCTGCCGGGAGCTGCCGCCGGGCATCGACCGGGAAGGCGACACCACCTTGCTCCTGCATGTGGCCGATCTGACGGCGGCCCTGGTCGACCGGTTTTGCCAGACCCGGAAGTCTCCATGAACAAGCCTGCAGGAGACACGAAAAAATGGCTGGAGGAATTCCGGGCCAAGTTGCGCTGGGAACGCAATTACTCGGTGCATACCATCGCCGGCTACAGCAGCGACATCCGGCAATTCATCCGCTGGCTCGATGAACAATCGGTCGAGCTGGTCGGGGTCCATGAAGGCGAGGTCCAGCGCTATGCCGCGCAGTTGTTTCGGCAGGGGCGATCCCCGCGGTCCATCCAGCGTGTCCTGGCCTCGTTGCGCGGGTTCTACGATCACTTGGTGGCGACGGGCCGCAGGGCCGACAACCCGGCGGATGGGATCCGCGCCCCCCGGACGCCCCGGACGCTTCCCAAGGTTCTGGATGTCGATGCCGTGATGCGCCTGCTGGATTCGACGCCAGACGGCCCGCTGGGCTACCGGGACCTGGCCATGTTCGAGCTCCTGTATTCCAGCGGCATGCGCCTGTCCGAACTGGTGGGGTTGGATTGCAGGGATCTGGATATGGCGGCCGGAGAGGTCCTGGTGCTTGGCAAGGGCCGGGTGGAACGGAAGCTGCCGGTGGGCCGCATGGCGCTGAAGGCGTTGCGCGGCTGGCTTGATGCGCGCGCGAAGATGGCGCATCCCGAAGAGGTCGCGCTGTTCGTGAGCCGGCGGGGGCGGCGCCTGTCGGCCCGCAGCGTACAGTTGCGCCTGCGCCAGTTTGGCTGTGCCGCGGGAAGCAACCAGCCGCTGCATCCCCATCTGTTCCGTCATTCCTTCGCCAGCCACCTGCTGGAATCATCCGGCGACCTGCGTGCCGTGCAGGAACTTCTGGGACACCGCCGCATCAGCACCACGCAGATCTACACGCATCTCGATTATCAACACCTGGCCCGGACCTACGATGCCGCGCATCCGCGGGCCCGGCGGCGAAACTGAACACCGGAATTCCGGCACAATAGGAAGATGGCTGAGCACACGCCGACGGAACTGTACTTACACCAGCGTTCGCGAGTCCTGGAGGTCGCGTTCGGTGAAGACCGCTTCCGGCTGAGCTGCGAATACCTCCGGGTGCATTCCCCTTCGGCCGAGGTCATGGGTCATGGCCCGGGGCAGGGAACCCTGCAGGTCGGCAAGGAAGACGTCGCCATCGACGCCATCGAGCCGGTCGGCAATTACGCGGTAAAACTGGTGTTCAGCGACGGCCATGACACCGGCATTTTTTCCTGGGACTACCTGTACGAATTGGGCCGCGACTTCGACACCCTCTGGCCGCGCTACTTGGAGTGCCTGAAAGAGGCCGGGGTCGAGCGGGCGGTCACGGAGAACTGATTGCATGGCGCGTTTCGGCTACCGGGAAGTCGAACCGGACGAGAAAACCCGCCTCGTCAACGAGGTGTTCGAGTCGGTGGCGTTCCGCTACGACCTGATGAACGACCTGATGTCGTTCGGGCTGCACCGAATCTGGAAGCGCACGTTTACGCTGCTCGCCGGGCTCCGGGGCGGCCAGCGTGTGCTGGACTTGGCCGGGGGCACCGGCGACCTGACCCGGCTGGTTCGCTCGAAGGTCGGCCCGGAAGGGCAGGTGGTCCTGTGCGATTTCAGCAGCGGCATGCTGGCGCAGGGCCGGGACCGGCTGCTGGATGAAGGCGTGACGGATATCCTGGCCGTGCAGGGGGATGCGGGGGCCCTTCCCTTCGAATCGGAGTCGTTTGACCGGGTCTTAGTCGGGTTCGGCCTGCGCAATTTCACGAACCCCTCGGCCTGCTTGCGCGAGATGTACCGGGTCTTGCGCCCGGGCGGCCGCGCGCTCGTACTTGAATTTTCCCGGCCGGCCGCCTGGCTGAAGCCGCTCTACCATGCGTACACGCACCAGGCCGTGCCGAAACTTGGCGGACTGGTGGCCGGGGACCGCGACAGCTACCGCTATCTGGCGGAATCCATCGCCGTGCATCCGGACCAACGAACCCTGAGGGAAATGATGCGCGCGGCGGGGTTCGCATCCTGCCAGTATTTCAATTTGAGTGCCGGGGTCGTGGCGATCCATCGCGGCACGCGGATCGACTGAAATTCAGTCGGGGAGACGTTGCAGTGGAACCATTTTTCTTGCGGGAATCCAGAAGGGGTGCTGCCGCAAACGGCTTGATGCTGGGGGGGCTTCTCATGGTGGTCAGCAGCCCCATTTATGCTTCGGGGGAGCGATTGGCCTCCCAGGGGCCGGAGGTCTATGCGGGCATTTTCGTGGGTTCTGCCGAGATCGACAATCGGTTGACCGATACGGAGGGTTTTGCGTATCCGGTCCCCGGTTCGGTCACGCGCTACGAGGATGCGGGCTTCATCGGCGGCGTGCTGATCGGGAAAAAAATTGACCTGGGCGGCGCCTTGATCCGGTTTGAACTGGATGGCACCATCGGTGACCTGGAAGCCCAGACCAACCAGCTTGATCCCCGCCCTTGGGCGCTGGACGAGACGGCCGTGACGGAATTTCAGTGGGTCACCACGGCGCGCGTCGGGATCGAGAAATCATTTGGCTCCGTGACCGTATTCGCCTCGGGAGGGTTGGCGCGTGCCCGGATCGAGAATTCCGTCACCGACGTTGATTTTGGGCCGAACCGGCCGAGGACAGTGGATTCCGACGATTCCTTCCACGACCGATCCACGGAAACCGGCTGGGTTGCCGGGCTTGGGGCCGAATTCCCGCTGGCCGGGGGCTGGGTGGTGCGGTTGGAGGGGCTTCATATGGATTTTGGGCGGGATGATTATTACGTGAATCATTCGGGAAACAATGCCTGTGGGCCGGAGGGTCCCCGCAGGCCCTGTGTGTACAAGATTGAGCAGGAGCTGGATGTTTTACGGTTGGGGATCACCCGGGCGACGGGGTGGTAACGGACGGTTTTGGATGGCAGCGGGGGGCGTTGGCAGGCCTGCGCCACACCGGCACCGGGTGCGGCTCATCTACAAGGCGCCGGGCCTGTCCTCTGATCTGAGAGGGTCTTTGGGCCCGTGGGTCGGTTGTTGTGCCTAGTGAATTTCCAAGGCTCAATTAAATCAATTATTTATAAATTTAAACCGTCGAAGTCAAGACCACACCAGTGGATTCTTGCATGAAATTTAATTGGGCAGCAGTGACATTGTTTGCCAAAATTATAGGAAATTCGACATTAGAGTAGAAATTTATAGAGAATTCGACATCAGAATGACTTTTTCGACATTCAGGTCAAAAAAACAGTATAATTCGACATTGCACAGCCTTTTTCGACGCCATGCGCCTGCACCTGTCCCTCTCCCAAGAAGAAACTGGCCCGGGAGGAAGGCGCTGGGTCGGCTTCGCCGCACTCGCGCGAATGCTTGGCATTAACGTACCGGTCAGGCGGCCCGGTATCATTTCAGAAAAGCATATACGTGGCAGCCTGCGCCAGGAAGGTGCTTTCCAGGTTTTCGACAAGCGCTACGATCCCGGCGACCGAATCATCGGTCACTTGGAGTTCGCGCTGCGTCGTGAACATATGGACCTGCTCCTCTTGAAGCGTATTTTCCATGAGATACCGAAGGCTGATTTGGAAATTTATGTCAGGTCTGCGTCGACAAAAGCGCAGCCGCGTCGCATCTGGTTCTTCTATGAGTTTCTGACCGGGCAGACGCTGGATATTGAAGACGCGCCTGGCCCCGCGAGCGTGGATGCCCTGGATACCAAAATTTACTTCACCGGCAAGGCGGAACTTTCCAGGCGCCACAGGGTTCGGGACAACCTGCTGGGAGGTCCGGGCTGGTGCCCGATCATCCGCAAGACCCGGCAGCTTGTGGAATTTACCGAACTGGGGCTGGCCGGCCGGGCTGCGGAAACCGTCGGGCGCACAAGCAAGCGCTTGGTGGCGCGAGCCGCAAGTTTTCTGCTGTTGGCGGACAGCCGGGCCAGTTTCGAGATCGAGGGAGAGCGGGCTCCACGCAGCCGGCTTGATCGCTGGGGCCAAGCCGTGCTCCAGGCCGGGAAGAATGCGCTCACGCTGGAAGAGATGGTCCGGCTGCATCGGGTCTTGATCGAAGATACGAGATTCGTCTTCCCGGGATTACGCCCGGATGGTGTTTTTTTGGGCGAACGCGACGGTATCGGCGACCCCTTGCCGGAATTCATCGGCGCGCGCGCGGAGGATATCGAAGATCTCTGCTCAAAAATGCTAATGGCCAACGACCGGATGCGAGACGATGGGCTGGATCCGGTTCTGCAGGCAGCGGCAACGGCCTTCGGATTCGTCTATGTGCACCCATTCCAGGATGGCAACGGACGGGTTCACCGGTGCCTGGTCCACCATGTTCTGGCAGAGCGGGGCTACGCCCCCCCGAACCTGACTCTTCCAGTATCGTCGGTGATGCTGGATCGAATCGATGACTACCGAGAAACGCTGCAAGCCCACACGATGCCGTTGATGGGCTGCATCGAATGGCAACCGACCGCGAGGCACAACGTCGAGGTGCTGAACGAGACCGATGACCTATACCGATACTACGACTGCACCGATGCCGCGGAATTCCTGTACTCCTGCGTCCAACGCGCGGTCGAGCACGACTTGCCCGATGAGATCGACTACCTGCGCCGACAGGATGAGGCCAAGGCCCGGATCTCGGAGAGGATCGACATGCCGGACCAGCTTGTCCAGAATCTGATTCTCTTCATTCGCCAAAATAACGGGGCCCTGTCAAAAGGAAAACGCAAGAAATTCTTTGCCGCATTGACCGACGACGAGGTTCGCACATTCGAGGAAATTGTGCGGGATGCCTTCGAGGGTTCCGCGAATCCATAGTTGCCTTCGATGGCAGGCCCGTCACAACTGGCTGGCATCATCATGACCGAACAAACCTTGCAGCATGTGAGACAATGCCGTGGTCGATAGAATCGGGGATTATATACTTAACTTGACGGGGCTTTATTTTCGATGTATCAATCACATAGCAGGGCCTCTCGCCCGATTTGTATAATACGTGCATGGGCTCGCTAAAGGACTCGGGAGGGGTTCGCTGCGATGACCGATTCGACTGAATACCGTTCCCTCGTCTTCCGCCTGCACCCGGGCAGCCGAGCCCGGCACTCTCTCCTACTCCAGACCGCCGGAGCCTGCCGCTGGGTTTGGAACACCATGCTCGAAGAGAACCACCGGGCCTACGAGGAGCATGTCGTGACCGGTTGCCCTTGTCCGTTTATCTCGTTCTCGTCCTTAGGGGTGGCGTTTACCGAGTTGCGGCGCGAGACCCCGTGGTTGCAGGCCTTGCCGTATAGCCCAGTCCGGTATGTTTTGAAGTACCAGTCCGATGCCTGGAAGCGGGCATTCAAGCATGGCGGCCTTCCGAAGTTCCATGCCCGCCGGGGCGATGACAGTTTCACGATCCCGGAGAATGTGACGATCCGAGGTGATGTCTTGTACGTACCGAAAATCGGGCGGTGCCGCCTGTCGCGCCGCGGCGGCAACCCGTATGCGAATTGCTTGCCGGTGAAGGCGGTCGTGAAGCGGGTGTTGGGCCGTTGGGAGTGCATCGTGGTGTACGCCGTGGAGGTCGAGCGGCAGGACAACGGGCTTGCGGTCGGAGTCGACATGAACTGCGGGCAGGTGGCGGTGAGTACCGGAGACATTCTGCATGGACCGGACCTGGCGCGCCTGGAGGCGCGCAAGAAGCGGTATCAGCGGCAGATGGCGCGGCGCAAGCTGGGGTCGAATCGGCGTGCGCGTTCGCGCCGGCGCTTGGCCAAGACGCAACACAAGATTGCCACCGCCCGGCAGGATTGGCAGCATCAGGTTAGCCGCACCTTGGCGAACACCGCCGGGCAGGTCGTGATCGAAGACCTAAACCCGGAAGCGATGACGCGGTCTGCCCGGGGCACGGTAGAGAACCCGGGGACGAATGTGCGGCAGAAGGCGGGTCTGAACCGGGAGATTCGGGGGACCGGCTGGGGCGCCCTGCGGCGAAAGATCGAATATAAGGCGGCGGTAGTGGAGGCGGTGAATCCGGCCTACACGAGCCAGACCTGCCACCGGTGCGGGCATGTGTCGCGGGAGAACCGGAAGGAACAATCGAAATTCAAGTGCACCGCTTGCGGGCACACGGCCAACGCGGACGTGAACGCCGCGTTGAATATCTTGGCCTCGGGGACTGGGGCGTCTGGACGGCGAGGGGCGTGGGCATTAGCCCCCCCGATGAACCGTCAAAATGTATACTCACGGCTGGCGGCCTAGCTTGTCAAGTCAGGTATATAAGTCCCCATGTATGACGTGTTGATAATTGGTGCAGGAACCGCAGGTATTGCAGCGGCCAAACAATTGGAAAAATTGAATGCCAAATATTTGCTGATAGAAGAGGGAGATGGAGGCACGACGTGTGCAAAGACGGGATGTATGCCATCTAAAGGGCTAATTGAAATAGCAAAGAAGGTTAATAATCTTCAGTCTTTAACTAAAGATAATTTTATCCAACAAAATCAATTCAAAATTGATACTGCTTCTGTGCTGGAAAAAGTGCGTACACTTAGAGATCATTTCGTCAAGAGAGCAATTAAAGGGAGTGAAAAATTTCCTCGAATCAAAGGGACTGCAAAATTTGTTAATACTAATACTATTGAAGTCAATGGGGAAAAAATATCGGCAAACAATATAATTATTGCAAACGGCTCAAGGCCAAGAATACCGGATTTATTTGAAGAGGTGAAATCCAAAATATTAACTACTGACAATATTTTTGAACAAGAAAAGCTACCCGATAGCATAGCTGTTGTCGGGCTGGGTATTATCGGGGTAGAGCTTGCTCAAGCTCTTGCAAGATTGGGAGTGAAAGTACAAGTATATGAAGAATATAAAACAATAGCAGGAATACAGGATGAAAAAGTTTTTCATCATGCACTTTCTCTTCAACAGCAGTACTACCCGATTCATTTTAATACCAAGATTGAAAAAGTAACTGAGCAAGCAGGGAAGTTCTTGATTGAGTGGAAAAATGGTCGATTAGAAGTTGACCAAGTATTGTTGTGTGCTGGAAGAGAATCCAATATTGATCAATTGAACTTGGGAAAACTAGGCCTAGATACCACGGACACAGCAAACACGTTATATGACCCCGACACGTTGCAGATAAATGATTTCCCAATTTATGTGGCCGGTGATGTTAGTTCCCAAAAAATGGTGGTGCATGAAGCCGCAGAAGAAGCAAGAGTTGCGGTGCACAATGCGATGCATACTAAAAAGAAAAAACTTGCAAAGCCTGCTTTAAATATAGTTTTTACTGACCCACCCATAGCCAGAGTAGGCCAGTCATTAAACGAACTCGACCAGGACAAGTGTGTGATTGGTGAATTCGATTTTTCTCTGCAAGGGCGTGCGACTTTAAAAGGGGAGAACCATGGCGTTGTACGGGTTTATGTGAATTCAAGAAACGATCATATTCTCGGTGCAGAAATGATAGCCCCAGGTGCGGAAAGTTTTGCACATTTGTTGATGATGGCCATTCAAAATGAAATTCCATTACACAAGCTATTACAGCTGCCTATCTATCATCCGGTTTTGGAAGAAGGATTACGCCAAGCATTAGTTAATGCAAAAAGCAAATCAGCAGTTACATAACGTTACATAAGCTTTTCTGGACACCCTTTTTCGTTCGGTCCAGCAAACGAATTCTAAGTCTGGCTTCCAATATGCAGCGAGCCTAACACAGGGACTATCTTTTGAAATTTAAAGGCATAAAATACAGCCTAGTACTTAAGTAGTACTCAAGAATCCAGAGACAGACCCAAGAGAGGTATCATTATGAAAATTAGAGATAAAGAGATACTTATACCTACCAGTATTGTAGGTAATTATCCCAACCCACGTTGGTGGGATACATTGTGGGCGACCAATTTTTCGGGAGACCAGGCGCCACCGGATGCGAAAGAGCGAGAAGCATTGGAAGACGCAATAGCCACTATGGCGCACGATCAAGAAATGGCAGGGCTGGATATTATTTCGGATGGCCGGGTACAAGGCGATAATTATGTTGATCAAATCGTGTACTACTACCTTAAGCGTCTTGGCTACAGCATGCATGGGGAATACCTGGCTACACCACTTTATAGTGACTTACACTCCGCGACCTGCCATCAAGAAATCAAACGCTACGGCCCCATCATGATTCAACAGGCCAGGGCATTGAAACGGGCTACTGACAAACCGATTAAAGTGCAATACACGGGGGTGCAAGCCTTGGCTCAATGTACAAATGATTATTACTACAAGTCCAGTTATGATCGAGCGATGGCGATTGCCGTAGCACTGAACGAAGAACTCCTTGAATTGGACGAGATGGGTGTGGACTTCATTCAATTGGACGAGTTTACATGGCCTTACCTTTTTGAAGATTGGGCGATAGAGGCCTACAACCGATGTGTGGCAGGTGTCAAAAACGCCAAGATTGTCACACATGTCTGCTGGGGAAACTACAAAGGGACTTACGGGTATTACATGGAGGAAGGAGCAGAGGATTTTGATATCACCAAGCGAGCAGGTGAAAATCCAGCGAATCGAGCTGAATCCATCGTACCGAAATGTTATGAGGCGAACCTAGATGTCATTAACATAGAAAACTGTGGCAGATGTGAGGGCGAACTGGATGTTCTGAAAACACATCCGCTGCCGGATAACTTGTACTTTTGGGCAGGGGTCATCGATGTCAAGAGCACGATTGTTGAAACCGCTGACCAAGTAGCTGATCGTATCCGGGGCCTGCTCAAGTATGTTCCTGCCGACCGCCTTGGGGTTACAACCGATTGTGGCCTTATTCACTTTTGGCGCTACATCGCCTATGAAAAAATGCGTGCTCTTGTTGAAGGAACAAAAATCGTGCGTGAAGAATTGCAAAAGGAATCAAAGAAAGCCGCATGATGCACTGATCGAAAATAAAGTTAATGGAGATTCTGTATTCATGTCAGTTCTAACCTTATGGTGTCCGGATTGTGAACGGGAGTTCAAAGGCATGGTTATGACTGGTGCGAAAGTTCCTGATGTGTGGGTTTGCGCGGTCTGTAAAAATGATCGCGCAAATCCCATACACGAAGATCATCATTCACATCCCTGGGCGAAAGATCCATGCGACCATGATTCTCATAGGACCTGCCCTTGCTGCGTAGTGTAATTGTGTGTTGATCCTCCACTCGACCGCAGAGGACAAATTCACCAGCATTGAAGCACTAGCTTCACAAGTTGGATCCGGAGATTGTGTAGCAGTCGGAGGTGGCTTGTCATCGCGTGAGCCGATGGCTCTGATCCGTTCAATCATCCGCAATCGTGTTAACGGTTTGACAGTGGTCGGTTCTGCACACGGCATTGACATCGATTTGCTGTGTGGTGCAAATGCGGTTTCTGCGTCGCAAGAAAGTTATGTAGGGTTTGAACAAGATTTTGGCATGGCGCAAAACTATCGACGAGGATGTGAAAGTGGTGAAATAGAAATTCAGGACAATTGCTGCTATACGCTTGTTCAACAACTTCGTGCCTCGATACAAGGCTTACCATTTATGCCCATTCAATCAGTAAGAGGTACCGATTTTGAAAAAAATCATCCAAGCTATAAAACGATACAGAGTCCTTATTCGGGAGAGGACATATTAGTTGTCCCACCTCTTACACCGGATGTGGCAATTATTCATGCCCAATATGCCGACTTGCATGGCAATTTGAGGATTGAAGGTCCTCCAGTCGTTGACTTGCTGTTTGCGCAGGCATCAAGAACAGTACTGGCAACAGTGGAAAAGATCGTAACGAATGAAGAATTGAAACGCCTCGGTGGTGCAAATATTCCGTACTTTTATGTGTCCTACATTGCTGAAGCACCCATGGGCGCTCATCCGACCGCTTGCTATCCATTTTATGCCTATGATCGTGAACATACCGAGTTATACATGTCTGCTGCGAAGGAAGGTTCAACAGCGTTCGAGAAAAAATATTTGAAAGATTTCGTATATGAATGTGAAAGTCATGAAGAATACCTGCATCGCATTGGCGGAGAAGATACACGTGTAAGACTATCTAGCTGGAAGGAGTCAACTGATGCCTGGATGGAGTTATACAAGGAAAGTACATAAATATGGACAAGAATTGCACGCTGGGCGAGCTACTGATCGATCAACTGGCGCGAACTGTTGAAGATGACACATTAGTGTTCCATGGATTTGGATCACCATTAGTTCAGATTGCATTGCATGTTGCCAAAAGGGCATACGCCCCTAATTTGGTGCTGGTAGCTGGTGCTACCTATGGAGTCAATCCAGATCCTCCTTTCATAGCTCCCACGACTAACGACTGGGTACATGACCGAAACTCTGAATGCCACCTAAGCATTGGTGAGTTATTCGATTTGTCTGCAAGTGGGCGCTTGGGGAGAATGTTTTTGTCAGGCCTGCAAATCGATCGTTGGGGCAATACCAATGTCACTCAGCTGGGCCGTAAAACCTTAAAGCTGAAACTGCCGGGGGGTGGCGGCGCTTGTAACCTGTCCTGCAATGCAAAAAATATAACATTGTGGACTGCCGCACATCGTTCAGAGCCAGTAAAAGGAAAGCGCCGCTATCGGATCGTCTCGCAGTGTGACTATGTCACCGGTTTTGGTCATAAGAACGCTGATGGGATTACTCGCAGGCAACTTGGGTACCAGGGTAACGGTCCACAGTGTCTCGTTACGGATTTAGGCGTTTTTGATTTCGACCAGGACGGGCATTTGCAATTGAATGCTCTCTATCCGCACACCACTGTAGACGATGTTCTGGAAAATACTGAATTTGAACCAAGAATGAAGAAAGAGGTTAAAACAGTTTCGCTTCCTTCTTTAGAAGTGCTTTCGATCATCCGAAAACTTGATCCACTTCGGATTCATGAAAAGGAGCTATTACCCGGGGACCGCTCATTGACATTGGAAGAGCCTAAAAATGCAGCAATCTGTTGAACAATCCCAAACGAGCATGAAACAAACAGATTTCTCGGCCAGGTATCGAAACAAAAACAATATTGTTCCAATTCCTTATCGCAAAACCAGTGCTCAGAAATACGCTGGAGAGATGTCCGAGAAAGCGTTGCAGTCGTACTTGTTGGGGAAAGAAGCGTATCGGCGTACAGAATTTATTGTGCTCAAAGGGGGCAACCAGGGAAATGCAGTCGTTGCCATTCAAAAGTCTGATGATCAATCGCTATTTTCAGACATAACTCATGTTGAAATTCTAGGCCTTCCAGAAAACTGCATTTACGTTCAAGACAGCAGTGTTGACTGCGCGAATCGATCTGCCTTGGCTGAAGTTGCTTTTCGCAATCAAGTAAAAAAAGATGGAATATGCATTGTTGAAGGCAAGTATGACCATATCAACTTCATATGTCGTCCTGACCCGCTTGTGCTTCAGGTACTGGAAGTCGAACCACCTTCTCCACCAAAATTATATGACCTGGTAGTACAGGTATTAAGTTATGCTGATTTGCCTCCCATTCTTGTTGAATTCAAAGCCATTGACGTAAGAGAGCTATGTGACAGTGTAGATCCTGAATGTTACTTGCTGCCTTGCAGATCAGGTGGGATGGATCAACTACAAAAACCTGTATATTTCTTGGACGAGCGTCCCGAGCAACGCAAAAACTGGGTTTTAATAGGATGTGAAAGAAGTCTTCAATTTCATCGACACTATTATGGAGATGAGCCACCCCGGGTTGAGATGTGTCCGCGCAAGCTTCGACAAGAAGCTGGAGTGCCTACACTATTGAAGTGTTGTCTACTTGAGTTCGAGATTGAAAGAGATGGGGACCTGATGGTTGTTCCCTGGGGTGCTGATCTCACTATGGTAGAACAAGCTTTGCGAGAAATTTCGAGTGAGGTTGAGTATGTCTAAGTCTGCTTGGGATGGGATTCAAGTCATAAGTGAATTCATGAAAGAGCGTGTAGAGCGGCAAAAAAACGTTGGTATGACGATGGTTATCGATACGTGTATGGGGCCGCAGATGTTGCAGGATCTGCTTCTGGTTTCGAATGAGTATATTGAGCACTGGAAGTGTAGTTATGGAGTATCTGCCGTGATGCCTGCAAACATACTCCGTCAAAAGCTCGATACATTAAATCAATACAACATCAATACATTTCCTGGAGGTACGCTGCTGGAGGCTGCGATTATTCAGAAAAGTTGTCAATCGTACATGCTGCGTGCCAAAGAGATTGGATTCCGTTCAGTCGAAATTTCAGATGGAACGATCACGCTGCCCATTAAGCGCAGGCATAACGCAATCTTGTGTGCGCTAGACAATGGATTGATTCCAATTACAGAGGTAGGTAAAAAGGATCCCACAAAGCAACCAAGCCCTGAAGAACTCGCAGACCTGATTCTGCAAGATTTATATTTTGGTGCTGAGTATGTAATCTTGGATGCAAGAGAATCCGGGCGCGAAATCGGCATATTTGACCAAAATGGAGATTTGAAGCTCGAATTATTTGAGAAAATCTTATCGATAGTTGGGCAAAAAAAAGAAAAGGTCATTTGGGAAGCCCCCCTAAGAAAACAACAGGCCACCCTGATCAAACAAATTGGTCCAAATGTAAACCTTGGAAATATAAGCCCCATGGACGTCTTGTCGTTAGAGTCATTACGCTTGGGACTTCAATATGAATCCTTAAGAGAAGTTGCCGACGAGTCTACCCAGCGTGGAATGTGGGACCCTGATTCAGTAGAAAACTCTGATACAACCCAAATACTACAAGAGCCTGCAAAGAAATGAGTGACAGATTTTCAGACTCCGATGCCGTTTTGTGTACCCAAGGCCGTTTATCACAGCCTCCCGAAGATATATTAGTTACCAGTGCTTTTAAGAGTGAGCTTCAAGAACAACTCTGCTTGTCGGAAGAAATGAATCGGGTGGATATTGCACATGTAATAGGATTGGTTGAGGCCAAGGTTATCAAGAAAAAAGTAGGCGCTGACCTGTTGAAGGCATTGCAAAAATTACAGGAGAATCCAACGGATTTCCAACCCGACCCTAAATTCGGTGATTTATTTACAAATCGAGAAAATTGGTTGGAACAGCACTCAAGCGCAGTAGGCTGGTTCTGTGCAGGCCGAGCGCGTAGAGAAAGCACTACGGTCGCTTATCATTTAACAATAAAAAAGATTTTGCTTGACCTTGCTGATGAAATAACAGCCTTGATGCGGGTAATGATGGTACAGGTGTCGGCGCATAAGGCATCAGTTATGCCGGATTACACGTATATGCAGCCGGGACAGCCAACGACATTCGGGCATTATTTACATTCATTTGTATTCATGCTGATGCGTGATCTTGCGCGCATTGAATCACTTTATGGAAGGGTCAATTGCTGTCCAGCAGGGTGTGGAGGCATAAACGGGTCAACTCTTCAGATTGACAGGGAAAAGCTGTCAAGCTTATTAGGCTTTGCGAGGCCTGTCATGCATGCAAGAGACGCAATGTGGCAAGCTGATATTTCCATCGAGATCGCGTCAGTTGCAACTTCAATTTTAGTTACGCTGGACCGCTTTTGCGAAGATCTACTGTATTTCGTGACGGAAGAATTCAACTACATTGAGTTGCAAGATTCTTGTTCACGAGCAAGTAAGATTATGCCGCAGAAAAAAAATCCTTATGCTTTAGCGTATATTCGAGCGCTGGCAAATAAGGTTATTGGCATGCAGAATATGGTGGTTGTGTCGCAGCGCACACCAACTGGACAGATTGATAATCGCCTGTTCTTGTACGGAGAAATTCCATCTGTGCTTCAGAAAACCATCGAAGGAATTGGCTTGTTAAAAAATGTGGTGGAGGGATTGCAGTTCAAAACTTCAAATGCAGTAAACAGAATAAGGGAAAGCTACGCGATGGCCGCGGAACTAGCTGAACAAATTTCAGTTGAAAATAATTTGGATTATAGAACCGCCCATAAGATTGTTGGAAAAATTGTCCGAAATTTTATCCACCTTAAAAAACATTTATTCGAGTTGACGGAACTAGAATTAAATGAAGCTGCAAGCGATGTAGTAGGTCGCCCAATTTCATGCTCCAGGCAGATCCTCGAGATACTGAATTCTCCGCATGTTGCAATTGAGAAAAAGTCCGGGTTAGGGGGTACGTCTAAAGAAAGGATCAAGGAGATGATTGAATACAGTAAACAAGAGATTAATTATTATAAAAAATGGACAGACAATGAACGGGAAAAAATTAAACAAGCAGAAAATGCATTGTCACAACACATGGATACCATCATCAATCAAGCCCAATGACTTCATTATTCATAGAATCCTCTATATACCAGAATTCCTGGAGTACGGAATCCGTGCGAAAAATTTTTGATGAGAAATCAAGAATCAGAACTTGGCTGGAAATATTAGCGGTCCTAGCAGAAGTCCAGTCAAAATTTGGGTTAATACCAAAATCAGCTGGAAATTCAATTAAGGAATTCTGCAGTCAAGTCGAGATCGATAGCGAATTACTTAATGACATCAAAGAAGGATTTGAACAAAGTGGCCATTCCATGCAGGGCTTTATCAATGCTTTGGCAAAGCGTGGAGACGAAGATGTAAGAAACTGGTTGTATTTTGGCGCAACTGTACAAGATGTAACAGATACCTGGTTTTCGATCGCTTTGAGAGATGTCAGGGAACAGTTTTTGTTAGAGATAAATACGATATGTTCTATTACCAAAAATCTTATGAGCGAGCATCGCGACACGATCATGCCAGGGCGTACGCATGGGCAACACGGGCTGCCTATCACATTTGGATTTAAGGTTGCGGGCTGGGCGTGTGAACTGGATCGTCATCGAACTCGGTTATCGCAATTGGGTAACCGAATGGACGAGGGGCAGTTGTGTGGAGGCGTTGGGTCACTTTCATCGTTGGGCCGCCACGGCCTAGAAGTTCAAAAGGAATTTTGTAATCGCCTCGGATTACGTGACCCCATTATCTCCTGGATTTCAAGTCGGGATGTATTTGCAGAATGGGGCCAGTTATTAGTACTGATAACTGGAACTGCAGATCGTATCGGTCATGAAATTTATAATTTGCAAAGAACAGAAATTGCAGAACTCATTGAGATTACGCCTATAGAAACCGTAGGCAGCATTACGATGCCGCATAAACAAAACCCGGAAGTATCCGAACATCTGGGAACGCTTGCCAGAGTCGTCCGCCATAATGCTGCAATTCTTTTTGAGGGCTTAGTCACTGATCATGAACGAGATGGTCGATCTTGGAAAAGTGAATGGCATGTCCTGCCGCTCATAACTTTAGTATCGGGAAAATCTCTAGAGTTACTGAAATTAATATTGTCAAACCTGGAAGTACAAACACTGAAAATGAAAGAGAACTTAGAAATCAGTGGCGAACAGATATTTTCAGAAGGTGTAATGCTGGCGTTAGCCAAAAAACTGGGGAAAAACCAGGCTCAAAAAATAGTCTACAAGGAAGCAATGAATGCGCGTAAGAAAGGAATTTCATTCAGAGAGGCTGTTTTGAATAACTCTCAAATTTCATCCAATCTAAGTGCTGAAGATATCGATGAGATTTTTAAAAATGAAAATCGTCTTGGTTTATGTACAGCGATGGTGGATAGAGTGCTAAACAAAATATGAGTACTCAAACACTCGCATCTGATGATTTGCTGAAAATCAGCCGTTGTGAGTTCGCACAATTTCCCACTCCTTTGCAGCGGTTTAAAAAACTGGAAAAAAACTTCAATGATATTGAGCTATGGGTTAAACGCGATGACCTCATCGAATTTGGTTATGGGGGGAATAAAATCAGGACACTTGAATACATAGCGGCAGACGCATTAAAGAGGGGGGCGAAAACGTTAATTACGGGTGCAGGCGTACAATCCAATCATGTACGTGCAACGGCAGCAGTGGCAGCTTATTTAAATCTGAATTGTATTGCTATCTACTGGGGTAGCCCCCCCAAAGAAATTACAGGCAATTATTACCTGACCAAATTGTTGGGAGCAGAAACCAGATTTACACACGATACGGATCGAAGCTCGGTGGATACAATGATCCGACTTGTTGAGCAAGAACTGAGGCATGGTGATGCCCGTCCTTATTCAATCCCACGAGGAGGAGCATGTGCACTAGGGGTCATCGCTCACGTGTTTGCGGCGAAGGAATTATTTGAGCAGTGCCAGAGCAAAGAAATCAATGTCGATCTTGTAACGCTTGCAGTGGGTTCTGGGGGGACTCTAGCTGGTTGGGTACTTGCACGAATCTTGTATGACCATCCTTGGCGAATCGAAGGCTTTACAGTGAGTCGGCCTGCCAAGGAGTTAAAGGAAATTGTTCATAATTTAGTAAAACAAGCCGCCATAGTATTGAATGTTGCAGTAAACATAAATTTGGAGGAGATAGTAATCCGTGAGGGCTACATTGGTGATGGATACGGGATACCAAGTATTGAAGGGAATGAAACAATTAAAGATGTTGCAATCAAGCAAGGTGTTTTTTTTGATCCGACGTATACAGGGAAAGCGTTTGCCGGACTTTCAGATTTGATAGATAATGGCTTCTACAAGGACGTTCAAACAGCCGTGTTTTTACATACAGGAGGAGAGCCCGTTTTGTTTAGTTAGATATAGAATCAATAAATGACAGAAGTTAAAACTACAACTATTCCTGACTTGCAAACAAGTGCAATGTCGACGGATAGTGATGAGCGCGAAATTTTAAAGTTGGTGGAGAATGCCAGATTTGCACAATTGCAAGTAAATTCCTATACGCAAGAACAAGTAGATGAATTAGTGACATCAATTGCCTGGAGCGTTATCAAAAATAGAGAAGAATTGGCACGCATGGCTGTTGATGAGGGTGAGTTTGGAAATTACGCTGATAAAGTAACAAAAATTTACAATCGCGTAATAGGAACATTGGCGGATATGCGTTCAATCAAGACTGTTGGCGTAGTTGAAGAGGACCCTGAGACCGGAATTACAAAGCTCGCTAAACCCGTGGGTGTAATTGGCGCACTTATTCCGGCAACAGGTCCTGATGCAACGCCGCCCGTCAAGGCATTAGGCGCGATTAAAGCAAGAAACGCGTTGATCATAGCGCCACACCCAAGGACAAAAAGAAGTTCAGCTAGAGTAGTCGAATGCATACGAGAAGGTTGTACTCGCGTTGGTGCTCCTGAAGACCTGGCACAAGTGATAACCAGCCCTTCAATTCAAAAGACAAAAGTGCTAATGGGAAATGTAGATCTCATCGTGGCAACGGGGGGCATGAGTATGGTGGAAGCCGCATATAGCTCAGGGACTCCTGCATATGGAGTAGGTGTAGGGAATGCGGTACATATCGTGGATGAAACCGCAGACCTCAACGATGCCGCTGATATGATTGCAAAGGCAAAGACATTTGATTTTGCAACAAGCTGCTTGGCGGATAACGCCATAGTAGTTCATCAAGATATCTACAAAGTACTAGTAAACAAGTTGATAGAACTGGGTGGTTATTTATGTAATAAATCAGATAAAAGTAGCCTTGAAAAGGTTATGTGGCCAAAAGATGCCCATATCCCATCTCCTGAAATCATCGCGAAATCTGCAGAGTCAATTGCAAAGAAGGCACAAATTGATGTTCAGCCTGACAAAAGCTTTCTGTTAGTAGAAGAAACCGGAATTGGAGAAGGCCATCCGTTCTCTGGAGAAAAACTGTCCGTTGTTTTAGCCGTCTATCAATATTCGGGTAAAATTGAAAATGCGGTAGATGTTGTAAATAGAATCACGAATTATCAGGGCTTGGGACACACATGCGGAATACATTCACAATCTGAAGCAAACATCAACTATGTGGCCTTGAATACAAAAACAGCAAGAGTCATCGTGAATCAAAATCTTAATGAAGGAGCAGGCAGTCCCAGAAACGGATTGCCCTATACATTGTCACTTTCCTGTGGGACATGGGGAGGGAATATCACAACCGAAAATGTCAATGTTAGAAACTTTATGAATGTAACCTGGGTTTCACGTCCCGTACATCCTCGTGCGTTGAACGAAGAGGAGCTGTTTGAAAATTATTGGAACAAATATGGCAAGTAAGAACTCAGTGATTGGGATTTTATCAGCTACACATGGGTGCACAACATGAAACATCATGAGCTTGGAACTGTAGAAGACCTAAAAAATTCTACCCGATTAAAACGAGAGGGTTTTGATGAAAATTCTTTAAAAAGAAAACGCCCTTCACCGATCGAACCGGTACAAAATATTATGGATTTGGCCGATGATATTAACAGCAAGAAATATGATGCCGTAATTGTTGGAAGTGGCCCGGGAGGATCAGCTGTTGCAAGAGAACTGGCAAGGGCAGGGAAAAAAGTAGTCGTACTGGAGTATGGGAAAGATCATCGAGGTAAATGGTATTACGGAACTGTCGCAGGACCTTTTATCTACACCGAAAAGCGGGGCTTTTTAAAATCTAAGGAAGGGGTCACAATTGTCCGCCCGATGCTTACTGGGGGGGCAACCAACATGTTTGCAAGTGCTGCTTCAGGCCCTCCATCTTGGTGGTTTGATAAAACGGGTGTAGATATAGAGTCTGAAGTTAACGAAACCATTGATGAGCTCCGGATTGAGGCGTTGCCTGAAGAACTCACTGGCGCTGCATCACAACGTATCGGAGAAGCAGGCAGAGATCTAGGCATGGACTGGGTGCCCCAAACAAAATTCATTCATCCAAAGCGGTGTTACTCTGAATTAGATTGCGGTGATAAATGCATGTTTGGTTGTCGATGTGGAGGTAAGTGGACTGCAAATGAATATTTGGATCAAGCTATTGAGGCCGGTGCGGAAGTTATTACCGAGTGTAACGTCCATAATGTTGAGATTGAAGATGGCGTAGCAACCGGAGTATATGCTGAAGTACACGGGAAAAGATTCAGGCTGAATGGCAAGGTCGTTATTGTTTGTGCTGGAGGAATTGGCACACCTAGAATTCTACAAAATTCAGGCATTCATAATGCTGGAGATGCACTGGGTGTAGATACTACATTTGTTGTATATGGTGTCATCAAAGAGAAAGGAAATACTGGTGATCCACCCATGACGATCAGCTGTTGTGACGATGAGAATGGTTTGATGTATTCGACACTCACTCAGCCATTTGGGCTATTTGCGCTTACTCAATATTACAAAGGTTGGAGGCATTTAAAGAAAGTGCCCAAGTTTCCGCGCATGCTAGGAATTATGGTTAAGATAAAAGAAGGTCTTAAAGGCTATGTGGCACCGGATGGACAGATTAGTATGCCTTTGTTGCATGATGATTTCCTCCGGGCAAACATTGGGTTCAGTACCAGCAAAAGTATTCTTATGAAGGCGGGATGTGATCCCAACACTATTTTTTGGAACCCCCCAAGAGGAACACATCCATGTGCAACAGTACGTATAGGTGATCACTTGGATTCCGATCTAAAAACTTATGCATTTGATAACTTATATGTCTCGGATGCGAGCACTTTCCCATTACCCCTGGTACGTCCTCCGACACTTACAATTATTGGGCAAAGCAAGAGGTTGGCAAAGCATCTTATTGGAACCAAACTCAAAGACACTCAAATTCAGAAAGAGGAAAGTATGGCATTGGCACAATAGAAATTGCATGCAATATTTTGTGCATTAATTTACAAAAAGAAAATTGGAAGAACTAGAATTAATCAGCTTAAAACTATGTCCCTTTGTACAAAGGGCGGTGATAGTTTTAAATCATAAAAACATAAACTATAAAATCACTAATGTGGACTTGGAGAATCCACCAGGCTGGTTTAACAAAATCTCACCATTAAAAAAAGTTCCGCTTCTAAAGATAGGTGAAAAAGATATCCTGTTTGAATCAGCGGTTATCTGTGAGTACATAGATGATGTTACACCGATCAAGTTACGGCCAGAAAACCCGCTCCAGCTGGCATACAATCGTGCATGGATTGAATTTGGATCTACATGCATCATAGATCAGTACCTGCTGCTTTTAAAACAAACCGAAAAAGAGTTTAAAGCGCAAGCTGATCAAATCATTAGTAAACTACACTTAGTAGAGAATGCTTTGGATAATCAGCCATTTTTTAATGGCGAACAATTCTCGCTTGTAGATGCCGCATATGCTCCATTACTGATACGATATGAAGTCATAAATAATATTGTTCCAATATTTAATTCTCAGAGCTTTAAAAAGCTTTCAAGCTGGTCAGATACGATTCTTGGATCAAGCGCTGTACAAGAATCTATAGAATCAGATTTCCTAACCCAGTATAAAGACAAAATTAAAAGTTTCGACGGATACTTGTCATCCCACATTAGCTAGAAAAACTCTACTCAAATTTATAGCAAATTCGACATCAGAATGGCTTTTTCGACATTTAGGTCATAAAAACAGCATAATTCGACAGGGGACCCCTTCTCCTGGGCGATCAGTCCACCGTCATCCCGAGGAATGTCCCGCCGTTGCGCCGGGTCAACTCCCGCATCAGCGCGGCGAACCGGCTGGTCGTGTCGGCGTATTTCGGGTCGATCTTCTCGATTTGCGCCCGGGTGAAAAACCCGACCGCATGGATGCGGACCTGCCGCTTGCCGCCCTGGTAATTGAGATCCTCCACCGTGTCGACGACCTGCTGGATCGACTCGCCGGTGTATTCGTCGCCGAAGATGTACAGGCTGATCTTGTCGGACTTCATGCGGAACCGCTTGATGGCTTCCAGAATGCCCTCGACGGGGCTCGAGTTGCTGTATGAATGCCAGGAATCGAAACGCTGCAGAAGGACCTTCCGCCGCGCAGGCGTGTCCGGGATCCAGCGCCCCTGGTAGCCGTTGAACATGTAGGTCCCCATATCGTTCATCACCTGGAGGCCGCGCACTTTCGGATAGGCGTCCAGCAGGGCCACCAGCTGCCGCTTGGCGGCGTCCCAGGCGAACCGTTTCATGCTGCCGGACGTGTCGACGATAAAAATGATGTACTCGCTGTCGGCCGGGATGCCGCCGATCACATCCGGCTCGGATGCCGTCAGGTTCAGCCGTTTCATTTCTTCGTTGAGGCGTTGCAGCGCGCTCTTCAGATCCGCCTCGACCAGGGCCTGTGCCCGGGCGCTGGCGGTGGCCTGCCGTGCTTCCTCGACGGTTTCCCGGTCGTCTTGCAGTTTCTCTCGCTGGGCAGACACCCGGGTTTGCGCCACCAGTTGTTCCGCGGCCAGGCTGGCCCGGACCCGGATGACCCGGGCGAGCTGTTCCTGCAATGTCTCGATCTGGGCCCGGAGGTCTTCCACCGGCTCGCCCACGGTGTTCTTGGTAATCAGGATCAACAGCACCATGGCCCCGAACCCGCAACTGACGACGTCGAGGAACGACAGGTGGTTGTCGGCTTGCCGTCGGACGCGCCTCATGGCCAGTCCTCCGCCGGGGCTAAAAATTGCCCGTTCGTTCTCATCGCCAACCCCCAGTAGGCCCCGGCCGCGGCCGGGTCGCCTTCAAGCGGAAGCAGGACGATGTTGAAAGGCGGGCCCGCGATGCCCCCCGTGGCCTCCCGGAAAAACTCCATGCGCTGGGAAGGGCTCACCCGGTTTTTCTTGAACCAGGATTTCCCCTGCGTCGGCAGGCCGTCCGTGATCAGGTAAACCGCATCCGGCCTCGGCTTGATCTGGGCGATTTTCTTAAGCGTTGTATCGAGCCGGGTCCCCCCTGAGGGCACCCAGCCCTGCACGGCCGAGATCACCTCTTCCATCCGTTTCCCGTCCTTGGCCGGCACCCACCCGCTCCTCGGCAATGCCGGCGCCGCCGTCGTGCTGAACCCCCAGACCTGGTATTGCGCCTGTTGCGGCAGGTGCGCGAGGACCCACTCGAAGATGGAGCGCGCCCAGCGCCACTTGTAGCTCTCGATCTGGTACTTGACCGGGAGAAACTTATTCCGCACGATCGTGGCGATGCGTTCGTCCTGCATGCTGGCCGAGCGGTCCAGCAGGATCAAGATGCGCCGACCCTCGACCCGGAAGCCTGCCACGTACTGGCGTTGCCCTTCGCCCTGTTTTGCGCGCAGCTGCTTGCTTTGCTCCGCGTCCTGGAGTCTCTTTTTGCGCGCGCGCAGTTCCTGTTCCAGCCGGGCCGTGTCGGAGGCCTGCGGCTGGCGGGCGCGCAGTTCGGCCTGGGTGGTGATGGCGGCCACGCGTTGCTGCGCCAGGCTTTCCAGCTCGCGCTGCAGCTGGCGCATCTGCTTCCGGTGCTCGGCGATCCGTTCTTCCTGCTCCTGGATCGATTGCTCCAGCAGCTGCATGTCTCCCTCGCCGCTCTCCGAGGCTTGCGCGAGTTCGGTCAGGTTGTGATCGATGATCAAAAACAGCAGGACGGCGGCCCCCAGGCCGCAGGACATGACATCCAGGAAAGCCAGGCCGAACGGGTTCAGGAAACGGCGGCGGCGGGACATTCAGCGGGAGAGGGCGGTGCACAGTTGGGCGTGCCCGTCCTCCGGCGCGGTGGCGTCGTCTAGGCCGGAGAGCGCCCGGGGCGCGGGGTTGGCGCACAGGGGGAGGCCCAGTCCCTGTTCCGGCAGTGCCAGCACCTGGGCCAGCGGAGGCAGCAACCGGAGTTCCAGCCCCGCCGTGTCGAGGGCGGGCTTCGGCCAACGGGCCTGGAAGGCGTCCCGGTCCAGCGTCACGGCCTGGGCATCCAGGCTGAGTTGAATGGGCCCGGACGGGCTGGCGAAGCCTTGGCGCATTTGTTCGAACAACTGTCCGCGGTTTGCCGCGAGGTTGCGGTGCACATCGAAACGGTGCTGGGCCGCGAACGCTTCCGCCGCGCTCTCCATCCATTGGGTAAACAGGTGGTAGAAGCCGAAATCCCCGTATGTCTGGACCGATTCCAGTCGTGCCCGGTCGGGCTGGACGTCGAGGGTGCTGATCCAGCTGCGGGTGCGTCCCAGCTCAATGATGCCGTAGCGTCCCGGCCCCAGGTCCCGCGCCGCCAGCAGCGCGGTCGGGAAGATGCGCCGGGGCGTGTGCTCCAGGGCCTCCAGTACGCCCAACAGGGATTCGAGATGCATCCGGTCGATCCCTCCGCTGACTAAGAGATCGGTCACGCATTCTCCCTCGGGCAGGAAATCCCGCAGTTGCAGATACGCCAGGTCGAGGTCCGGCACCTCCAGGTATTCGTTGTTTTCGGTATCGGTGCGCCGGGGTTGCAGCCGCTCGCCGGCCTGCGCACCGAAGCGCCAGCCGTTTGCTGAATCCCGGTGGGCGAGGCACCACTCGGCCCGCCAGTCGGTGCCGTCGGGCTGTGCCAGCGCGTAGCTGTCGATCCTAAGCAGCGGGCTCATCTGTCCGCGTCCGCTCCCGCAGGTAACGCAGCAGGTGATGCTGGCAATGCTCCTGGGCATCCAGCACCAGCGACTCCTGGGCTTCCTGCAGCTTGTGCAGCAGCAGCATGATGAACAGGCTGATCAGCAGGGCGACAAACGTTGAATTGAAGGCCACTCCGAGACTTTCCGTCACCGGCCCGATGTTGCCGCGCGTGGCCTCTTCGGCCTGCCCCAGGGCGGCGCCGATCCCGCGCACCGTGCCAATGAACCCCAGCGACGGGATGGCCCAGGTCAGGTAGCGCACCAGCGCCAGTTCGGTGTCCTGCCGGTCCGACTCCATCTCGCAACTGGCTTTCATGGCCGCGGTGGCGTCCGACACGGAATTCGTCGTGAAGAAGCGGTCCAGGCAGGCGTCGGCGGCCCGGTAGAGCACGGTGCTGCCGTAGCCCTGGCCCCGCGCATGCTCCCGGACGTCGGTGAAGCGCGCCCGGTCTTGCGCCTGGGGCAGGATCAGATCGGTTTCCCGGGTTTCCAGGAAACTGTCCTCGCCTTGCCGTCCGCGCCGGCTCAGCAGCCGTCGTGCGAAGCGCAGTTTCATCACTTTCATCCACATGATGGACAGCGCCCAGAACAGGGCGACAAAGCAGGCTTCCTGTTCGTAGTCCTTGACGACCACGGCGATGCGCGCGCCCAAGGTCGGCGCGGCAAGTTCGGCCGACTCTTCGGCGGCGGCCTGGCGCTGCAATTCCTCGTAGGCGACGGGCCGCACCACCAGTTCGTACGCGGCATGCACCAGCACAAAAGACACCGCCAAGGCCAGCAATTGCCAGAACACTTCGTGTTCGCGCCAGCGCCCGGTCCGGTTGTTTCTAGATGTCACTGGGCATATCCACGGCCTGGTCGAGGGAAATGGTTTCCTTCGGGGTGAGTTGCTTGAGCGTGATCGCCGGGGCCTCCGGCTTGAGGTCTTCCTCGGTCAGGACCTCGATGACCTGCCGGCCCTCTTCTTCCACCGGCGGCACTGGCGGCTCTTCGGCCCACGCCAAGGCCGCGGCCGCGGACAGGGGGAGCCACCCGAGCCGCTTCATGGCCGGTCCAGGTAATAGGCCAGCCGGAACCCCACATCGTCCCGGGGCTCGCGGTCGTAGCGGCGGTTGTTCAGGCTCAATTCCTTGCGCCCGCTGTTGCGCCAGCCGAATCCCCGGATGACGTAGTACCGGCCGTGGGCTTCGCCCAGCGGGTTGACCCGCTCCGTCTCCGGGCGGGCCGAGACCCGCAGCTTGTCGAGAAACACGTCATGCATCCATTCCGCCACGTTGCCCGGCAAATCATACAACCCTTGGCCCGAAGGCGGGAAGCTTCCCACGTCGGCGCTGACGGCATGCCCGTCGTTGTAGCCGGCCAGGACCGGTTGCACGATGTCCGCGGCAGACGCATCCGCCAGGTTGCCGAACCGGTCCGGGGGCGGCATGAAATCGCCCCAGGCGTACCGTTTTCCGGAGCGGGTCAGCCAGATCCACTCGGCCTCGCTCGGCAGGCGGTACCCGGCCGCCTGCGCATCAAACCCTACGATTTGCCCGTCGCGCACCCGGTAGAACGGCGCCACCCCCGCCTGTTCGCTCATCCAGTTCGCGAACAAGGCGGCCCCCGCCCAGCTGACCCGCACCACCGGCTGGCTCGGGCGGTCCAGGCGTTTGCCGAAGGCCTCTCCGGAATCGTGCCCGGCCCGGTAGCGCCGGTACAGGGCGTTGGTGACCTCTCGGTCCAGGATCGCGAACGGCCGGGTCAGGCGCACCGGGATCCGGCGGCGCGTGGTGGTGATCTCGAAGACTTCGCGGGGCTGGAACGCGACGAAGACCAGCCCCAGGTCCTGCTCGTACTTGCGCCGCCGGGCGTGCGCGACCTCCGCCTGCGACTGCAGGACGGCGAACAATTGTTTCGGGCTCTGCGGATGCGGCACCACGGTGACCCGTTTTGTCACGTAGCCCGGCGCGGAGACTTCAACGGCATGCGCCCGTTGCGGAAGTTGCAACTGGCGCCGGAGTTCGACCGTCCCGTCCACGCGGACGGTCGCATTGGCCGGGGTCGGCCACAGTTCCAGGGTGCCGAGGCGCGGCGCCAGGGTCGCCGCGTGGCGTTGTTCGCCGGCTTCCAGCTTCAGGGTTTTCCGGTTTGGGGTGTGGCCGGGCAGCAGCAGGGCGATGTCCACCTCGGTGCCGGGCGTCAGCGTCACTCGCTCCGGCGTGAGGCCCCGCCAGCTGCCGTCGATCACGATGTCGGCGGCCTCCGGCGTGCTGGAAATCGCCAGCCAGGCCGGCTCCGCGGTCTTCTGCAGCCGCACTTCGATCTCGGTCAGCCGTCCCCGCCCCTCGATCTCCACGTCTTGGCGGTGTACCTCGAACCCTTCTGCGCGGATCCGCACGGCATGCCGCCCCGGCGCGAGGGCGTCCAGTATCGCTCCGATTTTCCCGGCGCGTTCGCCGTCGACCTGGACGTCCCCTTCGGCCTCGGGGACCGTGGACACCCGAAGCCTGCCCGGCAGGGGCGCCAGGGTGACCGCTACGATGCGCGGCGCCTCTGCGCCCGCCTCGAATTCGATCTGCCGGGACTGGTAGCCTTCCGCCGTCACTGTCGCGGCGTGCCGGCCGTGCCAGAGCAGGACCTGTCCGCCCGCCTCCAGGTGCGGGCTTTCGACCTGCACCGTGGCCGTCGCGGGGTCGGTCTCGAAGCGGATGAATTGCGCGTGTTCTACGGCGACCCAGGCGCCTGCCGTCAGCAGGGCCAGCAGCACAACCGCCCACCCCGCCCTCCGGAACCGGGGGGGCGCAGGGGGCTTGGCGCGCGGTTCCTGCCGGGGCCGCTGGTACGGCCGGGCCGGGACCGGTTCGTGCTCCAGAATCACTGGATCGACTCCGCGCACCGGATATCCAGGGTGAGGGCCTTGCCGGGGCGCACGTTCAGCGTGGCGCGGGCATCCCGGTACCCGGGCCGGTTGGCGACGACGATGTAGTCCCCCGGAACCAGCTGCAAGGTCTGGCGTTCCAGCCGTCCGAGTTTTCCGACGCCGTAGATCTCGATCTCGGACTGGTTGTCCGAGGTGAGGACCAGGGAGACCGGGATTTGCGCCTGTGTCAGGGCCTCGACCAGTTCGCTGCGGGCCCCGGCGATTTTCCGGTCGTCGAGATTGTTCTCCTGGACGAAGGCCAGCCACTCTTTCGCCCGGGCCCGGATGACTTTGTCGTACAAGCCGTCCGGCAGCTTCAGGGCCTCCAGCCGCCGGTGCGCCTCGATGTACCGGGCGACCTGCGCGCGTCCCTGGTGCGCCGACTTCAGCTCGGGGGAGAGGGCCAGAGCCTGGACATAGGCGGCATCGGCCCCGGCCCAGTCTTCGGCCTGCCGGGCCGCGCGGGCCTCGTCCAGCAGGGGCCGGGTTTGCTGGAACTGGAGCTCCGAACGGGCCTGCTGCCGGTACGCCCGGGCGCGCGGCCCGTCCACCTGCGCCCATAACTCGGCCGCGCGGGCCCAGTCCGCATCGAGCAGGGCGCGAAACGCCCGGTCCTGAACGTCCTCGGCCGTGGCGGTCCCAGCGGCCAGCCCGGCCGCCAGCGCCAGTGCGGCCGGGATCAGTTCAGGCCGCCCCGTTCCGACAGGTAGATTTCGTTCAGGATATCGTGCCACTGCTGGTACTGGTCTTCGACCGACCCGGTAAGCGTCCGTGACTGGTTTTCCACTTGCACGACCTGGGGCGCCACCTCCAGGTCGAGCGACTGCCCGAGCTCCTTGAGCGCGGCCTCGTGGATTTCTGTCGCTTCGTAGTCCTGGTAAGCGTCGTAGGCGCCATAGGCGCCCGCGCCCACCAGCACCTGGCCGAGTTGGCGGACTTCCGCGGAAGACCCCGAGTCGGCCGCCACCACGACCCCGCCGATGATGGCCAGGGCGCTCAGGAGCCCCTGCGTCACGCTGGCGGAGACGCCCTCGTCGTGCGCCCGGCGTTCGTAGAAGCTTTGCCGGGCCCAGTCGCGGTACGACGCATCGATCTGGTCCGCAAAGCCTTCCGAGTATTGCTGCAGGGTTTCGACGAAGAGGTCGTCGCGCTCCTTGATCTGCAGCACCAGCTGGTACAGCGTGTCTTCCTCGGCCGGCAGCGAGATCAGGCGCATCCGGCCGTCGCGGGCCTCGACATGACGCGCGAACGCCTGCGGCGCGAATTCCTCCGCGAACCGCAATTCCGCCACGGCGCGGATTTCCTTCATGGCCGCCACCCCCTGGCGGTCGCGTTCGAGCAGGAGATCCCGGGCAATCCGGTCGAACAGGGCATCCATCGGCCGGGCCCGGTCTTCGCCGGCGTAGTCGGTTTCGCTGAATTCATGCCGGTAGACGCGCTCGACCCAGGCCGCGCCGGTCGCGTCGGTGGCGCGAATTTCCAGCTCCAGTTCGGAGCCGTTCGATTCCAGGATCGTGCCCTCGATGCGCAGGTCCACAACGGCGCGTTCCGGCACCACCCACACGTGCCGCCAGCCGCCCCCGCGTAGCATCGCTTGGCGCAGCTGCTGGGGGAAGTACAGGGTTTCGGCCTGCCGCACCTGGGGGAAGGCGTCGCCCTCGGCCACGTCTTCCGGGTCGACCTCTCCCCGGAAGCGGACAATGCCGGCATCCAGGTGCCACTCTTCCGGCACGGGCTCGCCCGCAGGCTCCGCCGGCTTCGCGTCGAACAGGCCTCCGTAGACGCCGGACATGCCGGTCTGGCATCCGCTGGCGAAGGCCAGCAGCAGGGCCAGCAGGGCTAACTGTCTTTCAGGCTTTTGCATTTTTGCTCCAGTTGCTCGCGGACCTCGGGGTCTTCTTCCCGTTCGGCCAGTTCACAGACCTGCCGGGTCACGATGTCGTCATCTTTCTCATAGCCGCGGGCCGGACGGGTCTTGCCGGTCGGGGTATCGCCGGGGACCTGGCCTTCGGCAACCTCGCCGCGCCCGGTGGCCTCCCCTTCGGCTTCTCCGGCGGCCTTCCCCTCGTTTTCTCCGGGGGTCCCTTCCCGGGTTTCCGGCTCCGGCAGGCTGGCTCCTGCCGCGGCCCCGCCACCCTGTTCCTCCCGTTCCCGGCGGGCCCGGGCTTGCGCGTCCAGCAGGATCTGGTCCACCCGGTTCAGCACGGCCTCGATCCGGGAGAGGCCTCGCTCCTGGCCTTCTTCGATGCTGGCCTGCCCCGCAAGTTCCGGTTCCCGCTCAAGCCCGCTCCCGGCACCGGGCCCGCCGGATTCACCGGCAGCTTCCTGCTCGGCTTTCGCGGGCCCGTCTTCCGGGCCCTGTGGACGGTCCGGGGCTTCGGCGTGATCCCCGGCGGCGCCATCCTGCGATGCAGGTTGATCGGGCAGGGACGCGGGAGGCGCACGGTCTTCCGGCGGTTCCGGGGCTTCGGCGTCGGCTTCCTCGATGTTGCGCTCCGAAGGCGTATCTCCCGGGGCCGGGTCGGCAATCAGCCGGACGGCGACCTGTAGCCCGGGGCCGGAGCCCGGGGAGAACGGCGAATCCGCCGCCTGACCGGCGCCGCCGAGCGATGCCAGTAGCCCCAGTAAAAGCAGCCGCGCGTGCATGGACATGGTTTTGAGCATTATAGCGGCGAGGGCGGCCCCCAATCTATAATCTGAACAGGAGACCGCCGCTTGAGAGAGCGGCGGTATGCTCATGCTTGCTTCACTGTCCGCCCTCATCGACCCGGCCCTGCGCACCGACGCAGAGTCGCAGAAGCGCCTGCGGGCGATGGGCCGGCGCACGGTTCGGCTGGAAATCCTGCCGCTGCCCGCCATCGGTTTGCGCATCGACGACGGAACCTTGACCCTGGAATCTCCGGAGGAAACCGCAGACCTCACGGTTCGCGGGCACCTGGCAGCGTTTGTCCGGTACGTGATCAACGGGCGGGCCGAGGGCATCCGCCTGGAGGGCGAGGGGGAAATCGCGCAGGATTTTCGGGAGTTCCTGGTGGGCCTGGACATCGACTGGGAGGAACTGCTGTCGCGCGCGGTCGGCGACACGCCGGCCCGACTGGTGATGCGCACCCTGGAGGAAGGCCGGCGGGGGGGCCGGAATTTCGGCGGGGCAGCCGAGCGAAACGCCCGGGACTACCTGCACGAGGAGTCGGGGTTGTTGCCGGATCCTTCCGAGCTCGACCGTTTCGTGCGCGAGGTGGACCGGCTGCGCGATGACCTGGAGCGGTTCGAAATGCGGATCGACCGCTTCCGGCCATGAACGGACCGGGGCGCTTCCTGGCGCGACCGCTCTATATCCCGTGGGTGCTGCTGCGCCACGGCCTCGATGAAGTTGCCCTGTCCCGGTTCCGGCTGGGGCGTGGGTTGCTGTCCCTGCTGCCCTGGCACTGGTTCCGGCGGTCGCGCCGGCCGCGGGCGGAACGCATTCGGTGCGCGCTGGAGGACCTGGGGCCGATCTTCGTCAAGTTCGGGCAGATGCTGTCGACCCGCCGCGACCTGCTTCCCGCCGACCTAGCCGTCGAACTGGCCCGCCTCCAGGACCGAGTGCCGCCCTTCGACGGGGAGGCGGCGCGCCGGGCCATCGAGCGGGCGTTGGGGCGCCCGGTGCAGGACCTGTTCGAGCAGTTCGACACCACGCCGCTCGCCTCCGCCTCGGTGGCCCAGGTGCATGCGGCGCGCCTGGGCGAGACCGACGTCATCGTCAAGGTGTTGCGCCCCGGGATCGAGAAGACGATTCGCCGCGACATCCGGATGCTGTACCGGCTGGCCCGGCTGGTCGAGTGGGCCTGGGAAGGGTCCCGGCGCCTGCATCCGGTGGACCTGGTGGCCGAGTACGAGGGCATCATCTTCGACGAGCTGGACCTGACGCGCGAGGCCGCCAACGCCAGCCAGCTGCGCCGCAACTTCCAGGGCAGCGAATTGCTGTACGTGCCGGAGGTGTTCTGGGACTACACCGCCCGGAATGTCATGACCATGGAGCGCATCTACGGGATCCAGATCTCGGACCGCGCGGAGCTGGTGCGCCATGGCGTCGACCTGAAATGCCTGGCCGAACGGGGCGTGGAGATCTTCTTCACCCAGGTGTTCGATCACAACTTCTTTCATGCCGACATGCACCCCGGCAACATCTTCATTTCCCGGGAGACCCCGGAGTCGCCGAAATACAGCGCGGTGGACTTCGGCATCATGGGCGCCCTGTCGGCCTCCGACCAGCGCTACCTGGCCTTCAATCTCGCCGCCTTCTTCAACAACGACTACCGCCGGGTGGCGGAACTGCACGTGGAGTCCGGCTGGGTGCCGCCCGACACCCGGGTGGCGGACTTCGAGTCGGCCATCCGCACGGTCTGCGAGCCGATCTTCCAGCGGCCGTTTTCCGAGATCTCGTTCGCGACCCTGCTGTTGCGGCTGTTCCAGACCGCGAGCCGCTTTCAGATGGAAGTGCAGCCGCAATTGCTGCTGTTGCAGAAGACCCTGGTCAACATCGAGGGGGTGGGCCGCGACCTGTACCCGGACCTCGACCTGTGGACCACCGCCAAGCCCTTCATGGACCGCTGGGTGAGCGAGCAGACCGGCGTGCCGGCCCTGCTCCGGCTGGTGCGTCGCCGCCTCCCGCAGATGGTCGAGCATTTCTTCGAGGACCGGCCCGCCGCGCCGTCGGGCCCCTCGCCGGCAGTCCAGCAGGAACTGGAGGCGGCCCGGCGTACACTCAGGCGCACCCGCTTGTGGCTGGCCGTCGCCGCCCTCGCGGCCCTGGCGATGGGGGCGGGCCTGGCCGTCCTGTACGGAGGGGGCGGATGACTGCGGCGGACCCGATCCTGGATGTCCTGAACGAAGCGCAGAGAAGTGCGGTCACCTCGGACCCGGATTCCTGCACCCTGGTGCTGGCAGGCGCCGGCTCCGGCAAGACCCGGGTGCTGACCCACCGCTTCGCCTGGCTGGTGAAGACGCAGGGGGTGCCGCCGAGGGAAATCCTGACGGTGACGTTCACCAACAAGGCGGCGACCGAGATGCGGGCGCGTATCGAAGGCTTGCAGGGGCAGTCGGCAGGCGGCCTGTGGCTGGGGACCTTCCACGCGCTGGCCCGCCGGATGCTGCTGCGCTTCCACGACGAGGCCGGCTTGCCCGGGAGTTTCCAGATCTTGGACCGGGAGGACCAGAAAACCCTGGTTCGCCAGGTCCTTCGGGACCTGGATCATTCGTCCAAGGCGGCCGATGTCTCTAACGCCATTCGGTGGATCAGCCTGAAGAAGGGCGCCGGCCTGCGCGCCCGCCACATTGAACCCGAACACCACTTGGAACAGGCGTGCCTGGCCGTCATGGAGCGGTACGAGCGGCGCTGCGACCAGAGCGGCCTGGTGGATTTCGATGAACTGTTGCTGCGTTGCGTCGAACTGCTGCGCGGGCATTCCTCCGTGCAACAGTATTACCAGAGGCGGTTCCGCCACCTGCTGGTGGATGAATTCCAAGACGTGGACGATTTGCAGAACGCCTGGCTGGAACTGCTGGCGGGCGGGGTGCGCCCGCTGTTCGTGGTCGGCGACGACGACCAGTCGATCTATGGCTGGCGCGGCGCGCGCCCCTCGCATATCCTCAAGTTCCAGAACACCCACGCCAATGTCCAGGTCTGGCCGCTGGAGCAGAACTACCGCTCCACTCGCCCGGTGCTGGAGGCGGCCAACGGGCTGATCAAGAATAACAGTGAGCGGCTGAAAAAGCGGCTGTGGACCGACCGGCCCGAGCAAGATCCGGTCACCGTGTTCAGCGCGCCGACCGGAGGGCTGGAGGCCCGCACCGTCATCGGCAAGATCGAACAGTGGGTCCAGGCCGGCGGGCGCTGGGGCGAGTGTGCGGTGCTCTACCGCACGAACCGGCAGTCGCAGCCCTTCGAGACGAACCTGGCCAACCGGAACATCCCCTACCGGGTGTACGGGGGCATCCGCTTTTTCGAGCGGCGCGAGGTGAAAGATGCCCTGGCCTACCTGCGGTTGTGCCGCAACCCCGACGACGATGTCGCCTGGCTGCGGGTGTGCAATGTCCCGCCCCGGGGCATTGGCGCGGGGACGGTTGAGGCCGTACGCACGGCGGCGTCGGCGGCCGGCGAATCGTTGTGTGCGGCGGCGCAGGGACAGGTCCGGAAGTCGTCCGCTTCACGGGCGGGCCGGGCGTTGGAGGAATTCGAGCACGGCCTGGCGGCCTTGCGCGAGGAAGTCGAAGGGCGCGGGTTGGCGGAAGCCCTCCGGCGCATCCTGATCACGTCCGGGCTGTTGGCGATGTACCAGGAGGCCGACCGGGCGCTGGAAGAGCTGCGCAGCGAGAACCTGGGGGAACTGGTCAATTCGGCCGCGACCTTCGAGGATAACTGGGAGGAATCCGGCGAGGAGGATGCCCCGGGCCTGGTGGAATCGTTCCTGGACAGCACGGTGCTGGCCGCCGGCGAACGGGGCGAGGGCGCGCCCGGGGACGCGGTCCAGTTGATGACCCTGCACATGGCCAAGGGGCTGGAATTCCCGCTGGTGTTCCTGGTGGGGCTGGAAGAAGGCACCCTGCCGATGACGCGGGAGGACTCGCAGCTGGCGGAGGAACGCCGGCTGTGCTATGTGGGCATCACGCGCGCCCGGCAGAAGCTGGTCTTGACCCATGCCTATGAGCGGCTGGTGTTCGGGCGGACCACCGGCGGCCTGATGCCGTCACGTTTTCTCATGGAACTGCCCGACGAATACACGGAAATCGAGAGCCTGCCGGATTTCTCCCCGCCGGCCTCCCCGCGCCAGCCCCGGGCGGCCCGCCCGGACCCCCTGCCCCAACCGGACGTGCCCGGTCCGGGGACGCCGGTGGTGCATCCGAAGTTCGGCCCCGGGGTCATCGTAGAATACGAGGGCTGGCCGCCGCACTTGCGGGTTCAGGTGCGCTTCGAGGGCGCCGGCAGCAAGTGGCTCATGTACGACTACGCGAAACTCGAATGCCGATGAGCGGCGCTTTGCACCCCGGGAGGGCTGGATGAAACGACGGGAATTTCTGGGCGCGGGCGCGGCGGCGGCCGCCACCGGGTTGGGCCTGGCGGGCCGGGCCGGCGCCGACGAGCCCCGGCACTGGAAGATGGTGACCACCTGGCCGAAGAACTTCCCCGGGTTGGGCACCGGCGCGGAATTCCTGGCGCAGGCGATCGGCGAGATGTCCGGCGGGCGCTTGCAGGTGCAGGTGTACGGAGCCGGCGAGTTGGTGCCGGCGTTCGAGGTGTTCGATGCGGTGAGCCAGGGCGCGGCACAGATGGGCCACGGCTCGGCCTACTACTGGAAGGGCAAGAACCCGGCGTTCCAGTTTTTCTCCACCATGCCGTTCGGCATGACGGCCAACGAGATGAACGGCTGGCTGTACAAGGGGGGCGGCATGGGTCTGTGGGAAGAGGCCTATGCCCCGTTCGACGTGGTCCCGCTGGCGGCCGGGAACACCATGGTCCAGATGGGCGGGTGGTTCAAGCACGAGATCCGGAGCCTCGAAGACCTGCAGGGCCTGCGCATGCGCATCCCGGGTCTGGGCGGCGAGGTGCTGCGCCGGGTCGGCGGCACGCCGGTGAACCTCAGCGGCAAGGAACTGCTGGTGTCGCTGCAGACCGGGGCGATCGACGCGACCGAATGGGTCGGGCCGTGGAACGACCTGGCGTTCGGGTTGCACCGTGCGGCGAAGTACTATTACTACCCCGGCTGGCACGAACCCGGGACCACGCTGGAGGGACTGGTGCACCGCCCGGCGTTCGAGGCCTTGCCGGGGGACCTCCAGGCCATTGTGCGCAATGCCGCCCGGGCCACCAACCAGGACATGATGGCCGATTTCACCGCGCACAACAACGATGCGCTGCAGGCGCTGGTCGAAAAATACGAGGTCGAGCTCCGGCAATTCCCCCCGGAAGTGTTGGGCGCATTGCGTGACCATGCCGCGGCGGTGATTGCGGAAGTGGCCGAAGCCGACGATTTCACCCGGCGGGTCCACGACAGCTATCAGGCGTTTTATGCGCGGGTCCGGGACTGGACGGCCATTTCCGAGCAGGCGTATCTGGATGCGCGGTAGTGTAGAATAAGGCCGTTTTTGAGGCCTGATACGGAATCCCGGCAATGAACGAATTTCTGGCGACCCCTTCCCTGGTACATTCGGTTATTTACTATGCATCGTGCCTGCTCAATTTTGCGGCGGCGCTCTGGATTGCAATTGCCTTCGTCCGCATGCGCGAGACGGACCCGTGGATTTTCCGCCTGCTGATCTCGATCGCCGGTCTGACCTACGTCATGATCGCCGTTTCGATGTTCAAGAATCCCGAATATGCCCCGCACGCGACCAACCTGTTCTGGTGGTGGATCCTTGCGGTCTTCGGCCTGCTGGTGTTGCTGCAGCCGACCGGGAGGGTCTCCGGCACGGTGATCCGGGTCGGCACGTATATCGGGGCGGTGGTGGCGGTCTGGGGTTCCTTTATTGTTGCCGGCGAACAGGCGGCCTTTGACGAACTCGCGACCTATTACGGTTTCTTCGGCGCCAACCTGGCGGCTGCGGTCTGGATGCTGGTCGACTCGATAATGAATGAGGATCTGCTTCGGCAGAAGCGCCTGATCCTCATGGGCACCGGTGCGATCTATGCCATTTTGGTGGTGACCGGCTTGCAGACCATGCAGATGGTCCTGGAATCGCCGTACTAGTTCCGGGGCGAGCCCGCCCCTCAATATCCGAAAATCTGTTGCGGCAACCAGGTGGCCAGCTCCGGCCATAGCGCGAGGATGGCCAGCATCAGCACCTGCAGGGCAATGAACGGCATCACCCCGCGGTAGATCTGGACCGTGGCCACGGTGTCGGGCGCCACGCCACGCAGGTAAAACAAGGCGAAGCCGAACGGCGGGGTCAGGAACGAGGTTTGCAGGTTGATCGCGATCATCACGCCGAGCCAGATCGGGTCCAGTCCCATCATCAAGAGCACGGGCCCGACCAGGGGCACCACCACGTAAGTGATCTCGATGAAATCCAGCACGAAGCCCAGCAGGAACATCAACAGCATCACCGCCGCCACGGCACCGATCACGCCGCCGGGCAGGCTGGACAGCCACTCGTGCACCAGGTCGTCACCGCCGAGGCCGCGGAACACTAGCGAGAAGATCGAGGCCCCGATCAGCACCAGGAACACCATGCTGGAAACCCGCGCCGTGTCCTGCGTGATGGCGCGCAGCATGTCCCGGGTCACGGGCCCCTCGCGGCGGGCGAGCAGGAGGCTGCCGAGCGCCCCCAGGGAGGCTGCTTCCGTCGGCGTGGCAAACCCTCCCAGGATGGCCCCGAGCACCGTGACGATCAGGGCCAGCGGGGCCACCAGCACGCCCAGCACCTCGCGGACCGTGAGATCGGGTTCGGCATTCCGGGGGGCCGAAGGCAGGCGCTCGGGGTGGCGCCAGGCGGTGAACAGCAGGTACGCCACGTACAGCCCGACCAGCCCCAGCCCCGGCAGCATGGCCCCGGCGAAAAGGTCTGCGACCGAGACCGTCTGCGGCGAGAAGATGCCCATCTCCAACTGGGCCTTCTGGAACGCGGAGGACATGACGTCGCCGAGCAGGACCAGCACGATCGAGGGGGGAATGATCTGTCCCAGGGTGCCGGACGCGCAGATGGCGCCGCAGGCGATCGACGGGTCGGTGCCGCGCTGCAGCATGCTCGGCAGGGCCAGCAGGCCCAAGGTGACCACCGTCGCCCCGACGATGCCGGTGCTGGCCGCCAGCAGGACCCCGACCAGGATGACCGACAGGCCCAGCCCGCCGGGCAATGACCCGCACAAGCGACTCATCGTGTCCAGCAGGTCCTCGGCGACTTTCGAGCGTTGCAGGGTCACCCCCATGAAGATGAACAGGGGGGCCGCGATGAGGATGTCGTTGCTCATGATGCCGAACACCCGCGACGGCAGCGTCAGCAGCAGGGTCGGGTCGAACACCCCCGCCGCCGCCGCGACCGCCGCGACCAGCAGGGAGACCCCGGCCAGCGTGAACGCGACCGGATAGCCGGCCATCAGCACCAGCACGGCCAGCCCAAACAGCGCCAGCGCCCAGATCATTCCCGATCTCCCGCCAATTGCCCGACCCGGCGCAGGATGTCTGCGATCCCCTGCAGGACCAGCAGCCCCGATGCGACCGGGATGACGGCTTTCAGGAGGTACAGAAACGGCAGGCCGTCTGTTTCGCGCGAGGCTTCCCGCAGGTCCCAGGCTTTCTCCGCGTAGTCGTAGGACAGCCACAGCAGCAGGCCCGCGGTCGGCAGTAGCAGGAAGAGTGAACCGAGCAGGTCCACCCAGGCCCGGGTGCGCGGCGCCAAGGCGTGGTACAAAACGTCCACGCGCACGTGACCGTCGAGGCGCAGGGTCCAAGCCGCGGCCAGCATGAACACGGCCGCGTGCAGGTAGGTGATGATTTCCTGCAGGTAGATCCGCCCGAACCCGAACCCGTAGCGCAAGACCACCACGGTGGCGGTCAGGAGCACCATGGCCAAGGTCAGCCAGGCGACGGCCTGGCCCACCCCGGCGCAGAACCGGCTCAGTACCCGGTCGGTGGCCGCAAGAAATTTAAAACCCGCCACCGCTTTGCTCTCTACAGTCTCTCAATAGGGCCCCCGGCATCGGCAGGCGTGATCCGGGTCTTGCGGCAGGGGGCGGTCGGTGCACGATCCTCGACAGCCGCAACTTCAGGAATGCTGGAATCCAGCGTCCCGATATGATACCAGCGGGGCTTCACGGAGGGGACCGTCGGACCGGTCGGTCAGCGACCCGAACGGGCCGCCGCCCCGGGTTCTCGGCGGTTCCGCCCGGCCGATCCGGTGGCCGCTTCCCGGCGCGCCTGTGCGCAGATGTGGTCCATTTCCGCATCCGAGAACCCGAAGTGATGGCCGATTTCGTGCAGCAGTATCTGGCGGACGATATCCTCCAGTTCGCCGCCCTGCTCGGCCCAGTAGTCCAGGATCGGACGCCGGTACAGGTAGACATGGTCCAGGTCCTGCGGCAGGTCGTCCACGGATTTCTGGTCCAGGCTGACGCCGTGGTAAAGCCCGAGGAGGTCGTACGGGCTGTCCAGTTCCATCACCCGGCAGGTCTCCTCGTCGGGGAAGTCGCAGACCTGGATCGCCACCGCGGTGGCATGGCGGGCCAACGCATCCGGGATTTCAGCGAAGGCCTGATCGGCCATCGCCTCGATGTCGTGCAGGGTGGGCGGGGAGGCCATGAGCGATCGGTTCGGGCTGGGGCCCGGAGACCTTGGGGGTTTGCGGGCGCCTCTTATAATACCGTTTTATCCGCATTCTTCGACATGGCTGACCCTCAATCGCGGCCCAACCTGTTGCTGGTCGACGGTTCTGCCTACCTGCACCGTTCCCACCACGTCCATACCAGCCTGGCGGATCACCGGGGGCGCCCGACCGGCGCCATCTTCGGCGTGGTCAATACCTTGCAACGGCAGTTGCGCCTGGTCTCTCCGGATTATGTGGCGGTGGTGATGGACGCCCCGGGGAAGAATTTCCGCCACGACCTGTATCCGGAGTACAAGGCCAACCGCAAGCCGATGGACCCGGAACTGAAGGCGCAAATCGAACCCCTGCAGCAGATCATTGAAGCGCTGGGCCTGCCCCTGCTGGTGGTGCCGGACGTTGAAGCCGACGATGTCATCGGTACCCTGGCGCACCGGGGCGAGGCCGCCGGCCTCGACGTGCTCATTCTCTCCAGCGACAAGGACATGGCGCAGTTGGTCACCGAGCACGTGACCCTGATCGATCTCGATCGCCCGCCGATGGATGCGGCCCGGGTGATGGAGAAGTTCGAGGTGCGCCCCGACCAATTCATCGACTACCAGACGTTGGCCGGCGATGCGGTGGACAACGTCCCGGGGGTGTACAAAGTCGGTGCGAAAACATCTGCCAAGTGGCTGGAGCGATACGGTTCGCTGGAGGCGATCATTGAAAACGCGGAGTCGATCAAGGGGAAATCCGGCGAGAACCTGCGCGCCAGCCTGGACGACCTGCCGCTGTACCGAAAACTGGTGACGATCCGGGTCGATCTTGAACTGGAACTGGCGCCTCTCGACCTGGCGCGCCGCCCGCTCGATTTCGCGCGGCTTGAAGCCCTGTACAAGGAGCATGACCTGCGCTCGTTCCTGCGGGACCTGCATGCCTTGAAGGGGGCCGAGGCCGAAGACCCCGGCGGGGCGCCCCGGGGAGGGCGCGGCCGAAATTATTCCACGATCCTGACCCTGGAGGAGCTGGACCGGTGGGTGGCGGCCGCGCGGGAGGCCGGCACGTTTGCACTGGATACCGAAACCACCAGCCTGGACCCCCAGCGTGCCGCGCTGGTCGGGATCTCCCTGGCGACGGCGCCGGGCGAGGCCGCCTATATTCCGCTGGGCCATACGGCGCTGGGTTCTCCGCCGCAGTTGGGCCGGGAGCCCGTGCTGGAGCGCCTGCAGCCGTTGCTGACCGACCCGAACCTGGTCAAGGTCGGGCATCACCTCAAATACGACCTTGCCGTCCTGCGCCGCCACGGTGCTGCGGTCGGCGGCCCGATGCACGACAGCATGCTCGAATCGTACGTGCACAATTCCACGGCCAGCCGGCACAACCTGGACGACCTGTCCCGAATGTACCTGAACGAGGAAACCACCCGCTACAGCGAGGTCACGGGGACGGGGAAGAAACAGATCGGCTTCGACGAGGTGGCGGTCGATCAGGCCAGCCGGTATGCGGCCGAGGATGCGGACATGACCTTGCGCCTGCACCGGGCATTGTGGCCCCGGCTGCAGGAAACCCCGGCCCTCCAGGCGGTCTATGAGCAACTGGAGCTGCCTCTGATCCGGGTACTGGAAGACATGGAGCGGGCCGGCATTCTGATTGACACGGACGCCTTGCAGGCGCAGTCGGAAGAGCTGAGGGAGGAGCTGGAGGCGCTGAAGGAAGGGATCACCCGCGAGTGCGGGCGCGAGCTGAACCTGAACTCGACCCAGGAATTACAGAAGGTGCTGTTCGAGGAACGGGGCCTGAAACCGTTGCGAAAGACCCCCAAGGGTGCGCCGTCCACGGCCGAAGGCGTGCTGGAGGAACTGGCGGCGCTGGACGTCTTGCCGGGCATGATCGTGACGTACCGGCAGCTCACCAAGCTGCTGTCGACGTACGTCGGCAAGCTGCCGCAGATGGTCAATCCCGAGACCGGCCGCCTGCATACCTCGTTCCACCAGGCGGTCACGGCGACCGGGCGGCTGTCCTCGTCCGACCCGAACCTGCAGAACATCCCGATCCGGACGGAACAGGGCCGGCGGGTGCGCCAGGCCTTCGTCGCCCGCCCGGGATGCGTCCTGGTTGCCGCCGACTATTCGCAGATCGAACTGCGCATCATGGCCCATATCTCGAAAGACCCGACCCTGTGCCAGGCGTTCCGGGACCAGGGCGACGTGCACCGGGTGACGGCCGCGGAAATATTCGGGGTGGCCGATGACGCGGTCACCTCGGATCAGCGGCGCACGGCGAAAGCCATCAATTTCGGGCTGATGTACGGCATGACCGGGTTTGGCCTGGCCCGGCAGTTGCACATCGGCATGGAGCAGGCGGAAGCGTACGTGAAAACCTATTTCGAGCGCTATCCGGAAGTCCTCAACTACATGAACCGGATGCGTGAGCAGGCCCGGGAACGGGGCTACGTGGAGACGGCGTTCGGCCGCCGGCTGCACGTCGAGGCGATCCGGTCACGCAACTACAATCAGCGCATGTATGCGGAGCGCACCGCGATCAACGCCCCCATGCAGGGAACGGCGGCGGACATCATCAAACAGGCCATGATCGACGTGCATGGGTGGCTGCAGGGGGCGCACCCGGACTGTGTTCTTATTCTCCAGGTGCACGACGAACTGGTGGTGGAAGTCCCGGTCTCGAAAATCGAGGAGGTCTCCGACGGCCTCCGGGCGCGAATGGAGGGCGTCGGCGGACTGGACATCCCGATGGTGGTCGATATCTGTTCCGGAGACAACTGGGAACGGGCGCATTGACGGGCGGAGGGTGCGGTGCTATAAATGACCTCAGGGTCCACAACATCGAACGGAGGGTACGATGAAATTGCCCATCATTGGCGTTGGCGCAGTCACGCTTTTTCTTCTCGCCCCCCCCCCCCGCTCATGGTCAGCAGGAGACTATTGACTATGTAGTGTCTGGGACAACAACAGCCAGTGACGTGACTTATGGGAGTCATACATGGTTGGTCCCGACGAATTATCGCACCCGATTCGGTTTTTCAGTGGGCGGTCGGATCGAATTCAGTATAAGCGGGAATGCGGTGAGAGCGACCAGTAAGAGCAACTTCAACACCACCAGCTTCGGTCTTAGGCAAGATCCAACTAATACGTATCAGTACTACATTCCTTCGGGCTATATGCAGGACGGCGAGGCAAAATGCATTACCGGGGAGGATGGCTGGTGCCGCATAGTTATACACCCCCTGCACAATCCTGGCCGCTCTGGCAGCTGGACAAGAAAGGCTGTATTCACGGTAACAGTCGGGGTTGACGAGTATGGTGATGAACTCGCGAAGGAACCGGGCGGGGTTAATGAGGATGGTGATCTTGTCCCGAGTGTGTCCGGGACTTGGACATTTGTGATACAAGGCAATTAAAGGACGCGAATGGTTTCTGAGAGGCTCCTGATGTAGGCCTCAGGGGATGGGCCGTTGCGCCATGGAGGCGGTGCTGATGTCCGGGGGCCGGCGCAGCGTAATGGCCCCGGCATGCTGGATTTGACATTGCTGGATTTTCCCGTTGTGATGCGGTATCATCTCCCGTATCCTGATGGCCTGTTCAGGCCTTTTTCCTTGATATGGAGGCAGCCGGGGTGAAGAAGACGCGAGGTGAAATCTGGGGAGGGGGGATGGCGCTTCTTGCCCTTTCGGCGATGGTTTTTGCGCAGCCCGTCGCGGCAGATGATTGCAGTGTGGCTGTCGATGAAGATCCGGTTCTGGTCAAGGAAGGGGAGTACGCCATGTTCAGGATCGAGGTCCGGTGCGACACAAAGGGTTGGACGTGGACAACATTTCGCTACCTCTTCGACACAGCAGACGATAGTGCGAAAAGCCCGGAGGACTACAACAGCGTAACGGCGGGGGCGCACGTCTTTTACGCAGGGACCGGGAACAGCACGGCCAAGCGGTCCGCGGGGATTAAGGTTTTAGCTGATGATGAGTGCGAAGGTGACGAGGAATTCAAGTTAGAGTATCGATTGCAGGGTCAAACCCATTCCGGGTGGGTGGACTGGTCTGGAGGCATCGGCGGGTTGCCGGGCACTTTCTCGATCAGCAGCAGGATCGAAGATCAAACGGCGGGCTGCCAGTAGTCCTGACCCCCTAAATTTGGCATTGACAGGGGGGATGGCGTGGTGCCATAATCTCTCTTCTAGGGTGCTACGACTCGTAGGAGGCCGCATATGAAATTACCCATCATTGGCGCTGGCGCAATCGCGTTTATTCTTCTCGCCCCCCCCCCCCCGCCCATGGGCAGGTTAACTATGTGGTGTCTGGGACAACAACAGCCAGTGAGGTGACTTATGGGAGTCATACATGGTTGGTCCCGACGAACTATAGCACCGGGTTCGATTTTGGAAAAGGCGGTCGGATCGTATTTAGTATAAGCGGGAATGCGTCGAGAGCGACCAGTACAAACGGATTCACAACCACCGACTTTGGTCTTAGGCAAGATCTAACTAATCAGCATCAGTACTACATTCCTCCGAGCCATATGCAGGGCAGCGAGGCAAAATGCATTGTTGGGTCGGATAAATGGTGCCGCATGGTTATACACCCCATCCACAATCCTGCTCGCAGGAACAGAAATGCCGTATTCACGGTATCAGGCGCGTTTAATGAGGAGGACGACCCTATCTCTGACTATGGGGCCAGCGCGTCCGGGACTTGGACATTTACAATAAAAGACGCAAACTAAAGGACCCGAATGGCTTCTGAGGGGCCTCTGATTCGGACCTCAGGGCAATGGGCCGTTGCACCATAGAGCTGGCGCTGATGCCTGGGAGCCGGCGCGGCGTGAGATGGCCCCGGCATGCTGGATTTTCCTATTCTGATGGCCTGTTCAGGCCCTTTTCCCCGATATGGAGGTAGCCGGAATGAAGAAGACGCGAGATGAAATCTGGAGAGGGGGAATGGCGCTTCTTGCCCTTTCGGCGATGTTTTTTGCGCCGCCCGTTGCGGCAGAGGATTGCAGTGTTACGGTCGACGAAGATCCGGTCCTGGTCAAGGAAGGGGAGTACGCCATGTTCAGGATCGAGGTTCGGTGCAACACGAAGGACTGGACGTGGACAACGTTTCGCTACCTCTTCGATACAGCAGACGATAGTGCGAAAAGCCCGGAGGACTACAACAGCGTAACGGCGGGGGCGCACGTCTTTTACGCAGGGACCGGGAACAGCACGGCCAAGCGGTCCGCGGGGATTAAGGTTTTAGCTGATGATGAGTGCGAAGGCGACGAGGAATTCAAGGTCGAGTATCGATTGCAGGGTCAAACCCATTCCGGGTGGGTGGATTGGTCTGGAGGCATCGGCGGGTTGCCGGGCACTTTCTCTATCAGCAGCAGGATCGAAGATCAAACGGCCGGCTGCCAATAGATCTGAACTAGGCTAACTGAAACCCGGCCTTAAAATTGGCATTGACGGGCGGAGGATGCGGTGCTATAACTGACCTCAGGGTCCACAACATCGAACGGAGGGTACGATGAAATTGCCCACCATTGGCGTCGGCGCAGTCGCGCTTTTCCTTCTCGCCCCCCCCCCCCCCGCTCATGGACAGCAGGAATTCATTGACTATGTAGTGTCTGGGACAACAACAGCCAGTGACGTGACTTATGGGAGTCATACATGGTTGGTCCCGACGAATTATCGCACCCGATTCGGTTTTTCAGTGGGCGGTCGGATCGAATTCAGTATAAGCGGGAATGCGGTGAGAGCGACCAGTAAGAGCAACTTCAACACCACCAGCTTCGGTCTTAGGCAAGATCCAACTAATACGTATCAGTACTACATTCCTTCGGGCTATATGCAGGGCGACGTGGCAAAATGCATTACCGGGGAGGATGGCTGGTGCCGCATAGTCATACACCCCCTGCACAATCCTGGCCGCTCTGGCAGCTGGACAAGAAAGGCTGTATTCACAGTAACACGCGGGGTTCGTAATGATGGTAATTTACTCGCGACGGAACCGGGCGGGGTTGATGGTTATGGTGATCCCACCTCGAGTGTGACTGGGGCCTGGACATTCGAGATACAAGGCACAGACTAAAATTAAAGGACGCGAATTTTCTGAGAGGCCTCTGATGCAGGCCTCAGGGAATGGGGCCGTTGCACCATCGAGGTGGCGCTGATGTCGGAGGCCGGTGTCGCGTGAATGGCAGAGCCAGGCGCCCCCCGGAGGGGTGGACTAGGCTTGGAGGCCTCGGCCGGTTGCCCGCCGACCTGCAAGCCCTAATTGAAGGGAAGGGCTTCATGCGGTAAACTACTCACCGAGAGAGCGAACTGCTCGTTCGCGTCGGCTCTCAACAGTTATCGCCGTATCCGGGATCCCCTGTCGGGTACGGTTCGGCTCCGGTTCAACGCCCTCTGTTTGCGCCGGAGCCACCTTCCCCCTTTGACACACCCGCACTCCGGCCCGGTGGGCCGCCTGCTTGCCGGGAGTGGGTGAGCCGGAGGCTCAGGGTTTTTCGTGAATCAGAAAATCCGCGATATCCAGAAGCATCTGGTAATTGGTCGCGTTTCGGGTTGTGATTCGGTACCGTCCGTCTACCGCCAGGGCGGGCACCCCGTCGATGCCGTAGGTGGTGGGCAATTCCCGCGCCTCTTCCAGCCGGTCGGTGACCGCCTGCGAGCGGAATGTCTCTGCGAAGGCTGCCGGGTCGACCTCGAAGATTTCCAGCATGCGCCCGATCCCTTCGCCGCTTTGCAGCGGGCGGCCCTGCTCATGCACGAGGTTGAAGACCACCGGGTGCAGGTCCAGTCGATCCATTAATTCCAAGGTGTAGTACACCCGGGCACCGACCGCCCATCGCGCACTGAACACGGCCGGGACGAGCCGCACGTGCACCGAGTCGGCGCGCTCCTCAAGCCAGGGCTTGAGCAACGGTTCCAGCTTGTGGCAGTGCGGGCAGCCGTACCAGAAGAATTCAATCAGTTCGGTTTTCCCCTCCGGCACTTCGGCGGGCGGGATATTTTCCAGCACGGTGTAGTGCGGGCCTTCTTCGAACTGGTGATCGGGGTGGTCTGCTGCTTCGTGGGCGAACGCAACGGGGGCTGTCAACAGGCCCACCAGGCCGAGTGTGGCGAGTCGCGGTGAAGCCATCAGTACAGGCCGGAGATGTAGTGCGCGACGGCCTCGATTTCCTTATTGGTCATTTTGGCGGCCACTTCGTTCATCATGGGGTTCTGCCGGGTGTGGAGCTTGTGCGCCTCGAATCCTTCGCGGAAGGATTTCAACTGCAGGATGGTATAGGTCGCGTGTTGGCCGGCCAGATGCGGAAACTCAGCAGGATCATTGCCGGTGCCGCTCGGGCCGTGGCAGGCGATGCAGGCCGGGATGTTTCGGTCGAGAATGCCGCCGCGGTAGACCTGTTCACCCAGCTCCAGGGTCTTGGCGTCAGCCTGGGCCACGCCGATCTGGGGTGTTTGCGTGGCGTAAAAGGCAGACACGTCCAGAATGTCCTGCTCGGACAGCAGGGCGGCCTGCGGTTGCATCAATGCGTTTTCGCGCTCGCCGGACTGGAACCGCTTCAGCTGGGTCACCATGTACGTGGCGCCCTGCCCGGCCAGACTGGGCCATTCCGGGTTGATGCTGTTCCCATTGACGCCATGGCAGGCCGCGCAGACTGCCGCACGGGCTTGCCCGGCGACGGGGTCGCCAGCGGCGAAAGCCGGAGGGGTCAGAAAAACGAGGCCGGACGCGAGCGCCGCCGAGAGCCAGTGCCGAATCATCAGTAATGCGGGAAAGGTATTCCGTACAGGCGCGCCATTGTATCAAACAGGGCGCTCCGCACCTTTGCGGCCGGCTGCTGCGCCAAAATCTTAAAAGCCGGGACTGCCTGCCCGGCAGAGGCAGCGTTCTCGCCCGGGGTCAGGCCTGTTCCGGATCAGGGCGCAACGGGCGGCAATCGGGCGTGGATTCCGTGCCGGGCGACAGGTCTCCGGAGAACGTGCAGGGGAAATCGCCGCGAAACAGATGCCGCATCCCTGTAAGGAAACGTTGCGTCCATTCTTCCTGGAAGTTTTGGGTTCCGGGCTGCTCCTGGGCGGCTTCGCCTTCCGGATCCACGCTCAGGCACAAGGTGCCGCCGACGGCCAGATCGGCGCGGGCCAGTGAATCCCGTGCGTAGATGGCAGGGGGCCAGGGAGACGGCAGTGAGGCCGAGTCGAATTCCTCATCGAACTCGTGGTCGACGGCAACCGCCAGCTGCAATACCGCCCCTTCGATGATTCGCGCAAACGTGCGTGCGGCGACTCCCGGTTCCAGGTGGCCCCGAAGCCGGTGCAGTTCAAGATGAAAAGACCGATCCTCCAGCCATGGCCGGATGGAATCTGCGGCCGCGCAGACCCCCTCGGCGGATTGGGCCAGATTCGACAACTGTTCGGCGATTTCTGCAGGGGTCAGTTCTTCCCGGTAGAACAAGGTGACCAGCCCGCGCTGGGCGATTTCCTCCCAATCCTTCTCCAAGTCCAGCCCGGCCAAGGCCAAGTGGGCTTCTTCAGGCGTGTGGCGGCCCTCAAGGACGGCGGGATGGCGGTGCATCCAATCGGACAGCCGTGAGTCCGCCGCCATCGTCTCGGCAATAATCGGGAATTTCTCCGGGTATCGGTAGAACAGGGGGCTCTCGTAGGGCGACCAGTCCTGAATCTCCGGGTAGAAACGCTGCCGCCATGCATCCAGCCGCGGATGCATCACGCGGCGCCATAGCGGCGGGATTAATGCGCAGTAGTACATCGCGACGTAATTGACGGGCAGTTGTGGCGCTTCGCTTTCGTCGTAGGTCTGCAGCAGCGGGTAGGCCCGCATGGGCTTGTAGTGATGGTCTGAGTGGCGCTGGAGGTTGAACATGATCCAGGACGAAATACGCCCGGCTGCATTCCAGGAATGGCGCGGCCGGGTCGGCTCGAAGCGGCCTTTCCCGGTATAGACGCGCAGCAGCCCGTAATGCTCGAAATAGTCGACCACCCGGATGCTGAAATTGGCGATGGCGATGATGCCGAGGTATGCGGCGATGCCGGCCCAACCGCTTTCTTCTCCCGGGCCGAATGCGGCCACGCACCACGCCACCGCGAGCCAGAACATCAGGGTCGCGGCATATCGCCACCAGGGGTTGCTGCGATGCCATCCCGAATGCCCGCGCCGGTGCAGCCGTTCGCGGTCGGCCCGCCAGGAGTGCCGGATTGCCCCGAACGCGGCGCGGAGGACAAAGGCGTAGACATTCTCGCCCTTGCGGGCCGTCACTGGGTCGTACGGCGTGGCCACGTGGGCATGATGGAGGTAGACATGTTCCGTGCCGTAATGGCCGAGCCCGGCAAAACTCATGACGAATTCGCCCAGCCCCCGCTCCAGTTTCGAGCGGCGATGGCACAGCTCGTGGCCCACGGTCAGGCTGAATGCAGTCGCCCGGCCTGCCGCGATGACAACGAAGGTCTGTTCCAGCGGCCCCAGATGGTCGGACCAGAACAGTTGGTGGAACACCACGACATAGGTGGCGGCCTGGAGAGGCACCCACAGCCAGACCAGCAGCTCGTGAAAGAACAGGGCCTGTCGGGGCGTTTCCGTGCTGCGATTGTTTAGGTTGTTGCCGGCAAAAAGATCCAGACCGGCGAGCAGCGTCCAGAACGGAGCGAACACAAACCAGCCGCCCTTGACGGCGGCCAGGATCGTCAGGGGAAATATCGTGTAGGCGAGCAGGAACGGCACGGCGGACGGCAACATGCCCCAAGCCGTAGCTTCCCCCGAGTTTCTTTCCCCCAAGTTGATTGGTATCGCCATCTCGCCTCGCGCAATGGGTGGCTGTGTTGTTCGCCCCCCACTTTCTTTCTACAGTATACAAAACCGGGCGAGTGGCCCCCAATGACGGGAGGGTGTCTGTCAAACCAAAGTTAAAATGTCCCCTTTTTCGGTTGGCTTGGCGAGCCTGTTGCCGGGCTGCCCACGGGCCGGAACCGTACAATGCCCCCGGAGACAGTTTTAGGGGTTTGGCCGAACGGCAGGGCGGTGACAGCGTGACCAGAGATTCCGTGCAGGTTTTGGATTTGCGCCAGACGGCTTACCTGTCCGGGCACCCCCGGGTAAGGGATTGCCCGCCGGACCAGGGCGTGGAAGTGGCCTTTGCCGGGCGCTCCAACGTCGGAAAGTCGAGCGTGATCAACGCGCTTTGCGAACGGCGTGCATTGGCGCGGACCAGTACGGCTCCGGGCCGAACCCGCCTGCTTCATTTCTTCGCCGTGGATGAAACCCGCCGCCTGGTGGACCTGCCGGGCTATGGGTTTGCGCGGGCGTCCAAAACCGAGCGCGCGGGCTGGCAACGCATGGTGGAAGGGTACCTTCGGGGCCGGCACAGCCTGGTCCGTTTGATGTTGCTCATGGATATCCGCCACCCCTTGCGCGACAGCGACCAGCAGTTGCTGGAATGGTGCCGCGCCGTGGGTTTGCCGGTGCACGTCTTGCTGAACAAAGCGGACAAGTTGTCACGCTCCAAGGCGCAGCGCACCCTGATCGATTTACGGAAAGAATTCCAGAACCGGGGCGAACTGCCGCTCAGCCTGGTTTCGGCCCGCACCGGCCTTGGACTTGAGGAGGCCCGGGACGCCTTGCGCGCGTACCTGAATGAGCACAGGGCACCGGTTGCGTGAACTTCCCGAGGGCGCTTCCCCAGCACGGCCCTTTTCGGGGTACAATCGGCACAAAGTTGGTGACATGAGCAACAGGCGGATGGCTTGCTGCTGTTTTGAAACCGGATAATGAACACAGACACGGAGTGAGCTTATGAACATCATGATACGCGGCATAGCGATAGCCGTCCTCTTGGGGGGCGGGGGGCTTGGCCTAGTCGGTGGGGCGCAGGCGGATTGCAGTGCCGTCATGCCCGAACACCGCAACATGTATTTGCCCTGGATCTGCGCGATTGACTATCAATCGCCAAGCTCCGCTGCCCCAACCATGGCCGAGACTGTAACATGGCGGGTGACCTTCTCGGAGCCGATCAGCCGATTCAGCGACACGGAGTTCGACTTTGATGAAACGACGAATCCTGTCACCGGCAACTCCGGCCACCACTACGGGACGGGCTCGTCTACTGCTGCTTTCACAAAGGTCTCGGGCGGGGATGGTAGCAGGTGGGATATCTCCTTCACATGGGAATGCACGACTTCCGACAATGACTGCCAGCACAACTACGACGAAACCGGAAATACACCGGGTGATGTAGTGGGAACTGCCCGCTATGAGGGCACGGTGACCCTGGTCCTTTCAGGCAGCGGGAACTGGCAGCGGACCAACAGTAATAATACCGGGACGGTAACCCACCCTAACGTGACACTGGACAAACCCTACGAGGTTAGGTGACCCTGCCGCCCTCCACCCATTGAGGTGTCGACCGGCCATCCCGGGCAAAGGGATGGGCTGAGCGAGACACCTCAGGAAATCTCTGGGCCGGGGCGCGCATCGCGGGGTCCGGCCAGGGCCGCCCGGCCTCCCATCGCCTGAATTGCCGCTCGGACGGCCGGATCGGTCTGCGGCGCAAGAACTCCGCGTTCCGTGAACGTGAACCGGCGGGCCGCCGGGCACCTGCTTGGGTGTACGGTTCCGTCCTTTCCGCGAGCCCTTACTTGCCCTGAAGTCCCGCAATGGGATCGAGTCGGGAGGCCTGGTGCGCGGGCTGGAACCCGAAGAACAGGCCGACGGCTGCGGCTGTGCCGAGGCCGCTCACGACGGAGAGGCCCGAGATCAGGAACTCCCAATCGGTGAAGAAGTGGCAGATCGTCCAGGTCGCCGCAAGGCCGAGCCCGATGCCGAGGATGCCGCCGGTGATGGTGAGCAGGAGGGACTCAATGAGGAACTGGCTCCGGATGTCCCGCTGCCGTGCGCCCAGAGCCCGGCGGATGGCAATTTCCACGCGCCGCTCCGCTACGGAGACCAGCATGATGTTCATGATCCCGATCCCGCCGACGATCAGCGAAATACTGCCCACCGCGCCCAGCAGCAGGGTGAAGATCCCCGTTTGCTCCTCCATCCGGGCGATCAGCTCCTTCGCGGTGATGATGTCGAGATTGAGATCGGGCGCACGTTGGCGGAAAAACGCTCGGACATCCTTCACCGCCGCTTCGTGATGAACGCCGGCGCGCGACCGGGCGATGATGGCATCGACGCCCGGCTTGGAGGCGGTCCGCTGCGCCGTGGTGATCGGGATAAAAATGGATTTGTCCGCGTCCACGTGGATCGGCAGCGCATAGTTCTCTGCCTTGGGGTCCAGCACGCCCACAACCGTGCAGAGGGTCTCATCGACTTCGAGAAGCTCCCCCAACAGGCGATCCGTTCCTGTCTCGCGCATCGCCTGCGCCACCCCGGCGCCAATGACGCACCAGTGCCGGTCGACATCCAGGTCCGAGACGAACCGGCCCTCCTGCAGCGTCAGTTTGTTCACGCTGGCAAAGGACCGGGTGACGCCGTGAGCGGGTCCCTGCCCGACCTGCCTGCCGGCAAAGCGGAACGTCCCGTATCCCGATATCTGGGGCGCCGCCTCGACGATGGAGGGGACCGTCGCCAACCGTATAGCGTCCGACAGGTTGATCCCGTCTTCGCTGCTGTGGGCCATTTTGCGGACGACGACGATGTCGGTGCCCAGCGCCTCGAACTGCTTGCGGGCCTGCTCCCGGGCGATTTCGCCCAGCGAGACCATCGCAATGACCGAGGAGATGCCGATCATGATGCCGATCAGGCCCAGCACCGTGCGCAGCCGCGCCCTGCGCAGGCTTTCGGCCGCCTCGCGGGCATTGGTGAGCAGGATCGAGAAGGTTCGCGACATCGTTCAGAAATCCGCGTCACGCCCCCGGTGGCGCGGCGCCGCCCGGATGGTCCGTGGACGGTTGCGGGCCGGGGCTGGAGGGCGGGATTTCCAGCTCGACCAGGCTGCCGTCACGAATGCGCGTCTGCCGCGCGCACTGGGATGCGACCGCGCGGTCATGCGTGATGATCAGGATGGTGATCCCCTGTTCTGCATTCAGTTGCCGCAGCAAGGTCATCACTTCGGTGGCCGTGTCGGTGTCCAGTGCGCCCGTGGGCTCGTCGGCGAGAAGCAGCGCGGGCTCGCCGATCAGCGCCCGGGCGATGGCGACCCTCTGTTTCTGCCCCCCGGACAGCTGATTCGGCCGGTGGCTGGTCCGGTCCGCCATGCCGACGCGCTCCAGGAGCGCCTGCGCACGACGGCGCATCTCCGGTCGCTTGGTGCCCCGGTACACCAGCGGCAGGCAGACATTCTCCAGTGCGTTCAGCTGCGGCAGCAGGTGGAAGGACTGGAACACAAAACCGATCTTTCGGTTTCGCAGGGCCGACAGTTCATCGTCCCGCAGGCCGGAGACCTCGCGCCCGTCGAGAAGGCAGGCGCCTGAGCTTGAGCGGTCCAGCAGGCCGATAATGTTCATGAGAGTCGTCTTGCCGCTGCCCGAAGGCCCCATGATCGACATCAGGTCGCCCGCCTCGACCTCCAGGTTGACGTCCCGCAGGATTTCGGTCGTGACCGGCCCGACCTGGTAGGACTTGCAAAGCTCGCTCAGCTTCAGCATGTCTTCAGCGCCTTCGCGCCGGCGTCCCGCTCGGGGTCATCGGGGCAGGACCACGTTATCGCCGGGCGAGAGGCCCTTGACCACTTCGACCGAATCGGAGGTGGTGAGACCCAGTTCGACGGCGCGTCGCTCTGCGGCGGCCCCGGGTTCGGGGATGACACGCAACCAGGCTTGGCCGCCCCCTTGCTCGATGGCGTCGATCGGAACCAGCAGGGCCGCCGGGCGGTGGTGGACGACGATGGTGACATGGGCCGACATGCCCACCCGCAAGAGGTCACTGTCCCCCGCATCCAGCTTGTCCAGCGTGACGACGACATTGAACTGCGGCGCGTTCCGTCGCCGCCGCGCGTTATCTGCCTGCGACGAGACGCGGGTCACGGTTCCCTCGACTTTCAGGCCGGGGAATCCGGGACCGGTCACCCAGGCCCGCTGGCCGACCTCGACCTTTCTCACGTCGACCTCGTCCACGCTCGTGACCACGGAGAGGCGCTCCAGGTCCGCAATGCTCAGCATCAGTTCTCCCTGTCCCACGGGGCGCCCCTTCGTCAGCGGCCCCCTCTTCGGATCGCCGGCCGTCATGACCACCCCGGAAATCGGTGCCGCGAGTTGCGTCAGCTCCAGTTTCTTTTCACTCGCGCGCAGGCGGTCCTCCGCCGTCTTGGCTTCCAGCCGCACCACCCGAATCGCTTCGTCGTTGCCCCGCGCCCTCACCGATTCGAGTTCCCGCTGGGCCTCCTCAATATCCAGGGTCCGGCTTTGCCGCTGTCGCTGCGCATCCTCGTGCTGCGAGGCGGGGACGATCCCCTGCTCCAGCAGAAAGGCGGTCTCGGCGAGATGCCGGTCCGCATCATCGAGCGCGACCTTTGCCCGCCGCATGGCGCGCCGGGCGCGCGCCATGTCGGCGCTGTTCTCCCAGTCCTCGATTTCAGCCAGCTTGTCGCGCGCCTTGATGTGGTCGATTTCTGCCCGCCGGTGGTCCGCGGCCAGCTGCCCGGTGTCGAGATCGACCAGCGGATCGCCGGCCGCCACCCGCTCCCCGGGGGCGGCATGCACCGTTCCCACATGGCTTTCGATCGGGCTGACGATCTCGGCGATGCGGCCCGGTGTCAGTTGGCCCCGCAGCGCGATGGTGGACTGGAATTCGCGGGGGGCCACGGTCAGGGTCGGCAACGCGCCCGGATCGCCGGCTTCGACAGCGGGACGCGTGTCGGGCGCCGGGGTACTGAAGAAATCCAGCGGCTGGACATACCAGGCACCGATGGAGAAAAACAGCACCAGGACGAACAGCATCGCCGTGCTGCGGGTCGTGCGGACACGTTTCGTCATCGCCGAGAGCGCTTCGTTCCGGGCTTCCAGGTCGCGATAGGCGCCCTGGAGTTCGCCGAGTTGTGTCTCGATGACGGTGGCCTGACGCAGCTCAGTCTCGCGCAGTTCGCGAACCTCGGTGATATCGGAGACCACGACGATCACCGCGACCCGCTCCTCTCCGGCCATGAGACAGGACGTGGTGACGGACAGCGACCGAAGCGCTTCGTCGAACCGGATCCGCGTGACGCGCCGCACGATGTCCCCGCGTTCGGCCACGGCATCGAGGACAATCTGGGTGAACTCGTCGAAGCCCTCGAATGCGAGGAAGAGCTGCCCGAAGGAGCGTCCGTCCACCTCGTCGGGGTCGAGCCCGAACATCCGGCAGAAGGCCGCGTTGGCCATCTTGACCGATCCGTCAAAATCGATGACGACGACCCCGTCGGACAGGTTCTCCAGGAGCGTGCGGTAAATGTCGGGGTCGCGGTCCGTCATGGCGATACCGTCTCCAGCTGGATGCCCCAGCGATCCAGCGTGTGTCCGGCGACCCGGTCGAGCCGCGTCAGCGCGTCGAGCCAGGCGAGGATGGCGTCCGCTTCGGCCTGTTCCGCCTGGACCAGCTCTTCCTCTGCGGATGCCACCTCGAAGGTGGACGACAGGCCCTGGCCGAATTTCGCTTCCTCGACCGCGAGGTTTTGCTCTGCCAGCCCGCGCGCATCGCGCGCCAGTTCGCGCACGCGCAGCCCGACCTCGACATCGTTCAGCGCCTGGCGCAGTGCCGTACGGATCGACTCACGCAATTCGACGACGCTCCGCTCTGCCTTGATGAGCGAATTGCGGGCCCTCAGGTCAGCCAGATGGCGGGTGCGGTCGGTCAGCAGAACCGTGGCGTCCATCCGCAGCCGGTATTCCGTGTCTCCGGTGCGGTTGTCCCACTCGAACCCGAGGTCGAGGTCCGGCAGCAGGTTGTTGCGGCTCACGTCCGCCGAGATCCGGGCGATATCGACCCGCAGCCCGGCCTGAATATAGTCGTCGCGGTGGTGCAGCGCATCGGCCAGCGACGGCGTCTGGGCAGCGTCCCGCTGTGCGGATTGCAGCTCTTCCAGCGGACGGACGCGGATCTGGCTGTCCAGGTCCAGGATATCGATCAGGCCGAGTTGCGCCGATTCCAGGCGGTTCCGGGCCTGGGCCAGTGCCAGTTCCCGGTTGGCGACGACCACCTCGGAGCGCCCGGCCTCGCGCTTGGCCACCCGGCCTGCCTGGATCAATGCCCGGGTCGCCTCCAGCTGTTCGCGGGCGCGGAGCAACGAGGCTTCGCTGATCTGCACCTGCCGCACCGCCCGGATCAGTGTTCGGTATGCGCCGACCACGGAGACGATCAGGGTGGCGACCGTTTCGCGGAAGGCGAGGATGTTGATTTTCTCTTCGATCCGCGCCTGGCGCACTGCCGCGCTGTCCATATCGGCCCCGGCGCCTTTCAGCAGGGGCTGGGAAAAGCTGATCGACTGCGACCCGGTGTCGTCGAACTTTCGGGACAGGGTTTCGTCCCACCGGAGCACGAACGCGCCGCCGGTGGGGATGCGCAGGCTTACGTGGGTGCCGACCCCCGCCTTGTGGTCATTCGGGTCCCTGCTGGCGAAGGGGCCGACCGTGATCTGGGGGAACCAGCGGTCTTCGGCCACTTCCAGTGAAAACCGCTGCGACTCTCGGTCGAGCCGGCTGTTGAGAAGCGGGCGGTTGCGCTCCAGTGCGAGCCCGATCGCGTCCTTCAGCGCCAAGTCACAAGCCTCGGCCGTGCAGGAAAAAAACTCGCTTCCCCCCGCGGGCATGGCAACAAGAATAGAGAGCGGCGCCCAAAGGCACAGGAGACGGAAACGGAGCCGGAATGCCTCGTTGAGCCTAGCCGGGGCGACGACGCCCATGCGGTGGGAATCCCGCCGAGATCTGCCTCCGGTGAGCGTCTGCATGAGGCGGGTGCTGGAATCACAGTCCTGCGGCCCGGGTTCGGCTTTCCTGCATCGCTCCGGCCTCCGATAAAGCCGCAATGTCTGCCATAAACTATACATGGGATGTACGGTTCATGTCATATGGCTGGCTGCTGCGGGTGTGCGTCGAATCCAGGAGTCCACCCGTGTCCGAAGGCGGTTGTTCGGAATCGCCACCGAAGCCAGCCCCGGCACTCAGAATGGTGTAACTGCTGTACTGTCCGACCCTGCTCGAAAGGTGAACTTATTCTAACCCCGGATTTTTGGCGAAACCTGCCGATGAGCGACCCTCGTCATGCTCCCGGTGTGCCGCGCAGGTTCTTCGAATCCAGATCCCCGACCTCGGCATGATGCGGAACCCGGCCCCGGGCCGTGTCAGACCTCCCGAGGGTCAGGCCGAGCCGGCTCCCAATCAGGTAGACCACAAAACCGGCAATGAAGCCAAGGAACCCCGTGTAGTAGAGCGCGAGTTCCGGAGTCATCTGCCAGAGCACGACGCAGGCAACCGCAGCGACCAGCATGGCAATCGCCAGCGGTTGGTTGGGCCGCCCGCCCAGCGCGTACACGGCAATCAGGGGCGCGAACACCGCTCCCATCATGGACCAGGCGAGGATCACCAGCGTGAAGACGCTCTGCTCCCCGGACAGGGCGATGCCGAGGGCCACCAGCGTCATCAGGAGCGTGCCGCCCCTGACGATGACCAAGGGCAGGCGGTCTTCCGGAGCGAAATCATCCGTCAGGTTCGCCGCGCAACTCAGGATCAGGGAGTCGGCCGTAGACAGGGTGGCCGCGAACATCCCCGCGATCACCACCCCCACTAGGACTCCCGGGAGCAAATCCAGCGCCACGGCCGGCAGCGCCAACTCGGCATCAAACGCGACATCGGGCGGAAGCAGGACCCGGGTCAGAAGGCCGACGGCATTGGCCACCAGGGCAAACAGGGTCGTCCAGGCATAGTAGTAGATGCGGGCCCGGTTGGTGTGTTCCGGGCGGTCCAGCGTCATGAAGCGCACCATGATATGCGGTTGCCCGACCACGCAGAATCCCGCGACGACCCAACCCAGGCCGAACAGCACCGGCCCGAGTGCGCCGAATTGCAGGTCCGGGGGGACCAGGTCCAGGTGCGTGGGCGAGACGGCATCCAGCGCCGTCCAGGCGGCGGAGATCCCGCCCACGAAGTCAAGCGCGATCACGAGCAATGCGGCCATGGCCACCATCATGACGATGGCCTGCAAGGCATCCGTCCAGATGGAGGCCCGGATTCCCCCCGCCCAGGAGTAGGTCGCCACGATCCCCGCACCGATCAGGATTCCGACGAATTCTTCCCAGCCGAACAGGACATGCAGCGCCTTGCTGCCGGCCACGAGCTGTGCCGCCGCATACGTGGACAGGAAAATCAGGGACACGAACCCGGCCAGGTGCCGGTACATCCGGAAATCCGTGCCGTTCCAGTGGCTCAGGATGCCCGCATAGGTCTCGGCCTGCCCCACGTTCGTGACCGAGCGCAGGCGCCGGTGGATGAAGGACGACGCGACGATGTCGCCGAGGATCATTCCGAGTCCCAGCCAGATGGAGGGCAGGCCAACCAGGTAGGCGTAGCCGATCAGGCCGGTGAACATGTAGCCGCTGTTGGCGGTCGCGCCGGCCGAAAGCCCCGCGAGCCAGGGCGGGGTTTCCTGGCTGGCCAGCAGGTAGTCGCGGTGGCTGTGGCGCGAGTGCAGGTGCGCGTACAGCCCCACGCCCAAAAACAGGGCCAGGAAGAAAATGAACGAGCCGATAATCATCCGGACAACCAGACGCCGCCCGCACTGGCGGGGCGCCACAATCCGGCACTATTCTACTTGGCGTGGGCCGTGCGAAGCGGCCAACCCATCACGATGGCCCGCCCCAATGGACGAAGAGTCCGTCATTTCCCGATGCAGAACCGGCTGAAGATTTCCCCGAGCAGGTCGTCGGCGGTGAATTCGCCGGTCAAGGCCCCCAGGGCCCCCTGCGCCAGCCGAAGTTCTTCCGCGACCAGTTCGCCGCCCCGGGCCTGGGCCGCGCGCCCCAGCGCCTCGCCGGTTTCAAGCAGGGCGTCGATCTGCCGCTGGTGCGCCATGAATTCGTCTTCTTCCAACGCATTTTCAAGTTCCAGCAGCTGGATGATCCTCTGTTTGAGCGTTTCGATTCCGTGGCCGAGTTTCGCCGACAGGCGGATGGCGTCTTCGGGGCCGGACCCGGGGGTCCCGTCGGGCAGCAGGTCGCACTTGTTGGCTAGGATCAAGGCGGGGCATCCCGGCAGGCGGCTCCGGATTTCCTCGTCGGCCTCGTTCCAGCCGGCGTGGGCGTCGAACATCTGCAGGACCAGGTCGGCTTCCTCGGCGGCGCGCCAGCTGCGGCGGATGCCTTCGATTTCCGCTTCGGCCTCTGCGGCACGGATGCCGGCCGTGTCGGCCAGGACCAATGGAATGCCGTCGATCTGGAACGAGGCCGTCAACACGTCCCGGGTCGTGCCCGGTTGCGCGGTGACGATCGCCGTGTCGGCACCGGTGAAATGGTTGAGCAGGCTGGATTTGCCGACATTGGGCGGGCCGAGCAGTGCCAGGCGGATGCCCGCGGCTACCGCCCGCCCCTGCCGCGCCCGACGGACCAGTTGCGCCACCTGGTCTGAAAGCGTGGACAGCCGGGTGCCGAAATCGGATTCCGCCAACCAGTCCACATCTTCGTCAGGGAAATCAAGGGCCCCTTCAATATAGACCCGGATATCGACTATTTCCTGACAGATAGATGATATTTTGCGTGAAATATCGCCTTTTAGCACTCTCGCGGCACACCGGGCCGCCCGCCCCGTGGTCGCGGCGATCAGGTCGGCGACCGCTTGGGCCTGGGCCAAGTCCATTTTCCCGGCCTCGAACGCCCGGCGGCTGAATTCGCCCGGTTCGGCCGCGCGCGCGCCCAGCGCACGTAACCGGGACAGCATCGCCTCGACGACGGCCGGGGCGCCGTGGCAGGAGATTTCCAGTACATCTTCGCCGGTGGCCGAAGCGGGCGCCGGGTAGAAGGTCAGTACGCCTTGGTCCAGTGCGCGGCCCTCGGCGTCGCGAAGCACCCGGAGTGCTGCGGCGCGAGGTGGGGGAAGGGCCCCGCCGTTGAGCCGGCGGGCCAGGTCCGGGACCCGGGGGCCGCTCGCACGAATCAGGGCGAGTGCGCCGCGCCCGGGCGGGGTGGACAATGCGACGATCGTGTCGCCGGAATTCATGCCGGTCGCGGCGCTATGCGTCCATGCGCCGGATGATGAACCACTGCTGGGCGATCGAGAGCAGGTTGTTGACCAGCCAGTACAGGACCAGGCCGGCCGGGAAGAACAGGAAGAAGACCGTGAACACGATTGGCAATGCCATCATCAACTTGGCCTGGAAGGGGTCCGGGGGCGTCGGGTTGAGCTTGGTCTGTACGACCATGCTGGCCCCCATGAGCACTGGCAGGACATAGTACGGATCCCGCACCGACAAGTCCAGGATCCAGCCCACAAACGGAGCCTGCCGCAACTCCACGCTCTCCAGAAGCACCCAGTACAGGGCGATGAAGACCGGGATCTGCACGAGGATCGGCCAGCAGCCGCCCAGCGGGTTGACCTTCTCCTCCCGGTACATCTTCATCATGGCCTCGTTCATCTTCACGCGGTCGTCGCCGTAGCGTTCGCGCAGCTGCTGCACGCGCGGCGCGAACTTGCGCATTTTCGCCATCGACCGGTAGCTGGTCTCGGACAACTTGTAGAACACGAGTTTGATCAGGACCGTCAACAACACGATCGACCAGCCCCAGTTGCCGGTCAGCCAGTAGATGTGGTCCAGGATCCAGAACAGGGGTTTCGACAGGATCGTCAGGATGCCGTAGTCGACGGTCAATTCCAGGCCGTCGGCAATCTCTTCGAGCACGTTCTGCTCTTTTGGCCCGACGTACAGTTGCGAAGAGAACCGGGTGCTGGCCCCGGGCGCGACGCGCTGGGCCGGGGAGTGCATGCCGATGAGGTACTCGGGATAACGCCCGCCGCGCACGACCCGGGTGTAGTACCGCTCGACATCCCCGCGCGGAGGCACCCAGGCAGAGACGAAATAGTGCTGCAGCATGGCCACCCATCCGTCCGCCAGGTTTGTGCTGAACGGTTGCTCGTCCATGTCATCGAACGACAGCTTGTGATAGGTTTCGGAATCGTGGTAGGCCGCGCCGACGAAAGAAATGGCCTCGGTGTTGCCGAACAGGAGCGAGGCTCGGTCCGGCGTACGCCCGGCGCTGCGGCGCAGTTGGCGGTACTGCCGCCCGACCCAGTCTTCCGTCCCCCGGTTGCGCACTTCGTGCGTGACGTCGATCAGGTAGCGTCCCGGCGTGAAGCGAAACTGTTTGAGCACCTCGATGCCGTCCGGCCCGTCCCAGCGCAGGGTGACGGTTTCCGGTTCGGTCGCCTCGGAGAAATCGTATTCCAGGCGGTCGGCCCGGTAGGGCGAATGATGGTTGGGCGCCCGGTGGCCGAGGTCCCGTTCGCCGCTCGTGTCGTGCGTCAGCCCGCTCTGCACCACGTATTTTTCGTTGCCGACATACAACAGCCGCGTGGGGACGTCCGGCGTGTCCAGGGAGACCGGGTACTGAGGAAGGTCTGCCTGCATGATGTTCCCGCCCACGGTGTCGATGCGCAGGTCCAGCACATCCGTGCGCACCTGGATCCAATCGCGGCGCTCGGGCAGGGCTTCGTTCGGCAAGTCGGTGGCGGGTTCGGCTCGCCGGGCTTCGGGCATGTCCTGCGCCTGGGCCGTGGGCATGTCTGACGCCCCGTCCGCCGCAGCGGGCTGCTGCTGCGCCGTTTGTGGCGGCGGCGCTTGCTCCAGTTCCCAGGTCTGCCAGACCAGGAACAGCATGATGGCGAGGGCGCCGTACAGGAACAGCCGGGAATCACCCATGCGTGTGTCTCCGCTGTGGCACGGGATCCAATCCACCCGGATGCCAGGGATGGCAGCGCAGCACGCGCCGGGCCGCGAGCATGCTGCCGCGCCCGGGGCCATGTTCACGCAGGGCGTCGATGGCGTACTGCGAACAGGTCGGCGTGAACCGGCAATGCTGCCCGAAAAACGGGCTGAGCAGGTACTGGTAGGCGCGCAACAGGCCGATGAGCAGGCGGGTCATGGCCGAATCCGGGCCCACAGGTCGGTCAACTCAAGACGGATCGCCCGGCGGTCGAGCGGGGAGCGGACGTCCCGGCGGCAACTGACGATCACGTCCATCCCGGACAGGGGGTGGAGCCGGAAATGTTCCCGAACCAGGCGCTTGAACGTGTTGCGGGCAACACTGCGCCGCAGCGCGCGTTTCGAGACGGCGAGCCCCAGGCGGGCCGCCGGTTGCCCGTTCGGCACCCATACGCAAGACACGATGCGGCCATGCGCGCGCTTCGCCTTGCGGTGCCGGTAGACATCCTGGAACTGCTGTGACTGGACCAGCCGCCGGCTGCGCGGGAAAGAGAATCGCCCGGAGGCTGTTTCCGGCTCAGGGGATGAGTCGCGCACGGCCGCGGCGGCGCCGGGCATTGAGAATGGCGCGCCCGGCACGGGTCCGCATGCGGGCACGGAATCCGTGCGTCCGTTTGCGGCGCAGGTTGTTGGGCTGGAAAGTTCGTTTCATGGTCGGAAGGGCAACCGGGTGCGCATCATAGGTCAACTGCCGTCAATGTCAACCGCGCGGACGTTTTTCTGATGCCTTTCGGGAGAGGCGCCGCGGCCTTGATGGGCAGGCGCCGCGGCTGACGGCATTTCCGCCCCGGGCGGGCACACCCCGAAAGGGGTATTTTTCAGACCCCAAAAAATGTACAATATGGGGTAGTCCGCTATTCGGTTAGACACTATATATCTAGCCGAAGGTGGTCAGTACTACAATTTGACAGGAGGTATTACCATGTCAAGTCTTGTCGCATTATCGGTCAGTATTGGTGTTCTAGGGGGTGTCGCTACGGCACTGAGTTTGGGGCCACTAGCAGGGATCGTCCTCATTTGGGTCGCGTTCATTGCCTGGGCCTGTTATTTCGCAATAGGAGGGGATCAAAAAGCACTGCAAAACACGATTGTTTGCGGTATTCTTGGTGCCGTGATCGCTTGGGTCGCGTTACTTGTTATCTTATCGATCCCATTAGGTGAAGCATTGTCTGTTCCCATCTGGGCAGGCATCGTCGTCGCGGTGAGTGTTCTTGTCATGTGCCTGTTGGCCCATGTCGAATATTTCTCCTCGATCCCGGCAAGTGTTTTGGGCTATGCAAGCGTTGCAGCCTATGCGCTGCAGACCGAGGGCGCGTTTACGATGGAAGCCCTGGGCTCTGCCGGTACTTCAAACGCCTTGGTCGTCGTCGCGATATCTGTTGTCGTCGGCGCCGTCTTTGGCATGATCTCCGGTAAGGTTGGCGGAATGCTGTCCTCGGAGTGATTCGGTCGAAATAAACCCACACTACTAAACGCCCAGCTTCGGCTGGGCGTTTTTCTTGGAAACGGAGGCCATTCCACGCTTGAATGCGCGGTGCACCTTCGATAGCGAAGCGCCGCCCTTGAAGTCAGCTGCTGGGCAAGAGGACCGTCGAAGAGGACCGCAAGCGTCGCGCCTGTCGTCAGCCGAAAGGCCCTGGTCCCGCGCCTCAGCCGCGCGAGAGGTGGGCGCTCACCGGTTGCGCCATCCAGTTCGGCATGGTGGCTCGCGCGGCCGAAAGTTCTTCGCGGTCTTCGTCGCGAAGTGTCGGCAGGACCGCTTCCAGCCCATCCTCGACCTCTTCCGGACCGAGCCATGCCAGGGCGCGGATGATATCGCCGGCCTTGCGGTGCGGGGCCGCGAGTTGCCACCGCGGGGCATGGCGCAGCTCCACGACCGACGATCCGAAGTGCAGACGACGGTTGGGACCGGAGGTGAGGTAGACCGTGCGAACCGGATTTTGCTTGGTGAGACCAAGGCGGTTGGCCGCCGCGCCGCCGCAGGGCACGATGGTTTCGCCCCACAAGACTGACAGAGCGGCCAGCGTCTTGTCGAGGCGGGGCGCACGCAAGCCGAACCGGGTCTCGACGGGACGCATATGGACGCCCTGGCAGATCCGCATCAGCTCGTCCGATCGGGTCAAGCGCGACAGCACCTGGTTGACTGCCGCGCGTTGGCCGAGGTGAAGCAGGGCACCCGGGCACAGCGGTGTAGCCTCCGGAAGAGCCTGAGCGTACTCCATGACGCGCCTGGGAAGGCCCCACATCGGCCGGTGTTTCCTATTCGTTTGCCAGAAACTTAACGGGATTTTCAGGCAGGCAACCCTTCCAGCCAGCCATCCAGAATAGAAAACAGGGCCTGCTGCGCCGGCGCGGCGCAGCCCCCGGCTCGCGCCCGGATCTCTTCCCCGCCTTGCACGAATCGGTCTGGCACCAGGTCATCCCTGAAATGCGCGGTCATCACGCCGACCTCCTCCCGCCCCATTTCCAGGTGGAACTGGAGACCCAGCACTTTTCCCCGGTACAGGAACCCCTGGTTGGCGCACGCCTCGCTGCGCGCGATCGGCACGGCGCCCGCAGGGAGGGAGAACGTGTCTCCGTGCCAGTGCAGGACGTCCATGTGCCGGTCCAGCCCCTGCCCGGGCCGGGTGTTCAGGAAGGCGTCCTCGAAATGAACCGGGAACCAGCCGATTTCCGTGCAGGGGTTCTTTTGCACCTCCGCCCCCAAGGCCGTGGCGATCATCTGGGCGCCGAGGCAGATGCCCAGGACGTGCTTGCCTTGGTCGATGGCTTCGCGGATAAAGTGCCGTTCTCCATCGAGCCAGGGATGCCGGCCGGAGTCGGATACGCCCATCGGCCCCCCCATGACTAACAGTGCGTCGTAGTCGTCGTGGGCTGCGGGCAGGGGGTCTGGCCGGTATTGCCGGTGTCGGGCCAGCCAGCCGCCCCGTCGTTGGATATACGCCGCTATCGTGCCGATTCCCTCTTGCGGCACATGCTCGATGGAAAGAAAACGAAGGCTCATGGCGATCTGCGGGTCAATCGGCGGCCGTCTGCCGGGACTCGGTCGAACATTGTAGATGGCGCCAGCGGTCGAATGCCTCCCGGGAGATCCCGAGGGATTCGGCCTCCCGGGCGGTCATCGACTGGAGGCGTTGCAGGGTGTTGTGGATGAAACCCGGACGGACCGGGGCCGGGAGAAGGGTTCGAATGCGCTCCGTGAGGAGGGTCGTCAACGTGTGTCCACAGACGGCATCGCGGAGGGCTTCGCACACTAGGTCCTGCTGCAGTGCATCGAGAGTCCCGTCCTCGATTCGAGGGTCCGCTTCCTCTGCCGCCGCGAGCCGATACCGCCTTCCCTTGTTGACCCCGATGGCCTCGACCTTCCCTTCATCGCACAATGCGAGCAACCAGCGGCGCAGGGTTCGCTCATGGACAGGGAACGCTTCGCGCAGTTCTGATATCCGCGCAGGACTCCCTATCTTCTCCAGTATGGACAATAACTTATGCGATTTATTCTGCACCTTGAATGTCCGATAAATGTCCGAAAACATTAAATATTATAAATGTATTATATCGGACATTTTCCCGAACTCCAAAATACGCTTATATTAGGCGGCACAATGACAGTCGAAAACCGTACCTGGGACGTCCTGGTCATCGGCGGCGGCCATGCCGGCGTGGAGGCGGCGCTTGCGTCGGCGCGCATCGGCGCGCGGACCTTGCTGCTGACCCACCGGTTCGATGGAATCGGGCAAATGAGCTGCAACCCGGCGATCGGCGGCATCGGCAAAAGCCACCTGGTCCGCGAGATTGACGCCTTGGGCGGCGTGATGGCGCAGGCCGCGGATCGCGCCGGCATCCATGTCCGGGTGCTCAACCGGAGAAAAGGACCTGCGGTGCATGCCACCCGAGCCCAGACCGATCGCACGCTCTACCGCGAGGCGATCCAGGGTTTCGTCACCGAAGCCCAGAACCTGGAGATCCAGACGGTCGCGGTGGGCGACCTGATCGTGCAAAACGGCACGGTTCGCGGCATCCTCACCGAAGCCGGCGACCGCATCGAGGCGTCGGCGGTGGTGCTGTCGACCGGCACGTTCCTGGGTGGCGCCATCCACATCGGGGCGGAACAGACCCGGGGCGGGCGGGCCGGGGACCCGCCGTCCCTGCTCCTCGCGCAACGGTTGCGCGAACTGTTGCCCGAGGTCGGGCGCCTCAAGACCGGGACCCCGCCCCGCCTGGACGGCCGCACCATTGACTGGTCGAAAACCTCTGTCCAGCCCGGAGAAACCCCGCCGCCGCCGCTGTCCCGGTTCAGCCCACCGGATGTGCACCCGCGGCAACGGCCCTGCCACCTGACCCGTACGACCGAGGCCACCCATGAACTGATCCGTGCCCATTTGCACCAGTCGCCGATGTACACGGGGGCGATCGACAGCCGTGGGCCGCGGTACTGCCCCTCGGTCGAGGACAAGGTGGTCCGTTTCGCCGAACGGCCGTCTCACCAGGTGTTCATCGAGCCCGAAGGCCTGGATACCGACGTGATCTATCCCAACGGGATCTCCACCAGCCTGCCGGCCGAGGTGCAGGAACGGTTCGTCCGGACCATTCCGGGATTCGAGGCGGCGCAGTTGACGCGCTACGGCTACGCCATTGAATACGACTTCTTCGATCCGCGGCAGTTGCGCCCGACCTTGCAGTGCAAGGCCCTGCCTGGCCTGTACCTGGCGGGGCAGATCAACGGCACGACCGGGTACGAAGAAGCGGCGGCGCAGGGATTGCTGGCCGGCTACAACGCGGCCGCCCAAAGCCTGGACCGCCCGGCGTGGTGGCCCCGCCGCGACCAGGCCTATGCCGGTGTCCTGGTGGACGACCTGGTCACCCGCGGCGTGGATGAGCCGTACCGCATGTTCACCAGCCGCGCCGAATACCGCCTGACCCTTCGGGAAGACAACGCCGACCTGCGCCTGACCGAGACCGGGCGCGAGCTGGGCCTGGTCTGCGACGCGCACTGGGACCTTTTCTGCAAGCGGCGCGACGCGCTGGAGCAGGAACTGGGCCGATTGCGGACCACCCGGGTGGGCGAAGACAGTTTGGCCGATATTCTGCGGCGTCCCGAAACCAGTTATGCACAAGCCGTCTCAATGCTTCCGGCATACTCGCCGGCCTGTCCCGAAATCGGGCGCCAGGCAGAGATCGAACTGTGCTACGAAGGGTATATCCGCCGGCACCGGAACGAGATCGAACGGAGCAAGCAGGATGAAACCCGCCGCCTGCCGGAAGGCATCGACTACCGGTCGATCCCGTCCCTGTCCCACGAGGCGCGGGAGAAGTTGAGCCATTGCCGGCCCGCGACCTTGGGGCAGGCTGCGCGCATCCCCGGAGTGACGCCCGCCGCTGTCTCGATCCTGAAAATCCACTTGAAGGCTGACGGCGCCCGGCAACAGGCTCTCTGACATGGGGGGCGGCAGGGTCCTGTCTTCACGCGCCCGGGGGCCGGCGCGCCAAACGCGCCGTTCCCGAACCGTCCCCGCCGCCTCCGGCTTGCCATCGGAGGGCACGCTGGCGCGCCAGTTGAAGGCCGGCATCCGGGAGATTCCCGGTCTGGACCTCTCCCCCGCGCAAATCAAGACCCTGTCGGCCTACTGCCGGCTCGTCGCGAAGTGGAACCGGGCGTACAGCCTGATCGGTGCAGGCACCCTGGCGGAAATCGTGCCGCGGCACCTCCTGGATGCTCTCGCGCTGTCCGTTTGCCTGCCGCCCGGGGCTCGCCGGATCCTGGATTTCGGCACCGGCGCCGGCTTGCCGGGCTTGCCGCTGGCCGTGGCCCACCCCGAACGCCAATTCGTGCTGCTCGACCGCAGCCAAAAGAAAACCCGCTTCGTCCGGCAGGCGAAGCTGGAACTGGACCTGCCCAATGTCACGGTCGTCACCGGCGAGGTGAGACAGTACCGGGGCGGCCCGTTCGACTGCATCATGGCCCGGGCGGTGGGTTCGCTGAGGGAACTGGTCCGATGCAGCGAACACCTGGCCGGCCCGGAGGGAGTCTACGTGTTTCCCAAGGGCCGGGACATCGACCAGGATCTGCACGAACTTCCCCCCAGCTGGTCGGCCTTGCTCATGAAACTGGATCCACCGGTGGCCGGGGTGGCCCGGACGGTGGTCGTGCTCCGCCCCTCGGATGCCGCCGCGGAGAGCGCATGACCCGGGTCTTCGCCATCTGCAACCAGAAAGGCGGGGTCGGCAAAACCACCACCGCCATCAACCTGGCGGCCTCGCTGGCCTCGGCCGGGAAAAAAGTCCTGTTGATCGATCTGGACCCCCAGGGCAATGCCACCACCGGCTGCGGCTTGAATAAGAACGAACTGGCACAAACCTGCGCGGACGTGCTGCGGGACGGCGCCCCGGTCGCCGAGGTGCGCGGGGCCGTGCCCCACGGGGGGTTTGATATGGTGCCGGCCGGCCCCGGCCTGACCGAAACAGAAATCCATCTCATGGCGGAAGACCGCCGCGAATACCGGTTGCGCGACGCGCTCGGGGAGGGCCCGGATGACTACGTTCTGGTCGATTGCCCCCCGTCGCTGAACATCCTGACCCTCAATGCCCTGGTGGTGGCCGACCGCGTGATCGTGCCGACCCAGTGCGAGTTTTATGCCCTGGAAGGGTTGAGTGCCTTGCTCGACACCCTCGCCCAGATCACCCGGCAAGCCAACCAGAAACTTGCCATCGCGGGAATCCTGCGTACCATGTACGACCCGCGCAATAAACTATCGCACGAAGTTTCCGAGACGCTTTTAGAACATTTTGGCGAACAGGTTTATCGCACCATGATCCCCCGCAATGTCACTCTGGCCGAAGCGCCCAGCCACGGGCGGCCGGTCTCGGCCTACGACCCGTCGAGCCGGGGCGCCGTCGCGTACCTGATGCTGGCGGGCGAAATCCTGCGCCGCGAACGCGCCGAATCCGGGGCCGCCCCATGAGCCACCCGTCCAAACGCCGCCTGGGGACCGGGGTTGACGCCCTGCTGAGCACCCGGCCCGGGCCGGAGGATGCGCGCGACGATTCGGAACTCCGGGACCTCCCGCTGGATCAACTGCGCACCAGCCCGTACCAGCCGCGCACCGAATTCGACGACGCGGCCATCGCCTCTTTGGCCGCTTCGCTGGCCGAACGCGGCGCCATCCAGCCGATCGTGGTGCGCCGGGTCGGCGGGCGCTACGAACTGGTAGCGGGGGAACGACGATTGCGGGCTGCCCGCGCCGCCGGGCTCGAATCCCTGCCGGCGGTCGTCCGCGATCTGTCCGATGACGAGGCCGCGACGATCACCCTGGTCGAGAACATCCAGCGCGAAGACCTCAACCCCATCGATGAGGCCCAGGCCCTGCGCGGGCTGGCCGACCGCCTGGGCCAGACCCATGAGCAGGTCGCCGAGCGGGTCGGTCGGGCCCGCGCCACCGTCACCAACCTGATTCGCCTCCTCGAACTGTGCCCGGAAGTCCAGAAGTTGATTCGGGACGGCAAGATCAGCATGGGGCATGCCCGGGTGCTGGTGCCCTTGCCGGCCGACCGCCAGAGAAAACTGGCGCAGGCCATTCAGGACGAGGACTTGTCGGTGCGGGCGACGGAGCGTCGGGCGAAGGGATCAAAATCCTCCGGCACCCCGGAGCCGGATCCGGACCGGACGCGCCTCCAGCAGCGGCTGTCGGATCACCTGGGTTGCCCGGTCACCCTCCGTCCCGCGAAAAAAGGCGGAAGCCTGGTGCTGCATTACAGCGGCAGTGATTCGCTGCAAGGCCTGCTGGAACGGCTCGGCTATTCGGAAGACTGAGCGTCGCTGAAATCCAGGCTGCCGGTCAGTTCCGCGACTGAACCGAGGCGGTGGCGGCGCAGGTAGTCGCGCAGGCCCTCGTTGATCGCGCGGCAGGCCAGCGGGTCGTGGAACAGCCCGGTGCCGACCCCGACCGCGGCGGCGCCGGCGATCAGGAACTCCAGTGCATCTGCGGCCGAGGCCACCCCCCCCTGGCCGATGATCGGGATGCCGTGGGCGGCGGTCTCCTGATAGACCTGGTGCACCTTGAGCAGGGCGATGGGCTTGATGGCGGGCCCGGACAGACCGCCTTGTTTTGCACCCAGAATGGCGGAACGGGACTCGGCGTCGACGGCCATGCCGGAGACCGTGTTGATCACCGCGAAGGCGTCCGCGCCCGCTTCCAGGCAGGCCCGCGCATTGGCCCGGATGTCGGTCTGGTTCGGCGACATCTTGATCACCAGCGGCTTGGCGGTGGCGGCCCGGCAGGCGGCGACCACGACGGCCGACATGGCCGGGTCATTGCCGAACTCCATGCCGCCGGCCTTGACGTTGGGACACGAAATGTTGACCTCGATGCCGTCAATCGGGGAGTCGTCGAAGCGCCGCGTGACCTCGGCGTATTCCTCGACGGTGGCGCCGGACACGTTGGCGAAGAAGCGGGTGGCAGAGAAATCCAAAGTCGGCAGCACGTCGCGGATGACCGCGTCCACGCCCGGGTTCTGCAGGCCAATCGAGTTCAGCAGGCCGTCCGGGGTTTCTGCCAGCCGGTGCGGCCGGTTGCCTCGGCGCGCCTCCAGGGTGGTTCCCTTCAGGCAGACCGCCCCGACCTCGTCGTGCGAAAACCCTTCGACCCGGGTGTATTCGTCGCCGAAGCCGACGCAACCCGAGAGCAGCACCAGCGGGGTCTTCAGGGAGAGGCCGGAAAAATCGATCGAGAGCGCGTCGGCGTCAGGCATGCGGGACCTCGAACCGGACCGGGCGCGTCAACAGGGCCTCGACCGCCTGGGCCGGGCGGGTGGCCCCCGCCAGCACCTGCCGGACCTGTTCGCAGATGGGCAGTTCCAGCCCATGATCCCGGCTGAGCTGGGACAGCGCCAGGGCGGTGTGCCGTCCTTCGGTGACCTGCCCGATTGTGGCGCAGGCCTGTTCGACCGACTGGCCTTCGCCGATCAGCTGGCCGAGTCGGAAGTTGCGCGAATGGGCGCTGGAACAGGTCAGCACGAGATCGCCCAGGCCGGACAGGCCGGACAAGGTGGAGCGGGCCGCCCCCAGCGCATCGCCGAGCGCCATCATCTCGTTGATGCCGCGGGTGATCAACGCGGCACGGGCGCTGTCGCCGAGGTGCAGCCCGTGCGCAATACCGGCGGCGATCGCCAGGACGTTTTTCACTGCGCCGCCGAGCTGGACACCGAGCGGGTCGGTGCCCGGATAAATCCGAAAGGCGCCATGGTGGAACACCCGGGCCGCCGCCTCGGCCACTCCGGGGTCTTGGGAGGCCATGACGGCAGCCGCCGGCAGCCCGGCGGCGAGGTCGTCCGCGAAAGAAGGCCCCGACAGGACGGCGCGCTGCGGCCCCGGGCCCAGCACCTCGTCCAGGATCTCGCCGGGCAGGCGGCGGCGGTCCGGGTCCATGCCCTTGCAGGTCCAGACCAGCCCGAACCGGTCGGCCGGCTCCAGGGATGCGGCGACCTCGGCGGTGGCCGCGACCGGCACGGCGAGGACGGCCCAGTCGCAGCCCTCCACGCAGTCCCCGATGTTCTCCGTGATTTCGACCGAGTCCGGAATGACGCAACCGGGAAGGGCGGGTTCGCCGCGTCGTGTGTCGGCCAGGGTTCGGCATCGGGCCGGGTCGCGGCCCCACCAGCGCACCGCATGAACCTGGGAGACGTGACAGGCGAGCGCCGTGCCCCACGCGCCCTGCCCCAGGATCGAAATGTCCATGCCGGAGATCTCAGTGGCGAACCACCTTGTCCTGGATGTCTTCCCACTGCTGTTTTTCACGCTGCTCGCTGCGGTACAGCGCCCCGAAACTGATGGGAACGAGTTGCAGGCCCTGGAAGCCGGCCTGGCTCGCCAGCTGCGCGATCGTCGAACTGATGTACGGGTAGAGCGTGTCCAGGCACCGGGTCATCAGCAGTTCATGGCCTTTATCCTCGGGCATGCCCTGAATCAGGAACACGCCGGTGTAGCAGACCTCGCAGCGGAATACCTCGGTCTCATCCTCCAGCCGCGTCACGTTGACGATCAGGGAGACCGAATGGCGGTCGTCCTCCAGGGAGACCGTTTCATTGCTGATCCGCGCCTTGGTCTCGAACTGGCCTTCGGCGGCTTCCCCGGGTTCGTGCTCCGACTGGAATTCGGCATGGCGCAGGCAGATGTGCTCGATGGCGAACGTCGAGTTTCCGTGGTGTTCCACGAACTGCATGCGTCGCGCCCGGCCTGCGCCCTTGCCGGACGAGGAGGCGGATTTCTTGGTCACGGCTGTTCTCCCGCCAGCATCGGGTCCAGCTTGCCCTCCAGGCTGAGTTCGGACAAGGCGTCGAAACCGCCTACATGGTGGTCCCCGATGAAGATTTGCGGCACGGACCGGAGTCCGCGGCTGCGTTCCAGCATGGTCTGGAATGCGTCAGGCTCCCGGTCCACGCGGATTTCCCGGTAGGCGGCGCCCTTGCGTTCCAGCAGCATCTTGGCGCGGTCGCAATACGGGCAGGCGGGGCCCGTGTACAGCACCACGTCGGGTCGGTTCACGGGTTGGCCTCCAGCGGCATCCCGGCTTCCTGCCAGCCGGCCATCCCGCCTTTCAGGTTGTAGACGGGGTCCAAGCCTTCCCGCACCAGCATCTTGCAGGCCCGATGCGCCTGCATCCCGGTTCGGCAGTAGGCGATCACCGGCCCGTCCTGCCCTTTCAGCTCCCCGATGCGCTTCGGCAGTTCGCTGAGCGCGACGTGCCGGGCATTCGGGATGACGCTGCCCTTGACTTCCGGGTCTTCCCGCACGTCCAGCATCCATGCCGACTCCCGGTTCATCAGCTGCACGGCCTGCGCGGCGGTGATTTCCTTGTAGCGACGCGACAGGCGGCGTATTTCGGTCACCGCGATCATGACGACCAGCGCCGTGACCGCTCCCATCAGGAACGGGTGGCGCATCGCGAAATCCAGATATTCCTGCATCGAAGGGGTCGCGCTCAGTGCGCCTGCGAGCAAAACATGTCGCGCATCAGGTTAATCAGTTGGATCATGCGGGGGTCGTTGATTCGGTAGTGTACGAAGGTGGACTCCTTGCGGGTGGCCAGGATGCCGCATTGCCGGAGGATGCTGAGGTGCTGCGAAATATTGCTTTGCGAGGTCTCGCAGGCGACCGCCAGGTCGTTGACCGACATTTCCTGGTCGCCGAGCACGCACAGCGCCTTGAGCCGGATCGGATGCGACAGCCCCTTCACCGCTTGGCAGGCGCGTTCGATATCGTCGTCAAGCGCGCGCAGGGATTCGGGCACGGGGATCCGGGCAGCCATGGTCGGACATTCTAACATTAGAAAATACGCATACTCGGCAGCGTCCGGGACTTCCGGCCCGGTGCTGCAGGCCGGCTCGAGAAGCTGGCGGAAATTTTGACGCATCCACGTATTGCTCTACAATGCCTTTTCCACCGTTTTTTCAGGGAAAATGCCCTCCATTCCCCTTTCCCGCCTGCTGATTCCAGCCCTGTTGGTGGTCGCCGGCGCACTGGGCCACGCGGTTCTCGCGAAGCCGGACAGCACGCCGTCCGTCTCACTGCAGGAGTTGCGCAACTTCTCCGAGGCCTTCGCGCTGATCAAGCGCCAATACGTCGATGAAATCGACGACGGCACCCTGATGCGCAACGCCATGCGCGGCATGGCCTCCCAACTCGACCCCTACACGACGTACCTGGACCGCGCAGAACTGGATGACTGGGAGGTTACGACCTCCGGGGAGTTCGGTGGACTCGGCATCGTCGTCACCAAGGACAAGGACGACCGCGCGATCAAGGTCGTCTCGCCGATCGACGACACGCCGGCCCAGCGCGCGGGGATGCAAAGCGGCGACCTGATCCTGGAGCTGGACGGGGATCCGGTGCACGACCTGACCCTGCATGATGCCGTGCAGATCATGCGCGGAAAGCCCGGCACGACCCTGACCCTGACCGTCTCCCGCGAGGATGCCGAGGAGCCCTTCGAGGTGAAGATCACGCGGGCCATCATTAAAGTGCAGAGCGTGCGCGGGCAGATCCTGGAACCCGGCTACGCCTACCTTCGCGTCAGCAACTTCCAGCTTCGCACCAGCGCGGATTTCATGGACCACCTGAAGCGGCTGCAGGACGAATCGGATCATGATCTGCAAGGGATCGTCCTGGACCTCCGCAACAACCCCGGCGGCTTGTTCACTGCGGCGACCGAGATCTCGGATGCCTTTTTGAGCCCCAAGCAATTGATCGTGTCCACCCGGGGGCGCACCGAGAACGCAAATATCCAGGAACATGCCGGCAGCGGCGACCAGACGGGGGGCGTGCCGGTCGTCGTGCTGATCAACGGCGGGTCGGCCTCGGCCTCCGAAATCGTGGCCGGCGCCTTGCGGGACAACGGGCGGGCGAAGTTGCTGGGCACGCGCACCTTCGGCAAGGGTTCGGTGCAGACCCTGGTGCCGCTGAACAACCAGAATGCTGCGCTCAAGCTGACCACGGCTCGCTACTACACGCCGTCCGGGCAGACCATCCATGAGAAGGGGATCGAGCCGGACTACGCGGTGGAGTTCGTCGCACCGGAAGAAGACGAGTCGGAGACGTCAGACCCGTCGGATAAAGCGGCCATCCTTGAGGACAACCAGGTGCAGGCGGCACTCGAGTTGCTCAAGACCGGCACCGTGAGGCCCAGCCGACAGGAGGCCCGCTCCCAATGAGCCGGGTCCTGATTCCGCTGGCGGACGGTTGCGAAGAACTTGAAGCGGTCACCCTGATCGACCTGCTCCGCCGTGCCGGGATCGAGGTCGTCACCGCCGGTCTGGGGGAGGGCGCGGTCACGGCCTCGCGCGGGACCCGGCTGATCCCGGATACGACGCTCGACGCGGTGATGGGCGAGCATTTCGACCTGGTGGCGCTCCCCGGCGGCCTGCCCGGCGCGGATCACCTGGACGCGGATCCTCGCATCCACGAACTGCTTCGAAGCCAGGTGGACCAGAACCGCGCCGTGGCGGCGATCTGCGCGGCCCCGAAGGTCCTGGCACGCAGCAATCTGCTGGATGGCCGCAAAGCGACCTGCTACCCGGGTTGCATCAATGCGGAAGAGTACGACGCGGTCACGTTCACCGACTCGCCGGTGGAAGTCGACGGCCCGGTCACCACCTCGCGCGGGCCCGGCACGGCCATGGACTTCGCGTTGGCCCTGATCGAAACGCTCAAGGGATCCGAGGTGCGCGCGGAAGTGGAAGCCGCGCTGCTGCGGCCTCAGGGGACCCGGGCAGCGGCGTGAAGGTATCTCCGTTGGGCGGCGTTTTGCGCGGCGCGCAGCAAAAAAAGTAAAATAGCAACAATCACCAAAGAATTTGATCCATGAGCAAGGGAAAAGTCTCGAAAATGCTGACCGAAAAGCAGCTGCTCCGTGCGCCACGCAAGGACTACATGAACGGCCAGCAGCTGGAATTCTTCCGGCAACGCCTGCTTGATCTGCGCAAGGACCTGGGCGTTCGGCTGGAACGCGCCAAGGCGGAGCTGTCCGAGGAACATCGGGAATGCGACGAACTGGACCGCGCCTCGGTCGAGGAAGACATCAACCTGAAGGTGCGCGCGCTCAACCGGGACTCGAAGTTGCTGCCGAAGATTGAAGAGGCGCTGCGCCGGATCGAGGATGGCTCCTACGGTTATTGCGAGGCGACCGGTGCGCCGATCGGGATCGAACGCCTGCTGCTTCGCCCCACCGCCGCATTCAGCGCAGAAGAAAAGAACCGGCAAGAAGCCATCGAACAGGCGTACCGGAGCTAGCCCTCCCCCCGGCCCCGGGCCGTTCCCGCCCGAATAGTCATGCCCGTGTCTTCAGGATCCCGAGCCCTTCTTCTGATGCTTTGGGCGTCGCTGGCGGCGGGGTGTACCGCCGGAGTCATGGAGGCGCCCGCGCGGGCGCTGGAAGCCAATCCCGGTGAGGCGGAGGTCGACATCCTGTGGCGCGAAGGCGAGATGGAGCCGGCGCTGGCGATCGCCCGGGAGGCCGCGGAGCAAGGGTTCCCGTGGGCGCAGTTGCGGATGGGCCTATTCCACGAATGGGGCGAAGGCGTGGCGCAGGATGACACGGCGGCGGTCGGCTGGTACCGGAAGGCGGCAGTCCAGTTTGCTGAACGCGACGGCATGGGCCTGGCAATCCTGATCGGATTGGACGAGCGGCGCGGGTTCTTCCGGCAGTGGGACGATGCCTTGGCCGCCCGCTTTTTCCTGGCCCGCCACTATTGGAAGGGCCGGGGTGTCCGCTACGACATCACGCGCGCCTGGCTGCTTGCCGACAATGTGCGACGGCTGTCGGAGTTCAAGAGTATCGAGGTGTGCGACACGGATTCCCGGACGCTTTACCGCGAAACCCGCCATGCGCAGTGCGCGATTAGCCGGGAAGAGATCGGCGATTTGATCCGGGGCATCGAAGAACAGATGACCGACGAGGAGAAGGCGGCGGTGGCAGAACGCTCCGAGGGCTGGGAGTATGCGCCACGCCCATAGAGGGTTGCGATACGGCGCCCCGCGGTGCCCAAAGGTTCGGGCCTTTTTGGGCTAGATCCATCTCCGGACGTTTCTCATGTATTCCCGGTATTCGTCCCCAAATTCATCCAGCATGGCCCGCTCCTCGGGGAGAACCTGAAAGGCGTTGATGTAGAGCACGAAAAGAGCCAGCAACAGGACGCCCCCGACGGGATTGACTTGCAGCGCAAAACCGAAAAGGAACAGCAGCAGGCCCAGGTACATGGGGTTTCGGGAGAACGCGAACATCCCGGTCGTCACCAGCGCGGTTGCGGCATGGGGCTTTACCGGATTGATCGTGGTTTTGTGCTTGATGAAGGAGGCGATCGCCGTGAGGTTGATCACGACGGCCAGAAGCTCACAGCCCAGTCCCCCATAAAAGAGGGTGTCGGACTCAACGTGCGGCAACCAGTCTCGTGAAAAATAGGTACCGACGCCAACCAATACGGCGATGATCGGGGGAGGGATTTTCGTGTCCAGATTCATAACGAATTTATTTTGGCTCTTCGTCCAATGTATCGGGGCGATCAGCGGTCCGCGTCACTCCACGGTAACAGATTTTGCAAGATTGCGGGGCTGATCGATATCGGTCCCCTTGATTTTGGCACAGTGGTACGCCAGCAACTGCAGCGGGACCGTAAACAGGATCGGCGCCACGGCGTTTTCCGGCGCATCCAGTTCGAACACGGTCATCAAATCGTCGCTCTGAAATCCGGAACGCCGATCCGCGAATACGTACAGGCGCCCCCCGCGCGCACGCACTTCTTCCAGGTTGCTCTTGAGCTTCTCCAGCAGACGGTTGTTCGGCGCGACCGCGACCACGGGCATGTCCGCGTCGACCAGCGCCAGCGGACCGTGCTTGAGCTCGCCCGCCGCGTAGGCTTCGGCATGGATATAGGAGATCTCTTTCAGCTTCAGGGCGCCTTCCATCGCGATCGGGTAATGCGAGCCCCGGCCCAGGAACAACGCGTGATGCCGGTTCGCGAATTGCTTCGACAAGGCCGCGATTTCCGCATCGAGTTCGAGCACCCGGCCGATCCGGGTCGGCAGGTTGGCCAACTGGGCGACCAGGTCCGATTCCGCCTCAGGGGTCAGCGCCCGGCGCCGGCCGAGCAGGATCACCACCAGCATCAGAGCGGTCAACTGCGTGACGAAGGCCTTGGTCGAGGCTACGCCGATCTCGGGCCCGGCATGAGTCAGCAGGGTCAGGTCGGATTCCTGGACCATGGAACTGTGCGCGACGTTGCAGATGGCCAGGGTGGCATGGTAGTTCGCATCCCGGCTCGCCATTTCCAGCGCCGCCAGGGTGTCCGCCGTCTCCCCGGATTGGGAGACGGCAATGAACAGGGTGCCGGCGTCCTGGGCATGCTGGCGGTAGCGGAACTCGCTGGCGACCTCGACCCGGCAGTGGACTCCCGCATGCCGTTCCAGCCAGTGGCGTGCCACCAGCGCGGCATGGTAACTGGTTCCGCAGGCGGCGATCTGCACGGCGCGCGTCGCATCGAGAATGGCATCGGCGTCCGGGCCGAGAATCCCGTCATCGATCCGCCCGGTCTCGATCCGCCCTTCCAGCGTCTGCGCCACGGCATCCGGCTGCTCGAATATTTCCTTCTGCATGTGATGTTCGTAGTCGCCGAGCCCACGTTGTACTTCCGTGTCCTGGAATTCCCGCCACTCCCGGGTCACTGTCTCGCTCCCGTTCCAGATCACGGCTTCCGCTTCGCTGATCATCACGATGTCGCCGTTTTGCAGCAGGCAGTACCGGGATGAAACCTCCGCCAGCGCCAGCGGGTCGGAAGCCAGGTAATAGCCGCCGTCGCCCTGCCCGACGGCCAGCGGGCTGCCTCGGCGGGCGCCGATGATCCGCTGCGGGTCTTCGCGGTCGATTGCGCCGATCGCGAAGCTTCCTTCTACGTCGTCCACGGCAGCCCGAACCGCATCGAGCAGGCCGCCCTGCGCACTCAGATGCCCGGCGATCTGGCAGGCCAGGATTTCGGAATCGGTGTCCGAGTCGTGCGTGATCCCCTGATCCTGCTGCTGCTTTTTCAGGCGGGCATGATTTTCGATGATGCCGTTGTGCACCACGGCAATGCGCCCGTCCTCGCCGGCCACGTGGGGGTGCGCGTTTCGGTCGGAGGGGGCGCCATGGGTGGCCCAGCGGGTATGCGCGATGCCGACCCGCCCGCCGAGGCCGGCCGATTCGGTTTCCTGCACCAGTTCGGCGACTTTGCCGTTGCAACGCAGACGTTGCAGGCCATGTTCGTTGAGAACCGCGATTCCGGCGGAGTCATAACCCCGGTATTCCAGGCGTTTCAGGCCCTCCAGCAATGCGGGCGTCACGTCCTGACGGGCCGCTGCGCCGACGATCCCGCACATCAGTCTTTCCGCGGCCGCTTCCAGCCTTGCTGCGTCTTCTGTTCGCTACGCGACAGGGTCAATTCCCCGGGCGGGGTGTCCCGGGTGATGGTCGAACCGGCGCCGATGGTCGCGCCCGCACCGATGGTGACCGGCGCAATCAACTGGGTGCCGGACCCCACGAAGACATCGTCCCCGATCACGGTCGCATGCTTGTGCGCCCCGTCGTAGTTGCAGGTGATGGTGCCGGCGCCGAGGTTGACGCCGCGGCCGACCTCGCTGTCGCCGACGTACGACAGGTGGTTGACCTTGCTGCGTTCCCCGATCCGGGATTTCTTGACTTCAACGAAATTGCCGATCTGCACGCCCTCGGCGAGTTCGGTCTCCGGGCGGATTCGCGCATAAGGCCCGATGCGGCAACGCGCCCCGATTCGGGCGGCTTCGATGACGGTGAACGGCTCGATCTCGGTGCCTGTTCCGATGTTGCAGTTGCGCAGCAGTGCGTACGGACCGATCCCGACACCATCAGCCAATTGAACCGACCCCTGGAACACGACGTGTGGCCCGATGCGAACCGTCGCGCCTTCCTCCAGCTCGATTCCTGCCGACAGCCATACCGTGCCGGGGGCTTCCATCAGGACGCCTTGCGCCATCAGCCGTTCGCGTGCCAGTCGTTGCCATTGTTCTGCCACCACGGCGAATTCCTGCACCGTGTTGACGCCGAGGCCTTCGGTCGTGCCGCATTCCCGGGTTTCGACAGGAACTCCGTCGCGCACCGCCTCGGCGATGCAGTCGGTCAGATAGAACTCCCCCTGGGCGTTGGAGTCGGTGATTCGTGCGCACCATTCTCGGAACTGTCCTGCGCCCGCCGCCATCACGCCGGTATTGCACTCGTCGATGCGGCGTTCTTCTTCCGTGGCATCGGCATGTTCCCGGATTGCGACGACCTGGCCGCGATCATCGCGCATAATTCGCCCAAGTTGACTGTCACTTTGGCGCATGGTCAGAAGTGCGAGTCCGGTTTCCGGGCGGGCCGAGATCAATTGCGCAAGGAGGTCGGGCTGGAGCAGGGGGACATCCGCGCACAGCACCAGTACGGTGGCGGCATCCTCGATCGATGGGAGAGCGCAACCGAGTGCATCCGCCGTGCCGCGCGGCTCGGGCTGCAGGTGCGGGGTGAAGGGCCCCCCGAACTGCTTTCCAGGCTCAGCCAGCGCCTCCTCCAGTGCGGGGCCGTGCACCACATGGACTGTATCGGCTACTGCCGAGGCCGAGGCTAGGACGTGCCCGAGCAGGGGCTTGCCGCACAGATCCAGCAAGGGCTTGGGCGTGGCGTGCCCCAGGCGTTTGCCGATGCCCCCGGCAAGGATGACAACTTCGGTTCCCATGAAGTACCGAGATTTAGAGTAACGCGGGCATTTTACGCCCCCGGCCGGGAATCAGCTGCGACCGGTCTTGCGCAGTTTCTGGATCATCCTCAGCTGCGCCGCGGCTTCGGCCAGTTCCGCCAGGGCCCGGGCTTCGTCGATATCGGCCTTGCGGTCGGACAGGGCCTGCTCGGCCCGTTGTTTGGCTTCCTCGGCTTTCGCTTCGTCCAGGTCTGCGCCCCGCATGGCGGTATCGGACAGCACCGTGACCTGGTGCGGCTGCACCTCCAGCATGCCGCCGGAGACGAAGAACAGGAGCTCCTCGTTTTCCTCCACCGCGTTGACCCGCACCTCTCCAGGCTTGAGTTGGGTGATGAGCGGCGTGTGCCGGGGATGGATGCCGACCTCGCCCATCGCGGCGGGGGCCACCACCCAGTGCGCCTCGCCCGAATAGATTTCGCGTTCGGCGCTGACGATCTCGACGCGCAGGGTGCTCATGTCCGGCTCACAGGGCCTTCGCCTTCTCCACGGCTTCCTCGATCGACCCCACCATGTAGAACGCCTGCTCCGGCAGCGCGTCATACTCGCCTTCGACGATGCCGCGGAATCCGGCAATGGTGTCCTTCAGCGAGACGTATTTCCCGGCCGTCCCGGTGAACACTTCCGCCACGAAGAACGGCTGGGACAGGAAGCGCTGGATCTTGCGCGCCCGGGCCACCACCAGCTTGTCTTCCTCGGACAACTCGTCCATGCCCAGGATGGCGATGATGTCCTTCAGCTCCTTGTAACGCTGCAAGGTGTTCTGGATCGCGCGGGCGGTCTCGTAATGGTCGTTGCCGATGATCAGCGGGTCCAGCTGGCGGGAGGTGGAGTCCAGCGGGTCCACCGCCGGGTAAATGCCGAGTTCCGCGACCTGCCGCGACAGCACGACCGTGGCGTCGAGGTGCGCGAAGGTGGTGGCGGGCGACGGGTCGGTCAGGTCGTCGGCCGGCACGTACACCGCCTGGATGGACGTGATCGAACCGGTCGAGGTGGACGTGATGCGCTCCTGGAGGATGCCCATTTCCTCGGCGAGGGTCGGCTGGTAGCCGACCGCCGAAGGCATCCGGCCGAGCAGCGCGGACACCTCGGTGCCGGCCAGCGTGTAGCGGTAGATGTTGTCGATGAACATCAGCACGTCCCGGCCTTCGTCGCGGAAGTGCTCGGCCATGGTCAGGCCGGTCAGCCCGACCCGCAGGCGGTTGCCCGGCGGCTCGTTCATCTGGCCGTACACCAAGGCCACCTTGTCGAGGACGTCGGATTCGCGCATCTCGTGGTAGAAGTCGTTGCCCTCGCGGGTGCGCTCGCCGACCCCGGCGAACACCGAATAACCGCTGTGCTCGATCGCGATGTTGCGGATCAGCTCCATCATGTTGACGGTCTTGCCGACGCCGGCGCCGCCGAACAGGCCGATCTTGCCGCCCTTGGCGAACGGGCAGAGCAGGTCGATGACCTTGATGCCAGTCTCCAGCAGTTCGTTGCCGCCCGTCTGCTCCTGGAAGGAGGGCGCCGGGCGGTGGATCGGCATGCGCTGCTCGGCTTCGACCGGGCCGGCATGGTCGACCGGATTGCCGAGCACGTCCATGATGCGGCCGAGGGTCTTCTGCCCGACCGGCACCGAGATCGGCGCGCCGGTGTCTTCCACGTCCAGTCCGCGGCGCAGCCCGTCGGACGGGCCCATGGCGATCGTCCGCACGATGCCGTCGCCGAGCTGCTGCTGGACTTCCAGCGTCAGGTCGGCCTCGGCCACCGTCAGTGCGTCATAGACCTGCGGCACGGCAGACGGTTCGAATTCCACGTCCACGACCGCGCCGATGATTTCTACGATTTGTCCCGAGCTCATAAGTCGTTCGGTCTCCTGTTGATTGATCGATTCCGGTTAGACGGCAGCGGCGCCACCGACGATTTCCGAGATTTCCTGGGTGATCGACGCCTGCCGCGCCTTGTTGTAGATCAGCTGCAACTCGTCGATCAGGTTTCCGGCATTGTCCGAGGCGCTCTTCATCGCCACCATGCGGGCGGCCATCTCGCAGGCGATGTTCTCCATCACGCTGCGGTACACCAGCGACTCGATGTAGCGCATCAGCAGCCCGTCCAGCACTTCCGGCGCGCCGGGCTCGTAGAGGTAATCCCAATGGGATTCAAGCTCTTCCAGTTCGGTCGGGGGGGTCGGGAGCAGCGTTGCGATGTTCGGCCGTTGCGTCATGGTGTTGACGAACTCGTTCTCGGCCAGATAGACCCGGTCGATGCGCCCTTCGGTATAGTCGTCCAGCATGATCTTGACCTGCCCGATGATTTGATCGAGCCCCGGGGTGTCGCCCAGGTGCGAGGTCTGCGCGGCGACCTCGATGCCGCCGATGCGCTTGAAGAACGCGGTGCCCTTGGCGCCGAACAGGCACAGCCGTACCGGCACCTCGCGCTGCCGCCATTCGAGCATCTCCCGCAGAACGGTCTTGAACAGGTTGATGTTGAGCCCGCCGCACAGGCCGCGGTCGGTGGAGACCACGATGAAGCCCACGCCGCGCACTTCTTCGCGGCGCTCCAGGAACGGATGGCGGTACTCGGTGCTGGCATGCGCCAGGTGGCCGATCACTTCGCGGATTTTCGTCGCATACGGGCGGGTGGCGGCCATCCGGTCCTGGGCCTTGCGCATCTTGCTGGCCGCGACCATCTCCATCGCCTTGGTGATCTTCTGAGTATTGCCAATACTCGCGATCTTGCTGCGAATTTCCTTCTCGCCTGCCATCGGTGCGTTACCAGCTCTGGGTTTTTGCGAAGGTCTCGAGGAGATCCTTGAACCGGCCCTGGATGTCCTCGGTGTAGTCGCCGGTCTCGTTCAGCTGATCCAGGAAATCGCCGTGTTCCGACTTGGCATAGCCGTGCAGGGCGGCCTCGAAGGCTCGGACCTGCTCGACCTCCACCTCGTCCAGCCAGCCCTCGTTGACCGCATACAGCGACAGGGCCATTTCCGCGACGGTCAGCGGCTGGTACTGGGGCTGCTTCATCAACTCCATCACGCGCTCGCCGCGCTCCAGCTGCTTGCGGGTCTGTTCGTCGAGATCCGATGCGAACTGCGAGAATGCGGCCAGTTCGCGGTACTGCGCGAGGGCGAGGCGGACGCCGCCGCCGAGTTTCTTGATCAACGGGGTCTGGGCGGCGCCGCCGACGCGGGACACCGACAGGCCGGCATTGATCGCCGGGCGGAAACCGGCGTTGAACAGGTCCGTCTCCAGGAAGATCTGGCCGTCGGTAATGGAGATCACGTTGGTCGGCACGAACGCCGAGACGTCCCCGGCCTGGGTCTCGATCACCGGCAGGGCGGTCAGGCTGCCGGTGCGGCCCTTGACCTCTCCGCCGGTCATCTGCTCGACGTAGTCGGCGTTGACGCGGGAGGCCCGCTCCAGCAGGCGCGAGTGCAGGTAGAACACGTCGCCGGGATACGCTTCGCGGCCGGGCGGGCGGCGCAGCAACAGCGAGACCTGGCGGTAAGCCCAGGCCTGCTTGGTCAGGTCGTCGTAGATGATCAACGCGTCTTCGCCCCGGTCGCGGAAGTACTCGCCCATCGCGCAGCCGGAATACGGCGCGATGTACTGCATCGCGGCTGATTCCGAGGCCGAGGCCGCCACCACGATGGTGTGGTCCATGGCACCGTGTTCTTCCAGCTTGCGCACGACGCCCGCGATCGAGGAGGCCTTCTGGCCGATCGCGACATAGATGCAGGTGAGGTCGGCGCCCTTCTGGTTGATGATGGTGTCGATGGCCAGCGCGGTCTTGCCGGTCTGGCGGTCGCCGATGATCAGTTCGCGCTGCCCGCGGCCGACCGGGACCATCGCGTCGATCGACTTCAGGCCGGTCTGCACGGGCTGGCTGACGGACTGGCGCTCGATGACGCCGGGCGCGATCTTCTCGATGGGGGAGCGGGTCTCCAGGCCGAGGTCTCCCTTGCCGTCGATCGGTTCGCCCAGGGAGTTGACGACCCGCCCGAGCAGGCCCCGGCCGACCGGGACTTCCAGGATGCGTCCGGTGCACCGGGCGGTGTCGCCCTCGCGGATGTGGCGGTAGCCGCCGAGCACCACCGCGCCGACCGAGTCACGCTCCAGGTTGAGCGCAATGGCGTAACTGTCGCCCGGCAGCGCGATCATTTCGCCGGACATCACGTCGCGCAGGCCGTGGATGCGCACGATGCCGTCGGTCACCATGACCACGGTGCCTTCGCTGGCCGCCTGCGGGGCGACATCGAATTCGGCGATGCGTTGTTTGATCAGGTCTGAGATTTCAGTCGGATTCAAGGCAGACATTCGGTTCTACTCCAGTCAGGGGCTCAGGCCAGGCTTTGCGCGAGCTGCTGCAGGCGCCTCTGGAGCGAGGCATCCAGCACCCGGTCGCCGGCACGGACCACCGCGCCGCCTAGCAGTTGTTCATCAATGTTCGAAATCAGTTCCACGGTTTTCCCGGTGCGTTCGGCCAGGGCCGCGCGGATGCGTTCCTGCTGGTCCGGGTCCAGTTCCCGCGCGCTGACCACCTCGGCGGTCAGCCGTTGCTCATGTTCGGCCCGCAGGCCCTCGAATTGTTCCCGCACTTCGGGCAGGGCCGGGAGCCGGTCCCGTTCTCCGAGTATCCGCAGCAGTCGCCGCATGGGGTCATCGAAGTAGTCGCCGCCGACGGCTTCCAGCATTTCGGCGCGGCGCGCGCGGCTCAGGCGGGGATCTCCCAGCAGGGCACGCAGGCGGGGGTTTTCGACCAGCGCCGCGGCGGTGTCCAGCATGCTGGAAAACGCATCCAGCGCGTCATGCTCGCGCGCGTAGCCGAACGCGGCGCGGGCGTAGGGGCGCGCGACGGTCGCGTGGCTCACAGGCGCCCCGCCAGCTGATCCAGGGCCTCGGCGTGCGTCTGGGCGTCGACTTCGCGGCGCAGTACCGCCTCGGCGCCGGCGACAGCCAGGGTCGCGACTTCACCGCGCAGCTGCTCCCGCACCTGCTGGGTGTTCTTGTCGATTTCCTCCTGGGCCTGAACGAGGATGCGTTCGCCTTCGGTTTTGGCCGTGCTTCGGGCTTCCGCGACGATCTCTCCGGCACGGCGTTCCGCCTGGGCCAGGATCCGGGACGCTTCTTCCCGGGCCTGCCCGGTGGTGTGCTGCGCTTCCTGTTCGGCGCGTTCGCGCTCGGTCTTGGCGGCGTCTGCGTCCGCTAGGCCGTCGGCGATGCGTTGCTTGCGGGCCTCCAGCGCATTGATCACGGGCGGCCAGATGAACCGCATGCAGAACCAGACGAAGATCGCGAACGAAATCGCCTGCCCGATCAGCGTGAGGTTGATGTTCATCGGGAGGTCTCCCCGCGGATCAGGCGACCGCGAACAACAGGTAGAAAGCGATACCGACGGCAATCATCGGCACGGCATCGACCAGGCCCAGCACGATGAACATCTGGGTGCGCAGCATCGGGATCAGCTCCGGTTGCCGCGCGATGCCTTCCATGTATTTGCCGCCCAGGTTGCCGATGCCGATGGCGGCGCCCAAGGCGCCGAGCCCCATCATCAGGCCGCCTGCGATGTAAATCAGGCCAGATAAGAGTTCCATGAAATTACTCCAGTGTAGAAAGTGAATGAATAAAGAATCGGGTCAGTGCTCGCCGGTGTCGTGCGCCATGTTCAGGTAGACCACGGTCAGCACCATAAAGATAAAGGCTTGCAGCAGGATCACCAGGACGTGGAAGATCGCCCAGGGCACGGACAGGGTCCATTGCGCGTACAGCGGCAGGAGCGCGATCAGGATGAAGATCATCTCGCCCGCGTATAGGTTGCCGAACAGGCGCAGGCCGTGGGAGACGGGCTTGGCGAGCATGGATACGCCCTCCAGGAACAGGTTGATCGGGATCAACAGGGCCTGGACGAACGGGTTTTTCGCGGAAAACGGGTGCAGGGTCAGCTCGGCGAGGAAGCCGCCGACGCCTTTTCGGCGGAGGCTGTAGTAGAGCACCAGGGCGAAGATCGACAGCGACATGCCCATGGTGACGTTCGGGTCGGTGGTCGGCACGATCTTCATGTAATGGACCCCGGTCAGGGAGAAGGCCCACGGCACCCAATCCACCGGCACCAGGTCCATGAGGTTCATCAGGAAGATCCAGATGAACGAGCACAGCGCGAGCGGGGCGACGATCCGGTTGCGGTGACTGAAGGAATCGCGCACCGTGCCGTCGATGAACTCGACGATTTGCTCGACGGCATTCTGAAACCCGCCGGGCACGCCTTCGGTGGCGCGCCGCGCGGCATAGCCGAACAGTCCGACGAAGATGAGGCCGAGGCCGATGGCCCAAGCCATTGAGTCCACGTGGATCGCCAGGAAGCCCATCGCGTCGACCTGCTCGCGGCTGTGCGCGAAGCCCCAGCTGCCGTCCGGGTGCTGGCCGAACGTCAGGTTGGTCAGGTGGTGCTTGATGTAGTCCGCGCCCGTTGCGTATTCGGTGGCCATGATCCGGGTCTGTAAGCGGTGTGTTCGTCGTCAGGTTTTAAATGACAAATGTCCGATCAGGTGCGACGCTTGGGTTGCCGCGTATGCCGCAAACAGGGCCAAGGGCTGAACCTCTCGGTAGAACCCGAAAATCAGGCTCAAACCGAGCAATGTGCCCAGCCAGCGAATCGCCCAGGCGCGGCGCATCCGCCGCTGTTCATCCCGAATCCCTCGCGCCCGGTTCTTGCGAAACAGGCTCCAGATCGCCAGCCCATTGGGGAACAGGCATAATGCCCCCCCTGCTGCTGCCGAAAGACCAAGGTTCCAGTCATAAAAAACCCCTGCCATACAGAGCAGGGTTATCAGCAACTGTGCGGCAAGGATTCGGCTGACCGGCAATGCCACCATCACGGATCAGCACCCTTGTCTGCGACACCTAAATGTCGGACTGTTAAATTTTAGCATAGGCAGGCGTGGGGATCGTGTTCGAATGCCCGAATGTCCGAAGCCGCATGAGTCTCCGAGGCGCCCTTTTCACGAAATAAGATTCTCGATGTCCCCGGAAATTGCCTGGCTTATATTGCCACTTGTAATTATACAGTAATTGTGTATAATATTAAGCAACCACAGGTTGTGGGTCGGCTTTTCCTCCCCCCGAGACTCCGCCGAACCGCAACACAGAACGGAGCAGAATAATGAAGACACTCAGATCCATGTTTCTCACCGGGGCGCTCATGCTACCGGTGTTTTCCGCGCCCGGCTATGCACAGGACCTTTTTGTTCCCTATGTGCCGTTGCAGGTGGTTGTACCCCCGCAACCGATGTACGTAGCCCCCCAGCAACCGCTGAACTTCTCAGTCCCGCAACCGCAACCGGTGTTTCAACCGCATGTGCAACAGGTGGCTACAACCCCGCAACCGATATACATTGCGCCCCCGCAGCAGCAGCTGCGGGTGGTTGTACCTCCGCAACAGTATGTGCCTCCGATAACGTCCCAGTCTATCGAGAGCAAGCCTATCGGGATGCAGTTGCCGTTGTATCAATACCAAAATCCGGCCACAGACCCGTACGGAGATGCCTTAAAAAGGATTAGGGAACAGGAAAGAGCCGATGCTTTGAGAGATGAGAGTCACAGAATGATGCGCAGAGAGTGGAAGGAGGATATGTACAGAATGAACAAAGAGCGGAATGAGCAGCAGCGCAGAGCAAGAGAACGTTCGAGGGAGATACAGGAAAGAATGGATGCTCGAACAGAGCAAATTAGGCAGGAGCGGTTGGCGCAGAAGGAGCGGGAGCGCAGATCATACGAGGTGGACCGGATTGTGTGGGCCATCCGGCGGTCCAACATCCCCTATTGCCAGAAAATGGACATCCAGAGAGGATATGGCTGGTGCGCAGGCAGAACACTGACCCAATGAAGACTCGTTCAATGACCCGCGAAAGCCTGGATACGAGCACCCGTTTGTTCACGCTGGACGAACTGGCCCGCGCGGTCGCCCTGCCGAGGCGGACGGTGCGCTACTACATCCAGGTTGAGTTGCTGGACCGTCCCGAGGGGCGCGGGCCGGGGCCGCACTATACCCGGAAGCACCTCGACCAGCTCCAGGAAATCAAGAAACTGCAACAGGCCGGTCTTTCGCTGGAAAGCATCCGGCAACGGCTGGACCCCGAGCATCAAGATGTCCTGCACCTGTCCGAAGAGACTCGGCGCAAGGGAGCGGTAGAAGTCTGGAGCCACGTGGTGATCGACGATGGGCTGGAACTCACCCTCAATCCGACCCGCCTGAGCCTGACCCCGGAGAAAGTCCGGGCGTTCGCGATGGCCGTGACCGAATGCTACGAAAAAATCAACCAAAGCGAGGAGGAAGGATCATGACGATTATGAACCCCGAAGAAATGCTGGAATCCCGTGCCGAAGCACACGAGAGGGTGACGGTCCTGGAATCGGTCGACGTCAAGGTGGGCCTGCGCGGACTGCTGGCGCATGTCGATGTCACCCAGACCTACAGAAACGAGGAAGACCACGATATCGAGGCGGTCTACGTGTTCCCCACGCCGAGGGATGCCGTGTTGTTGGACCTGTCTCTCGAACTGAACGGGAAGACCCTGAAGGCGGAGGTGTACGAAAAGCCCGAGGCGCAGGAAAAATACGAAGGTGCGCTCGAGGACGGGGATTCGGCGATCCTCCTGGAAAAGATGGAGCCGGGCCTGTTCGCGCTGAATGCCGGAAACATCCGCCCCGGGGAGCGGGCGGTGGTCCGCTTCCAATACGCCCAGCTGCACCGGTGGCAGGGGAGTGAACTCAGGCTCCACGTCCCGACGACGCTGGCTCCCCGGTACGGGGCCCCCGGCTTTCCGCCCCACCTGGTTCCGGAGTACACACTGTCGCCCGGTGCCGAATTCTCCATGAAATTCCGGATCGAGGGTCCATTGGCGCAGGCGGAATTCGAGTGCCCGTCGCATGAAGCCGTGGAGGTCTCACAGAGCGACGGAGTCCTGGAACTTGTCCTGCCGAAAGGTCGTGCCCCAATGGACCGGGACGTGGTGGTGGTGCTGCAGAAGCCGGCCGGGTTTGCCTCCTGCGGGGTCTGGGCCCGCGAGCTGGTGACGCAGCAGGCAGATGCCCCGCCGGGCGAGTATGTCTCGCTCGTCTCGTTCCATCCGACGGTGGGCCAGGGGATATCGGAGACGCAGCGTTGCGTGATCCTGGTCGTGGATTGCTCTGGGTCCATGGCCGGAGATTCAATCGGCCAGGCAAAAGAGGCCCTGCAGGAAATTCTCACCATGCTGACGCCGGATGATTACTTCAACCTAATCCGGTTCGGAAGCAGCCCGGATCCTCTCTTCCAGAAGCCGGTTGCGGCCAGCACCCGAAATATCAAGAGAGCGGAAACCGTGATCGCAGAGATGAACGCGAGCATGGGCGGGACGGAGATCGGGTCGGCGCTGGATATGGCGTACCGCAGCCCCCAGGCCAAGGAGGGTCTGAAGCAGGATATTCTGCTGATCACGGACGGCGAGGTCTGGGATGGTGATGGTGACCTGATAAAGACGGCGCAAGCCTCCGGCTGCCGGCTCTTCACGGTCGGGGTGGGGAGCGCGGTTTCCGAGGCATGGCTGCGGGACCTTGCGGAGCAGACCGGCGGGGCGTGTGAGTTGGTCTCCCCGAAAGAGGACATGGCGAGGCGTATCGTGCGGCAATTCCAGAGGGCCGGCCAACTGTGTGTCGATTCTGTCGACATTGAGTGGCCGGAAGGCCTGGTCCGCCAGCATCCGGAGACAATCGATGAGATGTTCCTCGGGGACACGTTGCACGTGTGGGGCTGGTTCCGGGAGCCCCCCTCGGCGCCGGTGAAACTGGCGATGGCATTCAAGGATGGGCAGGAGGCCGCGCAGACGGTGGACTTGTGGCTGGAGCAGGACGAGGCGGCCCGGGAATCCGACAGCCTCTCCCGGGTCGCGCTCCACGATCAGCTGCCGGGCATGGATTCGGAGGTGGCTTCGCGCGAGGCGCTGCGCTACCGGCTGGTGACAGAGTGGACCTCTTACGTGCTGGTGCATGAACGCGAAGAGAGCCAGAAAGCGGAGGGCTGCCCAGAACTTCGGCAGGTCCCGCACACGCTGGCCGCCGGCTGGGGGGGCATGGGTTCCGTGCGCGCGAGCTCCGTGTGTCTGGCTGCTACGGACCAGGCGGCGGAATGCGCACAGGGGCCTGATTTAGGCGTCAGGACCAGCATCTCCAAGGCCGAGGGTTTTCGCAACCTGGTGGTGGCGCTCAATGCCCGCGCCCGGCGGGGGGAGCCCGGCCTGCCTCGAACCTTCTCCGAACTGGACACTTTCGGCTTGCTGCCGGAGACGGTACGTCAACTGGAGAACCTTTTGGGTGAAGGAGTGCAGGAGGAAGACGTGGTTATTGCGTTTCTGGCCTTGCTCTCCCTGGGCTATCGAAAACAGAGGCTCTCTCCCGATGTGAAAAGGGCCATCTGGTCGGCTTACCGGCAGACGGCATTGCCCCCGGACGTCGTTGCAGGCATTGCTGCCACCATCGATGGGAGCTTCAAGCCCCGCGGGGGTGATCCGGAAGAGTCGATGCCGGGCATTTACTGCGGCACCCCTCATATAGGTCAATATGGTTTCAGGAAATAAGCCGCACTCAGGGTGGCGCGGTTTTCTGGCTAGGCTGGCGCGATTCAAGCCGGAAAAGCCGAGGCTCTCTCCGGAGGCTGAGGCCGTATTCCCTGGAGGGCCACAGTAGGTCCTCCGAGAGACAGAAGAACTGGTCGCCCTGCTAGACTGAACGTCCCCGGAAGGCGTGCACAGCGTCCTTCGCCGTTGAATCCCGATCCGGTTTTGCGGTTTTCGCTCCCTATAATAGGCAGGTTCTCCACCCGCGCCGTTCGGTCGCTTTTCCCATGATCCGGCTCTTCCGTTCCCTGGCCACCACGGCGTTCATGACGTCGCTTTCCCGCTTGCTGGGTTACGCCCGCGATGCGGTGGTGTTCATCTTCATCAGCAATGCGCACGGCGCGCTGGACGCGTTTTTCGTGGCGTTCCGAATCCCGAATTTCCTGCGCCGCCTGTCTGCCGAGGGCGCGTTCTCGCAGGCGTTCGTGCCGGTGTTCGTGGAGTATCGCGAGCATAAGCCGGACCAGCTCAAGTCATTGATTGACGCCACGGCCGGCGCGCTGGCGACGGTGTTGGTGGGCATCACCGCGCTCGGCATCCTGGCGGCTCCCCTGCTGATCATGGTCTTCGCGCCGGGCTTCGCCCTGGACGGCGACCCGCGCGCCGAGGTCGCCGGCGACCTGCTTCGCATCACGTTTCCCTACGTCCTGTTCATCTCGTTGACCGCTATGGCGGGGAGCATGTTCAACGCGCTCGGCCGCTTCGCCCTGCCCGCGATCACCCCGGCCCTGCTGAACCTGTCGCTGATCGCGGCCGTGCTGTGGCTGGCGCCCGGACTCGAGCAGCCGGTGTACGCGCTGGCTTGGGGGGTGTTCGGGGCCGGCGTCCTGCAGCTGGCGATCCAGCTGCCTTGGCTGCACCGCCAGGGGCTGTTGCCGCGGCCCCGGCTGGATTGGCACCACTCCGGGTTCCGGCGGATCGCCAAGTTGATGCTGCCGGCCCTGTTCGGCTCCTCGGTGGTCCAGATCAACCTGTTGTTCGACACCCTGGTGGCATCGTTCCTTGCGGTCGGCAGCATCAGCTGGCTGTACCTGTCGGACCGGTTCGTGGAATTGCCGCTGGCATTGTTCGGGATTTCCACGGCCACGGTCCTGCTGCCGAGGTTGTCCGAATGCAGCGCCCGAAGCGATGGGGAAGGATTCCGGACCGGGTTGGAGTGGGGGGTCCGGGTCGGGCTTGCCGTCGCGCTGCCGTCCGCGGTGGGCTTGGCCTTGCTGGCCGAACCGATCCTGGCGACGCTGCTGCAGTACCGGGAATTCTCGATGTTCGACACCCGCATGGCCGGAATGGCGCTGACGGCGTTTGCGCTCGGCCTGCCCGCGTTTATCCTGGTCAAGGTGTTCGCGCCCGGATTCTTCGCCCACCAGGACACCCGCACGCCGGTACGGGTTGGCGTGATCGCGATGCTGGCCAACATGGCTTTGACCGGCATCGGTCTGGGGGTCTGGTTCACTGTGGGCTTGGAAGGCCCGCACGTGGCCCTGGCGCTTGCGACCGCCCTCGCGGCCTACCTGAACGCCGGGCTCCTGTACCGGAAGCTGCGCGCCCGAAGTTTTTACTCCGGCAGCCGGGCGACGATGGCCTTGCTTGGCCGGATCGGGGTGGCCTGTGCGGCCATGGCGGCCCTGTTGTGGCCACTCATTCCGGAGACTCCCGAGTGGACCCGCCTCGCATTCGCCGGGCGCCTGCTGCAACTGGTCGAACTGGTGGTCCTGGGTGCCGTCGTCTACGCGGCCGTGCTGTGGGTCCTGGGGACCCGCCTGCGCGATTTCCGTATCCAGTCCCCGCCCGGGGAGACCGCGGCGTGAACGCCCAGGCCATTTCCCCTGCCGCGGTGCCGGCCTGGCGGTCGGGGTTGGATGACGGCTTGCCGCCCCGTCGTCCCTGCGCGGTGACCGTCGGCAACTACGACGGGGTGCACCGGGGGCACCAGTCGGTGTTGACGCGGCTTCTGGATGCCGCCGCGGCCCGCGGCCTGGAATCCGTGCTGTTGACCCTGGAGCCTTCTCCCCGGGAGTTCTTCCAGGGCGTGGAGCACGCGCCGCGGATCGGTTCGCTGGCCGACAAGAAGCGATTCACCGGGCAATTGTTTCCCGGACTCGACCACATTGTGGCGCTTCCGTTCAACGCGCAGACCGCCGCCATCGAAGCCCGGGAATTCGTGCGCGACCTGCTGGTCGATCGTCTCGGCATGCGCTATCTCACGGTCGGCGGGGATTTCCGGTTCGGCCGCGGTCGCGCCGGAGACTTCGCGCTGCTTGAGGTCGAGGCTTCGGCCTGCGGCTTCGATCTTGAGGCGGCACCCGTGTTCGAGATTGACGGCAGCCGGGTGAGCAGCACCCGGATTCGTGCGGCCTTGTCCGGCGGCGATGTTCCGGCCGCGGAACACCTGCTTGGGCATCCGTTCGAGATTGAGGCCGAAGTGGTCGAAGGGGACCGGCGCGGGCGCGAATTCGGGTTTCCGACCGCCAACCTTGAGTTCCCGCACGCCCCCCCGATGCGCGGCGTATTCACGGTAACCGCGCGGCTCGGCGACCGGCGCTGCCCGGGTGTCGCCAACGTGGGGACCCGGCCGACCGTGGACGGCACGCGCCTGCTCATCGAGGTCCACCTGCTAGACTTTGCCGACGATCTGTACGGTCAGCGCATGGCCGTGCGCTTTCACCAGCGTCTGCGCGCCGAGCAGCGTTTCGACTCGGTCGACCGCCTGCGCGAACAGATCGGCCGCGATATTGACACCGCCCGGGAATTTTTTGCTGATGGCCCCACCTAATCCGTACCGCGACACGCTGAACCTGCCGCGCACCGACTTCCCGATGCGCGGGAACCTGGCGAAGCGCGAACCCGAGCGACTGCGCCGGTGGCAGGAGATGGATCTCTACGGCCGCCTGCGGGACGCCCGGGAAGGCCGGGACCGCTTCATCCTGCACGACGGCCCGCCGTATGCCAACGGCAAGCTCCACATGGGACACGCGGTGAACAAGACCCTGAAGGACATCGTGGTGCGTGCGCGGAGCCTGGACGGCTTCGACGCCCCGTACCGGCCGGGCTGGGATTGCCACGGCCTTCCGATCGAGCTGCAGATCGAGAAGACCCTGCCGGATGGGGCGGGCGCGGACGGCCGGGCCTTTCGTGCCGCCTGCCGCGACTACGCCGCCCGACAGGTCGAGGAACAACGCGAGGATTTCGTCCGCCTGGGCGTGATGGGGCAGTGGGACGACCCCTACCTGACCATGGCGCCAAAAACCGAGGCCAGCATCGTGCGGGCGCTGGGCGCGCTGCTGGCGTCCGGCTACCTGACGCGGGGCACCAAGCCGGTGTATTGGTGCGCCGACTGCCACTCGGCCCTGGCCGAGGCCGAGGTCGAGTACGAGGATCACGTGTCTCCCTCGATCGATGTCCGCTTCGATGCGGCCGATTCGGAACTGGCCCAGGCGTTTGGCCTGCCGGGCGACACCCGGATCGCGGCGATGATCTGGACGACCACGCCCTGGACCCTTCTGGCCAACGAGGCGGTCTGCCTGCACCCGGGGCTTGATTACGGGCTGGTCGAGCGGGAGGGCTGCCGGCTACTGGTGGCCGCGGCCCTTCGCGAGGCAGTCTGCGAACGCATCGGCGCCCAGGCGGTCGAGGGTCCCCAGGTTCGCGGGGACCAGCTGGAAGGTCGGGCTCTCCGGCATCCGTTCCTGGACAAGACCGTGCCGCTCATTACCGGCGAGCACGTGACCGCCGAGGAAGGCACCGGGTGCGTGCACACGGCGCCGGCGCATGGGCCGGAAGACCATGCGGTCGGGCTGCGCTTCGGATTACCGGTGGATTGCCCGGTGGATGAGGAGGGACGCTTCCGGGCCGACACGCCGGAAGTCGGCGGCCTCGGCGTGGCCGAGGCCAACCCGCGCATCCTTGAGGTCTTGAGGGCGTCCGGGCAGCTGTTGGCGGAGGCGCCGCATCCGCACAGCTACCCGCACTGTTGGCGGCATCACACGCCCTTGCTGTTTCGTGCCGCCGCGCAGTGGTTCATCGACATGGACACGAACGACTTGCGCGACCATGCCTTGGCGGCCACGGACCAGGTGACGTGGTACCCGGCTTGGGGCCGGGAACGCATCCGCGGGATGCTGACGGGACGCCCGGACTGGTGCATCAGCCGGCAGCGCAACTGGGGCTCGCCGATCCCGCTGTTCTGGCGCCACGACACCGGCGAACTGCACCCGGACACGCCGGCGCTGCTCGAAGAGGTGGCCCGGCGCATCGAGCAGGACGGCATTGATGCCTGGTTCGACCTGGAACCGGAGGAACTGCTGGGCGAGCAGGCGTCCGAGTATGCGAAATCCCCCGACACGCTGGACGTCTGGTTCGATTCGGGGGTCACCCATCGCACCGTGATGGCCGACGAGTACGGCGAGGGGGTGCCCATAGACCTTTACCTGGAAGGCTCGGACCAGCACCGCGGCTGGTTCCAGTCCTCGCTGCTGACCGGCGTGGCGCTGAACAACGCGCCGCCGTACCGGCAGGTCCTGACGCACGGCTTTGTCGTTGACGCGCACGGCCACAAGATGTCCAAATCGCGCGGGAACATCGTCAAGCCCCAGAAGATTGTGGACCGCCTGGGCGCGGACATCCTGCGATTGTGGGTCGCTTCCACCGACACCAGCGGAGAACTGGCGGTCTCGGACGAGATCCTGGGGCATACCGCGGAAGCCTACCGCCGGATCCGAAACACCGCGCGCTACCTGCTGGCGAGCCTGCACGATTTTGAGCCCGTAGCCGACCGCTGCGCGCCGGAGGATATGCGGGCCCTGGACCGGTGGATCCTGAAGAAAGCCGCCGCCCATGATGCGGCAATCCGCGAGGATTTCCAGCGCTACCGGTTCCACACGATCTGCCAGCGCCTGCACACGTTCTGTGTGAACGAGCTCGGCAGCCTGTACCTGGATGTGACCAAGGACCGCACCTACACGCTGCCGGCCGCCCACCCGGCCCGGCGCAGCGCGCAGTCCGCCATGTTCCTCCTGGCGGAAGCGATGTGCCGCTGGCTCGCGCCGATCTGCCCGTTCACCGCCGACGAGATCTACGAGCACCTCCCGGGACCGCGCGAGGATTCGGTTCACCTGACCGAGTGGCTGGACCTGGAAGCCTGGCGCGTGCTGCCGTCCACGTTTTCCGACGAGGATTGGGAGGTCCTCCTGGAAGTCCGGCAGGCCGTCAGCCAGACGCTGGAACCGCTGCGCCGGGAGGAAACGATCGGGGCGGCCCTGGATGCTGAGGTGATCGTGACTGCGGAATCCGGCACGGCCCGGCTGCTGGAACGGCTCGGGCCGGAATTGCACTTCCTGTTCATCACCTCCGACGCCCGGCTCAGCGACGCCCCTGCCCCCGACGCACAGGTCCACCAGATGCCCCGGGCCGGCACGCTGCATGTCGCGGCCGCCCCCAGCCCGCATTCAAAATGCGTCCGCTGCTGGCACCATGACCCGACCGTCGGTAGCCTCGACGATCATCCAGAGTTGTGCGCGCGCTGTCTCGGCAACATCGAAGGAGACGGCGAGGAACGGCGGCATGTCTGATTCATGGCGCGTTGCACTTCCGGTGGCAGGCGGGGTGCTAGTGCTGGATCAGTTGAGCAAGCTTTTGATCGAACGTGCGTTTGTGCTGTACCAGGAATGGGCGCTGCTTCCCTTTTTGTCTGTCCAACTGACGTACAACACGGGGGCCGCGTTCAGCCTTTTGCACGATGCCGGAGGTTGGCAGCGTGGATTCCTGTCGGCGGTCAGCATCGCGGTGATGGCCTGGCTGGGCATGTGGATCCACCGCCTGACCCCTGCGGAGCGGCGCTTGCTGTGGCCGCTGGCATTGATCTTGGGTGGTGCGGCCGGCAACCTGGTCGACCGCCTGGCCACGGGCGCGGTGACAGATTTCATCGTGCTGCATTACCAGGGCTGGCACTGGCCCACCTTCAACGTTGCAGACGCCGCGATTTCCTTGGGCGTCATTGCCTTGATCGTTCTGAGCTTTCGCCGGACTCCCGGCTAGAGCAGTGATCCTTTGAGGATCGAGCCGGCAGAAGGGTTTTCTGCCAATGAGTGGCGCTTCGATGACTCGTTTACGCTCCGGCCTGGCAATTCGCCGCAAATCTTTCGGGGCGCCCCACTTAATCTGATGGAAGCGACCCGTTTTTCACTTCGTCCCAATCCAATACCGGGTCGTTGGGGTCTCGGAGTCGATCTATCGAGAGAGCCAGGTCCTCATGATCTTCAAGGTAGAGTTCAATCGCCCGGCGGATAATTCCCGCCCGGCTGCGTTTCTGCTGGTTTGCCGCGGCATCCAGCGCGCTGACTAACGGGTCTGACAGGCGTACGCTGATTTGAGGCATGGGGAGCTCCGCGAAAGCATTTACATCATTGACATTAAATGGATTTGTTTTGAACGGTCAAGCCCGAGTGTGGCACCATAGGGACGGAACCAGTGACTGGAGGGGGCATCATGAATCTCACCCGACTTTCTTTCGTGGCGATCCTAGGTTTCGCGGCGGGTGGTGCATCGGCAGGCGAACTGACCGTGGTCTCCTTCGGCGGGGCCTACACCCAGAGCCAGGTCGAGGCCTATCACAAGCCGTGGATGACCCGGACCGGGCACCGCATCCTGTCCGAGGACTACAACGGCGGGCTGGGCGAGGTCAAGGCGCAAGTCCAGGCCGGCCAGGTGACCTGGGATGTAGTGGATTCACAGGCTGCCGAAGTGCTGCTGGGGTGCGACGAGGGTCTGCACGAGGAAATCGACCCGGCCGTTCTGCCCCCCGCACCGGACGGCACCCCGGCCGTGGAGGATTTTTACGAGGGCGCGATCAGCGACTGCGCGGTCGGCACCATCGCATGGTCGACGGTGTACGCCTATGATCGGGACCGGTTATCGCCGGCACCGGCCACCATCAATGATTTCTTCGACCTGGAGGCATTTCCCGGCCGACGCGGCATGCGCAAGATCCCCAAGGCGAACCTGGAGATGGCGTTGGTTGCGGACGGGGTCCCGCCGGAGAAAGTCTACGCGGTGTTGCAGACCCCGCAGGGCGTGGACCGCGCTTTCGCCAAACTGGACACCATCAAGGAGCACGTCGTGTGGTGGGAGTCCGGGGCACAGCCTCCGCAACTGCTGGTGGACGGCGAGGTGGTGATGAGTACCGCCTACAACGGGCGCATCTTCAACGCGACCGTGGCGGAAGGGCAGTCGCTGGCAATCGTCTGGGACGCGCAGGTGCTGACGGTCAACAGTTGGGCGATCGTGAAGGGCACGCCGAACCTGGAGCTGGCGCTGGACTTCCTGGCGTTCGCCTCCGCGCCAGAGAACATGGCGGTGCAGGCGTCGTGGATCTCCTACGCGCCAGTGCGCCGCTCCGCCTCGACACTGATCGGCGCCTACCATGCCGACCCGGAGCTGGACATGCGCCCGCATATGCCGACCGCGCCGGACAACTTGCGCAACGCGGTCTGGAACGACAAGGAATTCTGGGCCGATCGGATTGACGAACTGAACGAGCGATTCAACGTCTGGCTGCTCGAATGAACGGAGGCGGATCCGAACGCGTGTGCGAATTGCAGGGTGCAATCAAAACCTGATGGGCCGCCCGTCGGCCCAACCCTTTGTAGTACACTCCCCCGCAAGAGCGCGCTCCCCGGTTTTGCGCGTCAGGGTTGAACCGTGGGGAGAAGCCCGATGTCCTCCGGAACACGATTCGCTGATCCAGGTTTCACCCGAAAAGCTGCCCAGGCAGACCAGAGGAATTCCAGTGAAGAACCAGACTCGATTTTATATAAATGGTGGATGGGTTGAGCCCTCGACGGCCAATACCTTGGAGGTCATTAATCCTGCTACGGGAAAAGTCATCGGCCCTGTGGCCCTAGGGAGTGAAAAAGATGTAGACAAAGCCGTCGCCGCGGCAAAAGTGGCCTTTGATTCCTATTCGCAAACTTCGCAAGAAGAGCGGATTGAGTTGCTGGAAAAAATCATTGATTGCTACAAGGCCCGTATGGATGATGTTGCGGCAACGATCAGTGAAGAAATGGGTGCACCGATCAGTCTCGCGCATTCGATGCAAGCCCCGATGGGACTGGATCACTTGATGACAACGCTCGACGTGTTGCGCGAGTTCAAATTCGAGGAAGACTTTGGTTCCTCGCGCGTTATCCGCGAGCCTGTAGGAGCCTGCGGGTTTATCACTCCGTGGAATTGGCCCATCAACCAGATTACGTGCAAGGTCGCGCCGGCACTGGCGGCAGGTTGCACCATGGTTTTGAAGCCCTCCGAGATTGCCCCATTCAACGCCATCCTGTTTGCTGAAATTCTGGATGCTGCCGGGATGCCGGCGGGGGTGTTCAATCTCGTAAATGGTGACGGTCCTACCGTCGGTGTGGCGCTGTCTTCGCATCCCGATATCGACATGGTTTCGTTCACCGGCTCGACACGAGCCGGGATTGAAGTTGCCCGAAACGCGGCCCCGACAGTCAAGCGGGTCGCACAAGAACTGGGCGGCAAGTCCGCGAATATCCTGCTCGACGACGCGGATTTCCAGGAAGCCATTGCGCGCGATGTCTCCTGGTTATGCACGAACTCGGGGCAATCCTGCATTGCTCCGTCCCGGATGCTGATTCCCGAGTCGCGGATGAGTGAAGCCGCGGCTATCGCCAAGGAAGCTGCAGAGAGGGTGAAGGTGGGCGATCCCAATGCCCCGGACACGGCGATGGGCCCGGTGGTTTCCGAATTGCAGTTCAACCGGGTTCAGGGCCTGATTCAGACCGGGATAGACGAAGGGGCCAAGTTGGTGACGGGGGGCATAGGCCGCCCCGATGGCTTGGATGCCGGCTACTACGTCAAACCGACGGTGTTCTCCCATGTCGACAACAGCATGCAGATTGCACGACAGGAAATCTTCGGACCGGTGCTTTCCTTGATTGGCTATGCGGACGAGGAGGAAGCTGTTCGGATTGCAAACGATACGGTATACGGGCTGTCCGGTTACATCTCTTCAGGTGATCTCGAACATGCGCGGGCCGTAGCGCGCCGGGTTCGGGCAGGAAATGTTTATCTCAATGGGGCGCCGCCAGACAGCAAAACACCGTTCGGTGGATATAAGCGATCCGGCAACGGTCGCGAGTGGGGACGATACGGCCTTGAAGAGTTTCTCGAGGCCAAGGCAGTCACGGGCTACGGTGGCTCGTGAAACGGGAAAACCAGTTCCGAATCCCCACGGTCAATTTTCCGTTTCCAGTTCCTCTTTTCCAAACAGTTCAATCGCTTCCAGGGTCTCATGGACATCGACCCAAGTCGTCGTGTGATTGATGATGCAGAGCCTGAGCGAAAACGTGTTTCTGAGTGACGTTGATGACATGAGTGCCCGGTCATCCCAAAAGACGCGGGCCAGCACCGCCCTGTTGATTTTTTCCAAAGCCTCCTCGTCAAGGCGGGCTTCGGTGGGATTGATTCGAAAGCATACGATGCTCAAAGTGACGGGGCTCAAAAGCTCCAAGGTCGTACTCGCTTGAATATATTTTTCTGCCTGATCCGCCAATTCCATCCCTTTTGAGATGGCTCTCCGGAATGCCTCCATCCCGAAGGTCTGGATGGACATCCAGATTTTCAAAGCTCGAAATGAGCGGCTCAGTTGCAGGCCGTGATCGGAGAAGTTGGGGTGGCCCGCACCCCAAAGCGTGTCTTGGAGGACATCATGGTGGATCTCAAACACACGCTCAAGCGTGCGTGCGTCCTTGACCAGGAGGCCGCCCGCTTCGTAGGGTTGGAAGAACCACTTGTGGGCATCAATCCCGACCGAGTCAGCACGCTCGATCCCACGCAACAACTTCCGGCCTTCTTCAGTCACGACCGCGGAACCGCCGTAAGCGGCATCCACGTGCAACCAGAGGTCCTGCTCCTCGCAGAAATCCGACAGGGCCTCAAGCGGGTCAATCGCCCCGGTACTGGACGTTCCCGCATTGGCACATACGGCAACGGGATTGATTCCTGCCGCGCGATCTTCGGTCACGGAACGAGCTAATGCCTCCATATCTATACGGAAACCTTCATCGCTTGGAATCATGCGTATATGTTCCGGCCGAATGCCAACAATCTTTGCCGCGCGGATGAGCGCGCTATGACTCTGATCACTCATATATACGGCTCCCCGATCAGGGTGGCCCGCGGCTTCCCTGGCCCCGACGAGAGCCTCTAAAGTGGCTGCTGACCCCCCGCTCGCGAGAAGCCCGCCCGCACTGTCCGGGTAACCAAGCCAGCGCCGAAACCATTCGATGACGGTCAATTCGATCTGACTGGGCCCGCTTGCGGTTAACCAGGTCGCCGAATTGATGTTGTACCCGGCTGCCATAAAGTCGGCCAACACACCCGGCCAAGTGGGAGACGATGGGATAAATGCGAAAGCGCGAGGGTGCGCTAGCCGCGACGCAATCGGGAGAATCTCGTGTGCAGCCTGCTCAAGGACTTCCATCGCGGGTCTCCCGTCCTCGGGCGCATCCTTCATGAATCGATCCTCGAGCTCTTTCTTGAATTCTCCTTCCCAGGCATTTTCTTCAGGTAGGCGCTCGTGCCACGCCACGACAAATTCTGCCGCCTTGCGTGCAAGGTCCAGCATCTGCTCAGGTGGCATTTGGAGGCCGTCGGGTATTCCGGCCTCTTCTGGAGATGCATGCGGTGTGTCTGCTTTCCGCACCTTCTTCTTAGTCAAGCTCTTTCCCCAGATTCGGAGGCGGCATGGGTATAGCGGGAACTATGCAGGTAGTTTCTTTTGCCATATCTGCTCCAAGCCATTACTCGGGGGCAGAAGCCGCCTTGAGCAGGTAATGGTTAGCCCGCCCCGCATATCCCGCTGTTGCGGTTTTTAGCCGGTCAGCGCAAAGTAGATGGCCGAACCGAGAATGGCGAGGCCGATCAGGATCGCGATCATTCGAAACATGGCTTCAATATTCCTTTTGGGTTGATAATAAGGCTAATTTTACTCCAACTCCATTGCGAAGACAGATGAGTTCACTTGCCCTGTTCGCCAATGTCGCGGATCGCCGCTGCCTGGTGGTCGGCGCGGGCCCGGTTGCGGCACGAAAGATTGACGCGCTGGTGCGTGCCGGCGCGCCAGTGCAGGTGGTCGCTCCCGAAGCCGTCGACCTGGTGCGCGACCATGCCGAGGCGGGTCGCATCGATTACCAGGCCCGGGATTTCCGGGAAGAGGATCTGGAGGGGGTTTTCCTGGTCGTGGTGGCCAGCAATGATGCGGTACTGAACGACAGGATTGCGGGTGAAGCACGGCAGCGCGGTCTCCTGGTCAATGCCGCCCACAAGGCAGATGCCGGAGACGTGCTGCTGCCCTCGGTGATCCGGCGGGACCCGGTTCAGGTGGCCATTTGTACCGACGGCGCTTCACCGGTGCTCGGGCGGTTGCTGCGGAACCAACTGGAAAGCCGCATCCCTGGCGCATTCGGAAGATTGGCGGCGTTGGTCGAGAGGTTCCGCGGCGCGGCGCGGGAGCAATTCCCCGAACGCCGGTTGCGTCGCCGCTTCTGGGAAGCGGTCTTGACCGGCCCGGTCGCCGAGCAGGTGCTGGACGGTCGTGAGACGGAAGCAGACAGGACCCTGCAGCAGGAGCTGGAGCATGGGCGGGTTCCCGACACCGGGGAAGTCTATCTGGTCGGTGCAGGGCCGGGCGACCCGGACCTCCTGACGTTCCGCGCGTTGCGGCTGATCCAGCAGGCCGACGTGGTGGTCTACGACCGGCTGGTGTCGGAGCCGATCATGGCGCTGTTGCGCAAAGACATCGAGAAGATCTATGCCGGTAAGGAGCGCGCCCAGCACGCCATCAAGCAGGAATCAATCAACGCATTGCTGGTCCGTCTTGCCCGGGAGGGCAAGCGAGTCTTGCGCCTGAAAGGGGGCGACCCGCTGGTGTTCGGCCGCGGGGGAGAGGAAATCGCAACCCTGATGGAAGAAGGGATTCCGTTCCAGATCGTCCCCGGGATCACGGCTGCCAATGGTTGCGCCAGTTATGCGGGCATTCCTCTGACTCACCGCGATTACGCACAGGCCTGCATTTTTGTCACCGGCCACCTCAAGGACGGGAGCGTCAACCTGAATTGGGACATGCTGGCGCACCCGCGCCAGACATTGGTGTTCTACATGGGCCTGGCCGGCTGCCCGGAAATCTGCCGGCAACTCGTGCGGCATGGCCTGGATTCCAGCACGCCGGCGGCGCTGATCACCCGGGGCACCACGCCGGAGCAACGGGTCCTGACCGGCACCCTGGAGGACCTCCCACAACTCGTCGAGTCGCAGGCGGTGGTGCCGCCGACCCTGATCGTGATCGGCGAAGTCGTTCGCCTGCGCGAACAGCTTCGTTGGTACCAAACGGGTGCGGATGTCATTGCACCCTGAACGTCGCTGGGGCGAGACCCCATTCCAGACCACTTAAGATTGGCATTCCATGAAAGACCTGCCCGCAGAAGTTTCGAGTTTTTCCAGAACTCGTGAATTTTCTGAAGATTCAGTACCGGACAAACTCAGGAACGATCATCGGACCGCCGCAGGGGTCTGGGGCAGGATCGTGGTCCTGGAGGGCCGCCTGCACTACCGCATCCTTGAGCCGGAGATCGAGGATACGGAACTTTCCCCGGGACTGCCCGGCATCGTGGAGCCGGGAGTCACGCACGTGGTCAAGCCGCTCGGCAAGGTTCGCTTCTACGTGGAATTCCTCCGCTGAATTCCCTCCGGCTATTCGAAGGCTACGCCGTCACCGGCCCCGCTGGACATGAATGGGTGGACGGGATGAAGCTAGGATTCCGGCTTTTGGGGCACTTCTCATGGGTCCTTGCGACCCATGTCCCGGTACAAGCGGTACTCGGGGCCAATATGGGGCATTTCCGTCTTGGGGATCAAGCGGTGGGGCGGCAGTTCCGGTAATGTCGGTGGATTGGGCTGGCAACCGGGATCCTCGGCATCCGCCTTGTGATCAAAATCATTGTCCACACCGTCGGTGCAGGCGGTGCCCGAATGCCATGATTCCGGATCCGGGCGGGCTCCTTCGGCCAGCCATTGGCGGGGGATGTCGGCCCAAAGCTCTTCAAACCAAACGTCGTACTGGTGCGCCAGCCGCTTGGACCGAACAATCAGGGTGTTCTCATCGTTGGCCCTTTCCCCCGCGGATGTCCAGTTCATTGAGCCCAGAACCAGCACCTCGCCGTCGATGCTGGCTATCTTGGCGTGCATCTTGCCTCCCCAATTCTCGACTTTGACCGGAAGGCCTGCCGCCCGCAGCAACCCGTGCTTGGTGTAGCCGTTTTTGGCCGAGGTGGCATCCACGATGACCCGCACTTCGACGCCGCGCCGGTGAGCGGCGATGAGTTCGGCTGTGACGTACTTGTGGGTGAGGAAAAAGATCGAAAGATTGATGGTGTCGCGGGCTGCCGCCAGTAACGGCTGTACGCCATAGCGCATGGGTTTATCCTGGGGAGAGAACCATAGTTCCACCTCGGCATCTCCAATCGACCACGGGCCCGCGCGGCCTTCAGGCTTCTTCTGCTCTGGCTCCACGCGTTCGCGCATGCGGTCGAATTCTGCACGGTATTGGCAGGCCAGCGTTGCAGAATCTATGGCGGCCACCACGTTGGCGTTGTATCCGCCGGTTCCCGAATTAGAGAGGTTGGTGGATCCCGTCCAGACCCGTTGGCTGTCGATCACGAAAAACTTGTTGTGCATGATCTTATTGGTGTTGCCTTTGGTCGGGTCCGTGTAGTCTTCCCGGCTGGCGTGTTCTGCCAGCAGCCAGGCATCGCCCAGGTCGAAAGCGAGGCACTGCAAGGGACCCAGAAACCCCTCGGGGCGGGTGCAAGCTGGACGATAGTAGTTGCGGCCGCGCTGCGGCGCCACCTCTCGCGCACGATCATCTTCGACGGTTTCCAGCAGGCGCACCCAATCGTCAGTAGAGGAATAGTAGTTGTGGCCCTTGTGGTCCCGGTCCACGTAGCCGCGTATCTGGACGCCCCGATCTTTGGCAGCCAGCAGGGCTTCCAGGATGCGGGTTTGGTCTCGCGCCCCGTAAATCGCGAAATCAATGCTCGATTGAGCGCTTTCTATCCACTCAAGCAATTGGGTACAGATCGGGTCAACGCAACGGTCTCCCGGTGTCGGGTGTTTTCGGGGGTCCTGAAAGATTAGTTGCAGTGAATCGGTGGCATTAGGCTGAACGCTATCGCGTTCGCATGGGGGCGTCCCGTCACACCCCAAAGTGAGCGATGTGGCGCATAGGATCAGCAGATGACGTAGGGTGAATCTCCCGTAGTGAGAAGGGTTGCCATGGCAAAACATTTTGAATACGGGACCCATTGGGTGGGGTCGGAAATGTCTCCGCTAGTTTACGCCAGAATCAGGGGTTCTGAGCCCAACATTGGAACAATCCTGGAATGAGCGTAAAGTGAGTAGCCAGCGCGGAACATAGAACCCCCATCCGCCGCAAAGGAGGCAAAAACCGATGACAACCCCGATCCCTCAAAAACTGCTGGCCATCGCAGCGCTGTTGCCGCTCATTGCCGGCCCGGCATACGCAGCTGACCCAAGCGAACAGTGTGAAAACGCAGTCGAAGAACACCAGCGCATGGAATCGACGATCCTGCCCCTGCAAGCCATGCTGTGGGATGAGCTGAACAAGGCGAGAGACAGCAAGGATCTTGCGGCCGTCGGGAAGATCCTCACCTTGCTCAATAAAACAAGGAAGATCAGGAAAGACCACGCCAAGGATCACAAGGAGATCGCTAAATCCTACCGCTGCCCGGAACCGGATTGAAGCCGCCGGGGCGCTAATCCGATCAACCCGTCGCCGCGGCTGGTCCGCTATTCGTCCGGTGGGCCTTGGTACCGGCAGTCGATACAGTCCCCATCGCTGTCGTCCATGAACGGATAAGCCGGGTGCCCCCGCGATACGGGGGCGATCCCATGGTGCTGTGCTTCGCGGCACGTGATTCTGCCGTCCTGGTTGTCGTCCCAGAGGCGAAGGGCTTCCGCTTCCGCCCGGGTTTTCTCCGAATGGATTGCGGGCAGTTCCGAGATCACCGGGCAGCTTGAGGGTTCGAGCTCGGTGGTGTCACAGGTGGAGAGCACTGCCTCCAAAGCCTCCGCTTCCTGCCGGTCGATGCTGAGGCCGTATTTGAGGCGCACCTGGAGCACGCGTTGGGCAAACCAGCAACGATTGATCTCGGGCACCCACCCGGCCGCGTCGTGGGCGCGTTTCTGGTGTCGGTTGAGTTTGGGGTCTGCCAGGGTCAGGTTCAGGGGGTCGGAACTGAACTTTCTGCGGGTCGCGTCGTCTGCCGCGCATAATCCGCTGTCATGGGCTTCCGACCGGGCCACGATGTGTTCGATGTCGGTCTGCCAGATCGTATCGAAACACTGTCCGGTATAGGGGCTGTAGATCCGGCCGAGTTCGGCGACGATCTTCGGCTCGACCGAAGGGAGGTAGCAGTAATCGCTCCCCCGGTATTCCGCGCACCGCTGTTCCGGTTCGACGGCCAAGCCGCGCCAGGTTTCAGCCGAAGCGGGACCCGCACAGAAGCAGGCCGTCAGGACAATGCCGGCAGAAACCCAAGGCCACCGCCGGAAACAGGCGTGCACAACCGAGCAAGGCATGATTTTCAGAACGGTTTCGCGCGGATCAGAGGTATCGCAGCAATCTCATTCTCAAGCCGATTTCCTCGGCATCCGGCTCGTGCATGGCCCGGATCCGCAAATCCTCCGTGCCGTCCAGCTGCACCAGGGATTCCGAATCGTAGCCCATGTAGTAGGCCTCGACTTGCAGGCCGACCTGTTCGGTGAGCGGAGCGTGGACGCCCGCTCCCAGGGTCCAGGCGGTATAGTCCCGGTTCGTGCTGACGGAGCCTGCCCCGAAACCCTCTTCGCTCTCGCAGCGGGCCGGAAGAGCCTCGAAACAGCCCGGTCCGGCGTTGGTGTATTCGGCCTCGACTCGGCGTACACCCGCCAAGACATGCAGCCCGGCACCCGGGCCCAGCGCAGAGGTCAGGAATTCCGGCCGCCCGCCCAGCCTGAGCGTCACGCCGTAGTTGTAGTCTTTCTCGAAGGTCCAGCGTTCCGGCCAGTTCTCGCCGACCTGTGGGCCGACCGAAAAGGCTGGCAGGTCCGGATCATTGGCGTCATTGTAGGTTTTTCGCGCCGCGGTATCCTCGGTGCCTTCCAATCTTCCGCGGGCTTTCCCTCCGTGGTAAGCCAGGTTGATCTCGCCGCTCCAGTACAGGCTCCCGTGGTGAAGCGGGCACTGATACCCGAGCACGAGCCCGAAACCGCTTGCTGTCTGGGTGTCGGAATCCCGCTCCGTGAATATCTTGCCCCGGGACGGGGTCATATTTCCGTCCGGCGTGTTGTCGACGGTCTTGAACGTCGACACATCCAGGTCTTCCACAGTGGCAGAAATCCCGATGTAGAGGCCATCTTGCCCTGCAGCAACCGGAGCGGGGGCGCCGGCCAGGCATGCGGTGTAAACCAAGAGGCCGGAGAGCAGAGGGGCGGGTTGATTCGATACCATCGGCGGTGACTGGAAGAAAACTTCGGCGCGGAGATTGTCGCATGATTTTTCCGGCTGGTTTGAGGCTTCACTCCCCGAGACTAACGCTGGATCAGTTTCAGGATGGGGGCGGCCACACCGACGGTCAACTGCTTCGGGTCGAACCAGCGCCCGCCCTCCTGAAAACCCGCGCGGTCCGAATTCCGGATCCGAATCCGCAGGGGGTGGAGGCGAAGTTCCAGGTGGCTCAGGCGGTGGGTCAGGGGCGGGTCTTCCTGCCACTCCAGTTGTGGCCCGCAGCCCCGGGCCCAGCGCCGTGCCGCACTCCGGTCCGGGTGCTCCGGCAGGCTCCAGAGCCCGCCCCAGATGCGGTCTGTTTGCCTTCGCCGCAGCAGAACCTGCCCGTCTTCGGATTGAACGATGGTCACCCAGGCATCCCGACGCGGCAGCGGGGACCGCTTCCGGGCCGGCTGCCCGCCCGCCCCATGGCGGGCATAGTGGCAGTCTTTGCCCAGCGGGCAGCGCAGGCAGTCGGGTGTGCGCGGCGTACAGCATTGCGACCCGAGATCCATCAGGCCCTGGGTATATGCGGCGGCATCCCGGCCCGGCAGCAACTGCCCGGCAAGTTGCCACAGGGCGGCGTGGGGAGCCGGGGGCAGGCCCCGGTGGCGCGCGATGACGCGCCGCGCATTGCCGTCGAGCATGGGTGCCGGCAGGTCCAGGGCGAGCGAGACGATGGCGCCGGCCGTGCTGCGGCCGACCCCCGGAAGGCGCATCCAGCCGTCGACCGTGCGCGGCAGCCGGCCTCCCGAGTCGCGAATGATGGCTGCGGCCTGGTGCAGATGGCGCGCCCGAGCGTAGTAGCCGAGTCCAGACCAGCACGCCAGCACGGAGTCCAGCGGGGCTTCGGCCAGTTGCTTGACGCTCGGGAACTGGCGCATGAACCGCCGAAAATAAGGGATGACGGTCGCCACCTGGGTCTGTTGCAGCATGATTTCGGAGACCCAGACGCGATACAAGGTGCGCCGCCGCTGCCACGGCAACTCGTGTCGGCCGTGTGCCTGTTGGTAGTGGATTATCCGGCGGGCAAACGTCGCCACAGGGATCAGAATAGGTCCTGGAGCAGTTTCCTCAGGACCTTCCCGGCCGGCTTGCCGGCTTTCTCCTCGATTTCTTCCTCGACCTTGTCGACGACGGACCCGAGGCCTTTGTCCAGCCCCTTGTCCAGTTGCTCCTCGACCAGCGAGGACATGTCCACGGAATGCGACAGGTCGCCGAACGGCCCCCGGATACGGACCGGGATGCGCAGGCTGTCGCCGGACCAGACATTCAGCTGGTAGTCGAGCGACGAGCGCGGCAGGTCGATGTGGCCAATCCCGTCCAGGGAAATTGCGCCGGCATTCAGCTTCAGGTCGCGGCTGGTCAATCGCCCGTCGTTGGCGTCCCAGCTCGCCAGCAGCAGGTCGAACGGCAGTTTGCCCTGGGAGGTCGTTTCGCTGGGGCGTGCCTGCAGTGCCGCGATGGCGGCCTCCACGGCCTGGGCGATCCCGCCGACCTGCAACACGCCGTTGCGCACGGTCAGGCTGGTGTAGCCGGTCAGCGAAGGCCACAGCGTGGCCATACGGTGCCCGCGTGCATTCAGCGCCAGGTTCAGGTCGGTCGTGCCCTCGATGGGGACGTGGCTCTGTCCGTCGAACAAGGCCAGCACGCGGCCGAGTTCCATTCGTTCCAGATTCAGGTCGAGCCGATACCGCGGGATGCCGCCGGAGACGTCCAGTTCCGCGCTGGTCTCGATCTTGCCGTCGTTGATTCTCCCGTTCAGCGATTCGAGTTCCCAGAGTCCCTGGTCGGCCGTCAGCCGGGCGCGGACTTCCGCGAATTGAAGCCCTTGCCAGTGCAGGCGCTCCAGCTCCACTTTCGCGATCAGCCTTTGCTGGCGCAGCCAATCGGTCGGCAGGTCGCCCGTCTCCGGCGGTGGCGCGTCTTCGGCATCGGCGGGGTCTTCGGCTTCGGCGGCCGGAGTTCGGGGGAGGTAGCGGTCCAGATCGATCTCGCCCACCCGCAGATCCAGGGCAAGCCGCGGCCGGTCGAAGTCCAGAAGCGAGAGTTCTCCCCGGACCGGGGTGGAATCCAGCACGGCATCCAGCCCCGATAGCTGGATCCCCTGCGGGTGGACCCGGAGGTCGCCCTGCCATTTCAGGAAGCGCAGGGCGGTCGGATCCTCCAGGGCGGGCACGTCTTCGTTCCACAGGGCCAGCCAGTGCAGGACATCGACGCCGGTCCCCTCGACGTGTCCCGTCAGTTCCGGAGAGCCGGACAAGGCGGTTACTTCCAGCGGGGCGAACCGCAATTGCGCGCCTTCGACCGTCGCCTCGGCGCCGTCGAGGTGCAGGGTATCGCTGGCCTGGTCCCATCGGAACGACTCGGCCTCGATGGTCGGGCTGATGCGCATGAAGGCAAACGCCGGGCCGGTCAGGTCCAGCGTCATGGCCAAGCCCTTGCCGGCGATTTTCTTCCCTCCCTCTTCCAGGTCGAGGTCGGTAGTCATCTTCACCTGGGCATTGATCCGGCTTTCGGCCCGCGTGTCGAGCCAGGCCATCAGCTCGCCGTCGAGTTCGACCTGGATGCTGTCGCCGGAAGTCAGGTTCTTCAATGTCAGATCGAGGTGGGATCCTCGCAGGCGGCGGTTTCGCAGCTCGTCCCAGATCGCGATGGTGCCGTCGGCCAGGCGGACCTCGGCCAGGTCGATGCCGGCCGCCTGGCCGAGGGGGTCCGGACGGGAGTCGGAATCGGAGCCGCCCTCGCCGTCGAGCAGGCTGGCCCAGTTGGTGTGCCCGTTCGATTTTCGCCGCAGCCGCAGCTGCAACCCGTCCAGGCGCACGGAGTTGATGCGCAGTTCGCCGAGCATCAGCGGGATGACCTGCAGGTACACCTCGACGCGCTTCGCGGTCAACATCGGCTCCTGCCCGAACCCCGGGGGGTTGTCGAACGAGATGTCGTGGACCTCGAAGCCGACCAGCGGCGGGTCCAGATGCAACTCCAGGCCGCCGTCAATGGTGAAGGCCCGTCCGGTTTCCTGTTCGACCAGTTCGATCAGGTCGCCCCGGTAATCGTCGGGTTCGAATGTCAGCACCAGGTAACTGAGCGCCAGCAAGCCGGCCAGCACCAGCGCCAGGATGCCGAAGGCTGTGTAACGCAGGAGTCGGGACAGCATCGGTTTAAGAGGCGGTTTCGCGCGCCCAGTCTCCCGAGCGGCCCCCGGACTTGCGCCGCAGGCCGACCTCCTGGATGCGCATCCCCCGGTCCACGGCCTTGCACATGTCGTAAATCGTCAACAGCGAGATCTGCACGGCGGTCAAGGCTTCCATCTCGACTCCGGTCGGCCCCCGGGTCTCGCAGCGGGCCCGGCAATGCACGGCAGGGGGCTGGTCCTCCAGTTCGAACTCGATCGACGCATGGGTCAGGGACAGGGGGTGGCACAGTGGCACCAGGTCGGCCGTCCGCTTGGTGGCCATGATGCCCGCGGTGCGCGCGATGCCGAGTACGTCGCCTTTGCGATGGCCTCCTTCCCGGATCTGCGCCAGGGTTTCCGCCTGCATCAGGATGCGCCCTTCGGCTTCTGCCACGCGGTGGGTGGATTCCTTCTCCGAAATATCCACCATGTGGGCTTCGCCCCGGGTATTGAAGTGAGTGAGATCGGTCATGTTCGGAAAATCGGCGAGTCCCCCTATTGTAATGTTCGGCGCCGGCTTACCGGGTCGGCCGCCCGACGGCCGCGACGGGCACGGTGGTGATTTCGCCGCGCGTCTGCGAAACCGGGGCCAGGGCATGCCCGAAAATCACCTCGTAAGTGGCGTGCACCCGCCCCTGGTCGTCGACCGGGTAGGCCTCGACCAGGGCGTGCCACTGGTCCCGGGTGCAGGGCGCCGCCGCCGGCGAGTCGATGCGGCCTGAGCCGATGCCCTTGAGTTCGAGCACCAAGTCGCGAACCGACGCGTAGGAGGCGTCCAGCCGTTCGACATCCAGGACCGGGTCCTGGTAGCCTTCCTCCAGCAGCAGGTCGCCGATGGGGTGCATGTCGCTGAAGGCGTTGACGCCGCCTTCCAGGCCGGCCGCCCGTTGCGCGGCACTCAGTTCGCACAGGGTGTCCGGGCCGTAGGTCGAGAACATCAGCAGGCCGCCCGGGCGCAGCACCCGGCCGATTTCCTGCAGGGCCTCGGCCAGCGGCGTGCACCACTGCAGGGTGGAGCTTGAGAAGACCAGGTCGGCCGTGGCGGGCGCGAAAGGCAGCCGGAACGCATCGGCCACGATGGAATGATCGGCCGGTCCGCGCCGCTCGCCCTGCTGCAGCATGGCGTGCGAGAAGTCGACCGCCAGGATCCGGGCCTGGGGGTAGCGCTGGCGCAGTTGCGCCGTCCCGTCTCCGGTCCCGGCCCCCAGGTCCACCACGCACCCGGGATCGAGTCGGACCAGGTCCAGCCGCTCAAGCAGCCGGAGGGTGACTTCGCGCTGGATGCCGGCGTAGTCATCGTACCGGCCCGCTGCGCGGTCGAATCTCTGGCGCAGCCGCGCCTGTCGGGCGCGGTCCGGTTCGTTCATGCGAGCGACCCCCAGAATGCGCGCATCAGTCCGACGCACCGGTCCGGCTCAGACAGCGGTAGGGCATGCCCGGACCGGGAGACCTGGTCGAAGCGGGTCTCGGGGCGCAAGCTGCGCAGGGGCCGGGCCGCGTCCACCGGCACCAGCGCGTCGTGTTCTCCCAGGATGCACTGCTGCGGGACCCGGCATTGGGTCCAGGCCTCGCGCAGGTCGGCCTGTTCGAGCAGGTCCAGCCCGCGTTCGAGCGTCGAGCGGTCCGGGACCGGCGCGCCCTGCAGCTGTTCGCGGATGCGCGAGGCGGGGCGGTCGCCCTGGGTGATCAGGGCCGCGAAATGGCGCAGGGCGGCTTCGGGGTCCCGCCGGATGCGCCGACGGAAGTCCGCGAACGCCGAAGCCCCAATGGCATGGGGCCAGTCCTCGCGCGCGACCATGCAGGGCTGCGAGGCGAGCAGGGTCAGCGACCGCGGGTGAAGCCCGCCCTGAATGGCGGACAGTGCCACCAGGCCGCCCATCGACCAGCCGACCCAATGCGCATCCGCCTGTCCCGCCAGTTGCTCGGCCTCCTGGCCATTGGGCCGACCGGGGGTTCCGTCGTAGCCTGCGAGGGTGAGCCGGTGGACCGTATAATTGGTGGCGAGTCGTGCCGCGACCGGTTCCCACACGCATGAATGAAACCCGAATCCGTGAATCAGGAGCACCGGCGGCTTGGGTTTGGGGTCCGGATTGGTCATGAGCGTTGAAGTCCACCCGTTTCTGGTGCTGCTGGGCGTGGCGCTGGCCAGCTACCTGCTCGGTGCGGTCAACAGTGCACTGATTATAAGCAGGGCCTTTGGCCTGAAGGATCCGCGCACCGAAGGCTCCGGCAATCCGGGCGCGACCAACATGCTGCGGGTCAGCCATCACAGGGGGTGGGCGATGATGACCCTGGCCGGGGATGCCAGCAAGGGCGCACTGGCGGTCTGGCTGGCTGCCACCTTGGCCGGGGAGGGTTTCCCTCCTTCCGGGCCGCCGCCGGAACTGGTGGCGGCGGTCATGGCGGTGGTCGGGCACGTGTGGCCGGTCTATTACCGTTTCCAGGGCGGCAAGGGCGTGGCGACGCTGGCCGGGGTGATGGCGGTGTTGCACCCGCTGCTGCTGGCGATGGGCTTGGCGACCTGGGTGTTCGGGTATGCGTTGTATCGCCGGGTGTCGGCGGCCTCCATTGCGGTGGGTGCGGGCTTGCCGTTCTACGCCTGGGCGGTGCACCGGGACGGGGACTTGGTGTGGGCGGGCCTGTTCCTGGGCGGGGTGATCGTTTGGCGGCACCGGGAGAACCTGCGCCGCCTTCTGCGCGGCGAGGAAGGTTAGCCTCATTACGGGGGCACAGCACCGCCAGAGTCAAACAGGAACACCTTGAAAATTAGAACTAACATATCTAATTTTCATGGTATTATTCAGGCAGAATGAGAGATCGATCTTGCCATCTGAGTGCGCTGGAGAAACGTCTTCGGGCCGCTCCGGTGGTGGGCCTTCTGGGTGCCCGGCAGGTGGGCAAGACGACCCTGGCGCGTGAACTGGCGAGGCGCCGACGCGGGGCGGTTCATTTCTTCGACCTTGAATCCTCCGCGGACCTGGCCCGGCTGACGGCGGATCCGTTGCTGGCCCTGTCGTCCCTGCGCGGGCTGGTGGTGTTGGATGAGATTCAGCGTCTTCCCGAGGTGTTCCCGACCCTTCGGGTGCTGGCCGACCGTCCCCGCAGCCCGGCTCGTTTCCTAGTCCTCGGCAGCGCCTCCCCGGAGTTGCTGCGCCAGAGCTCGGAGACGCTGGCCGGGCGTATTTCTTACTACTCGTTGCCGGGATTCACCCTGCCAGAAATCCGGGCGGATGAAGCAGATCGTTTCTGGCTTCGAGGCGGCTTCCCGCGTGCCTTCACGGCGCGTAGCCACGCAGGCAGTCTTCGCTGGAGAAATGACTTTATCCGGAACTTCCTCGAAAGGGATCTCGGGCTGCTCGGGGTCACGGTTCCCAGCGCCACCCTGGATCGTTTCTGGGCCATGTTGGCTCACGGTCATGGACAGTTATGGAACGGTTCCGAACTGGGCCGTGCATTCGGCGTTTCGTACCATACCGCCCGCCGTTACCTGGATGCGTTGGAGTCGACCTTCATGATGCGATGCCTGAGACCCTGGCATGCCAACCTCCGAAAACGCCAGGTCAAGTCTCCAAAAATCTACTTCCGGGACACCGGCCTGTTGCACTGTTTCCTCGGAGTATCGACTCGCGAGGAATTGGAGCGACACCCCAAGGTCGGGGCTTCTTGGGAAGGGTTCATCATCGAGAACCTGATCCAGATCCTGGGTGTCGAGGAACGGCAGTGTTATTTCTGGGCGACCCACGCCGAGGCAGAGATCGACCTGGTGGTGCAGCAGGGGGGGCGCCTGCGGGGGTTCGAGATCAAGCGCACGGTCGCCCCCAAGTTCACGCCGTCCATGAAGATCGCCCTGAAGGATCTCCGGTTGAGCCGGATTGACATGATCCATGCGGGGACGGAAAGTTTCCCCCTGGCCCGGAACGTCCAAGCTATCGCAGCCGACCGGATGCTCGAAGAGATTCAGGGCTGAATCGATGGATCGGGTTCTTGGTCGAGAATGGAGAGATACTGCGGATAGCCGAAGAGGCGATAGCGTTTCTGTCCAGTCAACTCACGGACGATACCGATCTGCTCCAGCAGCCCCATGCTTCTTGAGACCGCAGCGAAGGACAGTTGAGTTTGGTCGGCCACCAACTGGAGAGACGTGATCGGGCGCTTTTGCAGCACTTGATGGACGCGCAACGCCGACCCGGCCTTGCGTCCCTCCTGCTGTAGTCTTGTCCGATCCTGCTGGAACAATTGCAAAAGACGTTGCGCAGTCGAAACGGCCCCTTGAGCCGTTTCCGTCACCCCGTCCAAAAAAAACAGGGCCCATGCTTCCCAGTCCCCGTCTTGTCGCACCTCGTCGAGCAGCGCGTAGTACCGGTCTCTGTGCTGCTTGAAATAGAGGCTCAGATACAGGAGGGGCTCGCGGACGATGCCAGCCTGGTGCAGGGCCAGGGTAATCATCAGTCGGCCGACACGACCGTTGCCGTCCAGGAACGGGTGGATGGTCTCGAACTGGACGTGAGCCAGGCCGGCGCGCAGCAAAGCGGGCAGGCTCTCGTTCTGTGAGTGATAGAACCGCTCCAAATCTGCCATGCAGTCTTCGACTTCGTCCGGTGGCGGAGGCACGAAACGGGCATTGCCTGGGCGGGTGCCGCCAATCCAATTCTGTGACCTCCGGAACTCTCCCGGCATTTTGTTGCTGCCCCGGCCCCGGCTGAGCAGCTTTTCATGGATTTCCCGGACGAGACGGTTGCAAAGCGGAAACCCGGCATTCAACCGGGACATCCCATGTTCCAGCGCGACGACATAATTCGAGACTTCGGTGACGTCATCGAGCGGGACGCCCGGCGATTTTTCGAACTCGTAAAGCAGGAGATCCGACAGGGTGGATTGGGTTCCCTCGATTTGGGAGGACAGGACGGCTTCCTTGCGGACATAGGAATAGAGAAAAAGGTGCGTATCGGGAAGAAGAACGGAAAGGCTGTCGAGCTGCCCCAGTGCCAGCGATGCCTTTTCGAGCGAGCCCTGAAGGATGGTTAAGTCCAACGCGGGTTCGGGCGGCAGGCGGTGGGGCACGAAAGCGGGCACAGCCTCCCCTCCTGAGGATGTTGTTCGGGTCTGCCCGCTAGGTCCGCGTTTCATGGTTCTTCGGCATTCTGGAAGGGTTATTATCATTTTACAACAAAACAATAATAAGAACCATCAAAGTGCCATCTAATTGCCTAAACGATAATAACGATGCCCCTTATTATCATTTTCTCGGTAAAATAAAATTAGAATACCCCCCATCTCCCGTTATTTTCACCAGTGAAATAACGGGTCCCGCTATTTTCATAACGCGGAATCCGCAATGACATCCCTGCCTGGTCGGGAGGCTGGCCAGCCGAACCCGGAAGGATATCCGGGTTTCGCCCCCCGTATCTGCCGGTGCCGGGGAGGATACCGGGGAGGAATTTTTAGGGGATTATATACTTAACTTGACGGGGCTTTATTTTGATATATCAACCACATAGAAGGGCTCTCGCCCGATTTGTATAATACGTGTATGGGCTCGCTAAAGGACTCGGGAGGGGTCCGCCGCGATGACCGATTCGATTGAATACCGTTCCATCGTCTTCCGCCTGCACCCGGGTAGCCGAGCCCGACACTCTCTCCTACTCCAAACTGCCGGAGCCTGCCGCTGGGTTTGGAACACCATGCTCGAAGAGAACCACCGGGCCTACGAGGAGCATGTCGTGACCGGTTGCCCTTGTCCGTCTATCTCGTTCTCGTCCTTGGGGGTAGCGTTTACCGAGTTGCGGCGCGAGACCCCGTGGTTGCAGGCCTTGCCGTATAGCCCAGTCCGGTATGTTTTGAAGTACCAGTCCGATGCCTGGAAGCGGGCGTTCAAGCATGGCGGTTTACCGAAGTTCCATGCCCGCCGGGGCGATGACAGTTTCACGATCCCGCAGGATGTGAAGATTCGCGGTGATTCCCTGCACGTGCCGAAAATCGGGCGGTGCCGCCTGTCGCGCCGCGGCGGCAACCCGTATGCGAATTGCCCGCCGGTGAAGGCGGTCGTGAAGCGGATGTTGGGCCGTTGGGAGTGCATCGTGGTGTACGCCGTTGAGGCCGAGCAAAAGGACAACGGGCTTGCGATCGGAGTCGACATGAACTGCGGGCAGGTGGCGGTGAGTACTGGAGACATTCTGCATGGACCCGACCTGGCGCGTCTGGAGGCGCGCAAGAAGCGGTATCAGCGGCAGATGGCGCGGCGCAAGCCGGGGTCGAATCGGCGGGCGCGGTCGCGCCGGCGCTTGGCCAAGACGCAGCACAAGATTGCCACCACCCGGCAGGATTGGCAGCATCAGGTCAGCCGCACCTTGGCGAACACCGCCGGGCAGGTCGTGATCGAAGACCTGAACCCGGAAGCGATGACACGGTCCGCCCGGGGCACGGTAGAGAACCCGGGGACGAATGTGCGGCAGAAGGCGGGTCTGAACCGGGAGATTCGGGGGACCGGCTGGGGTGCCCTGCGGCGAAAGATCGAGTATAAGGCGGCGGCGGTGGAGGCGGTGAATCCGGCCTACACGAGCCAGACCTGCCACCGGTGCGGGCATGTGTCGCGGGAGAACCGGAAGGAGCAATCGAAATTCAAGTGCACCGCTTGCGGGCACACGGCCAACGCGGACGTGAACGCCGCGTTGAATATCTTGGCCTCGGGGACTGGGGCGTCTGGACGGCGAGGGGCGTGGGCATTAGCCCCCCCGATGAACCGTCAAAATGTATACTCACGGCTGGCGGCCTAGCTTGTCAAGTCAGGTATATAAGCCCCAATTTTTATGTCTTCGCGCCCTTATCCGGTAACATAACGGGCGAGAATAAGGTTAATGCGGGTGTAGTTCAATGGTAGAACTTCAGCTTCCCAAGCTGATAACGAGGGTTCGATTCCCTTCACCCGCTCCATTTTGAGAACCCATGAACGATCTGGCCGCCATCGCGCAGACTGAACCGCGAGCCTTCATGCGCAGCGTTCTGCAGCGTATTGCGACCGGGCCCGAATACAGCAAGAATCTCCCGCAAGAAGAGGCGCGGGCGGCGTTGAACCTGATTCTGGACGGTCAGGCAGATCCGGTACAGGCGGGGATTTTCTTCATCGCGTTGCGCATGAAGCGTGAAACTCTGGAGGAAAACACCGGGGCGCTTCAGGCGCTGCGCGACCACACCGAATCGGTCGTGGCGGATGTTGCGCAGGTCGTGGACGTGGCGGAGCCGTATGACGGTTTCGTGCGGGGGCTGCCGATGGGGGCATTCCTGCCGGCCGTGCTGAGCGCCTGCGGGGTGCCGGCGGTCTGCCACGGTGCCGAGGCGGTCGGCCCGAAGTTCGGGGTGACGCCGCGACAGGCCCTGCGTGCCTGCGGCGTGAACGTCGACCGCACGACCTCAGAGGCGGCGGCACGGGTGGGGGATGCCGAGTGCGGCTGGAGTTATGTGGACCAGTCGCAGTTCTGTCCCGCCCTGCACCGGTTGCTGGAATTCCGCACCCGCATCGTCAAGCGCCCGGTGCTGACGACGGTGGAAGTGCTGCTCGCGCCGATCCGCGGCCGCGAGGCCACCCACCTCGTCACCGGCTACGTGCACAAACCCTACCCGCCCGTCTACGCGCATCTGGCCCGCGCGGCAGGGTTCGATTCCGCGTTGATTGTGCGCGGCGTGGAAGGCGGCATCTTCCCCTCGCTCAAGCAGGCCGGGAAAGCGTTTGGATTCCACCGCGAGGAGGACGAGACGGAATGGGATTTCCATGCCGACGACTTGGGCTTCGCGCATGACAGCCGGGCGGTCCCCCTGCCGGATTCGGACATGCCGGTGGACCAGGTGGCGCAGGCCGCGGCCGAGGCCGGACGTGCGGCGTTGGCGGGTCAGGCGGGGCCGGCCAGGGACAGCCTGCAGTATGCGGCGGCGATGACCCTGGCGCATCTCGACGGCAACCGGGACATCCGGCGCCATTACCCGAGCGCCCGCGAGGCGATCGACAGTGGCGCGGCGCGGGCACGTTTCGAGGCCGGGCTGTAACCGTGGACGAATCGACCGAGCTGAGCCTGCAAAGCGGCATCGCGGCCTTCGCGTCCAAGCAGTTTTCGCGTGCGCTCCAGTTGCTGACTCCGCTGGCCGAGGCCGGGGAGCCGGAGGCCCAGTACCGGTGCGCGATCATGTGCCAGAATGGTTTGGGCTGCGTGGTGGATGCCGGGCGGGCCCTCAACTGGATGACGGTGGCGGCCGAGGCCGGCCTAGCGCTGGCGCAGCACGGGCTGGGATTCATGTACATGGAAGGCGAATGCGTTGAGCAGAATGGAGAAAAAGCCGTGTACTGGTACGAGAAGGCGGCGGCGCAGGGCCTGGCGGGTTCCCTGACCACGCTGGCCATGATGTACGAGGAGGGGAAGCTGGTGCCGCAGGATACGGAGCGGGCCCGCGCCTTGTACAAGCAGGCCGGATTCTGATCGCCGATGCGCCCGTCCCAACTCGCCCGGGTGCTGGAAGAGGAATTCCGCAGCGCGGCACAGAAGCACCATACACCGGCCATGATCTGGGGGCCGCCCGGCGTCGGTAAATCGCAGATCGTGGCACAGGTCGCCGAGCGCCATGCGGCCCCGGTGATCGACATCCGCCTGTCGCAGATGGAGCCGAGCGACCTGCGCGGCATCCCGTTTCGCGTCGACGATACGGTGGAATGGGCGATCCCGGCCATGCTGCCGAATGCGGACCGCCACGGGCCGAACGGAATCCTGTTCCTGGACGAGATCACGTCGGCCGCCCCGACCGTCTCCGCCGCCGCCTACCAGTTGATCCTGGACCGCCGCCTTGGCCACTACCGGGTGCCGGACGGCTGGGCCATCTTCGCCGCTGGCAACCGCCAGGGCGACCGCGGCGTGACCTACGTGATGCCGTCGCCGCTGGCCAACCGCTTCTCGCATTTCGAACTCGACGTGCACCTGGACGACTGGGTGCAATGGGCCTACGGCGAGAGCATCGACGACCGGGTGATCGGCTTCCTGCGGCTGCGCCCGGAGCTCCTGTTCGATTTCGATGCCGAGCATAACCCCAGCGCGTTCCCCACCCCGCGGTCCTGGGAGTTCGCGCACCGGGCGTTGCGCAAGTTCGAATCCGACTCCTCGGTGCTGGGAGAGGCGCTTCAGGCCTGCGTGGGGCCCGCCGCGGGAATGCAGCTGAATGCCTTCGTGCAGCACGCCGCGGAACTGCCGGACATCGACGATGTGCTGGCCGGCAAGGACACGGCCGTCCCGGAATCCGTGGATTTGCAGTACGCCGTGGCTGCCGCGCTGGTCGGCCGGGCGGTGCGCGCCCGAAAAGAGTCGGCGCTCGATGGGGTGCTCGGCCCGGTGCTGACGTACGCCGGGCGTTTCCCGCAGCGCGAGATCGGCGTCATGCTGGTCTGCGACCTGTTACGCGGGGTCGGGGAAGAGCCGGTGTTCGGCGCACCGGAATTCAAGCCCTGGGCGGACCAGGTCGCGGAGCTGCTGGTCTACGACTGATGCCGGCGGCGCGCGACGCGAAGACCCGGCTGGCGCAGGCCCGCACCCGGCTGGTTCTGGACCGGCCTTTCCTGGGCGCCCTGGTGTTGCAGTTGCCGCTGGTGGAAGGGGGGGACTGGTGCCGCACCACGGCAACGGACACGCAGAGTTTCTACTACAACCCGGCCTATATCGACCGTCTGACCGGGCCGGAGATCCAGTCGGTGCTCTGCCACGAGGCGCTTCACTGCGCGCTGCTGCACCTGTACCGGAAAGGGCACCGTGTCCGGGGGCGCTGGGACGTCGCCTGCGATTATGCGGTGAATTGCCTGCTGGTCGCCGAACACCTGATGCTGCCTCAGGGTGCCCTGTACGAGTCCAAGTTCGCGGATCTCACCGCCGAGGAAATCTATCCCTGCCTCGACGAGATGGAGGACAAGCGGACTCAGGACCTGCACCTGTACGGCGAGGCGTCGGGACGCGAAGATTTGTCCGCGGGGCCCCGTCCGCTCAGCCCGGCAAAGCAGGATGCCCTGGCGGCGACCTGGCAGTCCCGGGTATCCCGCGCCCTGGATGCGACCCGACAGGCCGGGCGACTGTCTGAAAGCTTTGAGCGGCACTTCTCCCCGCAACTGATGCCGCGCCTGCCGTGGCGACAACTGCTCGCCCGGCATGCGGGCGCGCTGGCCCGGGATGACTACAGTTACCAGCGCACCTCGGCGCGCCGGGAAGGGCCGGCAATCTACCCGAGCCTTCGCGGCCGCGAGATCGACCTGGTGGCCGCCCTGGATGTCAGCGGTTCGGTCTCGGATGCCGAGATCGCGGAATTCGTCGGCGAGGTCAACGCCATCAAGGGCACCTTGCGCGCCCGCATCACGCTGCTGGTGTGCGACCAGGAACTGTCCTCGGACGGCCCGAAAGTATTCGAGCCCTGGGAGACGCTGGAGCCGCCGACCCAGGTCAGTGGCGGCGGCGGCACGTCGTTCCGCCCGGTCTTCGAATGGGTGCATCGCCAAGACCGAATGCCGGACCTGCTGCTGTACTTCACGGATGCCCAGGGCAGCTATCCGAATATCGAGCCGCCTTACCCGGTGCTGTGGCTGGTCAAGGGCCGCGCTTCCGTGCCGTGGGGCGAACGAATCCAGTTGAATTGACGCGGTGCTGGCCGAAGCCGACCTGTTGCGCATGAACGTGCTGTTGACCCAGCCGTTGCAGGCGGTCCGCATCGACGAGTCGCGCATGCGCCTGGAGGCCCTGACCGAACAGGGTGAGGCGCGGGTGGAACTGCACCCGAACACCCGCCCGGAACCCTATCTGCGTGAAGTGCGCGCCCTGCTGTCCACCCGGATACTGGGCTCCCCGGGCGGCTATCCGCTGTACATCCGACGCTGGACCCGGATGGGCCAGGCGCGCGACGACGGCTCGCTGGAGCGATTGTTGTTGTTGGGCGAACCGGAAGCCGTGGCGGCGGTGGTCCATGCGCCGGGGCTGACCGAGGAGCTCGCGCGGCGCGCTTGGTGGGTGGAGCCGAGTTCGGAACATGCCCGACGCATGTTAGACAGCCCGGCCGTTGCCGCCAGCGCGTTGGGCGCGATGCTGGTGGAGTTTCTCCTTGAGTTCCTGCCGTTCGAGGAGCGCCCCGGCGACATCGTTGCATCGCTGCAGCGCCTGTTGCGTCAGCCGTCGTTGACGGAGGAGCAGCAGTCCGCCTTGTGGCAGCGTGCTCAACGCCAGTCTGCCTACATGGTCGGATTTCTGTCGGCGGGTGCCGAATGCCTACCGGAAATACACCCGCCACACCCGAAGCTAGAAGAGGTTCGGGCAAAGATCGGCCGGGATTCGGGGGGCCTTCTTGCGCAACGCCTTCTATGGGCTCTCGATGCGTCTGGGCAGAATTTTCTTGCGGCTGCCCAAAAAGCTCTTGCGCGCCCCCCCAACCAGGACGTGGTGGTAGCTCTGCTGAATGCGGTTGGACAAGGGTTTTTTCTGCCTGGGGCGGGCGTATCATTCCGTACGTTCGATGAACTGGAAAAGGAAGTTGGCACTGTACGGGCCCAGGCCCCATGGGAGGAAAACCCGGATCTTTCCGAGTTCCGCCACTCGGTGCTGTGCCTAGCTCGGGTCGGGGAGCGACTACTGGATCCGATTTTCGGCGTGAGCGATGCGGTGGGGTCGGTCATGCGCCGACGGATCGAACCGGTCGTCCAGCCAATCAAGAAATCTCTGGAGTGCCTGACCGGTCATGAATGAAGACCTGGAGATGAAGCTGCCGGACGGGCGGGTGCTGGCCTATGCCGAATACGGGGACTCCGACGGCATCCCGGTTCTGGGTGTGCATGGTACGCCGGGAACCCGGCATATTTTTTCTCTGGGCGATGCTTCGGCTCGAAAGTACGGACTGCGCATGATCGCACCGGACCGGGCAGGCGTTGGGGATTCGGATGACCGCCCCGATCACAGCATTGCGGGACATGTCGAGGATGCCATGGCGTTGCTGGATTATCTCGGGGTGGAGAAGTTCGCGGTGTTCGGCTTTTCCGGGGGAGGCCCCTATGCGGCGGAAGCAGCCCGGCAGGTGCCGCACCGGATTCGGGCCTTGACCCTGGTCAGCGCGCATGCGCTGGGCGTGCAGCCCGGCCCGGGACACCGGGCGTTGATGAAACTGGCCAATGCCAGCATTCCTGCAGCCCAATTGATATTCTTGGCGATCGCGATACCCGCAGTCGCAGCGCCGAATTTTTCCCGGCTTCTGATTGGGCCGGGCCTCAATCACAGCGATCGACAGACCATGAAGGATCGGGAAATTCGCCGATGTCTCACCAAGGGCATTGCCGGAGTTCTATGGAGTGGGCGCGCGACCGCCTTTGAGGCGAGGAACTTTTACCGTGAACGCCCTTCTTCGCCGATTGCGCTGGATGCGCCGGTGCGGATCTGGCACGGGGCGGAAGACAAGGTAATCGTGCCGAAAGCCGCGTCAATTTATTCGCGTATGTTCCCCGGCTCCTGTCTGACCCTCATCCCGAAGGTGGGACATTTGTGGGGGCTGGTGGCCTGCGACCAGGTGCTGGCGGCCTTGGCCAGTGATCTGGCGTGAGGCAGGGGGTAGGACGCTAGAATAGCTTTTAACTCAAAAACTTACTTTTGCGTTCGGGAGGCACATTATGGGCATCGGAATGCGGCGGGCCGACCCTCGGGAACTGCCTGCATACACAATTTCAGAAGTGGCGCACTACCTTGCTGTGCCTCCGGCCACGGTCAGGTACTGGGCGGTGGGCCGAGGTAGCTATGCGCCCTTGATCGTGACACCGGAACATTCTCCGGTTCTCCTTTCGTTCCTTAACCTTACAGAACTTCACCTTCTGGCTTCCATCCGGCGCGTGCACGCCGTGAAGATGCCGGCTATCCGAAGGGCGATCCAGTATCTTGAGCAAAGGGCTCGGCGCGCGGTAGACAAGCGGCATCCGCTGATTGGTCGTGATTTGGAGACGGACGGCATGAACCTGTTCACCGAAGAATATGGAAGCCTGATTGATATCAGTCAAACAGGCCAGGCGGCTATGCGGGAGATCCTTAGCGTAGCCTTGAGCCGTATTGAACGCGGGTCCGATGGCGTTCCCGTCAAACTCTATCCGTTCACCCGGGCCGACAGCATAAAGGATGCGCCCGCGATGATTGTCATTGACCCGAATCTTTCTGCAGGACGCCCTGTTATCGCGGGCACTGGCTTGGCTGTTCAGCTTGTTGCCGAGCGCTACAAGGCTGGTGAATCAATCAACGATTTAGCTCAGGATTACGAGGGTAGCCATGAGGAAATTGAGGAAGCGATCCGATGCGAACTCCCGGCCGTAGCCTGAAACACCGACGTTCTTCCTCGACCGAAACTTAGGAAGGCATACGGTCGCGACCCGGCTACATTCTAAGGGAATCAAAGTAAAGGCAGCTTGACGGCCCGGAATCCTCTCATCGAAATAGCCTTTGCCGATAGTATTCATAATGTTAGAATGCTTTCATTGGAAGCATTATGAGTTATTGACTATGGCTACTCTAACTGTCCGCAACCTGTCCGGCGAGGTGCATCGGGCTTTACGTGTACGGGCCGCCCGATACGGCCGCAGCACCGAAGCCGAAGTGCGTGCCATCCTGGAGGAAGCAGCCCTGCAGAAAGGACGGGTTGCGTTGGGGTCGCTGTTGGCTGCCGTCGGTCGACAGGCTAAGCTGACGGACGAGGAGTTCGCGAGTTTTGTGCAACGTGATACCACCGTGGGTTGTCCAATAGATCTCGAATGATTTTGGTCGATACCAACGTGGTTTCGGAGCCGTTACGCAAGGCTCCGGAATCGCGTGTCGTCGAATGGCTCGACATGCAGGCTCTGGAGACACTGTATTTGTCCGCCATTACCGTCGCCGAGTTGCGTTTCGGGGTTCGTTCGCTACCGGCTGGGCGACGCCGTACCCGGCTGCACGAGGACTTGGAGCAGCAGGTTTTGCCCATGTTCGCCGGACGGGTGCTGGCATTCGATCTGGCGGCTTCGCTAACCTATGCGGAACTGATGGCGAAGGCACGGTCTGACGGGCGGGCAATCTCGACGCCCGATGGTTATATTGCGGCGACTGCAGCGGCCAATGCGATGATGGTGGCGACACGGGACACGGCTCCGTTCGAAGCTGCCGGATTGAAGACTGTCGATCCTTGGGTAGAGTAGGCGATTCGCGTATGTTTCCCGGTTCCTGTTTGACCCTCATCCCGAAGGTGGGGCATCTGTGGGGGCTGGAGGCCTGTGACCAGATGTTGGCGGCCTTGGCGGGCGACCTTCGGCGGTAGGCTAGCTCGGGTTCTCGGCGGAGTCAGGTCAGAGGAGCTGATCCCCCCACAGCCTGTCCAGAAAGGTGTTCCATGGCAGGATGTCGATTTCCTCCGTGGTGCGTGGCCGGGCTTCCTGGCTGACTACGAGGGCCTTGCGTGGGTGGTGTTCGTCGATGAATGCCTTTAGGCCCTTGAGGTCGGAACGCTGGACCGAATCGCTGCCCTTGACCTCGATCGCCACTTCGGCATCCCGTCCCGCAACGAAGTCGACTTCGAGCCCTGATTTGGTGCGCCAGAAGCGTATCGGGAAATCCCGGCCACGATAGTTTCGGTATGCCCACAGTTCCATCAGGATGAAGTGCTCGAATGCCGTGCCGAACCGGGATCCCTTGGCGCGCGTGGGCGTGGCATCCATCAGGTGCCCGGCAACCCCGACGTCGAACAGGTAGAACTTGGGTGTGTTCGTGAGAATGGCGCGACTGCGGCGTTTTGCGTAGGGCTCCAGCCGGGTACCGAGCAAGGTGTCTTCCAGAATCTGGAAATACTCGCGTACGGTTTTGGGGTCCACGCCGCAATCACGGGCGCTGCTGCTGAAATTGAGAAGGTTCCCGTGGCTGAACCCGAGCGCATCGAAAAAGCGTGAGAAAGCGCCGATGTTTCGTGTCAAACCTTCGGCGAAGACTTCCTCCTTCAGGTAGTCGGTGGTGTAGCTGCCGATGGCGCGCCGGAAGTGGGCGGTCTCATGGTGGCTGGGGACCAGGCCGCGTTGCAGGACGCGGAGCAGGTCGATCTCGGGAATTTCCTGAGAGGTCAGGGGCGCCATATGGAAGCGCCAGGCGCGCCCGCCCAGGAGATTGGCCTTGCCCCGTTTCATTTTCCTGGCGCTGGAGCCGCACAGGATGAACGAATACGGACCGGTTTCGAGCAGGCGGTGAATTTCATCCATGAGTGCGGGGGCTTTCTGCACTTCATCGATGATGATGGGGAGACGCTTCTTTTGTTCGGGCAGGGCCTGCACGTGTTCAGGCAGGCGCCACGGCTCCCGGTTGAATTCCAGAAACAGGCGGGAGTCCAGCAGGTCGAAGTACGCGGAGTCTGGAAACCGGTCTTTCAGGAAAGTCGATTTCCCAACCTTGCGGGGACCCCAAAGGAAGGCGGACTGCCCTTGCGGAAGGGACAGATCAAGCAGCCTGGAATACCGTGTCATTTGAGAATTACTTCCTGCTTAGGCTGACTATTTAGGAATTATATCCTAAAAAGTTTTATTTTTATGCTTGAACATTTTTTAGCCGAAAGATGCCGATGTGGTAAAGTTTTCATTCAAGTGTGCGAATGAAAACGCATGTTTCCATTCGTTACACTCACCACGAAGCGGACAGGTTAGGCACCGGAGAGCTTGCCGCTTGATAGGCTCCGGGCGGGAGAACTGACGACGAACAAGCGGCATTACCAATTGCGCATCAGCGGTCTTTCGGAAAGGGAAGGTCAGATTAAGGCAGAGGATTTAATCCGTGCCTTGAATGCCCTGATCAGTTTGGCGGAACGATCCACCCGGCTACTCGCGATGGGCGAGAGTGTCGGGAAAGGGCCGAAGCCGAAATGGCTTGATGCGACCACTGACTTTACGGTTACAGGGCTGGCGTCCGGCTCCACGGTTCTGGGCATTGGGGCACCATGCCTTCGCGACACGGCCCACGAGGTGTTTGCCCAGCAGGAGTTCTGGAGGGAGCAACCGGATCTTGACCAGACCGCGCTCGAATTGGCCGCGCTTGCGGTGGAAGAGGTCAAGGATGACGATTCTGCGGGCGACCGATTCGACAATGCCATTCTGGACGCGGTTCTCAAATTTAAAAAAATAGCCCAAAGCCCTCAAGCTTTCTGTGAGTTAATCCCCGAGGGTTCAGCACTGGGGCGATTCAGACTGGACGAAGAGCTGTACCAGCAGACGGCCAGGAGAATTGGAGAAATCCCGGCATCGCAAGCCTGGGGCGTGAATGGCAAGCTGGATGAGATCAAGCATAGCGCCGGACATTTTCAACTCGTGCTTGATCAGGGAGCCAGGCTTCTCGGGAAATTGTGCCCCACCGAACTCGACGCAGAAGACTTGCGTTCTCTATGGGGCAGGCAGGTCACCGCAGAGGGAATGGTCCATTTCAAGGTGAATGGGAAGCCCCGCCTGATTGAAGCGCGTCGTTTGAGTGAGTGCGTCGAGGGCGACCGGGTTTTCGGGAAGATGCCCACTGCGGATAAAGCGAGGACAGGTAGCCTGACCCCCCAAGGCAAGCCCACCCATCCTGCTGATCTTTCCAAGCTCAAGGGTGCATGGCCAGGTGACGAACCGATAGAAGACCTTCTTGCCAAACTTGATTGAGCGCTCTGGGGACGAAGTGAACCGCTTGCTTCTGGATACCAACATGCTTCTTGGCATCCTTCGGGAGGCCGAATGGGCGAATCGCATACAGGAAGAATTTAATCTGGACGACAAAGCGACCGTTGTGTCCACTTCCGTCATTTGTGTGGGTGAAATATTGGCGCTTTCGGAAAAGCTCGGCTGGGAGGAAAGGAAAAAATCTCGTCTTGACGAAATCTTGGCGGAATGTCCGTTGCTCGACATTAATGATCGAAACATCTTGCGTGCTTATGCAAAGATTGATGCTTGGACCCATGGAAAACCGGTCGATGCCCCAAGCCAGGTCCCCCCGCCCAAGCCAGCCTTTTCAATGAAGCAGAATGATCTCTGGATAGCAGCCACCGCCCATGTAAGCCAAGCGATACTGCTATCGACTGATAAAGACTTCGAACATCTGAGCAACACTTGGATCAGGTTTCATTACGTAAACCAATCGAGTTAAAGATGCTTGTGCCTCCCGTCTTTTTTGATGATTGAATCCACCCGCTGGTATCAGAAAAACGCTGGACAGGCTGCGGATCGCTATGAGTCGGTGGCCGCAGAGGAGATGAATGGCTGGCTGAAGGAATTCTTCCCGAAGAAGTCCGGCCGGATTCTGGACATTGGGGCGGGCAGCGGGCGGGATGCCGCTTGGCTGGCCGGGCTCGGCCACGAGGTGGTGGCGGTCGAGCCCTCTTCGGAAATGCGCAAGGAGGCCAAGCGACGGCATCCTGGGCTGGGCATCAAGTGGCGCGACGATAGCCTGCCCGGTCTGCGCAATCTCTCCAGGCAGGACCCTTTCGATCTGATCCTGATCAATGGGGTCTGGCAGCACATAGCGAAATCCGATCGCAAACGCGCTTTCCGGAAAGCCGTCAACCTTCTCAAGCCGGATGGGGTGCTGGCCATCAGCCTGCGCGACGGGCCGGATGCCTCCGACCGGAAAGTCCATGCCGTCTCTGCAGAAGAACTGGAATCTCTGGCCCGCGACCATGGTGCATTCGTGGTCCATCAGGATGAAGCCAAGGATGGTCTGAGACGCAAGGATGTCCGGTGGACGAACCTCGTCATCCGTTTTCCGGACGACGGCACCGGAACATTGCCGCTGATCCGTCATGTCATTCTCGAACAGAGCAAGAGCGCAACCCACAAGCTCGGCCTGTTGCGTACGCTGTGCCGGATTGCAGAAGGGGCTCCGGGAATTGCCCGGGCCGTGGGCGACGGGATGGTTGGCCTGCCGATGGGTTTGGTGGCGCTAACCTGGCTTCGGCTGTACAAACCGCTGCTTCAGAAGGGCCTGCCGCAGACGCCAGTCAGCTCTCCCGATCGGCTGAACCTGGGTTTCGTGAAAGAGGCCTATCGGAAGATTGAATCGATGTCGCACCTCGATCTGCGGGTCGGGGGGCACTTTGAGGAGGATCACGGGCCCGTTCTGCACCGGGCGCTCAAGGATGCGGCGGACAATATCCGGAAGATGCCGATAACCCACATGACGTACCCCGGCGAGCCAGGGAAGCCGATACTTCAGGCGTCTGCGTGCAAGCCAGGGTCCCAAAAGGGCAAAATCACACTGGATGAGGAATATCTCTATAGCTTTGGAGAGGTCCGAATCGCGGAAGAGTTGTGGCAGGCCTTGCGCAAGCATTCTGTGTGGGTGGAGCCGGTGGTCATCTCGGAGTGGTCCGAGATGATTCGGACATACAAGGCAAAAAAGAACGAACTCACGGATGAGGCTGAGCTCCGGTCGGCCATGGCCTGGTCCGACCCGGAGAGGGACGTGCAGATTTCCCGAGACCAGGCTCTGCGGTTGTTGCAGGATCGGCAACTGTACTGCGTCTGGAGCGGGAAGCGCCTCAGAAAGAAATCCGTGGATATCGACCATTGCCTGCCATGGTCGGTCTGGTCGTGTGGAGACCTGTGGAATCTGATGCCGGCACATTCCGACGTGAACCGGAAAAAGAAACGGGATCTCCTACCCAGCGAATCCGTCATGGACGAGTCCCGCGGCCGGATTTTGGACTGGTGGGATCGGGCATATTTCCGGGGGGGCGCGCTACAGGAGAGATTCTTGGTGGAGGCGGGGGCGAGTCTTCCGGGTGTCCCGTCCAGCGCTGATTCTCTCGACCTCGAAGAGATCTTCGAGTCACTCTGCCTGCAGCGGGCGAAACTGCGGCGCGACCAGCGCGCTCCGGAGTGGGACGGGGGATTATGATCAGGACCTGAGTCTGCCCCATCATTCCATGCGCCAACTGATCCTCGTTCGTCACGCAAAATCCGATCGCAGCGATTGGAGCATTCCAGATGTCGAACGCCCATTGGCTCCGAGAGGGGAACGGGATGCGCCGGAAATGGGGCGGCGGCTGGCAGACCGACAGGAGGGTGTCGACGCCCTGTACAGTTCGGTGGCCCGCCGGGCAATGGACACCGCGGGGCATTTCGCCGAGGCGTTGGGCATGGATGCGGCAGGCATCGGCCTACGCAAGGGCCTCTACACCTTCTCGCCCAATGACCTGCTGCGTGAATTGCGCGAACTGGACGATGCCGCCAGCCGGGTCGCGATCTTCGGCCACAACCCCGCGACCAGCGGGGTCGCCGCATACCTGGCCGGCCAGGTCCTGGGCGATCTTCCGACCTGCGCGGTGGTGCGCCTGGATGTGGACTGCGGCAACTGGCAGGACCTGAGCCCTGCCGTCTGCACCCTGCGTGAGGTGGACACGCCGAAGAAACCGGCCTGACAGGCCCAGGCCTCCGGATCAGGGATTGATTCCGTCCACGTGTTGCTGCAACCAGCACTCCAGCGCGGCGGCGTGCCAGAGCAGGCTGCCGTCCAGCGCCGTCCGGTGGCCCAGGGGGTCCTGAAGCAGCCGGTCAAGATACTCTCCCCGAAACAGCCCGCGATTCCGGCACTCGGGCCGGCTCAGAATTTCCCGCGCCCAGTCCAGGAACGGTCCCTGCACGTATTTGAGGGCCGGCACCGGGAAGTACCCTTTCGGCCGGTCGATCACTTCCGCCGGCAGCCGTGCCCGGGCCAGGGCGCGCAACGGGGACTTGCCGCCGTCGCGCAGTTTCAGTTCCGCCGGCATCCCGGCGACGCATTCCACCAAGTGATGGTCGAGATACGGCACGCGGGCCTCAAGCCCCCAGGCCATGGTCATGTTGTCGACCCGCTTGACTGGGTCGTCGGTAATCAGCATGGTCGCGTCCATGCGCAGCACAGCATTTAGGAATTCAACGTCCTCGCCTGATTTCAACTGTTCGCAGAGCAGTGCCCGGGTATGGTCGGCACCGACCCATTCGGGCATCAGCGCTTCGCCGAATTCATCGTGGCTGCGGTCCAGGTAATGGCGGCAAAAGGCATCCAGCCCGTCCGCCTGTTCCCCGTGCATCTTTGGATACCAGGAATAACCGGCGAACACTTCGTCCGCCCCCTGCCCGCTCTGCACGACGGAGATGTCCGGCTTGACCTGCTCGGCCAGCAGGAAGAACGCCGCCGCATCCTGCGCCACCATGGGCTCGCTCATGCAGCCGATGGCCGCGTCCAGGCACCCCAGCAACTGGTCGTTGCGGACGAAATAACGGTGATGTTCGGTGGCGTAGTGCCGGGCGACCGCGTCCGAGTACTCGAATTCATGCCCGGCCTCTCCGCCCGCGTCCTCGAAACCGATGCTGTAGGTGCGGATGGGCGAGGCGCCGTGCTCGGCCAGCAGGGCCACCAGCAGGCTGGAATCCAGGCCGCCGGACAGCAGCACACCGACCGGGATGTCGGAGATTTCCACCCGCTTTCGCACGGCTTCCCGAAGTTCGACGTGCACCCGTTCCACCCATTCCTCCGGACGGCGTGCAGGATCCGGGTTGCGCGCATCCAGTTGCCAGTAGCGTTCTTCTTTCATCGTCCCGTCCGCATCGACCGTCAGGTGATGGCCCGGTGCCAGTTTCCGGATGGCGCGCAGCAGGGTGCGGGGCGCCGGGACCACCGCATGCAGGCTCAGGTGGTGATGCAGGGCGACGTCGTCGAGCGTGAGGTCCACGTCCCCGGTGGCCAGCAACGCCTGGATGTTGGACGCGAAACGGAAGGCATCGGCAGACGGGTGGTAATAAAGCGGCTTGATGCCCAACCGGTCCCGAGCCAGGAACAGCCGCTCCGTGCCAGGATCCCACAGGGCGAACGCGAACATGCCGTGGAGGCGTTCAACACAGGCCTCCCCCCATTCAGCGTAGGCTTTCAGGATGACCTCGCTGTCCCCCGTGGTGCGAAAACAATGGCCGCATTCTTGCAGTTGTATTCGCAATTCCGGGTAGTTGTAAATGCAGCCGTTGAACACCAGGACCCGCCCGGAATCGGGATCCAACAAAGGCTGGTGCGCCCGGGGATTCAGGTCGAGGACCGACAGGCGGCGGTGCCCCAGGGCGGCCGGGCCTCGGTGCCATTGGCCCTCGTGATCGGGCCCGCGCCGGGCCAGAGGCCCCAGCATGCGGGCCACACGGGCAGGATCGGCCGCCCCCCGAAAATTCCTTTCTCCTGCGATTCCGCACACAATACAAGTATATTAGACGCTTTTGACGAGACTCTTGAGGCCATGCCCGATTCGCTGCCAGATCTTTCGCGCGCCGTCCGCCGGTGGGGACGGGAGTTGGGTTTCGACCGGGTGGGCATTGCCGACCTGGACCTGGAGGACCATGAGACCCACCTGCTGAACTGGCTGGCGCGGGGCTGGCATGGCGAGATGGGCTACATGCAGCGCCACGGGGTGCGCCGCTCGCGCCCGAAAGAACTGGTGCCCGGGACGCAGCGGGTGATCTCGGTCCGCCTCAACTACCTCCCGCACGGAGTGGATCGCGCGGAGCAGGCGTTGGCGGATTCAACCCGCGGCTACGTGTCCCGATACGCCCTAGGCCGGGACTACCACAAGGTGCTGCGCGGCCGCCTGCGGCACCTGGTGCACCGGATCGAGGAGGTGGCGGGCCCATTCGGCTACCGCGTGTTCACCGACAGCGCCCCGGTGTTGGAGAAGGCCTTGGCCGAACGCGCTGGGTTGGGCTGGATCGGCAAACACACCAACCTGCTGGCCCAGGATGCCGGGTCCTGGTTCTTCCTCGGCGAGATTTACACCGACCTGCCGCTGACGCCCGACCCGCCGACCCGTGGGGGACACTGCGGAGACTGCCGCGCCTGCATCGACGTTTGTCCGACCCAGGCGATCGTCGCGCCGTACCAGCTGGACGCGCGCCGCTGCATCTCGTACCTGACGATCGAGCTCAAGGGCTCGATTCCCGTGCCGTACCGGCCGCTGATTGGCAACCGGGTCTACGGCTGCGATGACTGCCAGCTGGTCTGCCCGTGGAACCGCTACGCCCGGTTGGCTTCGGTGCAGGATTTCCAGCCGAGGGCCACGCTGGAGGGGTCGTCGCTGGTGGAGATGATGGCCTGGGATGAGGCCGACTACCTGCGCCACACCGAAGGCACGGCGATGCGCCGCATCAGTCATGTCCAGTGGCTGCGCAATGTCGCCGTGGCGCTCGGCAACGCCCCGCACGATGACGCCGTGGTGGCGGCATTGCAGGCGCGGGCGGGACACCCCAGCACACTGGTGCGCGAACATGTTTCGTGGGCGCTGGGGCGCCACGCGTGAACGCCATCGTCGAACACCTCCGGGTGTTGTACCCGGACGCGGATGCGGATGCGCTGCAGGAGCGGATTGCCGGGAGTTTTGAGCGGCATGCGCCTGCGCCCCGCTCCCCGGATCGCGACTGGTCGGAGAAAGACACCTTGCTGATCACGTATGCCGACACCCTGACCGAGCCCGGGGTGGCGCCGTTGCGCACCCTGGCCGACTTCTTGGAAACCCGTCTGCGGGATGCCTTCAGCGCAGTGCACCTGCTGCCCTATTTTCCGTTCACCTCGGACGACGGTTTCGCCGTCTCGTCCTACCGGGACGTGCGCCCCGAGTTGGGGGCGTGGGGGGATGTCTCGCGGATCGCCGGACAATTCGACCTGATGACCGACTTGGTGCTCAACCACTGCTCGCGACAACATCCGCTGGCGCGGCGGCTGTGGTCCGGCGATGCCCGCGCGGAGGATTGGTTTCACGTGGTGGATCCGGAGGCGGATCTGTCCGGAGTCGTCCGGCCGCGCGCGACGCCGCTGATCACGCCCTTGCCGAACCACCCGCAGGGCCGCGGAGTCTGGACGACCTTCAGCGACGACCAGCTGGACTTCAACTACCGCAACCCGGAAGTCCTGCTCGAAGTCATCGACGTGATGGCGCAGTACGTGGCCGCCGGCACGCGCCTGCTGCGGCTGGACGCGGTCGCCTACCTGTGGAAGGAGGCCGGGACGGGCTGCATTCATCTGCCCCAGACGCATCGCATCGTCCGCCTGCTCCACGCCATCCTGGGGGCGCACGCGCCGGGCTGCCGCCTGGTCACCGAGACCAACGTCCCACAGCACGAGAACCTGAGCTACTTCGGCGCGGGGGACGAGGCAGACCTGGTCTACCAGTTCGCATTGCCGTCCCTGGTGTTGCAGGGCCTGCACCGCGGCAGTTCCGTCTACCTGAACCGGTGGCTTCGCGACTGGCCGGAGCTGCCGCCGGGCTGCACCTTCCTGAACTTCATCGCCTCCCACGACGGCATCGGCGTGCGGCCGGTCGAGCGGCTCGTCACCCCGGCGGAACTGGAGGATTTGTTGCAGACGATGCGCCGCTTCGGTGGGCGAATCAGCACCCGGGCCGGCGATGATGGACGCGAACACCCCTACGAGATCAACATTACGCTGTTCGACGCCTTGCGTGGCACCCGTTTCGGCGAGGACGGGCTGCAAATCGCCCGGATGCTGTGCGCCCATGTGATTCTCCTGTCGTTGCCGGGAATCCCGGCGTTCTATATTCACAGCCTGCTGGCGTCGCCGAACGACGAGGAGAAGATGCGTGAAACCGGCCGCGCCCGCTCGGTCAATCGCGGGCAGCTGGATCGGGCGACGCTCGAACGGCAGTTGGACGAGCCGGGGAGCCTGCGGGGGGAAGTGCTGGCGGCCTTGCTCGGCCTGATTCGCCTGCGCGCCGGGCAGCCAGCGTTCGCGCCGCAGGCATCGATGACGCCGCTGGCCCTCGGCTCGGGGTTTCTCGGGCTGGTCCGGGAGTCTTCCCGGCAGAGGATCCTGATGCTCTGCAACCTCACGCCGCACGCGCAAGACCTGAACCTGGACCTGCGCCCGCTGGGGTCTCCGCGCGCGGTGGACGATTTGATCGGGCGGAGCCGGACCCGGGTCCTTCATCGCCACCTGGGCCTGACGCTGGCACCGTACCAGTGCCTGTGGCTGGCGGCGGCCGAGCGCTCGGCTCGCGGCTGAGGTCTCGGGCGAAGGCCGGGCTGCCGCCAAGCCTTTGAAGTTTGAGCCGTGCGGGTTTCGCACGGGCCAGCACAAATAATCCACCCTGTCGGCGACAGGGCGTGGAGGCGCTCTGGTTCCCTCTGTCGGCGGGGGCCACCCTCACGCCGTACCGTCGTTATTTTGCCAGCAGGATGAGCGCGCCCAAAGTACCGGTTGCGATACTTCCAAAGACCAGCATGTTCCGGCGCATGTCGGCGAATTTTGCCTCCATGTCAGAACGGATGTTGAGTTCCATGGTCTTCCTTTCTTCTCGTTGGCGGAGTTCCATATTCTCCATGTCGCTGCGGATACCGGTTTCCATTTTTTCCATGTCGCTGCGCAGGGCGAGCTCTGTCCGACCCAGGTCGTCCCGGGTGGCCAGAGTGACTTGGGCGTCTTGGATGGTCTCGACCAGGGTCACGGCTTGCTTGTCCTCGAATCTTGCGCCTTTCAGGCGTTTCATCGCCCTAATTGTATCGAAATTCGGCGCTTTCGGAACCTGCTTTCGGGTCGGCTTGTTCTCGGGCACATTGCTTCCGGAAATTTGCGGGTTGGGTTTCATGCGTTTGGTCCTCCCTGTGGCGGGGTTAATGGGGCAGGTACGTCCCGGTCAGGGGAGGCGCCCGTACGATCCAAAAGATTGCAGGAGTGAAGCACGAAAGTCAAGGATAAATGGTCGGAATTTTTAGACCATTTTTAACCTCTAATAATCAATCAGTTAGAAAAGGTTTCCCGAGGCTGGAATCCGGTTTTCCGGGCATTTTCCGACTTTTTCGATCGCAGAATTTCGGGGTGCGGAGCTTTGGCGCCTGGCCAAAGGGAAAACCCGGCCGCATGCCCGGGCGAAAGCTTGTGAGCCGGGTGCCCTACATTTTTCTGGTACGATTGCCGCCGGCGGTCGGGGGGAGCCGCTTTGAATTAGCTGTTTTCATGGCCGATCGGGCACTTCGGCCTTGATCGGTTTTTTGATTGACGGGGCCTTACGAGGAGAGTTTCTGATGGCACATTGTGGCGTGATCTGCATGCAGATCTGTGGGTTTTCGCTGTCGGGGCTGCTGGCCGTCACCGCATTCCTGTTCACGACGGTGACCGTTCATGCGCAGGAAGTCATCACGGTGTTCGGCGCCCGGACGGTATTTCAGCATGCCGGCATCCCGACGGACACGCCCAACCTGATCCGCTTAGCACCGGGCGGCGCTGTCAGCCGCAACGGCGCCCTGACCAGCATTCCGCAGTACCGGGGCCTGCACACCTACCGGGTCCAAACCCATCTGGACGGCCGCCAGCCGCATACGGCCGGGCCCGCCTGGATGGACAGCCCATTGCACTACATGCCGAGTTCCTTGATGGAATCGGTGCAGGTGCACCGAGGCATCGCACCGGTCGGGGCCGGGTCCGCGATCGGCGGCCACATTGATGCGCATTCCTATACCAGCCGCTATGCCCCGTCGGAGGATTATGAGCTCCACGCGCGGGTGACGGCGGACAACCTCTCGTTCAACGACGGCAAGAATGCGAGCGTATTCCTGTCACTGGCAAACGACCGTTCCCGATACCATGTGTACGGGGCGCATGACCAGGGCGACGAGACGAACAGCGCGGAGGTCAAGATCCTGACGTCTCACTACAAGCGGAATTTCTTCGGTTTCGGCATGGGGCACCAGCTCGGCGAGGGCGAGTGGATGATCGACTATGCCCGGAACAATACCGGGGACACGGGCGTGCCGGCCCTGCCGATGGACATCCATTTCTACCACACGGACCTGGTCAACCTGCGCTACCGCGGCGAGTCGGGAGACTGGCACGTGGAGGCGCAGCTCCATTACCAGGAAACCGACCACGACATGTCCAACTATGCCCTGCGTGCGCCGCCGGACTTCAGCCAGGCGAACATCCTGCCGCCGTTTCGCGGGACCGACAAGCGCAAGGTGACGGTCGACGGGCTGTCGGTCGGCGGCAAACTGGCCGGAAGCCGCCCCTGGGGCGACGGGACCCTGCGCCTGGGCGTGGATTTCAGGCAGAGCGAGAATGGGGCGATTGTCACCGACCCGGACGCGCCTCCGTTCTTCGTCGAGAATTTCGACGACGCGACCACGGATGAATACGGGGCGTTCATCGAGTGGCGCGGCGACCTGGCAGGCCCGTGGAGCGGCGAATTCGGCGCCCGGGTCCACCACACCCGTACCGATGCCGATACCGTCCAGCATTTCCGCCCGACCTGCGCGATGCTGCTGCGGGTCAACGCCGACCGCATGAACCCCTATGGCCCGGACGGGGCAAAGGCGCGAGAGATCGGTGAGGCGGGGGGCTGCGATACGGCCGCCCCGAGCGTCTGGATGCCGCCTCCGGCGATGTCGGTCGGCATGTTGAGCGGACGCTTCAATCGGGCCGACCGCAGCCAGGAGGACACGGAACTCGATGCCACGGCCGTGTTCCGCTACGAATGGGGCGAATCGACGGAACTCGAGTTCGGTCTGGCGCACAAGACCCGGGCACCGGCCTACATGGAACGCTACCTGTGGATTCCGCTTGAGATCAACGCGGGGCTGGGCGACGGCAATAACTACGTGGGCGACGTCAACCTGAAACCGGAGGATTCCTGGCAGATCGAATTCGGCCTGAACTGGGAAGACCGCGGCAGGAAGTTCTCGCCGCGCGTCTTCGCGCGCCAGGTCGATGACTACATTACCGGGATCCCGGCCACGGACGCGCACGTCATCCGGGCCAGCAGCGTACTCAACGGCGATCCGACCCCGGTCCAGTTCGCCAATGTCGATGCCGAATTCTACGGGGCCGATACGATGTTCGGGTTCCCGTTGACGCAGGAGTGGCGGTTGGACGGCACGGTCAGCTACGTACGCGGCAAGCTGCGGGAGTCCTTCCAGAGCCAGAGGCGGGCAGATGGCACGACCCGCACGATCCGGGACGACAACCTCTACCGGATGCCGCCGCTGCGCGGCCTGTTGTCCGCTTCGCGCACCGTGGGCGATTGGGTGGTGTCCGTGGAAGTGGATTGGGCGGCGCGCCAGTCCAAGATCTCGCAACTCATGCTGGACGACCCCCAAAGCGGCAACAATCACAACCGGCCGATTTCGGGGTATGCGCTGTACAACCTGCGCACCCAGTACCTGCACCCGTCCCTGGACGTGATGCTATCCGCCGGCGTGGAAAACCTGACGGACCGTATGTACGTCGACCCCATGAACGGCTTCAACCGGGTTAGCGGGGGAGACCTGGCGGTCGGCGAACGCCTGCCGGGGCCGGGGCGCAATGTCTACGCCCGAATCAACTGGGAGTGGTGAACGCGATGCTCGACCAGCAACCGGCCGACTGAATCAAGAGGGCCTCGCTGCGGCGGGGTGCGCTATTTTTCCTGACAGGTACTGCAGACGCCGTACAGGTACAGGGAGTGGCTTTGCAGGTCGAATTGTTCCTGCCGGGTGACGTCCCGGAGGTGTTCGGTGAGTTCGGGATCCTCGAATTCGATCACCGCGTTGCACTCCGTGCAGATCAGGTGCTCGTGCGGCGATTCGTCGTTGAGTTCGTAGACGGCCCGGCCCGCGTCGAAGTTGTGCCGGACCACCAGGCCCGCCTGTTCGAACTGGGTCAGGACCCGGTACACGGTGGCCAGCCCGATGTCTTCGTTGGCGTCGAGCAGCCTGCGGTAGAGGTCTTCGGCCGACATGTGGCGCACGTCGCTGTTTTCCAGGACGGCCAGGATCTTCAGCCGGGGGACGGTGCTTTTGAGGCCCGCTTTGCGCAATCCGTCATCGCTGGACATGGGGACACCTCCGCCAGTTACGGGAAAGCCCCTACTCTAGCATAGAGAACGGGGCCCGGCCGGGCGCACGCTCGTTCTACAATTGTCCGGGTGAACGACCGGGTCCGGGAGGCCCCAAGGACAGACCATGAGTGAAGAAAACCGAAAAGATATCCGCATGTTGCTGAAGCGGTTCGGGGTGCAGGCGGACGAAGCCATCGTCCGGCACCTGGCGGTTCTGGAGGAAGGCGTGCCGCTGCGGCTGCGCTGCACGCTGGAAGACCTGACCGATTATGGCGACCGTGCCCCGGCCTCGCCGCTGGGCGTGGTGGTCGAAGGAGAGATCCCGGCGGAGTGACCGCGCCTATTGGTGCGCACGGACCAGCAGCGTCTCGATCTTGTTGTCGCGTAGCCGCTGGCGGACCTCGCGCAAGCGTGCCAGGTCCTTGTAGGGCCCGACCCGGACCCGGTGCCAGGTGTCGCGGTCGATGACGACGGACTGGATGGACGCTTCGGTCCCGAGCAGGATCACCCGGGCCCTTCTGCCGTTGGCGTCGTCGAGGCTGCGGAACGAACCCACCTGCAGATAGTAGACGCCCTCGGGCACCGGCTTGGCTTTCTTGTCATCCGGTTCCGGCACCACGACTTCCTGGTTGGGCAGGATGGTGTAGAAGTCGAATCGCGGCGTTTCCACCGGCTTCGTCGTTGCGGTCTCCAGGGGCCAGACCTTCTTCCACAGGCTCTGCCACGGCGCCTCCTGGGTCCCGTTGAACATCAATACGCTGGCGATACCGATCAGCAGGCCGCCGCCGAGCAGGAGCCAGGGGGGCAGGGGCTTGCGCGCGCGCGTTTTGCGTTTCCTGGCGGCCGGGCGCCGCTTCGGCGTGGCGCGTCGTTTCGGGCTTGCCGTGCGTTTTTTCGGGGCGGCCATCACATCCTCTCGGGGGGGTCGATATTCAACAGGCCCAAGCCGTTGCCGAGCGTCTGGCGTACCGCGAGGATCAACCGCAGCCGGGCCTGGCACACGGGCCGGTCATCGACCAGCACGGCCACGGCATTATAGTAAGCGTGGAACTCCTGGGCCAGCTTGCGCAGGTAGACGGTCAGGTGATGCGGCTCGCGCTCCTGGGCCGAACGCAGGACCGCGTCCGGGTAGCGCGACACTCGCTTCTGCAAGGCGCGTTCGCCTTCCTCGGTCAGCGGCGACAGGTCGCAGGGTTCCTCGGGGATCGGGACGCCGTCTTCTTTCGCCCGTTCCAGGATGCTGCAGATCCGTGCGTGGGCGTACTGCACGTAGTAGACCGGGTTGTCCACGCTTTGCGCGGTGGCCAGCTGAAGGTCGAAGTCCAGGTGTTGGTCGGACTTGCGCATGACGTAGAAGAAACGCGCGGCATCCCGTCCGACTTCGCGTTGCAGCGACTGCAGGGTCACGAACTCCCCGCTGCGCGTCGACATCGAGAGTTTCTGCTTGCCCCGGTACAGGCTGGCGAACTGGACCAGCAGGATTTCCAGCCGTTCGGCGTCGATCCCGAGGGCCTGCAGCGCGGCCCGCACCCGGCCTGCGTAGCCGTGGTGATCTGCCCCCCAGATATTGATCGCGGTGCCGTAGCCGCGCGCCATCTTGTCGGCATGGTAGGCGATGTCGGTCGCGAAGTAGGTCCACTGCCCATTGCTTCTCTGCACGACGCGGTCCTTCTCGTCGCCGAATTCACTGGAGCGGAACCACAGGGCGCCGTCCCGTTCGTACAGATGGCCGGCCTCCCGCAATTGCGCGAGGGTTTGCTCGACCTTGCCGTCGTCCAGCAACGCGCGTTCGGACTGCCAGCGGCCGAAGCTCGCGCCGAATTGGTCCAGGTCGCGGCGGATGCGTTCGAGCAGCGTGCCGGCGGCCACCGAGCCGAGGTCGGCCCAGGCCGCCGCGTCGAGAAAATCCCGGGCGCGCCGAACCAGGAAGTCCAGGTACGTGTTGTGCCCGGCCTCGTCCGGGCCATCGTCCGGTGCGCCGGTCTGGATATCGGCGACCGAGGCCCGCCACGCGTCGCCGCGGGTCCGGTGGCAGTCGGCCGCGATGTCCAGGATGTAATCGCCCTGGTAGCCGGCCACCGGGAAGATGACGGGTTCGCCGCACAGTTCCAGGTAGCGCAGCCAGACGGAGATCGCCAGGATGTCCATCTGCCGCCCGGCATCGTTGATGTAGTATTCGCATTCGACCGTGTGCCCGGCCGCTTCGAGAATTCGGGCGAGACAGGAGCCGAGCGCGGCCCCGCGGCCGTGTCCGACATGCAGCGGCCCGGTCGGGTTGGCGGAGACGTATTCGATCAGGATACGCTGTTCGCTCCCGGGCGGTCGGGAGCCGTAATTCGTGCCCTGGTTCAGGACCTGGTCGACGATCTCCGCCTTGGCTTCCGGGCGCAACCGGAAGTTTATGAACCCCGGCCCCGCGACTTCCGCTCCCGACAGGCCCGGGTTCTCCGGCAGGGCCTGGATGATCCGCCCGGCCAGCTCGCGCGCATCGACGCCGGCCTCCCGCGCCAGGACCAGCGCGAGGTTGCAGGCGTAGTCGCCGTGGCTCGGATCCTTGGTCGAGACGATCTCGATGCGCTCGGGCTCCGGATCGGGCAACAGGCCCTGCCGGTGCAGGGCCTGCCACGCCTGGGTCAGGTTTTCAACGAGGGTGGCTTTCACGGGATCGACAGGGCGAATGGGGCGTTAGTTTAACGCGATGCATTAAAATCGGTAAATGCGCCCGATCTTGTTGGCCGTCCTTCTGGTTTCCGGTGCCGTGTTTGCCTCTTTCGAGGCGGATCCGGCAGGAGCGTGGCTGCGCGACGATGCGCCGCACGTGTACCTGGTGCGCCAGGGAGAATCCGAGGCGGATGCGGCGCGGCGTTTCGTCGATAATCCGGCGGACTGGCCGGAGGTGTGGTGTCCCTGGCCCGGGTACGCTCCGCCGCAGCCGGTCGGTCCGGGCGACCTCCTGGTTCGCGTGCAGGTCAATGGGCGCAGCTGGGTCCAGCGCGCCCGGCTCGGCGATGGCAGTCAGCCCCATGCCCAGGTGCTGGAAACCTTCTGCACCGGCGACATCGAAGCCTTCACCTGGACCCCGGATGCACAGGTGCATCCGCCGCAACGTCTGGAAATCGACCTGGCAGACGCCGCCGTGCGCGAGCCGGCGCGCGCGGTTCACCGCAGGGTTTCGAGGTTCTGGCCGAGTGGCGAGACGCAGCCCCGGCCGATGATCCGCCTGGATGCGGGCAGCCGGGAATTCCTGTCGGTCGGCACGGCGTTGACGGTGGTCCCGGCCGGTCAGCAGGCGGAGCCGGCCGCCTGGCTTCAGGCCGTGGTCGCCGCGGTCTTTCCCAGTTACAGTTACGCGCTGTTGCTGAAGCCTGGAGCCGTGGCCGCCCCCGGGGACTCGGTGCGCAGCCCGTCGGCCTGGTGCATCCCGCGCGCACCGGCCCCGGCGTCGGAGTAGTCCCGCGGGGGGAATCGGCGATCCGAGGCGCGCGCCTGCCTGTGCCCGGCGGTCGTGCTAACCTAGTTTAAGAACCGACAGTATGAGTCCCCCATCCGCGCAGACCCCTGCCATGCCGAATAATCTGGTCGTTGTGGAATCGCCGGCGAAAGCCCGGACGATCGAGAAATACCTGGGCCCGGGCTTCCAGGTGCTGGCGTCGTACGGCCATGTACAGGACCTGGTCCCGAAGGATGGTGCGGTCGACACCGAGGGCGACTACGCCCTCAAGTACCAGGTGACGCCCGGGCACGAGAAGCACCTGCGAAAGATCGCCAGCGCCCTCAAGGATTGCGATACCCTGTACCTGGCCTCCGACCCGGACCGCGAGGGCGAGGCGATTTCTTGGTCGCTGTACAGCCTGCTCAACAAGCGCAAGAAACTGGGCGAGAAGAAAACCTACCGGGTGGTGTTCCACGAGGTGACCCCCGAGGCGGTGCGCCAGGCCCTGGAACACCCGCGGGACCTGTCGGACGACCTGGTCAACGCCTACCAGGCGCGCCGCGCCATCGACTACCTGGTCGGATTCAACCTGTCGCCGCTGCTGTGGCGGAAGATCGCCCCCAAGCTGTCGGCCGGCCGCGTGCAGAGCCCGGCCCTGCGCCTGATCGTCGAGCGCGAGCGCGAGATCGAGGCGTTCGAGCCGCGGGAGTTCTGGAGCGTGGACGCCCGCCTGGACAAGGACGGGCACGGGTTCCCGGCCAAGCTGCACGTGTACGACGGGAAGCGCTTGCGGAAGTTCGACCTGGGCGATGAACAACAGGCGAATGCGGCCCGCGACCAGGTCCGGGCGCATGCCGCGGAACTGACCGTCGCGTCGGTCGAGCGCAAGGAGCGCAAGCGCAACCCGGCGCCGCCGTTCACCACCTCGACCCTGCAGCAGGAAGCCTCGCGCAAGCTGCGCTTCTCCGCCCGCAAGACGATGCAGGTCGCCCAGCAGTTGTACGAAGGCGTCGACCTGGGGTCCGGCCCGGTCGGACTGATCACCTACATGCGCACGGATTCGGTCACGCTGTCGAATGCCGCGCTGGACAACCTCCGGCAGACCATCGGCGAGCGTTACGGCAAGGACCAGATGCCGCCGTCTCCCCGGCGTTACAAGACCCGGACCCGGAACGCGCAGGAAGCGCACGAGGCGGTCCGTCCGACCGATGCCGCGCAGACGCCCGAGCGCACCCGCGGCAAGTTGGGCAGCGACCAGCAGAAGCTTTACGAATTGGTCTGGAAGCGCGCCGTGGCCAGCCAGATGATCCCGGCCGTGATCGACCAGGTCAGCGTGGACATCGGGTGCGGGCCCGAGGCCCAGTTGCGGGCGACCGGCTCGCATGTGCGCATCCCCGGCTTCATGCAGGTGTATCGCGAAGGTTCGGATGAGGCCCCCGACAGCGCAAGCCCGAAGAACGGCGACGAACGCTACCTTCCCGAATTGAAGGAAGGCGAGCGCGTGGCGCTGGCGGACGTGCAGGCGAACCAGCATTTCACGGAACCGCCGCCGCGCTACACCGAGGCGAGCCTGGTCAAGACCCTGGAGGAATACGGCATCGGCCGCCCCTCCACCTACGCGGACACCCTGTCGACCCTGGTCAGCCGCAAGTACGCGGACCTCGACAAGCGGACGTTCTTCCCGACCGCGCTCGGCAAGGTGGTCTGCAATTTCCTGACCGAGCACTTTTCGCGGTATGTCGACTACGAATTCACGGCCCAGCTGGAGGATTCGCTGGACCGGGTGGCGCGGGGAGAAACCGAGTGGGTCCCGGTCGTGGACCATTTCTGGAAGCCGTTCCACCAGCAGGTGAACGAGAAGAACGAGACCGTGTCCCGCCAGACGGCGCAGATGATGCGCGAACTCGGCACGGACCCGGAAAGCGGCAAGCCGGTCCGGGTCCGGGTCGGGCGTTACGGGCCGTTCGTCCAGGTCGGGGACCGGGAGGACGAAGAGAAGCCCCGGTTCGCGAGCCTTCGCGAGGGCCAGGGTTTCGAGACCATCACGTTCGAGGAAGCGATGGACCTGCTGGTGTTGCCAAGGACGCTGGGAGTCGCGGATGACGGCGAGCCGATCGAGGTCAACATCGGCCGCTTCGGGCCGTACGTGAAATACGGGCCGAAAAAATACGTGTCCCTGCCGAAGGAAGAGGACCCGATGACGGTGACGCGCGAGCGGGCCGACGAATTGATCGCGGAACATCGCCACCGCGAGGCGAACCGGACGATCCAGGACTTCGGGGTGGACGACATCCAGGTGCTCAATGGCCGCTACGGTCCGTACGTCACCAACGGCAAGCGCAACGCAAAGATTCCGAAGGGGGAAGAGCCCTCGGCGCTGACGCTGGAACAATGCCAGGAACTCCTGGCCGCCGCCCCGCCGCGCAAGCGCCGCGCGTCCCGCGCAAAACGCAAAAGCTAAGGGGGCGTCTCCGGCAGGGGCGGCAGTACGCTGGACACCCGAGAGGGCATCCGGGCATTGCAGGACGGCAAGGTCCTGGCCTACCCGACCGAAGGCGTGTGGGGGCTGGGTTGCCGGCCGGATCATCCGTCCGCGGTGCGCCGGCTTCTGGACATCAAGCGGCGGGACCCGGACAAGGGCTTGATCCTGATCGCGGCCCGCTGCGCCGACTTGGCGCCGTACATCCAGCCCCTGGATGGGGAACAGCAGGCTAAACTGGAATCCCCGGGAGCGCCGGTGACCTGGCTGGTCCCGGCTGCCGAAGGCGCGTCCGCCCTGTTGCGGGGCGTCCATGCGAGCCAGGCCGTGCGCATCACCCGCCACCGCCTGTGCCGCACGCTGTGCCTGGAGGCGGGGGTCCTGGTTTCGACCAGCGCGAATCCGGAAGGCGTGCTTCCGGCAAGAACGCCCGAAGAGGTTGATGAGATGTTCGGTTCGACGATCGACGGAATCGTGGAAGGCCCGCTCGGCGGGGCTTCGGGCCCCAGCGAGATTCGGGATTTGCTGACGGGGCGGGTGATCCGCCCGGCACCGGCGGCATGAGCGGCGCGCCCGATCCCGGTTCTGTCCGCGCCTACCTGGAGACGTTCCAGCAGGATGCGACCGGGGCGTTCGAACGGCTGGAGCCGGCGGCAGGGTTTCGCCGGGATCCCTGGGGCCATCCCGACGGCAGCCGGGGCGAGACGCGGGTGCTGGAGGGCGGGGAGACTTTCGAGAAAGCCGGAGTGAACTTCTCGGACGTCGCCGGCGCGGCGCTGCCGGAGGCGGCCACCGAGCGGCATCCGGAACTGGCCGGGCAGTCGTTCACCGCGATGGGCGTGTCGATCGTCGTCCATCCGCGCAACCCCTACGCCCCCACGGCGCACTGCAATGTCCGGTTCTTCAGCGCTTGTGCGGCCGACGGCGCGGACCGCTGGTGGTTCGGCGGCGGATTCGACCTGACGCCGTACTACGGGTTCGAGGAAGACGCCCGGCACTGGCACCGCATGGCCCGGGAGGCTTGCGCGCCTTTCGGGGCCGCAGTCTACCCGAAATTCAAGGACTGGTGCGACCGTTACTTCGCCCTGCCGCATCGCGACGAGACGCGCGGCGTCGGCGGGCTGTTCTTCGACGACCTCAACGAGTGGGGCTTCGAGAGAAGTTTTGCGTTCATGCGCGCCGTGGCGGAACACTTCCTGAAGGGCTACCTGCCGATCGTGGAGCGTCGTCGCGAGATGCCCTGGGGTGAACGCGAAAGAGCGTTCCAGAAATACCGCCGGGGCCGTTACGCCGAGTTCAACCTACTGTACGACCGCGGCACGCTGTTCGGCTTGCAGAACAGCCGGCGCGCCGAATCGATCCTGATGTCGCTGCCTCCGGACTGCGGCTGGATCTACGACTACCGGCCCGAACCGGGTTCGCCGGAAGCGGAACTGACCGAGCGCTTTCTGGGCGCCCGCGACTGGGTCTGACTATTCGACGGTGACGGTGATCGTCCCGGACACGACCGGCGGATCGTGCGGGATATGCGCGTAATCCCCAAGCACCAGCTGCAGCGTATAGCTGCCCGGCTCCAGTGTTAGCAGGGTTTCGGTCTGCCCGCCGCCGAAATGGCGGACTGCGGCGTTGTTCGGCAACGGCATGCCAAGATCGACTTCCGGAGCATTGATCAGCAGGTGGTGATGCCCGGTGTTCGGCAGGTTCGCGCCGGCCGGGGCGACTCCCATGTCGTGCAGGCCGAACGAGACCCTGAAGGGAGACGCGACGGTTGCGCCGTCAGCTGGCTCGATGAAATAAACGCCGGCGCCTTCCGGCGCAGGCTGCCGGGGCATTTCGGCCTGGAGGGGAGACAGGCCCAGGGCGAGGGCCAGGATGCCGAAAGTCACGTGTTTCATGTCGGGTACTCCAGATGGCGTTTTCGGATGGCGTCGATCATGTCGGCCAGCGAGAGCAGAAACAATACCACAAAAATGCCCAAGGTCAGGGTTGGGATGGACAGTCCCAGGAACGTCCACTGGATGTCGCCGCAATCGCCGCTGCCCCGCAGCGCGGAGGCCACCGCCCCTTCGAGGCCGATCTGGTCGAACAGGTGCCAGAACCCTGCGCCGCAGTCGCCCAGGGTATCCGGCGGCCGGTTCTGCAGGGTGACGTGTCGCCCGGCGATCCCCGTCCCGGCCAGACTGATGACACCGGCGCCGATGTCGTAGCCGATCCGGTCTCGTGCGCCAGGGCGCTGGAAGTAGGCCAGCGCGAAGATGACGGCCAGAGCCATGAAGGCGAACCGGTCCAGAATGCACAGCGGGCAGGGTTCAAGGCCCAGAGTGCGTTCCAGGTACAGATAGCCAAAGGCGAGTGCGGCCACGCAGATGACGAGGCCGAGGAGGTGAAGGTTTTGGGTCCGGCGCATTGGCCTCTATTGTAGGATACGGGATAGAATGGAAGCCAAATTAGACTTTCAACGACCAGATAATCCGGGAAGCATGCAGGGAAAGGAATCTCACATTGGTAACGGATGATGGAGATTTCGCCCACCCAGGCATCCCCTTGCTCACAGCCAGCAAGCGGTTGCTGAACTGATTCCGGAGATGGCCTTCTGGTAGATCAATCGCCCATGGCTTCCTATCCCGCCCGCTTTCCGCAGACCCGCATGCGCCGCATGCGTCGTGACGACTTTTCGCGCCGGTTGATGCGCGAGAGCCGCCTGACGGCGGATGACCTGATCCTGCCGCTGTTCGTCCAGGAAGGCGAGGACCTGCGCACCGAAGTCCCCTCGATGCCGGGCATCGAGCGACTCAGCCTGGATCTTCTGGAGCGGGAAGTCCAGGAAATCCAGGAGTTGGGAATCCCCGCGGTGGCTCTGTTCCCGGTGGTCGGAGACGAGAAAAAAAGCCCCCAGGCGGAAGAAGCCTGCAACCCGGAGGGTCTGATTCCACGGGCGATCCAGGTCATCAAACAGGCGGCGCCCGAACTCGGCGTGATCGCGGACGTGGCGCTGGACCCCTATACCTCGCACGGGCAGGACGGCGTGTTGGACGAGAGCGGCCAGGTCGCGAACGACGCGACGGTGAAGATCCTGGTCGAGCAGGCGCTGTGCTGTGCGGGCGCCGGGGCGGACATCGTGGCGCCGTCCGACATGATGGACGGGCGCATCGGCGCGACCCGTGAGGCCTTGGAGGCGTGGGGATACGAGAATGTCCGTATCCTTGCATACGCCGCGAAGTACGCGTCTGCCTTCTACGGGCCGTTTCGCGATGCGGTGGGTTCCGCGGCCAATCTGGGGGGTGGCGACAAGTACGGCTACCAGATGGATCCGGCCAACAGCGACGAGGCCCTGCGCGAGGTGGCGCTGGACCTGAGCGAAGGCGCGGACATGGTCTTGGTCAAGCCGGGGCTGCCGTACCTGGACGTGCTGCGCCGCGTCAAGGAGGAATTCGGGGCCCCGACGTTCGTCTATCACGTCAGTGGCGAGTACGCCATGCTCAAGGCGGCCGCGGCGAACAGCTGGCTGGACGGGCGAAGCTGCATGCTGGAGGCCCTGCTTGCATTCAAGCGCGCCGGTGCGGATGCGATCCTCACCTACGCCGCCCGGGAAGCCGCCGCCTGGCTGTCCGAATAAAGCCTCGGGAGTGACCGTTTCGTGGAGCGTTATGCCGTCATTGGGAATCCGGTCGCGCACAGCCTGTCGCCGGTCATCCATGCCGGCTTTGCGGCCGAGACCGGAAAGGAGATCCACTACGTACAGTTGGATGTCGCGGCGGGCGACTTCGAGGCCGCGGTGCAGGATTTCCGGCAGGCGGGCGGGCGTGGACTCAACGTGACCGTGCCGCACAAGGAGGCGGCGTTGCAGCTGGCGGGGGAGGTTCTGCCGCCGGCCCGTTGTGCGGGCGCGGCCAACTGGCTGGCTTTCAGGGAGGACATCATGGTCGCCGGTAACACGGACGGCAGCGGTCTGGTTCGCGACCTGGCCGAGGCGCTGGGTCTGGACCTGTCCGGCCTGCGGATTTTGCTGCTGGGTGCGGGCGGTGCGGCGCGCGGCGTTCTGGGCCCCCTGCTGGGATGCGCCCCGCGGCACCTGACCGTGGCCAACCGCACCCCCGAACGCGCGCGCACGCTGATCCAGGCGCACGGCTCGCCCGGAAACCTCGCGGCCTGCGGGCTGGAAGACCTGGGCGAGGCGTGCTACGACCTGGTGCTCAACGCCACGGCAACGGGGCTGTCGGATTCGGCGCTGAACCTGCCGCCCTCGATTCTGGATGCGGGGTCGACGGTCTGCTACGATCTGATGTACGGCACCGAAACCGCGTTCCTGTCCTGGGCACGGCAAGCCGGTTGCGCCCGCGTTTTCGATGGGCTCGGGATGCTGGTGGAGCAGGCTGCGGAGAGTTTTGAACTGTGGCACGGCATTCGCCCCGACACCGCCCCGGTACGCGCCCGCCTGCGCCCAGCGGGTCAGGCCCCGAATTCCCTGAGATAATCTTCGACCTGCCCTTGATGCTGCCGATACTGCGGGACGTTTTTCAGGAACTGGTGGAAATCGCTGGCGCACGCAACCGAGATGACCGGAATCCCGCAATGTTCTTCAAGTTCCTGGACCGCGGAGAGCTGGCCCTGCCCGCGTTCGCCGCGGTCCATCAGGATCAGCAGCCCGACCGGCGTGGCGCCGAGCGATCGGATCAGGTCTACCGAGCCCCGCACCGTGATTCCGGACGAGACCACGTCGTCCACCAGCAACACCCGGCCCTCGATTGGGGCTCCGAAAGTATGTCCCTGATCGCCATGCTCCTTGGCTTCCTTTCGGTCGAAGCCGACCGGCACGGTCCGGCCATACAGCCGCTGGAACGCGCAGGCGGCGGCGGTGGCCAAGGGGATGCCCTTGTAGGCCGGACCGAACAGCATGTCGAACCGGACGCCTGTATCGGTGGCGGCCTGGGCGTAGAACGTCCCGACCCGGTCCAGTGCCGCGCCGTCGTCGAAGGCCCCGGCGTTGAAGAAATACGGGCTCTTCCGGCCGGACTTCAGGGTGAAGTCGCCGAATTTCAGGCACTCGTATTCGAGCGCGAGCCGCAGGAACGCGGCCCGGTAGTCGGTGGGCGGGGTCGAGGAGGGGGGTGGCATGCCGAGGTACGGAGGTGTCGGCTCCAATTCTATCTGATGCAGCAGACGGTCGGGCCGACATGCGGGTAATCACGCTCAACGTCAACGGCATCCGCAGCGCCGAGCGCAAGGGATTTTTCCGCTGGCTGGCCCGCCAGCGGGCGGACGTGGTCTGTCTGCAGGAGATCAAGGCCCGCCTGCACCAGATTGATCTGCCGGCGTTCTACCCGAAGTCGTTCCACTGCTACTACCACCCGGCCGAACGACCCGGATACAGTGGGGTGGCGCTATTTTCGCGGGAGAAACCGGACCGGGTCATCGAAGGCTTCGGCTCAGCCGAATTCGACCCGGAGGGCCGCACCCTGGAGGCCCGCTTCGGCCGCCTGTCGGTGGTGTCCCTGTATGCGCCGTCCGGGTCTTCGGGCGAACCCCGCCAGCAGGCGAAATACCGCTTCATGGATGAGTTCATGGTCCACCTGCAGCGCCTGCGGCGTCGGCGCGCCATCCTGTGCGGCGACTGGAATATCGCGCACCGCGAGATCGACCTCAGGAACTGGCGCTCGAACCGGAAGAATTCGGGCTTCCTGCCGGAGGAGCGGGCCTGGATGGACCGGGTGTTCGATTCGGGCGGATTCGTGGACGCCTTCCGGGAGGTCGACCCCAGGCCCGAGCAGTACACGTGGTGGTCCAATCGCGGCCGGGCCTGGGACAAGAACGTGGGCTGGCGGATCGACTACCAGGTGGTGTCGCGCAACCTGGCCGGCTGTGCCCGCCGGGTCCGCATCTACAAGGACCGGCGGTTTTCCGACCACGCACCGCTGATCCTGGACTACGAGTTGCCGGAGTAAGGGCCGGGTGGAAATCCATACGCTGAGCTGGCGCGAGACGCTGGCCCTGTACCGGGACATCCGGATGGTGCGGATCCTGCTGCTCGGCACGCTGAGCGGGCTGCCGCAGGTCGCGGTGCTGTCCATGATGACCCTGTGGCTGCAGGAGAGCGGGTACAGCCGGACGGATATCGGCCTGTTCGGGCTCGTGTTGGTGGTGTATGCGATCAATGTCGCATGGGCGCCCCTCGTGGATGCCGTGCGCCTCCCGGTCTTGGCCCGGTGGCTGGGCCCCCGGCGATCCTGGATCCTTGCCATGCAGACGCTGATCGTCGTCTGCCTAGCCGCGCTGTCACGCCTGGAGCCCGCCGGGCAACTTGAATGGATTGCGGTCTGGGCGGTGGTGCTGGCGGCCGCCGGTGCGACCCAGGATGTCGCGATCGACGCCTTGCGGATCGAACAGTTCCGCGAGGACGAGCCGCGCAAGGTGGGCGGGGGTTCGGCGATGGCGACCTCCGGCTGGTGGATCGGCTACGGTTTGGGCGGAGGGTTCGCCCTGTGGCTGGTGGAGCGCTTGCAGGAAGCCGGAATCGAACGGGCTTGGCAGCATGGCTATTTGTGGCTGATCCTGCTGGTCGGGGTGCTGGTCGGGCTGTTTCTCTGGTTGGTGCCGGAACCCGAGCGGCCCCGGCCCCCGGCGGTGCGGCGCGGCGGCTGGGGCCGGCATCTCGTGGAGATGTACGTGTATCCGGTGCGGAGTTTCGTGATGCGCTACGGGGCCCAGCTCGCGGCCTTCCTGCTGCTGGCGATCTTCCTGTTCAAGGTGGGGGAGGCTTTCCTGGGGAGGATGTCGCTGGTGTTCTACACCGAGATCGGCTTCTCCAAGTCGGACATCGCGCTGTACTCCAAGGGTTACGGGGCCGTGGCGATTGCGGTCTTTGCGGTGTTGGGCAGCCTGATTAATGCCCGCTACGGCCTGCTGCGCGGGATCATCATCGGGGGCGTGGCCATGGCGCTGACTAACTTGCTGTTCGCGCTTCTGGCCTGGTACCCGTCGTCGGGGCTGTTCGTGGCCGCCGTGATCGCCGATCAGTTCACCACGGCGATCTCGACCGTCGCCTTCGTCGCCTTCCTGTCGCAGTTGTGCGACCGGAACTGGACCGCCACCCAGTATGCGGCACTGGCTTCCCTGGGCACGCTGTCCCGGACCCTGTTGGCCGCGGGCAGCGGCATCCTGATCGACGGGCTGGGCGGCGACTGGCCGCTGTTCTTCGTCATCACGACCCTGATGGTGGTGCCGAGCCTCCTGCTGATCGCGATGAACCGCCGTCGGCTGGCGCCCTTTATGGAAGGGCGGCCAGCAAGTAGAATAGGCGGGCATTGAGGAACTCGGGGAGAACCATGGAACCGGAAGACATCGTCCAGCACACGTCCGCTGAATTTTCTCGGCTCCTGAAAAGCGTGCGGGACCGCGCCCTGGAGATGGGCGGGCTGGCGGAGCAGCATGTCGAGTCGGCGACCCGGGCCTTCCTGGAAGGGGACCAGAAGCTGGCCAAGAAGATTGCGCGCGCCGACTTCAAGGTCAACGCGCTGGAAGTGAAGATCGACGAGGAGTGCAGCGAATTCCTGGCCTTGCGGCATCCGGTCGCCATGGACCTGCGTACGGTGATCGCGGTCATCAAGGCCACGACGGACCTGGAACGGGTCGGGGACGAGGCAGAGAAAATCGCCCGGCTGACGGTAGAGCTGGACTATCAGGCGGTCCGGAAGCGGCACCTGCGTGCCGTGAAGCATATCGTCCGCCATGTCCGGACCATGTTGCACAATTCGCTGGATGCGTTTGCCCGCCTGGATACGGACCTGGCGCTGGAGGTCCTCAAGGAAGACGCCGAGGTCGATCAGGAATACGAGGCCGGCATTCGGCAGATGATCACCTTCATGATGGAGGACCCGCACGACATCCGCCTGGTGCTGGACATCCTGTGGTGTGCCAAGGCGCTGGAGCGGATTGGCGACCATGCCACCAACATCTGCGAGCATGTGCTGTACCAGGTCATCGGCAAGGACCTGCGGCATGTCTCGATCGAGCAGGTGGAGCAGAAGCTGACGGATGCGCAGGTCTGAACGCCGCAATCAAGTATTAGTTCAATAAAGCCAGGCTGCAAGCCTCGCGACATTCGGCACAGCGGCCCCCGCTCTGCTGAGCAATTTTTCTACCGCCAGTCCCTGAAACCTGGGGCAAGTCCCGGTGGCGGTCTCGAAGCTATCCGTCGTGCGATTGTTCTCGACCGTGCGCATGCAGCGCTCAAAACGGCGGGTTCGGTATCACTGCGTCACATTGCAGGTCGCGGTTGCCGCATCGGGACTGCCCACGCTGTATGCCGTTGGGTAAGGAGGGGAGCCTGCATCACCGTCGGCTGAGGCAGCATGGGTGGCCTCATCGGTGTGGTTGTTGGACGTCTGAATCGTGATCGTGTGCGACCCGCTGTTTGTTGCGTTGCAGGGAAAGGAGAACTCGAACTTGGGCTGCAAGCGCCAGTAACGATCATAGTCCTGCCATTTGACAAAGATGACCACTGCGTGACCCGGGCTCGAATTGAGAGAGGCTGTGAATTTCACATCCTCGCCAGAATAGTACTGTGATGTGCCCGCTGTGATAGTCGCGATCGGCGGAGTTTGCGCCAGTGCCGGGGATGCCAGCATCCCGAAAACCAGGGCTAGCCCCCCGAAGACGGCAATCAGGTATTGCATAATGTTGTTCATGATCATGATCGACTCCTGCGGTGTTAACTGTCCCGAATTATAGTACAACCAAACCCGCTCATCCTTGAATTTCCCCTTTTACCTCCCGACCTGAACAGACCATATCGGCTTGCTTAATGAGCCGATTAAAGGTACTATAAGGCTCATTCAATGAGCCGATTGGGGGAGACGACCGGCTCGGCTCTGATCGTTGCGCACGAGACACACCCCTATGCCGCAGGACAAATGGATCTGGCAGCAGGACGACTGGCCGGGCTTTCGTTGGCGCGAGGGTGTCGTGCAGCCGTTGCTGCGCCGCTTTCGGGTCGAGCAGGGACGTCTTCTTGGCGGGTTCGATGCCGTCGGTTCCGAGCATGGCCAGCAGGCCACGCTGGACATCCTGCTTCAGAGCATCGTCGCGTCGTCCGCCATTGAAGGCGAACAACTGGATACCCGGTCCCTACGCTCCTCTCTGGCTCGCCGCCTGAGCCTGGCCGGGGAAGATTCCCACCCGGTATCCGCACAGTCCGAAGGATTGGCCGAGATCGCGCTGGCCTCGCTGGACCGCCTCGACCGCCCCATGACGCGGACGCGGTTGTTCGAGTGGCACCGCTTGCTTTTCCCGACTGGCGAGGAAACCTTGACCGGCGAGATTCGGGTCGGGCAACTGCGCGGGGATGTTCCCGTGCGCGTCGTATCCGGACGCCTCGACCGCCCGACCGTCCACTTTGAGGCCCCGCCCCGTGTGGTGCTGGATATGGAACTGGATGCATACATTCAGTGGTTTGAGCAGAGCCGCCAGGATACAGCCCTGGATCCCTTGCTGCGCGCGGCCGTCTGTCATTTCTATTTCGTGACGGTTCACCCTTTCGATGATGGCAACGGTCGCCTGGCACGGGCGCTCACGGAACTGGCCCTGAATCAGGAGGACGGCCAGGGCTTCCGCCCGTATGCCCTGTCTGCCGCCATCCTGAAGGAGCGAAAGAACTATTACGTGGCACTGGAAGAATGCCAGCGCGGAGACATGGACATCACGGCCTGGGTGGAATGGTTCCTGAATACCCTGACGGCCGCGGTACAGGGCGCACGCGCCCACGTTGGCCGAACCCTGGCCCGGGCCCGTTTTTGGCAGAAATACGGGCAGGCGGGCCTGTCCCCGGTCCAGGCCCGGGTCCTGAACCGCCTTCTGGATGGAGGTGAGCGCGGGTTCGAACATGGCATCAGCGCATCGCAATACTGCAAGGTCGCCAAGGTCAGCAAGGCGACGGCAACACGGCACCTAGCCGACCTGTTGGCCAAGGGCTGTCTTGAAAAACTGCCTGGCGGCGGCCGCAGCACGCGCTACCGGATCGCAGCCATGAAGTCCCTGATCGATGCCGATGCCGGGACACCAGGATTGTGATTCCGGTGGTCGTGGGTTCGGTCCCCATCGCTCACCCCATATTTTTGGCTCTTGAAACTCGGCTGACGATCAGCCAGGAACTAGGCGGAACTGCCTACTTGGAAATCTGATTACGAGAGCATGCGACAAGACGCGAAGCCCTCTGCCTCAGCCGCCGAAACTGTATTTGAAGCCCAGTTTGAATCGGCGGCCCTTGACATCGTGGGTCAGACTGTCGTGCGAGGCCTCCCAATCCACCGCTGGCGGGTCCTCGTCCGCGATGTTGTGGACGGTGAGCATCAGCGTGGTGTTTCCGGCCGGCGGCTGCCAGCGCAGGCCGATGTCCAGGGTGAGGAAGCTGTCGATGTCCGGATGTATGCTGCCTGCCCCTCTGTCGTCATAGGATGAAACGTAGTTCATGGAGAGGCTGGTGGTCCAGTCGCCCGAGGAGTAGCTGGCGAAGCCATGCCCTTTCCATCGCGGCAACGGCGGGATGTCGAAATCGCCGGGGTCGTTGTAGTAGCCGGCCGCCTTGATTTCAGGCCTCAGCTCGATCCCCCGGAACTGCATGGCGTCGACGTCGTATTCCAGGAGGTAGGTGCCGCCCAGACCCCAGGAGAAGAGGCCCGCTTCCGCATCGTGGCGGCCGCCCACGTTGAAGTCCAGCCCGGACGTGCGGATGGTTGGGCCGTTGATCATCTGCGTGCGGATCGTTTCGATCTGGCAGGCGTTGGGTGTCGCGGCGGCGTGCCCGGTTCCCGCAGCACAGACGATGAGGTTGTCCACCGGGGAAGCGGCGGCGGCGGGATTGAAATCATCGCCCGTGCCCCAGTTCTCTTGGTAGGCTATGCGGATGGCGTCGTGGGGGGTTGCCGTGATGGGATCGTCGAAGACGTACTTCCAGTAATCCAGCGTGAATTCCACCCCGTCGCCGAGCTCCGCGAACATGCCGATGTTGTAGGTCAGTGCCTCCTCGGGATCCAGGTCCTTGTTTCCGCGCGTCTCGATCGGCTTGTAGGCGCCGTCGACCCATTCCTGCCGGTAGAAGGGGTCCTCGTTGAGGTCGTCCACCGAGGGCGCACGGAAGGTTGTCTGCACCGACCCGCGCAGGGTCACCGAGTTCGATACGTCCCACAGCAGGGCGGCCTTCGGGTCGAATGTGCTGGACTCGTCGTGTTCCTCGTAGTGGGCGGCGAGTTGCATGTTCATCGTGTCGCTGAGGTCGTAGGCCCACTCGCCAAAGAACGAATGGGTGGTCTGGTGCGTGGAGTAGGGGTGGTTCCCGATGGTGAAGCCGAATGCGCCGATCTGCCCGTCCGTGAACGCGATGGGCTCGTCGCTGGGGTTGCCGTTCTCGTCCAAATTCTTGTTCTGCTCGACACAGTTCAAGTCATCCTCCGATGCGCTGGGGGCCTGGTCCTGATTCACCCGGCACGGGTTGATGCTGAGGTTGCTGGCCCGGTTCGGGGTGGCCTCGGCCTCGAATCGGCGGAACTGGTAACCGGCGGCGAAACTGCCCAGGTCTTCGCCCACGTCACCGGTCAGGGTGAGATCGAATACGTACAGGTCTGCCTCGCTGTCCAGGGACATCTCGCTGCCGACCATCCAGTCGAGCAATTCCCGGCTGTTCGCCCGGGTCGCGTCGTAGTCGGGGTTGGCGCGCGTGGCGAACTCGGCCCCGGGCTGGACGGAATGTTGCAGCGCGTGGCTGTGCGGGTTGTAGTACATGCAGTTGCCCGCGCCGGCCGTCTTGCCCGTGGTGTCGCCGAGCGCCAGGCCGGATTTCTTGGTGCGGTCCGGCAGCGCTTCCACGCCGCAGTTCGGGCCGCCGAAGCCCCGGTACGCGAGAAAGCGCCGGGTGATGTATTCCGCAGGCTGGCCCACGACGCCTTCGGAATGCGAGTAGGAGAAGCCGACGTCATATTCGTACAGGTTGTCGCCGAACAGGTTGACTTCGTCGTTGACCGAGGCCGACACGCGCCAAGTTTCCGATTCCCGCTTCAGGTATCGGGCCGGCCCGGAATTCCCGAGCGTCCGCCCCCGGAAGCCAAAGCCTTCGGCCGAGTCGTCGCCGAAGAGTGTCTGCAGGCTGTCAAACGCGGGATGGCCGGGCCCAATGAAGTTGACTTCATCGATGTTTGCCCAGGCGGCCGGCGGGTAGGAGGGCGTGTTGCGCCATGCGGGGATGTCTGCCTCGGAGTACATCGCTTCCAGGTGATACATCATGCCGGTCTCGAACTCGCCGTTGAGTTCTGCGAAGACCCGGGTATGGTCCTGTTTCTCGATCAGGTTGTCGAACCGGCTGTAGCGGAACCGGCAGGTCCACGTTTCCGCATGCCCGCCGAACTCTTCGCAGCGGGGGTCGTTGATCGTGCCCCCGACGCGCGTCTCCATATCGTCTTCCAACTGATAGAAAGTCCCCGGATTGCCCACGCTGGACCAGCCGTTGAGCCGTCCGGCGAATTCCCGCAGGCCCCAGTCGCGCTCCCCGGCCTGCAATTCCTGCCGCCGGTAGTGTTCCGCGGCGACCATCAGGTGCGCGCGGTCACCGACGTCGACCCCCCAGATGCCCGCGACCGTGCTGTCGCCCGCGTTCTCGAAGGAATCATGCGACGCACTCAACTCGAACCCATCGAAATCCTTGCGCGTATGAAAATTGACCACCCCACCCATCGCGTCCGAGCCGTAGATCGCCGCCGCACCCTCCTTCAGGACGTCAATGCGGTCGATGGCCACCTGGGGGATCGTGTTCACGTCCACGAAGCGGCCGCTCACCAGGCGCGCCGGGACGTAGACCTGCCGGCGCCCGTTGATCAGCACCAGCGTGCGCGAGGCCCCCAGTCCGCGCAGGTTCACGTTGGAGACCGACTCGGCCAGGTTCTGGCCGGTGCCGTACCAGCTGCTGTTCTCGCCGATGATGCCGTGGCTCGCGCTCAGGTTCTTGAACAGGTCGACCATGGACGGCAAGCCCTGGAGCTCCAGCTTGTCCCGGTCCATCGTCACCACCTGCATGGAGGCGTCGTTGGCGTCTTGCTTGATGAAGCTGCCGGTGACGGTGATTTCCTCGGTCCCGTCATTCTCCTCGGCCTGCGCCGGGGGGAGGGCGAATGCACAAAGCAGGAATCCGGCAATGGCCCCGACAGGTGCGTGCCGTTGTGTGCGATGAGATGGGGGAACGAGACCGGTGATGTCGAGAGGAATTCGATTGGGAGTGAAGGTCTTTGCCATCGGGCGCCTCGCGATTGCGTTACGGCCCCCATCATAGACCTTACGCCGATTTCATCCAATTCCCTTCGGTTTCAGCCACGATCCCTCACGGGACGATTTCCATCTCCAATATCCGGTCAACCCGGAACATTCGCTGTGCTTTACGCATCGAGCAATAAGCTTGCAATCCCTCGAATGTTTTCCCCTGGTAGGTCTCCGGGCCGACGCTGACCGGCGTCACCACGCGCTGGCTTTCGGTGTCGTCGGTTTTCAGGTACGTCATGGAAATGTCCTGGCCTTTTTTGATGGCGCCCTGGAGGGTCCGGATTTTCTCCTCCAGCGGCAAGGCCTCCTCCGATTTCTGGTAGCGGTAGCCGGTGAGAAACCGGCTGACCCGCCAGTCGGTACGGATGGAACTGTCGCGCACGTCCCGGTGCAGGACGATGCCCTCGAACGAGGTGCAGCGGCTCAGGGCGACATACGTCTGGCCGGTCGTGAATGCGCCGCGTTCGAGATCGATGAGGACCTGGTCGAAGGTCTTGCCCTGGCTTTTGTGGATGGTGACGGCCCAGGCCAGCCGGAACGGCAGTTGTGTGAATCGGCCGACGGTTTCGCTGGCAATCCGTCCGGCCTGAAGCGTAAACCGGATCAATTCCCATGTGTAAGGCTCGACCTTCACGACCTTGCCCGATTCCTGCAATTGCACGGACACTTCCAGCTCTCCCTGGCGGCTGCGGACCCGCTGGATTCGGCCGAGGCTGCCATTGACCCAGCGCTCCTTACTGTCATTGTTGAGCAACATGACGTGGGCGCCTTCCTTGAAAACCAGTTCCGTGGCGGCGGGCTGGTGGGCCCGGTCGAAATTCCCATCCAGGGAGGCGTCCGATACGTAGGCTTGGCCCGGGAGGGTGTCGAGCCTCTCCTCGTTGATCCGGTCGGCCGTGCGGTTGGTGGTCGTCAGGGTGATGCAGAAACTGTCGGCGGCGGGCTCGAAGCCTTCGTCGACCCGGGAGTTGAGGCGCACGAGGTCGGAATCGTCCATCGTGTTATTGCGGATACGGTTGAGCAGGTCCACGAACTGCCGGTCCTTTTGCCGATACACTTTTTGCAGTTCGATGATTTCGATGTCCGTGTCCTTGAGCGCATGGGCGCTGAAAAAGTACGGCGTCTCGTAGACCGTCTTGAATATCTCGCGCTCGTTGCCGGTCACGACCGGCGGCAACTGGTACAGGTCGCCGACGAAGACCAGCTGCACCCCTCCGAACGGGGTCTTGGGGACCGGGCCGTGGCGGCGCAGGAAGCCGTCCACGCAGTCGAGCAGGTCGGCGCGGAGCATGGAGGCCTCGTCGATGATCAGGGTGGCGAGCTCCTTGTACAGCTTGGGGTTGCGCGGCTTGCGCCGGGACTGGCGCACGGAGTCGGGGGTCACGTCGGTGCGGAACCCGAAGAACCGGTGCAGGGTCTGCCCGCGCACGTTCAGGGCGGCGACCCCGGTGGGGGCCAGGATGACCGGCTCGTCGTCCGAGTGATCGCGGAAGTATTCCAGCAGCGTGGACTTGCCGGTGCCGGCCCGTCCGGTGATGAACAGGTTGCTGCGTCCGGCCTCGATCAGTTCCAGCGCGCGGGCGAATTCCGGGTTGATTTCGATGTCGGGCATACGGCGGGCTTGAAGGGTTTCGGGGCCGTAAGCGGAATCAGGCCAGCAGGAATTCCAGCAGGGCCTTCTGCGCGTGCAGCCGGTTTTCCGCTTCCTGCCAGACCACGCTTTGCGGCCCGTCGATCACCTCGGCGGTCACTTCCTCGCCGCGGTGCGCCGGCAGGCAGTGCATGAACAGGGCGTCCGGGGCAGCCCGGGCCATCAAAGCGGCATTCACCTGGTAGGGCTGGAATACCTGGCAACGGTCGGAGTGTTCGTCCTCCTGGCCCATGCTGGCCCAGACGTCGGTGACGACCAGTTGCGCATCGGCGACGGCGGCCTCCGGGTCTTCGTGCCACTGGACCCGGTCCGGGGCGCAATCGAGCCATTCCTCGCCGGGCGCATAGTCGGCGGGCGTGGCGATTCGCAGGGAGAAGTCGAACTGCCGGGCGGCATTGATGTACGAGCGGCACATGTTGTTGCCGTCGCCCACGAACGCGACCGGGATGCCCCGGAGGTCGCCGCGCAGTTCCCGCCAGGTCAGCAGGTCGGCCAGGAGCTGGCAGGGGTGCAGCCGGTCGGTCAGACCGTTGATTACCGGCACGGACGAGGCCCGGGCGTAATGCTCCAAGGTTTCGTGCGCGTAGGTGCGCACCATGATCGCATCGACCATGGAGGACAGCACGCGGGCCGCATCTTCGACGGGCTCCCCGCGCGACTGCTGCGTGGATTCCGGGGACAGGAACAGGGCGCTGCCGCCGAGTTGTGCCATGCCGGCTTCGAACGACACCCGGGTGCGGGTGGAATTTTTGTCGAACACCATGGCGAGGGTCTTGCCCGCGAGCAGGCCCCAGTCGGTCCCGCTTTGGTGCATCTCCTTGAGTTCCAACGCCCGGTCGAGAATGCTGCCGAGCTCGGCCGGGCTCAGGTCCATCAGGCTCAGGAAGTGGCGCACGCTCATGCCGTCTCTCCTGCGGCTTCGACCAGCAGCGGGATCAGGCGTTCGCACAGGAGGTCGGCTTCCTCGTCGCTCATCACCAAGGGAGGAAGCAGCCGCACCACCCGCTCCCGGGTCACGTTGATGAGCAGGCGCGCCTGCAAGGCCCGCGCGACGAGGTCGGGGGCCGGTGCGCTCAATTCGATGCCGATCATCAGGCCCCGGCCGCGAATGGACTCGATGCCGGGCAATTCCGCCAAGGCGGCGTGAAAGCGTTCCATCAGGGCGTCTCCCAGCTGTGTCGCGCGTTCCGGCAGTTGTTCCTGGACCAGGGTGTCGAGCACGGAGAGCCCGACCCGGCAGGCCAGGGGGCTGCCGCCGAAGGTTGTGCCGTGTTGCCCGGTCGCGAGGGCGGTTGCGGCGGCCCCCCGCGTCAGGCAGGCCCCGATAGGATAGCCATTGCCGAGTGCCTTGGCAAGGGTCACCGCATCCGGCAGGATGCCGGCATGCTGGTAGGCGAACATCCGGCCGGTCCGGCCCATGCCGGTTTGCACTTCGTCCAGGATCAGCAGCGCGTCATGCGCATCGCACAGCGTGCGCAGGCCGGACAGGTAGTCGTCGTCGACCGGGCGGACGCCGCCCTCGCCCTGGATGGGCTCGACCAGGATCGCCGCCGCGTTCGGGTGCTGGGCGAGGGCAGCCTGCATCATCGGCAGGTCGTTGAAGGCGACCCGCACGAAGCCCTCGGCATAGGGGGCGAAGCCCTCGCGGACCCGGGACCCGGACGAGGCGCTGAGCGTCATCAGGGTGCGCCCGTGGAACGCGCCGTCGACCACCAGCACTTCCGGGGCGGTGATGTTCTTTCGGGCGGCGTGCAGCCGCGCGATCTTCAGCGCGCACTCGTTCGCTTCCGCGCCGGAATTGCAGAAGAAGGCGCGCTCCATGCCGGACGCTTCGGCCAGCCGGCGGGCCAGGGCCTGCTGCGCCTCGATCCCGTAGAGGTTGGAGGTGTGGATCAGGGTGCCCGCCTGCTCGCGCAGGGCCGCGGTCACGTCGGGGTGGCAATGCCCCAGCGCACACACGGCGATCCCGGCGACCGCATCGAGGTATTCGTTGCCGTTTTCGTCCCACAGCCGGCAGCCTTGCCCGCGCACGAAGCGCACCGGGAGCCGGGCGTAGGTGGGAAGCAGGGCGGAATCAGTCTCGGGCATGGACGTTAAGGCAAAACGGCAGCCGTAGCTGCCGCCTTGCCCTCAACAGGGGGTGGTCGCGAGGTATTAGAAAGCCAGCCCCCCGTGGCCGAACGAAACCATCGACATCAACATGGGAATCGACAGTAACGTATTCGTTCGTGATGCAAGCATGGCGACCTTTTTGGCCTTGGCCTTCTCCTCGTCGGTGGCGTCCACCATGCCGAGGACTTTTTTCTGGTTGGGCCAGATCAGTCCCCACACGTTCAGCAGCATGATGGTGCCGAGCCAGACGCCAATCCCGATGTTCGGGCTGGCGAGCGAGAAGGCGTTGCCGATCCCGATGCCCAGCATTTCCAGTGCGGCCGCGCCGGTCAGCCAGGTCAGCAGGGCCGCCCAGCGGAACCACCACAGCGCCCGCGGCGCGATGTACTGGTTGATGGCCGCAGGCCCCGGACCGTCGCTGTCGGCGAGTGCCGCGGCGACCCCGGGAATCTGTACGAAGTTGAAGTAGTACAGCAAGCCGATCCAGATGATGCCGACGAAGACATGCGCCCAGACCACCAGCGAAATCCAGTTGAACGCGAATTCCATGTCGATCAGCCAGCCGAGCAGGACCGCCAGGACCAACCCGGAAATCAGGGTGCCTTTGACCGAGGTCAGTGGGTTTTTCATGCAGGGCTCTCCTGAAATATCGACGCTGTAGCCTAGATTGTACCAAAATTGAGGCGTCGATCGTGCCGAGAGGACGGGCGGGCGGGAGATCGCCCGTGATCCGCCGGGGTCTTGGTCTTGGAATTGTCCGAGAGCGGCTCCCAGATTTATTGATTTATTCTTAAAACTTGACATTTCAAGAAATAAGAAGATCATAGGAACTTCAAACTAAATTCTGGAGAAAATGATGCCGTCCTCTCGCGTTAAGTTTGCAACGCAAATAGACAGTGCGCTGCTCGACGAAGTACGTGCTTTAGCGAAAGATGAAGGGCGCCAAATTCAAGCTATTGCCGAAGAAGCTTTGGAAAATCTACTTGAAGATCGGCGCCACGGCAAAGTGAGGGCTCACGTGATGCGTGCCTACCGGACAAGTCACGCTCGCTTTGGCTCGCTATACGAGAAGCTTGCATCTTGAATCGCGAGTACCTCACATTGCCCGAGGTTTTAGCCATCCATGAAGATCAGATTGATATGTATGGTGGGGCCGAGGGTGTACGCGACCTTGGGCAACTTGGGGCGGCCTTATTCCGGCCGCAGTCCGGATACTACCGGGATGTCATTGCGGAAGCTGCTGCACTTTGGGAAAGTCTCGCCCAGCCCCATCCATTCGTGGATGGCAATAAGCGTGCGGCCTTTGCATCGATGTACACTTTTTTACTTCTCAATGAGATTGTCTTGACGGCTGATCCGGATCTGGCGTGGAATTTTATTTCCCGACTTGATGAGGAAGGTGAATTCAAGTTTGAGCACTTAGACGGCTGGCTTCGGAAAAATACCCAACCGGCCTAAAAAATCTATCAAATGGAGTCAGGCATATTATGACGCGATTGGAACCTGTCCACCCCGGCGAAGTCCTGAGACTCGATTTCATGGAGCCTCTAGCATTGTCTGCCACAGCACTTGCGCAAGCGACCGGTGTGACTCCGGCACGGATCAGCGAGATTGTTCGCGGTCGTCGTGGCATCACGGCGGAGACGGCATTGCGCCTGGCAAAGTTTTTTAATACCGATGCCCAGAGCTGGATGAACCTTCAAAACCGTTACGAGCTTGAATGTGTGGCACGAGACCAAGCCGATGTCTTGCGTTCCATCCGTCCCCGGAAGGTGCCGTGAGTTGAGAGGGGCTCCAGGATGGGCCCACGTTAATCCGCGTAAAAGCCCAAAGCGCCCACTTTGTTAAACTGCGCGGGGTCATTTCCTGTGCTGCCTCATGGACCCCGTAGAACTCGCCGTATTCTCCAGCCGCATGGAGGCATTGTGCGAGGAGATGGGCGCGAGCCTGCACCGCTCGGCGTTCTCGCCCAACATCCGGGACCGTCTGGATTTCTCCTGTGCGATCTTCGACCGGGACGGCCGGCTGGTGGCGCAGGCGGCGCACATTCCGGTGCATCTGGGCAGCATGGCCTACGCCATGCAGGACTTGGTCGATCGCTTTGACTGGAGCGATGGCGATGCCGTCCTGCTCAACGACCCGTTCCTCGGGGGCACGCACCTGCCGGACATCACCGTGGTCACCCCGTGCTTTCTGGATGACGAACTCCAGGGTTTTGCGGTGAACCGGGCGCACCATGCGGATGTCGGCGCCGAATCGCCGGGCTCCATGCCGATCGCGCGCCGGTTGGAAGACGAAGGCCTGGTCCTGCCGCCGCAGCGGATTTGCCGGGACGGGCAGCTGGACGAGTCGAGGATCGAGGCCATCGTGGGCGCGACGCGGGCGCCTCGGGACATGCGCGGCGATCTCTTGGCCCAGGTGCACGTGAACGAGCGGGGCTGCGCCCGCCTGCGCGAGCAGGTCGGCGAGAGGGGAGTAAAAGTCTATGCCCAGGCCTTGGAGGCCCTGAACGATTACGGGCGGACCATCGCGCGCAACGCCCTGCGGTCCATTCCGGACGGAATCTACGCGGCGACCGAGCTGATGGAGGATGATGGCCGGGGTCATGAGGATGTCTGTTTGCATGTTCGGATCGAGGTCCGGGATGGCCGGGTCCGGGTCGATTTCGAGGGCACCGATGCACAGGTGGACGGCCCGATCAACTGCCCGATCTCGGTGACGGCCGCGGGGGTCTACTATTCGTTCCGCTGCCTGATGCCGGCGTACACTCCGGCTTGCGCCGGTTGTTTCGAGGCCATCGAGTTGTCCGCGCCTGAAGGTTGCCTGCTCAACGCGCAACCCCCCGCGGCCGTGGCGGCCGGGAACGTCGAGACCTCCATGCGCGTGGTGGACCTGGTGCTCGCGGCCCTGCAGCAGGCCCTGCCCGATCGCATTCCGGCGGCCAGCCAGGGGACCATGAACAATTTCGCCGTCGGCCGGGATGGCGAGGCGTCCTGGGCCTACTACGAGACCCTGGCCGGAGGCATGGGCGCCAGCGGTAGGGGCCCGGGCCCGTCGGCCCGTCACTCGCACATGACCAACACCCTGAATACGCCGGTGGAAGTGGTGGAGCAGGGAACCCCGATGCGGGTGCGCCGGTATGCGTTGCGCCGGGGTTCCGGCGGGCCGGGCCGGTATCCGGGCGGGGACGGGGTCATCCGGGAATACGAATTCCGGGCCCCGGCGCAGTTCAGCCTGCTGGCGGAACGCCGCCGCCGGGCGCCGCCGGGCACCGCCGGAGGCGCGGACGGTCAGGTCGGGTGCAACCGGCTCAACGGCGAGGATCTTCCCGGCAAGTGCCAGCGCTCGGTCGCGGAGGGGGACCGGCTGCTAATCGAGACCCCGGGGGCCGGGGGCTGGGGGGCCGCACCATGACCCGGGGGCTGTACACGGCGGAGCAGACCCGCGCCATCGACCGGGATGCGATCGAACGCCAGGGCATCCCGGGCCCGGAACTGATGGCGCGTGCGGCAGACGCGGTCTGCCGGCTGATTCAGGAGGAATACCCGCAGGCCGGGCGGATCGCGGTCTATGCCGGGATCGGCAACAATGCTGGGGACGGCTATCTCGTGGCCCGCCAGATGCAGGATCTCGGGAGGGCCGTGCGCATCGTGCAGCTGGTGCCGGGGGAATCCCTGCACGGCGATGCCGGGGCCGCTTGTGCGGAAGCAGCGCAGGCCGAAGTTCCCATGCAGTCGTTTGCCGAGGCGAAACCGATCGACGAGGACCTGGTCGTGGATGCGTTGCTGGGCACGGGCCTGTCCCGCCCGGTCGAGGGCGATTGGGCGGAAGCCGTGGATCGCATCAACCGGTCGGATGCGGGGGTCGTCTCCGTGGACATTCCGTCCGGCCTGGACGCGGACACCGGGGGGGCGGACCCGCATGCCGTGCAGGCCGATCATACGGTGACCTTCATCGCGCGCAAGCGCGGCTTGTACACCGCGGACGGGCCGGACTGCGCAGGCCGGGTGACGTACGATGCCCTGGGAGTGGAATCCGGCGATCCTTCGGCGGTGGTGCTGTGTGATTGGGCAGAGATCCGCCGGGGCCTGCCCCGGCGTCGCCGGAGTTCGCACAAGAACGAGTTTGGGCACGTGCTGGTGATCGGCGGGCATGCCGGCTACCAGGGTGCGGCCGAACTGTGCGGCATTGCCGCCTTGCGCTGCGGGAGCGGCCTGGTGAGCCTGGCCCAGCCGCCGGAAGCCTTGAGAACCCGTTCCCCGATGCCGGAACTGATGTGCCACGCGGTGGCGGACCGGCGGGCCCTGAGGGCTCTGGCCGACCGGGCTTCGGTCATTGCCGTGGGCCCCGGGCTGGGGCAGGATGCCTGGGCGCGGGACATGCTCGGGGCGGTCCTCGAGATGTCCGGCCCCCGGGTCATCGATGCGGATGCGCTTCGCCTGTTGGCCGCCGACCCCTGCCGGAATGAATCCGGAGACTGGGTCCTGACTCCGCACCCGGGAGAAGCGGCGGCATTGCTGGATACGGAGGCCTCGGAAATCCAGACGGACCGGTTCTCGGCGGTCGGGCGTATCCAGGAGGCCTACGGGGGCGTGGTCGTCCTCAAGGGCTGCGGCACGCTCATCGCCGATGCCGCCGGAGGAATCGGCGTTTGCGCCGACGGCAATCCGGGCATGGCGACAGCCGGGACGGGGGATGTGTTGACCGGTGCGGTCGCGTCGTTGATCGGGCAGGGCCGGGCCATCGGACCTGCGGCGCTTGCCGGGGTCTGCTTGCACGCGGCCGCGGGAGATTTGGCTTGTGAGCGCGGGATGCACGGCATGACGGCCAGTGATTTACTGCCCCCCCTTCGGGCGCTGTCGGATCCGCCGGATGTTGTTTGAACTCGGCACGCAGGACCAGACCGAGGCCCATGCCGCGGCGATGGCCCGGGCGCTGGATGCGCCGTGCGTGTTCACCCTTCGCGGCCCGCTGGGTGCGGGCAAGACGACCTGGGTGAGGGCGTTCCTGCGGGCTCTCGGCCACGACGGGGTCGTGCCGAGCCCCACCTACACCCTGGTGGAGCCTTACGAGACCGGCGGCATGAAGGTCTGGCACGTGGACTTGTACCGCCTGCAGGACCCGCTCGAACTGGAGGCGCTGGGAGTCCGGGAACTCCTGGATGGCTGTGCGGTGATGCTGGTGGAATGGCCGGAGCGATGGCCCGAAATCGATGCCCGGTCGGATGTGCGCCTGCGTCTTGAGCCTGGAGATTCGGAGTCCGCGCGGCGGCTTGACGTCGAGGCTGCGAGCGGGCGCGGGCAGGGAATGCTTGCGCAGATGGAGTGGGGGGGCTTGCCAAAAACCCCGACGCCAACATAATTAAGGGCCATGTTGAACCGCCGAAGATTTCTGGGCCTCCTGGCCTTCCTGCCGTGGGGCTTTCCGTCCGCCGTATCGGCGGCGGGGCGGCTGGTGGCGCTGCGCCAAAGCGTCAACGAACAGCGCAACCGGATCGTGTTCGAATTCGACGGGAAAGTCGAGATCGAGAGGAAGCTCGACCTCCGGAACCCGTCGCGTTACGTTCTGGATGTCAAGCGGGCGGGGGTCTCGAGATCCGTCCCGAAGTCTCCGCGCTTCGACCGCAATGGCATCGTCAAGGGCCTGCGCACCAGCGTGTCGCGGAATGGCACCCTGCGGCTGGTGCTGGATCTGAAGCGCCACGCACCCGCAGAAATCAGCAAATGGCTGACGCCCGACGGAAAGGGCGATCGGATCGTGGTGGATTTCCTGGGGTCGTTTGCCGTGCCCCGGGCGACCCAGAAGTCTTCGGCGGCTTCCCGGAGACCCTCCGGCCGTGCGTCCACGCCCTCGATCTCGAGCCGGTCGCGGCGCCTGGTCGTGGCGATTGATCCCGGGCATGGCGGCAAGGACCCCGGTGCGGTCGGCAAGGGCAAGACGCACGAGAAGGATGTGGTGCTGTCGATCTCGAAGAAGCTCTACAGCCTGCTCAAGGCGGATCCCCGGATTACCCCGGTCCTGACGCGCAACCGGGATGTCTTTCTGCGCCTGAACCGGCGGACCCGGATCGCACGCGGCAAGAAGGCCGACCTGTTCGTGTCGGTGCATGCGGATGCAGCCCGCCGGCGCAGCGCGCGCGGGGCGTCCGTCTACGCGGTCTCCACCAAGGGGTCTAGCAGTTCCCACGCGCGCTGGCTCGCGGACCGGGAGAACGCGGCAGACCTGAAGGGGGGCATCGAGATATCGGGCCGAGACCCGGATGTGCAGGACGTGTTGCTGTCCATGTCTCGCAATGCCGTGCAGGAGTACAGCCTGCATGCGGGGGGGCTGATGGTGGATTCGCTGAAGCGGATGGGCAAGATGCACAGCCCGCGGGTCGAACGGGCCGGCTTTGCCGTGCTGAAGTCGCCCGACATCCCTTCGATCCTGGTGGAAACCGGGTTCATCTCCAATGTCCACGAGGAGAAGCTCCTTCGCTCCAAGAAACACCAGCGCCGCATCGCGCTGGCCTTGCGCAGCGGTATTCGGAATTACTTCAACAAGATGCCGGAGTACGGTTGACCGGCCGGCCCGCTCCGGCGTTCAGGCGTCGAAGCAGCCGAACCAGAATCCCGGCCGATCGCCTTCGGCTTCCGCCTGGTGCAGTTCTGCGAGTTTGAGTGAACAGGCCCGCGAGCCGGGCAGGAACGATCCGGCCGTCAATGCGGGATGCCCGCCTTGCAGCCGGTGCAGCCAGGTCAGGTACAGGCGCCGGAGCTGGCCGGATTGCATCAGGATCCCGTTCATCCGCGGGCCGCAGAACAGGTACGCGGTGCGCGCGCCGAGTTCTTTCAGCTGAGCGACGAGGGTCTCGCTCCCGACCCAGCCGGCCTCATCGCTGAGAACCACGTCGACGCCCTGGTCGCGCAGTTCGGCGAGGCGCTGTTGTGGGGCATCGGCCGGGGCCAGGACGCGCAGGGTCTGGCGGTGCTCTGTCAGGGAGGCCGGGACCGGGAAGTCCAGGCTCCGGCTGACTGCCAGCACGGCGGGGGGCCGTGCGCCGTGATGCTGTGCACGGTAGTCGAGCAGGTCCTGGAATTCCGGGGTCTGCGGCAATTGCAACAGGTTCCCGAGGCTGCCGCGTTCCAGGTCGCGCAGGTAGCCGCCGCTGGTGACCAGGCAGTCGGCCTGGGCGATCAGTTCGCACAGGAGCCTGAGGTCGCGCGGGTCGGTCAGGGTCGCGGGATGCGTCCAGCGGCCGTCGCCGTCATCGACCGCGATGGCGCCGTTGAGGCTCATGATGAAGCTGCTGTAGATGTAGGGCCGGCCCGGTTCCGCCCGTTCGATGAGCCGGTGTCCCAGGCACAGGCCCGGCAATGGATGGCGGGACGCATCCGGCGGATACAAGCGGGTCAGGGAAGTCGGCATGGCGGGCATCCCCGTACAATATACAGGAGATGTTGACGCCGCCGGGTACGGGGAATATTGTGGATTCATTCAACCTGAGAGGGTTTCGCGATACCGCGCCCTACGTGTACGCCCACCGGGGGCGGACCTTCGTTCTGTGCCTGGACAGCGCGGTGCTGGAACATCCCGGCGGAGACACCGTGCTGCAGGACATCGCGCAGTTGCAGGCCTTGGGGATTCGGCTGGTGCTGGTGTTCGGCGCGCGCTGCCGGATCGACCGGAAGCTCCCGGAATCCGGCTTTCATGCCGGTTGCCGGATCACCCGGGCCGCGGACATGCCGGCGGTGCTGGAGACGGTGGGCGCCTTGCAGTCTGAAATCCAGGCGCGCCTGTCGCGGGGACTGATGCACACGCCGATGGCCGGCATGCGGCTGCGCGTCCTGGGCGGCAACCTGGTGGCCGCCCGGCCCCGGGGGGTTCACGACGGGGTGGATTTCGAGCAGACCGGAGAAGTGAGGCGGGTAGCCGCCCCTACGGTCGAGGGCCTGCTCCAGCAGGACGCCATCGTCCTGGTCCCCCCGCTCGGCACCTCGGCGACCGGCGAGACCTTCAATCTCAATGCCGCGGCGCTGGCCTGCACGGTGGCCCAGTCGATTGCTGCGGACAAGTTGATTTATCTGCATGCGGAGCCGCCCCTTCGCGCCCGGCGCGGGCTGATCCGGCAAATCACCTCCAGCGAGGCGCTGGCATTGATCCGCCGGCGTCGGCTCAGCACCGTCCAGCGGCAGATGCTGCAGGGTGCCGTGGATGCCAGCCTGTCTTCGGTGGGCCGCATCCACCTGCTGGATGCGCGGCGCGACGGAGCGCTGCTGCAGGAGCTGTTCACCCGGGCCGGTGCCGGGCTGATGGTCACGCGCACCGAAGCCTATGCGCCCCGGCAGGCGGAAATTCCGGACATCGGCGGCATCGTGGGCCTGTTGACCCCGCTGATCGACCAGGGCGCCCTGGCGGAGCGGACCCGGGAGGAGCTGGAGCCGCGCATCCATAATTTTCGCGTGATCGAACTGGACGGCCTGATCGCGGCCTGCGCCTGCCTGCACCCGCTCAGCGACACGCACGCGGAACTGATCTGCCTGGCGGTCCACCCGGACTACCAGGGCCAGGGCTTCGGGCATGCCTTGCTGGAGGATGCACAGGCCCGCGCGTCCGCGAACGGCTTTCGGCAACTCTATGTCCTGACCACGCGGGCCATGCACTGGTTCCGGGAACAGGGGTTCCGGCCCTCCTCTCCCCGGTCCCTGCCGGTTGCGCGGCGGAAGTTCTACAACAACCGCCGTAACGCCAAGGTGCTGGCCAAGGTTTTGGGAGAGCGGCATGGGTGACGAGATCCGCGCGGAAAAGTTCAGCGAATCCGACGCCAAGCGTTTTCGCCAGGCGCTGGAGCGCGAGACCGAGTTGCTCGGCCGCTGGTTCCGGGAGCGGCGCTTCGACGACCAGGCCTACCAGGTCGGTTTCGAGCTGGAGGCCTGGCTGGTTGACCTGGACTGCCACCCGCTGCCGCACAACGACGCTTACCTGGAGCGGTACAACGACCCGCTGTGCTTGCCGGAACTGTCGCGGTTCAATATCGAATTCAATACGCCGCACACCCCGGTGGGGTCCGGCATGCTGTCCCTGCTCCACCGGCAGTTGGATGAGTCTTGGATGCGGGCGACGGACGTGGCGGAGTCCATGGACATGCGGCTCGGCATGATCGGCATCCTGCCGACCGTGCAGGAGAGTGACCTGACGGTCGACAGCATGAGCCAGTTGAAGCGCTACCGGGCGCTCAACGAGCGCGTCATGGACCTGCGTAAAAACCGCCCATTGCAGATTGACATCCGTGGGCGTGATCATTTGTTCAGCCTGCACGAGGATGTCATGCTGGAATCCGCTTGCACCTCGTTCCAGGTTCACCTGCAGGTCCCCCAATCGCGCACGGTCGCCGCCTACAACGCGTCGATGGCCTTGTCCGCCGCCACGACCGCGATGTCCTGCAACGCGCCATTCCTGTTCGGAAGGGACCTGTGGGACGAGACCCGGGTGCCGCTGTTCGAGCAGTCGGTCAGCCTGTCCACGTTCGCCGGCCAGACTCACCAGCGCATCGGGAGGGTCGGCTGCGGCAGCGGCAGCGCGCGCGAGTCGCTGTTCGAATTCTTCGAGGAAAACCTGGATGTTTTCCCGGTCATCCTGCCGCAGCCTTTCAAGTCAGAGGATGAACAGTTCATGCACCTGAAGCTTCATAACGGCACGATCTGGCGCTGGAACCGCCCGCTGATCGGAAGCGAGGACGGGGTGCCGCACCTGCGCATCGAACACCGGGTCATGCCTTCGGGGCCGACCGGGATCGACATGATCGCGAACGTCGCGTTTTGGACCGGCGCCATGATGGCAGCCCTGGAGGGAGGAGAGGGAGCCGTTTTGGACATTCCGTTCATGACAGCGCGGGATAACTTCTACCGGGCGGCCTGCACCGGTCTCGACGCCAAGGTGGTCTGGGATGACGGCGCCGAGCGCCCGATTTCGGAGCTCATCCTGGAGACCTTGCTGCCGATGGCGCGCCGGGGACTGAAAGCCAGCGGTCTCGACGAATCCGAATCAGACCGCTACCTCGACATCATCGAGGCGCGTGTGGAGAAAAGACGGACCGGTGCGCGTTGGATGCGCGCCTGGCGTTATTCTCATGACGGCAACATGCGATCCCTGGTCGGCGCCTACCTGACGCGTCAGCAGAGTGGAGTGCCGGTACACGAATGGCCGCTGTGAGCGCGTCATGCTGAACGTCCTGGATCACCTGCCGCCGGGCTTGGAGGACTGCCCGGCCGAAGGTCTGGAAGAAGTCCTCGGTGGGCCGACCCTGCTGCACCTGCCGGGGGAGCGGCCCGACCCGCTGTTCCTGTCGGTCTTGCTCCACGGCAACGAAATCGCGGGCTGGGAGGCGGTGCGCGGGATTCTGAGGGATTTCTCCGAGGCGAAACTGCCGCGTTCGCTGTCTATCCTGATCGGCAATGTCAAGGCGGCTCGTCTCGGCTTGCGCCGTCTCGACGATCAGCAGGACTACAACCGGGTGTGGGACGGCGGCGACAGCCCGGAGCACCGCATGGCACGCCAGGTCGTCGAGGAAATGCGCCGCCGCAGGCCGGTCGCCAGCATCGACGTGCACAACACGACCGGCCCGAACCCGCACTATGCCTGCGTCAATGGGTTGGACGGACGCTCACTGTACCTCGCGAAGCGGTTTTCCAGGACCGCGGTGTATTTTCGCGCGCCGCTCGGGATGCAGTCGATGGCCTTCAGCGAACTGTGTCCGTCCGTGACCATCGAATGCGGCCTGCCGGAGAGTCCGGAAGGCGTCGTCCACGCCCGGGCGTACCTGGAGCAGCGGCTGTTTGAGGAGTCCATTCCGGAGCATCGGCCAAACAGAGACGACTTGGAATTGTTCCACACCCGGGCCCGGGTGAAGATTCCTGAGGGCCTGTCGTTCAGCTTCCAGAGCCGGGATGCCGATTTCTACATGCCGGGGGGGCTGGTGGAGTGGAATTTCCGGGAGTTGTCGGGAGGGACGGCTTTCGGAGAGTGGGGAGAAGGGGCCGAGCCGCGCCTGAGCGTCGAAGATGAAGCAGGGCAAGATGTCTTTGATACGTATTTTGAGAATTGGGGTCGGCAATTGAGGGTGCGGCAGCCGTTTTTCCTGTCGATGCTGACCACGCGGGAGAAGATCGTCGAACAGGATTGCCTGTGTTACCTGATGGAACGGATGACGGATTACTGAGAGACCTCGGGCTGGCCGCCACCGGTTGTTTTTTAAGTTAGTAATATTATAATAGCAGTTATATTTATAAATATACATTAACTGCTATCTATGAGATATATATTTTCCTTTTCAGACGCGCGGCGGGAACTTTCGCAGAATGTCAAGGCGAGACGTCTGGCCAGAGGGCTGACGCAGCAGGGCTTGGCTCATCGCTCCGGGGTGAAACTGGCCACGTTGCGCAAGTTCGAGCAGAAGGGGGCGATTTCTCTAGAGTCTTTTCTCAAGCTGCTGATGGTCCTCGGGGGCGTGGAGCGCGTGGTTGAAGCGGTAAAGCCGGAGCAGGCCGAGTTTTCCTCTATTGACGAGGTGTTGAAAGAGGCTAGAAAGAAACTACCCCAACGGGGATGGCGCACATGAATTCGCCCATCAACCAGCTCAAGGTCGGCCTCGAGTTTACGGAGGCAGTCCTGCCTTTGGGGAGACTCGCGTTTCGCGATGGCCGCATCTACTTCGAGTACGATCCGGACTTTCTGGACGCAGGCTTAGAAATATCACCGTTCAAGCTGCCACTCCGCTCCGGCGTGCAGACTTTCGATCCTCTTTCGTGTGAAGGCCTGCCTGGCGTGTTCAACGACAGCCTGCCGGACGGCTGGGGACGTCTGCTGCTCGACCGCATGATGATGTCGCGTGGAGTCTTTCCTAGCCAGACGACCCCGTTGGACCGGCTGGCGCATGTAGGGAGGACCGGCATGGGTGCTTTGGTCTATGAACCTGACTTTGGTGACGGCGCGCCGGATCGTGATATCGACTTGGAGCTGCTTGCCAGACACGTGCAGGAGGTGCTGGACGGTGAGGCAGAAGAGGTTCTGGAAGAACTGCTGGCCCTGAATGGTTCTTCGGCAGGCGCGCGGCCCAAGGCGATGATCGGGCTGGATGCGGATCGTCGGGCTGCAATTCACGGGGCGCATTCACTGCCGGAGGGTTTCGAGTCGTGGTTGGTGAAGTTCCCTAACCATGGTGATGGATTGAATGCCGGGGCCGTTGAGTACGTCTATGCTCTGATGGCCAAGGACGCGGGCCTGGACATGACCGACGTTCACCTGTTCCCGGCGCAAAGAGGCGCGGGCTATTTCGCAACGAAACGGTTTGATCGTCATGGCAGCCACCGCCTTCACGTGCATAGTGTCTGTGGCTTGCTGCATGCCGATCCCAGGGTGCCGTCATTGGATTACAAGGATCTGATGGCGCTGACAATGGCGTTGACGCACGATATTCGGGAAACGGAAAAAATGTTCCGCTTGGCTGTGTTCAACGTCTTGGCCCACAATCAGGATGATCACTCCAAGAATTTTAGTTTCCTGATGGATGCGGAGGGGGATTGGACGCTTGCTCCGGCTTACGACTTGACCTTCGCTTCCGGCCCGGGTGGGGAACAAAGCACCATGGTCATGGGTGAGGGAAAGAATCCAAGCATCGAGCACCTGATCCGGCTGGGTTTAGAGGGGGAACTGCCCCGTCCCCGAATCAATGACATGATCGAGCAGGTAAAAGTCTCATTGAGGCAGTGGCGAAAACTCGCCAAAGAGCACGGTGTCGCACAGACAGACATCGACCGGATTGCGGAAAGAATAAAAAATCGGGGTCGATAGTCGCGGCTCACGCCACAACTTCAATCCGTCAGGCCATGGGGCTGCGCGCCAAAGAATCAGAATTCCATGCTCGCACCGACGAACAGGTAGCGGCCGAGCGCGTCGTACAGGCCGGGATAGGTGTTGCCGTTGGAGCCCGAGGAATTGCCGATGATCGGGGGGTCCCGGTCCGCCAGGTTGTTGATGCCGGCATGAATCGTCGCATCGTCCGTGATCTCCCAGACCAGGGCCAGGTCGACGTAGTCCATCTTCGGGATCTTGACGGAAAAGCGCCGGTCCTCGGCGATGGCGCTGGTGTGGCGCCACATGAGGCTGGCGGTGATGTCCCAGGGGGTCTCCCAGGTGAGGCGCAGGCGGTTCCTCAGGTCCGGGGTCGGGCCGCAGTAGCGGTTCCCGGCGCAACGCAGGACCGGGGCCCCGTCCACCGCCTGGAAATCCAGGGCGTTGATGTGGGTCAGCACGTTGTTGAGTTTTGCGGTGCCGTGCCGGCCGAGGTCGAACTGGATGTCCAGCGTGACGTCGATCCCGTCGGTGGCCTCGATGGCGAGGTTGTCTTGCGCGGAGCTGACGTGACCGCTCAGGCAGACGGAGAGGTCCGATTCCTGGCCCGTGCATTCCCGGCCGTTGGCATTGGATCCCAGCCACAGGTCGCCGGCTACGCCGCGGAAGATTTTGTCGCACAGGGAATGGACGCCGTCGTCTTCCAGGCACTGGCTCAGGATGAAGGTCGGGGAGAGTCCGGTGATGACGTGCTCGATCTCGACCTTGTAGTAGTCAACGGCGAGGCTCACGCCATCGAATAAATCCGGGCTGAGCACGATGCCGGCCGTCCAGGTCTTCCCCTCCTCGGGGGCCAGGTCCGTGTTGCCGCCGCTTTTGATGTTGTACTGGTTGGCGGGGGAGTCCTGGATCTTCCCCCACTGCGCCTCGGTTACCCCGGTGCGGGCGCATTGCTCGTAGGAGTAACCGCTGGAGCTGACGCCGCCGCTGATGCTGCCGTCTGCGTTTTGGGTCCCGCCCGTGACCCGGGAGCAGGGGTCGCGGTTCATCTCGAACAGGGAGAGCCGCTGCGGCAGGAACAGTTCCTGCACCGAGGGGGCGCGGACCGCGCGCTGGACGCTGCCGCGGAAACTGATCAAGGGGTTGATCGTCCAGCCGAGGCGGAATGCCCAGGTGTCGATGTGTTCGCCGTAGTCGTAGTCCGAATACCGGTAGGCCGCGTCCAGCACCAGTTCCTGCGCGTACGGCAGGTTTTCGATCAGGGGCAGGTGCGTCTCGACGAACAGTTCGGTCACGTGGTAGTCGCCGCTGATCGCCTGGGTGGCGCCGCCCTGGCCGGAGCCATCGCCGCTGCGGTAGTTTTCGTCCGGGTCGTAGACCAGGCTTTCCTTGCGGAATTCGGCCCCGAGCGCCATGCGGCCGCTGTTCACGGCGAATGGCGACTTGACGCCGTAATCGGTGAGGTCCCCGGAGAATGTGCCGGAGACCACGAGCTGGTCGGTCGTGCCGCGGGCGTGCAAAGGCCGGGCCAGGTAGGCGACCATATCCGGGGTCACCGCACCTGCCTGGAAGACGTTCCAGGGCACGCAGTCCGGATCGGTGACGGTCCCCTGGGCATTGGGCACGGCAGAGCGGCAGGCCACTTCGCCGTTATGCTCGACCGCGTCCAGCGCCCGGAAGATCCGGGTGATGGACAAGTCATTCAGGTAATCGGTCCGCAGTTCGACCTTGGCGTACTGGGCGAAGGCATCGTAGTCCCAGGCGTCGCTGAACGTCCCGCGAACCCCCAGGACTCCGCGGTAACTGGCATGGACCAGTTCGTGGCGTCTCGGCCCGCCTTCCACATTCCGCCGGCCCATGAAAACGACCTGTTGCCCGTTGGCGATGAGGTCGCCGTTGCCGTCCAGGCAGGACAGTTTCTGCCGTTGCGCATCCGACAGGAACGGGTGGGCGCAGGACAACTGGAAGGTGTGGAAGAAATTCCCGGACGGGGCGATCTGGGAGGTGGTGCGGTCGCGCATGTACATGAATTCGCCGTAGGCTTCCAGTTCCGGGGTGAGGTCGTAGCGGGCGAAGGCGCCGAAGGTGTAGCGCTCGTCCTGGCGCTGGAAGTAATTCAACGGGGCGTAGTTGTAGGTCGCGCCCTCGCGGTCCACGAAGTCGTGGTCGTCCACGATATAGTCGAACGACGACCCTCCGACGAACGGTCCGAAGCCGCCGAACAGGGGCGCCAGTCCGAAATCGCTGAAACGGCCCTGCGGGATGGTGGAGGAGCCGAGACAGCGGGTGACCAGGGAGTCCAGCCCACAGGAACTGTAGTCGCGGGAGGCTTGGGAGACGGGCTCGATGTCGCGGTAGGTCGCATAGGCGGTGAGGTTGCCGCGGCCGTCTCCGAAGTTGAAGCCGGCGATCAGGGCGCCCTGGGCGATGTCGCCGTCGTTCTGGTAGCCGGAGGCGACGGCTTCTCCGTTTGAGGAGATCAGTTCCTTCCAGCGGTCGGAGTCGTTGTGGTGCTGGTATTCGCTGTACTGGAAATCCGCGCGCAGGCCCTCGAAGTCGTCGATCAGGATGAAGTTGACCACCCCGGCGAGGGCGTCGGAGCCGTACACGGCGGAGGCGCCGCCGGTGAAGATGTCGACCCGCTCGATGAGGGCGCCCGGGATCTGGTTGATGTCCGGGGCGACGCCTCCCAGCTGCGCCGATCCGGCCGGCAGGCGGCGGCCGTTGACCAGCACCAGGGTGCGCTGGGTGCCGAGGGCGCGCAATTCCACGGTCGCCGTGCCGGTGGAGCCATTGGAGTCCCCGGAGCCCTGGGCCACGTAGAGTTGCGGGTAGGAGCGCAGCACGTCCTCGACCCGGGCGTTGCCCTGGAACTGGAACTCCTCCGAGCCGACCTGGGTGATCGGGGTGGTGTTGGCGATCTGGTTGGTCTCCAGGCGGGTGCCGGTGACCTTGAAGGTTTCCACCTCCTGTTGTTCTTCCTCTTCTGCCTGGACGCCGGGCAGGGCGGACAGGGTGAGGGTGAGGGCCAGTCCGGCCGCTCGTGTTCCAAGGGGGGGGATGTTCATGGGGGTGGATCCTCGCGAGACGCCATCCTGTCTTAGGCGCTCCCAGTTTACCGGTTTTCGGGATTCTTCCGGGGAGGTTCGACCTCCCCTTCGATGATTCGCCCGGGCCGGCGGGGATCGGGCGGTTCGGGGGGTTCCGGCGGTCGGCGGGGCGAGCCGGGCGCTTTCAGCAACCCGATCAGGAACGCGTGAAGCCCAGGCAGGACCAGCAGGGCGGCGCCGAGGCTGTCGGTGATGAATCCCGGCAGGATCAGCAGGAGGCCGCCGACCGTGACGCGGGCGCTGCGGAACAAGGCCAGGCTGAAATCGGCTCGTGCCGGTCCGGCCGTCTTCTGGAACAGGGAGCGCATCGTCAGTTCCTGGTTGCGCCGGATCAGCACGACGCCGAGGATTGCGGTCGCGACCTCGAACCCGAACACCCCAAAGCCCCAGCCGTATTCGACGGCGGTCATCACCATCAGGAACAGCTCCAGGAAGAAGAACAGGACGAAGAACGCGAAAATCGGCATGGGTCAGGGCAGCTGCGCTTCGACCAGGCCCGCCAGGGCGTGCACGTAGCCGGGGGCATCGTTGAGCGCGGGAATATACCGGAAAGCCTCTCCGCCCGCCGCGCGGAACACGGCCTGGTTTTCCTGCTCGATCTCTTCGAGGGTCTCCAGGCAGTCGGCGGAGAAGCCGGGGCAGAACACGTCGACGGAGCGAATGCCGGTTCCGGGGAGGGTGCGCAGCGTCTCGTCGGTGTAGGGGGTCAGCCATTCCTTGGGGCCGAACCGCGACTGGAACGTGAGGCCCCACTGATCCCAGCGCAGGCCCAGGCGCCGCGCGATTTCGGCGGCGCTTTCGCGGCATTGCCGGGCGTAGGGGTCGCCCTGCGCAATGGACTCCCGGGGCAGGCCGTGGAAGGAGAGAATCAGTTTTTCGCCGGCGCCGTGCCGGGCCCGGAACTCGCGGACCTGCGTGGCGCAGGCGTCGAGGTAGGCGCCGTCGTGCGCGTAGTGTTCAATGAAACGGATCTCGGGCGGCGAGGCCCGGCGGGTGAGGCCCCGGGCCAAGGCGTCGCGGGTGGAGGCCGTGGTGGCGTTCGAGAATTGCGGATAGAGCGGCAGGACGACCAGAGTGTCGACGGCCTTCAGTTCGTCGAGGGCCTGCGCGATAGACGGGCGGCCATAGCGCATCCCCAGGGCGACCGGCACCGCGTGGCCGCGCCGGCCCAGTTCCGCCTGCAAGGCTTCGCGCTGGCGCTGGCTGTAGACCAGCAGGGGCGAGCCTTCTTCCGTCCAGACCTTCCGGTACAGCCGGGCGCTGCGCCGGGGGCGGATGCGCAGGACGATGCCGTGCAGGATCGGTTTCCAGAGCAGCGGGGACAGCGCGATCACGCGGCGGTCCGACAGGAATTCCGCCAGGTAGCGGCGCACCGCCCGTGGGGTGGGCGCGTCCGGGGTGCCGAGATTGGAGATCAGGACCCCGGCGCGGGATCCCGGCGATTGCGTCACTTCGCGAGCCGCTCGCGCAAGGGGCTGGTGCGGGGGAAGTGGGCGCGCAGGAACTCCATCTGGTCCGCCAGAACCCGGCGGCCCTGCAGGTAGATGTACTCGGCATGGGTCGGCACGAACGGGACCGCGAGCAACTGCATCCGGGCTTCTTCCGGGGTTCGCCCGGCCTTCTGGTTGTTGCACCGCTTGCAGGCGGTCACCACGTTGTTCCACTCGTCGGTGCCGCCCAGGCTCAGGGGGCGGACGTGGTCGCGCGACAGTTCGCGGCGCTCGAACGGGTCGCCGCAGTACAGGCACAGCCAGGCGTCCCGCTTGAACAGGGTCGGATTATTCAGCGGCGGCGTGTAGGTGTCGCGCAGCAGGTGGTTGTTGCCGTAGGTCGAGACAATGGAGTTGAGCGTGAGGATGGTGCGCCGCCCGGTGACGGCGTTGTAGCCGCCGCGCACGCGCAAGATATCCTGGCCGCTGACATAAGCGACCTGCCCCGCATAATGCAGGCGAACCGCCTCCTGATAACCGATCCACTCCAGCGGCATTCCGGAGATATCGGTGCGGAGGATTTGCTGCGTCAGGACATCCAACATGGCCGCACCCTATTTTGCGCGCCACTTTATACTGATTTGCAAGACTTTACAACCGGATGCATCAGGGAGCCGGCCTTTTGGAGCGGAATGTTCCTGCAGCGGTGTGGGACGACACCCGGAGACAAGCCGGGGTCTTTGTTCCGGCCAATTCAATTTCAGGATGCCGGAGACGGCGTCCATGACAAGCGGAATGTACCCGTAGAGCCTCTTGAAATTGGCTCGAATCTCGCCACGCATTTTCTCCATGTCAGCAAGCAGGCCTTGCATGGCGACCCCGCTGTGTTCGTCCTCGTCTGATGTGGAATCATCTCGAAGGTGGCCCGATTAGGTGATTTTTTAGTGGACTTAGAGTGATTGGTGGCACAGGGTGTCAAAAAAGGTCGGCAAAAGCCTTGCAATGTCGAATTTTTATTCAGGATACGATGTGAATCTAACCGGACATATCATAAAAGGATAAAATTTAAAACCACTTATAAAATAATGCTATAGTAATAACACATCCGGACATAGAACCGGACATTAATGCGGAAAGTAGGCGTATGTTGATTGCGGGCACCTGATGGATCTCTACCTTTTTGAGCCGTTGCTCTTCGATTCGACTTCCAGGCACCGGGAGAAACTGAACGACCGGGTCGTCGAACTTTCGGCGAAGGCGGCCGGCTTCCGAGGCAGCCTCCCGCCCGGGATCGCGCTCCCTCTGGCTGGCCTGGTGCGATCCATGAACTGCTACTACAGCAACCTGATCGAGGGACACGACACGCACCCGGTCGAAATCGAACAGGCCCTGCAGGGAGACTACAGCCAGGATCCCGAAAAACGCATTCTCCAACTCGAAGCTCAGGCGCATATTGCGGTGCAGGCATGGATCGACGAAGGCGGTCTCGAAGGCCGGGCCCGGACGGCGGCGGGCCTGTGTGAGATTCACGAACGGTTTTGCCGCCTGCTTCCGGACGACCTGCTCTGGACGTCGGGCACGTCCCGTCGGCCTCCGTCCCGGATTCTTCCCGGAGCATTGCGCGCTCATGATGTACAGGTTGGCCAGCACGTGGCGGTGGGCTGGAAAAAGATTCCCCGCTTCCTTGGGCGTTTTGAAGAAGTCTATTCGGGTCTCGGCAGAATGGAGACGGCCTTGTCCCTGGCGGCGATGCACCATCGGTTTTTGTGGATCCACCCGTTTCCGGACGGCAACGGCCGGGTGGCCCGTCTCATGACGGATGCCCTGCTTCGGGATGTCCTGGACACGGGCGGGGTTTGGTCCGTGTCGCGGGGCCTGGCGCGGAACAAGAACGCCTACATGGGGCATCTTGCCGCCTGCGACCGGGCCCGCCGCAACGACCTCGATGGTCGCGGCCAGCTCAGCGAAGAGGCCTTGGCTGCTTTCACGACTTTCTTCCTGGACACCTGCATCGACCAGATCGAATTTATGGAGGGCTTGATCCGGCCCGATCAGTTGCGCGACAGAATCCTGGTTTGGGCAAAAGAAGAAATCCAGGGCAGGCGCTTGCCCGCCCAGGCGGGGGCCGTACTCGAAGCGGTCCTCCGCAACGGCGAGCTTCCGCGCCATGCCGTCGGCGGCCTCGTCGATGTGGGCGAGCGGCAGGCCCGCAGGATCACCTCCGCCCTCGTCAGCCGGGGCGTGCTTTCGTCCGAGAGCACCCGTGCCCCGCTAAGAATCACGTTCCCGGCCCGTCTCGCCTCGCGCTGGTTTCCGGGATTGTTTCCGGACCGTGCGGCACAGCCCTGAACGGCTCAAGCACGGAAGCCTTGTTCAAATTTATTCGGGAATGCGTCAGAATGTCTCTGAAAAATCCATAATTGCCAACATTCGATTATGAAATCAGCATGTCTGCCCGCATATTTCCGCCGAAGCCGGCCGGATTCATGGCGCGAACATCATAACTATATGAAAAATAACAATATTTATAAATCCATGCGTCGCGGGGGGGTAATCCTAAAAAAACCCTTTATTTTCAGCCTTATCCGGTTTTCTACCCCGTGTTATCCCCAGAGTTATCCACAATCCGGGTATCCCGGAGATGACGCATGACTGAACTGTGCCTGCACGTGGCCGTGGATGCGCCGATCCGCCACGGTTACGACTATTTGCCGCCGGCCCGGGGGGCGCTGCCGCCGCCCGGGACCCGGGTGCGGGTGCCGTTCGGTCCCCGAAAACAGGTCGGCGTGGTCCTGGAGTCCCGGCCGCAGCCTGCCGGGGGGCCGGAACTCAAGCGGGTGGGGGCCGTGCTGGACGAAGCCCCGGTCATTGAGCCCGGCGTGCTGGAATTGATGACCTGGGCGGCCCGCTACTACCAGCACCCGATCGGGCAGGTGATCAACGCCGCCTTGCCGACGCACCTGCGTAAGGGCGAGTCGACGGAACTGGCCGGGACGACGGTATGGCGAGTGACGCAAGGCGGACGGGAAGCGGACCCCAGGGATCATCGCCGCGCCCCCGTCCGCCAGGCATTGCTGCGCGCCATCCAGGATTGCGAGGAAGGCCTGACCCGGGAGCAATTGCGGAAACTGTGCCGCAATCCCGCCACCCCGCTCAAGACCTTGATCGGACAGGGGCTGGTGGAAGCCGACTTCCGCCTGCCGGCTCTCCCTGCGCCCACCATCCCCAAGGACGTGGTCCACAACCCGCACCAGCGCGAGGCCGTAGCGGCGTTGCGGGAACGTTTGGGCGCATTCAGCTGCACGTTGCTGCACGGCGTCACCGGAAGCGGCAAGACCGAGGTGTACCGCGCCGTGATCCGCTCGGTGCTGGAACGCGGTGGGCAGGTCCTGCTGATTGTTCCGGAGATCGGCCTCGCGCCGCAGTTGCGCGACCGGCTGGCGCGCGATGCCCAGACCCGCATCGCGGTGTATCATTCCGAGTGCACGGCACGCGAGCAGTACCTGACCTGGCTCCTGGCGCAAAGCAGGCAGGCGGACATCGTGGTGGGGACCCGCTCGGCGGTGTTCCTGCCGTTTAGGGACCTGCAACTGATCGTGATCGATGAAGAACACGACCCTTCGCTCAAGCAGCAGGAAGGCTTTCGCTACCACGCCCGCGACGTCGCGGTCTACCGGGCGCACCGGGCCGGGGTTCCGATCATCCTCGGCACGGCCACGCCGTCGATCGAAACCTGGCACAACGTGCAGGTGGGTAAATACCAGCACCTGCGCCTGCCGACGCGTGCCGGCCCGGCGGTCCTGCCGAACACGGAACTGATCGACCTCAACCAGCACCCGACGACGGACGGCCTGTCGGAGCCGCTCCTGGGCGCGTTGCGCGAGACGCTGGATCACGGGGACCAGGCGTTGCTGTTCCTGAACCGGCGCGGATTTGCCCCGACCCTGTATTCGCCTCGAACCGGCGAGCCGGTGATGTGCCCGAACTGCCAGGTCAGCCTGACTTACCACCAGCCGCGCCAGCAACTGATTTGCCATCACTGCGGGTTCCGCCAGTCTGGCGAGCAGGAAGTCGAGCAGGGGGCGAGGCTGCTGGGGGCGGGAACGCAGCGGGTCGAAGACCGGTTGCAGGCCGAGTTTCCGGATTGCCCGATCCTGCGTCTGGATCGGGACCACGTCCGCGGGCGCGGGGAACTGGAGCGGAGCCTGGAAAAGACGCGGCGCGGCGATTACCGGATCGTGGTCGGCACCCAGATGCTGTGCAAGGGGCATGACTTTCCCGAGGTGACGTTGGTCGGCGTCATCAATATTGATTCCCAGTTGTTCAGCCCCCGCCTGCGGGCCCCGGAGCGAATGGCGCAGATGCTGGTCCAGGTCTCGGGCCGGGCCGGCCGCCGGGTCAAGCCCGGCAGGGTCCTGTTGCAGACCGGCCTGCCGCGGCACCCGATGCTGCGGCAGTTGCTCAACGAGAGCTACGAGAGTTGGCTGGAGCGCCTGTCGGCCCGGCGGCACGAACTGGGCTTGCCGCCCTACAGTCATTGGGCGGTGCTGCGGGCGCAGCACAAGGAGTACCCGAAAGCGGAAACCTTCCTGCTGGAGGCCCGCCGCCGGATGGAGACCGCCGCCGGCGTGTCCGTGCGGGGGCCGGCGCCGGCCATGATGCCGAAGCGCGCCGGGCTGTGGCGGGCTCAGCTATTGTTGCAGGCGGCCTCTCGAAAGGCGCTGGAGCGCGGCCTGGAAGACTGGCTTCGGGAGCCGGGCAAAAAAGGCCGGGTGAACTGGACGCTGGACGTGGACCCGCTGGATATCGCCTGATCAGTGCGCGGTAAATTCGAGCATCCGCCGGGTGGACCGCAGGGCCCGGCGGCGGATCTCTTCCTCAACGTGAATTTCGTTGTGCCCGGTCTCCAGGGTCTCGATGAGTCGAGACAGGTCGTTCATGGCCATCCAGGGGCAATGTGCGCAGCTCTTACAGGTGGCGCCCTCGCCGCCGGTCGGGGCTTCGATGAAGTTCCGCCCAGGTGCGGCCTGCTGCATCTTGTGGAAGATCTGGCGGTCGGTGGCGACGATGAAGGTCGGATTGGGCAGGTCCTGGCAGGCCTGGATCAGGGCCGTCGTGGAGCCGACCACGTCGGCCAGGTCGATGACGTCCTCGGGGGACTCCGGGTGCACCAGCACGGCGGCTTCCGGGTGTTCCGCGACTAGCTCCCCGAGCTTGCGCGACTTGAATTCGTCGTGCACCACGCAATGGCCCTGCCACAAGGCCATGTCCGCCCCGGTGACCCGTTGCAGGTAGTGGCCCAGATGGCGGTCGGGTGCCCACAGGACCTTCTCCCCGTTGTCCATCAGGTGCGAGATGATCCGCACCGCGCAACTTGAGGTGACGACCCAGTCGGCGCGCGCCTTGACGGCGGCGGAGGTGTTGGCGTAGACCACGACGGCCCGGTCCGGGTGCGCGTCGCAGAACGCCGAGAACGACTCGATTGGGCAGCCGAGATCCAGCGAGCATTCCGCCTCCAGCGAAGGCATCAGGATGCGTTTTTCCGGGTTCAGGATCTTGGCGGTCTCGCCCATGAAGCGGACGCCGGCCACGACCAGGGTCTGCGCCGGCTGGGTGGCACCGAAGCGGGCCATTTCCAGCGAGTCGGCCACCAGGCCGCCGCTGCTGTCCGCCAGTTCCTGAAGGTCTGGATGGGTGTAGTAGTGGGCGACCAGGAGCGCATTCTCGCGGGCGAGTAGCGCCCGCGCCTGCTCCATCAATTGCGTCCGTTCCGCACGGGTATAGCCGCCCCGCCCCATCTCGATGGCACGAGTCTCAGGGTAATCAAAGGTGACTGCGGGTGCGGAAATTCCAGTCATAAAGACGATCCAAGGTTCGATTCCCCTATTATAGGTCGCCAACCCGCTCTGTTTCGCCCTGGGGAAATTCTTGTCAACGTAAGCCTCATCTTGCATGAAGACGGCACTTCCATTCGCGACGACATTTTCGAGACTGCGGCGGCAGTCCGGCGAGGAAAAGTGTGCCGGTGACTTGAAAAAGCGCTTCCGACACCGCAATTTAAGCCCTGTCGAAGATAAACAGGCCCCAGCCGTGTCGGAACCCAAGAAACAGCACCACGCCTTCGAGGCGGAAGTCGACCAACTGCTCCACCTGGTCGCCCACTCCCTGTATTCGCACAAGGAAATCTTCCTGCGCGAACTGATCTCCAACGCGGCGGACGCGCTGGACCGGCTCCGCTTCGAGGCGCTGTCGGACGACGGCCTGTACGAGGGGGACAGCGACCTCGGGATCCGCATCGCGGTGGACGCGGAAGCCCGGACCCTGACGATTTCCGACAACGGGGTCGGCATGAGTCGCGCGGAAGTGACCCACAATATCGGCACCATCGCGCGCTCTGGCACGCGCGCGTTCCTGCAATCGCTCGGCGAAGAGAAACAGGGCGAAGTCAGCCAGATCGGCCAGTTCGGGGTTGGCTTCTACTCGGCCTTCATCGTGGCCGACCGGGTCTCCCTGGTCACGCGCCGCGCCGGCGGCAAACAGGGCACGTGCTGGGAGTCCGACGGGCGCGGCGGCTACGACCTGTCCCGGGTGAATCCGGTCCCGCGTGGCACTTCGGTCACCCTGCACCTGAAAGAGGACGAGTCGGAGTTCCTGGAAGATTTTCGACTGCGCGAGATCGTCAAGCGCTACTCGGACCACACGCCGTTTCCGATCTGCGTGCAGTCGCGCGACGACCAGGGGCAGCCGACGGACGACTGGGACACGGTCAACCAGGCGACCGCGCTTTGGATGCGCCCGAAAAAAGAGCTGGGCGACGAGGATTACATCGAGTTCTACCCGCATGTCGCGCACGACCCGAACCCGCCGCTGGCCTGGACCCATCACCGGGTGGAAGGCCGCAACGAATACAGCCTGTTGCTGTACCTGCCGAGCCAGGCCCCGTTTGACCTGGCGGACCCGAACCCGCAGCACGGCGTCAAGCTGTACGTGCAGCGGGTGTTCATCCTGGATGAGCCGGACAAGCTCATGCCGCGATACCTGCGTTTCGTGCGGGGAGTGGTCGATTCCAGCGACCTGCCGTTGAACATCTCCCGGGAATTGCTGCAGAACAACCGCGTACTGGAAACCATCCGCAGCGCCTGCGTACGGCGGGTGCTGGACCTGTTGGAGAACCTGAGCGACAGCCAGGAAAAAGTCTATGCGGAGTTCTGGAAGGAATTCGGCGCCGTGCTGAAGGAAGGCGCAATCGAGGACATGGGCAACCAGGCCCGGATCCTGAAACTGTTGCGCTGCCATTCAACCCGGGACGACGAAGACACGCCGACGGTCACCCTGGACGACTACATCGGGCGCATGCAGGACGGGCAGGAGAAGATCTACTACCTCACCATCGACAGCCTGGCCGCCGCCCGGCGCAGCCCGCATCTGGAGGTGTTCAAGAAGCGCGGCATCGAGGTGCTGCTGCTGACGGACCCGGTGGACGAATGGGTGATGGACTGGGTCCGTGAGTACGAGGGCAAGTCATTCCAGTCGGTGGCCAAGGGGGACCTGGATCTGCCGGGGGGCGAGGACGTGGAACAGAAACCCGAAGAAGAGGCCGACGAGGACCCGTTGTGCGGGCGGATTCGGGAGGCCTTGGGTGACGAGGTGGAGGCGGTGCGCCGTTCCTCACGCCTGACCGATTCGCCGTCCTGCCTGGTTCGGGGGGATCACGACTTTTCGCCGGCGATGCAGGAACTGATGCGCCGGCAGGGACAGGCCCTGCCGAAGCCGAAACTGACCCTGGAGATCAATCCGGACCACGGCTTGCTGCAGCGGATGCAGGCCGATGAGGAACACTTTCCGGAGTGGGCGCACTGGCTTCTGGATCAGGCGGTATTGGCGGATGGCGGGATGATCGAGGATCCGGGCGGCTTCGTCAACCGGATGAATGCCTTGCTGGCGTCTTCGATGGACCGCGAACCGGGCGAAGCCGAGGCATAACCGCCGGGCGATGGCCCTAAACACGTTGCACGTCCCGAGACGGCGGTACTCATAGTCTTGGCGAGCCTCCCGACCCGGGCCGATGGGGATGGGCGGATGAGCCTCCCCGACCAGTTGGCGAGGCATCTCGTCCATGCACACCACCGGAAAGGCCGGGTCGTACGGGCGGCGGTACACGTCCAGAACCCGCTCCATGGCGGCCACGAAGTTCCCGTTGCCTTGCGGCGGAATCATGCTTGCTAGCCTGTAACCTGTGGGTTACAATAGTCCTAATCGTAGAGCACCTGCTTAGTCTGAGGCACGTCCCTGTGGTTGTAGCGACCAACCCGAAACGGATCAAGGGCAAATGGACGTTGGGCTACGCTTTGGATGTCCATACAATAAGCAGTACACACCTTGGTATCAATGAACAGGGTCACGACATTTTCGATACAAAACGCTCTGAGGTTGGTGAACTGCTGTATCAGCTTAAGTATCACAGTGATGTATCAGCAGCAGATGGAATTATTGGAGCTGCAGCCACATTCTTACAGCGTTCAAAGAGTAAGTTTGATTTGATAGTTCCAGTTCCACCTTCTGGAAGGCGGCGTGTCCAGCCGGTAATCGTTTTAGCCCGGGGAATTGGTAAAAAACTGGGTTTGCCTGTTGTTAAATGTGTGACTGCTACTCGTCCGGCCACCCAGCTAAAGGGTGTCTTGGATAGGGACAAACGGAAGGAATTGTTGGACGGACTGTATGCAGTTGACCGCGCCTATACGGAGGGTAAAAGCATTCTATTATTTGACGACCTATACCGCTCTGGGGCTACGATGAACGCGGTAACCGATTTACTTGTCAGCCAGGGTGAAGCGGAGGCCGTTCGTGTTCTGACGGTGACCAAAACGAGAAACGCTAAATGAATACTGTGTTCATAGGAGGCTCGCGCCACATTTCACTCTTGCCGGAACAGGTAAAACATTGGCTTAACGATGTAACTGAGAAGAGTTATTCGATCTTGGTTGGAGACGCTAACGGGGTGGATAAAGCTGTTCAGAAACACCTTGCTAATGAACATTACGATGATGTGACTGTGTATTGTTCTGGTGAATCCTGTCGTAACAATGTGGGCCAATGGACAACACGCCATATCAATGCCTCTGGGAACAAAAAGAAATTCCAGTTTTATGCTGCGAAGGATCGTGAGATGGTACGTGAGGCTGAGTTCGGGTTTATGGTGTGGGATGGTAAAAGTCCGGGAACGGTTCTGAATGTTTTGCGTCTGGTACGCGCATCGAAAAAGGCTTTATTATTAAACATGCAGAAAAAACAGACTTTGACCTTCAATAGTGAAACGGACTGGGATACTTTTCTTCTGCAATGTACGGATACTCTGCGCCGGAGTCTCGAAAGCCGGGCTTTGCCAACCGAATGGTCTTCATTACTCCATACACAAACGGATCTTGATCTGCCGGAACCGGATTTTAAGAACAAGAGATCGGATATCAATATCAATGTGAAACGTGACATGGATGTTGCGCTGAAAAACAGTAACTCCAAAGCCTTTGTTTCGCTGCTGGGGCAGATGGCCAGGGAAAAGGGTATGAGTCAGATTGCCCAGGAAACCGGGCTTGCCCGAGAAGCGCTGTACCGTGCACTCAGTTCAGAGGGTAATCCTGAGCTCGCAACTGTACTTAAGGTCACCAACGCACTAAAGCTGCGCTTGCTAGTTGGGGAAAATTAAAAGCTCTAAATCTACTCCGTCAGTAGCTGAATCTAGCGCCGCGTCACGCACCCAATGTCGGATAGAGGCGTTTCATCTTGATGCGGGCATCCTGGGTCATGAACGGCCAGTCCACTGTCGCCTTCATCCGACCCCGGTGCGCCTGCCATGCGGCCACCTCTTGTGACAAGGTCTCGATGGATTCGATCCGTCGGTTCAGACCTTGCCGAAGGCCGCCGCACGGGCCGATCAGAAATCTCCCCTGTGCCGGCCCTGCGGCTGGTACAATCTTGACTCTGCCAAAGGAGGACAAGATGAAGAAGCGGCAATACGTTTTCGCCGGACTGGCCACGGTCAGCCTGTCCCTGGTCTTTCTGCACGACATTGTCACCGCGGGCGAGGACTCGGCGGTCACGCGGACACGCCACCAGGTCGAGATGCTCGACACGCTCTACAAGACCGCCATTGTCCTGATCACGGACAAGTATGTGACCGACCCCTCCAAGTTTTCAGGGGCCAGCGCCGCGAAGATGCTGTTCGACACCATGGACCAGAACGGCTACCACGAGGTGCGCCTGGTCGGGCTGACCGAGGTGCTGGTGAACCCGGGAGTGAATGCGCCGAAGGATGATTTCGAGAAGGCGGCCAAGGAGAAGATTCTCGCCGGCGAAGCGACCCACGAGGATGTGGTGACCCTCGAAGGCAAGCGCTACCTGCGCAAGGCGACGGCCGTCCCCGTGGTCCTGGAACGCTGCGTGATGTGCCACGGCAATTTCGCCGGCAACGAGGGTGCCATCGGATCGCTGATGTACACCGTGCCGCTGATCGAGTAGCGCATCGGGCGGACCCGCATCCCGGGGCGCCCAACTAAATCCGGACGCCGCAGCTCATTCTTCCGGAGGCTTCGGGCTGGAGCGTCCGTAGACATCCTCGAAGCGCACGATGTCGTCCTCGCCGAGGTAGCTGCCGGACTGCACCTCGATTAAATCCAGCATGTCCTCCGTGGGATTCTCAAGCCGGTGCCGGGTCCCCTGGGGGATGTAGGTGGACTGGTTCTCCGACAGCAGGAAGGTTTCCTCTCCCCGCGTGACCTTGGCGGTGCCGCGCACCACCACCCAGTGCTCTGCGCGGTGCTGATGCATCTGCAGCGACAGCTGCCCCCCCGGACGGATCGTCAGGCGTTTGACCTGAAAGCCGTCGCCGCCGTCCACTCGTTCGTAATGGCCCCAAGGACGGTAGACCCTTCTGGGGTGGCGGTATTCGTCCCGCCCCGCCTGCCGGAGCCGGTCCACGATCTTGCGCGTGTCCTGGGTCGCGTTGCGGTCGGCGACGAGTAGGGCGTCGGGCGTGTCCACGATGACGAGGTCCGCCACGCCGAGCGCCGCGACGAGCCGGCGGTTCGCACGGATGTAGGTATTGCGGGCATCCTGCAGGATCGCGTCGCCCTGCACGATGTTCCCCGCTTCGTCTCTCTGGGCGAGCGTGGACAGTTCCATCAGGGCTGCCCAGGAGCCGATATCGGACCAGCCGGCATCGAAGGGAACCACGACCGCATCCGAGGTGTGTTCCATGACGGCGTAGTCCACGGAAAGATTGGGCGCTTCGGCAAAACTTTCTGCGTCCAGGCGCAGAAAGTCGAGGTCCTGCTTCGCATTCTCGTGGGCTTTTTGCGCCGCGTCCCGGATGGGGGCCGCATGACGGCCGAGTTCCTCAAGGTAGCGGCGGGCGCCGAATACGAACATCCCGCTGTTCCAGTAGCATGCCCCGGCCCCAATCAGGGCCACGGCTTGCTCTCGATCCGGTTTTTCCACGAACGCGTCCACCACCCGGGCCCGGGTTCCGGTCCCGGTTTCCGGCCCGGCCTGAATGTATCCGTACCCGGTTTCCGCATAGCCCGGGGTCGCACCGAACGCGGCCAGCTTCCCGGCGGCCGCCTCTTGCACGGCCTCCTCGACCGCCCGCGCGAATTTTTCGTTGTCGCGAATCACATGATCCGTCGGCATGACCAGCAGGATAGGCTCGTCGGTTTCATCGCACAGGCCCAGGGCTTCCAGTGCCGCCACGGCGATGGCGGGCGCGGTGTTTCGCGCCATCGGTTCCAGCAGGATGGCATCGGGCGCCGCCCCGACGGCCTGGAGTTGTTCTGCCACCATGAACCGGTGTGCCTCGTTGCAGACCACGATTGGCGAGCGGAGGTCTTGGAGTGTCGTGAGCCGAAGGACGGTGGCCTGCAGCAGGGTGTGCTCGTCGACCAGGGCGATGAGCTGTTTCGGATAGGTTTCCCGGGACAGGGGCCAAAGCCTGCTTCCGGCGCCGCCGGAGAGGACGACAGGGAAGATGGGGTGGCGCACTGCGGGACAATTTCGTCGAGAGACGCCGACAGTCTAGCAAAAAGGAGAAATTGACCGTGTTTTGAGTGCGGCCATAGGAGACAGATAAAAGGTGACTTCGCATGACCGATTGATGTGTAAATTTAACACACAACTTTAAATAATCGTGTATATTTAAAGTATGTATAGAAGAAATCTGGTATTGCCGCCGCCCGGGGAAGAGAGTTTTTTCCTATGGGGGCCCCGTCAGACGGGCAAGAGCACGCTCCTGAGGCAGTGCTATCCGAAAAGCCGTTGGCTTGATCTGTTGAAAGCCGATGAATTCAGGCGCTATGCCGACAAACCCGAGTCCTTGCGCCTGGAGATCGAGAAAGAAGGATTGCCGGAGCGGGGAAGCCAGATCGTCATTGACGAGATCCAGAAAGTCCCGGCCCTGCTCGACGAGGTGCATTGGTTGATCGAAAACTTCGGTTGCCGTTTTGCCTTGTGCGGGTCGAGTGCGCGCAAGGTGAGGCGTGGCGCTGCCAACTTGTTGGGCGGGCGGGCGGTTCGGTACGAGTTGTTCGGCTTGACGGCAAAGGAGCTGGGAGCCGAGTTCGATTTGTCCCGGATGCTCAATCATGGCTATCTGCCGCAGATCTACGAGGCGGACCGACCAGCGAGGTTGCTGGAAGCATACGTTGCCGACTATCTCAAGGAAGAGATTGCGGCAGAAGGTTTGGTTCGGCACCTTCCCGACTTTTCAGGCTTCTTGGATGCGGCGGCATTGTGCGATGGGGAGATCATCAATTTCTCCAACATCGCAAGCGATTGCGCCGTGTCGGTCCCCACCGCGAAAGCCTATTTCGGTATTTTGGAGGACACCTTGCTCGGGCGCTGGCTTCCGGCTTATCGAAGGCGTCAAAAACGAAGAGTCGTGCGTGCACCGAAGTTTTATTTTTCCGATGTTGGGGTCGTCAACGGGTTGTCGAGAAGAGGGAAGTTGGTGCCTGGATCGGAACTTTATGGGAAAGCCTTTGAAAATTGGATCTTTCACGAATTATCCGCTTTTCTTGCTTATCACGAGCTAAACGAGAAACTATCCTATTGGAGGCTTTCGGGCGGGACCGAAGTGGATTTCGTGCTGGGTGACATGCGGCTCGCAATCGAGGCTAAGGCCAGCGCCAGGATCACGCCGAAACATCTTCGAGGGTTGCGTAGCTTGGTCAAAGACAACCCTTCATCTTGCCGTCGTGTCGTCGTGTGCCTTGAACCGCGGGCGTGGCGTACAGACGATGGTGTCGACATTTTGCCGGCAGCGGACTTCATCGATCACCTTTGGGGTGGCGATCTTGTGGCCAGCTAGATGGCTCGTTCGTGTGCAAAGAGAGGGAGTCGGGGATAATGCTCCAGAGTTTTAGTCTGGAGTCGTCCCTGATGGGAGAAGCCAACATTTGCGAGTTGCCGATGTTTCGGCTGACGGGGTTTTTGCGCCGTCCACTGTTTTGGCCATGAACGCAACGGGAGGTCCGCCGAAGTCCCTCTGCCTTTTGCGCCTGTCCGCAATGGGCGATGTCGCGCATATGGTCCCGGTGGTGCGTACGATCCAGAAATATTGGCCCGAGACGGAACTGACCTGGATCATCGGGAAAAGCGAGGCGCGCCTGGTCCGCGACCTCCCGGACATCGAATTCGTCGAATTCGACAAGGCCCGCTTCCTGGACAGCCTGCGCCGGGTGGCCCGGAGACTTCGCCGCCGCCGGTTTGATGTCCTGCTGTGCCCCCAGGTCTCGATGCGGGCCCATGTCATCAGCACCCGGGTCCGCGCCGAACTGAAGCTTGGCTACGACCGGGCCCGCGCCAAGGACCTGCACGCCCTGTTCGTCCGCCAGCATGTCTCGCCGGTGCCCCGGCAGCATGTGCTGGACAGTTTTTTCAGTTTCATTGAATATCTCGGCCTGCGTGACCGGGACATGCGCTGGGACTACGAGATTCCGGAGGAGGCCCGCGAGTTTGCCGGGGAACATCTGCCGGCCGGCCGCTTCAACCTGCTCATCAGCCCCTGCTCCAGCCATCCGCTGCGAAACTGGAGTGCGTCCCGCTATGCCGCCGTCGCGGACCACGCGGTCAATACGCTGGATGCCCGGGTCATCCTCTGCGGAGGCCCGTCCGCCGCGGAACGCCGGATGGGGCAGGACATCGAAAGCCACATGCGCGCCGGAGCCCTGAACCTGATCGGCCGGGACACCTTGAAGAGGTTTCTGGCCCTGCTGCAAGGCGCGGATGCCCTCATCTCGCCGGACTCCGGCCCGGCGCATCTGGCGGCCGGGGTCGACACCCCCGTCATTGGCCTGTACGCCGCGAGCAATCCCGAGCGCAGCGGCCCCTATTTCAGCCGCCAGTGGTGCGTGAACAAGTACGGCGTGGCGGCGCAAACGTTCAGGAATACGCCTGAGGATGAATTAAAATGGGGCACGAAACTGGAATACGAAGGCGTCATGGACTTGATCGACGTGGATGAAGTGACGGCGCGTCTGGATGTTCTTGCCGGGAATTCATAACGGACAATTAAGGACTCAAACCATGGAACAGATCAGTGTGCCCGTATCGCCCGGGGAGTTGGTGGACAAGATCACCATCCTGGAAATCAAGGCGGAGCGGATAACGGACGAAGAGAAACTGCGGAATGTGAGAACGGAGCTGGATCTGCTGGCCCGGGCATGGGCGGCGGTCTCGGCGGATACCGAGGCGATTCCGCCCCTGAAGGAGACCCTGAAAGGCATCAACCAGGCGTTGTGGGATATTGAAGACCAGATCCGTGTCAAGGAATCCAGGCAGGAGTTCGATCAGGAATTCATCGACCTGGCGCGCTCCGTCTATGTGCAGAACGACCAGCGTGCCGCGGCCAAGAAACAGATCAACGTGTTGCTGGGTTCCGGGATCCAGGAAGAGAAGTCCTACGTCGAGTATTGACCCGCCGGTTGCCTGTCGTCACGAGGGGGCGATCCCGGAGACGTTTGAAAGCGTTGCCGGTGGAGCGTGAGGGGCAAGATCCCTGGCGGCTATGATGGGCGCGGAGATTTTCGCATGCAGAAATTGATGCTGGAAGACGGGCAGGGCCATATCGCCTACGACCCGGAATGGCTGTCACAGGCGTCCCCGGAACTTTTCGACCCGCATCACCTGAGCGTGCAGGGCATGCTGTCCAGTTTCGGCAGCGGGCGAGGCACGGTCTGGCTGTTCCGTCATGAGGGCACGGAGTATGCGCTGCGGCACTACCACCGCGGGGGCAAGGTGGCGCAAGTCCTGAAAGACCGCTACCTGTGGACCGGGCTGAATCGGTCGCGTCCGGCGAGAGAAGCCCGGATCTTGCAGGAGTTGGCCGGGAAGGGCTTGCCCGTGCCCAATCCGGTGGCCTGGAGAGTGATCCGCAGCGGGCTGGTGTATCGCGCCGACCTGATCGTCACCCGGATTTCCCGCGCCCGTTCCCTCACCCAGATCCTGCGCGAGCGGGCTTTGTCGGCGGCCGAATGGGAGACGCTCGGGGCGTTGCTGCGCCGGTTCCATGATGGGCAGGTCTGGCACGCCGACCTCAATCTGAGCAATATCCTGTTGCAGCCGACGGGCGATTTTTTCCTGATTGACTTCGACCGATGCCGGGTCCGGTTCGGGACGCTCTGGAAGCCACGAAATCTCAAGCGTCTCCACCGCTCCTGCCGCAAGGAACAGGCGAACAACCCGGAGTTCCACTTCAGGGAACAGGACTTCGAGGTTTTGCTGCGGGGGTATGCCCGCGGGGCGCAGGCTTCCGGCTCGTGATGCGGCGGCGAGAATTCCTGGGGGCCGGTGGGATTGCCGCGGCGGCGGGGCTGGGGCGGGCCCGGCAGTCGGATGCCGACGAACCGCTGCGCTGGAAGATGGTGACCGCCTGGCCGAAGAACCTCCCCGGAATCGGCACGGGCGCGGAGTTTCTGGCACAGACGATCGGCGAGATGTCCGGCGGGCGCCTGCAGGTTCAGGTCTATGGCGCCGACGAACTGGTGCCGGCGTTTGAGGTGTTCGATGCCGTCAGCCAGGGTGCGGCGCAGATGGGCCATAGCGTGTCCTACTACTGGAAAGGCAAGAGCCCGGCGTTTTACTTTTTCTCGACCCTGCCGTTCGGCATGACGGCCAACGAAATGAACAGCTGGCTGTACAAGGGGGGTGGACTGGAATTGTGGGAAGAGGCCTACGCCCCGTTCGGCATCGTTCCTCTGGCCGTCGGCAATTCCATGGTCCAGATGGGCGGATGGTTCAAGCGGGAACTCCATCGACTCGAAGACCTTGAGGGCTTGCGCATGCGCGTCCCGGGGCTGGGGGGCGAGGTGCTGCGCCGGGTGGGGGTCACGCCTGTGGCGCTCAGTGGCAAGGAATTGCTGGTGGCGCTGCAGACCGGGGCCATCGATGCCACCGAATGGACGGGCCCGTGGAACGATTTGGCGTTCGGCCTGCACCGGGCGGCTAAGTACTATTACTACCCCGGCTGGCACGACCCCGGCACGACTCTGGAGTGCCTGGTCAACCGCCCGGCGTTCGAGGCGTTGCCGGGGGACCTCCAGGCCATCGTGCGGCATGCCGGCATCGTGGCCAACGCCGACATGATGGCCGACTTCACCGCGCATAACAACGATGCGCTGAAGGTGCTGGTCGAGAAATATCAGGTCGAACTCCGGCCCTTCCCGCCGGAGATGCTGCGTACCCTGCGGCAGCACACGGCCGCGGTCATCGAGGAAGTGGCCGGGGGGGACCCCTTCGTTCGGCGGGTGAACGACAGCTACCAGGCGTTCTATGCCCAGGCGCGGGACTGGACCGCCATTTCCGAGAAGGCGTACCTGGATGCGCGATCGGGGTAACCCGCCCCTCCCTGTGCAGTTGCGTGCTCGCGCACCGGATCGTGGGGGCTGCCTTCAAGGGCGGGCAACATCCACCACGTGAATGGACACCCGGTCTGCTTCTTCTGGCGCCAGGGAGTCCTCCAGTTGATGCTGGAGTTCATTGGGGCTGGTGGGGCGTACCCCCGTACCAGGATTCGTGTCGGAGTCTGCGCCGAACCAGAACACGAGATAGATTCCCCGACCCCCGGCGCCAGGGTCCCGGGTATATTTCGGGATGAGTTGCTTTTGGATTCCTGCCCATAGGTCACCGGAATGACTTTTCTTGACCTCGATGGGGAGGTTGAGGTTTTTGTAAAACACCTGGATGTCGGCTCTCGTGTCGTCTGCGCATGAGCCTTCCCGGTGTGCGTGGATCTCCAGAGGTTCGAGTTTTTCCTGCATATCGGAGAGGAATGCGTCCCGGCAATCGGGTTCATGTTTTGGCCTCCACAGCTCTGGGCTTCGCCGGGGCGGCTGGTTCCAGTACTGGTGCCAGTCGTTCGTGCTGCCGTGGCGTATTTTCTCGCCCATCTCACCGAAGCATTCCAGGAGCAGGACGACCAGGTCATCCACATGGGCGGGTTTTTTCTTGTCCAAGGTTTGAAGGAGGGTGCTTACGCTGCAATGCTGGAATTCAGACTGCCGGCGTAGGGAATGTTGTTGATCTGCGGCAGACTGGAGGTCGGTTTTCCACGGAGACAAGGATTCATCGGCGACCAGACGACCGAGAATATCTGTGGCATCTGCAGTGGGGGTTTCCGCCAAATGATCGATCAATCCGCGAATCAGGTCCGAAGCGGCCATGGGAGGAGAACTCCATGCCTGCCCTTCATCCAGGGAAAGGGGTCGGAAAGAAGAGCCCAGCAAACGGATGAGGGGTTCACGGCACCCTTCCAATAGGCTTTTCCATTCTGGCAACGCGTTGGCTTGGCCGACAAATCCTGCGAAATATCTCATTCGAGGCTCATCTCCGGAAAGGTACGCCTCCAATGGCTGAAGGTGGGTTTTTGGAGAGATGAGGAATCTCGCGGCCAACCAGTAAATGCGTTGCCCCATGTTCATGTTTTTCGTTTTGCTTGCCGCCAGCTTCTCTTTCAACAGTTGCCGTAACTCCATACGTTTGCAATGAAGCAATGCGGCCGCAAGCAACAACCCCAGCCCATGCAGTTGTCGGGCAGTGCAGCAAATCGGAAAGGATTTGAGCAAAGGCAGGGCCGCCAGACGGGCGACCTTTGCGTGAGTCTTGGAGAAAGCCAGTTCATGGGACTCGGTCAGGAACTCTTCCCCTCTCCGCATCTGGAAGCGGATGCGCTTGATCAGGATTTCAGCCACGAGTTCGGGTTGATTGGCAAGTAGGGCTTCGTACCATGCCGGGGCTTGTACTTCACCCGGCAGCATGGAATCGGCGAAATAGTGAAAGGCCAGGGCCCGCCGGATTTCCGGGTCCGTTGAAGGGGGATCTCCGGTTTCTTCCAGGCCGGCCAGACAGGGGTACGTCAATGGGTGGGGCCGGCCTTGCTCCGCATGGCGGATGATTTCTCCGACGCTAGGGGCATCTTCACGTGCCAGGGCTCCTTCGAAAGCCGCGAGCACGACTTGGGCCAAGCGGTGATCGTGGTCCAGCAGGTTTCGGATTCGTGCCAGGGGTTGTTCGCCCTCAACGTCGTAAAAACCGCCGAAATAGGCGATGGAGAGATCCTGGAGCAGTTCCGGTGAGCCACGATTCTGGCGCAGATCCTTTTCTTGGGCCCGGGTCTCCCCGGCCCAGTCCTGACGAGCCTGCTCCCGCTCGTGCAGGTCCATGGCGATTCGCCGTAGGCGTGTCTCGACTTCCGTGAAATAGTCTTCGGACAACTCGGAAACAAGCATATCCCCGAAAGCCTGTTCCAGTTCCGGATGCCCGGCGACCCGGGCGTGGAGGTCGTCGAGAGAGAGAGGGATGTCAGGGGTTTCCTGAAGCAAGGCATGGGCGACCTGCTTCAGAAAGAACCGTGCGGTTTCCGGGTGTTTCTCTCCAACCGCAAGGTCAAGGCACCTCGGCCAGAAATCCGGCGCGGGCGGCAGTTGGAACAGCCAGTTCCCTGTCTCGTGCGCACGCAATTTGAAATCGTCCGTATCCCTCCACGCTCTGACGCCGCTCTCGAAAATCACCCGGTGCGCATCCGGTCGATTTTCAAGCCAGTCGCGAATGACTGCCGCAGTGTGTCGAAAGGCGCCAGGCAGGGTGTGCCGGATTTTGGAACATGAGGCGGCTTCCAGCCAGTGGCGCAGGTCGTCGAGATCGATTTCTTCGTCGCGCGTCGACGAAAGGGTCTCTTCGAAGAGGTCGAGGAAAGTCCCGAACAGCCTGAAACTTGTCTGCGTGCGCTTAGGGTTTCGAACTTCGTCTACGCGGGTGGCCAGGCGGTTGAGAATATCGGCCTGCTGCCTGGGCCCGAGTTGCTCGACCAGGCGTTTGGGCCAAGTGGTGTGGAGGCCTGTGGCAGGGGGTTGCCTCGAATCCATCAGGCAATCCAGTGCCTCATCGGCAGAAACATGCTGGGGGAAGAGTTCGGTCAATACGGTCTCCAGTAACCGGCCGCAGAAATCCCGTATCGTGCCCGCCCTGATTTCAGACAGTAATTCTTTTAGGGGGCCTTCCGTACCAGGCGCATCGGTGCGAGATTGTATGAACACCTCAAGCGCCAGTTCCTTGTGGGCGGGCCAGGACTTCTCGTCCCGGATGATTTCCAGCAGGGAGCCTGAAACGCCCGGCACGGGCGCGCTGCCATGAAGCGCCTTGAGTACCAGGTAGCGGAAAGACTGTTCACCCGGACGGGTCACTGGAGACGATAAGGCTTCTTTTAGATACGCGTGCAGGTGGGGGCTGGCCAGACCGCGCAGTGGAGTATTTTTCCGCACCCTATCAATGCACCGGGGGTTGTCGTTTGCCTTTTCTTTCAGTGTGTCGAACAACAGGCGCTGGTCCTCGGGGTCGAACGATTCGACATCCCCATAGAGGGCAAGCTCCAAAGGGACGCGCTTGATTAATTCTTTCCGGGCAGGGCGGCTATACGCCGCGAGCCAGGCGGCAACCCCCTGGAATTTAGGGACGACGACCCCATCCGCGCTGGACATCAGCGCGAGAATCCGGTTGACGGAGAATCCTTCCGCCACTTTTTCCGCCAGGTAACGGCCGCCTAAAAATTCTGCGGTGCATTGATGCTCGGGGACGACTCGCTCCAGGCCTGGGATCTTGTCGAACACCCGGGTTCGCGCGACTTGCTTCCCGATATCCATGGGAACCACGGATTCCAGTGCAGGATAATCTCTATTCGGTTTGCCCGAGGGCAGCGTGTAGCCTGCGCCGCCGCTCAATAACTGAACCGCACATATGCGCCCAGCCGCCTCCAACAGGGTGTCCATGGGGGCCTGGCGAGCCCCGGACTTGATGTGCTCTTCGTTGGGTTCGGACAGTAGCGTTTCACACGCTTTCTCGTAAATTTCCCGATGGTGATGCGGCCAGCCCCCTTGTTCGTCGATGGAATCGGCCAGCAACAGCAAGGTTTGTGGGTTCTTCAGCCATTCGCCAAGGCCGTGAGCCTGTGCCTGTGAAATAAACTCTTCGGGGGATCTGTTTTTGGGGCTGTCGTGCTGGCGCAGAACCTCCGGGAGACAGTCATCCGTCAATGGGTCGAGCATGAGCAACCGCACCTCTATGCCAAGCTGCTGCATTTTCTGCCGGTCGTGGATCCACCACCAGTCAATCGTGCGGCAGGACAGGCGAAATCTTGAGCATCCCAGGTTTTGAAGTTTGCTGCGGATTTGATCGATGGGCGTTCGCCCGTCCTGCGCTCCGGCGCGCATTTCATCCAGGCCGTCGATGAACAGGAGTTTGTCGGGCCACTCGGGGTTGTCTGTATTGATAAAGTCCCGCGCCGAGACGTGCGCCCCATTGGGATGCGCCTGTGCCTCCCGTCGGAAAACAGCGGTTTTGCCGATTCCGGGCGAACCCAGCAGGACATAGGCCGGACAATCTCGGTACGCTGCCAACGGTGTGCAGGGGGCGGGCAGGTGGCCTTCCGATCCTTCTTCAAGGGTCGAGACGGTGCGGGGGACGGGCTCAGTCATCTTCGCGGAACCAGTGGCGGGCCGGAACAGACAGGAATTCCTCGAAAGGAACCCCTCCGGTCCCGACCGTCAGGGTGTCCGTGGAGGGGAACCGGTCCCGGAACACATCCAGGCCCCGGATGCTCCGTCTCCGTTTTCCGCTTTTGACTTCCAGAGCCAGGAGCCTCCGGCCGTATTGGAGGACGAAATCCACTTCATACGGACTTTCTCTCCAGTAGTAGAGCCGTGTGTCCGCGAGGCCGGAATTGTGCAGGTGCGCCCCGATAGTGCTTTCCGTCAGGTGGCCCCAAAAACTTCGGTCTGCTCTCGCTTCCTCGAAGGTATAGCTGCTATTTGCGGTCATGAGCGCGGTGTCCAGGACCAGGAGCTTGGGGTTTGATTTCCGGGTCCGTATGATGGTTCCCGCATATTTCTCAAGCCCGGCCAACAGGCCGGCACGAGCCAGGAGACCCAGGTAATCTGCCAATGTGGTGATGTTTCCCTTCTCGTTCAAATGGCCGAGCAGGCTTCCGTGCGACAAGATTTGCGCACTGAATTCCGCTCCGATCTCGAACAATTGCTTGAGCAACGCCGGCTTGCGGATTTCCATGCGTTCGACAATATCCCGTTCGATATTTGTTTCGATGATGGAATTCTGGACATAGCGCTGCCATCGTTCCGGCCGATCGATCAAGGGGGCCGCGCCGGGATAGCCCCCGAAGTAAAGATACTGGTCCAGACTGAAACCGAACGCTTCGGCCATTTCCGGGTACGACCACTGGGTCAACCGAAGGACCTCGAAGCGCCCGGCCATGCTTTCGCTGAGCCCCTTCTGCATCATCAATGGCGAGGAGCCGAGAATGATGATGCGGAGTTTGCGCTGGTGGAAGCGATCGGCGTCCCACAAGGCCTTGACCGCACTGGACCACTCCCGGATCTTCTGGATCTCGTCCAACACCAGGATATGCCCGAACTGAGACCCTTCAGCGTCTGTCCGGGCCTGCTTCCAGATCCGTTCCAACCACAGGCCATTCTTGTGGACGCCCGGGGGCACGGGCTGGTCGCCGCGCACGTAGGTGGAGGGGATGTCGGTCCGTTCCAGAGCTTGCCGGACCAGCGTGGTTTTTCCGGTCTGACGCGGGCCGGTCACCACGATCATGAATCGCGGAGGCTGGTTCGGATGCTCCTCAATCCTCTCCAGGAGGGTCGTGAGCTTGCTTCGCTGGAATGGGCTCATCCATTAATGGTATAGCCCATTATAAATTTGTCAACTACCTTACTAATTTACAAGTAAAAATAAATATAAATAATTGATAAATATATATATTATTACATAAAAATTTTCAGTTAATCACGTCATACCGGTGCAGGGCCTCCACGTATCGCCGGAGGAGCTGATGCCGGTCGCGGACGTGCGCTTGCGCGCGCGCGCCGATCCGTTCTGCCTCGTCCGGAACTTCCAGCCATCGCGAGAAAACCGAGCCCAGTTCTTCGGCATTCCCCACCTGTCGCAGGCCGCCGTCGTCCCGCAAGGCCCGGACTTCCGCCTCGAAATGCTCGGTGTGGGGTCCGACCGCACAGGCTTTGCCCAGCGCCGCAGGCTCCAGCACATTGTGCCCGCCGCGTTCGACCAGCGAGCCGCCAACAAATACGAACGAGGCGTGCTGCATCCACCACGGGGCTTCGCCCAGCGTGTCGGCCAGGTAGATCGGGTCGTCCGTCCGCGGCTGTCCGTCCCGCGAGTGCAGCCCCACCCCCAGGCCCATGGATTCAAGAACTTTCAGGATTTCCGGTGCCCGGTCCGGATAGCGCGGCATCAGCACCAGCAGGTGCCCCCGGGAATCCAGCGTCTGCCACACGTGTGCGAGCTGCCGTTCCTCGTCCCCGTGCGTGGAGGCGGCCAGCACGTAGGGGTGCGGGATGGGCGCCGTCCCTGGCCCCTCTCCGGTTCGGGCCGCATACTTGATGTTGCCCAGGTTTTCGATGGTGTCTGCCGGGCCGCCCAGGGCGGCAAAACGCGCGGCGTCCTTTTCGCTGCGGGCCAGGATGCAGTGCGCTTGTTGCGCCGCCTGTCTCAGCGCAGGGCGCAATGGGGCGGGAGGATTCTCCGTCCGGCGCGACAGGCGGGCGTTGATCAGCGCCAGGGGAATGCCCCTGCGCCGTGCGGCGCTGAAGAAATTGGGCCACAGTTCCGTTTCCATGATCAGCATGGCCTCGGGCTGCAGGCGTTTCAGCCAGCGTCGAACGACCGAGACATGGTCCAGGGGAAAATAGATGCAGGGGAGGTCTGCCAGCAATGTGCGCGCCATGCGCCGGCCGGTCGGGGTCCCGACGCTGAGGAACAGGCGTTGTCCGTCTTCGAGCAGTTCCCGCGCCAGCGGCAGGGCCGCGCGGACTTCGCCCACCGAACAGCAATGCAGGCCGACCCGGCCTTCCAGGCCTGCGGGCAGCCCGAAGGCGTAACGCTGCCGCAGGTAACGCCCGCCGCCATCGCGCAGGGCGCGCAACGCGGTATACAGGAATGCGGGAAGCGCGGCGGTGAAAACAAGCGCGCGGTAGGTCCGGGGGGCGCGGGGGGCCGGTTCCGGCTTCAAAACATCAATCCAGCAGACTGTTCGCCCACTCGATGTCTTCCAGGCTGAGCTGGCCCGTAGCCTGGCGCAGGCGCAAGGTGTCAACAATGTAGTCGTAGCGGGCTCGTGAGTAGTCGCGTTCGGCGGCAAACAGGCGGCTGGTCGCCTGCACCACGTCGACCGTGTCGCGGGTGCCGGCCTCAAGGCCGGCCTGATGGGCTTCGAGGTCGATGCGGGCGGATTCCAGGGCGCGCTCGAAGGCGAGAACCCGCGACGTTCCCGCCGCGACATCGCGATAGGCAGAGCGGACATCCCGTTCGATTCTGCGCTGCGTGACCAACAGTTCCGCCTGGACGGCCTCCCGCTCGAAGATGGCCTGGCGCGTGCGGTAGTACATCTTGCCTCCGGCCAGCAGCGGAACCTTCAATTGGATCGACACCCGATCCGCGTGCACCTTGCTCCCGGCAGGGCTGAACACGCCGCCGGTGTCCTCGGTGTCGCTCAGGCTGGCATGCAGGTCCAGGGTTGGCCAATGCTTGGCCTGCTCGAAGCGCACGGTGTGGCGGGCCACGTCCAGCGCGTGCTTCTGGATCAGGTAATCCAGGTTGTGTTCCAGCGCCGCCTCGGTCCATGCCTGGATATCAGCCGGTTGCGGCGGGACCGGCCGCAGCCGGCCCGATAGCGGGGACAGGCCCGGGTGTGGCTGGCCGGTGATCACGGCCAAGGCCTCCAATTGGTTGTCCAGGAGATTCTGGGCCTCGATCTCCCGGGCCACCGCCAGGTCGTAGGAGGCCTGGGTCTCCTTGACTTCGACGACCGCGGTCAGCCCGACCTGGAAGCGCGCCTCGGCCTGCTCCAGCTGCAGGGCAATGGCGTCTTTCTCCTTGCGCGAAAACAGGGCGCCGTCCTGGGCGGCCAGCACATCGAAATAGGCCTCGGCGGTTCGCACGGCCAGCTTCTGGCGCGCTGCGTCGCGTTGTGCCAGCGCGCGGGCGGTGTGGGCGCCGGCGCGGTCCAGTTCAACGTACAGGTCGTGGTGGTACAGGGTCTGCGTGAGGGTCAGCCGGTCGTTTCGGCTGGTGTAGCGGGCGTGACCGCTCCGGCCGAAGCTCTCCCCGCCGACCGACTGGCGGGTCTCAGAGAGCTGGTACTCGAACGCGACCTGCGGCAGCCAGTTCGACCGGGCGATCGAGTCCCCTTGGGCCGCGGCCTGGTAGCGGGCCTCGGCCACCTGCAATTCGGCATCGTTCTTCTGGGCCAGCAGGTAGATGTCAAGCAGGCGGTCGCCGGCCTGTGCGGGGCCGGCCAGGCCGCACACGAGCAAGGGGATGAGGCGCGTCAACACGGTCATGATTCGTTCAGGCGTCCGGCTCGATGCTCCACCCTAATAGGTGGCGACGCCCGGGTCAACCTGCCGCGCCCAGGCATCGATGCCTCCTTCCAGATTCAGAACATTGGAGAACTGCATCTGCCGTTCCAGGTACAGGCAGACCGAGCGGCTGCGAATGCCGTGGTGACAGAGCACCACGATTTCCTGGTCCGGGTCCAGTTCCTGCAGTCGGGTGGTCAGCTCCCTCATGGGGATGCAATAGCTGTGCGGCAGGCAGGCCCGCTCGATTTCCCAGGGCTCGCGGACATCCAGGAGCACCGGGGGCGGGCCGCCCGAGTCCAGGCGCTGCTTGAGTTCGGCCGGCGAGATGTGGCGCATGCTCAGGCGGAGGCGCTCGGCCGGGCGAGGGGGTCCAGTTCCAGTTCAAACAGCCGGTGGCGGGAGGTTTTCTCGGGCCCGTACTGGCGAATCAGGCAGGCCTCCATCACGGGGGGGTGGCCGACCACCACGAACAGGCGCCCGGACGGTTTGAGCCACTGCTCGAAGTGGGGGTCGTAGTCCGGCATCGAGGCGGTGATCACGATCGCATCGTAGGGGATGCGCGTCTGAAAGGACCAGGCGTTCATGGCGCGGACGGACACATCGGGGTCTTTGTGGGCCGCCAGGGCTTGTTCTGCGGAGGCCGCGAGTTCGGGGTGGATTTCGAGGCTGTCGACCCGAACGCGGAGGCGCCGCATGCAGGCGGTCAAAAAGCCCGAACCCGTGCCGACTTCCAGCACCCGTTCTCCCAGTTGCAGGTCGAGGGCCTGCAGCAGCAGCCCCTGGTTGCGCGGGGCCATCATGTGTTGCCCGCAGGGCAGGGGAATGCTCGTGTCTGCGAAAGCCTGCCGGGCGTAGTCGGGAGGGACGAAGCGTTCCCGGGGGACTTCCGAGAAGGCGGTCAGCACGCGCGGGTCGAGGACGGTGCTTCCGCGCAATTGCTGCTCCACCATGTTGCGGCGGGCGGTTTCGGTATCCATCAATGAGGGGGTCGCGCACCTTTCCGGGCGCATTATTTTAACAAGTCGGGGCGACCGGCGGAGAAGGGTTTTCTGCCGGGGCTATTGCGGCGTATAAATTTCCGAGCCCTTGTCCCGGAATTCGACCGCTTTCTCCTGCATGCCCTGCTCCAGGGCCGCCGTCATGTCGCTCAGCTGGTGCTGCCGGGCGTAGTCTCGCACGTCCTGGGTGATCTTCATGGAGCAGAAGTGCGGCCCGCACATGGAGCAGAAATGCGCCAGCTTGGCGGCCTCCTTCGGCAGGGTCTCGTCGTGCAGTTCCTGGGCCTTCTGCGGGTCCAGGCTCAGGTTGAACTGGTCGCGCCAGCGGAATTCGAAGCGGGCCTTGGACAGGGCGTTGTCGCGCAGTTGCGCGCCCGGATGCCCGCGCGCCAGATCCGCCGCATGCGCGGCGATCTTGTAGGCGATGATGCCGTCACGTACGTCCTGCTTGTCGGGCAGGCCCAGGTGCTCCTTCGGCGTGACGTAGCACAGCATGGCGGTGCCGAACCAGCCGATCATGGCGGCTCCGATCGCCGAAGTCAGGTGGTCGTATCCCGGCGCGATGTCGGTGGCCAGCGGCCCGAGCGTGTAGAACGGCGCCTCGTGGCAGGTATCGAGCTCCCGCTCCACGTTCTCCCGGATCATCTGCATGGGGACGTGCCCCGGCCCCTCGATCATGACCTGGACCTCGTGGTCCCAGGCGATTTTCGTCAGTTCCCCGAGCGTGTCCAGTTCCGCGAACTGCGCCGGGTCGTTGGCATCGGCGATGGACCCCGGCCGCAAGCCGTCGCCCAGCGAGAAGGACACGTCGTACTGCTTGAGGATCTCGCAGATCTCCTCGAAGTGCGTGTACAGGAAGTTCTCCTGGTGATGCGCCAGGCACCACTTGGCCAGGATCGACCCCCCGCGCGACACGATGCCGGTGACGCGGTCCGCCGTCATGGGGATGTACGCGAGCCGCACTCCGGCGTGCACCGTGAAGTAGTCCACGCCCTGTTCGGCCTGCTCGACCAGGGTGTCCCGGTAGATCTCCCAGCTCAGTTCTTCGGCCCGCCCGTCGACTTTCTCCAGTGCCTGGTAAATCGGCACCGTCCCGATCGGCACCGGGGAATTGCGGATGATCCATTCGCGCGTCTCGTGGATGTTGCGGCCGGTGGACAGGTCCATCACCGTATCGCCGCCCCAGCGGACCGCCCAGGCCATCTTCTCGACTTCCTCGGCGATCGAGGAGGCGACGGCGGAGTTCCCGATATTGGCGTTGATCTTGACCCGGAAATTGCGCCCGATGATCATCGGCTCCAGCTCCGGGTGGTTGATGTTGGCCGGGATGATGGCGCGCCCGGCCGCCACTTCCGCACGCACGAACTCCGGGGTCACGGTCTCAGGCAGGCGCGCGCCGAACGGTTCTCCCGGGTGGCGCCTCAGTAGATCCTGGAAGGCTGGGTCCTCGCGCAGGGCCTCAAGGCCCGCGTTCTCCCGGATCGCGATGTATTCCATTTCCGGCGTGATGATGCCGGCGCGGGCGTAGTGCATCTGCGTGACGGCCCCGCCTTCGCGCGCCCGCCGCACCGGGCGGATGGCCGCCATCCGGATGTCCTGCAGCTGCGGATCGCTGAGCCGGCTCCGACCGTATTCGGAGCTCGGGGTGTCCAGTACCCCGCTGTCGTCCCGCTCCCGGATCCAGGCGTCACGCAGGGGCGGGAGGCCGGTCTGGATGTCGATGGCGGCCTCCGGGTCGGTGTACGGCCCGGACGTGTCGTAGAGGGGGAGGGCCGGGTTGAGCCCGCTGCCGAAACTGGTGGACGAGGCGGCCTGCTCGACTTCGCGCATTCCGACCCGCACGTCCGGGCGGGAACCCGTTTGGTAGATTTTCCGTGAGCCCGGCAACGGCTCGGTGACATCCTCCGATAGACGGGAGGCCTGATCGCGAAGATCTTCTGCAGGCTGGTTCATCTTTCAGATTATACAGGCCGGCCCATTGCGCAGGTTCAGATTAACGCCCGGGTGTCGTACGTACACGGCACTTGCCGGCGCGAGTTCTATCGAGTGTATTGAGATCGCGGCAGACCTGGAGTCGGTGCGGCGGCAATGGGCCGAATGGGAGGACACCACCAACCGGGTCCGGCCTCATGAAAGTCTTGGCATGATGACCCCGAGCCAGTATATTAGGTCGCGGTCGTCAAGCGGGGCGTGTTCCCATATTGGAGAACTGGATATGCATGCGTACATCGCTGAGAAAAGAGAGGAACTGGCCGAGCTCTGCCGGCGATACGATGTCGTACGCCTTGAAATCTTCGGTTCTGCGGCACGCGCCACGGATTTTGATCCCGCTACAAGCGATGCGGACTTCCTAGTCGAGTTCGATCCTGACAGTGCCCTGCCACCTTTTGAGCAGTACTTCGGTCTCGCTGAGGCGTTGCGTATGACTCTAGGGCGCCCGGTCGACCTGGTTGAAGACCACGAGTTCCGCAACCCGTATTTGCGCGCCTCTATCAACCAGTCGCGCGAACTTGTCTATGCACTATGACTCACGCGTATTGTTGACAGATATCACCAAGCAGGTGCCGATTTGAACTGTGCGCCATTTGCGCCGGGACGGGCTTTCTGCTAAAGTTCGCCGCGCAAGTTGAGGCTTTTCTCATGTCACGAATCTGTCAGGTTACCGGCAAGCGCCCGATGTCGGGCAACAACGTGTCGCACGCGCACAACAAGACGCGGCGGCGCTTCCTGCCGAACCTCCACACCCAGCGCTTCTGGGTGGAAAGCGAGAACCGCTGGGTCAAGCTGCGGGTCTCCCGCAAGGGGATGCGGATCATCGACAAGAAAGGCATTGACGCGGTGCTGGGCGACATCCGCGGCCGCGGCGAACGGGTCTGACGATCATGGCCAAGGCAGTCCGCGAAAAAATCAAACTGGTGTCGAGCGCCGGCACGGGTCACTACTACACGACGACCAAGAACAAGCGCACCGCGACCGGCAAGTTGGAAATCAAGAAATACGATCCGGTCGTGCGCAAGCACGTCCCCTACAAGGAATCGAAAATCAAGTAACGGGTGTTGGCGGGCTCTCGAGTTGCCCGTCGAACGCGTGAACTACTCCGGGCAGGGACAGGCGCATTCGCCGCGGTTGTTCCAGCAACACGCGCCCTGGGTGTCTTCGGCCTGATCCTTCCAAATGCCGCAACTGCCGCCGGTGGTCCTTTGGCCCATCGGGTCCTTGATGCGGAACCCGTACCGGTCCTTCACGACGACGGAGACGTACTTGAGCGCCGCTTCTTCGTCCCCCATGGCTTCGGTTTGCGCATCCTCATCGTCGAACCAGGAGGCGATGCCGTCCACGGTGCTGCACCCCGCCAGCGTGAGGGGCAGGAAGAAAGTCAGGATCCAGAAATATCTTTTCATGGGCAGGGGGAAGATCAAATGATTCGGCAAATTATAAAGGTCGGGCCGGGTGCAGCGAATAGCGGCACAGCTGCCGGGCAAATTGCTGGAGCCCGGCGATGCCGGTTCGTTCGGCCCCCGAGCACCACTCGTCCAGCCGGGCTCGCATGATCCGGTAGCCTTCGTTGCGGGCGCGGATGATTTCCTGCAGGCGCCGCTGGTAGTGGACCACCTCGTGCAGCCGGGGGCATTGCGACAGGATCTGCTGGAACTGGTCCTGGTCGAACGGCGTCAGTCGGTGCTCCAGGGTCGGCAGGACCTTGATCAGCCGTTTGAGCCGCCGGCGGTAGTGGCCGGTCGCGCTGCGCATCTCGGCGCGCAAGGCGGGCAGCAGCACGGCCCGGGCGTACTGGCCCATGACCATGATCCGGCTGCTGATCAGGGCCTGCATGGTTTCCTGGTCGATCTGGGTTTTCGCGTGGCGCAGCTTCAGGCGGGGCGCCTGGTGCAGCACCTGGGCCATCCGGACCATGCGCAGCAGGCGGATGTACATCCAGCCGACGTCGAACTCCCACCAGCGCATCGAGAACCGGGCCGAGGAGGGATAGGCGTGATGATTGTTGTGCATTTCTTCGCCGCCGATCAGGATGCCGACATTGACAATGTTGGTGGAGAGGTCGTCCGTGGCGAAAGACCGGTAGCCGAACCAGTGGCCGATGCCGTTGATCACGCCGGCGGCGAAAAACGGAATCCACATCATCTGGATCGCCCACATGGCCAGCCCCGGCAGTCCGAACAGGACCAGTTGCACGGTCAGCATCAGCAGGATGCCGATGTTGCGGCGCGGGGAGTACAGGTGCCGTTCCAGGAAATCGTCCGGCGTGCCGCCGCCGTAGCGGCGCAGGGTGTCTTCGCGTTCGGCTTCTTCCTGGTACAGGCTGACGCCGTTCCACAGCACGGTGCGGATTCCCGAGATTGCGGGGCTGTGCGGATCGTCGCAGGTCTCGCAGGCCGCATGGTGTTTGCGGTGCACGGCGACCCACTGCTGGGTCTCCATGCCGGTGGTCAGCCACAGCCAGAACCGGAAGAAATGCTGGACCAGCGGGTTCAGGCGCAATCCCCGGTGCGCCTGTTCGCGATGCAGGAACAGTGTCACCGCCACGATGGTGATGTGGGTCAGCCCCAAAATCAGGAGCAAATACCCCCAGACCGGCAACAGAAACAGGCCGTGCCAAGCGGCAATCAGTTCGCTGATCAAGGCAATGTGCGGGTCAGAAAAATCAGGGTTCGCATTGCAACCGGATATTACCACAGGTGTCCACTTCGGCGCGCCAGCCGGCGGAGACCCGGACCGTGGCGGTTTCCTCCAGCAGGATGGCTGGCCCCGCCACCCTCTGCCCCACCGCGAGCCGGGCCCGCGCGTAGACCGGAACCGGCTGCTCCAGGCCGTGCACCGCCGCATGACCGAAGGGGCCCGCCGGCTCCTGCACCGTCCAGGGAGGCAGGGCGGGTGGGGCGGCCGGATCCTTCAGGCTGAGCCGCAGGTTGACCCGTTCCACCGGCAGGTCGAGCGCGTAGCCATAGCGTTCCCGGTGTCGCGCATGGAACGCCGCCTCGGTGCGGGCGAGGGAGTGCCAGGGCAGGCGCAGGACCTCGGATTGTCCTTCGTAACGCAGGTCCAGGTCTCGCGTGTGCCGCCAGGTCCGCGACACCTCGCCGCCGGTCTCTTCGTGGATCCGTTCGGCGAGCCGGTCGAAGCGATGCCCGATTTCAGCGTCGTCCAGGTCCCGCAGGCGCCCCGGCACGGTCTGTGAGAGTTCCCGGCCCTGCGGGGCCAGAAGCAGGCCCAGGGCAGAGAAGATCCCGGCATGCGCGGGGACCATCGCCCGGGTCATCGACAGGGCGCCGGCCAGTTCGCACACGTGCAAGCCGCCGGCCCCGCCGAAGGCCATCAACACGAAATCTTTCGGGTGGTGTCCCTGACGCACCGAGACGACACGAAGCGCCTGCGCCATATTCTCATTCACCAGCTGCACGATGCCGTGCGCCGCCTCGTGCAGGCCCAGCCCCAGTTCCCGCGCCAGCCGGCCCACGGCCGACCGTGCGGCCGCGACATCCAGGGGGGAGTCGCCCGCCAGGCGGGTTTGCGCCGGCAGCCAGCCCAGCACCGCATTCGCATCGGTCACGGTCGGTTCCGTGCCGCCGCGCGCGGTACAGGCGGGGCCGGGCTGGCTCCCGGCAGAACGCGGGCCCACCCGGAGCCCGCCGCCGCTGTCGCAATACGCCAGCGAGCCGCCGCCCGCGCCAATGGTGTGCATGTCTGCCATCGGCACCGAGACCGGCCAACCGCCGATTTTCCCCTGGGATGTCATCCGGATGCCGCCGTCGAGCAGGGCCACGTCGGTCGACGTGCCCCCCATGTCCAGGCTCAGGATTCGCTCGCGGCCGGCCTGCCGGCCGACCTGGAGGGCCGCGGCCAACCCGCCCGCCGGGCCCGACAGCAAAAGCCGTACCCCGTGACGGGCGGCCAGCGTCCCCGGCAGGGTGGCCCCGTGGCTTTGCATGGCATCCAGCCGGGCATCTGGCAGGGCGCGGTGCAGTTCCTCGATATACCGGCCGACCCGGGGGCCGACGTAACTGTTCAGCCAGGTGGCCATGCCGCGCTCGTATTCGCGGATCTCCGGCAGGACCTCGGAGGACCGGGAGACGAACAGGTGCTCCGGCAGGGCCGCCTCGATCCGTCGCTCGTCCCGGTCGTCCAGGAACGAGAACAGGAGGTTGATGGCCACCGCCTCGGGCTTCAGGGCTTCGAGTTCGCGGCACAGCGCGTCCAGGTCCGCCTCGGTCAGCGGCTCCAGTTCCTCGCCGTCGAATGCCCGGCGTCCCCCGGTTTCGAGGCAAAGGTCCGCGGGCACGGGCGGTTCTTCGAGCGGGGGGGTCAGGTCGTAGAGTTCGGAGCGGGCCTGGCGCCCCAGGCTCAGGATATCCGCGAACCCGCGGTTGGTGATGTAGGCGCAGCGCGCGCCCTTGCGTTCCAGCACGGCGTTGGTGGCGACGGTCGTCCCGTGAACCAGGTGGAATGCCTGCGACCGGTCGATGCCCAGCCCCCGAAGGCCGCGCAGGATCGCCCGTGCCGGGGACTCCGGGTCGGACGGCACCTTGAGGACCCGCCAGGCCGGGCCGTCCAGCACGGTGAAGTCCGTGAACGTGCCGCCGGTGTCGATGCCGATGCGGATCATCTGTCGGCCTCCTCCCCGAATGTTAAAATGGGAATTCTTCCGGGAGGCCGTTTAATTCGGCGTTTTTGTCCATGTCTTCGAGTTTGCCAGGCGTCCAAATCAAGTATTTTCCGGATCCGGTTTTCCCGCAACACTCCGAACAGACCCTCGTGCGTATCTTATACGGCACCCGCACGGAGGCGGGCGAATCGGCGCTGGAATTGGGCTTGCCGCCGCTGGGCGTGCCGGCCCTGTGCGAGCATTGGACGTGCGACGGCATTGAGCGGCGGGGGGAAGGCCGGGGATTCCGGTTTAGTTGTTTTGGTTCGCGGATGTTCGCGTATGCGGTGTTCGAGGAGGACAGCCCGGACCTCCACGGGCTTGCGCAGCGGGTCTACCGCGACCTGCTCCGGCTTGCGCGGGAACAGGGCTACCCCTGGATCTTGCGCGTCTGGAACTATTTTCCGGATATTACCGGGCCGGTCGGGGATCTGAATCGCTACCAGTCTTTCTGCGAGGGCCGCCGCCGGGCCTTGGTGGAAGACGGGCAGGGCGATGGCCGCTCGCTGCCCGCGGTGACCACGACGGGCAGCGCCGCACCGGGCTTCGCCGTATACTTCCTGGCCGGCAGGGAGGCCGGCCGGTCATTGGAAAACCCCCGGCAGACGGCCCCCTCGGACTATCCCGAACACCTGGGGCCCCATGGGCCTTCGTTTTGCCGCGGCGTCTCGCACGCGGCAGACGGGCAGGCCGCCCTGTACCTGTCCGGCACGGCCAGCATCACGGGGCACGAAACGCGACACCGCGGGGATGCCGCGGCGCAGACCCGGGAAATCCTGCACAACCATGCCGCCGTGATCGAACAGGCCCGCATCGAGGGTGCGCCCGGCCCCGAGCGGCTGCACGACCTCCCGTTCGAGAAGATCTACCTGGCGGACCCGGAGAACCTGTCGTCGGTCCAGGATGAAGTCCGGGCCGTCATCGGCCCGGACCTGCCGTGCTATTTCCTGCATAGCCGCTTGTGCCGGGACGACCTGCTGCTGGAGATGGAAAGCGTCGCCCTCGATGAGCCTGCTTGAGATCCCGCACGCGGTTCCCCGGGTCATCCTGTTCGACTGGCACGCCACGCTGGTGGACACGCACGATGCGATGTACCACGCGGTCGACGAAATTCTCCCGAGATTGCAGGAACTGGGGCTGTTCGAGCGCATGATCCCGCTTCGGCAGAGCCGGACCCTCGAAGACGCCAAGCTGGTTCAATACGTGCGCCGGCACCGGCAGTTGCACCCCAAGGTCCGGAAAGCCCGGAAAATATCGCGGACCGACATTTTCGAGGTGTTGTTCGGGCCCGACCAGGAGGCCAAGGACCGGGCGCACCGGGCCTTCGATGCGGCGTACCGGACCCATTGCGGGTCGGTGACGCCGCTGGAGCCGGATGTCCTGAAGACGCTGGGGCACCTGAGGGACATGGAGATCCGCCTGGGCCTCCTGAGCAACCGCAACCGGGAGTTCGTGGAACAGGAAATCGAGGCGCTTGGGGTGGATGGTTGGCGGGAGAGCTTCGACACGATGGTCTGCGGCGACGACGTGCCGCGGCGCAAGCCGCATCCGGACCAGATCCGGGCCGCGTTGGATCGCCTCGATGAACGGGCCGGCCTTCATTGCTGGTACGTCGGGGACAGCACGACCGATGTGGCGGCGGCCTGCAAGGCGAAAATCGCGGCGGTGTTCTACAACGGGGCGGGTTGGGAGCAGGACTGGATCGACCGCATTTTCCCCGGCACCGTGAATTACCCGTATCGCCCGCACGCGGTGGTGGCCAACCTGCACGAACTGCTGCACCAGGTGCGGCGGCTGAAGTACGCCGTCTCCGAGTAGGGCGGCGGCGTCAGGATTCCGGGATTTCCAGCCGGGTCTGCCATTCCACGTGCAGCGCGTTTTCTCTCAGGCTCGGCCCCTTGGGGCCGCCGTGCGAGACGCTGTGGCTTTGCGGGCCGTACACGTAGTCCAGGTAGGCGAACACCGCGTCCGCCAAGCCCAGGCAGGGGAGGCTGAAGTCGGAGGTCACCTGCGGCCGGTCTTCGCCATCGACCTGGATGACGTGGGCCATGTGGTGGGTATGCAGGCGGCCCTGGACCTCGACATCGAACAGCACCTTCGACACCAGGGTCTGGCCGTCCTGCCGGATCTCGTCCGGGAACAGGCCGTGAAAGGTAAACAGGGCAGAGGCCATGGGCACGAAAAACAGTAAGATGGGGGGGTCATGATATACCGGTTGCAGACGGCCATCGCCGTATTCGAGTTGCGCCAGGAGCCGCTCGGCCTGTGGGACCTGTGGGTGGATGCCGCCCCGACCCTGACGTTCCAGACCCCGGAGGAAGCGGCCCAGGCCGTCGCCGACAAGCAGTCCGGCTATTCCGTCTGGGACAACGACGAGGCCGAGGCCCCGGCGGACCTGTCCGCCTGGGAGCCGATCGAAGAGTAGGCGTCCGGCCGGTGCGCCCCCCGATTACGGAACAGGCGCCCGAAGGCGCCTGTCCGATCATTGCCGGAAACCAGGCTCAGCGGATGTGGTACCCGGTCTCGTGATGCTGGCTGGTGTCCAGCCCGGCCAACTCCTCGTCCGCGTCGGCCCGCACCGAGGTGAAGAAGCCGACCAGCTTGAGGATGACGGCGGTGAGCCCGCCCGTCCAGACCAGCACGGCCAGGACGCCGATCACCTGGGTCGTCAACTGGTCCGCCATCGTCACGCCGGGGGCCAGTCCCAGGCCGCCGAACGCTTCGGCGACGAAGACCCCGCACAGGATGGTCCCGAGTGCGCCGCCGATGCCGTGCACGGCGAACACGTCCAGGGAGTCGTCGATCCGGAATTTCTGCTTGACCGCATTGGTCACGACGAAGCACAGGAAGCCGGCGCTGAGGCCGATGACGATCGCGCCGACCGGGCCGACAAAGCCGGAGGCCGGGGTGATGGACCCCAGCCCGGCGACCATGCCGGTGATGATTCCGAGCGCTTTGGGCTTGCCGAAGTAGATCCAATCCGAGATCATCCAGGTCAGGGCCGCCACGGCGGCGCTGATGTGTGTGACCAGCATGGCCATGCCGGCATCGCCATTGGCGGCAACGGCGCTGCCTGCGTTGAAGCCGAACCAGCCGACCCAGAGCATGCCCGCTCCCATCACGCTCATGGTGAGGTTGTGCGGCGGCATCAGGCGCCCCGGGAAGCCCTCGCGCGGACCCAGCAGGACGGCCACGGTCAGGGCCGCCACCCCGGCCGTGAGGTGCACGACCAGTCCGCCCGCGAAATCAAGCACGCCCATCTCGGCCAGCCAGCCGCCGCCCCAGATCCAGTGGCAGACCGGGAGGTACACCAAGGTGATCCACAGGGCCGTGAACCAGAGCACGGCGGGGAAGCGCATGCGCTCGGCGAAGCCGCCGATGATTAGCGCCGGGGTAATGACGACGAACGTCAGCTGGAACATGGCGAAGACTGTCTCCGGGATCGTCCCGGACATCGCCTCCCGGCCGACCTCGGCCAAAAACAGGTTGTCCAGCCCGCCGATCCAGGGGTTGCCGGCCCCGCCGTCGCCGAATGCCAGGCTGTAGCCGAAGGTGACCCACAGCACGGAAGCCAGGCAGGCAATCGCAAAGCACTGCATGAGCACGCTCAGGACATTGCGGGAGCTGACCAGTCCGGCGTAGAACAGGGACAGGCCCGGCAAGGTCATGAACAGGACCAGCGCGGTCGCCGTCAGCATCCAGCCGGTGTCGCCGGGGCTGAGTTCCTCGGCGAACGCCAGCGAAGGCGCGAGGGTCAGGAGTGTGGCCAGTCCGGCTAGAAGATTAGATCGCTTCATCGCCCCGTTCCCCTGTACGAATTCGAATGACATCGGTCAGGTCGTAGACGAAGATCTTTCCGTCCCCGATCTTGCCGGTGTTCGCGGCCTCTGAAATCGTCTCGATGACTTTCTCGACCTGGTCGTCCTGAACGGCGACCTCCAGTTTGATTTTCGGCAGAAAGTCGACCACGTATTCCGAGCCTCGGTAGAGTTCGGTGTGCCCTTTCTGTCGCCCGAAGCCCTTCACCTCAATCACGGTCATGCCGTGGATGTCCTGGTGGGAAAGCGCTTCGCGGATGTCGTCCAGTTTGAACGGCTTGATAATCGCGGCTACCATTTTCATGGTGGGTTATCCTCCTGGTGTGATCCCCTGAAATTAACCGTTGGCGGTCGTGCCTATCATAGCGTACCGGAGGCTTGGAAATCAATCTCTAAAACGCTTCGCTGAAGAAGCCCGTGAGACCGGCGGCCCAAAGAAAAGGGGCGCCGCAGGCGCCCCTTTCCCAGTCAACCCGGATTCGGGTTATTCGACGTGGTAGCCGCTTTCCTCGTGCTGGGATAGATCGAGACCCATGCGTTCCTCTTCCTCCGAGGCGCGCACCTTGGTCCACAACCCGACCAGTTTGAGAATCACCGCGGTGACGACCGCGGTCCATACGAACACGGCGATCACGCCGGTCCCCTGGATGGCCAGCTGCCCGGCGATGCTGTCGGCGTGCAGTCCGGCCCCGCCGAAGGCTTCGGCGGCGAACACCCCGGTCAGGATCGTGCCGAGCGCTCCCCCGACACCATGCACCGCAAACACGTCCAGCGAGTCGTCAAGCTTCAGACCCTGCTTGACGATGTTCGTGATGGCGAAGCAGACAAAACCGGCCGCCAGCCCGATCAGCACGGCACCGGCCGGGCCGACGAACCCGGACGCCGGAGTGATGGCCACCAGTCCGGCCACCGCCCCCGTGACGATTCCGAGGACTTTCGGGGTTCCGTAGCGGATCCAGTCGGAGACCATCCAGGTCAATGCCGCAGCGGCGGTCGCCAACTGCGTGACCAGCATGGCCATGCCAGCATCCGTCCCTGCCGCAAGCGCACTGCCGCCATTGAAGCCGAACCAGCCGACCCACAGGATGCTCGCGCCGATCACGGTGAGCGTCAGGTTATGCGGGCGGGCCTGCCGCGATGGAAACCCGGCTCGCGGTCCGATCATGATGGCCGTGACCAGGCCGGCCACGCCCGCCGTCATGTGCACCACCAATCCGCCGGCAAACTCCAGCACGCCCATCGATCCGAGCCAGCCGCCGCCCCAGACCCAGTGCGCGACCGGGAAGTAGACGAAGGTCAGCCAAAGCGCGGCGAACCACAGCAAGGCCGGGAACCGCATCCGCTGGATGAAACTGCCGATCATCAGCACAGGCGTGATGATGGCGAAGGTCATCTGGAAGGTGACGAACACCGATTCCGGGATGGTGCCGGACAAGCCGTCTCGTCCCAGTTCCGCGAGGAACAGGTTGCTGAGTCCGCCGATCCAGTCGTTCAGGCTGCCGCCGTCGCTGAATGCCAGGCTGTAGCCGTAGACGAACCACAGCAGGGAAGCCAGGCAGGCGACCGCAAAGGCCTGCATCAATACGGAAAGCACGCTGCTCGCCCGGGCCAGGCCCGCGTAAAACAGCGACAGTCCCGGGAGTGTCATGAACAGCACCAGGGCGGTGGACGTCAGCATCCAGGCGGTATCGCCGGTATCCAGTGCGGTTTCTGCCAGTGCCGCTCCGGGAGCGACAGCGAGAGATAACGCACCGATGGCTGCAAACAAGCCCCGCCGGGCCAAAAAGTTAAATCGCATCATTGCCGGTTTCTCCAGTTCGTATGCGTACAACCTGGTCCAGGCCGTACACGAAAATCTTCCCGTCACCGATCTGGTTGGTGTTGGCGGTCTCGCAAATTGCGGCGACCACGTCCTCCAACTGTTCATCGGTGACGGCCACTTCCAGCTTGACCTTGGGCAGGAAATCAATCACGTATTCCGACCCCCGGTACATCTGGGTGTGTCCTTTCTGCCGTCCGAAGCCCTTCACTTCGGTCACGGTGATGCCGCTGACGTTTTTCGTTGACAGCGCCTCCCGTACCTCGTCGAGCTTGAACGGCTTGATAATGGCGACAATCATTTTCATAGTCGCAGTTCTCCTTGAAGGGTCCGCCCCCTCAGTTCTGAATTAAATGTAGGTTCTTTTAAAAGAAGTAGATCAAGCAATGCCCAACGGGCATTGTTGGATCAGGGAGGCGTGCGGAGAAGCCGGACGCGGTCGCGTCGCCGTGTGGTCACGCGACGGGCGCAAATCCAGAATCTCGCAGCAAAGACGCAATGTCATGAGTGTATCAATTCGGCCGAACGACCGAGCTTGCCCTCCAAAACTCCCCATCCGAAGTTTGATGCTCCGGAGAGGTCCCCTGTTAGTTGTCGTACTCGTGACGCAAATGCGCGACCCGAGTCAACAATTCGTAGGCTATTGTACCGCTTTTTTCCGCGACCCCGCAAACCGGCACCCGCGGCCCCCATAACTCCACCCAGTCCCCGGCGGCCGCCTCGCTGCCCGTGAGGTCGATCGCGACCAGGTCCATCGACACCCGGCCCAAGGTCGGGACCTGCTGGGTCCCGACGGCGACGTCCGTCTGTCCGCCCGAGGCGTGCGGATAACCGTCGGCGTAGCCAGCCTCGACCAGCCCGATCCGCATCGCCGAGGCGCAGGTGTACCCCGCCCCGTAGCCGATCTGCTCGCCGGCGCGGCAGTCCCGGACCGTCAGCAGAGGGGCCTCCAGGGTCATCACTGCGCGCAGGTCGGCGGGGGGGCAGGGGGCCGGCGCGACGCCGTACAGCATCAGCCCCGGGCGGGTCCAGTCCAGATGGCTTTCGGGGTAGCGAAGCACGGCGGCCGAATTGGCGGCCGACCGCTCGCCGCGGCCGGGGATGGCTGCGAATCGTTCGAGTTGCGCGCCGGTGGTGGCGTCGTCGGGCTCGCCGGCGCAGGCCAGGTGCGTCATCAGCCCGACCGGGCGCGGATGCCACGGCAAGGCCTGCAAGCGTGCCAGGCAGGATTCCGCCTGTTCCGGATCGATGCCGAGCCGGTTCATGCCGGTGTTGACCTTCAGCCAAAGCTGCGGGCCCGGTCCGGAGACCTGGGCCCGCTCCAGCAGGGCGACCTGCTCCCGGTCATGGACCGTCAGGCACAGGTTGTGTTCGACCGCCGAGGTCAGTTCTGCGGGGGTGCCGGCCCCATGCATCACGAGGATCGGGTCCCGGATGCCGCCGTCGCGCAGTTCGAGGGCTTCGTCCAGGGTCGCCACGGCAAACGCGTCTGCTTCCCCCCGGAGCGCCCGGGCACAGGCGAGCGCCCCGTGCCCGTAGGCATCGGCCTTGATGACGGCCATCAGCGAACTGCGGGGTGCCTGCGCGCGCGCCTGGCGGCAGTTGTGAACCAGGTTGGAGAGGGAGATCCGGGCCCGGGCGGGCCGGTTCATGGGGAATAGCCGATGTCTTGCGGGGTTTCGCCCTGGTAGTCGTCCGGGCTGCGTTGCTCGAATTGGAAGTGTTTCTTGGTGAAGTTCAGGCTCATGGAAAAGCAACGGCCGTTCCGGTTTTTCGCCACCTTCAGTTCGGCGTTGGCAATCGCGGGGTTCGGCGCGTTCTCCTCCTCGGTGGCGTTGTACAGGAACATCACGACGTCGGCATCCTGCTCGATGGCTCCGGAGTCGCGCAGTTCCTGCAATTTGGGCGCATCGCCCGCCTCGCGCTTGGAGCCTTGGCGGTTGAGCTGCGACAGGCACAGCACCGGCGTTTGCAGTTCGCTGGCGATCGCCTTCAGCTCCCGGGTGATGATCGCCAGTTCGGCATTGCGGTTGCTTTCATGGCGGCTGTCCCCGGGAATCAACTGCAGGTAGTCGATGACGATCAGGTCGAGCCGGCCTTTGTGGCTAGCGCGCAGGCGCCGCGCCATGCGGCGGATCAGTCCCGGGGTCGGGGAGGACACTTCGTACACGTACAGGTTCGGCTTATCCAGCAGACCGAGCGCCGATTCGATGCTTCTCCAGTTGGCGTCGTCCAGTCGCCCGCTGCGCAGCTTGGTCTGATCGACCTGGGCCACCATGGCCAGCATGCGGTCAGCGAGCTGGCGGGCCGACATTTCCATGCTGAAGACGGCGACCACGTCCTGTTCGTGGCCCGGGATGCCGCCGCCGGCGACGTTGAACGCGATGTTCATGGCCAGGCTGGTCTTGCCCATGCCGGGGCTGGCGGCCAGGATGACCAGTTCGCCGGGTTGCAGGCCGGAGGTTTCGCGGTCGAAGTCGCTGAACCCGGTCGGCGTGCCGGTCAGCAGCTGCTTGCCGGGATTCTTGCGCACCCATTCCTGGCGTTTCTCGATGTCTCCGACAGAGCCACTGGATGCGGTTCCGATGCGCACGAATTCGCTGCTGCTGCGCTGCTTGGCATCGGAAATATTCAGAATCAGTTTTTCCGCCTCTTCCACAACCTCGTTGGGCCCGCGCCCCTGGGGGTCGTTGATCAGGGCAATGATCTCGTTGCAGGCCCGGCGCAGCTGGCGCTGCATCGAGCAGCTCAGGACGATGCCGGCATAGTGCTCAATGCGGTCGGACGTGAAGTTCTCGTCCGCGATGTAGCGGACGTAATCCAGGATTTCCGGATGCCCCGGGTAGTCCGCATGGCGGCGCAACCGGTCCGAGGCGGTGACGAGGTCGACCGGCTTGCCGTCCTGTTCCAGGCCGTGGATCGCCTCGAAAATCATGCGGTGGCTGGCTTCGCTGAAGTCACGGGCCTGAAGGGCGCCGATCTGGTCCCAGGCGCCTTCGTCGTTGATCAGCGCGCCGAGTACCGCACGCTCGGCATCCAGGGGCTCGACCGCGGAGGAGGTCAGGGTTTCATCGGCCATCCTGTGTCGGGCTCCAGGGTTGCAGCGGCTCGGGAGGCAGGCGTGAGCCTGCGTGGGTTCGGCTCTCCATACTGTCGGGGAAGCCCGCACTCCTGTCAAGAGGATAACGGGTACAGAAACCGGACGAAAAGCTGTGGATAACTTCGGGGGGTCCCGTTCACAACTTGTGGGCAGGCGGTTTCAGGAAGTCGGTTCCTCCGCCGCCGGGGCGGCCTCGGGGGTGGCTTCGGGGGCGGCCAGCTCATCGTCTGCATCCGGGACTGCCGGCGCGTCTTCTTCTTCCAGTTCGGCCGGCGTCTCGATCTCGCCGCTGGACTCCACGGTGACCAGTACGGTGGCTTCGATGTCCGAGTGCAGGTGCACCGTGACCGGATGCTCGCCCAGATCGCGCAGCGGCCCGTCGGGCAGGCGGATCTCGTGGCGTTCCAGTTCGCCGCCGGCTTCGGTGATGCTCCGCGCGATCTCTCCGGCGCCGACCGAACCGAACAACTTGCCCTCCTGGTGGGTTTCCGCCAGGATGGTGACCTTGAAGCCGTCCAGCTTCGCCTGGCGCTGCTCTGCCTCGCTCATGGCTTCCAGTGCCTTGCGCTCCAGCTCTTCGCGGTGTGCCCGGACTTCCGCCATGTTGGCCTCGGTCGCGTATTTGGCCTTGCCGGCCGGAATCAGGTAGTTGCGCGCATAGCCGGGCCGGACGCGGACCACGTCGCCCAGCGATCCGAGCCGTTCAATTTTTTCAAGCAGAATGATGTCCATAGTCTCTCTCCGGTTCAGGAAATATCGTGGGTTCCTGCTGACCGTCGGCCCCATCCTATCAGGTCTTCGGCCGCTCCGAGCGTGGCGGTGGCCAGCAAGGCCTCCGGCAGGCTCAGCAGCAGGAGGTAAAAAGGAATCAGCACGGCCAGCGGGTAGCGTATCCGGTCGCTCAGGCGGTGCACGGTGGCGGTGCCTGGGAACAGGAACGCCGTAATCAATGTCAGCGACAGGCCGAGCATGAACGGGCTCGGGACCCACCAGGCGGAGAGGATCGTCGCCAGGAAGACGAGATCCGCGATGCGGCCGTAGCGCGTCGCCCGGAACTCAAGCCCGAAAAAAGGTGTCTCTGCCAGCGCGCTCTGCCATTTTCGGGCGAGCAGCAGCAGCAGGGTGGAGAGCAGCGCCAGGCTGGCCATGACCGTTTCGGTTCCGACCTGGCTCAGCCATTCCGTGGACAGGCCCCCGAACGGCTCGGCGCCTTGCGTTTCGAGAGCGGCCTGGCGGAACTCCTCCAGCGCCGCGACCCAAGCCTTGTCCAGGTCCAGTGGCAACCACCCCAAGACCTGGGCTCCGACCCAGGCGCCGACGAAACCGCCCAGGATGGCCAGGGACAGGGAGTCGCTCAGGCGCAGGATCGCGGCCAGCAGGGCCGGGATCCCGAGGAAGGCCAGCGGGGACAGGAAGGCGGTGAGGTCGCCCGCCAGCAGATAGGTCACCGCGGCGTAGGCGATGCCGGACACGGCCAGGATCATGGCGGCGTCCCGCGGCGGGCGCACCAGCATCAGGAAGGCGGCGGCGATGCCGGCGAACAGGATGCCGAACAGCAGCAGCGGCAGATGCATGGCCAGCAACTGCAACAGGGTCAGGCCGCCGATGATCGGGATCGGCGGGCCCTGCAGGATCCGCCCGAGCGCAGCGAGCATCAGTGGTTGTCGCAGTAGGGCAGCAGGCTCAGGTAACGGGCGCGTTTGATGGCGGTCGAGAGCCGGCGCTGAAACCGCGCCGGGATGCCGCTGACCCGGGCCGGCATGATCTTGCCGGTCTCGGTGATGTAGTCGCTCAGCAGTTCCAGGTCCTTGTAGTCGATTTCAGACGGGCTGCTGTTTGCAAAGCGGCGTGCGCTCTCGCGTTTGGGATGGCTGGCCATGGCTACTCCTCGGTTTTGGAGGGTGTGGGGGCGGGCTCTTCAGCTGCGCCCGGGGTATCTTCCGCCTCGCTGCCGGCATCGGGTTCGGCGTCGGACCCTTCGGTCTCGGCCTGTGGGGGCTCATCGCCCTCCGATGCAGGGGTTTCAGCCTCGGCGGGCGGGGGGGCGTCCGTGCCGGTCTCGTCTTTATCTTCCGGTTTGTCTGCAGCATCTTTCGGCTTGTCTGCGGCAGCCTTTCCGTCCGCTTTCGAGTCGTCGCTCCACTCGCCTTCCGGCTCGCTGTCCTCTTCAGCCGACTTCGCCAGCGGCGACGGCTCGGTGACGGCCTCGTCCCTACGGACGATCAGGTTGCGCAGCACGGCGTCGTTGAAGCGGAAGGCATGCTGAATTTCGTCCAGCGCCTCGGAATCGCATTCCACGTTCATCAGGACGTAGTGGGCCTTGTGCAGCTTGTCGATGGAGTAGGCCAACTGGCGCCGCCCCCAGTCTTCGAGGCGATGCACGGTACCGCCGCGCTCGGTCACTATTTTCGAGTACCGCTCAATCATTTGCGGGACCTGGTCGCTCTGGTCCGGATAGACCAGAAACACGATTTCGTAATGTCGCATGTGCGCTCCTTTCGGGTTGCCAGCCCCCCGTCGCTTCGGTGGGGCAAGGAGGAGAAGATTTCAGGGGCGCATTCTAGCAGAAGTGCACCAGTCTATGAGGTGTGCCGAGAGTGTGTCAAACCAACCATATCATATTGACGGGGCTTCAGGATTCCGTGTGGAATGCGGATTGTCCTGATTGGTGGGGCAATGCCAATGCCTTCCGCACGCTGACTTCTCGGCATTCGTAGTGAATGTTTCAGGACGGCTACAGCTTCCTTCATTTCGGCACCGCTGCGACGGGCGCGATGCTCTTGTGGGGTAGGAACAGGCCGCAGCCCAGCAGCCGTTCGGGGCCGAGACCCTGGCGCTGCAGATCCACGGATTGCTCGGGATCGAGGCCGTCCAGCATCAGGCTGCGGCAGTGCAGAGGCCCCTCGTCCCCGGCGACGAGATGGGTGCGGCCGGCCATCATGCGCGGCGCCTCGATGCCGAGGCCCTTGAGCTGTTCCGCGCACCGGCCCAGGAACTCCTCCTCGTCCGCGTCCTCGATTGCGATGTAACGGGCGAAAACCGTGCCTTGCGCTTGCAGCGGATGCAGGCGGCTGTCCTCGATCATCATCGGGTTCGGGCCGACCTGCAAGGTGACTCCGGACAATGTCCGGGCGTCCTCAAGCCGGTGACGGGGCAGCCGCAGAGCCAGTCGGGTGCGCTTCGATAGTGGCAAGCAGGTTGCCGGATCGTCCGGCCGGACCCAGCCGTTGCCGGATTCGGCCCCGTGAACCGTATGAACACCGGCCAGCGGCTCGTCGGCCAGCCAGGGCCAGGCCGAAAGGAGTGCCGAACGCAGGGCGCGGGCATGGTCGACCGGCAGGGCCTTGCAGCGAATCCGGTAGCGGACATCCACCACGTCCGGTGCGACGGCGGGTGGGGGCGTGTCCGATTCCTGCCAGTGCACGGTCAGGGACGGCGGGCCGTGAAGAAGCTTTCCAGCTGTTCCTCCCAATCTTCCGGGGTGTCGGAAAACGGGGGGCGGACGTCCAGGCTGAGGAACCGCTCTCCTTCATCGATGCGCGCCGCGATCAGATCCTTGAGGCCCTCGAAGGAATCCAGGTCATAGTGGGCGATCAACAGTTCACTTAGGGTCAGCATGGGCGTGGGCGCGGTCCGTGTAGCGGGTCCGGTACAGCAGGCGGGGGCCATCGGCCGCATCGGTGTAGGCACTCCGGCAGTGCAGGACATTATGCGCGATTAACCCGCAGCCCGCTTCCAGGCGCAAGGGGCGTTGTGCCTGCGGCAGGGTGTCCAGCAGCTCCTGGATCCGGATTCGGGCGGCTTCGGTTTCGGGGCGCCAGCGGATGTGGATGGCGCGTTCGGTGTAACGCATGTACAGGTGTTCGCCGTCGACCGAGAAGACGGGTCCACTGAACTCGGCCCGGCGTTTTCGGCCGCTTTCGGCGTGGGCGGGGACCGTGAAGGCCCGAGGGTGCGCCAGCGCCCGAATCCAGTCCGGGTCTTCGTCGCGCAGGGCGATGTACAGCACGCGCGGGTCGAGCAGCCGGTTGACACCGCCGTCGAGCGCCGGCTGGACGCAGTGCAGGATAAAACTGCGGATCTTCCGGTCTTCCGGCTGGTAGTAGCCGTCGGTATGCCAGCGCAGCCGGTGGCGGGTGTACGGGATGAACCGCCCGGCCGCATCTTCCCGCGCCGTCAGCCGCGCCACCCCGTCTGCTTCGGCGCATTGGTGGTGGTCGAGATGGGTGAGTCCCAGCTGCGCACCGAAAGCCAGAAGCTCGCGGGACTCGGGAATGCGGTCCAAGGAATAGCAGGCGGCCCCGCCGGCGTACAGGCGCGAGGCCAGGGCGCTGATCTCGGCGGCATCCAGCCGGGCGGGATCCCGGATTTCGACGGGCGCGGCCTCGATCCCGCTGCCTTCGAGTACCTGTTCCCGCCATGCCGGGTAGGCGTCCGTGCGCGAGAGATCCCACCACGCGGCGGGCGGGGAGCGGGGCGGTTCAGTCAAGAAGATCGCGCAGGCGCGAGATGCCTTCCTCAAGGGTCGGCATGTCGGTGGCGAACGACACCCGGATGTGGTCGGCGGAGCCGAACGGGAGCCCGGGCACCACGGCGAGGCGCAGCTGGTCGAGCAGCAGGGTGGCAAACTCGATGTCGGAGGGGCAGTCCAGCCGGCGCATGGCCTCGCCGACGTCCGGCAGGCAGTAGAACGCGCCGTCGGGTTTCAGGCAGGTGAAGCCGGGCAGGTCGTTGAGGGCCGTCACGATGTAGTTGCGACGCTGTTCGAAAGCGGCCACCATGTCGGGCACCGAAGACTGGTCTTCCAGCAACGCGGCGCAGGCCGCGGCCTGGGCGATCGAGCAGGGGTTGGAGGTGCTCTGCGACTGGACGGTCCGCATGGCATCAATGAGGTCCTGGGGCCCGGCCGCGTACCCGATCCGCCAGCCGGTCATGGCGTAGGCCTTGGAGACGCCGTTGATGAGGAGGACGCGGTCGCTCAGGTCGGGCGCGACCTGGGCCAGGTTGCAAAACGGCACGCCATCGAACCGGATCAGTTCGTAGATGTCATCGGAGGCCACGCGGACATGAGGGTGGGCGCGCAGCACCCGGGCGAAGTCTTCGAGATCCTCCCGGTGCAGCATGGCGCCGCAGGGGTTGGACGGGCTGTTGAGAATCAGCAGTTTGGTGCGCGGGCTGATCGCCTGGTCCAGTTGCTCGGGGGTGGGGCGGAAATTCTGCTTCAGGGTGGTCGGGAGAAACACCGGTTCGCCGCCCGCCAGCCGCACCATGTCGGGGTACGAGGCCCAGTAGGGGGCGGGGATGATGACTTCGTCGCCCGAGTCGATCAGCGCCTGCAGGCAGTTGTACAGGACCTGTTTCGCCCCGGAACTCACCAGGATCTGGTGGGCCTCGAAGTGCAGTTTGTTGTCGCGGTGGAACTTGTGCGCGATGGCGGCGCGCAGGGCCGGCGTGCCGCCGACCGACGTATAGCGGGTCTGGCCGTCGCGGATGGCCTGGACCGCGGCCTCGCAGATGTTTTCCGGGGTATCGAAGTCCGGCTCGCCGGCGCTCCAGTCAATGATTTGCTGCCCCGCCGCGCGCAGGCGGCGCGCAGTCGCAGAGACGGCCAGCGTTGCGGAAGGTTCGCAACGTCCGACCCGTTTCGAGAGGGCGCGTTCCATGGGAAAGTCCGAGGGTGCGTAGTGTACCGCACCTCGACTCGCTATACTGATTGCTTTATCTTCGAGAAGCGACCGGAATGGCGTCCGCATTCGACCTGAAAGCCTCTTTCGAGCCGGCCGGCGACCAGCCGGCGGCCATCACCGCGCTGGTGGCGGGCCTGGAGGACGGCCTCAGTCACCAGAGCCTGCTCGGCGTGACCGGCTCCGGCAAGACCTACACCATGGCCTGCGTCGTCCACAAGGTGCAGCGGCCGACCATCGTGCTGGTGCACAACAAGACCCTGGCCGCGCAGCTGTACGGGGAGATGAAGGAATTCTTCCCGGAGAACGCCGTCGAGTACTTCGTGTCGTACTACGATTACTACCAGCCGGAGGCGTATGTGCCGGCCTCGGACACCTACATCGAGAAGGATGCGTCGATCAACGATCACATCGAACAGATGCGCCTGTCCGCGACCAAGGCCCTGTTCGAGCGGCCCGACACGATCATCGTCGGCACGGTGTCCTCCATCTACGGGCTCGGCGACCCCAAGTCCTACCACCGGATGGTGTTGCACCTGAACCGGGGCGACCGCACCGGACAGCGCGGGATCCTGCGGCGGCTCGCGGAGCTGCAGTACAAGCGCAACGAGGTCGACCTGCGCCGCGGCACGTTCCGGGTACGCGGCGACGTCATCGATGTGCATCCGGCGGATTCGGACCGCGAGGCGGTGCGCATTGAGCTGTTCGACGACGAAGTCGAGCGCCTGCGCCTGTTCGACCCGCTGACCGGGGAGGTCCAGCGCGACGTGCCCCGGCTGACCATCTACCCGAAGACCCACTACGTGACCCCGAAGGTTGTGCTGGAGCGCGCGGTGGGGCAGATTCGCGAGGAACTCGAAGCCCACCTTGCGCTGCTGGTGTCGGAGGACCGGCTGGTGGAGGCGCAGCGCCTGGAACAGCGCACCCGCTACGACCTGGAGATGATCGAGGAACTCGGCTATTGCGCCGGCATCGAGAACTACTCGCGCTACCTGTCCGGGCGCGCCGCCGGTGAGCCGCCGCCCTGCCTGCTGGACTACCTGCCGGACAATGCCCTGCTGTTCGTCGACGAGAGCCATGTGACGATCCCGCAGTTCGGCGGCATGTACCGGGGCGACTATTCGCGCAAGAAGAACCTGGTCGATTATGGGTTCCGGTTGCCGTCTGCGCTGGACAACCGGCCGCTGAAGTTCGAGGAATTCGAGGCACTGGCGCCGCAGACCGTGTACGTGTCGGCCACACCCGGGCCGTACGAGATCAAACTGTCGGGGCAAGTCGTCGAGCAGGTGGTGCGGCCGACCGGCCTGGTCGACCCCGGCATCGAGGTGCGTCCCGTCTCCACCCAGGTGGACGACCTGCTGTCCGAGATCCGCAAGACGGCCGAGGCCGGTGACCGGGTGCTGGTGACCACGCTGACCAAGCGCATGGCCGAGGACCTGACCGAATACCTGCGTGAACACGATGTCCGGGTCCGCTACCTGCATTCCGACATCGACACCGTGGAGCGGGTCGAGATCATCCGCGACCTGCGGCTGGGCGAATTCGACGTGCTGGTCGGAATCAACCTCTTGCGCGAGGGGCTGGACATCCCGGAAGTCTCGCTGGTGGCGATCCTGGACGCAGACAAGGAAGGCTTCCTGCGTTCAGAGCGTTCGCTGATCCAGACCATCGGGCGGGCGGCGCGGCATGTGAAGGGGCGCACGCTGCTGTACGCCGACGGGGTGACCGACTCGATGCGCCGGGCCATCGACGAGACGGATCGCCGCCGTGCCAAGCAGGAGGAATTCAACCGCAAGCACGGCATTACGCCGCGCGGCATCGAGAAACGGGTCGCCAACATCATGGAAGGCGCCGCCGGGCGCGCGCCCGGGAAACATGCGAAACGGGCCCGGTTCGCACCGGCGAAACCGGTTGAAGTTTTGAGCCCGGAGGAGGCGCTGCGGAAGATCCGGGAACTGGAGCAGCAGATGCACCACCATGCGCGGGAACTGGAATTCGAAGAGGCGGCGCGGCTACGGGACGAGGCCCGCGCCATTCACGAGCGGACATTTGGCGCGACGCTCAAGGCGGCGGTGTGACGAGGCCGCAAAGGGCCCTACGCTCAGGAATTCTCAGTCGAAGCGGGGTGGCTCACGCATGGGCTGACGCGGAGGAACGTCAAGCTCAACGCCACCGGCAGCCTTGAACAACTGGTGGATCATCGTACCCAGATTTTTTTCTGGCAGGGAGTCTGCATCAAGCGCGCGGCGTAAGATTTCGCGTGCCTCCTCTTCCATGGAATGACCATTTTTGGCCGCGCGAACACGCAAATTCCACTCGATCTCATCATCAAGGTTCCGGACAGTGATGCTCGCCATCTGGCATAATTCTCCTGTTTTCTCCGGGACTAAAAATGAGATTCTTCGCCCATTGCAGTGGGTAACGGTATGACGATTTTGGAAAATCAGCAATCTACGAAGAGCCACAAAACGAAGCATTGGTACGAGAGGAAAGCCGCATCATGACCCTTCGTGTCGGCATCAACGGGTTCGGACGCATGGGGCGCCTAGCGCTGCGGGCGGCTTGGGACTGGCCGGAATTCGAGATCGTTCACGTCAACGAGGTCAAGGGCGGTGCCGCCTGCGCCGGACATCTGACCGAGTTCGACACGGTACACGGGCAGTGGAACCATGACGTTGCCGCAGGGGAAAACGCCCTGGTCATCGACGGCAAAAAAGTCGGGTTTTCCGAATATGCGAAGCCCCAGGACATTCCCTGGGGCGGTCTCGGGGTAGATATCGTCATCGAAAGCACCGGGAAATTCAAAAGCGGTGACGCCCTACACTCCCATTTGGACAATGGCGCAAAGAAGGTGATCGTCGCCTGTCCCGTCAAGGATGGCAGTGCGCTCAACATCGTTTATGGCATCAATGGCGATCTCTACGATCCGGCGCAACACGCTATCCTGACGGCGGCCTCTTGCACCACCAACTGCCTGGCTCCCGTGGTCAAGGTCATCCACGGCAAGCTCGGCATCGTGCGCGGCTCCATCACCACCCTCCACAATGTGACCAATACCCAGGTCATGGTCGATGCACCCCATGGGGACCTGCGCCGGGCCCGTTCGGGGCTGAACTCGTTGATCCCGACCACCACAGGGTCGGCAACGGCGATCACGCTCATCTACCCCGAACTCAAGGGCAAGCTGAATGGTCACGCCGTGCGCGTTCCGCTTCTGAACGGGTCGCTGACAGACTGTGTTTTCGAGGTGATGCGTCCCACCACGGCGGAGGAGGTCAACGCCCTGTTCAAGGAAGCCGCTGATGGAGAATTGGCGGGCATTCTTGGCTACGAGGAGCGGCCGTTGGTTTCCACGGATTTTGTCAACGACCCTCGCTCGTCCATCGTCGATGCCCCGTCCACCATGGTGGTGGATGGTACGCACCTCAAGGTCTACGCCTGGTACGACAACGAGTGGGGATACGTGAACCGGATGATGGAGATCGCCAAGATGGTGGCGAGTTCACTCTGATGGCCGATATCCGCAATTACGCCGCGGTGACCGCCGCCTACTGGGCGTTCACCCTGACCGATGGCGCGTTGCGGATGTTGGTGCTGTTGCATTTCCACCAGTTGGGATTCAGCCCATTGGATCTGGCCTTCATGTTCCTGCTTTACGAAGCGATGGGCATCGTCACCAATCTGTTCGGCGGATGGATCGGGGCGCGGTTCGGAGTGAAGACGACCCTGTTCGCGGGACTGGCCATCCAGATCATCGCGCTATGTGCCCTTTCGGCGGTTGAGCCCGAATGGGCGCTGGCGCTTTCCGTCGCTTACGTGATGGGGGCTCAGGCTCTCTCCGGTGTGGCCAAGGATCTCACCAAGATGAGTTCCAAGAGTGCCGTGAAGCTCGTGGTCAAGGAAGAGGGACACGGCCTTCTGTTCAAGTGGGTGGCGTTGCTCACGGGCTCCAAGAACGCCCTCAAGGGCGTTGGCTTTTTTCTCGGGGGTGTGTTGCTGTCCTGGTTGGGGTTCCAGCTGGCGTTGTGGTCGATGGCCGGCATGTTGGCCGTTGTGCTGGTCCTCGCGCTGGCGGGGGTGCGAGGCGGGCTGGGCAAGGCGAAGGAAAAAATCCAGGGCAAGGACCTGTTTTCCAAGACCCGTGAAATCAACTACCTGTCGGCGGCTCGCATCTTTCTGTTTGCGTCCCGCGATGTCTGGTTCGTCGTGGCTGTGCCGGTGTTTCTCTACAGCACGTTCGGGTGGTCGTTCGACCAGGTCGGTGCGTTCATGGCCGTTTGGGTGGTGGGATATGGGATTGTTCAGGCCAGTGTGCCGAAATTCCTGCGCCGAACAACGGGAGCAGAATCTGGAGCGTTGGCTGCGAAGAAATGGGGCGCACTGCTGACCTTGATCCCGGCCCTGATTGCCTTGGGGCTCAGTCCGGAACTTCTTGAGGCAGTTGGGATCTCAGTCGGCCCGGATATGACGCCGCTCATTCTGGTTGGCGGATTGCTGATCTTCGGGGCGGTGTTCGCGGTGAACTCGTCCGTGCATTCCTACCTGATTGTCGCCTACTCGGACCACGACAAAGTGGCGCTGAACGTCGGGTTCTATTACATGGCTAATGCCATCGGGCGCCTCGTCGGCACCTTGTTGTCCGGCCTCGTCTACCAGGCTGGGGGGCTCGTTGCCTGCCTTTGGGTGTCCGGGGGGTTGATTGTGGCCGCCGTGCTGTTGACCTTGCCATTGAACCACCGCCCACAGGTTTCCTCGGGCCATGCGGCATAATCCGCGACGAGGAGGATCATCGAAGAAGGGCTCAGTCTAAGCGGGGTCGTTCACGCGTGAGTCTGACCAGGGTGCGGCCGCGGGCGCGGCCTTCGATATAAAGCGGGAACCGGGCGGGCAAATCCTCCAGCTCGATCGTGTCTGCGACCAGCGGCTCCAGGTCTTCCGGGCGAAGAATCTCGAACAGTTGATCCCAGGCGCGGCGACGCCGGTCCATCGGGCAGTTGGCCGAGGTCACGCCGAGGACGCTGACCCCGCGAATGATGAACGGGATGACGGAACCCCGGAAGTCGTTGCCGGTGGCGCGCCCGATGCTGACCACGCTGCCCCAGGCCTGGGTCATGCGGACCAGCAAAGGCAGTGCGTTGCCGCCCAGGTTGTCGATAGCACCGGCAATTTCGGCCTTCGCCAGACCCTCCGGGTTGCTGGACAAATCGAACGCTTCCCGGATTTCTCCTGCCCCCAGCGCGCGCAAGGCATCGTGCGCATCCGGCTTGCCGGTCATGGCGATCGTCGAATAGCCCAGGCGGCCGAGCAACAGGACGGCCAGGCTGCCGACGCCGCCGCTTGCACCGGTCACGAGGACGGGGCCCGTGTCCGGCAGGACGTGGGTTTCGCGCAGGCGTTCGATGGCCAGCATCGCGGTGAATCCAGCGGTTCCCAGGATGCTTGCGCAGCGTGGGGTGAACGGGGGCGGGATCTCGATGAGGAATTCGCCGGGCACGCGCAAGCGCTCGGCGAATCCGCCGTCCCGGGTCTCGGATAGCCCGCAGCCGGTCACGACGACCGGCTGTCCGGACGTGAATTTTTCATTGTCGCTGTGCACCACGGTGCCGGCCGCGTCGATCCCGCCGATCAGGGTCGGCACGCGCAGGATCGGCGCCGTGCCGGTCGCGGCCATCGCGTCCTTGTAGTTGATTGCAGAGAACTCCGGCGCGATCACCACATCGCCGGGGCTGAGCTCCTCCACGGAGACCTGGACGGGTTTGCAGCGAGGCTCTTGATCGGCCCAGAGGCGCAGCGCGCGGTAGGAGTCGCTCATGCGCTCAATCCCCGGTACAGTTCGCAGGCGCGTGCATAGGCGGCGTCCGGGTCGGGGTCCAGGACGCAGAGATGCCCCATCTTGCGCCCGGGGCGCGCGTCTTTCTTGCCGTACAGGTGCAGCCGTGCCGCCGGGTCGCTCTGAAGCGGTGCCCAGTCGGGCTCGCGGTCGCCCCAGAGGTCTCCCAGCAGGTTGATCATCACGGCGGGCGTGTGCTGCGTGGGGGCACCGAGCGGCAGTCCGCAAAGGATCCGCGCCTGTTGCTCGAACTGGGACGCGACGCAGGCATCCAGCGTGTAATGGCCGCTGTTGTGGGGGCGGGGCGCCATCTCGTTGAAGAAAATCCCGTCGGACGTGATGAAGTACTCGACCGCCAGCACCCCGTGATAGTCCAGTGCGTCGGCAATCGTGCGCGCGCTGCCCTGGGCCTGTTCCTGGATGAACCCGGAGACATTGGCCGGCGCGCGGGAGCAGTGCAGAATCCCGTTGCGGTGCTCGTTTTCCGCGACCGGGTAGACGACCGACTGCCGGCTGTCCCGGGCCACGATGACGGAGATTTCCTGCCGCAATTCGAGCTGGCGCTCCAGCACGCAGGCCACCCCGCCGAACCGGGCGAATGCGGCTTCCGCCTCACCGGGACTGGCCACGACGGCCTGGCCCTTGCCGTCGTAGCCCAGGCGATCGGTTTTCAGGACGCAGGGAGTCCCGACCTGTTCCAGCGCGTCCGGGATTTGCGCGGGGTCTGAAACGGGCTGGTAGGGTACCGGAGGCGTGGCGGGCGTGTGTTTCGCGGCGAAACGTTTTTCCGCCAGCCGGCTTTGCGCGACGGAGAGGGGCCGGGCATCGGGCCGGACCGTAATCCGGTTGCGCAGGTATTCCACCGCCTGGGCGGGGACGGCCTCGAATTCGTAACTGGCGGCGTCGCACATCTCGCCGAGCCGGTCCAGCGCATCGGTTTGATCGTATCCGGAGACCAGGTGCTCGTCGGCAACAAGCCCGGCCGGGCAGGGCCGGGTCGGTTCCAGCACGACAACCCGGTAACCCAGGCGCTGTGCGGCCTCGGTGAACATGCGGCCCAGCTGGCCGCCGCCGAGCATGCCGAGACGGGCGCCGGGCGCCAGGGGTTCAGTCGAGTTTCTGCTCAAGGACGGAGCGGGTCTGGGCGTCCCGAAAGGCATCCAGGCGTTCCGCCAGGCCCGGGTCTCCGCCGGCCAGAATCGCCGCCGCGAACAACGCGGCATTCGCGGCTCCGGGGGCGCCGACGGCGAACGTAGCAACCGGAATGCCTTTCGGCATCTGTGCGATCGACAGCAGGGAGTCCCAGCCTTGCAGGGCGGTGGCGTTGATGGGGACACCGAGTACGGGCAACGGGGTCATGGCCGCAAGCATACCGGGCAGGTGCGCGGCTCCGCCGGCGCCCGCGATCAGGCAGCGGATTCCGCGGTCGCGGGCACCGCGGGCGAATTCCGCCATTAGGTCGGGCGTACGATGCGCGGAGACGACCTGCGCGAAGTAGGGTATTTCCAGTGCGTCCAGGTGTTCGGCCGCAGCTTTCATGGTGTCCCAATCGCTGCGGCTCCCCATCACGATGGCGACGGGTGGGACCGGGTCCGGGTTGGTCATAAGCGACTCGGTGGCGGCTGCTGCAAACGGCAAATTATACTCCCGGGTAGTCCATAATGTGCGCTTTGCCAGCGTTCCGATGGCCGTGCCTCCCGTATTTCGTACCGATCTCGCTCATTTGCCGCGTATCGCCGAGGGCAAGGTGCGCGACCTGTATGCGATCGATTCGCAGCATCTGCTGATGGTGGCGACCGACCGGCTGTCGGCTTTTGACGTGGTGCTCCCCACCCCGATTCCGGGGAAAGGGCACATCCTGACGGCCGTCTCCAGGTTCTGGTTCGATCGCCTGGCGCCGATCGTGCCGAACCACTGCTGTCCGCTGGGCCTGGAGGATTTGCCGCTGGAGCCCGAGGAACGCCCCTTGCTGGCCGGTCGCAGCCTGCGGGTGCGGAAGCTTGAGCCGCTGCCGATCGAGGCCGTGGTCCGGGGCTACCTGATCGGGTCGGGCTGGAAGGATTACCAGCGCGAGGGCCGGGTCTGCGGGATCGAGCTGCCGCCCGGCCTGGCCCTGGCCGAGCGCCTGCCGGAGCCATTGTTCACGCCTGCGACCAAGGCCCGGCCGGGGGAGCACGATGAGAACATCAGTTTCGAGGCCGTGATCGACCTGATCGGGAGGGAGCGGGCGGAAGAGGTGCGAGACGTGAGCCTGCGGCTGTATGCCGAAGCCTGTGCGCATGCCCGCGAATGCGGCGTCGTCATTGCGGATACCAAGTTCGAATTCGGTTTGGACGCGGCGGGGACGCTGGTGCTGATCGACGAGGTGCTGACGCCGGATTCCTCCCGTTTCTGGGATGCGGCGGATTGGCGTGCCGGCGAGAACCCGGACAGCTTCGACAAACAGTTCGTGCGCGATTGGCTGGAGACCCTGGAGTGGGACAAGCGGCCGCCCGGGCCGGAAATCCCACTGGAAATCGTGGCCCGCACCACGGAACGTTACCGACAGATCGGCCGCCGCCTGTGCGGCGAGTCGATCCTCGACTGAAGGAGAGGACCTTATGCAAAGAACAGAAGAACCCGGGAAAGCCCCGGAAGTCCGCATCGCGGAACTGGAGAGACTGACCGGCCGCCTGCGCATCGGCCTGATCTTGATCGGATCGCTGATCCTGTACCAGGGCACCTGGGAAATCGGATTGCTGGGCCCGGTGCGGGTCTATGCGTCGGAGGTTTACGCCAACCGGTTTATCCTGGAGGACGAAGACCAGAAGGTGTACGGCCGCTGGGAGGTGACTCAGGAAGAAGGTCCGGCGCAATTTTTGGTGTTCGGCGACAGCCGCGACTATGTCCGGATCAACGCGGAAGGCCTGGAGCAGCGGGCGGACCGGGAGCGGGCGGAGCCCGCAGTGTTGCCGTAGGGGTCTTCGATTTATCTGGTAAAATACGCCGCCACGCGAGATTCGCCATGAAAAGCAAGACTCTGACCCGCAGCACGGTCAGCGCCAAATCCGGTGCTGGCGACTGGTACGTGGTGGATGCCGCCGACCAGATCCTGGGGCGCTTGGCGGCCCAGGTCGCACACCGCCTGCGCGGCAAGCATCGGCCCGACTGGACCCCGCACGCGGACCAGGGCGACCACGTCATCGTGCTCAACGCCTCATCGATCCGGGTCACCGGCAACAAGCGCGCGGACAAGATGTATCACCACCACACCGGCTACGTGGGCCACCTGCGCAGCGAGTCGTTCGAGGCCTTGCAGGCCCGGGCCCCCGAGCGGATCATCGAGATCGCGGTTCGCGGGATGCTTCCCAAGAACCGGCTGGGTCAGCGCATGCTGCGGCGCCTGCATGTTTACACCGGCGCCGACCACCAGCATGTTGCGCAGAGCCCGGCCGCACTGGAGGTGTCGCATGCCTGAAAACGTTTTCATCGGTACCGGGCGCCGCAAGGATTCAACCGCCCGCGTCCGCTTGCGCGAGGGATCCGGCAAGATGCGGGTCAACAACCGCGACCTCAAGGATTATTTCGTCCGTGAGACTGCCCGCATTCAGGTCTGCCAGCCCTTGGCCGTCTGCGACATGCTAGGCAAGTTCGACCTGGACGCCAAGACTTCCGGCGGCGGCATCAGCGGCCAGGCCGGGGCCATCCGGCTCGGCATTGCCCGGGCCCTTCTCTCCTACGACGAAGAGAACCGTGCGCAACTGCGACAAGGCGGGTTCCTGACCCGTGATTCAAGAATAGTAGAACGTAAGAAAGTAGGGCTGCGGAAAGCCCGAAAGGATATTCAGTACTCCAAACGCTGATTTCAGCGGCTGAAGCCTTCCGGGTCATCTGGAAAGTTTCAGAACATTCCACAACCCGACTGCCTGGCCGGAATATGCCGTCAGGGCTTTCTGCCTTGGGGCCGTCTCTGGCGGGGGACCATTGCAATACCAACCTAAACAGGGGAAAACATGAAAAATTGGAAATTAATCGCCGCTTTTGCGGCAACGTTCACAGCGGCCGCCATGCCGGCGCACGCCGAGATTGATCTTTCGGCGAATTTCGGCATGATGTCCGATTACATCTACCGCGGCTTCCATCAGAGCGATGGGGTGGCCAACGGTGGAATCGACCTGGCGACAGGTCCGTTCTATCTGGGCACCTGGATTGCCGACCTGGATTCTGGCAACGGGATCGAGATCGACGTCTACGGGGGCCTGGCCTGGGAATTCGAGAACGGCTTCTCGGCCTATGTCGGGTATACCGCCTATCGCTATACGGAAGACGATGACGGGATGCTGGAAGTCACGACCATGGACAAAATGGCAGAAACCGTAGGTACCGATGGCACCGTGATGCGATTCGCGGTCTATGCCGAGAAAGACGGTGAAGACGGGAAAGAATACTATCTCACTCCAGGAAATATCGAGGACGAGAGTGTGACGGATGTCATGGATTCTGAAAGCATGCCTATTGATAGTGCCCTTGGCTTTAGCGACCTGGAGAAAGTCGTGGAAATGAGCGAAGAGTGTGTTGGGGGTGGATTCGATCAGGACTACGATGAAATCAATCTGGGCGTGGGTTATGCCGAGGGTGATTTTTCGGCCAGCCTGGACTATGCCATCGGCGAGCATGAAAACGGCTTTGCCTGTAGCAGCGAAGACAATGACTACGACATCGCGACGTTGACCTTGGACTACAAAGGAGCCTACGTGACGTTTGGGGCTTACGGCATCAGCGAGGATGACGAAGACAAGGGTGAGCCGGATGGCGACTATGTCGAAGTCGGTTATGCCACGACGGTCAATGACATTGACTTCGCGGTGTACCTGGTTGATTCCGACGAGGATATCAACGACGAGACCCGCCTCGGGATGAGCGTGAGTTACGGGTTCGGACTGTAAACGGCCAGTAGGTAGATAGGCCCGAAGAAGTCGGGCATTGGGGGGCCTGTCCGTCTGTCGGGCAGGCCTTCCCTGTTTAAGGCTTCGGCTTCGGGGCGTGTGGGGGAGATGCGTCTGGCACGCGGATGGAGATGGCGGAGAGTGAGGGATTCGAACCCTCGGTACGACAAGTCGCACAACGGTTTTCGAGACCGCCCCGTTCGACCACTCCGGCAACTCTCCGCTGCATAGCGTACCATCAGCAGGGTGCCCCGAAGCCGGCCACCGGGGTCCAACGGTGACCCGAGAGGCAAAGCCCGGTGTAAAACGAGGCCTCCGGCGGGTTGTCCGGATAGTTCTCGGGAGCCGCGGGTTAAGCTCACCGTGTCTATGATGCAGTGGGCAGAGGGGCTTGCAGACCTGTCCGAGGAGTCCCTGTGTCCACTTTTTTCGGGGTGAGGCCGGTGCAAAACGGACGCCAAACCCTATCATGTAAAATGCGGGATTACCGCAGGATCAAGGCTCGTACCGATGCCAGTCCTGCACCATTTGCAGGATCGACGAGGACCCTTATGCCCACCATTATTCGTTATCCACTCATTGGCGGTTTGGCCCTGTTCCTGATTGCCTGCGGCAGTTCCGGAAGTCAAAGGTTGTTTTCCCAGACTACCCCCGACTCGGACAGCACATCTGGAACTTCATACAGTACGGTTGAGTACCTGCTGGAGGACGATGACGCAATTGCTGCGGCCATAGAGAAATTTGTCGAAGACCCTGAGACACCTGCAGATACCGACGCGACGGAATCGCAGGCCACTGGAAGTGGCCTCAGCCTTGCAAGGCATAGCATCGTGAGTGCAGCGACCCGCTATCTCAGTAGCGGGGCTTTGTTGGTCCAGACCGATGGCGGGGTTAGCAATAACTTTCTATCTGCTACTTGTTCGGGGGAGGCTGGCAGCACCGCGAAGTGCGAATTTAAAGAGGACAACTTTCGGGAAGAGGTCACGTTTCACGTGGGCCGAACAAATACGGGAGATGAAGTGAACGACGTGGGGTTTCAGAACTTCCGAGCGGACCGTCAGCCGGTCATGGATTATCGGAATGTCCGGCTCTCGCAAGTGAGGTCAGCAGGGGTGGACATGAAACCAAAGGTGGATGAGGATGATAGCGATTTATTCATTTATGAAGATGCGCAAGGCAATGAATACAAGTTTACCCAGGATAAAATAGACGGCTATGAAAGTGACCCCAATGACGATACTATTGATGCGAACGACTTGCCCGATGAGGTCGCTGTCGAGGACGCCCCAGAGTTTTCCGATTTGACCAGAGCGACGGTAGACAGTGAATATGACTATGTAGGATATGACGGAATCCTGCGCCACAGTATGTTTTTTGTCGGGGCCTACAAATTCTTTGATGAGGATGGTGACTTGGAGCATCTCAGATTCGAGAATGCATCACTTGGGAAGGCTTATGATTCCAACTCTTTGAATGCGCCGGATGCGGAAAACCCTGGTTTTGATTTGACTGGGAACGGGGTCATGGTCGGCATGGAAAGCGACAATGATTCTCTGGAGCACTACCTGGTGCAGGGGGATGTGGAGATCAATTACGTTTACGTTAGTGGGTCTAGTACGGTGGACATCATGATTGATAATATTCAAAGGCTTGGTGATGATGATCCCTCATGGTTTGCAACTGAAACATTCAGCTGGTCCCCTTCAGTTATGGCCTCTAAATTCGAGGATTCCATGGATGATCTGGTCGGCCATTTTTACGGCACTGGAGATGTTTACGAAGTGGGCGGCGTCTTCCGCAGAGACAATGATGATCAAACCTTGGTCGGCGCATTTGGTGCGGAACTGGAAAAAGAGCCGGACAACATGAACGGGAATTAAGACGAGGAATAAACCCCGCGCAAGTTCCCGCATGACCCGCGGTCATGGGCCGCGTCCCGGATTGGGTGAGAAGAGGTTGGCTGGGGGAGAGGGATTCGAACCCCCGCTGGCGGAGTCAGAGTCCGCAGTCCTACCACTAGACGATCCCCCAGCGGTACGGTTAAAATTATACGCCCACTAAGCAGGAGCACATCATGGCAGACGAGCCGGAAAATCAGGAAACCGAAGAAGAGTCCGATCCCAACACCCTGCGCCTGGAGGCGCGGGAGTACGACACGATTGGACCGATCCACTGCGGCGTGAGCCGTGAAGGCCTGGTGGCCATCGGTGGACAGCAGTTCAATATTGAAGACGGCGAGGAACACACCGCCGAGCATGTCGGCATCACGGTGCGACGCGAAGGCGAACAGTACACGTTTTCAAAGACGGCATAAGTTGATGCGAGCGGAGCTCGCTTCACATCCTATTTGAGCCAATTACGCCGCTGATTCGGCGGCGACCAGCGTGCCGATGCCTTCCCGCGTGAAGACTTCCAGCACGACGGCATGCGGGATCCGGCCGTCGATGATGTGCGCGGTGTGTACGCCGGCCTTCAACGCATCCAGCACGCAACGGGTCTTGGGCACCATGCCGTCGCGGATTGTCCCGTCCTCGATCAAGGACCCGATGGTTCCCGGATCCAGATTGGGCAGGAGATCTCCCGTCGCGTCCAGCACGCCAGCCTGGTTGGTGAGAATCATCAACTTCTCGGCCTCTAGCGCGACGGCCATGTGGCTGGCGACGGTGTCCGCGTTGATGTTGTAGCTTTCACCATCCGCGCCCACTCCAATCGGGGCAATCACCGGAATCTTCCCGGCATCCTCCAGTTCCTGGATCGGTCCGGGACCAATATCTTTCACCGTCCCGGTATGACCGAGGTCGATGATTTCAGGGGCGTTCATGTCCGCGGAGAACTGCTTCAGCTGGAGCGGCTTGGCGTGAATGAAGCCCCCCCGCTTGCCGGTGATGCCGGCAGCGCGTCCTCCGTGCTGGTTGATCAGCTCAACGATTTCCGAATTGATGACGTCGCCGAGCACTTTCTCCACCACGTCCATGGTTTGCCGGTCGGTGACGCGCACGCCGTCGATAAACCGGCTCTCGATGCCGAGTTCCTTCAGGCGTTCTCCGATTTGCGGCCCCCCGCCGTGCACGACGACGGGCTTGATGCCCACCTGCTGCATCAACACCAGATCGCGCGCGAAACTGTTCTTCAGCGTTTCGTCGACCATCGCGTTGCCGCCGTACTTGATGACGACGGACCGCCCGGCGAAGGCCTGGATGTAGGGCAGGGCCTCGACCAGGACGCGAACGGTCTGTTGGGCAGATTGCCGATCCATGGGATTTCGTTCGGTTGAACTACTGAAAGTATTTCAGCAGCCGCAGCCTCAGGCCGGTCTCCCGGGCATCCACCCCTTGGGAGATTGCGACATGCGGTTCCCGGCTGCCGTCAATGAGGTGGAAGGCTTCTTTTTCGTACTCGGTGTGGTAGGCCTCGACTTGCAGGGCTACTTGTTCGGCCACCGACGTGTGTATTCCCGCCCCGAAAGTCCAAGCGGTATAGTCCCTCTCCTCCTTGCTGGTCCCCCTAGAGTAGTGTTCGTCTTCCATTCCGTTCGGGCACCCGCCGTCCGCGGAACAGCCTTCGTAGGAGAGGTTCAGTTCGGCCTGGATGCGATGAATGGCCGCGAGGATATAGAGGCCGGAGTCTTCTCCAAGTGCGGCAGTGAGAAAGTCAGGCTGTCCGCCCAGCCTGAGGCTCAGGCCGTAGCTGCGGTCTTTCTCGAACGTCCAGGCATCCGGCCAACCTTCTCCGGACTGGGCCCAATCCGGGTCGCTGGCGCCTCCGGCCGCCCGGGCGGACGCATCCCGGTTCCAAGGCAACTGGCCTCGCGCCTTCCCGCTGTGGTAGGCCAGGCTGAGCTCGCCGCTCCAGTACAGGTTCCCGTAGTGGAGGGGGCACTGGTATCCGGCCACGACCCCGAAACCGCTTCCCGTGTTGGAGTCGGAATCCCGGCTGTGGAAAACCTGGCCTCTGGATGGCGTCATGTTGCCGGGATGCGTGTTGCCCGTCGTCTTGGACAAGGCCGCATCCAGGTTGTCCGCGGAGGCGGAAAGCCCGATGTAGAACCCGTCGTCCATGGCCGAGGAAAGGCCGGGCGTGAATGCCAGGGCGATTGTGAACGCCAGGGTTTTTGATGGGTGCATGTCTCTCCCGGTTCGGCCCGAAAACCTTTACCGATGGGTGGCCCGGTGATGGTATCAGAAAAGCTGGATCGGTTGCGGACGTGGTCGGAGTGAGAGGATTTGAACCTCCGGCCCCTGCCTCCCGAAGGCAGTGCTCTACCAGGCTGAGCTACACTCCGAAACTTCAGGTCGGGGGCGCATTGTACACCCGCCCTGAAGGGAAAGGTGTGTTTTTCGCCTTGTTTCCGGGTTGTCCCGAAGAGAGAAAAGCCCGCCGACAGGCTCTGCCGGCGGGCGAGTTTGATCCCGTTGGATCAGTGGGCCTGAACCGTGATGCGCCGGGGCTGGGTTTCGGCGTGCTTGCCCATGCGAATGTGCAGCACTCCGTCTTTGCCATGAGCCTCGATCGCGTCCGGGTCGATATCAGCCGGCAGCTGGAAACTGCGCTGGAATGCGCCGTAGGCACGCTCGGTCCGACGATAAAGCTTCTCGTCGCCTTCTCCGGCGTGGGTCTCGGCTCGGCGCTCGCCCTTGATGTGCAGGACATCGCCGTCCAGGCTGATTTCCACGTCTTCCGGCTTGATGCCGGGCAGGTCGGCGCTCACCCGGTAGTGGTCGCCCCGGTCCTCGAAATCAACCGCGGGAGTCCAGCCGGACTGGGCCGGGCTTCCGCAATCGTGGGCCAGGCCGTCGAGCAGATGGCTCCAGCGGCCCAGTGAATCGAACGGTTCAAAATAAATGCTCGGATGCATGGTTGACCTCCTGTGTAAACATCGGGGCTTCAGGATTCCGTGTGGAATCCGATGTATGAAGGTGATTGCGCTGGCAATGAGGGGCTTCCTGAATGCCGCACGGCCACACCGCCACCATGCCTTTGACAGTCTAGGATTAATAGTCTATATTTTGGGTTATACACATATCTTGACGGGACCAACCGATCATGTGCGAGCTACGCTCCTCCCGCTACCGCCTGTATCCGAATAAGGCCCAAACGGAGCAGTTTCGGCAGCTGTGCGGCGCCTCGCGCTACGTTTACAACGAGCTGCTGGCGAAGCAGAAGCGGGAATTCGCGCGGTACAAGGCCGGCGAGCGAGACAAGCCGAAGGCCTCCCCGTTCGCGTTCGGCCGACGATTCATCGAGATGAAGTCCCAGGACGGCCATGAGTGATGGGATGGTTCGTCCCGCTTCCCAAAAGAGCCTGAAGCGGCCACAATGAGAGTACAACCAACCACTGCGGAAGCGGGACCAACCTTATGGATAAAACTATACACCAACTTCGGGTCACCACCCTGGGCATTGATCTAGCCAAGAACGTATTTCATGTTTGCGGCATGACCCGCTGCGGGAAGGTGGTGCTGGAGAAGCGGCTCACGCGAGCCAAGCTGGAGCGGTTTACGGCACAGTTGCCGCCGTGCCGGATCGGGCTGGAGGCGTGCAGCGGCGCCCACCACTGGGCTCGGCAGCTGATTCACCAGGGCCACGACGCGCGGCTGATCGCGCCGTCCTTCGTCAAGCCGTTCGTGAAGTCGAACAAGAACGATGCGCGGGACGCCGAAGCGATCGCCGAGGCGGTGAGCCGCCCGAACATGCGTTTCGTGCCCGTACGTTCAAAAGAGTCACAAGCGGTGCAGCTGCTGCACCGGATGCGTGAACGAGTCGTGAACAGCCGCACGCGGGCCATCACTCAACTGCGCGCGATGCTGTCGGAGTTCGGCATCGTGATTCCCTTGGGTCCGAATCGCTTTCGCAAGCGCGTGCCGGAGATACTGGAGGACGGTGAGAATGGTCTGCTGCCGGTCGTGCGCGAGTTGCTGGAGGATGGCTACGCGGAAGTGCTTGGGCTGGATGCACGGGAGGCGCAGTACCGGTTGCAGATCGAAGCGCATGCCGGATCAGACGAGCGGTGCCGCCGGCTGATGACGATTCCGGGCATTGGGCCCTTGTCCGCCAGCGCGCTGGTAGCGAAGTTCGGGAGCGGAGAAGGCTTTCGTAATGGTCGGGAGATGGCGGCCTGCCTCGGCGTGGTCCCCAAGCAGATGTCGACCGGCGGGAAAGCGAAGTTGGGTCCGATCAGCAAGCGCGGGGATACCTATCTGCGCACCCTGATGGTGCAAGGCGCGCATTCGGCGCTTCGCGTCGCGGAGGGCAAGGAAGACCGCCGCCGCCGCTGGGTCTGCGGCGTACAGCGGCGTCATCACCGCAATGTGGCGGCCGTGGCACTGGCGAACAAGAACATCCGCACGGCCTGGGCATTGCTCTGGCACGGCGGAACCTATCGGGAGGAAGTCTCTATGGCGTGAGGCTTCCCTCGGATCCCGGCGGTCTTCGGCCGCCGGTCGGTTGCGGGGATGGAGCAGAACATGGCGGAACAGGTCGGACCGACGTTGCGAGAACCTGGTATATCCAGTGGCCTTCGAGGCCGAACGAGTGATCAGGACGGAGCGTGCGAAACCCATGGTGGCCCGGGAGACAGTATTCTCCCATCCAGAGGCCGAATATATGTGTGCAACTGACCGACCGTCACGTCAGCTCCAAACTTGCAGGGAAGGGACGAACCATATATGGATGCAGGACTTGTCCTGCCAGGTGGTGCGGGCTTCGGGTGCCTTCCGCCTGGGCGCGGCGTACCGGCATTTCTTCCGGCGGCTGAAAGAGCCCCGGGACGGAGAGAAGCCGGGGGCTCCCCGCTTCAAGGCCAAGGGCCGCAGACGGGAGTCGTTCATCATCCCGGATAGGGTGCAGCTGGAGAAGAAGCGCCTGCGTGTCCCGAAGGTGGGCTGGGTGCGCCTGAACCGCAAGGCGCAGTCGCGCACCCAGGGGGCCGACCCGTGGTCGGACGGCGAGGCGGTCTCGGTGGTGGTGTACGAGGAGCTGGGGAAGTGGTACGCGGCGGTGCTGTGGCGGATCGATGTCGATTGGAAGCGGTTTCCGTTCAACGGGCGTGCGGTGGGGATAGACCGGAACACGGAGAACGTGGCGCTGTGCGTGGAGGGGGAGGCGCGGCTGATCGAGGTGCCGGTGAAGCGGATCGCGCAGTACGAGGAGAAGGCCTCGTATTATCAGTGGCGGGCGAGTTGGCGGAAGCTGAAGCCGTTGCTGGATGCGGACGGGAAGGCGGTGCTGAAGAAATCGGGGCGGCCGATACAGGTGGCCTCGGGGCGGCGTCAGAAGCTGCAGCGGCGTTCGGCGAAGGCGAAGCGGCGCGCGGCGACGATCCGGCTGGACTGGAGCCACCAGACGTCGAAAAAGATTGCCAGACAGTACCAGTACATCATTCTGGAGGCGCTGAACCTGAAAGGGATGACGAAGTCGGCGAAGGGGACGAAGGAGAAGCCGGGGAAGCGGGTCCGCCAGAAGTCGGGCCTGAACCGGAAGGTGTTGCGAGCGTGCATGGGCCAACTGGGCCGCTTTCTGGAGTACAAGGCGATGCATGTGGAGGAGGTGCCGCCGAAGAACACGAGCCGGATGTGCGCGCGCTGCGGGCACACGGAGGAGGCGAACCGCAAGGAGGACCGTTTTGTGTGTCTGTCCTGCGGGCATAAAGATCACGCGGACTGCAATGCCGCACGAAACATCCTGAGTTTGGGAGTGAACAAGCTCTTGGCCGGAGGCGCTCCGGTGACAGGACGGGGAGGGGACAACGAAGCGGGGGTGCTGCGGTGTGTACTGGAGCATCTAGTGGAAACCGCCCGTGATCCGTCAAAACCTTTGTCGTGGGATCTTCCGAGGCTTGACCCCGGGTAATTCCACACAAAAGTCTGAAGCGCCTAAACATCCCATCTAACCTCTTAATGAGGAAAGGCCGGGAGGACTTCAAGAGGCGGGAGGAGTCGGCTCGAAGCGCCCCTGTTCCCGGTTTTTTCGGACCTGGTCGTGCGGGAACAGTTGTCCGCCCATGGCAATGTAGGTGCCGGCACCCGCGGTCAGCGCCGCGGCAATGGCGAAGCCGAGGTTGAAAGGGGCATCGGTCTGACGGAACCGGGCGGGGCTCATGGCACCGGTCAGCACGATGGTCTTATCCGGGATGTCGGCCAACGCGGCGGCGGATTGCGCCATGGTGTCGGTGCCGTGAATCACCACCAGTCGCGAAGCCCGGCAACTGGCTGCGGCCGTGCGCAGGGTTGCCCGGTCGTCATCGGTCATGTCCAGGCTGTCCTTGCGCATCACCTCGATCAACTCCCAGCCATCCTGCATGCCGGATTCGGCCAGGATGTCCGGCGCACAGGGTGCCCCGATGGCGTAATCGCTCAGGGCGTCGTGGTAAACCTTGTCGAAGGTTCCTCCACAGGTCAGGATGGCAAGCGGAATCATGGGTATCGTGCCGGAAGCGACCCTACTCTAGCATGGCCATCGAGAGCAAGCCTCACGCACGGCAGGCTGCCGTTTCTTTTGATTCTGACCATAGGCTGCTGACAGGCAGGACAAACAGATTGTCCCCAAATGCGAGTTTTTGTTCCCCAAGATAGAAGAGGATGGAGGTGACGGGCCGGTGCTTGCCGGGACCCTCGGTCGAAAACCAGGTCAGATGCTTGAAGTCCTGCCCGCTCACCGAAGAGGATGCCTTGACCTCGAAGGCGACCAGGTGGTTGCCGCTTTCGGCGAGGATGTCGATTTCGCGTCCTCGCTGATCTCGCCAGTGGTAGAAATCAAAGCCCACCTCCTGATGGGGCTCGGACCGGAGAAGCTCGGCGAACACGAAACTCTCCAGCAGTCCACCTAAGGCCGTCGGGTTGGCATCGGCATCGAAGGTGCCCGGGGTCAGGTTGCGCAGGGCGGCCGCCATGCCGGTATCCACAAAATGGTTTTTGGCGTTCCTGACTTCCCGGCCGTGCTCGCCGGCTGCCCAGGCTTCCAGTTTCACGACGAGGGAAAGCCGGAGGAGGACATCCAGGTACTGTTCGGCCGTTTCACGGCGCACGCCAATCCGTTTGCAGAGTTGTGCGACATTGAGCCTTTCACCAGTGCGGACGGCCAGTTGTCCAATCAGCTTTCGTAATGCGTCAGTTTTCCGGACCCGAAGCAGATCCGCGACATCCCGATCGACGATGGTATCGATATGATCCCGATAAACGGCGTGCCTTGGTTTGAGGGGCATGTTTCGGGTCTCCGGAAAACCGCCCCGGAGCATGAGGTCGATGTACTCAGCCCGAGAGGTGGATTCCGCTTCCGGCAGGCTCGCCAGATCTGGCTTCTTCGAGAGGGCCCAGCTGAGAATGTGGGAAGGCGGGCGTGCTTTGATTTCAGCGATGGTCAGGGGCCAAAGTTTCAGCATCCGCATGCGGCCAGCCAGCGAATCTGCTACTTTCATGGTGGCGAACACATTGGAAGATCCAGTTAGGATGAATCGTCCGGTTTGCGGGTGTGCGTCCACGATCATCTTGATGGCCAGCGCCATGTTTTCCGATCGTTGTGCCTCGTCAATAACCAACGGCCAATCTGCCAACCCAGCAGTCAGTGCGCTGATCTGACCAGCCGGGTCCCTTGCCATGGCATCGAGAATCGCCGGATCATCCAGCGTGATGAACCGACCCATTTGCAAGAGGTCCCGGACCAACGTGGTTTTTCCGACCCGTCGCGGACCGATGACGTTCACCACGGAAGAATACGCCAGAGCGGACCGAAGTTCGGCACTCATGTGGCGAGGCAGGAGAGGATTTCCGTCAGTCATCCGGAATCCGACCCAGACGGGTGAACGCCTGATTGGATGGTGTGGATAAGATTGTACGATAAATGTGGTGAAAATACTAGTAGAAGCCTGGTGAAAATACTATTAGAGAGTCGGTGAAAGTCCTATTAGGAATATGGTTCTGCCGGTTTCATCCTGAGGGAAGGTTGGGGAAATATAACAAAAAGTAAATTATATCAAATAGTTATTTATAAATTTCTTAGCCAGATTTCGCCGCGAAAATCTCTCCGGTCTATATTTTCTGGTCCCCTTAATCTGTGGGCTCGACTTCCGTGCCTGTGCGCCGGTCAGGGTCAGTTTGGCCTGCGATTCTGCTGGAAAATGGCGCGATTAGGACGATATTGTGGCGCAATTATGGCAGGATTGGCTCTATTCGCGCCATTATTCAGGGTCGGAAATATCCGAATTCTCCCGGCGGCCAGGATTCGGGGCGGAAGAATACCGCGCGGTTCTATTCGATGTTCTGTATTTGTTCGCGCATCTGTTCCACCAGCACCTTGATGGCCAGTGCCGCATTGGTGGTCGCGACATCCGGCGCCTTGGAGGCCAGCGTGTTCGCCTCGCGCGTGAATTCCTGCATCAGGAAATCCAGTTTTCGTCCTTGTGCCCCGGCCGCTTTCAGGGCCGTCTGGGTTTCTTCAAGATGGCTGTCGAGCCGGGCCAGCTCTTCGTCCACGTCGGCGCGCATCACCTGGACCGTGATCTCCTCTTCCACCCGTTGGGCATCGACCGTTGCCTGCAACTCCTTCAGGCGTGTCTGCCAGCGCTCGCGCAGAGCCTGTTGCACGGCCGGACGCTTGGACTTCAGGGCCTCGACGTGGAGTTCGATTTCCTGCAACTGCTTGAGCAGGACGCCCGCCAGGCGTCGTCCCTCGCTTTTTCGCTGCTGGACGAATGCATCCAGCGCCTCGTCGAACGCCTTCTGGATTGCAGGCGCCAGTGCCGCCTCGGGTGCAGAGGCGGTATTCCAGACCGCCGGCAGGCTGAGTACGCAGGCCGGGTCGGAACGGGGAAACAGGCGTCGGCAAGTACTGATCAGGCGGCGCAACTGAGCCGGATCGAGGGCGCCGTCGGCGGAACTCCCTGAGGCTCGCCGGAAATTCGCCGTGACATCGACCTTGCCGCGGGAACAGACCTTTCGCAACTGCTCCCGCCAGAGAGGCTCCAGCCCGGCGCTCTCCCGGGTCAGATGGAATCCCGGTTGCAGGTAACGGTGATTGACGGACCGGATTTCGACCACGACTTGCCCGCACCCGACTTTCGTCTCGGCGCGGGCAAACGCGGTCATGCTGCGCATCGTGCCGAAGGCCGGCTGCGCCGTGCGGAACCGCTTACAGGCTGTAGTACATGTCGAACTCGACCGGGTGTGTGGCCGCCCGAAGACGGGTCACTTCCTCGCGTTTGAGTTCGATGTAGGCGTCGATGGCATCGTCGTTGAAGACATCGCCGGCCTTGAGGAAGTCGCGGTCGGCGTCCAGCGCATCCAGCGCCTGGTCCAGCGAGTGGCACACGTGCGGGATGGCGGCTTCCTCTTCCGGCGGCAGGTCGTACAGGTCCTTGTCCATCGGCTCGCCCGGGTCGATCTTGTTGCGAATCCCGTCGAGACCGGCCATCAGCATGGAGGCGAAGGTCAGGTACGGGTTTCCGCTGGAGTCGCCGAAGCGGACTTCGAGACGGCGCTGCTGCGGGTGCGAGACGAACGGGATACGGACGGCGGCCGAGCGGTTGCGCGCGGAATAGGCCAGCAGTACCGGAGCCTCGAAGCCGGGCACCAGGCGTTTGTAGCTGTTGGTGGCGGCGTTGGCGAACGCATTCAAGACCCGGGCATGCTTCAGGATTCCCCCGATGTAGTGCAGGGCCGTATCCGACATTCCCCCGACGCCGTCGCCAGCGAACAGGTTCTTGCCGTCCTTGCTCAGCGACTGGTGCACGTGCATGCCGTTGCCGTTGTCGCCGACCAGGGGTTTCGGCATGAAGGTCGCGGTCTTACCGAAGTTGTGCGCGACGTTCATGACCACGTACTTGAGGGTCTGGTTCATGTCCGCGCGACGCACCAGAGAGTCGAAGCGGGTGCCGATTTCACACTGCCCGGCGGTGGCGACCTCGTGGTGGTGCACCTCGACCGGGACCCCCATGTCTTCCAGTGTTTCGCACATGACGGAGCGGATGTCCTGCAGGCTGTCGACCGGCGGGACCGGGAAGTACCCGCCCTTGGGTCCCGGGCGGTGACCGATGTTCGAATCCTCGAATTCCTCGCGGTCCGAATTCCAGCAGCCTTCATCCGAATCCACCTCGTACATGCACCGGTGCATTTCATCTGCCCAGCGTGCGCTGTCGAAAATGAAAAATTCGGGTTCCGGGCCGAAATACGCGGTGTCGGCGATGCCCGTGGACTTGAGGTATTCCTCGGCTTTCTTGGCAATGCCGCGGGTGTCGCGCGCATAGGGGCGCATGGTCGTCGGCTCGATGACGTCGCAACGCAAAAGCAGCGTGGCTTCGGTGAAGAACGGATCCATGACTGCGGTGCTCGGATCCGGCATCAGGATCATGTCGGATTCGTTGATGCCTTTCCAGCCGGCGATCGAGGAGCCGTCGAACATTTTCCCGTGTTCGAAAGTGTCTTCGTCGACGATGTGGGCGGGCACGGAGACATGCTGTTCCTTGCCGCGGGTATCAGTGAAGCGGAAGTCGATGAAACGGACATCCGATTCTTCGATGGTTTTAAGAATTTCTGTTGCTTTAGGGCTCATAACTCAGGCTCCGGAGTAGCGTAATTCAAGCACGGGGAAGGTAAGCGAAACGACCATCGCGCCTGATCCGATTCAATCAGGCATACTGGTGCGTCTGACGCAATCCCCTGTAATCGGGCATTATACAACGATGATCGGCCTTTCCAATGCACCGTGTCGGCCTGGGCTATTGTCTGTTTGTCCGGGGGGAGATCAGAGTTCTCCTTCGGCGCGTTGGCCGCAGTAGAAAGCAAGGCCGGACGAATCCGACGTGAACGTGATTTTCGCGCCCTTTTCGAAGTAGATGATGTCGCCCGCGGTCGCGTGGAAGGTCTCGCCGCCTTCTTCGGCGAGGGTCATTTCACCGGACACGATGAACTTGGCTTCGTTGTACGTGTAGGTGTACTCCAGCGGGTTGCTTTTCGCCAGGCTGAACAGGCCGCAGGTCATCGGCGTGTTTTCGTCCGAAGTGGTGATGTCGGACAGGGCGGCTTCGATGCCTTCGATGCCCATGGAAGCCAGTTCCATGTCCGCGGCGCCTTTGTGGGTAGTCATTTTCGTCCCGCCATGGTCGTCGGCGAGGGCGGTGCCCGAGCAGGCCAGTAGGGCCGAGACGAGCAGGGCGAGGGGGGTTCTGTTTCGTGGTTGCATGGAGTTTCTCCTTAGGATGTGCCCCAATTATAGCCTCCGGAGTTCAGTCCAGCATGCAGAATGCGACAATAATGCGTCCGATTGCGAAACGGATTTATCGTTGCGGATGAGGCTATGCTGGCGAGAAACGACATCCTGAATCTGCTCCGGGAGCACAAGGCGGCGCTGGCCAAGCGTTTCGGCGTCGTCGACCTTTCCCTTTTCGGCTCTTTCGCCCGTGATCAAGCCACGGAAGTGAGCGATATCGACATTCTCGTCCGGTTCGATGGCCCGGCGACATCAAAACGGTATTTCGGCGTACAGTTCTATATTGAAGATTTATTGGACCGCCCGGTCGATTTAGTCACTGACAAGGCATTGCGGGCGGAGTTCCGCCCTTACGTGGAACAGGAAGCGATCCGTGTCTGACTTCGATCCAAAAACGCGGAACTGGCGCTTTTACATTCAGGACATGATTGAGTTTGGGAAGAAGGTTCTCGCCTACACCGAGGGACTTAATCAGGATAGTTCCGGTTAAAATTGGCCTTTCGATTTTTTACGGAGCACTTCCGACATGGCAAGGTACGGCCTCAACGACATTAAACCGGGACTAAAAATCATGCTCGATGCCGCGCCGCACGTCGTGGTGGACAGCGAATTCTGCAAGCCGGGCAAGGGCCAGGCGTTCACCCGAATGAAGGTGCGCAACCTCCTGACCGGCCGGACCAACGACAAGACGGTCAAATCCGGAGATGCCATGGAGGCAGCAGACGTGCGGGAAATCAACCTCCAGTACTTGTACGCGGAGGGGGATTCGGCGGTGTTCATGTCCCCGGAATCCTACGAGCAATACTCGATTCCCGCCGCCGTCCTGGACGACGCCACCTCCTGGATCCGTGCGCAGGACATCTGCTCCGTGTTGTTGTACAACGAGCAGCCGGTCAGCCTGACCCCGCCGCAGTTCGTGGAACTAAAGATCACCGAGACGGACCCCGGCGTGCGGGGCGATACTGCATCCGGCGGGACCAAGCCGGCCACGCTGGAGACGGGCGCGGTCGTGCGCGTGCCCCTGTTCGTGGAAACCGGCGAGGTGGTTCGGGTCGACACCCGCAGCGGCGAGTACGTGTCCCGCGTTCGCGAGTAGGCTACTCGCCGTCGTCCGGCGTCGCCTCGACCGCGTCGCTGCTGTCGCTTTTCGGAAGAAGCAGGGGTTGGCCATAGGTCACGGCCTGTCCGGCTTCGATTCCCGGGCTCCATGCCCGATCCGGGTGGCCGCTGAGCAGCACGACGGTGGATCCCAGGTGAAAGCAGCCGAGCTCATCCCCCCGGCGAAGTTCAACGTTCAGGGGCGTTCCGTTGTGTGGCCAACGTGAGATCGCCTGCCGCCGCGGTGCGACGATGCCGCACCAGCTCATCTCGATGCAGGCCACGTTGACGGCTCCAACCATGACGACGGCGAAAGGGATGCCGTCCGGGCTCTCGAACAGGCTGGCCACGCGCTCATTGCGTGCGTAAAGCCGCGGGATGCGTTCCACCGCGTAGGAGGCGACGGTAAACTGGCGTCCCGGGATGTGACACATCTCGGCGAGGCGGCCGTCGGTCGGCATGTAGACCCGGTGGCAGTCGTCCGGGGAGAGATACAGGGTGGCGAACCGGCCCTGCGCGAATTCGGGGTGGGGGCCGCCGAGCAATTCGTCCACGGTGAAGGTCTGGCCTTTCGCCTGGATGATCCGGCCGTCCTCGATCGGGCCGAACTGGCTGATCCGGCTGTCGCAGGGTGCCGCCAGTACATCGGGGTCTTCCGGCCAGGGCCGGAGGGTTTTTTTCAGGGTGCGGACGAATAGGGCGTCCAGGGTCGGGTATTCTTCCGGACTCTCGATTTCCGCCTCCTCCATTCGGAGCCTGAAAAAGGAGACGAAAGACCGGATCAGGAAATTCTTGATGACCGGGGTCTCGATCCGGGAAAGCCAGTAGGTGAAAGCCGACAGCCCATGGTGGGGGAAGCAGTAGAAGCCCCAGGCCTTGAGTTTGAGCAGGCGCGTACGCCAAGGGGATTCAGGGGCCGGAGTCATGGATCGAGGTCAATCAGTCTTCGAAGGTCCGCGGCAATGGCCTTCGGTTCCAGGGGCGGGGTGAAGATGCCGGCAAGCCGCGCCTCGGGATCGATCACCCAGACGCTGCCGCTGTGGTCGACGAGGTAGCCGGTGGCGAGTTCCCGCTTGGAATGAAAGGCACCGAGCTGCTTCGCGAAGTCTGCAATCGCCTCGGTGTCGCCGGTCACCCCCCAGGTGCCGGGATGGAAGTGGCTCACATACCGGCTCAGGGTTTCCGGGCTATCGCGTTCGGAGTCGACGGAAACGAACACGATCCGGGCCGGGTCCTCGCCCAGGGTCTGCAGGGCGGTGGTCAATTGCTGCATGGAGGGCGAGCAAATATCCGGGCAATGGGAATAGCCGAAGAACAGCAGGCTCCAGTGGCCGTGGAAATCCTCCGGCGTCACCGCCGCGCCGTCATGGCGCGTGAGCGAGAAGGCGGGCAAGGGCCGGGCCTGTTCTCCGAACACGGTGGCCGCCTGGAATTCTTCCGGTTCACCGGCCTTCCACCCGTAGAGGCCCGCAATCCCGGCGAGAACGAGGATGGACAGGAGAACAAGGACGCGCTTCAAGGGCTCTTCCGGAAAAATGAAGCGCCCAGTTTATCAGTCGAACCGCCACGTCAACCCTGCGCTGAAGTTCCGGCGCGGGGCGGCGTATCCCAAAACTTCCTGATAGGACTCATCGAGAAGGTTCCGGGCCTCGAACAGGAGGTCGAACTTCGGGGCCAGACGGTATCGTGCGGACAGGTTGACCCGGGTGTGGTTCTCCAGCGGTTTCCGGACTGCGGGAAAACTCGAGAAATCGTTGTCCAGCAGCCCCCGCACCGTCGTGGCGTCCAGCCGCAAGTCCCACCGGGCCGAGTGATGGGCCAATGCCAGCCGGTACTGGTGCCGGGGACGGCGGACTTCCCGCCGGTCGGCCGTCCCTCCCGCATCCGGTTCGGTCGCGTGCAGGTAGGCGTAGTGGGCCGAGACGGTCCAGTCCGGGCGGGGTTCGAATTCAAGTTCCAGTTCTCCTCCCCAGCGCTCGGAGTGCCCGGCTTCGTTGATGGCGGTGGGCAACTCGGGGCCGGCAAAACCGTCCGGGTCAGTGTACCCCAGGATTTCGTCGCTCAGGCGTTGGTCGAAGACACTGAGGCTGATCCGGCAGCAGGCCCCGGGGGGACGGTGCTCGATGCCGATCTCGGTATTGCGGGATCGTTCGGGTTGCAGGTCGGGGTTGCCCTGGAAGGTATCCGGGAAATAGCCGTAGCGTTCGGTCAGGGTCGGGTTGGCGATGCCGATGCCGCTGGCGAGGTAGAGCCGGGTTGGTTGTTCGGGGAATTGGTAGGCGAAGGAGACTCGCCAGGTGTCGGCATCCTGGAAGTCATGGTTCTGGTCGCGCCGCAACGACAGGTCGACCGTGGCCTGGGGGTCGGGCCGCCAGTTCAGCGTCATGAACAGCCCGGAGGAAATGAAACTCAAGGGCCTGATGCCCGTTCTGGCATAGCGTTCCCGGCTCCATTCCAGGCCGGCGCCGAGAGTGCAGGGGCGCCCGAGCAGGCAGCGCTCGAAGTCGCGCCAAACCAGCTCGTCGACCTGAATGCGGCGCCCCTTGCTTTCGGTAGGGAAGGCATCCTGCGGTTGATTCGTCGTGTGCAGGATGCTGAGACTCGCCTGGTGCTTGACGGGGCCGGTCTGCGTATGCAGGCGGGCGTTCAGGTAGTTTCGGCGGTTTCTTGAGGTGTATGGGGCGTCCGAGGGTCCGGGTCCGTCGTATTCCGAATGCGCATGCGTGCGACGGGCGGAAAAGTGCAGGCGGGTATCGGCCGAAGGGTGCCACTGCCCGCCCCACTGCAGGGTGTTGTTTCGGTAGCCGTCCCGCTCCGAACCGGTCAGCGAAATGTTCTCGCCCCGGGTCTGGAAATGGTGTGCGCTGGCCTGCATGCTGAACCCTTCGGACTCGGTGGCGACCTGGAGCGTGGTTTCGTGGCGCTGGTTCGAGCCAGACTTCTGGGTTAGGCTGGACCGGCCTTCTTTTCGGCTGATCAGGTTGACGATTCCGGAGATGGCGTTGCTCCCCCACAGGGCGCTCGGCGCGCCCCGCAGGACCTCGATGCGCTCGATCCCGGCGATGGCCAGGTGTGCGAAATCCACGACCCCGCTGGTCGGGTCGCTCAGTTCGATGCCGTCCAGAAGGATGCGCGTGTGGTTGGATTCGCCGCCGCGCATGCGCAGGGTCGTCAACGCCCCGCTGCCGCCGCTCTGGCTGATTGAGATCCCGGGGATTTCGCGCAGGACGTCCGAGAGGGCGGCCCCCGTCCCGCGCCAGTCGTCCAGGTCGATGACGGTGACGCTGCTGCCGAGGGTGTGCAGGGGCTGGGGAATGCGCGAGGCGGTGATGATAAGGGTTTCGATGTCCTGCGCGGCGGGCAAGGACGGGCTCCAAAGGGCGATGAGTACGAGTGGCAGTAGGTACTTGTGGGGCATGTCGGCTCCAATCCGGGGTCGAAGCAGACACGGGAAGCGGCACGGCCGGACGGCCGTGCGCCATCCCGATCGCCCACCGCAACCGTGATAATTCAGAATGGGGCCGGTCTCCGGGCTCGCGAGGGTTTTTTCCGGACACTCCCTTCCCAGGCCGAGGCCCAGTGGCTTGCGTGTCCTTCTCGCCTACCGTTGCGGGGGCAGCGCCGGATTTGCGTACGCGCACCGGCTTCCCTGTTTCATCTGTCGGGCAGACACCCCATTCCGCAGGGTGGGGTAGTGTAGCACGGGGGCATCAAGCATTTGGAAGAGGAGCGAGCCTCTGGAATCAGGCTGAAATCGGGAAGTACTGAGACTTGGACTCTTGGTATGCGTAGGTTTGCCGCCCATGCTACAATCACCCCACAACATCAAGAGCAGGGCTGACACCCTCACCAACCTACCTGACCCAGGCAAGGTGGTTTCCGAAAGGAAGATGTGGCCACATCTGGCAATCCGATGGGTCCTCAAGGATATGGTGTCAACCCTTCTCAAGCCTGAAGGAGGGTTTAGCCATGCCGCATTCTTGCGAATCCCGAAACACCGGATCCGGCCCGTTGATGGGCGTGGACACGTGCCCGGACACGGATCCTCGGAATCCCGAAGCGCCGGACCCGGCCCGCACTCATCTACAGAGCGCAAAGGAGTCGGCCGGCTCTCCGCCTGAACCGGTTTCCCAGAAACCGTCCAAGAGAGAAACCCTCCCAAAAATCCGGATTCTTCGGGATCTCGGAATCTTCGGATTCGATCACATTGAGCCGGTCATCCTGGCCGCTCTCATCACGGAAGAGCCGATGCTGCTGATCGGGCCGCATGGGACGGCAAAAAGCCTCCTGATGACGCGCATTTCCGAGGTGCTGGACCTGGAGTTCCGCCATTACAACGCGAGCTTGATCAATTTTGACGACCTGATCGGCTTCCCTGTCCCATCGCCCGACGGACAACTCAAGTACGTGCAGACGCCAGCGACGATCTGGCAAGCTGAGACCGTGATCTTCGATGAAATCAGCCGCTGCCAGCCGGAAATGCAGAACAAGCTCTTTCCGCTGGTGCACGAACGGAAGATTCAGGGTATGAGCCTGGAGCGCCTGCGCTACCGCTGGTCGGCCATGAATCCGCCTTCGGACGGGAGCGAAGATCACGGCTACATCGGTTCCGAACCCCTGGACTCGGCGCTGGCCGACCGCTTCGTCTTCGTCGTCGAGGTGCCCTCGTGGGAGCAACTCGGTAAGGTGAACCAACGCGCCATCATCGCAGGCAAGAGTGAACGGGTCCGGAAGCAGGCCGGAGACACGCTTCGGGATTGCATAGACCGGGGCAAGGCCCAGTTGGCCGCAGAGGAAAAGATGGGAAAACAGGTCACGGTATACGTGCATTCCCTGATTCCGCTCCTTGCCGAGGCCGGACTGGAGGTCAGCCCGCGACGGGCCCGCATGTTCTACCAGGCAATCCTGGCCGTTCGCGCGGCTGCTTCCGCGACGGCCGACGAACCGGACCCTGCGAAAATGACGCTGCTGGCCGTGGCCAACGCGCTGCCGCACCGTGCCGAAGGCGTCTCCGTGCCCAAAGGGAAGCTGCTTGTGGCGCACCGGACGGCTTGGGAGTTCGCTAGCGCGTCACTAGATGAGCCCATGAAGGCTATCCTCGCCACGCGAGACCTCCGGAGGCGGGTCCAGCGGGCGCTGGCCACCGAGGCCTTGACGAGAGACGAATTCTCGACCATCGTCGCAGACGCCTTTGCCGCTCTCAAACCCGGCGCGCGCGAAGCCTTGGTCGTCTACCTGTTCGACACGAATGCCGTCGGCCGGCTGAACGCCCCGGTCGCCGAGCAGATGGCGGAGGTCTACGCCGGCATTGCCGAGCCCGGCCAGTACAGCGGTAAATTCAGCCCTGATTTTAAACGGGCTTGGAAAACCGCCGGATGCGTGCTGTCCCGGCCTGCTAGCAGGCGCAACCCTTTTCGTGAGAACACCATCGTCCGACATTGCTTTGAGGGAAAGGATGCGAAGCGGTCCCTGGAAGCATGGGACTCGACCAGCCGGTTCTTTTCGAAGGCTCGCGCATGACTTGGAAAACTCGCAACCACGGCATGCGGCCTACCGGAGGAGCAGGAACAAAAATGCCTGAAAATCTCGGATTCCATCAAGCCAGCGAGTTCTCGCTGTCGCCACACCGGAAGGCCTGCACGGATCCAAGACTTGCTGAAAAGAACCGGGCTCAGCCCATCATCCCGGCATGAACGTACATATTCCTCGCGCCTCTGTCGACTACGATGGCAGGTTGCGGAAATATACGGTTCATAGAGCGAGTCTGCCACTCGATACGCAGTATTACGGCCCCGAGAACGAAAGGGTCGACAACGCGAGTGATTTCTCTCTCGGAGGCTGTGAGGCCGGGGATTGGGTCGCGATCAGTCTCCCCGAAGTTCTCTTTGTCCTGCCGGATCTGAGATCCGGCCGCTTCGAGGGCGGAGCCCTGAAAGAAGCCCCTCCGTATGCCCTATGCCTACATATCATATGCCTGCAGGCCGAGGCTCTGCAGGAAACCCAGCGTCCAAAGCCGGTTTCGGCGTATCCCGATCCCGAGGAAGAGTTGCGTCGGCGAATTGAGCAAAGAGCCCGAGACCTCCCTTTCCCCGATGCGTGCCTGGTGAAACGGTTGGAGGCGATGCGGGACACCCTCCCGCAGGACCAATTGGCCCACCCTCCGCAGGGCGCCGGACAGGAACCGATCCCTTCTGCCCTTCTTGGAGACCGCGCCCTCATCCCGGCGCCGCGGTGGATCTGGGAAGGCGACCTTGCGGCACGGCTGGCCATCATCACCCAGTCTTCGGAGAATATCTGGCTGCGCAGCAAGCAACCCGTCCTGCACCGAATCCGCCGCGAACACGCCCACGTGGCAATCCTGCTACCAAAAGGTTTCTCGGACCCGCACATCCGCGAAGTCCGTCCTTGGCGCTTGAAGGAGGTTTCATTATGAATACGCTTGTGCAGCAAATCTTCGATTGCTTCCCCAGCGGGAAGTACGCTTTGACGGGCCTGCTGCGCCTGATGGATATCGTGGAAAGCGATCAGGTCGAAACCGCGGCGGTCGAATGCAAGGCCCAGCCGCGCCTTCTGATTAACCCCGCTTTCGTAAAACAACACGCACAAACCCCGGAAAAACTGCTCATGCTGGTCATGCACGAACTGCATCATGTCCTGTTGGGGCATACCCGGCTGTGCGCCAAAGCCACGCGGATCGACAACTTCGCGTTCGACTGTATCATCAATGCCGTGATTTCGTGCATGTTCCCGCAGCCGGAGTACCTGCAACTCCTGACCGATTTCTATTCCGACAGAAAATTCCCGGAATGCATGCTTCGCCCTCCCGCCGCTTTCCATATGGAGAGCCTTATCCCGATTCCGGCTGCCATCCGGGGGCTTCCTCCGGATACGGGCAAGCGTTTCGGGGAACTGTACCAGGCGCTGTACTCCGAGACCAAGGTCTCCTACGACGAGATCCGGGTCGTCTTTTCCTCGGAACTGGAGGAGACGGCGGTGTCAGCCATTCCGTTACTCGGCGGGCATCCTGTAGATGGAATCGAGGAGGGCGAAGCCGAACCCGATTCGCCGGCTTTGCTCGACACCCTCAAGGAGATGGCGCGCGAATGGTTCGAGACAGGTCGGGGTCGATCCTGGAGCGACTTGCTGGAGGAGGCGACAGTCACCCCGCGTCCGGTGCCTGGCAACCGAGCTATTCTGCGAGGTCTCCTGGCCCGGCTGGGAGACCGTGCGAACGGCCAGAATGTCCGCCGTACCGTAGAAGCTAGGACCCTCCTGCCGACCGCAGTGCCTCGCCTGGACCGGCGAACTGCCGTGTTGCACGCGCTCGGAAGCCCACCGATGTTCTACCCTGGTCCCGTGAGGTTTCCCCGAAAAACACGGGCCGGCTGCAAGGTGCACGTCTATGTTGATGTATCCGGAAGCATGGGCGCCGTGCTTCCGGCGATCTACGGCGCAGTCTGGGACTGTCGGGGATGGGTCTATCCGAGGGTGCATGCTTTCTCGACCGTGGTTCGCGATCTGGCGTTGGATCAGTTTCAGTCCGGTCGTGTCGTGACGACCGGAGGCACGGATATTCGCTGCGTTGCCGAACACATGGCCGCCCACAAGGTCTCGCGCGCCTGCATCCTCACCGACGGCATGGTGGGCAAACCGGAAAACGAAAACTTCGACATCCTGAAAAAAGCCCAGATCGGAGTGGCTGCGATGGAATGGGGTTTTTACCGTGGCGACCTGTCGGAAGTGGTGGACCACGTCGTCGAATTGAAGGGATGAGCGTGAATATACGGAGCTGCCCATAAGATGACCCCACACAAGCAGAAGTATCTCTATGACCCCGCCAAAGGGGTCTACGGCGATTGCTACAGGACCTGTCTCGCGTCGCTGCGGGATGCGGACCCGGAGACGGTTCCGAACTTTGCGGATCCAGAGATCGCCAAGGCATTCGGCGAGAGTTTCGACGACGCCATTGACAACTGGTTGGCAGGCGAGGGCTTGTACCGCGTCACTGTCGCGATTGAAGCCGAGAAGGATACCCCGCCCGGGCATGCTCTTCAGAAACTCGGGGAAGTCACCGTTGGCATCAATGGCTACTATCTCCTGTGCGGCGAGAGCCGTCTCGGCTGCAATCACGCCGTCATCTGCTGCGGAGACAAGATTGTGCACGACCCCTCGGGGTTCGGCATTGTGGCTCCGATCGGGGGGAAAATAGGCGACCACCCCTGCTATCGCTACCTTGTCCACATCATCACCCCTTTTGGGCAGAGAAGAAAATGAAGAGGCAAATACAGAGGCCGATCGCCCACGGTCTCTCACCCCGGACAGGGGCCACGCTTACCCCTATCGCCTCTACTCTTCCCTATGGGGAAGACTCGATGAACCTCGCCGAAAACCGAGGAGGCGGCCATGCGTGAAATAAGCGGCGCGCCCGTGGTATGCGTGCTGGAAAAGAACTACGAGGGGAAAACCTTGGCGGTCCTGTGGGAAGAACAAGGTTTCGTCAGCGGGGTAGGGGGAGGATGCGGGTGGAAGGCTGGGCCGCGGGCTCGCAACGGACGGTTATTCGTCGACGAGGAAACAGGACAGCACTTCCTGCGAATCCTGATTCCTCTTCGAGAGCGCAAATACGAACAGAAAGTTTACTGGCGACCGGTGTCGAAAAGCATGGCAGATCTGATCATCAAGGAGTCAAAAGCAAAGGAAAAACCTGCTGAAAGCGATCCTCCTTGACTTCCTGCTTTTGCGCACCCAAGTTATTGATTTTCAAGGGCTGGCCTTTCAAAAAGGCACTACATCGCGTTTTCCCACCCTCGCCCCGTTGTGTGCGGCCGGGAAACCGGAAAGAACGCCCGCTACAGGTAGGAAGTCGAGAAGAATTTGGAAGAGAAGCGAGCCTCTGGAATCAGGCTGAAAATGCCGGGGCTATGCCCTTGAGGCGGTCACCGAACTGGAAACCGCCTCGCGTGGAAATTCTGGCCTACCAGCGTCCCTGCAGCTGGAGGTCGAGTCCGAAGCCCGTGTCTTCGCCAGACGCCGCGCGGTGCTGCGCCTGTAGCCGCAGGTCGAATCGCTCCGCCACCAGTCGCCAGCCGAGCCCCAGGTCCCAGGCGTCTGCCGAACGCGCCAGGCTCGCCTCTGGCACCGCCGTGAAGCGGTCCCCGAACGCCCCGACCCCGTAGCCCAGCGTCGCCTCCCATGACGGCGCCGACTCCCGTGCCGGGTCCGTCCCGAAAGCCGCGTCCGAGAGCATACCGTTCTGATTCGGCTGCGCGCCCGCGCTCGCCGCCAGCGAGAACTCCGCGCCGCGCAGGCTGCCCGGGCGCGGGTCCCAGGACAGTGAGCCCGAAAAGCCTTTCTCCTGCGCCCCGTCTTCCTCGTGCGTCAGCAGCGTATGCGCCTGCACCTGAGCCCGTAGCCCGTGCCGGGCATCCGCCCAGTCCGCCCCCGCGCGCACTTCCGTGCCGAAGCCGTGCTCCGCGTCCCCACCGTCGTGGCGCAGGCTGATGCGCAGCCGCGGGCTCAACTGCCCGTGGCCGAGCGGCGTCGGCGCCCAGCTCCCTTCCAGGCCGGCCCGGATGCGCGAGACATCCGCATCGACCGAGGGGAAGTCCGCCTCGCCATCAGTCTCCGTGTCCACCCACAGCACATCCGCCACCGCTGATAGCTCCGGCCACCCGGCGCTCGCGCCGCGCACTTGCCCGCGCAGCCCGCCGGCCGCCATCCACGAGTCCAGGTCCACCTTCTGCGTCTCCGCGTCGCGGGTCCGCTCCAGGTCACCCTCGCCGTAGCCCGCCACGCCCCACAGCGACAGCCGCTCGTTCACCTCGTAGCGGGCGTACGGGTACGCCCCGGTCAGGTCCGCCTCCAGGCGGTCGCCCGTGTTCTTCCCCTGGTAGCCGCCCTTGCCGCGGCTGTGCGACAGCAGGATGCCGAGGGTCTGCCCGTCCTGCACGAAGTCCGCCCCCAGCAGCACGCTCGCTACCCGCCCGTCCAGGCGCGCATCCGCTTCCCGCGCGTCGAACTGCGTCACTGCGCCGCGGCCCCACACCGACTTCAGGCCGGAACCGCTCTGTCGGGTGAGGTTGAACGCACTGCCGCCGAGCCAATCGAGGCGGGACAGTCCAGTGGGGGCCGTCTCGCGCAGCGAGGGCAGCCCACCGGATGCGAGGGAAGGCTCCGGCAGGGTGTCCAGGGTGTTAGCCAAGATTCCGGAGCCGGTCTCCCCGGAAGACGCGAGCGCGTTCGGATCCGGATCCTGCCAGTCGCGGCCCGCCAGGCGCACGGTGGAACTGGCCGCCATCGGCGCCCGCAGGCGCTCTTCCACCGCCCCGATCACCTGGTCCGCCGCCGCGCGCCCGAAGCGCGCAAGCCAGCCCCGCGTCAGGCGCTCGGCGTCCAGGCTCACCAGGGTCAGCGTCATCGTCGCCGCGTTACTCTCGTCTTCTGTTTCATCCTTCACCTGGAACATGAACGAGGCGGTGCCTTCCTGGCCCTCCGCCGGCGTGTACACCAGTCGGCCGGCCGCCAGGGCTGTCCGAAGCACCGGGTCCCCGGCGCTTACCGCCTCCCCGCCCAGGGCCAGTTCACCCATCTGCGGCAGGGTGACGACCGTCACGCTTGCCAGCGCGTCCCCATCCGCATCCGTGTGTTTGAAGTCCGCGGGCGTGAAGGTGTAGCTTCCCGCCGCCGGGACCCGCACCGCGCTGTCCTGCGCCACCGGGGCATGGTCGCTGCTCGTGATCGTCAGCGTGTGCACCGTCGTTGTGCCTAGCGTGTAGCCCATGACATCGGTCAGCGTCAGGACCACCGTCTCGGCGGGCTCCTCGTCCCCGTCGTCGGTGATCACCACTGGAATGTTCACGGAGAGGCTACCGGCCGGGACCGGCGCCATGCCGGACAGGGTGTCGTAGTCCGAGCCCGCCGTCGCCGTACCGGTCACGGTGTAGGACAGCGTGGTGGCGGAAGCCGGTGCCAGGCTCAGGTTCACCCGCACGTTGCGGGTGCCGGCGTCTTCGCCCGCAGAGCTGGAAGCCGACGCGAAGGAGGCCCTCGGCGGGCCGTCATCGACCACCATGACCGCGACGGATTTCACCGCCACACTGTCATAGCCCCCGCCCGAGGGGGTGTGGGTGAGCGTCGCGGAGTCGTCGTCGAAGTCTGCATCCCGACTTACCGAAACCGTTACCGTCCGTGCCGTACTCCAAGAATTGCTGCCGCTGGGGTTGAAGGTGAGCGAGGACGGGCTGACCGTCACGTCCGTATTGTCCGAGGCGATCGCGACCGTTACCGCGCCGGTCGGTGCCGTGGCAAGCCTCACCGTGTAGCGGCCCGTGCCGCCTTCGGAGACCGTCAGCGAAGATGAGCCGAGCACCAGGTTCGGCGTGTCCGGCGGCGCGTCATTGTCGGTGATGGTCAGGGTGTGAACGCTCGGGCTGCCGACCGTGTAGCCCGTACCGCTGGTCAGCGTCAGGATGACCGTCTCAGTACCTTCGCTGGTGCCGTCGTCATTGATGACCACCGGGATGTTCGCCGCGGTGGCCCCGGCTGCGACCGACAGCGAGCCGGGGTTCTGGATGCTGAAGTCGCTACCCGTTGCGGTGCCGCCGACACTGTAACCGAGCGTGAGGCCGCCCGAGGGGGCGGCAGATGACAGGTCCACCCTCACGTTGCGGGTGCCGGCGTCCTCGGCCACAGTCAAAGAGCCGGAGGCGAAGGATGCCGAGAGGGCACTGTCGTTGTCCGTGATTGTGATCGTCGCCGCGGTGGTTGCCCCCGCCGTGACACCCGACGGCAGGTTCGCCGTGTCGATGGCCACCCTGAAGGTTTCATCCCCTTCAAAGAGCGTGTCATCGAGGATGGGAATGTCAAAGGAGTAGGAGTCACGGCCGTTCGCCTCGAGGACCACTTGGCTCAGCGATGTGTAGTCCGCGCCGGCCGTCGCCGTGATGTTCGTAAAGATCAGCGGAATCGTAAGATCGCTTCCGCTCGCCTGACTCAGCGCAATGACCGGTTGGAAAATAGCGGCACCTTCGTTGACGCTGTAGGTGGCGCGATTGAACCCCAGCGTTACCGAAGACGGTGCATCGGTGATTTTCATCGTTAGGGTTTCGCCGCCGTCGAGTGTCAGCGTCACCGTCTCTTCCGACTCGGACGTGTTGTCCGCAAGGGCCTCCAGATGCAACAGTCCTGTGACACGGTGGGTTCGCGCGAGCGCGCCGTCGAAGGTTATCGAAGGACTGTTACCGTTGAGGCCGTTGCAGGTGAAGGATACTTCTTCTGATCCCACAGACCCGCAGGTCAGCCGGTAGTCCGTCCCGCGCGTGGCCGTGCCTCCGATGGCCAGCAGAAGCGTCACCATCTCGGTGCTGCCCAACGGCCTGTCGAAAGTTATACCGAAATGCTCGGTTGCGCCTTCAGGTAAGGTGCTAACACCGTTGCCGGACCAAAAATCTGCGGTGATCGGCGGCCGATCGTTGCCGGTGATGGTGAGCGTGTGGGTCGTCGTTGTGCCTAGCGTGTAGCCCGTGCCTCCGGTCAGGGTTAGGATCACCGTCTCGTCGTTCTCGGCGGTGCTGTCGTCGTTGATGGCCACCGGGATGGTCGCGGAGGCACTGTTTGCCGTGATCGTCACCGTGCCGGAGCTCTGGATGGTGAAGTCGTTGCCGCTGCCTGCCGTGGCAGTGCCGGTGACGCGGTAGGACAGCGTCAGGCCGCCGGCGGGTGCCGCCTGGCTGAGGTTGACCGTCACGTTGTGCGTGCCGGCGTCCTCGGCCGCGCTCGAAGAGCTCGCTGCGAATGAGGCCGCGGTGCTGTCATTGTCTGCGATCGTCAGGGTGTGGCCGCCCGGGCTGCCCACCGTGTAGCCGGCACCGCCGATGAGAGTCAGGATCACCGTCTCGGCGTTCTCGGCGGCGTTGTCATCGTTGATCGCAACGGTGAGGGCTGCGGAGGGGTCCCCGGCCGCGACCGACAGCGTGCCGGAGTTCTGGATGGTGAAGTCGTTGCTGCTGCCTGCGGTGGCCGTGCCCGCGACGCTGTACCTGAGCGTGAGGCCGCCCGAAGGCGCCGCCCCGCCGAAATCCACCGGCACCAGATGCGTGCCGTCGTCCTCGGCTGCGCTCGAGGACGCCGAGCGGAAGGACACCGTGGAAATCGGGTTGTCGTTGTCGTTGATGTCGACGGCGTTCCCCCCGCCGGCGCTATAGCCGGTGCCGTCATTCACGAACACCTGCACAGCGCCATCGTCCTCGTCGGTGTTGTCGTCCACCGTGGAGACGGTGAAAACCGTGGTGGTCGCGCCCGCGTTGAGGATCACGGTCCTGACGCCTTCCTGGCTGGCGGCCACGAAGTCCTGACTGGGGAGCTCCAGAACCTCGACGTTCACCGTGATCCGGACCGTCGGCGCCGGGCTCGCCTCCACCGTGAAACTTGCCGGGCTGCCTTCGGTCACGGCGGCCCCGCCGGTGAGGTTGATCACGGGCACCTGGGACGTGACCGGGTCGGCCGTGTCGTCGTCGTCCACGCTGACCGGTCGCTCAACGCTCACGCTGTCGTAGTCGCCGCCCGAAGCCGTATAGGTCAGGGTGGCCGTATCGTCTACCGCATCGTCGTCCTGTGCCGCCGAGATCGTCACCGTCTGGGCCGTACTCCAGAGATTGCTGCCGCTGGGGTTGAAGGTGGGCGAGGCCGGATTGACCGTCACGTCCGGATTGTCCGAGGTGATCGCCACCGTCACCGCAGCCGTCGGCTGCGATGCCAGCCTCACCGTGTAGGTCTCGCTCGATCCCTCGTCCACGTCCGGCCATGCTCGATAGAACGTCAAGCCGCGGGTGTCGTCGTCGGTGATCGTGATCGTGGTCGTCTTCTTCGCATTCAGCGTGTAGCCGGCGCCGTCCTCGGCTTGCAGGGTGATAACGATGGTCTCGTCGGTCTCATCGAGGTAGTCGTCATTCGGTTTGATGAGAATCGGGACGCTCTTAGTGTTCGCGGGCAGTCTCACGGTGCAGTTCGAGGCCTCGCAGCTGTGATGACTGCCAAAATCAATCGTATAGTCCTTACCATCGCCGCGCTCCGCCGACCCGCCCAACGTGTACGTGATGGTGCGGTTGTGGCCCGCCAGCTTGCCTCCGTCGCCGACTTCCACAATGGCGTTTATGTTGTCACCGAACTCGGCGACGCTCCGCTTTGCGAAACTCATCTGAACCCGGTCAGCTGGGCTCGGCTTGTCGTTGTCGTTGACCGTAACCGTGGCCATGGCCGGGTCGCCCACTCTGTAGCTGCTGCCGCCAGTGACCGCCGCCGTGACTTGGCCGTCCGGCTCGTCGGCTTTGTCGTTCGTCGTGGGGACGGTGTAGGTCGCCGAGCCTTGGTTAGCTGGAATAAGGATCGTCTTGCTGCCCTCGGCGCCCGAGGCCACGAAGTCGCTATTGTCGTCGTCCGTGATCCTGAGGTTCACTGTCAGGGCCGAGTTTTGCGTCTGGCTCACGCTTACCGTGAACTGCGCGCCTGCGCCCTCAGTCACCGCCGGTCCGCCGGTGACCGTGACTGCCGGGAGAGCTTCCAGGCAATTGAGTGCGGTGTAAACCGCGTTCCACGGGACCCAAGTGTCGCCCCGGCCGGTAAGAAAGGTGCGCAGATCAGCCTCCGAAATCGGAGTCGTTGGCGCGTTGCCCGAAATATTGTCTCCGGTCCACTCCGGAAGGGGGTTGTCGCCCAACGCGATCAGCACCCGGTAGGCTGCCGTCGCAGTCGGCAAATTCCCGCCACTGTCATCACGGTGATAGTTGAAGGCTTCCGTCGCTCGCGTTGTGGCAGTCGAGACGTTGCAGCTCTGCGCGTATGCTTCGTCCGGGACAGCGAGGCCGAGCAACAGCGGCAGGCCGAGCAGTACAGCCGCAAGGCCATGCCGCCGACGGCGGCTGGCAGAATGAGAACCCGCAACAGCGCAGGCGGGAAAGAAATCGAGGTAGCCTTTGGAAGAAGCGGGTTGGCGGGTTGCGGCACACTGGCCGGCAGAAGGGGAAAATTCAGGCCGGGAGGCAGCCGGTATGAGTCGGCGGAGAAGAAAAATCAGGCATTGAGGGGGGGGGGGGGCAACCCGATGCATAAGGGATTCAGGTGCTGATGTCTCTCTGGCAGAGACCATCCGGCTCCGGCCAAGTTCACGCAGGTTCCGCATCATTTTATCGCCTTATCTCGTTGAAATATTTGAAGCCACCCGTCGCCGGGTGCTTGATTTGAAGCGTATAGTATCAGAAAAACAGTGGGTTTTCAGGGGGGGTGTGGGGGCGATCCCATATCCGGTCACGCCAGCGTCTCCAGGATGGATCGCACAATGGCAGGAGGGTCGTCGGCCTGGACGACCGGACGCCCGATCACCAGATGATTGGCACCGGCTCTGGCGGCCTCTTCCGGCGTGACCGTCCGCTTCTGGTCGTCTGCGGCCGCGGCCGGGCGGATGCCGGGTGTGACGATCCAGAAATCCGGCCCGCACGCCTCGCGGATCTGCCGCGCCTCCCGGGCCGAGCAGACGATGCCGGAAAGCTTCGCCTGCCGCGCAAGCCGGGCCAGCCGGAGCACCTGTTCCTCGGCGGGGCGTTGCCCGACCGCGTCCATATCCCCGTCGTCCAGCGAGGTCAGCACCGTGACGGCCACGACATGCAACTCATCCTGCGCTGCGCCGCAGGCCGCTTCCAGCATGGCCGGCCCTCCCGAGGCATGCACGGTGCACATCCACACGCCCATCTCCCGCGCGGCGCGGCAGGCGGCCGCCACCGTATTCGGGATATCATTGAACTTGAGGTCCAGGAAGATCCCGAAACCCTGCTGCCGCAACGCGCGCACCAATTCAGGCCCGCCCTTGACGAACAGTTCGGATCCCACCTTGAGGCGGCAGTCGGCGGGCGAGAGGCGACGTGAAAACTCCACCGCTTCCCGGCCGCTCAGGCCGTCCAGGGCGATGATCAGGCCGGGCGCCGGATCGGCAGGCATGGGACGACCTCAGACCAGGTAAGGGCGGTGCGGCGTCTTTTCGGCGTAGGGCTCGATCGGCCGCAGGGTGTCCCACTGCTGGCAGCTTGGGCACTGCCAGAACAACCGGTGCACCTGGAACTGGCACTCCGAGCACTCGTGGGTGGGGCGGTCGGCAAGATAACGGTCCAGCGTCGCCAGGATCTGGCGCATGCTCTGCTGGTCGGCCGCGACCCGGTTCTCGGTAATCGCTTCCACGTACTCGCGGAGCAGGACCAGCGAGGAGGGATTGGACTGGAACGTGCCGTCGAAGATCTCGTCCAGCCCGCTGTCGCCATGCTGGCGCAGGTCCTCGACCAGCGACAGCACCGGGAACAGGGCATGCGGCTGGGTTCGCGCCTGGTGCAGGAATTGGCGGAACCCGTCGAGGTCTCCCTGCGCCTGGTAGGCCTTGTGGATGAGCCGGATGATCCGCGGCGCGAATGCGGGGCGCTTTTCGTAGGCGTCCCGGTAGTGGCGGATGGCGGCATGGTAGTCGCGCCGCCGGCTCGCGATGTCGCCGAGCATGAGGTGCGCCCGGGCGCAGTCGCGGTAGTGACCCAGGGCCTTGTGCGCATGCTGGATCGCCTGCTCTTCGCCCGTCCCGTTGGCACTGGTCTCCAAGGCGCCTTCCCCCAGTTCACAGTAGTATTGGGCAATGATTTCCTGTTGCGACCCGCCGCCCTCGCGCTCGATGTTGCGGGCGACGTGAATCGCTTTCTTCCACTCTTTCTCCTGCTCGTAGATCTCCCGCAGGTGATGCAGCGCTTCCAACTGGTGGCTGCCGGTGTCGAGCACGCCGCCGAGCAGGTGTTCGGCCCGGTCGAACAGGCCCGACTTCAGGTAGTCCCGGGCCAGTTCCAGCAGCGCGTCGGCCTTGGTCTGATCGTCCAGGTCCGGGCGCGCGATCAGGTTCTGGTGCAGGCGGATGGCGCGCTCCACCTCGCCGCGTCGGCGCAGCAGGTTGCCGAGCACGATGTAAGTCTCGACGGTGTCGGCATCCAGGTCGACGACGTTGACGAACAGGTCGATGGCCTTGTCCGGCTGTTCGTTGAGCAGGTAGTTGATGCCCTTGAGATAATGGCCCGGGATGGGTTTGGCCTGATGGCGTTGCATGTCGCGCCGCGCCGCCCACCAGCCGGTGAGTGCGGCGACGGGCAGCAGGAGCCAGAGCAGGGCGCTCGTCACCTCAGGCCTCGTGGATCGGCAGGCGTCGCAGGTTGCGGACTTCCTGGTACACCAGGTCGTATTGGCGTTGCAGGCGGCTCAGTTTGAAGCGGTAGCGCAGCACCATCCAGCCGCCGAGCCCCATGGCCAGCCCCAGCCCCAGTCCCAGCGTGCCCAGCAGCGCGAATCCCAGCTGCAGCGTGTACTCGGCGAAATACAGGTTGATGCCGACCGCCTGCGGATTGGCCATCACCAGCATCAGGCCGGCGGCCATCACCAGGAGGAAGACGAGAAGTGCACCCAGTTTGTTCATGTTCGGCGCCTCGGAGAGCCGGACCGGCGAATATAGCACGGCTCGGCCGGATTTTCACCGCAGGACCGCAGGGGAAGTGCAGGAATTACTGGAACAGGTTGCGCAGTTTTTCGCGCAGGCTCTTGCCGGGCTTGAAATGCGGCACGTGGCGCGTGCCCAGCATGACGTGGTCGCCGGTGCGCGGGTTGCAGGCCATCCGCGGCCGGCGCTCGCGCAGGCTGAAACTGCCGAAACCGCGCAGTTCCACCCGGTCGTTCTGCGCCAGGCCCTCGGCGATATGCTCGAACACCAGCTTGACTGCCTCGTCCACGTCGCGCGGCGACAGGTGTTTCTGCTGGGTCGTAATGCGGTCGATCAACTGGCTGCGGTTGATCTGGGCGGCGTTGTCTCGGGCAGGCATGATCGCTCCGGGGTCAGGAATCGTCGTCCTTTCTGCCGACCAGTTTATCGCGAAGGATGCCGCCGAGCGATTTGCTGATCTTGGGCGCCGTGTCCTGGTACTCCTTGACCGCCTGTTTTTCCTCGGCCTGGTCCTTGGCCCGGACCGACAGGCTCAGGTGGCGATTCTTGCGGTCGAACGACTGGACGACGGCCTCCAGGGTGTCGCCGACCTTGACCTGGTTGCGGGCATCGTCCACCGATTCGTTCGACAGTTCGGACGCCGAAATCGAGCCGACGATGTGCTCCGCCACCTCCACGGTGACGGTGCGGGCATCGACCTCGGTGACCGTGCAGGAGACGCTCTGGCCCTTGGGGTGTTTCTTCAGCCAATCCTGGACCGGGTCGCCCTCCATCTGCTTGATGCCAAGCGAGACCCGTTCGCGGTCGACGTCGACGGACAGTACCTTGGCCTCGATCTCGTTGCCCTTGCGGTATTCGTGGATGACCGCATCGCCGGGCTCGGTCCAGGACAGGTCGGACAAGTGGATCAGGCCGTCGATGCCGCCCTCCAGGCCGACGAAGATGCCGAAGTCGGTGATCGACTTGACGGTGCCGCTCACCTGGGCGCCCCGGCTGTACATGGCGGCGAACGCTTCCCAGGGATTGGCGTTGCACTGCTTCATGCCGAGCGAGATGCGGCGGCGCTCCAGATCGATCTCCAGCACCATCACCTCGACCGCCTCGCCGAGCGTCACCACCCGGGACGGGTTGGCGTTGCGCGACGTCCAGTCCATCTCCGAGGCGTGCACCAGGCCCTCAATGCCGTCCTCGATCTCGACGAAGCAGCCGTAGTCGGTGATGCTGGTCACCGTGCCCGGGACCCGACTGCCGACCTCGTAGCGGTCCGCGATGTTCTCCCACGGATCCTCCGTCAGCTGCTTGATGCCAAGCGAGACCCGGCCGCTTTCCTGGTCGTAGCTCAGGATCTTGACGTCGATTTCCTGGCCGACTTCCACCACGTCGGACGGATGCTTGATGCGCCGCCAGGCCATGTCGGTGATGTGCAGCAGGCCGTCGACGCCGCCGAGGTCGAGGAACGCACCGTATTCGGTCAGGTTCTTGACCGTGCCGCGCACCACGCCGCTCTCGGAGAGTTTCTTCAGCATGGCGTCGCGTTCGGCGCTGTGTTCGGTCTTGAGCACGGCCCGGCGGGACACGACCACGTTGTCGCGGCGCCGATCGATCTTGATGATCTTGAATTCCAGTTCGCGGTTTTCCAGGTAGGCGGTGTCGCGCACCGGGCGGATGTCGACCAGCGATCCCGGCAGGAAGGCGCGGATCGAATTGAGGTTGATGGTGAACCCGCCTTTGATCTTGTTGACGATGGTGCCGGTGACGTTGGTGTTGTCCTCGAAGGCTTGCTCCAGGTCGCTCCAGATGCGGATGCGCTTGGCCCGTTCGCGCGACATGCGGGTCTCGCCGTTGCCGTCCTCGATGGCGTCGAGGGAGACCTCGACGGTGTCGCCGACCGTGACCTCCAGCTCGCCGTCGGGGCCGACGAACTGGTCGGCCGGGATGAAGCATTCGGATTTAAGCCCGGCGCTGACGACGACGGAGTCCGGTCGGATGTCGACGACGGTGCCGTCGATGATCGAGCCGGCCCGCGTCTGCAGGTGGGCAATGTTCTCTTCGAGAAGTTCCGCGAAGGATTCGCTCATGAATGGGTGCCTTTGTCTGATGAAGTTAATATTCCGGGCAGGCTGGCCCGGGCCGTTGCGTGAACCTCCTCGATCGAGTGTTCGCTGGTGTCGATCAGGCAGGCATCGGGAGCCTGAACCAGGGGCGATTCACCCCGCCGCATGTCCTGAAGATCACGCTGGCTCAACTCTTCGATTAGCGTATTAAGTCTAGCATTGATCCCCATTTCCTCCAACTGGCGCTGCCGCCGCCGCGCCCGGACTTCCAGCGAAGCGGTCAGGTGCAGTTTCAGGCAGGCGTCCGGGAAGACCACGCTTCCCATGTCGCGCCCGTCGGCCACCAGCCCGGGCCGGCGCCGTGCCGAGCGCTGCTGCGCCAGCAGGGCGCGGCGGACTTCCGGGTGGGCCGAAACCTGCGAGGCGAAGCGGCCGGCCTCCGTCTCCCGGATGCGGGTGGTGACGTCGAGGCCGTCCAGCAGGATCCGCACCGATTCCGGCCGGGGCTCGGTCTCGACCCGCATGGCGCGGGCGATTTCACCGCAGGCGGCCGGGTCGCCAGGATCCGCGCCCGCGCGCCGGACGGCCAGCCCGGCGGCCCGGTACAGGGCGCCGGAGTCGAGGTAGTGCCAGCCCAGTTCATGGGCCAGCCCCCGGGCCAGCGTGCCCTTGCCGGACCCGGCGGTGCCGTCGACGGCGATGACGGGCGCGGCTTCAGGCATCGTGCAGGCGCATCCCGGCCTGGCGGGCCAGGTCGGGGAATTCGGGGAACGAGGTCGCCGCCCACTGCGCGCCCTCGACGACGACCGGCTCCGCGGCCGCCAGCGCGGCGATCGCGAACGCCATGGCGATGCGGTGGTCCCGGTGGCTGCGGACCGTGCCGCCGCCCAGCGGCCGGCCCGTGATCCGCACCGAATCCTCGCCGACCTCCACCGGCACGCCCAAGGTTTCCAGGCCTTCCGCCATGGCGGCGACGCGGTCGCTTTCCTTGACCCTCAACTCGCCGATCCCGGACAGGGTGGTCACGCCTTGCGCACAGGCGGCGGCCACGCACAGCACCGGGAATTCATCGATGGCGTTGGCGACCTGCTCGGGCGCGACGTCGATCCCGGTCAGCGGGCTGCTGCGCACGGTGAGCTTGGCCACCGGTTCCCGGCCGACCGAACCGGCGGCCTCCAGGGTCAGGTCGGCCCCCATCTCCCGGAGGATCTGCAGGAGCCCGTCGCGCCGCGGGTTGACGCCGACGCCGGGCAATTCCAGCTCGGAGCCCGGTGCGATCAGGGCGCCGACGATGAAGAAGGCGGCGGCCGACAGGTCGCGCGGGACCGGGACGGTGGCGCCGTGCAGGGCCTGCCCGCCTTCGATGCAGATGTGTGCCCCGTCCACGGCACAGTCCGCGCCGAACAGCGGCAGCATGCGCTCGGTGTGGTCCCGTGACGGCACCGCCTCCGTCAGGCAGGTGCGGCCCCGGGCCTGGAGCCCGGCGAGCAGGAGGGCGGACTTGACCTGGGCGCTTGCGACCGGCGTCCGGTGGGTGATCCCCCGCAGCGGGGTGCCGCCGATGCGGATCGGCGGGTGGCCGGACTCGGTCTCGATGCGCGCGCCCATGTCCCTCAGGGGGACGGCGACCCGCTCCATGGGCCGCTGCGACAGGGAGGCGTCCCCGACCAACTCGGCCGGGAACGGGCGGGCCGCCAGCACCCCGCACAGTAGCCGCATGGCGGTGCCGGAATTGCCGAGATCCAGCGGGCGGTCCGGGGCCCTCAAGCCGTCGGGGCCGCGCCCTTCCACCACCCAGCTCCCGGGCGAGACTTCCCGGAGATCCACGCCCATCCGGGCGAGCGCGCCGGCGGTGGCTCGGCAGTCTTCGCTGTCCAGGACACCGTCCAGCCGGCTGGTGCCCTCGGCCAGGGCGGCGATCAGCAAGGCGCGGTGGCTGATGGACTTGTCGCCGGGCAGGGCGAGAGTGCCGCGAAGCGGGCCGCCCGGTTCCAGCCGCCAGCCGTCACTCGTGCCCATCGGGACGCAAGGTGTCGCGGGCCTTCTTCGCGGTCGTAAACGATCCCCGCAGCACCTCGGGCCGGCCGTGGCGCAAGGCATCGATCAGTTCGCCGATGCGGCCCTGGAAAGTCTCCAGGATAGGGGTCAGGTGTTCACGGTTGGCCTGGCAGATGTCGAGCCAGAGTTCCGGATTGCTGGAGGCGATGCGGGTGAAGTCGAGCAGGCCGCCCGCGGCATAGCGCTTCAGTTCCTCGGCCGGGAAGGCGTCGGTCAGGACCTCCATCAGGGCGTAGGCGAGGACATGCGGGAGGTGGCTGATGCCCGCGAACAGCGCGTCGTGCGTGTCCGCATCCATGCGCGTGACCTGGGCGCCGAGCTGCTCCCACATCCAGCAGACCCGGTCCACTTTTCCGGGGTCGGTGCGGTCGGTCGGGGTCAGGACCACGCGGCGGTCGAGGAACAGGCCGCCGTGGGCATGCTGGGCCCCGCTTTTCTCTGTCCCGGAAATCGGGTGGCCGGGTACGAACCAGGGCGGAACCCGGCCGCACGCCCGCTCGATCTCCCGCAGTACGGGCTTCTTGATGCTGCCGACATCGGTCACCACCTGGGGCTCGGCGATATGGGGTTCCAGCTGCCGGCAGGCTCCGGCGATGGAAGCGGGCGGGGTGGCCAGCACGATCAATTCAGCCTCGGCGGCCGCCGCCTCGGGGGTCGGGTGGGCCGCGTCGATCAGGCCGAGGCGGCCCGCCTGCTCCAGCGCCGCCGGGTCCGAATCATGGCCGTGGACCGCATGCACGGCCCCGGCGGCCCGCAGCCCCGCCACCATGGATCCGCCGATGTGGCCGACGCCGATCAGGGCGAGCGCGGCGCTCATGCCGCCCGCCACGCGTGCAGCGCGTCGATCAGGGTCCGGGTCTCCTCGGGCGTGCCGACGGTGACGCGCAGCCAGTTCGGCAGCTCGTACTCCGGCAGTGCGCGCACCAGGATCCCGCGTTCGCGCAGGAAGTCGACCACGGCCCGCGCCTGTCCGCCGAAGTCCAGGGTCAGGAAATTGCCGTGCGTGCCCAGTGCGCGCAGTTCGAGCGCGCGGGCCGCCTTCAGCAGTTGCCGCATGCCCTGGGCATTGACGGCCCGGCTGTGAATCACGTGTTCGTCGTCCCCGACGGCGGCCACCGCCGCCTGCTGCGCCAGCGTGTTGACGTTGAAGGGTTGCCGCACCCGGTTGAGCATCCCGACCACCTCGGGGTGCGCCAGCGCATAGCCGATGCGCAGGCCGGCCAGCCCGAAAATCTTCGAGAACGTCCGGGTCACGATCACCTGCGGGTATTCCAGGAAGCGCCCGGGGGCTGGAATCGGGTCGCGATACTCGGCATAGGCCTCGTCCAGCACGACCAGCACCTGGGGCGGCAAGGCCTCGATCAGCGCCCGGATCTCGTCGTCCATGAGAATGGTGCCGGTCGGGTTGTTCGGGTTGGCCAGGTACACCACGGCCGTGCTCTCGTCGACGCATTCGAGCAGGGCGGCTGGGTCGTGTCCCAGCGGTTGCGCGTGCCCGAGCGGGTACGGGTCCGAGACCCGCGCGCTGCCGCCGGCCGCCTGCACCACCAGCGGGTAGACCACGAAGGCATGCCGCGCAAACACGGCGCTGCGGCCCGCTTCCAGGTAGGCGCACGCGACCAGGTCCAGCAGGTCGGACGAGCCGTTGCCGAAAATCAGGCAATCGGGCGGGCAGTCGTGGCGGGCGCTCAGCGCCGCGCGCAGCGCATGCCCGTCGTTGTCGGGGTAGCGGGACAGTTGGGCCGGGCCTGCCAAGGCGGCCAGGGCCCGGGGGGAGGGGCCGAACGGGTTCTCGTTGGAGGCCAGGCGGCAGACCGTCTCGTCCACGGTGCTCGGCCGGGCGCCGGGCACGTAGGGGGCCAGGCCCTGCACGCAGGGGCGTGCGGCGGCGGCGAGGCGCCGCCCGGGGACGGCATCGGGGTCGGGCGCGGCCATGAGCTCAGCCCAGCGCGCAGGGATAGGAGCCCAGGGTCTTGCAGAAGGCGGCGGCCTGGTGCAGGCGCTCCAGCGCCTCGGCCACCGCGGGGTCCTGCTGGTGGCCCCGGATGTCGAGGAAGAAGACGTATTCCCAGTTGATCGCCGGCGTGGGGCGCGACTCGATGCGGGTCAGGTCGATGCCGGCATCGGCCAGCGGGCGCAGCAGTTCGAGCAGCGCGCCGGGCCGGTTGTGCGCCGACACCAGCACGCTGGTCTTGTCCTCGCCGGACGGCGCCTGGTCGTGCCGGCCGAGCACCAGGAAGCGGGTCCGGTTGTTCGGGTTGTCCTCGATGTTGGCGGCCAGGATCTTCAGGTCATACTGCTCCGCCGCGGCGCGCGAGGCGAGGGCCGCGGTGTCGGGGTGGTCGGCGGCATAGCGGGCGGCGGCGGCGTTGCTGGCGTCGCTGATGCAGTCCAGGCCCGGCAGTTCCCGGTCCAGCCACTGCCGGCACTGGGCCAGGGCCTGCGGGTGTGCGCGCACGTGGCGCAGGGCCGCGCGGTCCTCGCTGCCTGCCAGCAGGTGGTGGTGGACCGCCAGTTCGACCTCGCCGGCGATCTTCAGCGGCGATTCGATGAACAGGTCGAGCGTGTGCGCGACCACGCCGTCGGTGGAATTCTCGACCGGCACCACGCCGTATTCGGATTGGCGGCTTTCCACTTCGCGGAAGACCTCGGCGACGTTGCCGTGCGGGTGGACCTCCGCGGCATGGCCGAAGTGGCGCTGGGCGGCCTGGTGGGTGAACGTGCCTTCCGGGCCGAGGTACGCGACCCGGGTCGGGTGCTCCAGCGCCAGGCAGGCCGACATGATTTCGCGGAACAGGCGCATCATTCCGTCGTCCGACAGGGGGCCGGGATTGGTTTCGCGGATGCGGCGCAGGACCTGCGCTTCGCGCGCCGGGTCGTAGAACGCGCCGCCGGCTTGCTTGGCGCGCGCCGTCTCAAGCGCCAGCGCCGCGCGGCGGCTGATGCGCTCCATGATCTCGATGTCCAGCGAATCAATCTGCTGCCGGGTCGATTCCAACTCGCGATTCTTCATGTTTTACGCTCAAAATCCCGCATGAACTCGACCAGGGCCTCAGCCCCGGCTACCGGCATGGCATTGTACAGGCTCGCCCGCATGCCGCCGACCGCTTTGTGGCCGCGCAGTCCGATGAGACCGGCGGTCTCGGCCTGGTGCAGGAAGGCGGATTCCCGTTCCGGATCCGCCAGGGTGAAGCAGACGTTCATGCGCGAGCGGGCCCGGGGGGCGAGGGGGTTCGCGTAGAGCGCACTGGCATCGATGCAGTCGTACACGAGATCGGCGCGGGTCCGGGCGCGCCGCGCCATTTCCTCCAGTCCGCCCTGCCCGCGGATCCAGCGCAGCATCAGCGCGCTGACGTACCAGGCGGTGATGGACGGGGTGTGGACCAGGCCGCCGGCGCGGGCCTGGGCCGCGTAGGACAGGCCCGGGGGCAGATCGGTCTCCTCGCGAAGGCTGTCGCGCCGGGCGATCAGCGCCGCCAGTCCGGCCGTGCCGAAGTTTTTCTGGCTACCGGCGTAGCACAGCGCATACGGGCGGATGTCGAACGGCCCGCTCAGGAAGTCCGAGGTGCGGTCGCAGACCAGGGGGCAGGCCGCCTGCGGGGCCGGCATCGCCAAGCCGGTCAGCGTTTCGTTGGAGACGTAGTGCAGGAAGGCCAGCCCGTCCGTGTCGGCGGGGGCGAGCTCGGGGTAGTCGGTCGAGTCCGGGGAGGCCGGCAGGATGCGGGTCTTGCGCAGTCTGCGCGCCTCGTCGATGGCCAGCCGGGACCAGAACCCCGAATCGACCAGGCCGATGCGGTCGTCCGGGGCGCTCAGGTTCTGCACCCACAGGGCATAGTGCACCCGGGCCCCGCCGTTGAGGAACAGCACCGCGTAGTCGTCGGGGAGCGCCAGCAGGGCGCGCAGGTCGGCCTCCGCCTGTTCCGCGAGGGCGCCGAACTCCGGGCTGCGGTGGCTCAGCTCCAGCAGGGAGCGGCCGTGCGGGGGAAAGGCGCGGACGGCCTCGGCGGCCTCGGCGACGACTTCCGGGGGAAGCTGGGCCGGTCCGGGCGCGTAGTTGTAGCGGGCCGGGCTATCCTCAGTGGACAACCGGTTCGTCCTCCACCTCGTCGTCGTCCAGCGGTTCGACGCAGACGATCCGGGTCAGTTGCTCGCTGCCGCGCGGCTCGATCAGCCGGACGCCCTGGGTATTGCGCCCCACCACCGAGATCTCGTCGATGCGGGTGCGCACCAGGGTGCCGCCGTCGGTGATCAGCATGACCTCCTGGTTGGCTTCCGCCTCCACCGCCCCGATCACCCGGCCGTTGCGCTCGGAGGTTCGGATGGCGATGACGCCCTTGGTGCCGCGGCCCTTGCGTGGGAAGTCGGCCAGTTCGGTGCGTTTGCCGTAGCCGTTCTGGGTGGCGACCAGCAGCTGGCGGGGGTCTTGCGTTTCGGGGTCGAGGATCGCCAGGCTGATGACCTTGGCGTCCGGTTCCAGCCGGATGCCGCGCACGCCGGCGGACATGCGCCCGGTGGCCCGCACGCTGGTCTCGGCGAAGCGGACCGCCTTGCCGTTGTCGCTGACCAGCAGGATATCGCCCGCGCCGTCGGACAGGGCGGCGCCGACCAGCCGGTCGTCCTCGCGCAGCCGGGCGGCGATGATCCCGCAGCTCAGGGGACGGGAGAATGCGGACAGTTTCACTTTCTTGACGATGCCGTTCTGGGTGGCCATGACCACGTAGCGGTCGTCGCTGAATTCATGCACCGGCATGATGACGTTGACCTTCTCATCGGCCTGCAAGGACAGCAGGTTGACGATCGGGCGCCCGCGTGCGGTGCGCGAGCCCTGCGGGAACCGGTAGACCTTGAGCCAGTAGACCCGCCCGAGGCTGGTGAAGCACAGGACCGTGTCGTGGCTGCTGGCCACGAACATCTGCTCGATGAAGTCTTCTTCCTTGGTGGAGGCGGCCGCCTTGCCGCGCCCACCGCGGCGCTGCGCGCGGTAGGTGTCCGGCGACTGCGACTTGGCGTAGCCGTGCCCGGACAGCGTGATCACCCGGTCCTCGACCGGGATCAGGTCCTCGTCCTCGATGTCGTAGTTCCCGTCCTCGATCTCGGTGCGGCGCGGGTCGGCGTACTGTTCCTCGATGGCGACCAGTTCACACCGGATCACCTGCATCAGCCGTTCGGGATCGGACAGGATGGAAAACAGTTCGGCGATGAGGTCGAGCACCTCCCGGTAGTCGCCGCGGATTTTCTCCTGCTCCAGGCCGGTCAGGCGGTGCAGCCGCAACTCCAGGATGGCCTGGGCCTGGACTTCGGACAGGCGGTAGCCGTCCTCCTGGAAGCCGAATTCCTTCGGCAGCCCTTCGGGGCGGGAGGCCTCGGCGCCCTGCTGGTCCAGCAACTGCGCCACGCCGCCGGGCGGCCAGGTGCGCTCCATCAATCCGGCGCGGGCGGTGGCGGCGTCCGGCGAGGCCTTGATCAGGGCGATCACCTCGTCGATGTTGGCCAGGGCGACGGCGAAGCCCTCCAGGCGGTGGGCGCGGCCGCGCGCCTCGCGCAGGTCGAACAGGGTGCGGCGGGTGACCACGTCGCGGCGGTGGCGCAGGAAGGCCTCCAGCACGTCGCGGAGGGTCACGATCTCGGGTTGGCCGTCGACCAGGGCCACCATGTTGACGCCGAACGAGCGGCGCATCAGGGTCTGTTGGTACAGGTTGTTGAGGACGACCTCGTGGATCGCCCCTTTCTGCAGCTCGATCACGATGCGCATTCCGTCCTTGTCCGATTCGTCGCGCAGGGTGCGGATGCCTTCGAGGCGCTTGTCGCGCACCAGCGTCGCGATGTGCTCGATCAGCCTCGCCTTGTTGGTCTGGTAGGGGAGTTCGGTGACGATAATTTTTTCGCGCCCCTTGGCGTCCGTCTCGACCTCAGTGCGGGCGCGCATCATGACCCGGCCCCGGCCGGTGGCATAGGCGTCGCGGATCCCGCCGCGGCTGATCAGCCCGGCGGTCGGGAAATCCGGCCCCAGCAAGTGCGCCATCAGGCCGTCGAGGTCGATCTCGGGGTCGTCGACCAGCGCGATGCAGGCGCGCACCGTCTCGCCGAGGTTGTGCGGGGGGATGTTGGTCGCCATGCCGACCGCGATGCCGGATGCGCCGTTGATCAGCAGGTTGGGGATGCGGGTCGGCAGGACCGCGGGCTCCTGCTCGTTGCCGTCGTAGTTGGGCGTGAAGTCCACGGTTTCGCGGTCAAGGTCGGACAGCACTTCGTGCGCGATGCGCGCGAGGCGCACCTCGGTGTAGCGCATGGCGGCCGGCGAATCCCCGTCCACCGAGCCGAAGTTGCCTTGCCCGTCGATCAGCATGTGCCGCAGTGAGAACGGCTGCGCCATGCGTACCATGGTGTCGTACACCGCGGTGTCGCCGTGCGGGTGGTACTTGCCGATCACGTCGCCGACCACGCGCGCCGACTTCTTGTACGGCTTGTCCCAGTGGTTCTTGAGCTCGTTCATGGCGTACAGCACCCGCCGGTGCACCGGCTTGAGGCCGTCGCGGACGTCGGGCAGGGCCCGGCCCACGATCACGCTCATCGCGTAGTCGAGATACGACTGGCGCATCTCGTCTTCAATCGTGATCGGCAGGATTTCGGGAGAGTGTGAAGGGTCGGGCGTGCTCATTCTGAAGGGGTTTTCCGGGGCTGAAAATACGTGGGATTTCGGGGGAATTTTCTAACCGGTAATTTTACCAGAAAGCACGGTTTCCTGCATCGGTTCCGGAGGGCTTGGAAGGGCCACCGAAACGGGGGGGCCAAGGGATGGGGAAAGGCGCCCGGGGCTGGGGAATTCCGGGCTGGAACCAGGCGGTTTCGGGAGATTGGGGGATGGTGGCTATGGGTGGACTCGAACCACCGACCTTGGCATTATGAGTGCCACGCTCTAACCAACTGAGCTACATAGCCAGATGTGCGCGTATTATATGGGGAAGTGGGTCGCGGTGGTGTGTGTGAGCCATATGCCCGGCTCATAACTCCGCGAGGCGCATGGCCAGGTCGTTCAGGCTGATCGCTTCGATTCCGTCTCCCATGGAATACGACTCCTCTCCCGAATACACGACAAAAGTGCGTTCGGGTTTCAGGTCTTCCCGTGCATGGTGGAAGCCCTTGCGCAGGGTGGGTGCGAGGCCGGACTTTATTTCGATGGCCCACCGCTCCCCGCCCGGCATGTTTAGCACCAGGTCGATCTCGGCGCCGGCGGCCGTCCGGTAGAAAGACGCCGCCACGCGCGGAGGCGTGGCCGCAAGCAGGTTCTCCAGCACAAACCCCTCCCAGCTGCGGCCTGCAACCGGATGCCCGAGCACTGCGTCTCGATGGTCGAGGCCGAGCAGAGTGTGGACCAGGCCGCTGTCGCGCACGTATATTTTCGGGGACTTCACCAGGCGCTTGGCGATATTGACGTGAAGCGGCGGCAGCCGGCGGACCAGTAGAAGATCGACCAGAAGGTCGAGGTAGCGGGCGACGGTTTTCCCGTCGACGGCGAGGCTGCCGGCGAGTTGCGCCGCATTGAGCAGGCCGCCCTGCACGTGGGACAGCATGGTCCAGAATCGGCGCAGGGTCTCCGCCGGGATGCGCGGGCCCAGTTGCGGGATGTCGCGTTCCAAGTACGTGCGGATAAAGTTGTCCCGCCAGACCACGCTGGCCGGGTCGTCCCGTGCGAGGAAGCTGTCCGGAAATCCACCCCGGATCCAGAGCCGTTCGCGCGCCGGGTTCCCGACCTCCAGGGCACCGAAGGGCTCCAGTTCGACGTAGGCGATACGCCCGGCCAGAGATTCGCCTGACTGCTGGATCAGGTTCCCGGATGCCGAGCCCAGGAGCAGGAACCGACCGGCGCGACGATCGCGTCTGCGGCCTTCATCGATCAGGCCGCGGAGGGTCTGGAACAGCTCCGGCATCCGCTGGATTTCGTCCAGGATGACCAGTTGGTCCTCATGGCTGGCGAGAAAATTCTCGGGGTCTGCCAACTTCTTCTGGTCCGGCACCCGTTCCAGGTCCAAGTAGACGCTGGGGCGTTCCCCGGCGATTTGGCGGGCCAGGGTGGTTTTGCCCGCTTGGCGCGGCCCGAGCAGGGCCACCGCCGGGAACTGCTCCAGCCGGGCACGGACGGTTTGTTGTTTGTTTCGCTGTATCATCCTTGTAATTGTGGCATATTATTCCATAATTACAAGGAAAGTTCCAAGAGGATCGGCCAGCCGTTTGAGGGGCGGATTCGGGACCCTGCGCAAGGGCTTCGGGGCAAGGGAAATCCTGCCAAAATTCAGGCTTTTAAAGGGGCTGGAGGGGTGGTGGCTATGGGTGGACTCGAACCACCGACCTTGGCATTATGAGTGCCACGCTCTAACCAGCTGAGCTACATAGCCAAGTGCGCGCGCAATATATTAATCAGAACCGACCCCAGCATGATTTCCAAAATCCGGCAATAGGGCAAGGACTGTCAGCCTTATTTGCTCCTTTTTGCGGATTTCTCCTTCAACCGGATCATAGCAGGATGGTTTAATTATATTGCTATATAATGCGTTTGTCAACCGACCCTCAACGGGGGCGGCGTAGAAAAATCTATAAAAACTACGGAAACGCTCTATGTTTGGACAAAGACTCAAATTAGCCCGGAAAAAGTCCGGGCTAACAATGCGTGCGCTCGCAGATCGCGTAACTCCCAAAATTACCGCACAAGCTATTAGCAAGTATGAGGCTGGCAAGATGATGCCATCTTCAACTGTCTTGGTGGGACTTGGAAAGGCACTCGACATATCGTTGGATTTCCTGATGTCCGACCAGGTTGCGTCGCTGGACAGTATCGAATTTCGTAAGCATTCGGGCACGTCCGCACGCGATAGAGCCATGGCCGAAGCGCTTGTGACCGAGAAGCTTGAAAGTTATCTAGTGATTGAGGATATCCTGGAGATTGCCCCACAGCCTGATCCTCTTGAGAGTTTGTGGTGCGACCGTATTGGGAGTCTTGAAGAAGTCGAAACAAAGGCGCAAGAGGTGCGTCAGGCGTGGGAACTAGGAATCGACCCGATCCCTAGCATGACCGGGCTGCTAGAAGACAAGGGTATTCGAGTGATCGAAGCCGATCTTCCGGAGCGTTTCGATGGCCTTGCCTGCGACGTGAAATGTCGCGGCGGACATATCGACACTCAAGTGGTCGTGATCTCAAGCCATACCAACGCTGAGCGCAAGCGATTCAACCTCGCACATGAATTAGCACACCGAGTCATTCGAGAAACTTGCAATCCGGATATTGTCGTTGAAAAAGCCGTGGATCGCTTTGCCGGAGCTTTTCTTGTTCCTGCAGAACATCTCCGTGCCGAGGCTGGCGAATATCGTCACGGAGTGACCTATCACGAGCTAATCCGCTTGAAGCACACCTACGGTGTCTCGGCCGCCGCCATGCTCGTGCGCTTGGGTCAGACCGAGATTCTGCCTCAAGCCGTAATTGACTATGCTTTCCGGAGCTATGCGCGGTCTTGGCGCAGGAGCGAACCGGAGCCGATGGCCGAGGGCGAGGGGTTTGCTGCATTCGAGATGCCGCAAAGATTTGAACGGTTGAGTTGGCGGGCACTTGGCGAACAATTGATTTCTCCGTTACGCGCTGCACAATTACTAGATCTCTCACTGGACGAGGTTGAGCGTGAGATTAGGGGGCCCTGTGTCCAGTGATCACGTTGTCGTTTGTGATGCATCGTGCTTGATTCACTTGCGCAAGGGGAAGCTCGTCGTCGCCACGATGAATCTGCCCTATCGATTTGTCGTACCCTACCCGATACGTGCAGACGAATTACCGTATTTCACGACTAAGGAATGGATGCGACTGGAGAGCCAAGGTCTTGAAACGTACGACCTCCCAGAAGATCAAACGGAAGAAGCATTCGCATTAAAGAGCCAACATCCTCGGTTGTCGGCCTATGATTGTTTCGCCTGCGTGACGGCAAAGCACCATGAAGGCAGTATTTTGCTGACGGGTGATGGCCCCCTGCGTCGCATTGCGGAAAAAAATCAGATGGAGGTGCATGGGGTGCTCTGGGTCACCGATGAGTTGGATAACGCCGGTGTTTGCAGTGAGACGTTGTTGAGCAAAGCGCTTGAATCTTGGAGGGATGACAAAACGGTGTTCCTTCCTGATAGCGAAATTGAGCAACGACTCCGCCATCTACAGAATAAACATTGACCGCCGTCTAGGGAATTTCAGCTACATTCTGTAGCAGCTTGACTGCTGAAGCCATTTACGCCTTGCCGCAATGTGCGAGTACCACGATTCGCGGAGAGGTGATCACGGCCACCGATATGCACTGCCCGTCCTTGAGGACGGCCTCGCCGGAGGCCAAGTCAATGTCGACGTCCTGAAAACCGAGGCGTTGTCCGGTTTTCGAGTTGAACGCCTTGTAGACCGCCTCCTTGGCACAGAACAGGACGCGGCCTTGAAGGGTCTCAGAATCGTATTTACGTTGCTCGCCGGGCGTCGAGATCGTCTCCATCACCTTAGGGGGCAGGGGTTCCGCCGGTTCGACGTCGATGCCTATATAAGAGGATCCGGTGGACGGCATCACGGCCGCGACGGCGACCTGCTTGTCGTGCGCCAGAGAACCGACGATACCGGCGGGCCATTTCGGAGCCCCGTTCGGCAGCCGGGGTAATTCGACATTGGGCAGGCCGAGCCGTTCCAGAAGTTCCCGCGCCACCCTCCGCACCGCACCGCTTTGCCTGCGGACTTTCAGGGTGGCCTGTTCGCGGCCTGCGCGTTCGATCGGGAAAAGTGCGTCTTCGTCTCCCGGCATGATGATACGGTGCCCCAGCAGCAGATTGGGCATTTGCAACGTCTGCAGAGCCTGTGTCAGCAGGGGATCGGTTGCCGCCTCATCCCCCGGTCCTGCAGCGGAGGGCTCCGTCCTCTGCTCAGCCACTTGAAGCGGAGCCTCGAAAAGATGATTCGTTAATTCCGTAGAGCTGAGACACGCCATCGGCAAATGCCGCCTGCCCGCCATAGCTGGGATGCCGCACCGAGTGGTGATCCAACCTGAACTCCTCAAGCGTGTCATGGGCGTCTTTCCCGATGGTCACGATCCGGCGGGGCTTCAGGGCGTCCAGCAGGGCGAAGAACAGGCCCTGGCAGGCCTGGCGCTCGGCCCGGGTGTGGCAGCGGTTGGACAGGGGCCGGCCGGGCTCGAACGGATGCAGGGGAAAGATGTTCCAGAGGAAGACAGGCCTGTCCAGGTGGGCCAGCATCGTCCAGATCCAGGCCGCCGTGCGTTCGGCAACGGGGGCGCCCCGGGTGGCACGGCGCAGGGCGAGGCCGCCGTAGGCCCGGGCGAGAGCCGGGAGGTGTTCCTCGTCGGTCAGCGCCAAGCCGGTGCGGCGACCGCCGCGGTAGCCGAGGTCCCGGGCGACCCAAAGGGAATCGACGCGCAGGCGAATCGCCGCATCGAGCAGGGTGCGCAAATTGGCCCGGCGCCGGCGGTCCGCGTCGGCCCGGTCGCACAGGGGGCATTGCTCGCTGTACGGATTGAAGACTCCGTCGAGGCGGATTCGGCTCAGGGCCTGGACGAAGGTATCGGGACTCATGGCTTCATAAGGTATCAGATTTGCTTTTTATCGCGCTTGTCGAAGGGGTGCCTATAATTGGCTTGCCGATACTGGGGGCATTCAGGTTGATTCGAAGAGTTCTGACAGATAATCAAGGGCGAAGCCTGGCGAGGCTATGGACAAGATGAATATTAATCGGGAGGTTATTTCGATGCCGGCGGTGTCCTCCTGGCATGCTGACTCGCCGGAAGGGTTGCTGAATTTCATTGACCGGTATGTGCGTCCCCGAGACCGTGCGGGGAAGCCTTCTCCTCCGCAGAACCTTCTGGGCGAAGTATTTTTGCCATTCCTCGATGATGTCCGAGCGTTGCAGAGAGACATGGAGCGCAAGCAGTTTTACAAAACAAAAATAGAATTGTGGTCCAGGGTCCTGGCAGGCTCGGGAATCGCCCCGGATGCAGATGAGTCGTTGAGTCGGGCTGAGACCTTCGCCAGGCACACGGTGCTCGTGGCAGGGTCCCGCATACTTTTTGTCCTGCTGGACAATCCAAGGGCACAAGACAGGACATTCATCCGCGCGGTGAACGAAGGGTTTCCAAGCTGGGTCGTCGAAACAGAAAAGGGACGCAACCTGATTCTTCGATTGGCGCATCACTTGAGGCGGTATGAGTGGCGCGAGATGACCCGAGACATCCTCAAAGACGTATACCATGGATTCATCAAACGTGAAGTGCGTAAGGAATTTGGGGAGTATTACACTCCGGATTGGCTGGCTTCCTGGGTGGTGGATCGGGCTCTTGGGGAGCAATGGATGGACGAGTCCATCCAGACCGCCCTGTCTGTCTTGGATTCCAAAGATCGCCAGAAATCCTTGCCCCGGGAGTTTGGCGTGCTCGATCCTTCCTGCGGGTCCGGGACATTTCTGTTTCATGCCGCCCGCCGTATTCATTCCAGGATACGGCAACAGTTTCCCAGCAGCTTGGGTCGTTCGAGGGAGATTTTGTCACTGCTGATCTATGGCATAGACGTTCACCCGATTGCAGTGGAAATGTCTCGGGCAACGTTGGCGATGGCTCTGCCCGAGGCTCCGGCCCGCTCCCGGAAGAAGGACTTTCCCTTACAGATTTTTTTGGGAGATGCCATGCAGTCAGATCAGGACAGCGAGATTTTCAGCACCGATCGTGTCGAAATCCGTTCTCCGGGCGGGCGACAGGTGCACATTCCGAAAACCCTGGTCCTGCACGCTCAGGGGATCAAGTTGATTGACCGACTTGTGAATCAGGCACGGGAGGGTCGGCTGCCGCGTTTCCCGGAACTTCCTGCAGCGGACCGGGGCCTGGCGGAAACTGCGGCGAAGGCCCTCAAGTACATGATCGACGAGGAAGGCAATCATGTCTGGAATTGGTACTTGTACAACACGGTTGGACCGCTTCGCCTGTCCGAGCGCAAGGTCGGGCGGATCGTAGGTAATCCTCCCTGGCTGGTTGCGAATGACACTCCGGAAGGGGGCCGTAAGGAAACGATTGGCCGAATCCGGCAAGATTACGGTATTAAAACCGCAGGCCGGTCGTCAGCCAAGGGAGACCTGGCTTCGGTCTTCACGGTGCGTGCAACGGATCTGTATTTGGCGGAAGGTGGAGAATTCGCCTATGTGCTGCCGGGCAGCGCCCTAATCAACCAGACTTGGGCGATTTGGAGGTCCGGGAACTGGGGGGCGTGCCGGGTCAGCCTGGACACGGCATGGGATCTGGACAACATGGATCCGCCCCCTTTCGCTCATGCGCCGAACGGAACCTGCACGGTCTTTGGACGTCGGGCGGCCGACTCCGATTCGTTTACAGCCATCGACCAGTGGGAAGGATCTCCCGAAGAGCCTGCGGCAAACAGGAAGGTTTCCCGCCAAAGCCGGCCTTCCAGATATTTGGACCGGTTCCGTCGCGGTGCGGTCGGCCAGCCGGCCAGCCTGCTCCTGACGCTGGAAGATCCGCACCATCGTTTGTCGGATCATGAAATCGTAACCATCCAGACGAAAGCCGCAACCAAATCGCGGTGGTTGGGGACCGAGCGGGTGGCCAAGGTGGAACGGGAGGTTTTAATGCTGATTCTTCGTTCGCAGGAACTGCATGCGTTCCATGTCGCTCCGCACGCATGGTTGATGGTGCCGAGATCAGAGACGGAATCCCGCATCCTTGATCTGGGTGATCCGGACTTCCGTCGCTTGTGGCCGTATACGTGTCGCTACTGGGAGAAAGCCGAGAAGACTTATCTGGAGCGTCGCTCTCCCCTGGCGGGTGCAACTCTTTCAGCAAACCTGGACTATAAGCACACCCTCTCCCGGCAACTTGAGTTCGCTCGGCAGAAAAAAGGCAAGGTCAAAGTTTTTTACAACAAGTCCGGTTCGCGCCTGCGCGCCGCCCGAGGCCCCACCGGCTTGCTGGCGGACGACAAGCTGTACTATGCGGTCGCCCGGACTCCGAAAGAAGCCCTGTTTCTGGTGGGCATCCTCAACGCAGGCTGCATGCAGGAGGCCTGGCTACAGTCCAAAACCTCGAAGCTGCATTTCGATAAATCCCCGTGGAAACATGTACCGGTCCCGGAATATTCAGAGAAAAACTCCTTGCACAGGGACATTGCAAAACTTTCTCTGCAACTGGAAAAGGACCCTGAAATGGACCGGATGGAATTGGAGCGGCATGTCCGAGAACTGATGCCGGAATATGCCACCGCATCGGTCTAGGAACCGGCGGGCATCGTCGGTCCATTTCCCGTCGTAGCCGGCAGATCGGCATGGATGCAGCAACCCGGAAACCGTCTTTTCGCCCGATTCCCTTCACGTTCGAGGGGCGTGCCGAGGACTATTTTGCGATCTGGATCGTGAACCTGCTGTTCACGATTTTGACGCTCGGGGTGTATTCGGCCTGGGCGAAGGTCCGCCGCTTGCAGTTCTTCTACGGCAACACCCGCCTGGCGGGCGACGGGTTCAGTTACCTGGCGCGTCCCGTGGTCCTGCTGCGCGCCCGGATCCTGGTGCTGGCCGTCTTGCTGCTTTATGCCGCAGCGTTCTGGTTCCTGCCCTGGTTGGGTTTCTTGCTGGCCCTGAGCTTCATCCCCGTCTATCCCTGGGTCATTCATCGTTCGCTGCGCTTCAACAGCCGCATGACGGCATGGCGCACCGTACGGTTCGACTGGCACGGGACTTACCCGCAGGCGTTCAAGGTGTTCGTCCTGTGGCCGGTTGCCGCCGTCCTGACGCTGGGCATCCTGTTTCCTTTCGCTGCCCGTTCCATGCGCGAGTACATCGCCAACGGTCAGGCGCTCGGGCACGCACGGTTTTCGGTGGATACAGGTGTCGGGGCCTATTACGTGGCCGCGGCAATCATGCTCCTGGTCCTGTTGTTCGGCGGCGGCGTTCTCGTGGCCGTGCTCAGCGCGGTCCTGACATTGCTGGGGTTCGGCGACATCGTCACCGAGGGAACCGAATGGGTGGCCCTGCTGGCTGCGCTGCTGGCGGCCTATGCCGGGGGCGAGCTGTTCACGGCTTTGACGCGCAACATCGTTGTTAACCGGTTGGTCCTGCAGCCGGGGCACCACTTCAGCTGCGACCTGTCCGGAGGCACGATCCTCTGGATCAGCGTGACCAACATGCTGGCCACCCTGTTGTCGCTGGGATTGCTGTGGCCGTGGACGCGGGTGCGTCGCTGGCGCTACCTGACCGGGGCCATGGCCCTGAACCCGGTCGGGTCCCTTGAGCGTTTCATCGACTCGCAGCATGCGGCGGGGGTCGCCGTGGCCTCCGAGTACGCGGATATTGAAGGCTACGAGGTTGGGCTGTGAGTGTCTGCGGCAAGTTGTACCAGGGCGGCACCACCCTGGCTCGTGAGGCGGCGCTCAGCCGAACGGAAAGCGGGGAGTTCACCGCGGTCGTCGTCTCGGCGGGAAAGACCGTTTCCCTGGGCCAGATGCGGGGGGTGACGGCCCGGGTCGCGGGGTCCGACCGACTGGTTTATTTTTCCAACGATTTCGCGTTCAGCACGAGCGACCACGAGGGGTTGGATGCGCTGTTGCCGGAAAGGCAGGCGCGGCGAACCCGCTGGCTCGTGTTTTTCGAACAGACCCGCATCGGTTATGTGGTGGCTTTGGCCATCCTGCTGGTTGGGCTGGGGGTGGCCACCCAGGTTTTTCCAACCTGGTTTGCCGAGCTGCTGGAGGGTCTGATCCACTTCGAGTTCATCCCCTTTGAATTCAACCGGGACGAGGGGGCCTGGGCGATTTTCTCCCTGATGGATGGCCCCAGCATAAGTAATTGAAAATAAATGCCTATTTACAAAAACAAGCCTAAAATATGGGGGTGCCCGCTGTTTTTTGCCGCTATGCTAGAATTAGTCTACCAAGTGCGAACGCTCTCCGAAAACGGACTGGAAGGGAGGGTTCGAGACCCATCCAAGGTTGGAATATTATAAAGCTTGACCAACCCGAACACGGAACCATCATGGAGACGATTACGATTCAGATCCTGATTCCGGTCGTGGCAATCCTGGGCTTCCTTTGGAAGCTCCTCCACGAAGTCGGTAATCTGCACAAGGACAACGCGGCCCTGCACAAGGATATGGCCGACCTGCGCCAGAAAGTCGGCAAGGATATGGCAGGTATGCGCCAGGACATGGCGGGTATGCGCCAGGAAGTCGGCAAGGATATGGCGGATATGCGTCAGGGTTTCGGCAGGGACATCGCCGACCTGCGCGAGCGCATGGCCCGGGTGGAAGGCTTGCTGAAAGGTTTCATCGGCCGCCCGCAGGAAGCACAGTCCTGACCCAGCAGTGCCGTATATCGGTGCGGTGGGATCGCGCCGCGGTCAAATCCCGGTCAAATCCCCTGCCGAGCCCCGGCACCGCCTGTATACTTGCCAGACGGACACTTTTGATGCCCATGGAAATGCCGTCATGCCTGTAAGCCAAAGGCCGAAGGATAGCCTGTACCGTCCCGAGTTCGAGCGGGACAGTTGCGGCTTTGGCCTGATCGCGCAGATGGACGACGAGGCCAGCCATGATCTGGTGCAAACGGCCATCCGGGCTTTGGAACGGATGACCCACCGCGGCGCCATCGCCGCCGACGGCAAGACCGGCGACGGCTGCGGCCTGCTGCTCAAGATCCCGACCGGCTATTTCCGGGCGGTGGCAAAGTGCGAGGGCATTGAACTCGGCGAAAACAATGCCCTGGCCATGGTGTTCCTGAACCCGGACGAGGCGCGTGCGCAGGCGGGTCGGGACGCCCTTGAACGTCACCTGACGGAACAGGGATTCCGGCCTCGCGGCTGGCGGCAGGTGCCGGTCGACCCGGAGGTGCTGGGCGAGCAGGCCCGGGCCTCGATGCCGCGCATCGAGCAACTGTTCGTCGACTTGCTCGGCAGCGATCCCCGGCACAGCGATGCGCCGCTGTTGCTGGCGCGGCGGAAAGCCGAGCGGGCGATGGCGGACGACCCGGGCTTCTACGTGTGCAGCCTGTCGTCCAGCGTGGTCAGTTACAAGGGCCTGATGATGCCGGAGTGGTTGCCGCACTTCTATGCCGACCTCAACGACCCGGAACTGACCTCCTCGATCTGCGTCTTCCACCAGCGGTTCTCCACCAACACGCTGCCGCAGTGGGCGTTGGCGCAGCCGTTTCGCTACTTGGCGCACAACGGCGAGATCAACACCATCCGGGGCAACCGCAACTGGGCCGAGGCCCGCGCGCACACCTTCAGCAGCGCCAACCTGCCCGGGCTTGAGGAACTGAGACCGCTGGTCTCCGCGGAGGGTTCCGACTCCTGCTCGCTGGACAACATGCTGGAGATCCTCCATGCCGGGGGCATCGACATCTTCCGGGCGATGCGCCTCCTGATTCCGCCGGCCTGGCAGAACGCAAAGGATAGGGATATGGATTCGGACCTGCGGGCGTTCTACGAGTACAGTTCCATGCATATGGAGCCGTGGGATGGGCCGGCCGGAATCGTGCTGACAGACGGCCGTTATGCCGCCTGCATCCTGGATCGAAACGGCCTGCGTCCGGCCCGCTACGTCATCACCCGGGACCGGCGCATCATGCTGGCGTCCGAAATCGGCGTGCATGATTTCGCGGATGCCGACGTGGTGGAGAAAGGACGGTTACGTCCGGGCGAGATGCTGGCGGTCGACACCCAGACGGGAGAACTGCTGACCTCGCAGAAGATCGACCGCATCAACAGCACCCGAAACCCCTACTGGCAATGGTTGCATGAAGGGTCCCGGCACACCCGCTCCCTGGTCAGCCACCGGGTGCCGCAGTGGCAGGCGTTTTCCCGCGAGGACCTGCGCCGCCACGAGAAGATGTTCGACGTCAGTTACGAGGAACGCGAGCAGGTGCTGCGGGTGCTCGCCGATGCCGGGCAGGAGGCGGTCGGCTCAATGGGCGACGACACGCCGCTGCCGGTGATGTCCGGCCGGGTCCGGTCGCTGTATGACTACTTCCGGCAGCAGTTTGCGCAGGTCACCAACCCGGCCATCGATTCCTTGCGCGAGAAGAGCGTGATGTCGCTGGAAACCTGTTTCGGGCCCGAACTCAACCTGTTCGATGAGACCCTGGGCCATGCCGTGCGGGTGGTTTCGGAGTCGCCCGTACTGCCGCACAAGAAGTTCGAACATCTGAAGGCGATTGACGAGCCCGAGTACCGGCCGCTGTGCATCGATCTCCACTACGAGGCGCACCGGGACCTCGTGGAGGTCGTGCGCGAGATTGCGGCCCAGGTCGTGCAGGGGGTCAGGGACGGCAACGTGTTCATCGTCCTGTCCGACCGCGCCATCGCCCCGGACAAGGTCCCGGTGCACGCGCTACTGGCGACGGGCGCCGTGCATCATGCATTGATCCGCGAAGGCCTGCGTTGCCAGGCCAATATCATTGTCGACACCGGCACCGCCCGCGACCCCCACCACTTTGCCGCACTGATCGGCTACGGCGCCACCGCGGTCCATCCGTATCTCGCGCTGCAATCGCTGTCCGACATGGTGCATCAGGGCGAGATCGACAAGGAGACGTTCTCGGTGGTCGAGCGCAACTATTGCCGCGGCATCGATAAGGGCCTGCTCAAAATTTGTTCCAAGATGGGTATTTCGGCGATCACCAGTTATCGCGGCGCCCAGTTGTTCGAGGTCGTGGGCCTGGCGGATGAAGTGGTGGACCTGTGCTTCGTGGGCTCGGTCAGCCGCATCGAAGGGACCGGCTTCGCGGAACTGGCGGCCGACCAGCGTCGGCTCGCCGCCCATGCCTGGAGCCGCCAGGACTTGCGCCAGGGCGGGCTGCTCAAGTATGTCCACGACGAGGAATACCACGCATTCAACCCGGACATCGTGCACGCCCTGCAGACCGCTGCGCGCAGTGGCGAGATGGAGGATTACCGGATTTTTCAGGGCCTGGTGAACCGCCGCGAGCCGATGGTGCTGCGCGACCTGTTGCGCTTGCGCGAAGATGTCGAACCGATCCCGATCGAGTCGGTGGAGCCGGTGGAAGCGATCACGTCGCGTTTCGACTCGGCCGGCATGTCGCTGGGCGCGCTGTCGCCGGATGCGCACGAGACCTTGGCAGAAGCCATGAACCGCCTGGGTGCCCGGTCCAATTCAGGAGAGGGGGGCGAGGACCCGGCGCGCTACGGCACCGACCGGACCTCTAAGATCAAGCAGGTCGCCTCGGGGCGGTTCGGCGTCACGCCGGAGTACTTGGTCAACGCCGAAGTCCTGCAGATCAAGATCGCGCAGGGTGCCAAGCCCGGCGAGGGCGGGCAGCTGCCCGGGCGCAAGGTGAACGAGATGATCGCCCGGCTGCGCTACTGCAATCCAGGCGTGACCCTGATCTCGCCGCCGCCGCACCACGACATCTATTCGATCGAGGATCTGGCGCAGTTGATCTTCGACCTCAAGCAGGTCAACCCGCAGGCCCTGGTGTCGGTGAAGCTGGTGGCATCTGCGGGCGTGGGCACGATTGCCGCAGGCGTGGCCAAGGCGTATGCGGACCTGATTACGATCTCCGGCTACGATGGCGGGACCGGGGCCAGCCCGCTGACCAGCATCAAGTACGCGGGCGGCCCGTGGGAGATGGGCATCAGCGAAGCGCAGGTGGCGCTGCGCGGCAACAACCTGCGGGACAAGATCCGCTTGCAGGCCGACGGCGGCCTGAAGACGGGCCTCGACGTGATCAAGGCGGCCATCCTGGGCGCGGAGAGTTTCGGCTTCGGCACCGCGCCGATGATCGCCATGGGTTGCAAGTACCTGCGGATCTGCCATCTCAACAACTGCGCCACCGGGGTCGCGACCCAGAACGAGGTCTTGCGGCGCGACCATTTCATTGGCGAAGCGGACATGGTGGTCAACTACTTCACGCTGGTCGCCGAGGAGACCCGGGAATGGCTGGCGGCGCTGGGCGTGCGGCGCCTGGTCGACCTGATCGGGCGGACCGACCTGCTGGAGGTCAATCCCGGCACCACCGACCGCCAGCATGGCCTGAACCTGGCGCCGCTGTTGTCCGACGGTGGCATCCCGGCCGAGGTGCCGCGCTACTGCGAGACCGAACGCAACCCTTCTTTCGACAAGGGAGAATTGGCGGAACGGATGGTTCGCGATACCCGCGAGGCGATCGAGACCTTGGCAGGCGGCGAGTTCCGTTACGAGATCAACAACACCCACCGCTCGATCGGTGCGCGGGTCTCCGGCGAGATTGCGCGCCGCCACGGCGACCATGGCATGCGTGCGGCCCCGATCGTGGTTCGCCTGACCGGCACGGCCGGGCAAAGTTTCGGGGTCTGGAACGCGGACGGCCTGCACCTGCACCTGCAGGGCGACGCCAACGACTACGTCGGCAAGGGCATGGCCGGCGGCAAACTGGTCCTGCACCCGGGGCCGGACCTGTCGCTGCCGACGCACCAGACGCCGATCATGGGGAATACCTGCCTGTACGGCGCGACCGGAGGCAAGCTGTTTGCCGCCGGGACGGCCGGCGAACGTTTCGCGATCCGAAATTCCGGTGCCCTGGCCGTGGTCGAGGGGGTCGGCGACCACGGCTGCGAATACATGACCGGGGGCGCGGTCATCATCCTGGGCGCGACCGGGGGCAATTTCGGCGCGGGCATGGCCGGCGGGTTCGCACTGGTGCTGGACGAGCACGAGGCGTTCCCGGAACGCTGCAACGAAGAGATGATCGAATGGCGGCCCCTGACCGCCGAAGGATGTGGCGACTACGTTCAATACTTGCGCGGCGTGCTGATGGAATATAGCGGTGAAACGGGGAGCACGCGGGCGCAGCAGATCCTGGAGCAGCTGGAAGACTGGCTGCCGCGGTTCTGGCTGGTGGCCCCGAAGGAGGCACGGCTCGAAACCCTCCTGGACGGGTTTCGAGAGGCGGCGTAGGTCCCGGTCCGGCTGACCATTCCGCCATGGCCGGGCGCATCCCTTCCGAGTTCATCCAGCAACTGCTGGCGCGGACCGACTTGGCCGACTTGATCGGCCGTACCGTCCCGCTCAAGAAGGCCGGGGCGGAGTTCAAGGCCTGCTGTCCGTTCCACAACGAGAAGACCCCCTCGTTCACGGTCAGCCCGCGCAAGGGCTTCTATCATTGTTTTGGCTGCGGGGCGCACGGCACCGCGATCTCGTTCCTGATGGAGTACGGCCGCTACTCGTTCCCCGATGCGATCGAGGAGTTGGCCAAGCAGACCGGCTTGCAGGTCCCGAAGGTCGGCGGGAAATCCGTGCTGAACCAGGAGCTCGACCCGCTGTACGAGTGCATGGAAGCGGCATGCCGGTACTATCAGCAGGAACTCAGCCGGTCTAAATCGGCGCAGGCGTATGCGCAGGGGCGCGGCCTTTCGGGCAAGATTTGCAAGGAATACCGGATCGGGTTTGCGCCGCCGGGCTTCGAGAAGCTTGGGTCGGAATTGTCGTCCCGGTTCTCCAAGGAGTTGTTGTTGAAAGTGGGCCTGTTGTCGAAAAAGGAAAACCGGATCTACGACAAATTCCGGAACCGCCTGATGTTCCCGATCCGGGATGCGCGGGGGCGGGTGCTCGGATTCGGCGGGCGGGTCATTGATCCCGAAGACAAGCCCAAGTACATGAACTCGCCGGAAACCCCGCTGTTCCACAAGGGCCGGGTCCTGTACGGCGTGCACGAGCTGCAGCAGCGCCGCGGCAAGGTCCGCTACCTGGTTCTGACGGAAGGATACATGGACGTGGTCAGCCTGGCGCAGGCCGGGGTCCACAACGCCCTCGCCACTTTGGGCACTGCCACGACCGAGGATCACATCCGGCAGTTGGGGCGGTTTTGCCGGACGCTCGTGTTCTGCTTCGATGGCGACCCGGCCGGGCAGGCCGCCGGCTGGCGTGCCCTGGAGAACCTGTTGCCGGTCCTGCGTGACGGCGACGAAGTCCGCTTTGCGCACCTGCCCCAGGGCGAGGACCCGGACAGTTATATCCGTGCGCACGGGACGGCTGGCTGGAAAGTATTCATCCGGGAGGCGGTGCCGCTGGAGGACTACTTCTTCACGCATCTGGAGCAAGACCTGAACCTGGGCCTGGCCTCAGGAAAATCGGCGCTGGTCGCGAAAGCGCGGCCCTTGCTTGAGACCGTGGGCGCCCCGGTATTCCGCGCCCTGATGATTCGGAAGCTGTGCGGCATTACCGGGCTGACGGAAGCCCAGCTGCGCCTGGAAGCGGTGGGTTCAGGCCCAGCGGCCGCCCGTCCGGCCCAGCCGGCTCCGCCGGGTCGGCCCTCGGCGATCCGCGTGATGATCCGCCTGCTGCTGGAATATCCGCGCCTGGCCGACCTGGCCCCGCCGCCGGAAGAGCTGAAGGCCATTTCGGCCCCGGGGTTTGACCTGTTCGCCGAGATCGTGGGGCTGGCTAAAAATAATCCCGAAATCACGCCCCCCGGGATCATCGAGTCGTTTCACGGCCAGGATGCGGAGAAGCACTTGAGGAACCTGATGCGCTGGACGCCGGCAGAGTTGTCGGGCGTGAAAGAGGAGGCCGAGGTGACGGCCGTCTTCAAGCAGGGCATGCATCGGTTCAGGCTCCGGGGGGTCAGGCAGCGAATCACGCGCCTGGAAGACAAGCAGGCTGGAGCGGGGGCGCTCAGCCCGGCGGAACAGGAGGACTTGGCGAACCTGCGCAAGGCGCGCGCCAAACTCGCGCGCCCCCCAGATCCCCCAGACCGGTAGCGTTCAGAACCGGTGCTTGATGCTGGCGGTGATGGCCCAGTATTCGATCGGGCCGATCCGGACATCATCCATGAGCGGGGTGACCCCGTCGACGTAAACCGAGACATGGCCGCGGATCCGGTCATACGGGAGGCCGTCCCGGAAGTCGTCGAATTGCGCCCAGCGCGCCTTGATGCCGAGAGAGGTCCGGGGGTCCAAGGCGTAGTCCACCCCGGCGAGCAACTGGAACCCGAACAGCGTGTCGGACAGTCCGGTGTCCGCGGCAGTCAGGGTGCCGGCCGCATTCTCCCGCCATTCGAGCCACGAAGCCTCATCCCAGCCGTATTCGCGCTGGGCCCCGGGAATGTCCGATCCCACCTCCAGGTAGCCTTCTTCTACGGTTTTGCGCAGGAAGCGGTTCCGGTATTGGGCCCGCACCCGCGCCCAGCCCGCCCCGACGCCCACGTAGGGGGTCCACCGGGATTCTGAGGCGAAGTCGTAGAACACGTTGGCGAAATATTGGCGGATGCGGAAGTCCGAGATCCATTCGTAGGGCGGGGCGGTCTCGCTCCATTCGCGATCCTTGCTGGCCAGTGTCGGGTGCGTCCAGGCCGTGATCACGGGGGCGCCGGCCGAGCCGGGCTTGACGTGCAGGAATTCCAGTTCGACGCGGAACCGGTCGCGGACATACCCGGCCTGCACCCCGGCAGCGACGCCGCGGCCGGCATCGAACCGGGTGCGCCACGCCTCCTGCCGGCGGACGCTCGTGCAGGCCGGATCGTTGCGGAGTGCCGCGGCTGGCCGGGTCGCGTCGCGGTACAGCAGGACATCGCAGCGTGTCGGATTGTTTTGCCCGGAGATGATCGACTCCAGCGTGCGGGAGTCGGCAAGGCCGAGTTCCGCACCGAGGTAGAAGTCGGCCGGTGCGGCCGCCGGCAGGGCCATGCCGAATATGAAAAAACCGGGCCGGATGAGATCAAAATGCCGCATTTTCAGGAATTTTTCAGATACCGGGAGAGACCCATTATACGACACCGTGCCCGGAAGCAATCATTAAAAACCCTTATAAAACATTCACCTATGGCGCGCTCGGAATGCGGTAGAATAAGTTCACGTTATCCCCAACTATAACCAGAACCAAGGGGGTTGGTCGCATGGAGGGAGTCCTCGAAATCAGAGACGGGTGCAATACACCGGAGCAACTGCTCCGAAGCCTCGCATTCGCTCGCTACCTGAAAATCTACAAGGAAGAGTTTATTACGGACCTGATGAGCCGCGAGAAGAATCGCAGCGATGCCCAGCACAAGGCGGAGATGATCCGCAACATCACGCTGCGCGAGATCACGGCCGTTTTGGATTCCAACCATTTCTCGCCCGACGAACTGGAACACGCCCGCGCGGTCGTCAAGTTCCTGGACGGCGGCTTCCATCACTTCCGGAACAAGAGCTACGCGCGCCTCGTGCGTCTGCAGAACGAGGTGGTCAGTTCCGGCACGGAAAGCCAGAGCACGATCAAGGACAAGGTCACGGAGAAGGCCGCCGAGCTGAACGACCTGATTCAGGAGACGCGCCGCCGCTTGCTGTCGCAGGTCGGCCTGGGCTACGGGGTTCGCCGTACGCCGGGCATGGACGCCTCGCCGAACGTAACCGCCGGGGAGATCTCCGGGCACTACTGCAACATTCCTGCGCCCTACAGCATCCTGTGCCATGTGCCCCTGACCATGGCGGCGGACATCCGCACAGGCGTGGATTACCACACGCCGGCCAACCGGCGGGCTTATCCGTTCTTTCAGCTGGACCACAACCCGCTGCACATCGAGGACTTCGACCCGGAGGTTTGGGTGTCGGTTCCGCTGCGGGTCGGGCGCTGGCTGATCATCGCCTACATCCACAAGTCGCGCGGCTGTATCGAGATGGAGCCGGGCCTGCTGAACCTGTTCCCGTTCGCCGACGTCGAGCAGACGTTCCCGGCGATGCGCCCCGACGGCCTGTTCTTCTTCGGAGACCCGAATGGAAAGTTCGGCGAGGACCTCGGCTACTACTGGGACGAGGAAAACCAGCTGCTGATCGGCCTGGTGCCGGAACACGACGAATACAAGTATTTCGGCTATTGCAAGAAGCCTATCCTGACCCTGCACAACGTGCTGGCGATCCGCGCCGGCGACGTTCCGCTGCACTGCGGCTGTACCCGCTACATCGTGGGCTTCGAAGGCGACGAGCCGTACATCTCAGAGATGCTGATTAAGGCAGACGACATGGGCCGGGCCGTGCTGGAGCGCCCCAACGGATCGGCGTACCGCCGACCGATTTTTTACGGGACCGAAATCGGCGCATTCGCGTGCCTGGACGGCTTCAGCGAGCAGGCGAAGCTGGCCATGGAAGGCCGCGAGGTCGGCTACAACAATCACATGGGCTCGAACGCGCGGCAAGTCGTGCCGGTGGCTGAGGAATCCGAGGTGGCGTTGGGCAGCAACCTGGACGTGTTGCTGTACCTGAACAACTTCGACATCAAGGAAGAGGGCGAATCCTGCATTGATACGGATATTCCGGTGGCCGAGGCCATCGAACATTTCCGCAAGGGCGAACGGGTTGCCGCGGGCAGTACCCAGACGCATCGAGGCAAGAAAGAGGCCAGTTACTGGGCCAATCCGTTCCCGACCCTGATGAGCAACGAAGGGGACGTGCTGCATCCGGATCTGTACGAGCAGTTCAGCGAGACCGAAGCCTCTTTCATGAAGGATGTCGAGGCGCTGGTCGAGCGCGAGGAAATGTTCCTTGGCGTGGCGTACAGCCAGTTGATGGCGGGGGTGTACGAGCAAGTCGAAGACGACGACGTCGCGCGTTGCGGCTTCAACGACCGCGAGGAGATCGAGCAGGTTGCGCCGGAGCGCCTGGCGCATGAACTGATCCAGATGGTCAAACAGATTGCCGTGAAGAAGCGCGAGCGACTGAACGGCGATGCCCGGGAAGTCGACGTGACGGTGGCGCTGGTCGGCGACAGCCGCACCGGCAAGTCGGAGACCGGAGAGAAACTGGAAGGCGTACTCGGATTGACGCTGGTCTGAGGCCGAAAGAAAATTCCACGGAAACGGCCTTTCCTGCCGAGGCGGGAAGTTTCGGGTATGGCTGATCCTTTGCATGAACGGGAAAGTCCGCGCGATGACGCGCGGCAGGTGTCGCGGGCCCAGGGCTGCTTGCTGGGGCAGTTCTGCGGGGATGCCCTTGGAAGCCAGGTCGAGTTTCAGGATTCTGCACAGATTCGCGAGCAATACCCGGACGGAGTCCGGGAGATGCGCGGCGGCGGGCCTTTCGGTACGCTCGCCGGGCAATTGACCGATGATTCCGAAATGGCCCTGATGCTGGCGAGATCCCTAGTGGAACAGGGCCGGTTCGACCCGTCAGAAGTCGAAAAGGCGTACCGGTTCTGGTTCGAGTCCGAGCCGTTCGACTGTGGCAATACGATCGGCTCTGCGCTCATGGGCCACCGGGACGACGCAAGCGAATCCAACGGCGCGTTGATGAGGATCAGCCCTCTGGGGATCTTCGGGGCCCGGCAGCAGTCGGCACAGGTCGCGGAATGGGCCCGGCAGGATGCCGGCATCACGCACACCCACCGGGTCTGCCAGGAAGCGAACGAGTTGTTCTGCGTGGCATTGTCGCGTGCAATCCTGACAGGAGAGGAGGCGGAGTCCTTGTACCACGATATGCTGGGTCGGGCGGAAGCGGGCTTTTCCGAGTCTCTGGTGGAGACCGTCCGTCGGGCCCGCCAAGAGGCCTGGGACGAGAAGGCCATCCACACAGGCTGGGTCTTGGTCGCCTTGCAGAATGCCCTGTGGCAGATTCTGCATGCCTCCAGTTTCGAGGACGCGATCGTTGATACGATTTCGCACGGCGGGGATACGGATACCAATGCCGCCATTTGCGGGGCACTGTACGGTGCCATCTGTGGGCTTGAGGGAATTCCCGAACGCTGGGTCCGGTCCGTGCTGGATTGTCGCCCGGAGGCGGGCCGCCCGAATGTCCGGCACCCCAGGCCTGCGGTGTTCTGGGCTCAGGATGCGCTGGACCTGGCGGAGAGGCTGCTACGGCATTGAGGCCTCTGGGATTTAACGCGCTAACCCTAAGATGGGGTAGGCGTAGGATTAGCAAAGTTGATATTTTTTACCCACAGTCGACCATTGCTACTGATAACGGATTTTGTTGCGGTGCCCTGTTCAAATGCGATTGTGGAAAGGTGATAAAGAGTTAATGCTGCTTCTTGGAGAGCCTGATTCTTTTCAAGGTCGATAACTTCAAGGTCATGTGCCCTGGCAGTTTCACGGTTGATTCGCCTTCCATGGCTCCCATGCTCGTTCCCACTGAAGTATTCGGCCACGTCTTTCGATAATTCAATTGGGTCATTCCGTTCGGAAAACATATATTTCTGCAACCATTCTTCTACAAGGCTTTGACCATATGCGATGGATTTTCGGGCTTCCTGAAGTAGCGCTGGTCCAAATGAACGCAGTACAGGTGCCCAAGCATGAGCAAGAGCCGGATTTCCAGCTATATTTTGTTTGGCCTCTTCAAATTGTTCGACTATCGAGTGCGCAGAAAACGACCCGTTTCCCATTATAAGTTGGGGATCAGTTGGCCCCAACTGACTCTGGCGGCCCATGATTATCCGATCGCATCCCAAAGCGATCATAGTACCGGCAGACATTGCATATGTTGGAACTAATACGTCAATAGATTTAAATTTGCTTCGAAGATAGTCCACAACAGTTTGTGCGGCTTCTGCCAATCCACCAGGTGTATGTAAGATCAGGAGAAGATCTTTGTCGAAATTTTGGCCGTGCACTCCTGCCATAAAGCCGTTTAGATCCTCCATGTTAATGGAAGTATATAGGCCAGGAATATGAGGTTTTTGAAGAAAACTGGAGGCGTAGTAAAGAACGTTACGATTAGATAATTCCGCAATCTCCTTAGTCGTCTCTAGCGCCTTATTGGCTACAAAAGAAGATTTTTTATCTAGTTCGATCTGCTCCAACTCGTCAAGCAAATCACTCCACGAGGGCATATTATTTTCCGGCCACTACAAGACCCATAGGATTCTCCCATGAGTAAATCGGTTCTCCAACCGCAGTTTCTCCTAGATAATCGGGCATGTCTGCGAGGCTAATAGAATCCTCGTATAACTGCATAGCATCTTCAATAAGCTGCATAACTTCAGCTTCACTTGGATTCGTCTGCCTAGGCTCGCATGGATGCTTAGGATGTTTTCCATCGGTCATAGCTTAGTTCCCAGATTGGTCGGTGTTTCCTGCAGGATGTTTCATTATATCCATTTCCAGATGCTTGAGCAGGGCGCATCGAAAGTCATTGAAATCATGATGCTTCTATGTCTTTCTCAATCCGCTTACGCTGTTGCGCCAGCTGCGCCTGCGCGGCTTCCAGTTCTGCCAGGCGTTCACGTTCTTTCTGCACGACCGCCTCAGGGGCCCGTGATACGAAGTTCTCGTTCTCCAACTTGCCGCGGGCCGTGTCGAGCGCCCCGTCCAGCTTCTTCAGTTCCCGGTCCAGCCGGGCCAGTTCGGCCTCGCGGTCGATGAGCCCGGCGAGCGGAATCAGTAGGCGCATGTTCCCGACCAGCGCGGTGGCGGCTTCCGGGGCCGTCTCGCCCGGTTCCATCCAATGCACGGATTCCGGGCGCGCAAGGTTCTGGATCCAGGCTTCGGTGGCGGCGAAACACTGTTGATCCTGCGGCGTCCAGTCCTCCAGCAGCACCGGCATTGGCCGGCCCGGCGCGATGTCCATCTCGGCCCGGATCCGGCGGATCCCGCCGATGAACTCCTGCAGCCAGCGCATCCTCTCGAAAGTTTCGGGGTCTTCCCCGGCCTCGCCCGTTTCGGGCCAAGGCTGGGTCATCAGGAATGCGTCCGCCTCATCCCGGCGTTGCGGCAATTGCCGGTGCAGCTCCTCGGTAATGAACGGCATGAACGGATGCAACAGGCGCAGGATCCGATCCAGCGTTGCGTACAGGGTGTGCAGGGTGGCTTGCACGGCCTCTTCCGGCGCGTCGTCGTTCAAGGTCGTCTTGGTGAATTCCAGGTACCAGTCGCAGAAGTCGTGCCAGACGAAGTCGTACAGGGTTTGGGCGGCCAGGTCGAAGCGATAGGCATCGAGGTGTTCGGTAACCTCCCGGGTGACCGCCTGCGCCCGGGCCGTGATCCAGCGATCGACCAGGCCGGCTTCGGCCGGGGGCCCTGCATCCTCCAGCCGCTCGGCGTGGATCAGCGTGAAGCGCACCGCGTTCCAGAGCTTGTTGCAGAAATTCCGGTAGCCCAGCACGCGCGGCAGCTCGAAGCGCACGTCGCGCCCGAAGGTGGCCTGGACGGCGAAGCACAAGCGCAGCGCGTCGGTCCCGCATTTCGGGAAACCGTCCGGAAACTCCTGGCGGGTCGACCGCTCGATCGAGGCGGCCTGCTTCGGATCCATCAGGTCCGCGACGCGTTTCTTGACCAGCGCCTCCAGGTCAATGCCGTCGATGACGTCGATCGGGTCGATGGTGTTGCCCTTGGACTTCGACATCTTCTGGCCGTGGGCATCGCGCACCAGGCCGTGCACGTAGACCTCGCGGAACGGGACGTCTTCCATGAAGTGCAGCCCCATCATGATCATGCGCGCGACCCAGAAGAAAATGATGTCGAAGCCCGTGACCAGCACGTCGGTGGGGTAGAAGCGCCCCAGCGCCGCATCCTCCCGGGGCCAGCCGAGCGTGGAGAACGGCCACAGCGCGGAGGAGAACCAGGTGTCCAGCACGTCCTCGTCCTGACGCAACGGCGCCTCGGCCGGAATCTGGTACTTCTCCCGGACCTCCTGCTCGTCCCGGCCCACGTGCGGGGTGCCGTCGGCGTCGTACCAAGCGGGGATGCGGTGTCCCCACCACAGTTGGCGGCTGATGCACCAGTCCTCGATGTTCTCCATCCAGTCGTAATAGGTCCGGCTCCAGTTCTCTGGCACGAAGCGGATGCGGCCGTCGCGGACCGCCGTCACGGCCGCCTCGGCCAGCGGCCGGGTGCGGACGTACCACTGGTCGGTCAGGTAGGGTTCGACCACGGCGCCGCTGCGGTCGCCGCGGGGGATGGTCAGGGCGTGTTCCTCGGTCCGCTCCAGCAGGCCTTGCGCGTCGAGGTCGGCCAGGACCTGTTTGCGCGCCTGCTCCCGGCTCAGGCCGCGGTAGGCTTCGGGTGCGGCGTCGCCCAGGTGCGCGGTGTCGGTGAAGAGGTTGATCATCGGCAGGCTGTGACGCAGTCCGACCTGGTAGTCGTTGAAGTCGTGCGCCGGGGTGATCTTCACGCAGCCGGAGCCGAATTCCGGATCGACGTAGTTGTCCGCCACGATCGGGATGTCGCGCCCAGCCAGCGGCAGGCGGACGGACTGGCCGATCCATTTCTGGTAGCGGGGATCCTCGGGGTGCACCGCCACCGCGGTGTCGCCGAGCAGAGTTTCCGGCCGGGTGGTGGCGACCACCAGTGCCGCGTCGGAGTCGACGATGGGATAGCGCAGGTGCCACAGCTGTCCCTGTTCCTCGGAGGCGACCACTTCAAGGTCCGACAGGGCGGTGCGCAGCACCGGGTCCCAGTTGACCAGGCGCTTGCCGCGATAGATTAGCCCCTGTTCATGCAGCCGCACGAACACTTCGCGAACCGCCTCGGACAAGTCTTCGTCCATGGTGAACCGTTCGCGGGACCAGTCGACCGACGCGCCCATGCGACGCAGCTGCCGGGTGATGTGTCCGCCGGATTCGCGCTTCCAGGTCCAGACTTCTTCGACGAAAGCCTCTCGGCCCAATTCCCGGCGCGTGCGGCCTTCGCGCTCCAGTTTGCGCTCGACCATCATCTGGGTGGCGATGCCGGCGTGGTCCGTCCCCGGCTGCCACAGGGCGGCGCGGCCCTGCATCCGCCGCCAGCGGGTCAGGATGTCCATCAGGGTGTCCTGGAACGCGTGGCCCATGTGCAGGGTCCCGGTCACGTTCGGGGGCGGGATCATAATGCAGAAGGGTTCGCCCTCGGCGCCCGGCGCAAAGGCGCCGCTATCCTCCCAGCGTTGCCGCCAGGATGCTTCGATCCGTTCGGGGTCGTAGCTCTTGTCCATGGGTCGGGCCGCCCGGGGGGAGCGGGCGGGCGCGGCCGCCCTACTTCGCGATCTCGTGGAGCTCCGGCTCGAAGCCGAGTTCCCGGTACTGGCGGAAGCGCGCGCGGCCATGGGTCTTGCTGGCGTCGTCCGGCCCCACGATTTCGGCGACCCGCTGGAACGATTCGTAATCTTCCGGCAGGTCGTCGGCCAGGTTGACCAGGACGTCCCGTTCCTGCGGCAGCCATTCGTCGTGGATGGTGACCCGGATGTGCGGGCTGGGGCTTTCGCCGAGGCTGTGCGCCAGGAAGCTCTGGTCGCGGAAGGTCCACATCTGGGTGTCCATTGTTTCGGCCGCCTGCCGGTCCGCGACCCGCACGTGCACGCGGTGCCCCTGGGCCACGGCCTTCTCCACGATTTGGCAGGCGATCCGATCGCGGTGGCCGCTTTTAATGACGTAGAAGTGGACGTTTTCCATGGGCTCAGGCCTGGGCGTCTTTCATCAGGAAATGCGTCAGCAGCGGCACCGGCCGCCCGGTCGCGCCCTTGGCTTTACCGGTATTCCAGGCGGTCCCGGCGATGTCGAGATGCGCCCACGGCGTGTCGCCGACGAAACGCGACAGGAAGCAGGCGGCGGTGGTGGCCCCCGCGTAGCGCTGCCCGATGTTCGCGATGTCGGCGAAATTGCTGTCCAGCTCGGACTGGTAGTCGTCCCACAGCGGAAGCGGCCAGACCCGGTCCCAGCTCTCCCGCCCGGCGGCGACCAGCGCGCGTTCCACCGAATTCTGGTACGTGAACAGCCCCGAGGCGTGCTTGCCCAGCGCGTGCAGGCAGGCGCCGGTCAGGGTGGCGATGTCGATGATCAGGCGGGGCTTGAACGTGAGCGCGTAATCGAGGGCGTCGCACAGGATCAGGCGGCCCTCGGCGTCGGTGTTCAGGATTTCCACGGTCTGGCCGGAGGCGGTGGTGACCACGTCGCCGGGCCGGGTGGCCCGTCCGCCGGGCATGTTCTCGGTCGCCGGGATGATGCCCACCAGGTGCTGCGGCAGGTTCAGGGCCGCCGCCGCCTTGAGCGTGCCGAGCACGCTGCCGGCACCGCACATGTCGAACTTCATTTCGTCCATCGCGGAACTGGGCTTGATCGAAATCCCGCCGGTGTCGAAGGTGACCCCCTTGCCCACCAGGGCAATCGGGGCTTTGGTGCGGGCCCGGCCGCGGTACTCGATGACAATCAGCTGTGGCTCTTCCGGGCTGCCCTGTGCCACGGCGAGGAAGGCGCCCATCTTGCGTTTCTCCAGTTCGCGGCGTCCGAACGACTTGACCGAGAAGCGCGCGTCTTCGCGGACCAGTGCCCGGGCTTGGGCGGCCAGGTAGTGGGGCGTGCAGAGGTTGGGCGGCAGGTCGCCGAGCTGCCGGGTCCAGACCATCCCGGACGCGATCGCCGCGCCCTGGTCCACCGCCTTTCGGACCCGGGCCCGGGTGGCGGAGGAGGCGAGGATCGAAACCGATTCCAGGGGTGTGGCCGGCGATTTGGCGGAGGGCTTGGTCTCCTGGAAGACGTACGCGGCGTTCTCCAGGAGCAGCGCGGCCTGGCGCGCGTTCCACTGGGCATTCCGGCCGGTGACCCGGATGTCGCCACAGGCGAGCGCCGCCGTCGCCGTGGAGTCCTTGTGCAGGGTCCGGGCGATCAGGCGCATCGTTTTCAGGAACTCGTTCTCCCCGACCTTGCCGGATTTACCGAACCCGGCCACCAGCAGACGCGACGCTTTCAGCCCGGCCGGGCGATACAGCGTGTGGAGGGCCCCGGCCGTGCCGGCCGCTCCCTGCTGGGAGAGGAGATCCTGGATCGCCCCGCCCGTGGCTCGGTCCACGGCCCGGGCAGCAGGGCTCATCTGGTCGTTTTTGTAGACGCCGACCACCAGGCAGTCGCAGGCGATTTCCGCGGGTGAGGCGGTGACAACGGAATACTGCATGAAAAGAACCTAAGCCACGTGTGAATTCCTGAATTCTATCAAATTGCGCTTTGCCGCCGTTGGGAGGGAAGCCGGATTTCGCCTGACCGGGAACTGGCAGTAGAATTGGAGACCATATTTTGTACAGAGGTTGGATGCATGAGCAAGAAAAAAGAACTGTTCAACTTGTCGAATATTTTTGTTTACCTGATCGCCTGGCCGGTCTCCATGTTTCTCGCTGCTTCGGTGCTGTTGCTCTGGTTCGGCATCGGGCGGTGGTTGTACCACGAGGGCTATTTCGAATGGCTCATGACACTCGGGGGCACCACGGCCCCGCCGCCCGGGTTGCCGTAACGCAATGGAAGAGGGGCAGACCCGGTTGAGGCAGGGAGCCGTGGCCCTGGCCCTCCCGGGCCCCACGCCATGGGACACGGATGCGCGGCGCCACGCTCCGGATTCTCGCACGCGGGTGCCGCGATTGATGCCGGCCCCGTCCGACCTGTAATGCGCTCTTGAAAAACCGCCTGACCCAGGGCCTGTCCCGTCTCGACCGCACCCTGTCGTCGCTGGATCGCCAAGCCACCGACCTCGATCGCCGGTGGAGCCGCAAGGTGACTCGCGGCGCGATCAACCTGCTGTCGTCCCCGCGTCTCCCGATCCTGGACCGCTACGTGACCCGCGAACTGTTTCGGACCGCATTTGCCGTCACCGTCGTCCTGCTGCTGCTGATCGCCAGCAAGCTGTTCATGCAGCAACTCGGCTATCTGACCGAAGGCAAGTACTCCGCAGGCATCGTCACCGAGCTCCTGGTCAACAAGCTGCTCGCCTACTTCGTCCACATGCTGCCGTTCCTGATCCTCCTGTCGGCGGTGCTGGCGCTCGGCCGCCTGCACCGGGACACCGAGATGACGGCCCTGTACGCCTGCGGTTACTCCGACACCCGCCTGTTGCTGCCGATGGCGCTGGCCGGCATTCCCCTGGCCGTCCTGCTGGGGGTGATGAGCCTGTACGTCACGCCGAGGCTGTCGCTGGAAGCGGAGCTGGCTCACCACCAGGCCCGGCTGGAGGCGGGGCTGGACCTGATGCAGGAAGGCCGGTTCATGCAGACCCGGGGCGGGCGTTGGGCGTTGTACGCAAGCCGGACCCAGGGCGCGGTCGCGGAAGACGTGTTTTTCGCCAGCTACGATGCGGAGTCGCAACAGGTTCATATTGAAACCGCGGCCCGGGCGACCCGCGCCCGGGAACACGGCGTCTACGTGCTCGACTTCGAGGACGGCCGGTGGCACAGCGGCTGGCCGGGTGACGCAGACTACCAGACCATGACCTTCGATCGGCACCTGCTGCGGGTCAGCCTGGCGCCGCCGCCCGGCGTCTGGACGCATCCCCGGTACAGGACGCCGGGGCAGCTGTGGGAGGACGGCTCCGCGGCGGCCCACGCGGAGCTGCAATGGCGGTGGTCCCTGCCGGTCTCGCTGCTGCTGATGCTGGCGCTCGCCATCCCGCTGTCGCGCAGTTCGGCCCGGCAGGGCAAGTACGCCCGCGCCGTCTACGCCATCGTCATCTACCTGGTCTATGCGCAGTTCCAGTTGCTCGCGACCAGCCAGGTCCGGGGGGGCAACTGGCCCGCCTGGGCGGGGGTCTGGTGGGTGCATGTGCTGATGGCCGCAGGGATCTTCCTGCTGTACCGGCAAGCCCGGCGGAGCCGGACGTGAGCATCCTGACCCGCCACCTGGTGGAACGCGTGTTGGTCGGGATCGGCCTGGTGACGCTGGCGGTGGTGGCGATCCTGAGCCTGGTGGACCTGATCGACGAGGTGCGCCGGGTGCGCCCGGGCGGCTATTCGTTTGCGGATGCCTTGTGGGTGATCGGGCTGACCGTACCACAGCGCATCTACGAGGTGCTGCCGGTCTCGGTGTTCATCGGCAGCCTGCTGAGCCTGGGGCAATGGGTTGCGGACAACGAGATGACGGCGTTGCGGGCCTCGGGGGTGGGCGTGTGGTGGCTGTCCCGTAGGCTGCTGTCGGTGGGTCTGCTGCTGGCGTTGCTGACCATCCTCATCGGTGAGAAGCTTGCCCCGGTGGGGGTGGAGGCGGCCTGGGAAGTCCGCCAGCATGCGCAGGCGGGGGAGTCGGCCACAGCCGCGCGGGGGCTATGGATACGCAAGGGTGACCACTACCTCCATGTGCTGCGCGGGAGCCGGCGTGACCGCCTGTCCCAGGTGCTGGCGTACCGCCTGGACGCCGAGGGCGCCCTGCAGCACAGCCTGCATGCGCAGCGCGCGCATTTCGTGGATGGGCGCTGGGTCCTGCACGATGTTCGGGAAAGCGTCATCCACCCGGACGGAAGCGTGACCCGCGGGCAGCATGCCACCCGAACCGATAGGATCCTGCCGGATGCCGGTGTCCTGGACACGATGCTGATGCCCGCCGACGAGATGCCGGCGACCCGGCTGAACCGCTACCTGGACTACTTCGAGGGCGAAGAGCTGGACTTGCGCCCCTACCGGTTCGCCTGGTGGCAGCGCTTCGCCACCCCCCTGGCCTGCGTGGTGGTCCTGTTGCTGACAGTCTCGTTCACGTTCACCCAGTCCCGCGGCGGGGGGCTGGGCCAGCGTATCTTCATTGGCGTGATCAGCGGCATCGGCATCTACCTGTTCAACCGGGTGGGCGGACACTTGGGGATGCTGATGGGCCTGCCACCCTGGGTGGCGGCATTTCTGCCGCTGGCCCTGCTGTTCCTGCTCGGTTGCGCGACGCTGTGGGTGCGCCACGGCGCGCTGGCCGTCTCCGTCGCCGGCCATCCCGGCCCGGCACCTGGATTGCGGTCCCCGCCGGAACGGGAGCAGCCGGCCCCCGACCGGCAGAAGGCGACCGGAATGGATGGGCGCGAGCCCTGAGGCTCTCTGGCGTTTTGTCCCCGCCGGATCACGCTCAGGGGGAAGCGATGAGGCGGGTCGCGCTCCACCGGTCGTGCCAGCCCCACAGGAACCCCAGTCCCAGGCAGGCCCCGGACAGGATCGCGCCCAGGCCCCGGATTAGGGCCGCCCCCCAGCCGACTTTCCGGCCGTCCGTGGATTCGATGCGGATCCCCCAGGCGCGCATGCCGACCGTGGCGCCGCGGGTGCGCCAGCACAGGACGAAATAAGCGAGCCCAACCCCGGCAAGGTAGACCTGGTACAGCATGCGCTCCAGAGAACCGGGCACGGACAGGTCCAGCATGGCAAACGGGAGGCTGGCGGCCCACCAGATGGCGACCAGCGCCAGGAGGTCGTAGAGGATGCAGCCCAATCGCCGCCAAAGACCGGGGGTGTTGGTGGACGGCATGCCGCGAGTGTAGCACACCGAAGGGCCGGACCTGCGGTATACTTTCCGGCATGTCTGATGTCGAATCCATCGATGCCTTCCTCGATAGCAGTTGGGCGGAGCAGGGCCTCGCGCGTGCGACGATGGCGGCGTACCGGTCTGATTTAAAAGCATTTTCAAAATGGCTGGCCGAGCAAGGCCGAAACCTGTGCACGGCGGATGGCGGCGACATCCAGGTGTACCTGGCCTCCCGGCTGGAGAAGGGCATGCAGTCCAGCAGCGTGGCGCGTATCCTGTCGGCAATTCGGCTGTTCTACCGCTATGCGAAACGCTACGCCCTGCGCGGCGACGATCCCTGCACCCAGGTCAATGCCCCGAAGCCGTCCCGGTACCTGCCCTCCGTGCTGAACGAACAGGAGATGGAAACCCTGTTGAACACGCCGGATCCGGGCACCCCGAAAGGGCTGCGGGACCGCGCCATGCTGGAACTGCTGTATGCCTGCGGACTCCGGGTCAGTGAACTGGTCACCCTCAAGCAGGGTCAGATCAGCATGGAGACCGGAGTCTTGCGCCTGGTGGGGAAAGGCATGAAGGAGCGGCTGGTGCCGGTCGGCGAGCACGCCACCGACTGGGTGGTGCGCTACCTCCGGGAGTCCCGGCCGGCGCTGCTGAAAGACCGCCCCCGAACCGAAGACCTGTTCGTCACCCGCCAAGGCCGGGCGATGACCCGCCAGGCGTTCTGGCAGAACCTGCGTCAACTGACCCGCAAGGCCGGCATTTCCAAGCCGTTGACGCCGCACACGCTGCGGCACACCTTCGCCACGCACCTGCTCAACAATGGCGCCGACCTGCGGGTGGTGCAGATGTTGCTCGGACACACCGACCTCGCCACCACTCAAATCTATACCCATGTCGCGCATGACAAGCTCAAGGACATGCACCGGGCCCACCACCCTCGTGGCTAGGCGGGCCCTGCTGCTCGGCGCCGTGCTGCTGGCCTCCGCGGCCTCCGCGGAGATGAGCCCCGAGCAACTCCGCGAACGCCTGCAACAGCTGATTCCGGGCCACACGCCGGACCAGGTGCGCCCCTCGCCGTCGCCGGGCCTGTACGAAGTGCTGTACGGGGCCGACGTCTTCTACATTACGGATGACGGCAAGCACCTGGTTACGGGCGGCGATCTGTTCGACGTGGACAGCCGGGTCAACCTGACGGAAGTCGCCCGCGCGGCGGCCCGGGCGGGATTGCTGGGCGCCTACGATACGGACAAGATGCTGGTCTTCCCGGCGGCCGCGCCGCGCCGCCACACGCTGGTCGTGGTAACGGACATCGACTGCCCGTACTGCCAGAAATTCCATGAGCATATCCAGGAACTCAACGACGCGGGCGTCGAGGTCCGCTACCTGCTGTACCCGCGCGCGGGCGAGGAGAGTGAAAGCTACCGGACTTCGGTCAGTGTCTGGTGTTCGGACGACCGCCGGGGCGCGCTGACCCGCGCCAAGCGCCGCGAGTCGATCCCGTCGAAAACCTGCGCGAACCCGGTCCTTGAGCACATCCACCTGGTCGAACGAACCAACATCCGGTCGACCCCCTCGATCTTCCTGTCGGACGGCTCGCTGATTCGCGGCTACCGTCCGCCGGCGGAACTCCTGGCTTTGCTCGGCGACTGACCCCGGGTCACGGCGGGCCGGGCATATCGTGCAGCCGTCGGCTGCGCGTGAACAGCAGGGAACAGCGCACCGCCCGGCCGGGGTAGACGATGCGGATGAAGCGGGCGTATTCGTTCATCTGCGCCGTGTAGCGTTCGGCGATGCCGGCGAGTTGTTCCGGGTCCTCCGTGGCATGGGACTTGAAGTCGATCACCCAGGCCACACCCGGGGAGAGCAGCAGCCGGTCGATGATGCCGAACCCCTCGCCGGACTCGGTCCGACACAGCACGGGCACTTCGGTGTGCACGTGGGTCTGGGGGCCGGGCCGGAATACCGGATCCAGTTCCGGGTCGGCGACCACCCGGCGGGCCTCGTCCAGCCAGCTCCGGAAGTCGGGGTCTTCAGGCGTGCGGTGGGCGTCGTGCGCCAGGCGTTCGAGCTCGGCGCGGTCCGGTTCGCCGGTTTCCAGCCGTTCGATCAGGGCATGCAGGGCCTGTCCGCGTTCCAGGGCGCGCTGCCGTTGCAGGAGCCCGTCGGCGCTTTCGGCTTCGTCCGGTTCTGGATCGCCGATCCGGCTCGGTGATGCGGTGCCCGGGAGCGTGAACAGTTCGCCCAGCCCGGTGCAGTCCGGTTCCGGCGTCTGCAGGGAAGGGGGCGCGTCGGCCGTCAGGGAGGTCGGCCCCGGACCTCGGGCCAGCAGGCCGGATGTTGGGTCGGGCGGGTCCGGGAACAGTTTGAGAAGTGCCTCGTAATAGTCCTTGTACTGGCAGAGGATCAGCACTTGCCGGGCCCGGGTGAATGCGACATAGGCGCGATTGAGATCCTCCGCCTTCCTTTTTTGGCGGATCAGATCCAGACACTTCTGCGAGCAGGTGTCCCGGTCTTCCGTGCGGGGCCGGAACAGGAACCGCCGGGGGCGGGCCTCGCCGGTCGGCCAGTCGATCAGGATGTCGCCGTGCTTGCCCTGTTCCTTGGGCTTGTCCAGCTCGGCGTACACGACGATCGGTTTCTCCAGGCCCTTGGCCGCATGCACGGTCAGGATCTGGACGCGGTCGTCCTGGTCGTCCGACTTCAGGCTGACCAGGTCCGGGGCGTCGTAGCCCTCGACGCGGCCGCAGCGCATTTCCTCGATGAAGTGGACGAACGCCGCCGTGCTGGGGTAGCGCCCGCTGTCGAATTCCAGGGTCAATTCGATGAAGCGGATCAGGTTGCTGACCGCGCGCTCGCCCCGTTCGCCCGGCCAGGCGCGCCGGTAGCAGCGCAGCGCATCCGTCTCGAAGTAAATCCGGTCCAGCAGGTCGTGGGTGGGGATGCGGCCGACCTGGCCCCGCCACGCGGTGAAATTTTTGGCCGCGCGCCGCAATGGATGGCCCGGCTCCTTCTGCCCGGCCAGCGCCTCCAGGCGATCGACCCAGCGGTCCGAGGCCTCGCCGGTGCGGGCCAGGTCCATCAATTCCTCGTCCGTGACGTGGTACAGGGGAGAACGCAGCACCTGCACCAGGTGCAGGTCGTCGGCCGGACGGAGAAGGCACTGCAACAGGGCCTGCATGTCCCGCACCTCCAAGTGGTTGAGCAGGGTCTGGCGGGACTGGCGCGCGAAGGGGATCTCCAGCCGGGCCAGCGCGTGTTCGATTTCGGGCACGTGCGTGCGCCGGTTCACCAGGATCATGCAGTCGCGGTAGCGGGCGGCGCGGACCCCGCCCTCCCGGTCGTCGATGGCGACCCGTTGGTCGACGAGGTGGCGGAGCCTTTCCGCGATCTGGCCGGCCATCCGTTCGATGTGGGTGGAGTGGGTTTCGGGACGGGGTTCGGTCAGGGGATTGCGCAACGGTTCGTTGGGGTCCGGCTCTGGCGGCTTGGCGCGCGTCTCTTTGGAAATGGACGGCAACAGCTCGACCCGCCCCCAGAGTCCCGCCAGGTGGGTCTGGTGCGCGGGGAAGTCCGGCAGGGGGAACAGGCCGCCCTCGCCGAACGCGGCGTTGACGAAATCGATGATGACCTTGGAGGAGCGGCGAGACGCGTCCATGGAGGTGGGTGCGGCCGCCTGCAGATGGGACTGGAGATAGGTCCCGGCCTCTTTCTGGATTTCCGGGTTGGCGCGCCGCCATTGGTAGATGGACTGCTTGGTGTCGCCGACGATGAACGCGGAACCGGGCTCGTCCCCGGTTTCGTGCAGGGCTTCGAGGAAGATCTGCAGGGTCTGCCAGGACAGGGCATCGGTGTCCTGGAACTCGTCGACCAGCACATGCCGGAAACGCTGTCCGAGCTTGTACTGGACCCACTCGATGCCGTCGCTCATCAAGTGGTTCGCAAACCACAGCAGGTCGTCGTAGTCCAGGTAGCCGTAGGTCTGCTTCAGGCGCTGGTAGTTCTCGGTCAGCTGCCCGACGACCGCGTACCAATGGCCGTTGAGTTCGCAGGCCTTCTGGCGCAGCAGTCCGTCCATGGTCTTGCGGACCTCCGGCGACCATTGGGAAAGGAGGCGGTTGATTTCTTCGACCTTGCTCTCGCCCAGGCGCTTCTGCACCGCCTTGCTCGTGGGGAGGAGCGACGACCGGGTCTCCTGAGTCTCGGTATTGTTCAGGGCGTCGTTCAGCCGCCGGGCCTGCTCAAGGTCTCCGTCCTCTCTGCGGTCCAGGCCGTGGCGCAGTTTGGCGGCGGCCCTGGCCTGATGGGCCCCTTCTGAATTCGCGCTGTCGTCGAGCAGGTCCGCCAGGCGCTGGAGTTCCGGTTCGGCGTCGGGGAGGCGGGTCCGGTCTGAGACTTCGGACAGGCGGAAGACTTCATCACGCAGGTGCGCGCGCAGCTGCTCCAGGGTGAAATCGCCTTCGAACGCGCGCCATTCCAGGGTGTGCGTCCGGACCCCTTCCAAGATGCGGCGCAGTTCCCGCAGGTTCGGGACTTCCGCCATGACCACGTTCAGGGATTCGGCCAGTTCGCCGTCGGGATGGCGCAGGGCTTCCTCGAAGAGCTGGTCTTCCGCAGCCTGGTGCAGCCGGGCGGCCTGTTCCCGTTGCGGGATTGTGAATCCGGCAGGGACTCCGGCTTCCAGGGGGAAGCGCTGCAGCAGTTCCTGGAAGAAGGAGTGAAAGGTCGCGATGCGGATGCCCTGGTCCGCGAACTGCACGGTCTCGAACAATGCCCGGGCGGAGTCCAGGTATTGCTCCGGCTTGTCGACGCCGATTTTTCCGATATCTTCGATCAGGTCCGGGTCGTCGAGGGCCAGCCAGTCGGCCAGCCTCTCGGTCAGGCGCTGCTGGATTTCTGCCGCGGCCTTGCGGGTAAAGGTAATGGCCAGGATGGAATCGGGCGGGGCGCCCGCCAGCAGCAGGCGCAGGATGCGCGCGACCAGCAGCCAGGTCTTGCCGGTGCCCGCCGAGGCGAACACGGCGACGCTTTTTTTGGGGTCAGCGGGGGCCAGTGGATCGGCCATGTGGACCGGGGAGGGCTTCGAGATTGCGGGGAGGGTGTCGATGGCCGGACTCAAAATTTTAACACTAAAGCCGTCGCTCCCGAGAATTTGCACAGGTTCATGCACAGGTTCAGGACATAGGCGAACACGCCCTGCTTGACGATCGCGACCTAATGTACAGGATCGGGGCCATCACGATGCCAAAACAATAATTCGAGACAAGCACAAAGCTACGCAACGTTGCCCAGCGTAGGGTATAAAGTTGCCCAATTTAAGTTCGGATACTATTGAGGATTCTGTAGAGTAAGGGTGAGGGAAAAGTTTGTAGCAAGACCCCGCTGCTTTATTTTTGTGGCTCTCTCTTTTGAAAATGTAAGCAATAAGTGTGAAGAATATTGCTCACCCAATGTATACCCACAGCAAAAGGCTTTAGTCCAACGTTATCCTGACACCACAAAGTTACGCCTACATAATTGAAACGACCTTTCGAACCACAAAGTCTCAAAGTTAGGTCCCAAGCTAGCGGATAAAGAATCTGATTGCGCTTTACATTTTTCACTACTACTGTTAGCACACCATTAGTCGACAATCTATCAGCAACAGAGTTATATACTTTTTCCAAGACACCCAGAAATTCATCGTAATCACTAATATTCCCCAAATCTGCCACATCATCGGAATACACTAGAGGAAGATTACGTTTACGCCTAGCTCTCTGGTTTTCGCTACCAGGGTTTGACAGCATCGACCAGTACGGAGGGCTGGTAATTACATATTGAAATTCTATCCCATCTAATTGGTGAACATCATCAAGCCTAGTCGAGTCCCCCGCAAAAACCTTACCCTCCACTTCATCATCACTAAACAGCGTGGGTGTCTGCGCTTTCTCCAATCTGATTCTATCTTGTGCCGTGTGAATGAATTCTGGTGACAAATCGACTCCAAACCCATTTCTATTCGTCCGCATGGCGGCAATAACGGTACTGCCCGTACCCACCATAGGATCAAATACATTATCTTTTTCTGAAGAATAAATTTGAAGAAACTGCTCTACTAACGTTTCTGGAAATTTGGCGGGATGCAGTATTTCATTTTTCCGCCTAGGCGGTGGCTTAGGTATGGTCCAAGCTGGCACAGAATGGCTAGACTCCGCGCTAGCAAGATGAATGTCGGATGTGGTTACTAGTTCCTTAGGCCGACTGTCCTGCCTCGCCTGCATGAAAAGACAGTAGAAGACACGCCCTTCGTTTTCAATGAGAGCGATCTTTTCATCTCGTAAACACAGGTGGGCACGTGCTGCAAGCGCAACTGCCCACGGAATTGGAAACCCCCCGCCGCCCGCTTGCGGGAGTCCTACGATCATGCAGCAATAACGATTTTCTTTAAGTCCAGACCTAATATTGTCAAAAATTTCCGCGCCAGTATTGATGAAGTCGTCAAGTTCAGATTTCTTTTTGATTATTTCTCGTAAATCTAAAAGGATAAAGTCATGTAATCCAATTTTCTTGGTTTGCTCACATACAGTCGAATTTAGTTCATCTAACGACTTCTGTCCATGGATATGGGTAATCAACCGAGGTGCAGGAATTAACTCTCTAGAAAATTGGTCTACTCCCAAGATCAATGTCTGCGACACTGATCCGTCATCCCAAACGGCCTTAGTAAAGAAATAGACACCCTCTTCAATAAACTCTTGGTCGGTCGAAAATCGGAAAAAACTTTTTTGGAATTTCATCCAATCTCGATAGGACAGATCATTCATTCTGTTCGGCGGCCCCCGGTGTTTACCATCCCGTACATTTTTTTCGGGTCTAGAAAAACCAGCGATCAGATTGCCTTGTTTGTCAGTTGCCCGTTTTTTATGCATCTGAAGCACCTTTACTTCGCAGGGAATTCATATTACACAAGTCCTTTGGGAGAACATAAAGGTTGGTCTCTTTCACGCCTCCCCTTCCCCAAACATTTGGAAAAACGTAGCAACAAGCGCCTCCACCGCGACCTGTTGTCTTGAGCCATCCGGCTTTCAGCGGATCGCCTTTTTCAGGGAGGCAGTCTTTGAAATTCTTACCTTCCAGCATCTTTCGGTCCCCTTCAGTAAGTTGGTCCCAAGGCTGATTTTTGTAGCGGTCTACGCTGTCCTTAGGCCATACCCACCCCGTATATTGCCGGCATGCTTTTAGGAAATTTTCTTTTCGAATCCAACCAATTACATAGAGAGTGTAGTCTGTGGGCAAATATAAATTGCAGAAGTCTGATCGTTTAATCACAAGGCTTCCGCTCGGGGGCTCGTTAATGTTTCGTTTACTTGAGTTATGCACTGGGGTTTCAAATTTATTGTTTTTGATTGAGATTTCTACCTGTCCGTTATATTGATCATAACTTTCTTTATCCACCTGGAAAGACGAAATACATGAAAATGGGCCACATTGTCTTATCGCCCCGGGAGACAGTTTCACGGAAATTTCTTTTGATTTTCCAGCCCATTCACCAATTATTTTTATTGATACTTGGGAAGGTAGTAGACAATTTGCTCTGTGAAGCAGCTGTATATGGAAACCTTTAGAAGAATCTTCTCGTTCCCGACAAAGCTTTGAGGAACTTAGGAATCTCAGATGTTCTCCATAAGGAAACGCAGTCAATGCGTAATTTGATCGGTTGGTCTCTATATCCTTTCTCAGATCGATGCTGGTCGCAATCGCAAAACAATATGCTTCTTTGCTTTGTTCGATTTGCGTATGTGGTACTAGCATTGGGAAGAAAGTTCTCCAATTAGCATCAGCGTACCCAATATGCTCCATAAAAAAATCTAACGAAAACGGCTCCCTGCCAATGGGTCCGTAGTCTGTGTAGTAATTGATGCTTTTCAAATCCAGTCTTGTGGATACACCTAGAATTTCCGCTTCAAAGTCGAAAAAATCTTCGTCACGGTAGCTTTTCCTCTGCGTACGAGCTATTATCCCGACCCTTTCCATCTCACGCTTGAGCATCTCTTGCCCCACGATTCCTTTTGCTATATTCAGAGCACGCCCTTGTTGACCATCTGAACTCGTGTTTAATGTCATTCGATTAAATGTCCATGGAAGGCTAATAGCCGCATAACGAGCTCCCGCTTCCAAATCATCTTCAGTCGGAGTCAAGACCCATATGTCTCGCTCACTTTTAAAGTTCTTCATGCTATTCTTTCCTCCCGGACAGCGCATAACTGACGCACATCACAAATACCACAAGTGCTAGCACTAGGCTGTGGCACAAACATGCCTTCCTGTATCCCCTGTAATGCGTGCTGGCATTTCTCTACCAACTGGGAAATTGTGTCATTGTCAATATGGATGTCAACAGTGAAGAGTTCTTTCTCTCTCAATGATGCGGCAACATCGACAAGTTCTGCTTTCTCAACAGTTTGCTCCTGCAACCGCAATGCGTGTACATAAATTTGCAGTTGTCGAGAATACCGCGGCATAAAATCAGCATGAACATTAGCCTTCCAGTCGCGGACAACTAAGGCACCATTTGAATGCGTATAGGCAAAGTCGATTATGCCGGTGACAACACCATTTTGTAGAAACACTTCTATAGGCATTTCTTGCAGAAACTTGCCTGCAAATGCATCTAGCCTTTCAAGGTTGATAATTCTTTCGGCAATAGCGCGCTTTGCCTGTTGCTCATTCCCATACGAAGCTAGAGGCAAATGGATGTTCTTGTCTGCCTGATCTGCTACTTCTTCTTCGCCCCACGCATTGTCGTCATTCGCACGCCGTTGTAGCAGTTCATGGAGCCCTTTCCCGAAACCCAACTCATCATCCACGGCTGGCTGGAAACCAGCAACTCTACGAAGACCATATTGATACGGACATTCGATGTACAACAGCAAATCTGAAAGACTAATTCGTATGGGTGATTTGTCACTGTTTTGCAAATCATCTTCCGGAATTGACCAAGTAGGATCAGACAATTCGGAGAGACCTTCGGTCGGCAACAATCCTTTGTTCTCCAAACCCGTCAAGAATATGGATTGGTTCTTTTTATCTCTCGCTGCAGTATCAAACATGAAAAGCCGTTCACGGGCTCTTGTGACAGCCACGTAGAACAAGCGTCGTTCATCATCCAACCTAGTCCCATACCTATCCGCAATGGGTGGTGGGAAACTACTGCGGGCGGCTCGATTGTCTAAGGGAAAACGTCTTTTATTTAGCATGGGTAGAATCACAATTGGCCACTCTAAGCCTTTGGCTTGGTGCACTGTCGTCAAAATAACGCCTTCACCACTCTGGTTTATTGGCAAGCTCTCGCCAAAATCTTCTTTATGCCGGATAAGTGCGTAACGTGACTCGCGAATAAGACCTATGGCAGAACGTCTCGCATGGCCAGTAATACGCCTTCGATGAATCTCTTCCACTCTTCGGATTATCTGGGACGCTATTCCAATTCCGGACATAAGATCTGCATCTGATGGTGTTGTGTGAATTCCACAAGAATCTAAAAAATGATATAGGCATTTACGGACATTGTATGAACTGCTCTCACCCTCCCTTAGGAGGTCATGCCAGTGATTTAATTCACTCCAAAAAAAGTGTTCAGCATTTTCTATAGAAAGCCAGGGAGCAACTAATGACCACAGCGAATTTGCGCGAACTTCTTGTTCCTCTTCTTCCTGCCTGCTTTTTGGTTCCAGTTGATCATCACATAGCCACTCCATAACCGGAATCAAAAATGCATCAATAAAGAATCCACCGCGACTAAGTAGCGGGCACTCTACAGGAATATTGTTGGATACTAGATTTTCATATATGGGCCTCCCCGCTCTTGTGACGGAACGAAGCAAAATTGCGATTTCTGAGTATGGTACTCCGGTGTCGTGGAAACGCTTAACTATTTCAGAAATTGTTTCCGCTTGATTTATTTTTCCATCCATTGAAATCCAGTGGACAACCTTATGCTCGCATTTCTTGCGGTTGGATTGCATTATTTTTCGGGAATCTCTTACGGAAATATCCTCCGCAACACCATTCGCTATGGTCACAATCTCAGGTCTAGATCTATAGTTTGTAGAAAGACGATATACTTCTGCTGGTCTGAATTCATCAGAAAAATCAAGAATTCTAGTTACGTCACTACCCCTCCAGTTGTAAATGCTCTGAAGATCGTCCCCGACAACACGTAATTGCCCACTGGAAGGAATCATAGCCTTGATCAGCGCGGTTTGTGCTGGATTTACGTCTTGGTATTCATCCACATAGAGTGATTGCAATTCCGCTAGCGGGCCACTACTCTCTAGACACTCGATAGATGACCGAATCATTCCTCCAAACGTCAATAATCGATTCTCCAAGAGAATCTCCAAGAACGACGCTATGGCTGGCCTAATAGATTGGGGGGTTTCTGATAAGGGGAGGTGTTCGTTGTAAAAGATCTCAACATCTGTAAGGAAGGAATCAATACCTTTGGGGAAGGGCTTGTTATAAATTCTTTCCAAATCTAAGAAATCATATAAACGCCCCACAAGCGCGCTGAGATGTAACTCATCAATAGGGGTAACGTTATAAAAGTCTGGCTGTTCATAGAGATGCTGCAGACACCATGAATGGATCGTCCCAATGAATATGCCAGACAAGTCGACAGTTGGCATTTCCCGGTTTTGCAAGGCATGAATACGGGCAAGGAGTTCACCAGCTGCCTTATCCGTGAATGTGAACGCCACAATGCCCGATGCGGGAACCCCTGAGCACATGTCTTGAGCGAGAAGATGAACCAGTGTCCTCGTTTTACCCGAACCTGCGGCAGCTAAAATGGACGATCGGCCTTTAGCGCCAGAAAAAGGGTGTTTCTGCTCCTCCGACAGCGCTGCAACAATCCAATCTTCAATAGAAACTTTAGACATTAACGTTCTGCTGTTTTTTCATTGCACAGGTTCAGGGCCTATGGGAACACGCCCTTCTCTGCTGATCGAATGACCGGGAAATCCCCGGTCGTTGCCGCCGCCTCCGGTTCATCTGCCGCGTCGATATTCTTGAGAGGCAAGCGGACGTTATCGGCCGTTTTTGTCCAATGAACGTGACTAGACATCACAAATGGTGCCGATGGCCGGACTCGAACCGGCACGGCTTTCGCCACTGCCCCCTCAAGACAGCGTGTCTACCAAGTTCCACCACATCGGCACAGGCTCGCTATTATCGCAAAACGGCGCCGGGTCTACTCGGGAATCTCTCCGGCCGGGCTGGGCTCCGCTTCAAATTCCGGAATTGCTGGCTGTTCCGGGATGCCGGGCTCGGGAAGCGCCGGTTCGGCTTCCGGGGTGGCAATGGTTCCCATCAGGCTCTGTTCGGGCGGTTCGGTCTTGACGATCCATGCCAGTGCCAGGCAGTTGACGAAGAACAGGGCGACCACGACAGCAGTGACCCGGCTGAGAAACGTCGCGCTGCCGCGCGACCCGAAGACGGAGCCGGAGGCGCCGCCGCCGAATGCCGCGCCGGTGTCCGCACCCCGACCGTGCTGCAGCAGCACCAGGCCGATGATGCTCAGGGACAGCAGGATCGCGATGACGAGAAGAATGGTGTACATGCGCCTATTTTCGCACGGCCTCGCAGATGGCCAGGAATTCTTCGGCTTTCAAGGACGCGCCGCCGATCAGGCCGCCGTCGATATCCGGCATGGAGAACAGTTCTGAAGCGTTGGCTGCCTTGACGCTGCCGCCGTACAGCACGACCGTGTCCTGCGCGGCGTCTCCGATTTCCTGCTCCAGGTGCGCCCGGATGGCGGCGTGCACCTCCTGGGCCATGTCCGGGGTGGCCGCGACGCCGGTGCCGATGGCCCAGACCGGTTCGTACGCGACCCGGGCACGCGGGAAGGCCTCCGGGAAGCGCCGGACCGGTTGCAGTTGCCGGCGGATGACCTCCAGGGTCCGTCCCGCCTCGCGCTCTTCCAGGGTTTCGCCGACGCACAGGACCGCCCGGGGCATGTGTTCGGTGCCGGGCTGCGCCGACTGGTGCAGAAGGGCGAATTTCCGTTCGATCAGTTCATCGGATTCGCCGTACACGTGACGGCGCTCGGAATGCCCGATGAGGGCATGCGTACAACCGAGATTGGCCAGCATGAAGGCGGACACTTCGCCGGTGTAGGCGCCCTCGGGCTGGTCACAGACATTCTGCGCGCCGACCTCGACCGGGCTTTGCGTGGTTTCTTCCAGGACGTCGAGCAGGTGGACGAACGGCGGGCAGAGCAGGACTTCCAGGTGGGCGGAGTCCTCGATGCCTTGGACGATGGCACGGGCAAGCGCCCGGGCCGAGTCCCGGGACCCGTGCATTTTCCAGTTGCCGGCGATGACGGTCGGTCGTGTCATGGGGGTGAAAGCGTGCCGCTGCGTTTCCTGAGAGCCGCTAATTATAGTCTTCGCGTTTCCGGCCCGTGTTCATGGGCCCGAACCTCAGGCGCGCGGCGCCGGTGACTCGGGGGGTTCTGGGGCGATCGAATCCGCAATGAATCGGGCCAGGGCCTCGACCCGTCCGTGGTCTTCCCCTTCCACCATGACGCGCAGCACCGGCTCCGTCCCGGACGGGCGCAGGAGTACCCGGCCGCGTTCGCCCAGCTCGTCTCGCACGTCCTGCACGGCCGCATCCGTGGCCGGGCCCGGCGCATGGTCGGGGGGGCAATGCACGTTGATCATGGTCTGCGGGTACTTCCGAAGGTTCGCCCGCGCTTGGAATAAAGGCAGGCCAAGGATGCGCAGCGCTTCCAGTGCCTGCAAGGCCGCGACCAACGCGTCGCCGGTACAGGCCCGGTCGCGGCAGATGATGTGCCCGGAGGTCTCCCCGCCGAGTTGCCAGTCGCGGGCCAGAAGCAATTCCTGGACGTAGCGGTCGCCGACCGCCGCCCGCTCGAAGGGAATCTCCAGGGCGGCCAAGGCTTTCTCCAGCCCCAGGTTGCTCATCTGGGTGCCGGCGACGCCGCCGCGCAGGGTGCCCTGGGCCTGCCGGGCACGGGCGATGATGTACAGGAGGTCGTCCCCGTCCACGAGCTCGCCGTGTTCGTCGACCATGATCAGCCGGTCGCCGTCGCCGTCCACGGCGAGCCCCAGGGTGGCCTGATGCGCGCGGGTTTGGGTGCGGACATGTTCCGGGCAGGTCGCCCCGCATCCGTCGTTGATGTTCGTCCCGTCCGGTTCCACGCCGACGGCCACCACGTCCGCGCCCAGTTCCTCAAACAGCTTCGGCGCAAGCTGGTAGGCGGCCCCGTGTGCGCAGTCGACCAGCAGGCGCAGGCCGTCCAGGCGGAATCCCTCGGGCACGGTGCCTGTGCAGAAATCCAGGTAGCGCCGCCCGGCATCGTTGATCCGCCGGGCCTTTCCGGGCAGCGATTGGGGATCGATGTTCATCGGCTTCTCGATCTCCGCCTCGATACGGTGCTCGACCGCGTCGGGCAGCTTGGCGCCGTTTGCATCGAACAACTTGATGCCATTGTCGTAGTGCGGATTGTGCGAGGCGCTGATGACGATGCCGGCACAGGCACCCAGTTCCCGGGTCAGTTGGGCGATGGCGGGAGTCGGGTGGGGCCCCAGCAGCAGGACGTTGACGCCGGCCGCGGACAGGCCGGCCTCCAGTGCGGACTCGAACATGTAGCCGGAGCGGCGGGTATCCTTGCCGATCAGGATCTGGGGCGCTTCGGAGTCGGACCCGAGCACGCGGCCGATGGCCCAGCCCAGGCGCAGCACGAAATCCGGCGTCATCGGGCGAATGCCGACCCGGCCCCGGATTCCGTCAGTTCCGAAATAAATGCGGGACATGCGCGGGTGGCCGCGACTGGAGTCAGTGTTGTTCGGCGGCGCCGCCGATCGGGGAATCCGTACGTTTCGTCTTTTTGGAATGCTTGGGCGGGCCCGAGCTGCTGTCCGGCGTGTTGTCTTCCCAGTCCTGGGGCGGACGGACCGGGTGGCCGGTCATGATGTCGTCGATCTGGTCGCCGTCGATCGTCTCGTACTTGATCAGGGCGTCGGCCATGCAGTGCAACTTCTCCAGGTTGTCGGTCAGGATCGTTCGCGCGCGCTCGTAGTTCTGGTCGACGATGCGGCGCACTTCCTCGTCGATCGTCCGGGCCGTATGGTCGGACAGGGTCTTGTGCTGGGTCACGGAATGACCGAGGAATACCTCGCCGGCCTCTTCGCTGTAGGCCAGCGGCCCCATCTTGTCGGACAAGCCCCACTTGGTGACCATGTTGCGGGCCAGTTCGGTGGCGCGTTCGATGTCGTTCTGCGCGCCGGTGGTGACCTTTTCTCCGCCGAAGATGATTTCCTCGGCCAGTCGGCCCCCGTACAGGGTGCAGATCTGGCTTTCCAGCCGCTGCCGGGTATTGCTGTAGCGGTCGTCCTCCGGCAAAAACATGGTGATGCCCAGCGCGCGCCCGCGCGGGATGATGGTGACCTTGTGCACCGGGTCATGCTCGGGCACGAGGCGGCCGATGATCGCGTGGCCGGACTCATGGTAGGCGGTGAGTTTCTTCTCGTCTTCGCTCATCACCATGGAGCGGCGTTCCGAGCCCATCATGATCTTGTCCTTGGCGTACTCGAAATCCTGCATGTCCACCTTTTTCTTGTTGGCGCGGGCGGCGTACAGGGCCGCCTCGTTGACCAGGTTCGCCAGGTCGGCGCCGGAGAATCCCGGGGTCCCCCGGGCGATCACCTTCACCTTGACGCCGGTGTCGGTCGGCACCTTGGTCATGTGCACCCTGAGAATCTGCTCCCGTCCGCGGATGTCCGGCAACGGCACCACCACCTGGCGGTCGAAGCGGCCGGGGCGAAGCAGGGCCGGGTCCAGCACGTCGGGCCGGTTGGTGGCGGCGATGACGATGGTGCCCTCGTTGCCCTCGAAACCGTCCATTTCCACCAGCAACTGGTTGAGGGTCTGCTCCCGCTCGTCGTGGCCGCCGCCGAGCCCGGCGCCGCGGTGGCGGCCCACCGCGTCGATTTCGTCGATGAAGATGATGCTCGGGCCGTGCTTCTTGGCCTGGTTGAACATGTCGCGGACGCGCGAGGCGCCGACGCCGACGAACATCTCGACGAAGTCGGAGCCGGAAATGCTGAAGAACGGCACTTTGGCTTCGCCGGCGATCGCCCGGGCCAGCAGGGTCTTGCCGGTGCCCGGCGAGCCGACCATCAGCACGCCGCGCGGAATCTTCCCGCCGAGTTTCTGGAACTTGTCAGGGTCGCGGAGGAAATCCACCAGTTCCTTGACCTCTTCCTTGGCCTCCTCGATGCCGGCGACATCCTTGAACGTCACCGTGTTCTCGTCCTCGGAGGTGAGCCGCGCCCGGCTCTTGCCGAACGACAGTGCGCCGCGCCCCTGGCCGCCGCCCTGCATCTGGCGCATGAAGAAAATCCACACCCCGATCAGCAACAGCAGCGGGAACCAGTGGATCAGCAGCTCCATGAACAACGACGGTTTCTCGCGCGGGGTGCCGGTGACCGCGACGTTATTCGCCAGCAGGTCGTCCATCAATTTGGGGTCCTGCAGGGTGGTCGTGGTGAACTCGCGGCCGTCGAGGAGCGTCCCGGTAATGGTGCGCTGGTCCGGATCAATGTTGACGGCGCGGACCTGACCGGATTTGATGTTGGTGATGAATTCGGAATAGGCCAACGAGGCCGGCGGCTGCGCGACCGGGGCGAAGTTGTTGAACACCGACATCAGAACCGCGGCGATCGCGATCCACAGAATCAGGTTTTTCATCATGTTGCTCATGTACGCTCTTTCCGGAAGCCTAGCCCTTTCTGCACACTAGGATAGCAGATGGTGCGGGAGGTACAGGCGCATTCGGCTTCTGCTACAGAATATGGGGACACGGGCGGAGGTTCGCAAGCCAAACTCGGGGGGCGCATCTCGGGTCGTCGGCAGCGCGGCTCACAGGGAATTTCGAGGCGGGCCAATGTCTATAATGAGCGGATTCAGGCGCGTTAGGCGAAGATCGAACCGTCTGCGGGCATTGGGTGAAGACTATGCTGAAACATCTCTCTTTCCGGAACTTCAAGGCTTGGGAAAGCATGGACATGCCCGGTGCGCCGATCACGGGCATATTCGGGACCAATTCTTCCGGAAAATCGAGCATCCTGCAGATGCTGCTGCTGCTCAAGCAGACCAAGGACGCGACGGACCGGGCCGTGGCGTTGGATCTGAACGGCAGTCTTGTACAGCTGGGCACCATGACGGATTTGCTCCACCAGCATGACGAAACCAAGCCGGTGTCCTGGCAACTGGACTGGCACGAGCCAAGCGCATTCACTATAAAAGACCCGTCTGAGATGCGTGCCTCCCCCTTGGCTTCCGGTCAAGACCTGTCCATTCGCGCGGAGGTCAGGGCGCACAACAGTTCGGCGTGGACCAGCAGTTTGGCGTATGAGTTTGGGGGCAGGTCTTTCTGCCTGAAGCCAAAATCGGGCTCTTCCACTGAATTTATACTGGAAGCCGCGCAAGACCCCTCCGCTGAAGGGGATTTTCGCTTTACCCGGAACAAGGGCCGCGCGTGGCGACTGCCGGGTCCGATGAAATCCTATGCGTTTCCGGACCAGGTCCGGGCGTACTACCAGAATGCCGGGTTCCTGTCCGACCTGGAAGCCCGGTATGAGGGCTTTCTTGACCGGGTGTACTACCTCGGCCCGTTGCGGGAAGACCCGAAGCGGGACTACCTTTGGTCGCGCTCGAAGCCCAGCGATGTGGGCCTGAGGGGAGAAAAAGCCATCGATGCCATTTTGGCCGCAACGGAAGCAGGCTGGAAGCGCAACCTGAGGCCTAAATCCAGGCGGATGCCTTTTCAGGCAATGATCGCGCATTGGTTGCGCGAAATGAAGATGATCCACAGTTTCCGCGTCGAACAGATCGCGGAGGGATCCAACCGATGGCAAGCCCGAGTGAAGACGAGTGCAGGCTCCAGCGAGGTATTTCTCACCGATGTCGGATTCGGGGTCTCGCAGGTGCTTCCCGTCATCACGTTGCTTCAGTACGTCCCGGAAGGGTCCACGGTGCTCCTTGAGCAACCAGAAATCCACCTCCACCCCCTGGCGCAGGCGGAGCTTGCGGAAGTCATCATCCAAGCGGTGAATCATCGCAAGTTGCAGGTCATCGTGGAGAGCCATTCCGAGCATCTTCTGCTGAGGCTGCAACGCCGGATTGCCGAGGGGAGGCTTCCGCACGATGACATCAAGTTTTATTTCTGCGATTCCCGGCGTGGTGCGTCCAGGTTGAATCCGCTTCAGGTCGACTTGTTCGGGAAGATCGGGAACTGGCCGAGTCATTTCATGGGGGATGCCTTCGGGGAGACGGCTAAAGCGGAAAAAGCGCGATTGCAGAGAATGTCGGGTGCCGAGTGAAAAAGGGCGAAAAGTGGGTAGTGGACACCAATGTGCCCATCGCAGCCAACGGGGGCACGACGGATTCCGCAGACAGAAAGCCTGCAAAGGCCTGTCGGCTGGCTGCCGTTGAATTCCTCGAAGAGTTGCTGGAGAAGGGAAAGGTTTTGCTGGATCGCTGCGGGGATATCCAAGAGGAATACCTGAGGCACCTGGACCCGCAAGGCCAGCCCGGTGTCGGCGACCAATTCCTGTTACAGGTTTTGAATAGCCATCCCGACCGGATTGAACGAATCAACCTGCCACGAAACGATGACGGTGAGTTCGAACATGTGCCCCGGCAATTGATCGAACAGGGGTTTGATCGAAACGATCGGAAGTTCGTTGCCCTAGCGGTCCGAGGCGCTGCCAGCATTGCCAATGCGACGGATAGTGACTGGCTGAATGCCACGGCAGTGCTGCATCAAAACCACGTGATCGTCGAGAACATCTGCGGTTGCGACCGCGAGGAATGGTTTGAGGGATGAGGCCCTTCACCCTGTTTGTCTCTGATCTACATCTGGATGCCAGCCGGCCCGCCCAGATGCAGGAATTCGTACACTTCCTGAAGGGCGAAGCACGCCAGGCGCAGGCCCTCTACATCCTGGGCGACCTGTTCGAGTTCTGGATCGGCGACGACGACCCTGCCGAAGGCTTGGACGAGGTGATCGGTGCGCTCCGGGAGCTGACGGCGCAGGGCGTCGCCGTGAAATTCCAGCACGGCAACCGGGATTTCCTCCTGGGGGTCGATTTTGCCCGTCGGACCGGAATCGAGATCCTTCCGGCCCGCCAGGTGATTGACCTGCACGGCATCCCGACCCTGATCGAACACGGAGACTTGCTGTGCACGGACGATGTGGCCTATCAGCGCTACCGCCGGCGCATCCGCCACCCGGTCACGATGGCGCTGCTCGGCAATCTGCCCCGTTCATGGAGACTGAGAATGGGCCAGCGCCTGCGCCGAATCAGCGCTCAGGCGATCGCGGGGAAATCTCCGGACATCATGGACGTGAACGAGGAGACGGTCCGGCAGGTCATGCGTTCGGAAGGGGTGTACACGATGGTGCACGGACATACGCACCGCCCGGCCATTCACGAATCTAGGGTGGATGACGCAGACGCCGTGCGGGCCGTGCTGGGAGATTGGTACGAGCAGGGCAGTTGGCTGGTGGCCGATGCCGACGGCCTGCATCCGCAATCGGCGGATTGAACGGACGAATTCAGCCGGGTCAGGTCATGGCGCCCTTGAGTGCCAGCACGACATCCATGACGTTGGTGCCGGTCGGCCCGGTGGTGACCAGCGCACCCACGGCGTCCAGATAGCTTCCGGCATCGGCGCGCGCCAGCGCCCGCTCGGCATCCAAGCCCAAGTCCCGGCCATGCAGCACGGTCCCTCCGTCGACTTCTCCGCCGGCATCTTCGGTCGGGCCGTCCGTGCCGTCCGTGCCGCAGGCGAGCAGCCGGATGCCCTTGACGCCTTCCAGGGCCGTGGCCGCAGCGAGCGCAAGGTGCTGGTTGCGCCCGCCCCGTCCCGGGTTCTCGGGCAGACGGACGGTGGTTTCACCGCCCCAGATGTGCACGCCCGGGGGCGCTTCCGCCCGCTTTAAATACTCGGCCAGTTCGATTCCCGTCTTCCCGGCTTCGTCTTCTAGGAACTCCGGGTGCCGGTGCACCGGAAACCCGAGTTCTTCCGCTCGCTGCGCCGCCGCTTCCCGGGCGTCTTCCAGCGTGGCGATGATGTGGGTGTGCACATCCCGGAAAGCTTCCGGCGGCGGCACCGGCATGCGCTCGGCCTTCTCGATCAGCCGGCGGGTCTCGTCGGACAAGGCCTCGGGCAGGACTTCGCCGCGTACCGCGGTCAGCGGGCCGGATCCGATCACGGCCGGGTCGTCCCCGGGCACGTCCGAAATCATCAGCGCGCAAGCGGGGCGTCCATCAAGATAGTGCGCAAGCCGTCCCCCCTTGATGCAGGAAATGGAACGGCGCACGGCGTTCATCTCGGTGATGGCCAACCCCTCGGCCAGGAGGCGCCCGGTCAGCGCGCTCAGTCCCTGCAGGTCCAGGTTGGGCGCCAGCACTTCGACCAGGCTGGAGGCGCCGCCCGAGACCAGGGCGAGGAAGCGGGCATCGGCGGGGGCCTCGCCCAGGAACTCCACCAGCCGCCGGCCGGTCTGGAGGCTGGCCTCTCCCGGCACCGGGTGGTCGGACTCGACGCATTCGATTTGCGGAAAACCGCCCAATTCATCATCCAGGTGCCCGTGCTTGGTGATCACCAGCCCGCGCCGGGGTGCCGGCCGGGCGCGCAATGCCCCGAGGGTCATCGCCGAGGCGGCCTTGCCGAACGCGATTACGTGGTCGTACTCGACCTCTGGATGGCGCTCCAGCCACTCGGCCACGGCGTCCGTGCCGCGCACCCGGGCCAGGGAGGCTTCCAGGATCTCCCGGAGCAGCGAATCGGCGTTCATGGCAGGATCAGGACCAGCGTGTCGAGAGGCGCCCGGTCGAATAACTCGATCACCTCTGCCCCGCGCATGCGGATGCAGCCGATTGAGGCGGCCTGGCCGATCAATCCTTCCTCGTGGGTCCCGTGGATGTAGATGTAGCGTTGGTAGGAATCCCGATCCCCGTCCTTGTTGATGCCAGGTTCGAGCCCGTCCAGCCACAGGATGCGCGTCGTGATGCAGTCGCGGCCGGTCGCGCGCGGCTGCGTTTCGATCTCGGCCGTCTCCGCCTGGGCGACCCGGCCCCGGAACACCGTGTGCAGGGCGGCCCCGTCGCCGATGCGCTGCGCGATCCGGTGCGCCCCGGGCGGGGTCTTCATGCTGTCATTCTGCCCGCCGATCCCGTAGCGGGATGTCGAGACGGCCCAGGAGCGGAGGATGCGATCCGCCTCAAGCAGGTGCAGGGCCTGTTCGCGGGTGCTGACCAGGCACATCGGCCCGGACGGGCACTGCGGGAAGCGTTCGCGCGCCTGTGCCGCCTGCGCCAGGTCTTCGGCCGTGGGGCTGGCCACAGGAGGCAGGGGAGGGCACACGGCCTCAGGCTGCCCGGTTCTGGGGGCTGGGGTCTGGGGCGGGTTTCCCGGAGCGCCGGCGCAGGGCCAGTTCATCCAGGTAGCCGTCCGGCACGCCGGTCACGTAGTCTCCGGTAAACACGGAGCAGTCGAATTTTTGGAGTTCGGGGTTGCCGTCCTGGACCGCGGCGATCAGGTCGGGCAGGTCCTGGTAGATCAGGCGGTCGGCGCCGATCGCCTCGCACACCTCGGGGATGTCGCGCCCGTGCGCGATCAGTTCCTCGGCGCTCGGCATGTCGATGCCGTAGACGTTGGGGTAGCGGATGGGCGGGGAGGCGGAGCAGAAGTAGACCTTCCGGGCCCCGGCGTCGCGGGCCATCTGCACGATTTCGCGCGAGGTGGTGCCGCGCACGATCGAGTCGTCGACCAGCAGGACGTTGGTGCCCTCGTACTCGTTGCGGATCGGGTTGAGCTTGCGCCGCACGGACTGGCGGCGGACCTGCGCCTCGGGCATGATGAAGGTGCGGCCGATGTAGCGGTTCTTGATGAAGCCCTCGCGGTAGGGGCGGTTCAGCCGGTAGGCCATCTCCAAGGCCGCGGTGCGGCTGGTGTCGGGGATCGGGATGACCACGTCGATGTCGTGCCCGGGCCACTCCCGCAGGATCTTGTTTGCCAGGCGCTTGCCCATGCGCATCCGCGAGCGTTGCACGGACACCCCGTTCATCACCGAATCCGGCCGGGCGAAGTAGACGTACTCGAAGATGCACGGCGCATAGGTGTCCCGGCTGCCGCAGATCTCACGGTGCACCGTGCCGTCCAGGCCGATGAACAGGGCTTCGCCGGGCGCGAGGTCGCGCTCCAGGGTGAAGCCCAGCATATCCAGCGCCACACTTTCGGAGGCGACGATGTGCTCCGGCCCCCGGTCGGTGTCCCGGGTGCCGTACACCAATGGGCGGATGCCGTAGGGGTCGCGGAACGCCAGGACCCCCCAATCGGCGATCAGGCACACGGCCGCATACGCGCCGATGCAGCGGCGGTTGACCCCCCGGACGGCCTGGAACAGCACCTGCGGGTCGCGCGCGGCCGATTCGGGCCGGGCCAGCAGTTCGTGCGCGAGGACGTTCAGCAGGATCTCGGAGTCGGATTCCGTGTTGATGTGGCGCCGGTCCTCGCGGAACAGTTCCTGCCGCAGTGTTTCGGCGTTCACCAGGTTGCCGTTGTGGCCGAGCGCGATGCCGTAGGGGGAGTTGACGTACAGCGGCTGGGCTTCCTCGGATTTCTCGGTCCCGGCGGTGGGGTAGCGCAGGTGGCCGATGCCGGCCTCGCCGCGCAGCTGCAGCAGCTTATTGCCGTGGAACACGTCGCGAACCAGGCCGTTGCCGCGCAGTTGGTGCAGCCGCCCCTCGCGGTCGCAGGTGGTCAGCCCCGCCGCGTCCTGGCCGCGGTGTTGCAGCACGTTCAGGCCCTCGTGCAGGTCCTGCACGACGGAATCATGATTGACGATGCCGATCAATCCACACATGGCGACTATTCCGGGAGCGCCTCCGAGAGGGTCTCGGAGACCGTCTCGACCAGGGTGTCGGAAGATTCCGGGTAGTGGAAATGGGGTTGCCAGTCCTCGGGCATCCATTCGATGACCAGTTCGGCGGCCTCGACGAAGTAGGGCACCAGTGCTGATTCGTGCCAGAACCCGGCTTCGTTGATCGCGGGGATGGTGCCGGCGATCAGCACCAGCACCAGCACCAGCACGCTGCCGCGCAACAGTCCGAACAGGAAACCCATGAGCCGGTCGCTGCGTTTCAGGACGCCGCTGTCCTTGTCCTTGGTCATCCGGGTGAACAGCCGGTGCAGTTGCGACACCACGACGAAGCTGATCAGGAACAGCACGATCCCGGCGACCGGCGTGTGGAACTCGGTGAGGCCGTAGCTGCGCTCGCCCAGGCTGATCTCGTCGAACAGTTCGGGCACAAACTGCGCGCCAGCCTCGGCGAACTGGATGGCCACGACCAGGCTTACGGCCCAGGCCAGAATGGTGACCAACTCCTCCGCGAAGCCGCGCAGCCAGCTCAGGATGCCGGAGACCAGGAGGATCACCGCGATCACGATGTCCAGCAGGGTGGCGCCGAGAATCGTCATGGTTGCCGGACCACCCAGCCCTGGCGCACCCCGGTGAGCGTTTCCTTGGCCTTGATGCCTTTCAGGACGTGCTCGGCTTCTTTCTGGCTGGGGTAGGGGCCGACCCAGATGCGTTGGTGAATCGGGCCGTCGGGCATTTTCTTCGCGAACAGGTTGGTGGGGTAGCCCGCCTGGCGCATGGCATCGCGGATCTCGGTGGCCTTGGCGGCGTTGCGGAACCGGCCGACCTGGATATACCATTTGTCTTTCGGCGCCAGGGCGGCGGCTTTCCCGGTGTTCGGGCCGGGCCGGGCCCCGGCGTCCGGTTCGTCCATGTCGGCAGGAAACGCCTGGTAGGTGAAGATCAGTTCTTTCGGGGCGGAGACATCCTGCAGCGGCCGGACCAGGTCGGGACGTTGCGTGTCGAGCAGCATTGGGATTACCAGAACCCCAATGAGAATGAGCAGAACGGCACCGAGGAGCCGTTGTTTGAGTGCGAGTTCCAACGCCAGAGGCCGGGCAGCGGTCGCGGGGTAGTCATTATAGCCGTTTGTGCGGGGCGCCGCAGGCTTTTTGATTGCCGGCGAAAACAGGGAACCCCCAGCATCCGGGAGAACCCCGTTCGACGGCTTCACATCTGGAATTCCTTCCCGGGCCGAACTTCGTAAAGCATTTGCTTCAACTCCTTGAATAGCCCGACCACGGTCTGGGTCAGGAACCCTTCGAATTTCTTCTTGCCGAGCGTCCGGTCGTAGATGTCCGATGGCAGGAAGCGTTTCATCTCATTTTTGAATTCCACCCCCGCGACAATGCCGGGCAGCCTTTCCATCATGTCGTCCAGTGCGTCCGCGTTGCCGGACAACCGATAGTCTTCCATTTTCCGTTGCGCCAGGCCTACCCGCACGGTCGCGCCTTGCTGCTTGAGCCACCCCAGGTCCCACACATCCCGGTGCCGGACATACTTGTGCGTCGCCGGGAGCGAGATCAACTTGTCCGCCATGATTTCATCGAGCGTTTCGGTAAAGATGAGCGTGTCGTCATAGCCGTCCGGGAGGAACGCGTAGTTTGTCCGCAACGGGACGGCTTCCTTCGTATAGGCGGGGACATTGGCCACCTCGATCTTGATGCGTTGCCGGGGCATGTCCCTGCGTTGTGGCGCGGTAATGACAGTGACCTGCCATTTGCGGACGCTCAGCCCGGTGTATTCCGGCTCCTTTTCCAGTTCGGAGGGCTCTTTGACCCTGACCTCCAGGCCATATCTCGAACCGATGTACCCTTCGATACAGTCTTTCATCCTGGCAAGCCCAGCCGACGAGAAATCCCGGCCTCCGGCGAAGTCGAGATCTTCGCTGAAGCGGTTTCCGCCGCGGCACAGCCGCAACGATGTGCCACCCTGAAAAACGAGGTTGTCCAGCAGGTTTTCTCGTTCCAGGCAAAACAGAATGTCGTGGTGAAGCAGTTCCTTTTCGATCACGGGGCGCATGTTCGCGACACTCGCGTCCTGCATGGCGCGGCTGACCAGTTGGGAGAAGTCTTCCCTAGTGATCTTCATCGATCATTTCCTCTTGAATCAGGTGCGTATTTCGGCCGACTCGCCTCAGGTCCCTGCAGGCGGCGGGTGGGCTGGCCATTCTCAGCGGCCTGCCTACGGTTCGGATGTTGTCGATGATGCTGCCGACGGCGCGTGCCGTGTGGGTGAACTCGATGACACCAAAAGGTGTTTTGTACTCGCCTTTGCGGCCGGTGGTCATGACGGTCAGCCGGTCCATCGGGACCTGCGAGATGACTCCGTACTCGGAAAGCGCCGATTCCAGGCTGATATAGTTGTATTCGCCCCGTCGAATGGTTCTGGCGACCTGCTCCAACGTGTCGCCGCCGATGTTTCTCGACAGTGCGTAGACATAGATATTTCTGGCGACGCGCAGCAGGATATCCTTCGACACAAGGCGGTCGAGGCTGGCCTGCAGGGTGCGGCGGCTGTCTTCATGGAACACCTTGGCCAGGTCCGCGCGCGCATAGACATAGTGCCCGCGTACGTCAAATGCGGACAGACGTTGAATCGCGGTGATTTGGTTCATAAGAAACTCTAAATAACTTATAAAACTATACTAATATAGTTTTTATGTCTATATATTAGCATTAATGGCGGGGTCCAGCCTACGACCCGGGGCCGGGAAGGTGTCAGGCAGACGCGGCCTTTTCCGGGTCCGGTGCCATGCCCTGAGGCCGATACAGCAGGATCTCCCCGACCGCGAAGACTGAGCCGAACACCACCACGGTCCCCTCCCGGCCGGCCCGGGCGGCCGCTTCCCGGTAGGCTTCCGTGACGGAGGGGTGGGTGTGCACCTCGGGCAGCCGGCAGGATTCCGCCAGGATGCGCAGGGTTTGCAGCGGGATTGCGCGGGGGGATTCCGCTTCGCCCAGGTGCCAGCTTTTGACCAGCGGGCCCAGCGGGCCCAGGATCTTCGGCACGTCTTTTTCCTGCAATGCGGAGAACACCGCGTGCATCGGCCGCCCGGGCCGGTAGCGGCGAAGGTTGCGGGCCAGGTTGGCCGCCCCCTCCGGGTTGTGCGCGATGTCCAGCACGGTGTCCACGGGTTCGTTCAGGACCTGGAAGCGTCCGGTCAGGCTGACCTGTTCGAGCGCGTACCGGATGACCTCCGGGTCGAACCGTCCCAAGTGGTGCAGCACGGTCAGGGCACTCGCCGCATTGTTCAACTGCACCGTTCCGGGCAGTCGGGGCGGGATCGGCAGGTCCAGGCTGATGCCGTCGCGGTGACGATAGCGCCAGCGGCCGGAGCCGAGAGGCTCCGCGAAAAAGTCGATGCCGATGCGTTGCAGCGGCGCGCCCAGGCGCCGGGCCTGGTCCGACAGGCTGGCCGGCAGGTCGGGTTCCCCGCAGACCACGGGCCGCCCCGGGCGCATGATGCCGGCTTTCTCCCGACCGATGGATTCCCGGGTCCGTCCCAGCCACTCCGTATGATCGAGGCTGATGCTGGTGACCATGGCGACATCGGCATCCCACAGGTTGACCGCGTCCATCCGCCCGCCGAGGCCCACTTCAAGGATCGCGTAGTCGACCGCCCGTTCGCGGAAGATTGACAGGGCCGCGAGGGTGCCGTACTCGAAGAACGACAGGCTGGTGCCGCCGCGGGCCTGTTCCACCTGCTCGAACGCCTGGCACAGCGCGGCATCGTCGGCCTCCACGCCGTCGATGCGGACCCGCTCGTTGTAGCGGATGAAATGCGGCGAGGTATAGGCGCCGACCCGCCCGTACGGGCGCAGCATGGCTTCCAGCAGGGCCACGCTGGAGCCTTTCCCGTTGGTCCCGGCGATGGTGACGATCCGAAAATCCGGCGCGTCCAGCAGGCCCATGCGGCGCGCCACCACCCGGATCCGTTCCAGCCCCAGGTCGATGCTGCTGGTGTGCAGGCGCTGTTGCCAGTCGACCCATTCGGACAGCGAGGAGAAGGGCATGGCGGCGGATCCGCGGGCGGACGTGAGCGGCCGGGTCAGGCGTCTTGTGCGCGGGGCGGGCGCTGGGTCATCAGGCGGATCAGGTCGGCGATCGTGTCGCGCATTTCGGCGCGGTGCACCAGCATGTCGATGGCGCCGTGCTCCAGCAGGAACTCGCTGCGCTGGAACCCTTCCGGCAGGGTTTCGCGCACGGTCTGCTCAATCACGCGCGGGCCGGCGAAGCCGATCAGCGCGCCGGGTTCCGCGATCTGGATGTCGCCCAGCATGCCGAGCGAGGCCGAAACTCCGCCCATGGTGGGGTCGGTCAGCACCGAGATGTAGGGCAGGCGCCGCTTGCGCATCCGGGCCAGCGCGGCGGCGGTCTTGGACATCTGGAACAGCGACACCAGCGCCTCCTGCATGCGGGCGCCTCCACTGGTGGAGAAGCACACCAGCGGCAGCCGTTCCTTCAGGCAAACGGCGGCCGCCTGCGCGAATTTTTCCCCGACCACCGAGCCCATGGAGCCCCCCATGAACCCGAACTCGAACGCCGCGCAGACCAGCGGCGTGCCGTGCAGTTGCCCCCGCATCACCACCAGGGCATCCTTTTCCTCCGTGGCCTTCTGAGCCTGGCTGATGCGGTCCCGGTAGCGCTTGCTGTCGCGGAACTTCAGGAAGTCCCGGGGGGCGAGCCCGGGCATCAGTTCTTCGCGGGCCGGCTCGTCCAGGAACATCGCCAAGCGTTCCCGCGCCGACACGCGCATATGGTGCTGGCACTTCGGGCAGACGTTCAGGTTGCGCTCCAGCTCGGACCGGTACAGCGGCACGTCGCAATTCAAGCACTTGATCCACAGGCCCTGCGGGACTTTCCGGGTGTTGCTGCTCTCGATCCGGATCTGGGGCGGCACCAGGCGCTTGTACCAGCTCACGGCGCGCCTCCCGCACGGTCTGCGGCATCGATTCCGGCACGCAACTCCTGCAGCAGTTCGGCGACGGCGGCGTGCGGGTCCGCCGCGGCCTGCATCCGGTCGATCAGCGCGCTGCCGACCACCACCGCGTCGGCCAGCTCCGCGGCGCGGGCCGCGGCGTCCGCGTCCTTGATGCCGAACCCGATGCCGACGGGCAGGGTGGCATGGGTTCGGATGCACGTCATGCGTTCCGTCACGTCCTCCATGTTCAAACGATCTGCGCCGGTCGTCCCGCGCAACGATACATAATACAGAAAACCGGTCGTTTGGCCGCAGATCTGCCGGATCCGCGCCTCGGTGGTGGTCGGGGCCAGCAGGAAGATCTGGTCCAGTCCGTGCTCGGCCAGGGCCCGCCGGGTCGGGTCGGCCTCTTCCGGGGGGAGGTCGACCACCAGCACGCCGTCGACGCCGGCCCGGGCGGCCTGTTCCGCGAAGGCGTCCACACCGAGGGCGGCGATCGGGTTGGCATAGCCCATCAGGACCAGCGGTGTCTGCGCGTCGTCGTCGCGGAATGCGGCGGCCATGTCCAGCACATCGCGCAGGCGGACCCGGTGCGCCAGCGCCCGTTCGCAGGCGGCCTGGATTATGGGCCCGTCAGCCATGGGGTCCGAGAACGGGACCCCGAGTTCAATCAGGTCGGCTCCGGCGCGCACCAGCGTGTGCAGCAGCGGCACGGTGGCGGCCGGTTCGGGGTCGCCCGCGGTCAGGTAGGGGATCAGCGCCGTGCGCCCGGCCGCTTTCAGTTGCGCGAAGCGCCCGGCGATGCGGCTCACAGGGACAGGCCCTCGCGCCGGGCGACCGTGCCGATGTCCTTGTCGCCGCGCCCGGACAGGTTGACCAGCACGAGGGCGTCCGGCGGCATGTCACGGGCGGCCTGGAGGGCGCCCGCCACCGCGTGGGCGCTTTCCAGCGCCGGGATGATCCCCTCGGTCCGGGTCAGCCGGTGGAACGCCTGCAGGGCTTCCTCATCGGTGGCGCTGGCGTATTCGGCCCGGCCGAGGTCCTTGAGCAGGGCGTGTTCGGGGCCGACGCCCGGGTAGTCCAGGCCGGCGGAGACGCTGTGCGTGGCCAGGATCTGCCCCGCCTCGTCTTCCATCAGGTAGGTGCGGTTGCCGTGCAGCACCCCGGCGCGGCCGCGGGCCAAGGGGGCGGCATGCCGGCCGCTGTCCAGCCCCAGACCGGCCGCCTCGACCCCGAGCATGCGCACGCCGGGGTCGTCCAGGAAGGGGTGGAACAGGCCGATCGCATTGGAGCCGCCGCCGACGCAGGCGACCAGGAGGTCCGGCAGGCGGCCGGCCTGCTGCTGGATCTGTTCGCGCGCCTCGCGCCCGATGATCGCCTGGAAGTCTCGCACCATCTCCGGATAGGGGGCGGGGCCGGCCACCGACCCGATGATGTAAAACGTGTCCTCGACATGGGTCACCCAGTCGCGCAGCGCTTCGTTCAGCGCGTCCTTCAGGGTCCGCGAGCCCGAGTGCACGGGGACCACCTCCGCGCCCAGCAGTTTCATGCGGTAGACGTTGGGGGCCTGGCGCTCGATGTCCTCCGCGCCCATGTACACCACGCAGTGCAGGCCGAGGCGCGCGCTGACGGTGGCGGAGGCCACGCCGTGCTGGCCGGCCCCGGTCTCGGCGATGATGCGGGTCTTGCCCATGCGCTTCGCCAGCATCGCCTGGCCGATGGTGTTGTTGATCTTGTGCGCGCCGGTGTGGTTCAGGTCCTCGCGCTTGAGCCAGATTTGGGCGCCGCCGTTCTCCTGGCTCAGGCGCCGGGCGAAATACAGGGGCGAGGGGCGGCCCACGTAATCGGCCAGGTCCGCCTCGAAGGCGTCCCAGAACGCGGCGTCCCCACGGGCCTCGCGGTACACCGCGGCCAGTTCGTCGAGCGGCCGGATCAGGGTCTCGGCCACGAACCGTCCGCCGTACTCCTCGAAGTGCCCGGCGGCATCCGGCCAGCGGTACCCGCCCGGGACGCTAGGGTGCGGCACGGTGCACCTCCCGCACGAATGCCGCGAGCTTCTCCGGATCCTTGATCCCGGGCGAAGCTTCGACGCCGCTGCTGACGTCCACGCCCCAGGGGCGGGCCGCCCGGATCGCCTCGCCGACGTTGTCCGGCCCGAGGCCGCCGGCCAGAATCAGCGGGCGCGGGTCCCCGGAGCGGGCGTGCGCCCAGTCGAAGGTCTGGCCCTGCCCCCCGGCCTCTCCTGGGGCATGGCTGTCCAGCAGGAAGCCGTGCGCGTCGGGGTAGCGCTCCTGGCAGTCGGCCAGGGCGCCGGGTTCGCCCATCGGCACGGCCTTGATCCAGTGGCCTTCGAACCGGGCGCACAATTCCGGCGGTTCCTGGCCGTGATACTGCACGCCGTCGAAGGGGATGGTTTCGATCAGTTCGTCGAGGAACTGCGGGTCCGGGTCGAGCACGACCGCGTAGGCGTCGATGAACGGCGGCAGGATGTCGATGATCGCACAGGCGACGGCCGGTTCGATATTCCGCGGGCTCGGTTCATGGAACACCAGCCCGATGGCATCGGCGCCCGCCTCGGCGGCGAGCAGGGCGTCGCCCGGGTGGGTAATGCCGCAGATCTTGATGCGGGTGCGCATGGTCAGGGGGCGGGTTGCAATCCGGGGTCCATGGGGGCGGCGGAGGCCGCATTCAGGGGAGTCGTTTGGAGATTATATAGTGCCCGGAAGAAAGCGGGGCTTCAGGATTCCGTGTGGAATCCGGTGTATGAAGGTGATTGCGCTGGCAATGAGGGGCTTCCTGAATGCCGCACGGCCACACCGCCACCATGCCTTTGACAGTCTAGGATTAATAGTCTATATTTTGGGTTATACACATATCTTGACGGGACTAACCGATCATGTGCGAGCTACGCTCCTCCCGCTACCGCCTGTATCCGAATAAGGCCCAAACGGAGCAGTTTCGGCAGCTGTGCGGCGCCTCGCGCTACGTCTACAACGAGCTGCTGGCGAAGCAGAAGCGGGAATTCGCGCGGTACAAGGCCGGCGAGCGAGACAAGCCGAAGGCCTCCCCGTTCGCGTTCGGCCGACGATTCATCCAGATGAAGACCGAGGACGGCCACGATTGGATGCAGGATTTGTCCTGCCAGGTGGTGCGGGCTTCGGGCGCCTTCCGCCTGGGCGCGGCGTACCGGCATTTCTTCCGGCGGCTGAAAGAGCCCCGGGACGGGGAGAAGCCGGGGGCTCCCCGTTTCAAGGCCAAGGGCCGCAGACGGGAGTCGTTCATCATTCCGGATAGGGTGCAGCTGGAGAAGAAGCGCCTGCGTGTCCCGAAGGTGGGCTGGGTGCGCCTGAACCGCAAGGCGCAGTCGCGCACCCAGGGGGCCGACCCGTGGTCGGACGGCGAGGCGGTCTCGGTGGTGGTGTACGAGGAACTGGGGAAGTGGTACGCGGCGGTGCTGTGGCGGGTCGATGTCGATTGGAAGCGGTTTCCGTTCAACGGGCGTGCGGTGGGGATAGACCGGAACACGGAGAACGTGGCGCTGTGCGTGGAGGGGGAGGCGCGGCTGATCGAGGTGCCGGTGAAGCGGATCGCCCGGTACGAGGAGAAGGCCTCGTATTATCAGTGGCGGGCGAGCTGGCGGCAGCTGAAGCCGTTGCTGGATGCAGACGGGAAGCCGGTGCTGAAGAAATCGGGACGGCCGGTACGGGTGGCCTCGGGGCGGCGTCAGAAGATGCAGCGGCGTGCGGCGAAGGCAAAGCGGCGCGCGGCGACGATCCGGCTGGACTGGAGCCACCAGACGTCGAAAAAGATTGCCAGACAGTACCAGTACATCATTCTGGAGGCGCTGAACCTGAAAGGGATGACGAAGTCGGCGAAGGGGACGAAGGAGAAGCCGGGGAAGCGGGTCCGCCAGAAGTCGGGTCTGAACCGGAAGATCTCGCGGGCGTGCATGGGCCAACTGGGCCGCTTTCTGGAGTACAAGGCGATGCATGTGGAGGAGGTGCCGCCGAAGAACACGAGCCGGATGTGCGCGCGCTGCGGGCACACGGAGGAGGCGAACCGCAAGGAGGACCGTTTTTTGTGTCTGTCCTGCGGGCATAAAGATCACGCGGACTGCAATGCCGCACGAAACATCCTGAGTTTGGGAGTGAACAAGCTCTTGGCCGGAGGCGCTCCGGTGACAGGACGGGGAGGGGACAACGAAGCGGGGGTGCTGCGGTGTGTACTGGAGCATCTAGTGGAAACCGCCCGTGATCCGTCAAAACCTTTGTCGTGGGATCTTCCGAGGCTTGACCCCGGGTGATTCCACACAAAAGTCTGAAGCGCCAAGAAAGCCACATATCTAGTTGTCCACTACAGAGGTGCTGTGCGGGTCTTGAAAAAGGTAACATATATGCTACTATACGGGCCCGATGATGGAGGTCAGAGAATACCTCGATGCTGAGGGGAACAGTCCTTATGCCAGATGGTTCGATCGTCTGAATGTGGCCGCTGCGGTCAAGGTGACGACAGCCGTCCATCGGATGGAGCAGGGTAACTTCTCTAACGTGAAAGGTGTGGGTGCCGGCGTCTTTGAGTTCCGAATCGATTTTGGCCCTGGCTATCGGATTTACTTTGGCAAGGATGGGGACCGGTGGGTGGTCTTGCTCGCGGGCGGGACCAAGAAGCGCCAGGACGCAGACATTGCTTCCGCAAAAGGGCACTGGAGCGATTATAAGCGCCGGAAACGGCAAGAGGTGACAGGATGGCTTTAACGAAGGACTTTAGAGACACCATACAGGCACGCGCCCAAAGAGATCCTGCGTTTCGTAAGGCCCTGCTGCAAGAAGGGGTTGAATGCCTGCTGGCCGGTGATGTCGATACCGGCAAGGCGGTGCTGCGCGACTACATCAACGCGACCATCGGGTTTGAGGCGCTGTCCCGGGTCTCCGGCAAATCGAGTAAGAGCCTGATGCGCATGTTCGGGCCGAAAGGGAATCCCCAGGCGAGCAACCTGTTTGCGGTGATCCACTGCCTGCAGGAGCAGGAGGGCATACACCTGGCAGTCAAATCTCGGAAAGTGGCCTGAGGGGTGCTGGGCGTAGTCAAGCCGGGTCAGGCACAGCGGCTGTAATCCGGTGCCCACAGGGGCGGCGGGATGCCGCATTCGGGGGGGTAGTCCACGCGCATCAGGTACAGCCCGTCTGGCGGCGCGGTGATGCCGCCCGCCGTGCGGTCGCGCAGCCGTAGCAGTTCGGCCAGCCATTCCGCCGCGCGCTCGCCGTGGCCGATGTCGATCAGGGCACCGGCCAGGATCCGCACCATGTGGTGCAGGAAGCCGTTGGCCTCGACGTCGATATGGACGAATGCGTCACGGTCGGCGACGTCCAGCCGGTAGAGGGTGCGCCGGGGGTGGCGGGCCTGGCATTCCGCCGCGCGGAAGCTGGTGAAGTCGTGCTCGCCGAGCAGGGCCTGGGCGGCGGCGTGCATGCGCCCGGCATCCAGGGCCCGGGGCACCCGCGTGACCTTGCCGGCCAGCAGGCCGGCCGCGGCGGCATCGCGTTGCAGGATGATGTAGCGGTAGTGGCGGCGGGTCGCGCAGTGGCGGGCATGGAAATCGTCTGCGACTTCCCGCACCCAGGAGACGCTGACGGCGGGCGGCAGGTGCGCGCCCGCGCCCCGCTGCCAGTCGCGCAGGGAGCGGTCCGCGACGGTGTCGAAATGGATGACCTGGCCGGTCGCGTGCACCCCGGTGTCGGTGCGGCCAGCGACGACGGTGCGGACCGGGTGGTCGGCGACGGCGGAGAAGGCCTCCTCGACCGCGTCCTGCACGCTCGGGGCGTGGCGCTGCCGCTGCCAGCCGTTGAAGGCGGCGCCGTCGTACTCGAGACCGCAGGCCAGGCGGGGCATGGGTCAGGACCGGCCGACCCGGTGTTTCAGTCTCTCCGCCTCCTCGCGTTCTTGCTCGGTCCCTTCGGCCAGCACGAGGCGGATCAGGGGGCGCGCCTTGCCGTATTCTTTCGCTTCGACATGGGCATGCGCGAGATCCAGCGCGGACGTGGCGCGCCGGGCGGGGTCTTCGATCCCTCCGACGCTCTTGCGGATCATTTCGGCTTCACGCACACGGCCCAGGAACGCGGCAAACAGGACGGTGAAGAACAGGATCCCCGCCGCGGCCAGGATCCCGGGCCACGGCAGGCTGCCGGCCGCTTGTGCCAGTTCTCCTCCGCCGGCCCCCTCCGCCAAGGGTGCCAGCACGTCGCGTTCGACCTCGATGACGGGCGGCGGTGGTGCGGTTTCGTCGGGCTGTGGCCCTGCCGGCGCCGGTTCCGGTTCTGCCGGTGCGGTTGCGAGCGGTTCGGGCGCGGCGGGGGGGATTTCTTCGGACGCATCCGGTCGGGCGTCGGCCGGTTCGGGTTGCGCCGGTTCGGGTTGCATCGGATCGACCGGCACCAGCCGCAGCCGCTGCGCCTGCAGGGTGGGGCTCTCGCGGGGGTCCGTTCCCTGCCGGCGCCAGTTCTGCCATTGTTCGTTCTGGAACCGGACCTCGTCGACCAGCCATTGGCGGGACAGGTTCAGGCGCGCGATCTCGGCCGCGCTCGGAATGTACAGCCGGGCGCCCGCCCGGACCAGGTTGATGTTGTCGTGGATGAAGGCCTCGCGGTTGTACAGTTGGATGGCCAGCATCAGGGCGGTGGCATCGACGTCCAGGGCGCGGGCGCGCTCCAGTGCGATTTCAAGCAGGGTGTCTCCCCAGGCCACCTCGCGCGTTGCGCCTGCGGGGGCGCACGGCGGCAGGTCCAGGGTGTGGAACCGGGGCGGTTCGTGCCCTTCGCCGAAGACCAGAACCAAGGTGCTGGGATGGGCGGGGAGAGGTTCCGTGCTGCGGATTTGGACCCGATGTCCGCCGTCCTGGCGGATCTGCTCCAATTGCGCCGAACCGACCCAGGCGGGGTAGGCTTTCTGCAGTTTCCGGTACGTGGGCGGGGCGGCAATCTCCACGCGGACTCGGCCCGGGTCGCCCCCCGGCTCCGCCACCAGGGGAAGGGTCAGCCGGGCGGTGCAGTCCGGCTCGTAGCGGGTTTCCGGTGGGCCCGGTTCCCAGGCGGCAGCCGGGAGGGCGACCCAGGCGGCCAGAAGCAGCAGCCGCGCGTTCAAGTCCCGAATCGTTCCAGCCACTGTTCGGCGATCTGGACGCTGTTGGTGGCGGCACCCTTGCGCAGGTTGTCGCTGACCACCCAGAGGTCCAGCCCGCGCGGGTGGGACAGGTCCTGGCGGATGCGTCCGACGAACACGGCATCCCGTCCGGCCGCGTCGGATACCGCCGTGGGGTAGCCGCCGTCCGCCGCCTCGTCGATGACGGTCACGCCGGGGGCGACTTCCAGCAGTGCGCGGGCCTGCGCTGCGCTCAGCGGGTCACGGGTTTCCAGGTGGATGGCCTCGGAATGGCCGGTGTACACCGGCACGCGGACCGTGGTGGGGTTGATGCCGATGTCCTCGTCTTCCAGGATCTTGCGGGTCTCCCAGACCATCTTCATTTCTTCCCGGGTGTAGCCGTTGTCCTGGAAGCGGTCGATGTGTGGGAGGACGTTGAAGGCGATCGGGCGCGGGTAGACGCTGCAGGGGCTTTCGCGGCCGGCGAGCGCGGCTTCGGTCTGCCGGTGGAGTTCCTCGATTGCGGCCTGGCCCGTGCCGGAGACCGCCTGGTAGGTGGCGACGTTGATGCGTGCGATCCCTGCCGCATCGTACAGGGGTTTCAGCGCGACCACCATCTGGATGGTCGAGCAGTTGGGGTTGGCGATGATGCCGCGGTGGCGGCTGTCGGCGATGCGGTCCGGGTTGCATTCGGGCACCACCAGCGGGATGTCCGGCTCGTAGCGGAAGCAGGAGGTGTTGTCGATCACCAGGCAACCGGCCTCGGCGGCGCGCGGCGCGAACTGGCGCGACGGCTCGCTGCCGGCGGAGAACAGGGCGATCCGCACCGAGCTGAAATCGAATTCCTCCAGCGCCTCGACCTCGATCTCCCGTCCGCGGAACGGCAGACGGCGGCCCTTCGAGCGGCGGCTGGCCACCAGGTGCAGGGTATCGACCGGGAAGCCGCGCTCTTCGAGGACCTGGCGCATGACGCCGCCGACGGCGCCGGTGGCGCCGACGATGGCCACGTTCAGGCCGCTCATGAGCCGAGGCGCTCCTTCAGCGCGTCGCATACTGCGTCGCCCATCTGCGCCGTGCCGACGGCTTCGCCGCGGCCGGCGAGGTCGGCGGTCCGCAGTCCCCGTTCCAGCACGTCCCGCACGGCGCCCTCCACCGCGTCGGCGGCGTCGGCCCGTTGCAGGGAATGGCGCAGCATCATGCCGGCCGACAGGATCATGGCCAGGGGATTGGCCTGCCCGCGGCCGGCGAGGTCGGGGGCGGAGCCGTGCACCGGCTCGTACAGCCCCTGGCGCTTCTCGTTGAGGGAGGCCGAGGGCAGCAGGCCGATCGAGCCGGTCAACTGCGCGGCGATGTCGGACAGGATGTCGCCGAACAGGTTCCCGGTGACGATAACGTCGAACTGGGTGGGTTCGGCGACCAGCTGCATGGCGGCATTGTCCACGTACAGGTGCGACAGTTCGACGTCCGGGTATTTCTGCGCGACTTCGCTGACCACGGTGCGCCACAATTCCGAGACCTCGAGAACATTCGCCTTGTCCACGGAACAGACCCTCCGGCTGCGCAACCGGGCGGCCTGGAAGGCGCTGTGGGCGATGCGCGCGATTTCATCTTCGTCATAGACCATGGTGTTGATGCCGCGGCGACGGCCGCCGTGCTCGTCGAGCGCGCGCGGCTCCCCGAAATACAGCCCGCCGGTCAGTTCACGCACGATCAGGAGGTCCAGCCCTTCGAGCTTGTCGGGCTTGAGACTCGACGCGTGTGCCATGCCGGGCATCAGCGTCGCGGGGCGCAGGTTGGCGTACAGCCCCAGGCTCTTGCGCAGCCTCAGCAGGCCGGTTTCGGGGCGCAACGCGCGGTCGGGACTGTCGTAGCGGGGGGCGCCGACTGCCGCCAGTAGTACGGCGTCCGCGTCGCGGGCGGCCTGCAGGGTACGGGCCGGCAGGGGGTCGCCTTCAGCATCGACGGCCGCGCCCCCGACCCGGGCCTCGTCCAGCTCCATCTCCAGACCGCCGTGGCGGGCCAGGCAGTCGAGTACCTTGCGGGCCTCGGCGGTGATCTCCGGGCCGATGCCGTCGCCGGGCAGGATCAGGATGCGCGCCATTACGGGCTGCCGAAACGGTCGAATAGCCAGGGGACCTGCGCGCGGCGGGCTGCCTCGAATTCGCGGATCCGGTCTTCGTGCTGCAAGGTCAGTGCGATGTCGTCGAGTCCCTCGACCAGGCAACGCTTGCGTTGCGGTTCAATGGAGAACGGCCAGGCCGCGCCGGAATCCGCGGTGACGGTTTGCTCTGGCAGGTCGATGTCCAGCCGATAACCTTCGGTGCGCTCGGCCTGGTCGATGAGCGTGCGCACGGCCTCCTCCGGCAGCGGGACGGTCAGCAGGCCGTTCTTGGCGGCGTTGGTGTCGAAGATGTCCGCGAAGCTCGGCGCGATGACGGCCCGGAAGCCGGCGTCCAAAAACGCCCAGACCGCATGCTCGCGCGAGGAGCCGCAGCCGAAATTGGGGCCGGCGACCAGGATCGAGGCGCTCTGGTAGCGGGACTGGTTCAGCACGAAATCCGGGTTGCGCGGGCGCCGGGAATGGTCGCTCTCCAGGTCGCCGGGCGCCAGGTAGCGCCAGCTGTCGAACAGGTTCGGGCCGAAGCCGGTGCGCTTGACCGACTTCAGGTACTGCTTGGGGATGATCACGTCGGTGTCGATGTTGCCGCGGTCGAGCGGCGCGACGATCCCGCGATGGCGGACGAACGGGATCATGCCAGGCAGTCCCGCACGTCGACGAAATGCCCTGCGCAGGCGGCCGCGGCGGCCATCGCCGGGCTGACCAGGTGGGTGCGTCCGCCCTCGCCCTGGCGGCCCTCGAAGTTCCGGTTGGAGGTGGCGGCGCAACGCTCGCCGGGTTCCAGCCGGTCGGCGTTCATGGCCAGGCACATCGAGCAGCCCGGCTCCCGCCACTCGAAGCCAGCCTCGGTGAAGATCCGGTCCAGCCCTTCCGATTCGGCCTGCGCCTTGACCCGCCCGGAGCCGGGCACGACCAGGGCCTGGCGCAGGCGGTCTGCGCAGTGCCGCCCGCGGACGACCGCGGCGGCCTCGCGCAGGTCCTCGATGCGGGCGTTGGTGCAGGACCCGATGAAGATCCGGTCCAGCTCGAGGTCGGTGATCGCCTCGCCGCCTTGCAGGCCCATGTAGTCGAGCGCGGCCTTCATGCTGCCCGCGCGGGCCGGGTTTTCCGCCTCGTCGGGACGGGGCACGGCCGCATCGACCGAGACCACCATCTCCGGCGACGTGCCCCAGGTGACCTGGGGCGCCAGGCCGCCGGCCTGCAACACCACGGCCCGCTCGAACACGGCATGGCCGTCCGAGTGCAGGTCGCGCCAGCGCCGTTCGGCCGCGTCCCAGGCGGTGCCTTCGGGCGCGTAGGGCCGCCCGCGAACATAGTCCAGGGTGGTGTCGTCGACCGCGACCAGGCCGGAGCGCGCGCCGGCCTCGATCGCCATGTTGCACAAGGTCATGCGGGCCTCCATGCTCATCTCTTCCACGGCCTGCCCGGCGAATTCGATGGCGCAACCGGTGCCGCCCGCCGTGCCGATGCGGCCGATCAGGGCGAGCGCCAGGTCCTTGGCCCCGACGCCGGGCGCGGCGCGGCCTTCGAGGCGCACCAGCATGTTGGCCGGCTTGCGCACCGGCAGGCACTGGGTGGCCAGCACGTGCTCCACCTGCGAGGTGCCGATGCCGAATGCCAGCGTCGCCAGCGCGCCGTGCGTGGAGGTGTGCGAATCGCCGCAGACCACGGTCATGCCGGGCAGGGTGATGCCCTGCTCCGGGCCGATCACGTGCACGATGCCCTGGCGCGGGTCCCCCATCGGGAACTCCAGCAGGCCGTACTCGGCGCAGTTGGCATCCAGGGTCTCGACCTGGTGGCGCGAGATCGCGTCGGGGATTTCTTCGAGATCCGGTTCGGTCGGGACGTTGTGGTCGGCCACCGCGACGATGCTGTCAGGCCGCCACGGCGCACGGGCGGCCAGGCGCAGGCCCTCGAAGGCCTGCGGCGAGGTGACTTCGTGGACCAGCTGGCAGTCGATGTACAGCAGGGTGGTGCCGTCATCCGCGGTCTGCACCGCGTGCTCGTCCCAGAGTTTGTCGTACAGGGTGTGCCCGGACATGCGTATGTCGTCCCGTGCCTGATGCAGGATGCAGAGCGATTATAGAGGACGGGGTCACGCGCGGGCCGCGGCCAGGCGTTCCGGGGTGCCGACATCCACCCACGTCCCGCGATAATGTTCGCCGCGTGCCCGGCCGCCGCGGATGGCGGCCCGCAGCAGGGGCGCCAGCGGAAAACGCCCGGGTTCGCACGCATCGAACAGGCGCGGGCGGTAGAAGCCGACTCCGGCGAAGGTCAGGCGTTCTCCGGACTGCTCCCGGACGCGGCCGCCTTCGAGGCAGAAGTCTCCCTCGGGGTGGTGTGCGGGATTGTCGATCAGGACCAGGTGCGCGTCATCGCCGTCGGCCAGCGCCGGGGCCGCGAAGGGGTAGTCGGTGCAGACGTCCGCGTTGACCACCCAGAACGGGTCCGGCCCGAGCAGCGGCAGCGCCTGACAGATGCCGCCGCCGGTCTCCAGCGGGGGCGAGGGCTCGGGGGAGTAGCGCAGGCTGACGCCGAACTCCCGCCCATCCCCGAGCGCGTCTTGAATCTGTTCTCCAAGGTGCGACAGGTTGATGACCACGTCCACGATCCCCGCCTCGCGCAGGGCCCGGAGGTGGCGCACGATCAGGGGTCCGCCGGCGACTTCCAGCAAGGCTTTCGGCGTGGTGTCGGTCAGCGGGCGCAGGCGTTCCCCGCGCCCGGCCGACAGGATCATGGCCGCGGGCATGTCAGGGCTCCGGCAGCCGGGCTACCAGCTCCGCCAGGGGTTGCAGGGGCGGGTAGTTCGAGCAGGCGTCCCGGACGTAGCGCAACACGCGCGGCACGTCCTGCATGAAATAGGACTTGCCGTCCCGGTGGCACAGCCGGGCGAAGATGCCGACGGCCTTCAGGTGGCGCTGGATCCCCATCCAGTCGAACCATTCCATGAAGCGCCCGGAATCCACGTCCGCATCCAGGATGCCCTGCTGTACGGCCCGTTGCCGGTACTGTTCCACCCAGCCCCGGACGCGGCCGTCGGGCCAGGCGATGTAGCAGTCCCGCAGCAGGGAGACCAGGTCGTAGGTGACCGGCCCCCACATCGCGTCCTGGTGGTCGATGATGCCGGGGTTGGGTTCGGTCACCATCAGGTTCCGGGAGTGGTAGTCACGGTGGACCACCACGCACGGCTGTTCCAGGGCGCCGTTGATCAGCCACTGCCAGGCCGTCTCGATCATGAGCCGGTCCTCGCGGCTCAATTCCCAGCCGAGGTGACGTCCGAGGTACCAGTCCGTGAACCGGTCGAGTTCCAGGCGCAGTTGCGCGGCGTCGTACGGCGGCAGCGGGCCCCGCGGCAGTGTTTGAATCCGCAGCAGGGCATCGAGGGCGTCGCCGTACAGGGAATCCGCAGACTCCTCGTTCAGGTTCGACAGGTACTGTTCGTCCCCGAGGTCCTCAAGCAGGAGGAATCCGTCCGCATGGTTTTCCGCTTGGACTTCCGGAGCGTGCACGCCGGCCTTGCACAGGTGCGCATTGACGGCAAGAAAGGGCCCCAGCGGTTCGTGTTCCGGCGGCGCATCCATGGCGATGCGGGTGGGAGCCGCGCCGTGCACGCGGAAATAACGGCGAAAACTGGCGTCACCCGCCACCGGGCGGAGTTCCAATTCCGGGTTCTGCAGGGTCTGGCGCACCCAGTCCCGCAGTTGTTCCTGTCTTGAGTCTTCCATGGTCAGTCCGGTCTGCGAGGATCACTCGAATGATTAGTCTGTCGTACAAGGTTCAGCGCAATGCGGATAGAAAATGCATAGCCGACAGCATTGTAAACGCCGGGGCGGGGACTCGGGGGGCGCCGTTGCCGGGAGGTGTACAATCTGGATGTCCGGGTGTGGGGGAAACTGATCATGGCAATTCAGGAAATCAAGGCAAGCGAAGCCCGGCGTTGGCTGGATGAAGGCCGTGCCGAGCTGGTGGACATTCGAGACCCTGGGGAGCGCAGCCAGATGAGAATCCCGGAGGCGCGGTGGATGCCCCTGACCGGACTGGAAGCCGGCCTGAAGGCCGAACCGAACGAGAAGGTCGGGATTTTTCACTGCCGCAGCGGCCGCCGCACGCAGGTCCATGCGGACACGCTCGCAACCGTCGGCTATCCTGAGACGTATGTCCTGGAAGGGGGCATCATGGCCTGGAAGGAAGCGGGCTACCCGGTCGATTCGGATTCCGGGGCGCCGATCGAAATCATGCGCCAGGTCCAGATCGTGGCGGGCGGGCTGGTCCTGCTCGGCGTTATCTTGGGCGTCGGGGTTCACCCCGGGTTTTTCGGATTGTCCGGCTTCATCGGGGCCGGGTTGCTGTTTTCCGGTGTCACCGGTTCCTGCGGGATGGCCATGATGCTGGCCCGGTTGCCCTTCAATCGGTAGGCTTAAAAATTCCCAGTTGAGCGGACCGCGACCTCGGGCTCGAAAGGGTATGGCGCTTTCAGCCATTTCGCCGTTTCGCGAGATGGGCGCATATGAAGCGCTGTGGTCGAGACCTAAGACGACTTTTAAATCGCTGGCAGAAGAATTTGCTCGCCATCCCGGCAGCACGCCATCAAGTTTCATTCCAGAAGGACAGGCGCATGAGTGTGCGGTTTCTGTAAAGCAGAAATTTGAAGAGGCGGGCATTCATGATTTTGGGGTGCGTGTATACGGGGGTGTGGAATATCCGGGAAAATTGAGAGATGCAGCGCATCCTGTCGAGCTTCTGTATTACCAAGGTTGGTGGGATCTGGTTGCGTCGCGCTCTGTCGCGGTCGTGGGGACTAGACACCCGACCAGGGAAGGGTGTGCGCGAGCACAAAAGCTAGTGAAACAACTGGTACAAGATGAATTCACGATTGTCTCCGGGCTAGCAGCCGGAATTGATACGGTGGCTCATACAACCGCTATTGATGAGGGGGGGAGAACTATTGCAGTCATAGGCACCCCACTTTCGCATTTCTACCCGAAAGAGAATGCTGAGTTGCAGCGCTATATCTCAGAGCATTTTCTGATCATCAGTCAGGTTCCGCTTCAACGCTATGAGTCGCAGGATTATCGATATAACCGTATGTTCTTTCCCGAACGTAATGTAACGATGTCTGCTCTCACGGAGGCAACCATTATTGTCGAGGCAGGCGAAAAATCAGGAACGTTATTCCAGGCACGAGCGGCACTTAGCCAAAAGCGAAAGCTATTCATCCTTGATAGTTGTTTCCGCAACCCGCGCTTAACTTGGCCAGAAAAATTCGCAGCTAAAGGAGCCCTACGGGTTCGAGACTACGATGACATCCGAAATCATCTTGCCGGGTTGCCTAATGCCGAAAGTGGCGCATCCCCGTGAACATCATCGCCATACCGTGTTCATCGGCCGCAGCGATGACTTCATCGTCCCGCATGCTGCCGCCCGGCTGAATCACGGCGGCGATCCCGGCTTCGTGGGCGGCGTCGATCCCGTCGCGAAACGGGAAGAATGCATCCGACGCCATCACGGCACCGTCTAGCGACAGGTTCTCGTCGGCGGCCTTGATGGCCGCGATGCGCGCGGAATAGATCCGGCTCATCTGTCCCGCACCGACCCCGACCGTGCATCGGTCGCGCCCGTAGACGATGGCGTTGGACTTGACAAACTTGGCGACCTTCCAGGTAAACAGGAGGTCCTGGCGCTCCTCCTCGGTGGGGGCGCGCCGGGTCACTGCGCGCAGCGCCCTGGAGTCCAGCAGCGCGTGGTCCGGGGTTTGCCCCAGCAGCCCGCCGCTGATGCTGCGCACGGTTGCGCCGGGTTTGCCGGCTTTGGGGGAGCCGGTGGAAAGCACCCGGACTTTGGGTTTCTGCGCCAGGGCCTGCAAGGCATTTTTCCGGAATCCCGGCGCGATTACCACCTCCACGAATTGACGTTCGATGATGGTCTGGGCGAGGGAGCCGGGCACCACCCGGTTGAACGCGATGATCCCGCCGAATGCCGAAGTGGGGTCCGTGCGGTACGCGCCTTCGTAGGCGGTTTCAATCGTGCGCGCTTCCGCCACGCCGCAGGGATTGGCGTGTTTGACGATGACGCAGGTGGGTTTTTCGAATGCCCGGACGCACTCCCAGGCGGCATCCGTGTCCAGGAGATTGTTGTACGAGAGTTCCTGTCCCTGGTGCAGCGTGGCCGCGGTCAGGGAACCGGGTGGCGGATTCTCGAAACTATAGAGTGCAGCCTGCTGATGCGGGTTCTCGCCATAGCGCAGAACGGATTGGCGTTTCAGGGCCAGGTGCATGCCGGGCCCGAAAAAATGGTCCGGCTCAAGCTGGTGTCCGAGGTAGTGTGCGATGTCGGAATCGTAGGCGGCGACATGCGAAAAGGCCTTGACGGCGAGTCCGAACCGGGTGTCTTCTCCGATCCCTTCTCCGCTGCGAACGGTCTCGGCAACATCGGCATAGTCGGACGGGTCGACCACGACGCAGCAGTAGGCATGGTTTTTGGCTGCGCCGCGCAACATGGCGGGCCCGCCGATGTCAATATTTTCGATCGCTTCGGCGAGGCTGCAATCCGGTTTGGCGACCGTTTGCGCGAAAGGGTACAGGTTGATGACCAAAAGGTCGATGGGTTCAATGCCATGCAGGGCGCAGACGTCGAGGTCCTGGTCGCCCCGCGCGAGCAGGCCTCCGTGCACCTTGGGGTGGAGCGTCTTGACCCGCCCGTCCATGATTTCCGGGAAGCCGGTCAATTCGGAGACCCCGCGGACTGTCAGGCCCGATTCACGGAGCACCGCGGCGGTGCCGCCCGTGGAGATCAGTTCGACATTCTGTTCGGCTAGGGCCCGGGCGAGGTCGACGATTCCGGTCTTGTCCGAAACGCTCAGGAGCGCCCGTTGGATGGGCAGGGAATCAGGGGACTTCATGATCGTGGAGGCGCGGGGCCTATTGTAACGGGCAGACCCCTTGAATATAATTTCTTGTTCCCCATATATAGGGATGACAGGGGCAGGAACGAGACACTCTCACCCCCGCCCCGGTCACCTAAACAATTGATTAATATTAATAATTAGGAGTTTTCGATGAAACTTCGACCCTTACATGACCGTGTCGTGATCAAGCGACTTGAAGAAGAGCGCACCAGCCCCGGGGGCATTGTTATCCCGGACAGCGCGGCAGAGAAACCCGTTCGAGGCGAAGTCTTCGCGGTGGGTCCCGGAAAGGCTCTGGATAACGGAGAGACCCGCGCCGTGGGCGTCAAGGTTGGCGACAATGTCCTGTTCGGCAAGTATTCGGGGACCGAATGCAAGCTGGATGGCGATGAATTGGTGGTGATGCGCGAAGACGACATCATGGCCGTGATTGAGGACTGATTCGTTCTGTCCGGCAATTCAACCCTAAATTCACATTAAATTTTTAACAGAGAAATCCTCGAGAGGAATCAAAAATGGCAGCAAAAGAGGTTAACTTTGGCGAAGACGCGCGGCAGAGGATGCTCAAGGGCGTCAATCTGCTGGCCAACGCCGTGAAATCAACCCTGGGACCGAAAGGGCGCAACGTCGTACTGGACAAGTCGTTCGGAGCCCCCACCGTCACCAAGGACGGCGTGTCGGTCGCCAAGGAGATCGAACTGGAGGATAAGTTCGAGAACATGGGAGCCCAGATGGTCAAGGAAGTCGCATCGCAGACCTCGGACGTCGCGGGCGATGGAACGACCACGGCAACCGTGCTGGCCCAGTCCATTGTGCGTGAAGGCGCCAAGGCCGTGGCCGCCGGCATGAACCCGATGGATCTCAAGCGAGGCATCGACAAGGCCGTGACCGTGGTGGTGGAATCACTGAACGCACTGGCGCGCCCCTGCACGGACAGCAAGGAAATCGCCCAGGTCGGCAGTATTTCGGCCAATTCGGATCCGGCGGTCGGCGAGATCATTGCCGATGCGATGGACAAGGTCGGAAAAGAAGGCGTGATCACCGTCGAGGAAGGCAATTCGCTGGACAACGAGCTGGAAGTGGTCGAAGGCATGCAGTTCGACCGCGGCTACCTCTCGCCTTATTTCATCAACAACCAGGACAGCATGACGGCGGATCTCGAAAATCCGTACATCCTGCTGCACGACAAGAAGATCTCCAACATCCGGGAATTGCTCCCGCTGCTGGAATCGGTGGCCAAGTCCAGCCGTTCGCTGCTGGTGATCGCCGAGGATGTCGAAGGCGAAGCCTTGGCAACCCTGGTGGTCAACACCATTCGCGGCATCGTCAAGGTGGCCGCGGTCAAGGCGCCTGGCTTCGGTGACCGGCGCAAGGCGATGCTTCAGGATATCGCCATCCTGACCGGTGGCACCGTGATTTCCGAAGAGGTGGGTCTGGCTCTGGAGAAGGCAACCCTCGAAGACCTGGGCACGGCCAAGCGCATATCCCTGTCCAAGGAGAACACGACCGTGATCGACGGGGCGGGCCAGGCGGCCGACATCAAGGCGCGCGTGGACCAGATCCGTCAGCAGATCGAGGAGACGACCTCCGACTACGACAAGGAGAAGCTGCAGGAACGCATGGCCAAACTGGCCGGCGGGGTGGCCGTGATCAAGGTCGGGGCCGCGACGGAAGTCGAGATGAAGGAAAAGAAGGCACGCGTCGAAGACGCCCTGCATTCAACCCGGGCCGCGGTCGAAGAAGGGATCGTGCCGGGCGGGGGCGTGGCGTTGCTGCGGGCCCGTGCCGCGCTTGAGAAACTCAAGGGCGACAACAACGACCAGCAGCGCGGGATCGAGATCCTCACCCATGCGCTGGCCGAGCCGTTGCGCCAGATTGTCGCCAATGCCGGGGATCGCGAGCCGTCGGTCGTCATCTCGGAAGTGCTCAAGTCCGAGGGCAACCATGGCTACAACGCGGCCACGGCCGAGTACGGAGACATGCTGGGAATGGGCATCCTGGATCCGGCTAAGGTGACCCGCTCGGCATTGCAGAATGCCGCGTCGGTGGCCAGCCTGATGATTACGACCGAAGCCATGGTGGCGGAACTTCCCAAGGACGAGGAACCCCACTCGCATGCCGCACCCGACATGGGCGGCATGGGCGGAATGATGTAATCACACGGATGCACCGTGTATTCGAGGGGCCCCGTTTTCGGGGCCCTTCTTTTTGATCTCGCGGATTGACCCCAAACCGACAAGAAGGCTTTGAGGGATTTCTGATTGACGAGATCCGGGCTCAGGCACTCGGACCGGGGACTGAAATACGAATTCGCTACAATAATCCGCCCAGTTGATCATCCACAGACTTATCCATTCACGATTCCGGGCATCCCGGATCAAGGAAGAACCATGGCCGTAGAACAAACCCTCTCCATCGTCAAGCCGGACGCCGTCGGCAACAACCACATCGGCTCGATCTATCAGCGTTTCGAGGCGGCGGGGCTGTGCATCGTCGCGGCCCGCATGATGCAGCTCTCCCGGGAACAGGCCGAGGCGTTTTATGCCGTGCACCGGGAACGGCCGTTTTATGCGGACCTGGTCGAATTCATGACCTCCGGCCCCGTCATCGTGCAGGTCCTGGAGGGCGAGGACGCGATTGCGCGCCACCGGGAAGTGATGGGGGCCACCGACCCGGCCGAGGCCGCGCCCGGGACCATCCGGGCCGACTTTGCCACCCGGGTCGATGAAAATGCCGTGCATGGCTCCGACGGTTCGGACACGGCCCGCACGGAAATCGACTTCTTCTTCAGCCCCGAGGAGATTTGTCCTCGAACGCGATGAGTTCTGCACCCGGTCACATTCCCCTACTCGGGTGGGGTCGGAAGCAGTGGGCGGACTGGCTGACGGATCGGGGGTGTTCGCCGGTCCACGCGGCATCCCTGATCCGGGGGATTCATCGTGACGGGGACGTGGCCCTGGAGCGGATCGATTCGCTTCCCCGAACCGTGCGCGCCGCTTTGTACGGGCAGCTCGAATGCAGGCTGCCGGATGTCGTCGAGTCTCGCCGTGCCGAGGATGGGACGCGCAAGTGGCTGTTGCGCCTGAGCTGCGGCAACGTCATCGAAATGGTGTTGATTCCCGCACGGGGCCGGGTCACCCTGTGCCTGTCCTCGCAGGCCGGTTGCGCACTCAATTGCACGTTTTGCCGGACCGCGCGCAGCGGATTCGAACGCAATCTTGCGACCGACGAGATCGTGGCCCAGTTGTGGCTGGTCCGGCATCGTCTGCAACCGGACATTCCGGTCACGCACGCCGTATTCATGGGCATGGGAGAACCGCTGGCGAATCTGGATGCGGTGGCCGGCGCGGCCGACTTGTTCCGGGACAGCCATGCCTATGCCTTGGGGCGCCGCCAGGTCACGGTCAGCACGGCCGGGCTGGTGCCGGGCATCGACCGTCTCCGGCAACGCGCCGATGTCAGCCTCGCGGTGTCCCTGCACGCCCCGGAAGACGACTTGCGTACGCAACTGATGCCGATCAATGCCCGCTACCCGATCGACGCGCTGTTGGCGGCGTGCTGGCGTTACGCCGAAGGACGCCCGCGCAAGCATAAGATCATCATCGAGTATGTCCTGCTGGATGGCGTCAATGACGATCCCGAATGTGCGCGCGCCCTGGTCCGACGGCTCCGCGGCCTGCCGTGTACGATCAACCTGATCCCCTTCAATGCCTTTCCGGGGAGCGGTTATGTGGCATCGCCCGAACCGGCGCGCCGCCGATTCCGCGAGATCCTGTGCGAAGCAGGCCTAGTGGCGACCACCCGCCGTCCCCGGGGCGATGACATTGCGGCGGCCTGCGGTCAATTGGCGGGCGACATTCAAACATCGCGCGGACCCCGGCCGTGGACGGGGCGCGCCGTCCCGGTGCAGCTGCGGCCGACGGCTGCGGGAGCGATGGCATGAGCCGCCTGCAATCGGTGCGCGGGATGCACGATATCCTGCCCGACGAGGCCCCGGTCCGGCGTCGGATCGAGCAGGAGTGGATCGACACGGCCGAGGGGTTCGGGTACGAGGAAATCCGCTTCCCGCTGGTGGAGCCGACCGCGCTGTTCCAGCGCTCCATCGGGGAGGCGACCGACATCGTGGAAAAGGAGATGTACACCTTCGAGGACCGCAATGGGGAATCCCTGAGCCTGCGGCCGGAGGGGACGGCGGGTTGCGTGCGCGCGGCGATCCAGCATGGGCTGATCCCGAACCGACAGCAGCGCTTGTGGTACTTGGGTTCGTTTTTCCGGCATGAACGCCCGCAGAAAGGCCGCCTGCGCCAGTTCGACCAGTTTGGGGTGGAAACCTTCGGCATGGGCGGGCCGGACATCGATGCGGAGATTTTGCTGCTGGGCCAGCACGGCTGGCAGCAGCTCGGCCTGTCTCCCCGGTTGGTCTTGAACACCTTGGGGGGTCCGGATGAACGCGCGGCCTGGCGGGGGCAGCTGGTGGATTATTTTTCGCGGTTCGAGTCGCAACTGGAGGAGGACGACCGCCGGCGGCTCAAGACCAATCCGTTGCGGCTGCTCGACAGCAAGTCGGAATCCATTCAGGATCTTTTGCAAGAGGCCCCCCGGCTAATGGATCGGCTGGGAGAGGACTCCCGGGCTCATTTTGATGCCGTGCAGGAAATCCTGGAGGCCCACGACGTCGACTACACCCTCGACCCGGGACTGGTCCGGGGCCTGGACTACTATGATCACACCGTGTTCGAATGGGTGGAGGACAGCCTGGGTGCCCAATCCGCGCTGGGCGGGGGCGGGCGCTATGACCGCCTGGTCGAACAACTGGGCGGGCGGGCCACTGCGGCGGCCGGCTTCGCGCTCGGATTGGAGCGGGTCCGCGCCTGCCTGGAAGCGGAAGCCCGGGCGGCCGTGGATGCCTACCTGGTCGCCCTGGGAGAGGCGGCAACGGTCCGCATGCGCGCACTGGCCATGCAGGTGAGACAAGAGGTCCCGGGCCTTCGGCTGCGGATGAACATGGAGGGGGGAAGCATGAAGGCCCAGATGCGCCGGGCCGACAAAAGCGGGGCCCGGGCCGTCCTGATCATGGGGGCGGAAGAGTTGGATCAGCACAGCGTTACCCTCAAATTCCTGCGCGGGCCGGAACCGCAGCAAACGGTTTTGTTGGATAATGTCGCCGCGATTCTCGCCAAACACTTCACTCCGACCGGATAGGGATCATGGCTTTAAGCCCTGAAGAGCAGCAACAATGGGAAGAATTTCGGGATTGGTGGAAGGCCAATCTCGTCTGGGTCCTGCTGGGCGCGGGCCTGGCCTTCGGAGGGGTCGGCGGCTATAAGGGCTGGAACTACTGGCAGGAGCGCGAAGCGACCGGCGCGGCCACCTTGTACCAGCAGTACCGGGCCCACCTAGAGGGCGAGCAGGCGGGGCAAGCGCACGAGACGGGGGAGCGGTTGCGGCAAGAGTACGGCGGCACCGTGTACGCCTCGATGGCCAGCCTGATTTCCGCCCGGCTGCACCAGGAGGACCAGCAGCCGGACGAGGCGGTCCGCCTGCTGCGGTGGGCCTACGAACACTCGGAGGACCCGCTGATCGAACCGGTGGCGGCGTTGCGCCTCGCGCGACTGCACGCGGCCCGGCAGCAGTGGGACGAAGGCCTGGCGGTGCTGTCGGAAGTGCAGCGGGAAGGCTATGAAGGACTGGTGCACGAGGTCCGAGGCGACCTGTACCGGCAATCCGGCCGGGCCCGGGAAGCCCGCCACGAGTATGTCCAGGCGCTTGAGAAAGGGAACAGCGGCGCATTCCTCGAATTGAAACTTGCCGAGCTCGGAGAGCAGAGTGAAGCCGACTGATTCGGCGCTCCTCCTGCTTGCCTGCGCGGTGGGGCTGTCGGCCTGCGCCGATATCGATCCGCTCGGCGGCATTCAGGAACTTTGGGAGAAGACGCCGTCGCGCATTGCCGAGCTGCAACCGGTGGCCAACCGGATCGCGCTGACGCCGCTGTGGAATTATTCGGTCGGTTCCGACTACAGCGACCCGGACAGCCACGTGGCGCCGTGGATTGATCGCGACCATGTGTTGCTGGCCGCCAATGACGGCGAGGTCGTTGCACTGAATGCTTCGACGGGCGCGACGATCTGGGACACCGAGGTCGAGGGAACCATCCTGGCGGGCGTGGCGGCCGATGAGCACCGGGCCTACGTGGGGACCTGGGAGCAGGATGTGTTCGCCCTGGACCGGGAGACCGGCGCCCTGGCCTGGAAACAGGCCGTTCCCAGCGAGGTGCTGGGCCTGAAGGTCCTGCCGGGCGGCCACCTGGCGGTTCGCACCAACGACGGCCGCCTGAGCGTCCTGAACACCGAGGACGGGTCGGTGCTGTGGAGCCATATCCACAGCAGCCCCAGCCTGACCCTGCGCGGTGCCGGCGAGCCCGCGGCACAGGAGGATCGGCTGATCGTCGGCTTCGACGACGGCCGGCTGATCGCATTTGATTCGGCAAGCGGCCTGCAGCACTGGGAGGTGCGGCTGGCGATTCCAACCGGGCGGACCGAACTGGAACGGGTCGTGGACGTGGACGGGCCGGTGCGCCTGATGGAGGGGGTGGCCTATGCCGCCGCCCTGAGCAACCAGGTCGGCGCGGTGGAGACGGTGGAAGGCAACCTGCTGTGGGCGAAAGACATCAAGGCCCTGCATGCCCCGGGGGTCGATGAAGTAGCCGTGTACGTGACCGACCTCCAAAGCACCCTGTGGTCGCTGAATCGAAAAGATGGCGGCGTGTACTGGGATCAGGACGCGCTCGCCTACCGGGATCTCAGCGCGCCGGCGCCGACCGGCCTGCATGTCATTGCGGTGGATTTTGAAGGCTACCTGCACTGGTTCCAGATGACGGACGGCGACATCGTCGCGCGACACAAGGTCGCCGGCCCCCTGCAGGCCCCTCCGCAGGTGCGGCTGGACCGAATCTACCTGTTGCACCGCAATGGCCGGTTTGCGGCCTATCAATTTGTGCCGTTGCTGGGGACAGCTGCGGGCGAATCATGATCCGGGCATTCGGACATGATCCCCGTCGTCGCTCTGCTCGGCCGGCCCAATGTCGGCAAGTCCACCCTTTTTAACCGCCTGACCGGCAGCCGCGAGGCTTTGGTCGCGGACGTGCCCGGGGTGACCCGGGACCGGCGCTACCGGCTGGCGGAACACGAGGGCCGCCCGTTCGTCGCGGTCGACACCGGCGGCATGACCGAGGCCCACACCGAAATCGAGCGGGGGCTGATGCGGCAGACCGAACAGGCGATCGCGGAGGCGGATGTCCTGGTGCTGGTGGTCGATGTGCAGGAGGGCTGCGTCGCCGGCGACCAGGAATTCCATGCCCGCCTGCGGACCTCCGGCAAGCCGCTTTGGGTGGCGGTCAACAAGGTCGATGGGCGTGATCCGCACACGGCGGCGGCGGAATTCGCCGAACTGGGCGCGAACGCCGTGTTCGGAATCAGCGCCAAGCGGGGGTCGGGCGTCCGGGCGCTGTTGGATTCCGCGATCCCGGCCGAGGCGGCATCGACGGACCCGGAGCCCGACCCGGGCCGGATCCGGGTTTCGGTGATCGGGCGGCCCAATGCCGGCAAGTCCACCCTGATCAACCGCCTGCTGCACAGCGACCGGCTGGTCGTCTCGCCCGAGCCCGGCACAACCCGGGACAGCATCGACGTGGCCCTCACGTTCCGGGACCGAGACCTGACGCTGGTCGACACGGCGGGAATCCGCCGCAAGAGCCGGATCGAGCCCGATTCGCTGGAGGGGTTCAGCGTCGCCCAGGCGCTTCGCTCGGTGCAGCGCGCGCAGGTGGCGATCGTGGTGATTGATGCGGCGCAGGGGGTGGCGGAGCAGGATGCGGCATTGGCGGCGCTGGCGCTGGATACCGGCCGCGCCGTCGTGATTGCCTTGAACAAGTGCGACCTGCTGGACCCGGAGCAGCGGGCGTGGGCCACGCAGCGCCTGGAACGCCGGCTTCAATTCGCGTCCTACCTTCCCGTCGTGCGCACCTCCGGGACCCGCGGCTCGGGGCTCGGCCGCCTGCTGAAGGAGGCGGTGGCCTTGCACGATGCCGCGGAGCGCAGTTTCTCCACGCCCGAGATCAACAATTTCCTGCGCCAGGCCGTGCAGCAGAACCCGCCGCCGCGGGTTCGCGGCGGGCAAGTTCATATCCGGTACGGCCATCAGGGCGGGAACCATCCGCTGCGGCTGGTCCTGCACGGGTCGCGCGTTGAGTTGATGCCGCGTGCGTATCGCCGATACCTGGCCAACCGGTTCCGCCAGGCGTATCGTCTGGCGGGGGTTCCGGTCGCATTGAGCTGCCGCCGGGCCCGCGACCGGACCTGACGCCCGACGTCCGTCAGTCCGATGGCGGGGGGTCGAAGGGGTGTTTCTGGCACAGCCGGGTGGCCGCCACCACCCCGGTCGGGACAGCCACCAGGTTGAGCACCGGGGTCAGCAACAGCACGAACTGGCCGGCCCCGAAGCCGAGGGTCAGGAGCCGCTGTTCGCGCAACCGGCTTCGGATTTGCCGCATCGGGGTCCCCGCCTCGCTGAGCGGGTAGTCGAGGTACTCCAGGGCGCACCAGTAGATTCCGTAGTACAGGAGCACGGCCTGGGCGAGGAAGCCGATGCCGGGGAGGAAGGACAGGGCCAGCAGGGGGAGGAACACCGCGAGGTAGAGGGCGAGTTTCAGGACCTCATGCCCGATCAGGCGCACGTCGTTGCGCCAGCCCTGCGCTTTTGCGGCCTGCGTCAGCGGGTCGTCCGGCTGCATCTGCATCAGGGCCCGGCAGAGCCGGGCATGGAATGGCACACCGATCAGGTTGGCGATCCGGGAGAAGCTGAACAGCGTCGCCGCCAGCGCGATCAGCATGAACAGGGGCCACAGCAGCCATTCCAGCCATGCCAGCCAGCCGGGCAGGAGTTCGGAGATCCAATGATTGACTTCGATGACCAGGAAGTAGAAGGCGACGGAGAACAAGATGGCGTTGATGATGATCGGCCACCACGCCAGCGCACGCAGGCGGGGCTGGAACAGGATCCCCAGTCCGCGCCAGGGATACCCGAAACCGATCAGAAAGCTTTTCAACGCCCCGGGGGGAGGGCGACGGGCCCGGACGACACCCAGCCCTCCTTCCGGTGTTCGACCGTCACCGTGGTGGCAATGCCGCCCCGGACCCGGAAGGCCGCGGTCAGCCGCATGAAGCGGGGCGCCAGGAGTGTCGCGAGATCATTGAGTATCTGGTTGCTGACGGCCTCGTGGAATGCGCCTTCGTCCCGGAAGGACCAGGCATACAGTTTGAGGGACTTGAGTTCGACGCACAGGGCGTCCGGAACATACTCGAGAACGAGTGCCGCAAAATCAGGTTGTCCGGTCAACGGACACAGGCACGTGAACTCCGGAATTTCCAGGCGAATGGTATAATCCCGCCCAGGTTCAGGATTATCAAACGTTTCAAGTGCTTTGGATGGTTGGGCAGTCATGGAGTAGTCACTATCAGGTCAGTGTTCTGCCCCGGTTGATGGTTCCCTTATTTTAATACAGGCCTTCTGAGATGCGTCTGAGCAGCATCCAGATGTCCGGCTTCAAGTCTTTCGTGGAGCCGACACGGGTCGGGTTTGACCTGCCGTTGACCGGCGTGGTCGGGCCGAACGGCTGCGGCAAATCCAACATCATCGACGCCATCCGCTGGGTGCTCGGCGAGAGCGCCCGCAACATCCGCGGCGAGACCCTCGACGACATCATTTTCGACGGCTCGGATGCCCGCAAGCGGCTGGACCAGGCCTCGATCGAGGTGGTCATCGACAACGGGCTCGGGCGGATTGGGGGCGAATACGCGAATTTCAGCGAAATCAAGATCCGCCGCGAAGTCTCCCGCGACGCGGAGCACCAGTCCCGCTACTACATCAACGGCACCCATGTCCGCCGCAAGGACGTCTCCGACCTGTTCCAGGGCACCGGGCTCGGCCGGGGCAACTACGCGATCATCGCCCAGGGTATGGTGCAGGGACTGATCGAGGCCAAGCCCGATGCGATGCGCAAGTACATCGAGGAAGCGGCCGGGATTTCCCTGTACCGCGAACGTCGCCGGGAGGCCGAGAACCGGATTCGCCTCACGGAAGAGAATCTCGGCCGGCTGCAGGACATCTTGCAGGAGCATGAACAACGCCTGCGCCACCTGAAACAGCAAAAAGAGCAGGCGAGCAAACAGGAAGCCCTGCAGCAGGAGTATCGGCTCCGTGAAAACGAATGGGTCAGCCTGCAACTGCGGGAACAGCGCAAGATTCTGGAAACCCGGGAGAAGGACTACGCCGGCGTCGAGGAAAAACGCCTTCAGGAGGAAGGCCGGCAGAAAGCCCTGAACGAGGAGTACGAGAAAAAACGCAGCGAGTACGCCCGCAAGCAGAAGTCCACGGACGAAGCCGTGGCGCACCATCAGCAGCTCTTGGCGGATGCGGGTTCTATCGATCAGCGGATCCGCCTGCAGCGCGAGCGGAAAGAGCAGGCGGTCCAGGAGATGGACCGGCTGGACGTGGAGATCAGGGAACTGGAGAAAGTCGGGGAGAAAATCCGGAAGGAAGTGCAGGGCCTGGAGCAGCAGCACGGCGAGCAGAGCAAGAAGCTGGACCGCGTCCAAGCGGAACGGAAACAGGCGGAAGCCCGAAGGGCGGAGCAGGCCGAGGCGCTGGGCCGGAGCCAGCGGAATATCGACACGATTCGCGAACAGCTCGGCGCCGTTCGCGAAGAACGCACCCGGGAGCAGGCGCAATTGGAGGAGAACCAGGACGAGTTGCAGCATCTGCGGGCCGCGGGCGGAGCGGCGGAAGCCCACGGCGATCCGCGGGCCGCGTTGAAAGAGCAGTGCGATGCGGCGCGGACGTCCTGGCAGCACTGCAAGGAGCAGTTGGAGCAGAACGGGGACCAGATCCAGCAGGCGCGCCTGGACCTGAAGCGGCACGAGGCCGCATTGGCGGCGGTGCAGGAGAAGAAAACCCAGGCGCAAGGGCGCCTGGCCTCGCTGGAGGCCCTGCAGCAGGCGGGCCTGGCGGACGGTTCGGACGCGCATGCGAAGGTCGTGCGGGAGATGCAGTTGCAGGGCGAGCGCCTGATGAACCAGATCGAGGTGGAGAGCGGTTGGGAATTTGCCGTGGAAACCGTGTTGGCGGAAAACCTCGAAGCGTTCTGCGTGGCGGAATTGCCGGAGACGGTCGCGGAGATGCGGGTGCCGGGAACCCGCCCGCTGATGCTGCTGGACCGTGGCGCGTCCGCGGCGCGCGAGCCTGACCGCATGTCGCTGGCGAGCCGGGTCAAGAGCCCGTTTTCGCTGGAGTCCCAGCTGGGCGGCGTGCTGGCCGCAGAGACCCTGGAGCAGGCCTTCGCCGTGCGCGAGTCGTTGCTGCCACACCAGTCGATCATCACCCAGGGCGGGGTCTGGCTGGGCCCGGACTGGCTGCGCCTGCCTGCCGCGGAGGGCCCGGCGGAGGGGGCGCTGGAACGCCGGCGTGAAATCGAGGCGCTGGGCGAAAAGCTGGCGCAGCTGGAATCCGAGTCGGGGGAAGTCGGGCCGCGCAAGCAGGCCGCGGAGCGGGAATTGAGGCAGCAGGAAGACCGCCGGTCCGCCCTGCAGGGTGAATACGACCAGGCCTTCGAGCAGCTCGCCGCCAGCAAGGCCCGGCAGCAGGGACTCGAAGACCAGTCGCGGCGGCTGGAGCAGCTGCAACGGAGCATCCGTCAATCCCAGGACCGCCTGAAACAGTGCGCGCGGCAGGTCAACGATCTGGACCAGGACCGGACCCGCGCAGATGCGGTTCATGCCGACGCGCAGGCCGCCCTGGGCAAGAGCGAGGAGACGCTCCGGCAGCAGTCCGAAGAACTGAATCGGCTTCAGCTGGAGGTCAATACGGCGCAGATGCAGATCGAAACCCGGCGCCAGCAAGCGTCCCGGGACCAGGACACCTTGCAGCGGCATCGCGTTCGCCGGGACCAGTTGGCGCAGGGCCTGGGCGCGATTCCGGAAGACGAAGACCTGCAGCGGCAGTTGCGGGAAAAACGGGAGAAAGAGCGCGAGGCGGAGGCGCAGGTGCGCCGGGAGCGGGCCGCTGCCGAGCAGTTGAATAAGGAGTTGATCGAGTTGGACCGCAAGCGTTGGGAGTCCAGCCAGAAGTCCACGGAACTGGGCAAGGACCGGCACGACAAGGACCTGAAGCGCCAGGAGATCCAGAACGTCTGCGCGCAACTGCTCAGCCAGTTGCGCGAACAGGACTGCGACCCCGAGCAGGTTCTGCAGGCCCTGCCGGAGAACGCCGCCGCCGACCAGTGGGAAGGGAAGGTGACCCGGATTATTGCCCGCCTGGAGCGGATGCCGCCGGTCAACATGGCGGCGGCGCGGGAATACGACGAGTTACTGGAACAGAAGAACAAGGAAGAGGGGCGGATGCGCGATATCCAGGCGGCGCTTGAGAAGCTGAGCCGGGCGATAGAGAAAATCGACCGCGAGACCCGCGAGCGTTTTCGCCGGACATTCAACCAGGTCAATGAAAACCTGAAAGAGATGTTCCCGCGCATCATCGGCGAAGGGGGCGAGGCCGACCTGGAGATGACCGAGAAGAACAACCTTCTGGACACCGGCATCGAGGTCCGGGCCCGGCCGCCCGGAAAGCGCTACCGCAACATGCACATGCTGTCCGGCGGGGAGCAGGCGATGGTCGCCGTGTCGCTGGTGCTGTCGTTGTTCATGCTGAACCCGGCGCCGTTTTGCATCCTGGACGAGGTGGACGCCCCGCTGTCGGACGACAACCTGATGCGCTTCTGCCAGATCCTGGGCGAGATGAGCGAACAGGTCCAGTTCATCATCGTCACCCACAACAAGATCACCATGGAGCATGTCGACCAGCTGGTCGGGGTGACCATGAACGAGCCCGGCGTGTCCCGGCTGGTCAGCGTGAACGTAGCCCAGGCGATGGAAATGGTCGAGCAGGCGGAGGCCAGCCATGCTTGAGGCCTACGGCGTGCTCGCCCTGGCCGGCTTGTGCGTCCTCCTGATCATCTGGATTCACGGGCAGCAGGCGCGCCGGCCGACCCGTCCGGTCTCGGCAGGACGGGAAAGCCCGGTGCCGGTGAAGTCCCTGTACGCGAACCGCAACGGCGACGAACCGGGGTATACGGAACTGGAGGAAATGAGCCGCGAGGCCGGATTGCAGACCTACCGGATCGAAGACATCGACCTGCCCTGCGAGTCGCTGACATTCGGCGAGCCGCAGCAACTGGAGATGCTGTTGCAGAAACCGGGCGAGACCCTGCTGCTGGTCCTGCATGTGGCATTTTCCGAGCCCTGTCCGGGAGAAGCGCTGCATGGCCTGTTGAGCCAGGCCGGCTTGCAGCTGGCCGAAGACGGCTTGTACTGCAAGGCGCAGGAGCGCTCGGGCCGCACCGTCCCCATTTATTTCGTGGCGAGCCACAACCAGACCGGGAGTTTCACCGAGCAGGGGCAGTTGCTCGAGGCCCTGCACCGGATCACGTTCTTCACGCAGTTGCCGCTGCCGGTGGACAACCTGAACGTATTCAACGGCATGCTGAGGGTCGCCCGGGAGGTCTGCGACAAGTTCGGGGGCACCCTCCAGGATGAGGACGAGGCCCCGGTGACCCGCGAAACCGTCGAGGCCATGACGCGCAAGGTGGAGGCACTCGCGGCCAGCCAATCGGACCGGGACCCGGTGCTGATCCATTGATGGGCATGACACCGGCGCAGGCAGCCCAGCGCGTCGAGGACCTGCGCCATCAATTGCGCCACCACGCGCACCGCTACTATGTCCTGGATGCCCCTGAGATCGAAGACGGGGAATACGACCGCCTGTTCCGGGAACTGCAGGACCTGGAGGCGGAACACGGCCTGACGGCCGCGGATTCTCCGACGCAACGGGTCGGCGCCCCGGTGGAAGGCGGCTTCCCGCCGTCCCGGCATGAACAGGCCATGCTGTCGCTCGCCAACATCATGCCGCCGGAGGCCGTGCCGGACTCACCGGCCGACCTTCCGGGCGAGCTGCAAAAGTTCCACGAGCGCCTGCTGAAGCGGGCCGAGCTGGGCGAGGATGCGACGCCGGATTTCCTAGCGGAACCGAAGTTCGACGGGCTGGCCGTCAACCTGCGCTACGAGGCCGGGCTCCTGGTCCGGGCGGCGACCCGGGGGGACGGCGCCGTGGGCGACGACGTGACCGAGAACGTCCGCACGATCCGCTCGGTCCCCTTGCGGCTGCTCGGCGCGCACCCGCCCCGATTGCTGGAGGTGCGGGGCGAGGTGTATATTTCCCGGGACGGGTTCCGGCGTCTCAACGAGCAGGCGGAGGCGGCCGGACCGTCTTCGGGCCGCCGGCGATTCGTCAACCCGCGCAATGCGGCGGCCGGGAGCCTGCGGCAGAAGGATCCGCGCATCACCGCCGAGCGGGAACTGGAGCTGTATTGCTATGCCTTGGGGGCGATGGAAGGCGGCCCGGACCTGGAGCGGCAGGACGAGACCCTCGCGCGCTTGCGGGACTGGGGGTTCCGGGTGTGCGACCGGGCGCGGGTCGTGACCGGGATCGGCGGGTGCTGGGATTATTACCGCGAGATTCATGCCGAGCGGGCGGACCTCGCCTATGAAACCGACGGGGTGGTCTACAAAATCAATGACCTGGGATTGCAGGCCCGCCTGGGCCAGGACGCGCGCACGCCGCACTGGGCGGTCGCGCACAAGTTCCCGGCCGCAACGGCGCCGGCCGTGCTGGAGGCGGTCAGCTTCCAGGTCGGGCGCACGGCGGTCGTGACCCCGGTGGCCCACCTGTCCCCCGTGCAGGTGGGCGGGGCGACGGTGCGCCGGGCCACCCTGCACAACCTCGGCTTTATCCGGGAGAAAGGCCTGAAGATCGGGGACACCGTCGAGGTGCGTCGGGCCGGGGATGTCATTCCGGAAATCGTATCCGTCCGCGCATCGGCCGCCGCAGGCGAATCCCGGGCCGTGGCGCCGCCCTCCGCTTGTCCGGCCTGCGGCTCGGAAGTCATCCGGGAGGATGACATCCTGTACTGCACCGGCGGGCTGGAATGCCCGGCACAGATCCGCTCCACGCTGATGCACTTCGTCTCCCGCGACGCCATGGACATCGAGGACCTGGGGGAGGAGCACATCGCCCTGTTCGTCGAGAAGGGGAAGCTGCGGCATGTGGATGATTTCTACCGCTTGACGGCGTCCGACATCGAAGACGTGTTCCGGAAGAAGGCGAGAAAACAGCGCCGGGCCCGGGCCCGGGGGAAAATCGAGGCCTGGCTCGACGCCTGGGCCACCCTGCAGCGCGGCGAGACCCCGGGCCTGCCGGTGCTGTTGACCGCCCTGGAAATCGTCCACGTGTCGGGTGCGCAGATCAAACAGCTGTCGGCCCGGTTCGCCTCCCTGGAGGCCCTGTGGGCGGCGACGGACGCGGAACTCAATGCCGCCCGTCTGAGCAAGGACGCCCGGAAGGCGATCGGGGCGTTCCTGAAGGGGGCTCCCAGCGGGGAGGATTTCCGGAGTATCCTCCTGGGCAACCTGATTCGGCGCATCCCGGGAGTCGGGCCGAAAGGGGCGGCGGTCTTGGCGAAGGCCTTTCCGTCCCCGGAAGCCCTGCGCGATGCGGACCCAGCGGCCTTTCCCCGGGGAACCGCCGAAGCCGTACGCAAGTTCTTCGATCGGTCACCTGCGCCCCGGGCCCAGCTCCGGATCCTGTTCAAGGACCTGGTCAAAGGGCCGGAACTGGACCTGGAACTGCCGGGGAAGATCATCGACCACATCGACCGCAGCCGGAACGTGGAGTTGGATCGGCTGGTCTACGCCCTGGGGATCCGGGGGGTGGGGCGGGTCACGGCGCTGGACCTGGCCCGGGTGTTCGGCGACCTGGAACGCTTGATGGAAGCGGAGGCCGGGCAGCTCCTCGAAATCCCGGACATCGGGCCGGTCATCGCGGAGAACATCGTGGAATTCTTCGCCCAGCCCGCCAACCGTCGGGTCCTCGCCCGCCTGTTGGAAGAACTGAAGGTGCAGGCGCCGGCGGCTGCCGCGCCGGCCTTGGAGGGGCGAGCCTACGTGCTGACCGGGACCTTCTCCGGGATCGAGCGGGCCCGGGCCCGACAGGAACTGGAGGCGCGCGGCGCGAAAATCGGCACCGCCGTCAGCGCCCGCACCCACGCCGTGATCGCGGGGGAAAACCCGGGCGGGATGAAGATCGACCGGGCGAACGCCCTGGGTATCCCGATTCTCGGGGAAGCCGAACTGGACGCCTTGCTCGATGGGTGACATCCACCCGACGGCGATTGTGCATCCGGATGCCGAGCTGGGCGCCGAGGTCGAAGTCGGCCCCTACGCGGTGATTCATGCGCGGACCCGCATCGGGGACCGGTGCCGGATCGGCGCGTTCGGCACGGTGCACCCGGGGGTTTCGATGGGCGCGGGCAACCGGGTATCCGAGCACGTGGTGCTGGGCGGGCCGCCCCAGGACCTTGCCTTCGACCCGGAGTGCCCGAGCGGCGTTGAGATCGGGGCGAACAACCAGTTCCGCGAGAGCGTGACGGTGCACCGCTCCACCTGCGAAGGCGAACCCACCCGGATCGGTTCGGACTGTCTGTTCATGCTCAGCGCGCACGTCGCCCATGACTGCGTGGTGGAAGACCGGGCGATCCTGGCCAACTACACGGCGCTGGCCGGCCACGTGCACATCGGGGCGCAGGCGTTCCTCAGCGGGCACGTGTTGATTCACCAGTTCACGCGCATCGGGCGGCTGAGCATGGTGGCAGGCTTGACCGCGGTGACGCGGGATGTCCTGCCGTTTCACCTGCTGGGGCGCGACCCGACCCTGCACTACGGCCTGAACCGGGTCGGCCTGAAACGGGCGGGGATCGAGGGGGAACGCTACCGCGAGCTGGAGGCCGCCTGGCGCGTGCTGCGCGGGGGCGGGCAGGCCGGGGAGTTGCAGGGGAGCAGCGAGGAGCTGGCCTACCTCAAAGCCTGGCTGTCGGCGCCGAGCCGGCGGGGGCACTGCGCGTTCCTGCGCCCCGGGATGCGCCGCGGGTCGGTATAATTGGCGCTTTCGGGCTGCCCCCACTCTCGATCATGCTAGTCGTCCTTTCCCCCTCCAAGACGCTGGACCCGGAGGCGTGCGCGGATGCCGCGATCTGCACGCAGCCGGATTACCTGAAGGAATCCCGCCAGCTGGTTCGCCGCCTCCGCGAGTTGTCGCCGGACGACATCGCGGAACTGATGCGCGTGAGCATGAAGATCGCCGACCTGAACTTCGACCGCTACCATCACTGGAAGACCCCGTTCACCCCGGACAACGCCCGGCCGGCGGCGCTGACCTTCAAGGGGGACGTCTACACGGGACTGGGCGCGGGCGACTTCACCCGGCCCGACCTGAATTTCGCGCAGAAGCACCTGCGCATCCTGTCCGGCCTCTACGGGCTGCTGCGTCCGCTGGACCTGATCCAGCCGTACCGGCTGGAGATGGGGACCCGGCTGGGAACGTCGCGCGGCGACAACCTGTACCAGTTCTGGGGCAACCGGATTACCGAGGGCCTGCGCGAGGCGGTGTCCGGCCAGAAGGGTTCGGTGCTGGTCAACCTGGCCTCCCAGGAGTACTTCAAGGCGGTTCGCCCGGACGGACTCGACGTGCCGGTCATCACGCCGGTGTTCAAGGAGCGCAAGGGCCGCCAGTACCGGGTCATCGGCTTGTTTGCCAAGAAGGCGCGCGGCCTGATGACCCGCCACATCATCAAGAACCGCCTGACCCGGGTGGACGCGATCACCGGCTTCACCGACGGGGGCTACCAATATTCCCCGGAGATGTCGACGGAAACGGAGTGGGTGTTCGCCAGGTAGGCGGCGCAGTCCAGTCGGCGTGCACCTCCATATCTTGGGCGTAGCCGGGAGTTTCATGGCCGGCGTTGCCCGGATCGCTTCCGAGTGCGGGCACCGGGTGACCGGCTCCGACGCCGCGCTTCATCCCCCGATGAGCACCCAGTTGGAACAGGCCGGGGTGGAGTGCCGTGTCGGCTACGCGTGGTCGCACCTGGACCCGGCGCCGGACTGCGTGGTCGTGGGCAACGTCATGAGCCGGGGCCACCCGATCGTCGAGCAGTTGCTGAACAGTTCGATCCCGTATGTCTCGGGTCCCCAGTGGCTGCGGGACCACCTGCTGCGCGAACGCTGGGTGCTGGCGGTCGCGGGCACGCACGGCAAGACCACCACCAGCGCGATGCTGGCGCATATCCTGATCGAAGCGGACCAATCCCCGGGCTACCTGGTCGGCGGGGTGGCGGCACGGACGCAGAAAAGCGCCCAGGCCGGGCAGGCCCCGTATTTCGTGATCGAGGCCGACGAATACGACACGGCATTCTTCGACAAGCGCTCGAAGTTCGTCCACTACCGCCCGCGGACGCTGGTCCTGACCAACCTGGAATACGATCACGCGGACATTTTTGACGATCTCGAGGCGATCCAGCGCCAGTTTCATCACTTGCTGCGCACGGTTCCGGGAGAGGGCCGCATCCTGTGCCGCGCGGGGGATTCGAACTTGCAGGCGGTCCTGGACCGGGGCTGCTGGACCCCGGTGGAAACCTTCGGCTTCGAGGAAGGCAGCGACTGGCGCTGCCAGTGGCAGCCCGGCGAAGAGCTGACGATTCAACACGACGGGGCGGCCTGCGTGGCGCGGGGCCACCAGCCCCTGGGGCGGCACAACGCGTTGAATGCGACGGCGGCCGTGGCGGCGGCGGCGCATGCCGGCATTCCGATCCAGGCGGCCGCCGATGCGCTGGCATCGTTCGAAGGCGTCCTGCGCCGCTTGACGCGGCGCCCCACCCGAGAGGGGACGGCCTGCCTGTATGATGATTTTGCCCATCACCCCACTGAAATCCGCGCGAGCATCGAAGCCGTGAAGGGGCGGCACCCGGATCAGCCGCTCCTGGCCGTGGTCGAACCGGCCTCGAACAGCATGCGCCTGGGGGTGCATCGCGAGGCGCTGGCCGAATCCCTGCGGGAGGCCGACCGGAGCTGGCTGCACGTGTCGCAGGAGATGCAGTGGGATGCCGCGCAGTGGGGGCAGGCCCACGGGCGGGTCGGGATTACGACCGACCTGGCCACGCTGGAGCGGCAGATTCGCGAACAACTCACATCCGGCGGGGTCGTCCTGGTCATGAGCAATCGTGCGGGATCGGACATCTGCCGACACCTGGAATCGCGCCTGTGAGGGCGCCCGTCATGGGAGGCAACAATGAGCGTCATTGAATTGACCAAGGATAATTTCAACGACACCGTCGACAACAACGACATCGTGGTGGTGGACTTCTGGGCCGAATGGTGCGGGCCGTGCAAGAGTTTCGCGCCGGTGTTCGAGACGGTGGCGGAGAACCATCCGGACATGGTGTTCGGCAAGATCGATACCGAAGCACAGACGGAACTGGCCCAGGCGTTCCAGATCCGTTCGATTCCCACCCTGATGTTGTTCCGCGAGCAGGTCCAGCTGTTCGCGCAGCCGGGAGCGCTGCCGATCGCCCAACTGGAAGACCTGGTGCAGAAGGCGAAAGCCCTGGACATGAAGACGGTTCACGATCAAATCAAGGAACGCGCCGCTCCATGACCGAGACGGTGCAGGACATCGAAGGCAAGCCGCCCCGGGAATACACTCTTCGTTACCTGGTTGACATGGTCCGGCGCCATCGCCGGCAACTCATCGATGCGCACCTGGTGGCGATCGCCGCCACCGCCGCCAGCGTCCCGCTGCCGCTGCTCATGCCCTTGCTGGTGGATGAGGTCCTGCTGGAGCAGCCGGAATTCCTGGTCCCCCTGATCCAGGCCGGGTCGCCGGAGTCCTGGCATGGCCCGATCCTGTATGTCGGGGCGATCCTGCTGGTGGGCATCCTGCTGCGGCTCACCTCGATCCTGCTGCACGCCTTCCAGGTGCGGGAACTGGCGACCATCTCCAAGGACATGGTGTACCGGCTGCGCTGCCAGTTGCTGCAGCGGCTGGAGCGGACCCGCCTGTCCGAATACGAGACCCTGGGCAGCGGCACGGTCTCGGCCCATTTGGTCACGGACCTCCAGACCATCGACGATTTCGTGGCCATTACCGTCGGCAAGTTCGTGGTGGCCGTGCTCACCATCGTCGGGACGGCGGCCGTGCTGCTGTGGCTGCACTGGGGGCTGGCGCTGTTCATCCTGTGCATGAACCCGCTGGTGATCTATTTCACGATCGTGTTGGGGCGGCGCGTCAAGGAATTGAAAAAAAGGGAGAATTCGGCAGTCGAACACTTCCAGCAGTCTCTCACCGAGACCCTGGACGGCATCCACCAGATCCGGGCGCACAACCGGGAGCGCCATTACATGCGCCGCGTGATGGACGAAGCGCGGGGGGTGCGCGACTGGTCCACGACCTACTTCTGGAAGAGCGAGATGGCGAGCCGGGCCTCGGGCACCCTGTTCCTGCTGGGCTTCGACATCTTCCGCGCGGTCAGCATGTTGATGGTGATGTTCTCCGACCTCAGCATCGGGCAGATGATGGCGGTATTCGGCTACCTGTGGTTCATGATCGGCCCCGTACAGGAGTTGCTCGGCGTGCAGTACGCCTACTACGCGGCGTCGGCCGCGTTGGACCGGGTCAACCGAATCCTGAGGTTCCGGGAGGAGCCCCGGTACCCGTGCGTCCACGATCCGTTCGAGGCCGTCCCCACCACCTCCCTGGAGCTGGAAGACGTGCATTTTTCCTTTACTTCCGAGCAACCGATACTGAACGGCATCACGCTGCGGGTGGCGGCCGGGGAGAAGGTGGCGTTCGTGGGGGCGAGCGGCGCCGGGAAATCGACCCTGATGCAGGTCCTGCTGGGCCTGTACCCGGCCGATTCGGGCGAGATCCGGTTCGGCGGGCGGTCCGTGCGGGAGATCGGCTTCGAGACGGTGCGCGACCATGTCGCGATCGTACTCCAGCACCCCACCCTGTTCAACGACACGCTCCGGTCGAACCTGACGCTGGGGGATTCCCTGTCCGACGACGCGCTGTGGGACGCCCTGCAGGTCGCGCAACTCCGGGACTGGGCGCGGGCGTTGCCGCAGACGCTGGAAACCCCGCTCGGGGTGGACGGGGTGCGGCTCTCGGGCGGGCAGAGGCAACGCCTCTCGATCGCCCGCACCGTGCTGATGGATCCGGGGGTCTTGATCCTGGACGAGGCCACGTCCATGCTGGATACCCAGATCGAAGACCGCCTGCACCGCGACCTGTTCGCCCGTTTCGAGGGGCGCACGACGCTGATCGTGGCGCACCGGCTAAGCGCCGTGAGGCACGCCGATCATGTCTACGTGATGGAGGACGGACAGATTATCGAGCAGGGCGGGCCGCAGCAACTGATGGACCGGGACGGTCTCTACGCCAAGCTGTACTCCGGGCAGCGTCACTGACGCGCCCGGCGCATCGCGGCGAATGCCGCATCCGCGGCCTCGACGGTCCGGTCGATGTCCTCCGGGGTGTGTGCCGAGGACAGGAATCCCGCTTCGTAACGGGACGGGGCGAGATAGACGCCCTGTTCCAGCATGTGGTGGAAGAAGCGCCGGTAATCTTCGGCCGGGCAGGCCTGGGCGTCGGCGTAGCAGCGGACCGGCCCGGCGGCGGTGAAGAACAGGCCGAACAGGCCGGTCGCCTCGACCGCCTCGAAGGGAATGCCATGCGCGGCCGCCCGTTCGCGCAGGCCTTGCACCAGGTGGGCCGCACGCGCGCCGAGCGCTTCGTAGAATCCGTCCTGCCCGGTCAGTTCCAGTGTCGCCAGGCCTGCCGCCATGGTGACCGGGTTCCCGGACAGGGTCCCGGCCTGGTACACCGGCCCGAGCGGGGCCAGTTGATCCATCAGTTCGGCCCGGCCGCCGAAGGCTCCGACCGGAAGGCCGCCGCCGATGATCTTGCCGAGCACGGTCAGGTCGGGGGTGATCCCGACGCGTTGCTGCGCGCCGCCGGGCCCGACCCGGAAGCCGGTCATGACCTCGTCGAAGATCAGCAGGCTGCCGGCGCGGTCGCAGCACGCGCGCAAGGTTTCGAGGAAGCCCGCCTCCGGCAGCACGCAGCCCATGTTGCCGGCGATCGGCTCGACGATGATCGCGGCAATCTGCTCGCCGCGCTCGGCGAAGATGGCCTGCACTGCCGCCGCATCGTTGTAGGGCGCGATTTCGGTGTGGGCGACGGTGTCGGCGGGGACGCCGGGCGAGGACGGCACGCCGTGGGTGAGGGCCCCGGAGCCGGCTTCCACCAGCAGGGCGTCGGCATGGCCGTGGTAGCCGCCTGCGAACTTGATGATCCGGTCGCGCGCGGTGACGCCGCGGGCGAGCCGGATGGCGCTCATGGCCGCTTCCGTGCCGGAATTGACCAGGCGGACCTTTTCGAGTGACGGGATTCGCTGGCACAGCTGTTCCGCCATCTCGGTCTCCAGCGGGTGCGGCGTGCCGAAGCAGAGGCCTTGGTCCACCGTGTTCTTGACCCGTTCCAGCACAGCCGGATGGGCATGCCCAACGATCATCGGCCCCCAGGAGCCGACATAGTCGATGTAGCGGCGTCCGTCCACATCGTAGAGATAGGCGCCGTCGCCGCGTTGCATGAATACGGGGGTGCCGCCGACCGCGCCGAATGCGCGAACCGGGGAATTGACGCCCCCGGGAATCCTGCGGCAGGCCGCGTCGAAGTCGCGGGAATCAGCCATGGCCCTGGAAGCGGTCGGCGAGGGTTTGGGCTGCGGCCGTGATGTCCGGTTGCGCGAAGATTCCGCTGCAGACGGCCAGCAGGTCGGCTCCGGCCTGGATCAGGGACACCGCATTGTCCGCATCGATTCCGCCGATGGCGCAGACCGGGACAGGCAGTTCGCGGTGGGCGCGCATGAGCAGGTCGGGGGAGGCGGTGACGGCGTCGGGCCGGGTGGGGCTGGCGTAGAAACTTCCGAAAGCCACGTAGGAGGCGCCGGAGCGGACGGCGGCCTGGGCACGGGCAAAATCATTGTAGCAAGAGGCGCCGATTATGCCTTCCGGGAACTGTTCCCGGGCCTCGGCGACGGGACAGTCATCGGCCCCCAGGTGTACGCCGTCGGCGCCGATGGCCCGGGCCAAGTCAAGGTCGTCGTTGACGATCAACGGGATGCCGCGCGGCCGGCACAGCGCGAGCAGGGCCTTCGCACGCCGTTCGCGTTCCGCCGGGACGGCGGTCTTGTCCCGATACTGGATCATGCGGGCGCCGCCTGCGAGGGCCGCCGCGACGGCGTCCACCCGGTCTGCGCCGCCGTCTGGGGTCAGCGCGTACAATCCGTGCAGATGGGAAGCCATGGATTTAATGGATGCCGGGGAGCCGGCCAGTCGGGTGCCGATGAACGCATGACTGCGTATTGTAGAAGCAGCCTGGGCGCCCGGGCGTCATGAATCCTTCGGTATTGTTTCGGGGCCGCCTGCCGACACCGGAGGATCACCGGCGCCTATGGCGGATCGCCGGGCCGATGACGCTGACCGGCCTGGCCACCCCCTTGCTGGGGCTGGTCGACACGTTCGTGATGGGGCATCTGGAGTCGGCCTACTACCTGGGCGCGGTGGCGGTCGGGTCGACGTTGATCCAGTTGCTGTTCTGGGGCGTCGGGTTCCTGCGCATGAGCACGACCGCGTTGGCCGCGCAGGCCTCCCATGATTCGGACCGGACCCGGCTCGTCCTGTTGCGCAGTTTGCTGTCCGCCGTGCTGATCTCGGCGGCGGTATTGTTGTTGAGAGAACCGTTGCAGCATGTCAGCTACACGCTGCTGGCCCTGGAGCAGGACATCAACCTGCACTCCCGGCTGTACTTCGAGATTTGCATCTGGAGCATGCCGGCGGTCTTGCTGAACATGGTGATCTGGGGCTGGTGCCTGGGCATGCAGAACGCCCGGGCCCCCCTGGCCCTGGCGCTTTGGATCAATGCGGTCAACATGGTGCTGGACGTGGTGCTGGTGTTCACCTTCGGCTTGCAGACCCGGGGGGTGGCCTATGCCTTCCTGGTGGCGAACTACAGCGGCTTGCTGCTGGGAGCCTGGATCCTATGGCGCATGCTCCGGCCGATGCCGCGGATGACGCTGCGCGGACTGTGGGACGCGCCGGCGTGGAAGAAGCTGTTCGCGGTCAACCACCACCTGTTCGTGCGCACGGTCCTGCTGCTGTTCTCGTTTGCCTTCTTCATGGCGCAGGGCGCGAATTTCGGGCCCGTCGTGCTGGCCGCCAACGCCGTGCTGATCAATTTCTTCTACATCACGGCCTATGGCATGGACGGGTTTGCGCACGGCCTGGAGGCCTTGTGCGGCCGAGCGGTCGGCATGCGGGACCGGCAAGGGTTCGAGCGCGTCGTCGCCTGCGCATTGTTCTGGTGCGTGTTGATCGGGATCGTGCTGATCGGATTCTTCGCGGGGGTCGGGCCGTTCCTCATCGGCTGGCTGACCTCGCTGCCCGAGGTCCGGGACGCGGCCGCGGCCTACCTGCCCTGGCTGGTCGCCTTGCCCGTATTCTGCCTATTGCCCTTCCTGATGGACGGCCTGTTCATCGGCACGACCCGCACCCGCGAGATGCGCAACAGCATGGTCCTGTCGATCGGGGCCTACCTGGGGCTGTGGGCCATCACGGGCAGTTTGGGCAACCATGGATTGTGGCTGGCGCTGACCGGTTTCATGATCGCGCGCAGCCTGACGCTCGGGTATTACAGCTGGCGGATCGAGCGCGGCGGAGGGTTTGTTCCGAGACATCGGGAGTGGCGTGCCGGCCCGCCGTTGTGATTGTGCGCCCGTCGGGCGTGTCGCGCCCGGCATATAAAAAATCTGCCACCGAGCCGATGCCCTGGCCTCTCTCCTGCAATCCGATGTCCAATGGGCCCGACGCATCTGATGATGTCGTTCCGCTGCCCGCACCGGCACCCGCTCTTATGGGTAGCGTTCTGCCCGCACTCCCAGCAAGTTGCGCTGCTCCCGTCCGAACGCGATCCCGACCAAGTGAATCGGCTCGCCTCGGTCGCGGTACTTCTCCGCATAGCCCCGCTCCCGAATCTGCACCAGGGCCGCATCCAGCGCCGCCTCCCCGTCTTCGCCCTCTGCCGCCATCTTGAACTCCAGAACGAACACCTGGCCCCCGCGAAACACCACCATGTCCGCCCGGCCCCGGCTGGAGGCATCCTCCACCCGCAGGTCCACTCCGTTCGATCGGAAACACGCATACAGCAAACCCCCGTACCAAGCCTCGTACCGTGACAAGTCTCCGCTCGTGTGCCACTGGTACGGCACCCCCGCATAAAAACTTTTCAGCCTTTCTCCAAATCCCTCGAAATCCCCCGACTCCAGGCATCCGCACAACTGCCGACCCCAGACCACCACTTCATCCCCCCGCTGCCCCCAGTACTCCAGCAGCCCGCTGTTCAGGCATTGCTTCACCTCGAAGTTCGGATAGTCCAGCGTATAAAAGGTCTTCGCCCCGATCGTCTCCTCGGCTGTAATCGTCAGATTGCCCGTCTGGAACAGCAAGGCTTCCACCCCGATGTCCCCCACGTCGAATTTCGAGACCAGTTCTTCGTCCGTCACCCGGTTCTCCATCTCCATCAGGCCCACCCCCTTCTCCGTCATTAGCTGGAACAGGAACTTGGGCCCTCCGGTCGTGTACCAGTACGCCTTGAACTCGCGCTTCTTGAACAACAGCAAAATATCGAACGGGTTGTAGACCGCCTCGTCGCCCCGCCAGCTATAGCCGTTGTACCAGGCGCGGATCTGCTCCCGGTCCAGGCCCTCAAGCTCCGGTGCGAACACCGTGTCGATGTCTCTGTCGGTATATCCGCAGAGCGTGGCATATTGGGGATCCAGGCTGATGTCATCCAGGTTGTTGAGCCCCGAGAACAGGCTCACCTTCGAAAACATGCTCACCCCGGTCACGAACACGAACCGCACATGCTTGGCACTGCCCTTGATGACGCCGTAGAAGGCACGCAGGTAATCCCGGTTCGCCTCCGACAACGCTGTGTCCTTCAACACATCCAGGATCGGCTTGTCGTACTCGTCCACCAGCACCGCCACCGGTTGGCCGGTCTCATTGTGCAGGCGGCGCAACAGATCCCGCAACCGTTGCGGCCCATTCTGTACCTGGGTGGTCGGGGAAAGACCGGCGTCTTCCTCGATTCCCGCCAGTTGCGTGAGGATCTCCCCCTCAAGGTCATCCGGCTCCGTATGCTTCCCGTCAAAACTCAGCCGCACCACCGGATGGCGCACCGACCAGTCCCAGTGGCCGTGGATGTCCAGCCCCTCAAACAGTTCCTCCTGGCCCTCGAACAGGGCTTCGAGCGTGCTCACCAGAAGGCTCTTGCCGAACCGGCGCGGACGGGACAGGAAATAGTGGCGCCCCCCTTCGACCAACTCCCGGATGAGAAGGGTCTTGTCCACGTAATAGCAATCCTCCTCCCGGATCGTCCGGAAGTCCTGGATTCCAATGGGTAGCTGGCGGCGGGTCATGGGCAGCCCCTTGCGTGCATTGTGGAATCATAGCATGAGGGCCGCATGCCGAGTTCAAGTGGGAGGCCCTGTTCGGATAGGCTAAAATAATTCTGGAACCAGGCGGAACAGTCTGGGTTGGTTTATACGTTCAAGGTGGAACCCAAATGACAGCCGTGATAAAGCAGAGCAGTTTACGCACGAGCAAGTGCGTTCCCGACTCACCCCCCCCCCCCCGATCTAATGGATTCGTGCAGGTCTTCCGTGCCGCGAGGGGCGCTGGCGGGCGCTTTGGTGGCCATCATGTTCGCCTTCATGACTGCGGACGCGCTGGCCGCCAACGAGTGTGGTCCTGCATCCAGTACTGAACCCGTCGTCTGTGACCCGAACAACTATTCATCGTCCGAAGGCAACATCTTCTATCAACTGCCTGACAACACCCAGGCAAATTACGAGTTCAGGCTGTCCGATGGCCTGACCGGCGACAACGGCATCGCCGTCACCCGCGAAAGCGCTCAGGTTACGGTGGGAGATCAGACGGACGATTATTCCCGGCGATGGAACAAGCCCGGCGAGCTCTGGGCGAATCACGGCGCATTCTGGGTCGACACTGGGTTCGATTTCGCAGGCGACATCACCATCTATTCCGCTGCCGACCTGACGGCCCGGAACACCCCGGAACTCAACTATCAGGCCTCGACGAATGCCCGCGGCATCAGCGTCAGACAAATCGGAAAATCCGGCGACATCAACGTGTACGTTACCGGGGGCATGATCGAAAGTGATGGATACGGCGTCTACACTGAAATTGACAGCCGCTACGATGGTCCCAACACCGATTACACCGCCGACGCCTTCAGGGATGAAGATTATCGAGGCGACATCCTGATCGATATTTCCGGTGCTCGCATCAAGGCGACGACGGGCGGGACTCAGAATGGCAGTTCCGGCTCTGGCGCGGCGGCATTCCACAGAGGCAATGGCGACATCAGCATACGGGCCACGGCGGAGTCGCTCGATGCCGACAACCCCGACATCGAAACGCTGGGCAGCCGCAACGCCAACGGTCTGGTCGCGCAATTGGGCGAGCGATGGCACTCCACGGACTCGCCAGGAGGCAATATCGATATCACCGTCAGAAATTTCCACATCCAGACGCGCGGAGCGGGGACCTCGTATTACAACGGTCCCCGCGGCATCAGGACAGACCACTTCACCGCAGGCTCTGTGAAGATCGATGTGTCCGGAAGCCGGATTGCAACCGAGGGCTACAACGCCAGCGGCATCTATTCGCTTTATCACAGCCGGGAACTTGACAATAACAGTCCTCATGGCGTGAGAAAAGGCGGGCCGACGGAGATTGATGTTTCGAGCACCCGGATTGAGACCCAGGGTGACTTCGGCAGCGGCATCTTTGCCTATCACGCCGCACACACGTCTCCCTCCAACCTTGGTATCGACGTCAGATCGGGCAGCGCAATCGCAACGCAGGGCGAGAATGCCCGCGGCATCATAGCGGGGCATCACGGCGACGGAAACATTGGCATTGGCGTCTCGGACAGCACGATCATGACGGTGGGCAGTGCGAGCCACGGCATCATCGGAGCGCATCGGGGGATCGGCGACCTCAACATCAGCGTTGCCGACAGCCGCGTCGAGACGGAAGGCGTGAACGCCCGCGGCATCTATGGCTTTCAGCTGGGCACCGCAGCAGACGAATTCCCCGGGTTCCCCGAGGGGAATGTCGCAAACGACCGTGGCCCGTGGAATGTTTTCGGAGGGCTGTATCAGGGCACATCCGGGGCCTCCGTCGAGGACCGGGATTTGAATATCGAGGTTCGTGACACTCACATCAGGACAACGGGCGACGGTGCCCACGGCATTGAAGCCGAACGCGGGGATGAGGGAGCCATCCGGGTCTACGTTGCAGGCGGTCTCATCGAAACGGCCGCCGCGGATACACACGGAGTTTACCTTTCCGGAGCCGGTGTGGACATGGACGGTGACCGCCAGCAAACCGTCACGCTGAACGGTGCCGTGAAAACCAAAGCGGAGAGCATCGTTCTCAAGGGTGGAGGGCAAGTCGTCATTGGGCCCCGGGCAAGCATTGCTTCAGAGTCGGGTATTGCGGTTCATGCCACCGAAGCGACATCCACCCCCGGCCCCAAGCTTCGCGTCGACCTGAACCTCGACGGACGCCGGCCCGTGTCGCCGGTTTTGGGGAACAACCGGATCGTCAACGATGGCGGCGAGACTGCGATCTACCTCAACGGAGTGCTGCTGCAGCCCGGTGCGGCAGCCCCGAACGGGGTGTGGGACCTCTGGATGAGAGAAGGAGGGGATGCCGTGTTTCAGGATTTTTCCGCCGAGGATTTCACGGAAAGATATGCTCCGCGCGCCGCCGTATACGAGGCATTGCCTGGCTGGCTTTCGCGTTTGAGCGACCGGGCCCGTCCCGGAGACCGGGAACGCCGGTACGCGTCGGGGTCGTCCGTCTGGGGCCGGATTTCAGCCTCGCGCGGTTTCTATGAAGCTTCGACCTCTAGGGTTGGCGCGGAATACGATTTCGACCGCTACGAGGCGGCTCTGGGCGTGAATGTTCCACTGTTCTGGGGCTTGGCCGGTGGGCTTGGCTTGCGCGCGGTCAAGGGTGAGGCTGAGGTTTCGGCGCCAACCGGAGGCGGTGCCATTGACGCGGACGGCTACGGCTTTCTCGCAGACCTTGCCTGGCTGGGCGAGGGAGGCTTCTACGGCGTGGCCCGTGTCTCAGGGACCCGCTATGACCTGGATCTGAACTCGGCGTCGCGGGGGCTGCTCGCGCGGGATGCCGATGCCTCATCCCTGAGTTGGGGCATGGAGATGGGCCGTCGGCTCGCGCTGACCGAAGCGACGAAACTGGTTGGCCGGGTCTGGGCGGGACAATCGGAAGTTTCGCTGGACGCCCTGACCGATGAAACCGGTTCCCGGATCTCTGATGCCAATGCGGACCACACTTCGGCCGGGGCAGGTGTGGAGGTCGAGACGAATACCCTCCTGGGTGACAGCCCGCTTGCGGTTGCCAGTTTCGTGGGCGTGGAACAGGTGTTCGATGCCGACACGTCGGTCGTCGTTTCTGGTCAAAAGCTAAGGTCGGAAGGACCGGACACCCGCGTGCTGTTCCGGCTGGATGCGATTTGGAGCCTGGATGCTATGACCCTCGAAGTCGGCGTGTCGGCGGACGGGCTGGGTACGAAAGACCGGGAATTCTCCACCTCCGTTGGGCTCCGGGCGGAGTTCTAGGTCAGCAATTGGCAGGGTCCTGCGCACGGGCGCGGGAATCAGGCTTTCCGGTGGCATACACCGGAGAGACTCCAACAATCCGGATAGCCAAAACCGTTAAACTAGTGTCCGACACTTCCAAGTCCCGGGTTACTTTTTTTCGATGTCTGTACTGGTTTGCGGCTCCCTAGCCTACGATGTCATCATGCGGTTCGACGGCCGTTTCAAGGAGAACATCCTCCCGGACGCGGCCGATCACCTGAACGTCTCGTTCCTCGCCTCGCACATGCGGCGGGAATTCGGCGGGTGCGCCGGCAACATCGCGTACAACTTGGGGCTGCTGGGCGTGGCCGGGTATCCGATGGCGACGGTCGGCCGCGATTTTCAGGACTATGCCGCGTGGATGGATGAAAAAGGGGTTTCGCGCAGCCGGGTCAAGGAACTGGAGGACCGGTTCACCTCCCAGGCATTCATTTCGACCGACCTCGACGACAACCAGATCACGCTGTTCCATCCGGGCGCCATGGATTGCTGCCATGAGCAGGCCGTGGATCCGACCGATGTCCGCCTGGGCCTGGTCTCCCCCGAAGGCCGAATCGGCATGATCGAACATGCGCAGCAGATGGCCCAGGCCGGGGTCCCGTTCCTGTTCGATCCAGGGCAGGGGATGCCGATGTTCCAGAAAGACGATTTTTTGCGTTTCGTGGAGCAGGCGACCTGGGCGGCGTTCAACGGATTTGAGGCGGAGTTGATGCAGAAGAAGAGCGGACTGACGATCGACCAGTTGACGGAACGGCTCGAAGCCGTGATCGTGACGCATTCCGAGCGAGGGTCCTGCATCCATCTGCAAGGTCGCCCGGTGCTGGAGATCCCGGTGGTGCCGGTGGCGGAAGAAGTGGATCCGACCGGGTGCGGCGATGCCTACCGGGCCGGGCTGCTGTACGGCATTCTGAACGACATGGACTGGGAGACCTGCGGGCGCCTCGGCTCGCTGATGGGGGCCTGCAAGGTCACGCGCCAAGGCGCGCAGAACCACACCCTGACCCGGGCCGAACTGATGGAGCGTTTCAGGGAAACGTTTGGCTATTCCCCGGAATAGTCCCCGCGCAGGCTGAGGATGTCCCAGCCCTGTTCCTGCGCATGGGCGCGCAGGGCTGGGTCCGGGTCGACCGCCACCGGGTGATCGACGAATTCCAGAAGCGGGATGTCGTTGAACGAATCGGAATACCCCCAGGTTTCCCCGAGCGGCACGCCTTCCTGTTCTGCCCAGGCCTGCACCCGCTTCGGCTTGTCGGCGGCGAAGCAGGAGGAATCCAGAAGTTTCCCGGTGTACTGCCCTGCCTTCATTTCGGGCCGGGGGGCGATCAGGGCCGGGATGCCCAAGGCCTGCACAATCGGTTCCGCGACAAAGGCATTGGTCGAGGTGACGACCGCCTGCCGCAGGCCGCGCCGCCGGTGCTCCGAGATTAATTGCCGGGCACGGGGGTGCAGGACGGGCAGGATCCGGGTCTCCAGAAATTGGGCGCGGAGCGCCTCCAGCCTCCGCCCGTCGATCTGCCCGAGAGGGGCCAGGACGAACTCCAGGTACGCGATCGGGTCCAAGGTTCCACTGCGGTAGTCGTCATAGAAAGCCTGGTTGCGGGTGCGGTAGGCATCGCCGTCGATGTCTCCCGAGTCTGCCAGGAATTGGCCCCATTCGTAGTCGCTGTCGCAGCCGATCAGCGTATGGTCGAGGTCGTAGAGGGCAGTCGCGTCCATCTGGGAAAGGCCGAGGCTTCAGGAATCCGTGAGGGGCTAACAAGCCCCGGCTAGAACACCTCTGGGCGCAACACGGCCAGGATGACGACGGCGGTCAGGATAACGACGGGCACCTCGTTGAACCACCGGTACCAGACGTGCCCGTGACGGTTGTCGCCGCGCGCGAACCGGCGTTGCAGGACGATGCACCATGCGTGGTAGCCGGTCAGGGCGCCGACCAGGGCCAGTTTGAGTTGCATCCAGCCGACGGAGAGCAGGTCGGGACGATAGGTCAGGAGCCAGAATCCGAACAGCAGGGTGAGGATGCCGCCCGGGGTGGCGATGCCCCACAGCAGTTTCCGTTCCATGACGCAAAAACGCTGGAGGCTAATCTCATCATCGCTCATCGCATGGTAGACGAACAGGCGGGGCAGATAGAACAGGCCGGCGAACCAGGTCACCATGAAAATCAGGTGCAGGGCCTTGAGCCAGAGCATGATTTGGCGAGGTTTATTTTTTGAGGGCGCTGGGGTCGTGCTTCACGGAACAGTCTGTCAGCCTGACGGGTAAGGGTCGGAGCCTGGAAACCATGTCCATGGCTCATTGTATAACCCATCGGGGTTGTTCCGGGCAAACCCGTAGGGGTCTGAAGCCGGTTCCTATGGTAAATTGGGCAAAGCGCTCGGGCGCACATATTCTTGCTACCTGGCGCATCACTTTGGCTCCACTATGGCTAAGCGTATTCCCACATTGATAGAGGGCCCGGTTCTCTCGTGGGGACGTGAAAGCGCGGGGGACTCGATTGAAGATGCCGCCATACGCCTTGGATACCTTTCGGCGTGATCGAAGCCTGGGAAAACGGAGAGGCTCACAAATGATCAAAGCAGGCATCGTAGGGGCGACTGGCTACACCGGCGTGGAGTTGCTGCGCTTGCTCAGCGGCCACCCCGAAGTCGAGGTGGTCGCGGTCAGTTCGGACTCCGAGGCCGGCCGGCCCGTGGCCGACGTGCACCCGCATCTGCGGGCGGGGGTGGATCTGGCCTACATTCCGCACCAACAGCTGTATGAAACCGAATGCGCGGTGGTGTTTTTCGCCGCGCCGAACGGCACCGCGATGCAGCAGGCCCCGACGCTCCTGGAGCAAGGCCGGCGGGTGATTGATCTCGCGGCCGACTTCCGGCTGCGGGACCCTCAGGTCTGGGAATCGTACTACTCGATGCCGCACGCCTGCCCGGGACTTCTGGAGGAGGCGGTCTATGGCTTGCCGGAACTGAACCGGGCGCAAGTGAGCCAGGCGCGGCTGGTGGCGAATCCGGGCTGCTACCCGACCGCCGTGATCCTGGGGCTGTTGCCGCTGCTGGAATCGGCGGCGGTCGATCGGGACCATTTGATTGCGGATGCCAAGTCCGGCATCAGCGGGGCCGGGCGTCAAGCCAGCACGCCCCTGCTGATGAGCGAGGCGATGGAGAACTTCCGGGCTTACGGGATTCACCAGCATCGGCATGAGCCGGAAATCGCCCAGGCCTTGAGCCAGGCCGCCGGCGAGATGGTGCGACTGACGTTCACGCCGCACGTGGCGCCGATGATCCGGGGGATCCTGGCGACTCAGTACGCCTGGACCGAATTGTCGGCAGAGGCGATCCAGGACCTGTACGCGACACGCTATGATGCCGAACCCTTCGTGGATGTCATGCCGCCGGGGAGTCTGCCACAGACCAAGAACGTGCGCGGATCGAATGTTTGCCGGATCGCCCTGCACCCCGGTGAGGGCCAGCCGCTGATCGTCCTGTCCGTGATCGACAACCTGATCAAGGGGGCGGCCGGGCAGGCGATCCAGAATATGAACCTGATGTTCGGCCTGCCGGAGCCGGCCGGCTTGCCGCAGCTTGCACTGCCGGCGTGAAGCTGTTCCGCACGCTGCCGACGGACGCCTGGCTGCTGATCGTTCTCTTGATGGTGGCCTCTGGCGCCTCGGCCTATTTCGTCGGCGTCCATGTCTTGGGGGCCTCCGCGCAGGAACTGGAAATCGTGAATGCGCGGCAGGACGCGGAGATTGCGGAATTGATGCGGCGCAACGAGGCGTTGATGGCGGACCGGACCCTGGCGGAACGGCGTCTCGAAATCAGCCGCCAGACGCTGGGTTATCTTCGGGATATGTTGCAGACCAGCGAGGTCGAATTGAGGAAGACGGGTGAGGAGCTGGAGTTGTTCCGCAAGATCACGGGGCCGAATCGGGAGGAGCAACTCTCCATCCATACCCTCCAGGTGTTCGATGCAGGTGAAAACGGGCGCTGGGGCTACCGCCTGGTTTTGTACCAGGGCGATTTCTCAAAAATCGCAGAGGGCCGCTACGATCTCGTGCTGCATGGCCACGCGGAGGGCAGCCCGGGGCAGTATCGCCTTTCGGGCCTCGGTGAAAACGGGGAGCCTCCGTCTTTTTCGTTTCGCCATTTCGCGGCCTTGAGCGGGGAATTTCAACTGCCCGAGCGGTTCGAGGTCGAACGGGTCGAGGTCGAGGTGTCGCCCGGCGACAAAAAGTCGCCAGCGGTCTACAAAAGCTTCAGCTGGCGCGGGACCTTGGCGGACCCCAGTTGAGGAACCCTAAAATTACTAATATAAACAATTAGTTAGTTTTATTTTTTTCGGGTTGGCTCCGACGTTCATGTTATGATAAACGCCGGACTACGGATTTTGAGGACAGTCGCATGAGCGAAGCAATGCCCGCCGCCGAGATGGACTCGGCTGCACCCCTGATTTTTACCGATTCGGCTGCACAGAAAGTGAAGCAGTTGATCGAGGAAGAGAAAAACGACGCACTGAAGCTGCGCGTCTTCGTCAGCGGGGGCGGTTGTTCCGGGTTCCAGTATGGGTTCACGTTCGATGAGCAGATCCAGGAAGGCGACACCGAGGTCGAGAACGCCGGGGTGACGCTCCTGATTGACCCGATGAGTTTCCAGTACCTGGTCGGGGCCGAGATCGATTACACCGAGGGCCTGGAAGGCGCACAGTTCGTCATCCGGAATCCCAACGCCACCACCACCTGCGGTTGTGGCTCCTCGTTCTCCCCGTAAAACGAATTCCTAGGCGGGCCAGGCCGCCCCCAGTACGGCAGCTTTCCCGCTGCCCGTGATCGCCGTCAGGTCGACGGCTTCCCTGCGGTCGTGCAGGTACGCGAGCAGCGCGAACAGAAAGCATTCCACCCATTCGGCTTCGAGGCCGTATTCATCGGTGAGTTCGACCGGCATGGGCAACTGGGCTGCGAGGCGTTCCCTGAGGTAGACATTCCGGGCCCCGCCGCCGCATAGCAGGACTCTCTGTGCCGCTGGCGAGGAGGCCTGCAGGGCCGTGGCAATGCTGCGGGCGGTGAGTTCGGTCAGGGTGGCCTGGACATCTTCGGGACTGGCCGGATGATCGGAAATCAGGCCCTCAAGCCAGGATCGGCAGAAGTACTCGCGGCTCGTGCTCTTGGGCGGAGGCTGCGCAAAGTAAGGGTCGCATAACATGGCATCCAGCAAGGGATCCCGTACCGTCCCGGCCCTCCCCCACTGGCCATCCCGGTCGTAGTCTTCGTCCAGGTGCAGCTGGCTCCATTCATCCAGCAGGCCGCCCCCCGGCCCGCTGTCATAGCCCTGCGCCGGCCCCTCGGCCGGCAAGCCGGTGATGTTGGCGATCCCGCCGATATTGACCACCGCTCGGTTTTCGGTTGCGGAATGAAACAGGCGCCGGTGGGCGAGCGGGGCCAGCGGGGCGCCTTCTCCGCCTTCGGCCTGGTCACGCCGGCGAAAATCGCTGATGACCGGGATGCCGCACCGCGCGCTGACCTGGCTGGGGTTGAGGAGTTGCAGGGTCAGCCGGGGTTCGCCGCCGGACTGGTGGAGCAGGGTCTGGCCGTGGAGGCCGGCCGCCGCGACCTGATCCGGCGCGATGGTGTTGTGTTCAAGCAGGGCCTGGATGCATTGGGCGAAGCTCTGGCTGAGGGCATGCTCGGCCAACGTGTACTCCTGGAGGGAGTGCGGGTTGAGAATCAGGTGGTTCAGTTTTTCCCGGAGGAGGTCGGGAAAGGGGAGGGCGTGACGGGCGAGAGCTTGGGGCGGTTCGGCGGAGAAGTCAAAGAGTGCGGCGTCGATGGAATTCATGCTGGTGCCCGACAAGGCGCCCAGGTACAAGCTGCTCATTGGGCATGGATGTCGGCGGTCTGTTGACTGTCGGGCATCCTCAGGGCGATCAGCATGGGCCACGTCTGCTGGCGGAAATCGGCCAGGTCGGCATACCGCATCGGCTTGAGGGGCGGAAGCTTGACCTTGACGGGGTTTCGGTGAATGCCGTCGATCCGGAATTCGTAATGCAGGTGAGGGCCGGTGGCCATGCCGGATCTTCCGACCCGCCCGATGACCTGTCCCTGGGTGACTTTGCTGCCGACCCGGAGGCCGCGCGCGTACCGTGAGAGGTGCGCATAGACGGTGGTGTAGCGGGTGCCGTGCCGAATGAAGATTGTCCGGCCGTAGCCGCCTTTCCAGCCGCGGTGGATGACGGTTCCGTCGCTGGTCGCGTAGACGGGCGTGCCGGTCGGTGCGGCATAGTCCACGCCGCGGTGTGGCCGGACCCGTTTCAGTACCGGGTGCAAGCGGCGCGGATTGAAATGGGAACTGATGCGGGTGAAGTCCACGGGGGTCCGCAAAAACTGCTTGCGCAGGTATTCCCCGTCCGGTGTGTAGTAGTCGGCGCGACCGTCCTTCCCGACATAGCGCAACGCCTGATAGGTGTGGCCTCGGTTGATAAATTCAGCCGCCAGGATCGGGCCGTTCCCGGCCCGCTGCCCTTCAATCCAGTGCTCGTCCCAGACCAACTTGAACCGGTCGCCTTTCCGGATTTCCAGGGCGAAATCGATGTCCCAGCCGAAGATGTGCGCCAGCTTCAGGATCATGGCGTGGTTGAGGCCAGCCTCGTCTCCGGCCTCGAACAGCGTGCGGTCGATCGTGCCGCCGACCGTCCGGCGCTTGAGTGTGACCGGCAGGCTGATCTGGCCCACGGTGTAAGTCCCGCCCGGCATGCGCCAGTAGTGGGTCTCTTTGCCGAGAGTGGTCCGGTACATCAGGTGACGCAGTCCCTGCCCGTCCCGGTTGAGGTGCAGGGTCTGGCCGGGGCGCAGCCGATGCAGTGATTTGCCCGCCTCGCCGAGCCGCAGCAGGGCGGGGACCGAGCGGCTCAGGCCCAATCGCTTGAAGATCAGGCTCAGGCTGTCGCCGGGGCGGATCGTGACTTCCGCGTCCCACTGACGCGGGACAGGGGGAGAACTCTGGGTCTTTGCGCCAGGTGTCCGAGACGCGGAGGAGAGGGCGGTGGGCTCGGCGGGTGAGGCGGCTTGGACGACGACGGGCGGAGGGGCGGGTTGTGGCGCCGTCGTGACGGAGGCGTGGATGGCGTTGGGCTTCGGGACGAAGGATAAAACGACCGCCAGCAGGCCAAGGCAGATGAAGATCGCCCACGCATGCCGCCAACTCGGCCGCGGCGAGAAACTGGCCCAGAAAAATGGTAGTGAAAACATGCCGAAACAGGCAAATACTAGGGGGGTTGACAGGAACTGTACTGAATTAATTGTAATTCGTCAACCTTGAAAGGCCTGAAAATTGTCCGCGTCGGGTTCGAAAAGTTTGGAGTGTGAGCTTCGCATGAAGCTGGGTTTTTGTGGCTTTTTACGTGGCTTTTTATGTGCTATCGGGTGTTTTTCCGTGCTATGATTCCACAACGCACGCAAGGGGCTGCCCATGACCCGCCGCCAGCTACCCACTGGAATCCAGGACTTCCGGACGATCCGGGAGGAGGATTGCTATTACGTGGACAAGACCCCTCTCATCCGGGAGTTGGTCGAAGGAGGGCGGCACTATTTCCTGTCCCGTCCGCGCCGGTTCGGCAAGAGCCTGCTGGTGAGCACGCTCGAAGCCCTGTTCGAGGGCCAGGAGGAACTGTTTGAGGGGTTGGAGATCCACGGCCACTGGGACTGGTCGATGCGCCATCCGGTGGTACATCTGCAGTTTGGCGCGAAATATACGAAGCCGGAGGACCTTGAGGGGGATATCCTCACGCAACTGGCGATCATTGAGCGTCAGGCCGGTCTTTCCCCGACAACCCAGGTACAGAATGGGCCACAACGGCTTCGGGACCTCCTGAGCCGTCTGCACGAGGAGAGCGGCCAGCCGGTGGTGGTGCTGGTGGACGAGTACGACAAGCCGATCCTGGATGTGTTGAAGGACACGGCGTTGTCGGAGGAGAACCGGGATTACCTGCGCGGCTTCTACGGCGTCATCAAGGACAGCGCCAAACATGTGCGGTTCGTGTTCGTGACCGGGGTGAGCATGTTCTCGAAGGTGAGCCTGTTCTCGGGGCTCAACAACCTGGAGGACATCAGCCTGAACCCGAGATATGCCACGGTCTGTGGGTACACCGATGCCGATCTGGACGCGGTGTTCGCCGCGGAACTGGAGGGCCTGGACCGGAATCAGATCCGCGCCTGGTACAACGGTTACAACTGGCTGGGTGAGGAGAAGGTCTACAACCCATTCGACATCCTTCTGTTGTTCGGCAGCCGAAAATTCGAGACCTACTGGTTTGAGACGGGGTCGCCGGAGTTCCTGTTCCAGATGTTGATGGAGAAAGAAGTGAGCCTGATGGAACTGGAGAATCGGCTGGTCGATAAGCGACTGGTCTCGAAGTTCGATGTGAGAGACATCGGGGTGGAGGCCTTGCTGTTCCAGACCGGCTACCTGACGATCCACGGAGAAGAGCGGCAAGGCACCCGGACCCGTTACCGGCTGGGTTATCCGAACCTGGAAGTAGAGCAGAGCCTGAACGGGAGCCTGCTGGAGTATGTAACCCATCGCAAGGTTGAGGCCGAGGACGAAGGAATGGAATGGGCGCGGCTGTTGGCGGAGAATGACTTCGAGGGTTTCGGGGAGCGATTCCAGAGTTTTCTGGCGGGGGTTCCGTACCCGTGGCACGACCGTGGGGATCTGGGCCGTTACGAGTCCTGGTACGCAAGCCTGCTGTACACATGTTTCCGGACCTTGGGGGTGGACCTGCGGGTGGAGGAGGCCTCCAGCCGGGGCCGCTCGGACCTGGTGGTGCTGCATGGAGGGCAGGTGTTTGTGCTGGAATTCAAGATGGCGGAGGATGATGGGCAGGCGGAGGCGGTGCTGGAGCAGGCGCTGGCGCAGATTCGGGAGCGGGGCTACGGGGAGAAATACCGGGAGCGGGGCGAGCCGATTCATCACGTGGGTCTGGTTTTTGGGCGGGCGCAGCGGAACCTGTTGGGGGTGCGAGCCGAACGGGATGGCTGAGAACCCGGGAGAACCCGGGGAGGGTTAGAATCTTGCGGGGAATCCGGTCTTGCGGAGGGTTCCGCGTGAGAAGGCGACTTATAATGCCTCTCAGGCCGTCGCCGTATGTCTTGGGAGGCGTAGACGCGACACCCAATTCAGCCCGATGGTTCGCTTTTCAAGATTATCCACCTCTTCTTCTCCACTTGTGAACACCGGACTCACCGCATTGTTGCGTGGAACTGAACAGGTTCTCCACAAGAAGGATTTAGCCGAACGCCTGGAAGGCGGGCGGCCGCTCCGGGTCAAGGCCGGGTTCGACCCCACGGCACCGGACCTGCATCTGGGCCATACGGTGCTGATGCACAAGATGCGGCAATTCCAGGACCTGGGGCACCGGGTGGTTTTCCTGGTCGGGGATTTCACGGGGCGAATCGGGGACCCATCGGGGCGCAACGCCACCCGCCCGATCCTGACCGCGCAGGAGTTGCAGGACAACCAGGAGACCTACCTGGAGCAGGCGTTCAAGGTGCTGGATCGCGAAAAAACCGAGGTGCGCTTCAATTCGGAATGGATGGACCGGATGACGCCGGACGACCTGATCCGCCTGGCTTCCGAACACACCGTGGCGCGCATGTTGGAGCGGGATGACTTTGCCAAGCGCTACGGAGAGAACCAGCCGATTTCGATCCACGAATTCCTGTACCCCTTGGTCCAGGGCTACGATTCGGTCATGCTGGAGGCGGATGTGGAACTGGGCGGGACGGACCAGACGTTCAACCTGCTGGTCGGGCGGGAGTTACAGAAACGGCGCGGGCAGGCGCCGCAGGTCGTGATGACCTTGCCGCTTCTGGAAGGGACCGACGGGGTTCGGAAAATGTCCAAGACCTACGACAACGCCATCGGGATCCAGGAAGACCCCGGGCAGATGTTCGGCAAGCTGATGTCGCTGTCGGACCCGATGATGTGGCGGTATTTCGACCTGCTGAGTTTGCGGCCGGATTCGGAACTGGAAGACCTGCAAAAGCGGGTCGAGGATGGCGGGAATCCGCGTGATGCAAAACTGGAACTGGCGTGGGAACTCGTTGCCCGATTCCATGACGAGGCGGCGGCCGAACGGGCACAGGACGATTTCACGGCCCGCTTCCGCGACCACCAGTTGCCGGAGGAAATGGATGAGATCGAGTTGACGGCGGAGGAGGCATTGCCTCTGCCGAACGTGATTCAGCAGGCTGGACTGTGTCCATCGACGTCGGATGCGCGGCGGATGATGGACGCGGGCGCCGTCCGGATGGATGGGGAGAAAGTCGGCGACACTAAGTGTGAACTGCCGTTCGATCGTCCGGTGGTGTTGCAGGTCGGCCGCCGCCGCGTGGCGCGGGTGCGCCTGACCCGGCGTTAGCGGGTTCGGCGTCAACATTCACTGGGCTTGCTCTGCGAAAAACCCGCATCTTGAGCCGCGAATCCCTCACGCCGCCTCTTGCGAGAAGCCGCTGATCCACCCGCGCTGAATCCAGCCGAACAACGTCTGGGTGGCCGTTTGCGAATCCCCGGCGGGCAAGGCGTCGATGCACTGACCTTCGCCCAGCGCTTCCAGCAACGCCCGCTCGGGGTCGGAGAGCCGGGTGACCGTCACATTGAACGGCCCCTGCCGATGCACGCAACAGCTCACCGGAGACTGCGGCGGGAGTGCCTGGTCGCTGCCCCGGTGGGAATGCCAGATCGCATCGACGGGTTGGGAGAACCGCATGAGATGCAAGGCAGGGCTCAGGGTGAAGCGAACCTGTGCTTGCCGGTTCGCGTCCAGGGCCTGAAAGGCAACCCAGTCGAAATCCGGGTCCGGTGCCTTGAATTGTGCCACGTGGATGTGCCATTCGAGTTGCGCGAGTTCGCCGAGATAGTCGAAGTCATCCAGTTCCTTGCGAGTGGCCTGCGCCCGGTCGAGCAGTTCGGGCAGGAAATCGCCGTAGTCGTGCAGGTCGGGGGACCGGGACCCGAAGGTCGGGATTTCCTGTGCGAGCAGTTGTCTCCAATAGCGGGGTCCCAGGACCTCCCGGGTGACCGGATAGGCGGCATCGAGGGCTTGCAGGTGCGTGCCCCGGATGTTGGCGCGATAGGCGTCCAGCCGCGCTTCCGGGTGGATGCCGCGGGCCGGGGGGATCAGGGAGTCGAGTCCGGGGTCTGCGTTGCCGGTCCGGGTCACGGCTTCCAGCATCCGGGTTTGAAGCTCCGCAAGGTTCATGCGCGCGCGGCCTGGTAGGCCCGGTCAAGCCGTCGGGTTTCCTGCCAGACGACCGGCCACGGCGGCAGCGAAGTGTCCCACTCGAACAGGACCGGGACTTCCGGGATACGCGGCACCACTCTCAGGAAGAGGTCCAGCACCTCATTGCAGACGACTCCCCCGTGCGTGTCAATCAAAAGCCCGTCGCGTTCCTCGTGGCCGGCCAGATGAACCTCGCGCACATGTGCCCAGGGCATGGTGTCCAGCCGGCCCTGCGCGTCGTGATCGTGATTGATTGCGTTGACGTAGACGTTATTGATGTCGAGCAGCAGCCCGCAGCCGGTTCGCGCGCAGAGTTCCCGCAGGAAGTCGCCTTCGTCCAGAGTGGAGTGTTCGTATTCCAGGTATGTGGAAATATTCTCGACCAGGAGGGACCCGCCCAGGACGTCTTGGACTTCACAGACCCGGTCCGCGACATGCTGCAGGGCTTCCTCGGTCCATGGCAGCGGAAGGAGGTCATGGCTGTGCGTGCCGTTGCAGGCGGTGAAGGCCAGGTGTTCCGAGACGTGGCGGGCGGCGGTGTTCTGGGCGAGAGCCCGAACCCGACCGAGGTATTCCCGGTCCAGCGGGTCGGTGCCACCGAGGGACAGGTTGACGCCGTGCAGGGCGACCGGGTATCGCTCGGCGATGACTTCGGCCTGGAACCTGAGCGCGCCTCCGGCGCACAGGTGATTGTCGGTCAGAAGCTCAAACCAGGGGACCGCGGGGCTCTGCTGCAGGATGTCCGGGACGTGGGGGCCGCGTAAGCCGACCCCCATTCCCGCGAGTGGAGCCGCCGCATCTGCGGCCGGCATCGGGGGCGGGCTACTTGGCCGGCTTGACGGCGTGCACGGTCCCGCCGACGATCTTCTCGCAGGTGCCTTCCGGGACATAGACCCATTCGGTTTCCATGCCGTCTTCCGGGGCGGCGCCGGCACACCGGTGCGCGCCGTCCGTCGCCCCGCAGTCGTTCATCCCCGCCTTGGCGATGCCGGTGCATTTTTCCCAGTTCTTGGGAGCGTCGGGAACCGCCAGTGCGGAAGTGGAAGCCAGGCCGGAGCCGAGGGCCAGTACGATCAGGCTGGATGCCAGAGAAGATTTTTTGTTCATGTTTGCCTCAGGTTGGTTATGGAGGGGGGGACAGCCCCTTGGACGACATTGTCGTCCTTTTGTTCCCTCCTGTCCAGAAAACCTGTCCAGAAAACCGGCTCCCGGCCCATTGCGTATAATTTGCCCGTAACAGATGCCGGGCTTGGCATCGAACGTCACGGGAGGACATCGCGGACGGCGGCAGGAGTCGCCACGCGCGAAGTGGGAGCGGCATGCCGAAAAAAATTGCGATCATCGGTGGGGGGGTGTCCGGGCTGGGCGCGGCCTGGGCGTTGAACCGAGACCCCGAGCGGTTCGATTTCCGGTTGTTCGAGGCGCAGGACCGGCTCGGCGGCAATGCCGTGACGGTCGAGATGCCGCAGGACGACGGGACCTCGATCCCGTTCGATATTTCCGTCACCGCGTGCATCCCCACGGTCTACCACCATATCCTCCTGGTCCTGCAGCAGTACGGGATCGAGTTGGTGGACACCCGGTTCAGTTACAGCGTGAAGTACCACGGCGGTGTCTACGCGCATGATTTCGATTCCGACATCCGGAGGCAGTTGCAACCGGAAATCGAGAAATTCCAGAGGATCCTGAAACGTCTCAAATGGTTCGGGTGGCTCAGCCGGTCCCGGTCCAAGCTGCTCAATGCCCTCAACCCGTTCAACTACGTCAGCATGGGCACGGTGCTCAACCTGGGTGGCTTGTCCGGGGATTTCCGGTACAAGGTCCTGAAGCCCCTGTTCGTCAATTTCCTGATGGCCACGAACGTGTTCGACATGCCGGCGGCCTTGTTTGCCCGGTACCTGGAGTTCTTCGATATCGAGCGGGCGACGCCGATGTACACCTGGGACCAGGGCACCCAGCGGATCTACCGGGAGCTGTCGGCTGACTTTCAGGACAAGATCTATCTCGGCCGGCCGGTCCGGAAAGTGTATCGGGGCGCCTCCGATGTCGTCGTCGAAGACGAAAACGGACAGAGAGAGACATTTGACGAAGTGATTTTCGCGTGCAACGCGAACCAAACGCTGATGATGCTGGACCAGCCGACCCTCCTTGAGCGATGGCTGCTCTCTTCGATCCGCTACGAGAGCGAACTGCACAACCACACGGTGATCCATTCGGACGCCTCGGTTCTTCCGGACACCGAGGTCAAGGAGCTCGACACCCGCAGCAACCACATCGAGCAATACGGCGTCCGGCCCGACAACTACGAAATCACCTACATCATGCACAACCAGCAACCGTGGGTGAAGCGCTCGGACAAGCCGTGCCTGGTGACCTACAACCCGATCAGCCGCATCGACGAGGGCAAAATCATCAAGAAGTGGTGGTTCCAGCACATCGTGCACGACGTGCGCCACGTTACCGTGCTGGTTCCGATGTTCCGTTTCGTCCAGGGCAAGCGGCGGACCTGGCACTGCGGTGCCCACACCCTGATCAACAGCCAGGAGACCTGTTTCGTGACGGGCCTTGCGGCGGCGCGGCAACTCGGGGCGGACTATCCGTTCGAAGACCCCGAAGCGCGGAAGTATTTCAACTTTTACGGGCGGGTGATGTACGGCTGGCGCTTCAGGAAGGCGTAAGCCCAAAGCGCACGGTCCCGGCGTCCCGGGCCGGTCATCTGATAAACTTCGCACGGCGGGGCATGGCGCAGTCTGGTAGCGCACCTGCTTTGGGAGCAGGGGGTCGTGGGTTCAAATCCCGCTGCCCCGACCAGCAGACAGCGTCCGGAGCCTCGACTCAAGGATGATGGCGCCCGTAGCTCAGTGGATTAGAGCATCGGTCTTCTAAACCGAGGGTCGCAGGTTCGAGTCCTGCCGGGCGCGCCAGTCGGTCGTCGGTGAGCGTAGCTCAGTCGGTAGAGCACAGGATTGTGGCTCCTGAGGTCGCGGGTTCAAATCCCGTCGCTCACCCCATCCGAGGATGGGCCATTAGCTCAATTGGTAGAGCAACTGACTCTTAATCAGCAGGTTCGGGGTTCGAGTCCCTGATGGCCCACCACTTCCGGCCGGGAAGGGGCCGCATGGCTTTCTCTATAATAATTAGTGAATAGGCTGATTTTATTGTTGGGCCCCTCACGGAATATCATGCTGTCTCTTAAAGTAACGGTGGGTTCTTCTGCCGGCATCATCTTGCCCAAAGAGGCGATGGCGCATCCCGGAATTAAGAAGGGCGACACCCTGTATATGACCCAGGCACCGGATGGCAGCTATCGGCTGACTCCGTACGATCCCGAGTTTGAACGCCAAATGGCGCACGCGGATAAAGTCATGGACGATGACCGCGAGGTGTTGAGGGTCTTGGCGAAATGAGCATGTCGTGACCGGTTGCCCTCGTCCGTCTATATCGACTGATGGATAACTTTTTCCAGATTCCCCGAATCATGGGGATTCTCAATGTCACACCGGACAGTTTCTCCGACGGCGGAGCCTATCCCTCCACCGACCGGGCCCTGGCCCGGGCGCTGGAAATGGTGGACGAAGGGGCGACGCTGATCGATATCGGCGGCGAGTCGACCCGGCCGGGCTCGGACCGGGTGGATGCGGCCGAACAGAAGCGGCGCATCCTGGATGTCGTGGAACAAGTCGGCCAGGCGGTCCCGGAGGACGTGGTGGTCAGCGTGGATACCACCTTGAGTGACGTGGCTTGCGCGGCACTGGATGCGGGTGCGGGCATGGTCAACGATATTTCCGCGGGGCGCGACGATCCGGACATGTTCGCGCTGGTGGCCGAGCGGGGCGTGCCGTACTGCCTGATGCACATGCAGGGGACGCCCAAGACGATGCAGGACGACCCCCGGTACGCCGATGCCGTCGGGGAAGTCCGTGGATTCCTGGAGGAACGGGCCGAGGCAGCACAGCAGGCGGGCGCGAAACCCGGGCAGATCATCGTCGACCCGGGCATTGGGTTCGGCAAGCGCACGACGGACAACCTGCAACTGATCGCGCAGTTGAAGACGATCGTCGAACTGGGTTACCCGGTGCTGCTCGGGACGTCGCGCAAGCGGTTCATGGGCGAGATCTCCGGGGCTTCCGATCCGGGCCAGAGGGTACCGGCGACCGTGGTGACGACGGGTTGGGGGCTCTGTGCGGGCGCGCGCATCTTCCGGGTCCACGACGTGTGGCAGAACCGGCAGGCCCTGGACTTGACGCAAGCCCTGCTGGCCGAAGCGGGCGACTGATCCCGTCGCGAGGATGTTCAGGCCGCGTCGCGGCTCAGTCCAGGGCCGCGGTGAAGAACTCCACGGCCCCCGGCGAATCCCATTCCCGCTCGCCGATCGCCCAGTAACGGGCCTGCCCTTGCGCATCGATCAGAAAAGTTGCGGGCAGCATCGGAACGTTCCAGTCCGCCAGGGCCAGATCCGCGTCGATCAGGATCGGAAAGCTGACGGGCGTCTCTTCGAGGAACTGTCCGATCTCCTGGCTCGGGCCGACATGGATGCCGATGACCTGGAACCCCGTGCCGGCCATGGCCTCATGGAGCCGGTTCAGCGCAGGCATCTCGCGCCGGCAGGGTTCGCACCAGGTGGCCCAAAAGTTGATCAGCAGGACCTGGCCGCGGGCCTGGGCCAGTGACCAGGGCTGGCCGTCCCGATCCGGAAGCGTGAAATCCGGAGCCGGCTTGCCGGAGGCGTCCTCCATCAATCCCGGTTCGTCACTGCACGCGGTCGCGCCGACGACGAGCATGCCGCAGAGCAGCAGGGCGATGCGGGGCTTCATGTCAGTATCCCAGCGTTTCTTCGTGCGCCCAGTTGGGGTCTTCCAGGCTCAGGTCGCCGATCGGCGCGGCGAAGGCATCGGCCACGATCTCCGGGACGGTGCGGCCGGTCAGGGAGAGCAGGAAGGCTTCCAGGTCCTGCTTGTCTTGTTCGCTGAGGTTGAGCGGAGCGATGAAGGGAGACAGCAACTCGTTCGGGATGCCGCCCTGGTCGTAGAAGTCGATGACTTCGCGCAGGGTGTCGAACGTGCCGTTGTGCATGTAGGGGGCGGTCAGTTCCACGTTGCGCAGGCTCTGGGTCCGGAACCGCCAGCGGTCGTTCGGGTTTTCGGTGACCCGGTACAAGCCGAGATCGTTCGGCAGTTTCTGTTGCGAGACGGCCTTGATCTTCTCGTTCGAGACGTCCACGAACACGCCGGGGGCGAGCTGGACGCGGGTGGTCTTGGGCGCGTCCTTGGCGCCCTTGCTGAACGAGATCATGTAGCCCAGGCCCGTATTGTGGAATTTCTGGTCGGTGAACAGGGCGGACTCCTTCTGCATGGTGTGGCACACGATGCACTGGGCTTTCCCTGAGAACACCCCGAAGCCGCGCTTGACGGATTCGTCGACCGCGTCGGTCTGGTTGCCGAAATACCACCGGTCGAACGGCGAGTCGGCCGCCAGCAGGGTGCGCTGGTAGCTGGCCAGTGCCCAGCCGATCGTGAGTATGGTCGGGCCGGTGCCGTCGAAGGCCTTCTCGAACAAGCCGTCGTAGTCGCGCATGCGGCCGATCTTGTTGATGATCCAGCCGATCGAGGGCGCCGCCATTTCGTTGTGTGCGGTGATCGGCTGCCAGACCTGGTTTTCCAGGCTGATTTCACGCCCGTCCAGGAACAGCCGCGTCAGGTAGGCGACGTTGTAGAGCGTGGGAGAGTTGCGCAGCACCGAGCGGCCTTCCACGCCGACCGCGGTGCGCATCTCGTTGTTGGTGAAGCCCTGCTCCGGGATGTGGCAGGTTGCGCAGGCGAAGGTGTCGTTGATCGACAGGCGACGATCGAAGAACAGTTTCCGGCCGAGGTCGATCTTGGCGCGGGTCAGCGGGTTTTCAGCCGGGATCGGGATCGGCGGCAGGCCCAACGGCGGGTTCTGGGCAAAACGGATCAGGTCCTTCTTGATGCCCCGCCGCTTCAGCAGGCTGCGCGAGCGGGTCTCGTAATCCTTGCTTTCGTAGCCGTCCTTGACGTCTCCCGGCCCCTGCGTGTGGCCGGCGTCGAATTCTTCCGGGGCGTCCAGCTCGCCGCTGGTCTCGGCGAGGGCGAGGGCGCAAAAACCAGCCGCGGCAAAGGCCGCGACAAGGGTGCGAGGGCGCATCCGTGCCGAGGGGCGCATGGCGGGGGTCAGCTGGAAGGAGACTCCAGGAGGAGAGTCTCCAGGTCGTTGATCAGGATGTCGGCATGCAGGAACGCGACGCTGTAGATGTTGCGGATGCGCAGTTCGCGGTCGACCAGGAACACCCGCAGCATATGGGCGAAATCCCCGGTGTATTCGCCGCTTTCATCGTATTCGCGCATGGTGTATTGCCCGTAGTCATCCAGAATGGGTTGCAGGGCCTCGCGATCCCGCGCAGTGAGGAACTGCCAGTCCACGCCGTCGCCGCCGAGCCCTTTCCCGAACTCCCGCATGACCTCGGGGGTGTCGCGTTCCGGGTCGAACGACATGGATAACAGTCGCGTGGCCTCGGCGATGTCCGGGCGCGCTTGCAGTTTCGCCTGGAGCTTGTGGAAGACCGCGTTGGCGAGCGGGCAGCCGTTGATGTCGCTGCATCGGGTGTAGATGAAGCTGAACAGCACGAAGCGGTCGCCCATCAGGTCGAACAGCTGCGACTCCCGGCCGTCTTCCAGGAGCACGGCCCCATCGGAGGCATGGGTGATGGGAGGCAACCGGTAGCTGCCCACCGCGGGGGGCTCGTAACTCAGGTTCCGCCATCCGGGCGCGAGGATGTCGTCTTGCGCGACGGCCTCGAATCCGCCCGAGACCAGAATCAGGGCAGACAGCCCTAGAGTACGGATGCAGTTTAAATGTTTCATGGAAGGTATTTTACTGGTATGGTCGATGCAGGCGGGTTTTAAGAGAAAACCGCCCTGACGGGCAGGGCGGCTTTCCATTTTCGTTTGGCCCGAAGGCCGCGACCGATTATTCGGCCATCGCGACCTTGGCGTCAGCATCCGGGCGCTTCCCGTACAGGGCATAGGCACCGAAACGCATCTGGTGCGACCGGCCCAACTGCTCGGCATAGAAATCAACCGTCCACTGATGCGCGAGTTCTTCGCCATCCCAGTGGTAGAGCTTGACGTACTGTTCGTCGGCTTCACCGGTCTTGTCCCAGTTGTTCAGCAGGGAGCTGGAGAAGTACACGCGATCGCCGTCCCAACTCTGGGAGACCATGTTGACCTGGCTTCCGATCACTTCCTCGAAGACCTGCTTGGGTGCATGCGGGTCGGAGATGTCGAAGAAACGGGTCTTGCCGTCCATGAAGGTGTTGATCCACAGCCCGTTGTCGTCGGCCGTGATGGAAATATCCACCGGCAGCGGGATCTCGGAAGGCACCCCGACGTCGGCGACGGCCTTGCCGTGCCATTCGCCGGCTTCATCCTCGTACAGCAGCCAGAGCTGGGAGGTCAGGGCCGTCGTGGTGAAGCAGTAGCGGTGGTCCGGGTCCCAGGCGCAGCGGATCTCCAGCGGCGCACCCGGCACGTCCAGCACCTTCAACGGCGTGCGGGCATGCATGTCCCACACCACCATGGTGTTGCCGAAGCGTTGCATGGCGGTGCTGTCCTGCAGCATCTGGCCGAAGTCCATCATGTAGTTGGACCAACCGGTGAAGGAGGAGGTCAGCATTACGTTGCTTTCGGCCTTGACCCGAAGGTCGTAGCCGTAGCCGTCGGCGTGCTGGCCGGTCTTGACCGCGCCACGCAGGTCTTCGTCGGTCGGCATCCAGTAGCTGGCCACGAACTCGCCGTCGTTGTTGTATTCAGCCAGTCCGGTGCGTCCGCCGTGATCGGCGTTGTTGGACAGCGCCGAAATCATGACCCGCCCGGGCAGGGCGTAGAACGTGTGCGGGCCGACCATTCCGCCGCTTTTCTCGACGAAGTCGGTGATGACCTTGTGCAGTTTTGGCTGCCGCGGGTTGGAGTGGATGTCGAACACGAAGATCTTGTTCGAGTCCAGCCCGCCGGCCCACAGGTAGTGGCGGTCGTCGCTCAGTCCGGAATGGTGGGCCTCGTTGCGCCCGCCGACGGACAGGACGCTGACCACTTGGCCGAAGGTTTTGGATTCGGGGTTGGTGTCGATGGTAACCAGCTTGTCCTGCTCGTCTCCCATGCCTTCAACGCCCAGGGTCCAGACATAGACATAGTCTTCCTGGCCTTGGATCTTGGCAATGTACGGCGACATGCAGGTTTCATCTGCAAGCGCTGGAACGGTCCACGCCATCGCAGCTGCCATTGCCAGCCCCGTGCAAAAAGTTGTTTTTCTCATAAGTTTCCTCATGGAGTTTATAGTTAGATTCGCAGGCCACCAGGACCACGCCGCCGCATAAACCGGCGGGCGCCTCAATCGCCGACTCCAATTATGGACGAATCCTGTCGTGCGTCAAGTTTGGGGCCAAGCCGGTCTGTTCCTCCGGGTGCCGGCCCGGTGGCCGATGGCATTGGCGAGGCGTTGCCGGGTCTGGGCAGATGGGGCTACCCCCTTAAGGCTTGTGCTTCCTCTCTCGTTGAATGGACGGTGTGTTTCGTCTCGCACCAGGGTTAAACGGGAAAAATGCAAAACACGTTGTACATTTTTGTAGCAAAAAATGTAAATAAATATAGATTTGTTCGCATTCCTGCACTATTCCGAACAATGTGGGAGGCGAAAAATGTGATCCACGCATGGGTTTGGAGTCCTTCAAAGAATTCAGAGTTCAGGCGGGGAGCAGGGCCGAAAATCCAGACGGTACGCCGAACCCAACAGGACGAAGATCAGCGAGGTTTAGTGGTAACATGAAATCGCTGGCGCTTCCGGGTTTCTTGATGGGAGAAAGGTGATTCCAGCCTGGACTCCAAGGGATGGATCCTATCGATCGTCAGCATTAGGAAAGCCAATGAGCGCGAAAGAAAAATCTACACCCGGTATCGATGGCCCGGACGGCGTTCCGGGTCTCTCTGAAGAAGGGCGGTGATACCGTGGCCGATTTCTTGACTTTGACCCAACCGGCGGCGGACCAGGTCCGCGCACAGCTGCCGGAAGGCGAGGAAGGCGTGGCCTTGCGTTTCGCGGTGCGCAAGCTCGAAGACGGCAGTCTCCAGTATGCGATGGGGTTCGACGCGGAGAGTCACGAGGGAGACCAGAGATTCAGCCTGCGAAAGCTTCCCGTGGTGGTCGGGGCCGACAGCCTGGCCCTGGCGCGGGGGATGACCGTGGATTTCGTGGAACTGGAGCCGGGCAACAAGCAGTTTATTTTTCTCAACCCGAACGATCCTGCGTATGTGCCGCCGAAAGCGTGATGCCGGGATGGGACGCACTGGGATATATTGTGTCCGGGCTGCTTCTGGGAGGGGCCGCCGTGTTCGGGATGTGGCTGTACCGGAACCGGCTGGTTCCCTACGAAGCCATCCGGCAATGGGTGTACCGCATGCGCGGGGGTGATCTGTCGGCGCGGGTGCCGGTGCCGCCGAAGGGTGATTTTGCGGAACTCGCGACCGACCTGAACGTATTCGCCGAGATGGTTCAGACCCTGTCGCGCGACACGGAAGAGCAGTTGCAGGAATTCAGCGACAACACGGCCATGAAGGAGCGCACCCGCTTGTCTGGGGAACTGCATGATTCCCTGGCGCAGACCTTGGCCGGGATCAAGATGCAGGTGCGGGTGCTGGACGAGACCCTGCACCGGGGGGACGAGGAGCAGACCTGGGAGGAACTCGAACGGATCGAGGCGAGCCTGGAAGAAGCCAATATCGAGCTGCGGGAACTGATCGCGCATTTCCGCGTGCCGATCAGCGAAGCGGGCTTGCTGCCGGCCATCGAGCGGACCGTGGAACGCTTTCGGCGGGACTGCCCGGATGTCCGAGTGTTGCTGCAGATCCAGTGGGAAGGCCTGAAGCTGCTGGCCGAGCACGAGTTGCAGGTCGTGCGCATCGTGCAGGAAGCCTTGGCCAATGCGCGCAAGCATGCGCAGGCCAGCACGGTGCGCGTCCTCGTTTCAGGCGAGGCCGAGAGCGGGAATTGCCGGATCTTGGTGGAAGATGACGGGGTGGGTTTTTCGAGCCCTCCGCGGGAAGGGGCCGGCAGCCACATCGGATTGAGCCTGTTGCAGGACCGGGCCCTGCGCCTGGGCGGGCGCGTGCGGGTGGAGAGCGAGCCGGACGAGGGCGTGCGGGTCTCGCTGGAATTCAAGGCCAGGCCGGAGAGGGCCCAGGCGGCATGACGCTGACGGTCACGGTCATTGATGACCACACCTTGTTCCGGGAGGGCCTGCAGGGCTTGCTGGAGCGGCATGGGCTGGAAGTGCTGGATTCGGTGGGCGATGCCGAATCCGGTTATGCGGCGATCGCCCGGCGCCGCCCGGACATCGTGTTACTGGATTTGCGCCTGCCGCAGACCGATGGGCTCGCGATCCTGCGAAAATTGCGGGAAGATGAGAATGGCCCGCCGGTGGTGATGCTGACCACGAGCGACGAAGAGCAGGATTTGATTGAAGCGCTGCGCTCCGGGGCCAGCGGGTATTTGCTGAAGGACATGGAGCCGGATGCCTTGGTGATGGCGTTGCGTTCGATCGAGGCGGGCGAGGCCGTGGTGGCGCCGAGCCTGGCGCCGGCCCTGGCCCGGGTGGTACAGGGCCGGGAGCCGGAACCTCCCGAGAGCGACGACAGCCCGTTCGATGTCCTCACCCCTCGCGAGCGAGAGATCCTGGCCCTGCTGGCAGAAGGCTTGAGCAATCGCGGAATCGGAAACAATCTGGGCATTTCCGAGGGCACGGTCAAGGTTCACGTCAAGGCGATCCTGCGAAAACTGGCGGTGACGTCCCGGGTTGCGGCGGCGGTGCTCGCGGTCGAGCATGGCTGGGGGAGTCGGACCGCGGCGTCGGGTCGGGAGAACAACGAGCCAGAGTAGGGATCGAAATGGTTGATCAAGAGTTTTTCGTGTTGCGCGCGGAATGACCGCCAGAGACATGCGTGACGGTCACGAGCAAATATTTTGGGCTTGTGTTTTGGGCTTGCGCGTAGGCCCAGATATTGGGTTAGAATAAGCCGACCGAAAGCGGGCACCATGAACGTGATTTCAAAATCAACGAATTCCGGGACGAACTTCCGTTCGTCGCCGCGTATGGTGCGCCTGTGGACCGCGCTTTTGAGCGCTGGCCGAACCATAGCCCCCCCCCCCCCCTGAAACTGAACTAGGGCCGCTACAGGCCGCAGGTTGCGTTACGCAGCCTGATTTTTTCTTACTCTTTAGCCGAGCCGGAAGCATTCCGGCTTTTTCTGTTTTCCAGCCATGGGCGACCGTGCGCGGGCGATCCGGTATCGGGTCGGCCTTGCGGTCTTGTGCCCGGCGGGCTGCCGAGGGACCTCTTCGGCTGTCTAGGCGGCACTGCGCGGCTCCGGCCTGTTCCTGACATCTCGAATCCTGAGGAGGTAAATTCCATGAGACTCTCAAAATATTCTGCGTTGATCTTGTTGACTTTGGCGCTCTCCGCCTGTGGTGGCGGCGGCGGCGGCGGCGGGACGGTCGCCAGCAACACCGGCACTAGCAGCGGCACTGGCGGTGGCACTGGCACCGGTGGCGGCGGCACGGGCACTGGTGGCGGTGGTACTACCACTCCCGGTCCCGACCCGGTCAACGGCGTTGATCCCAGCACCTATGGGTTGACCGACGCGGCACAGGCCAAGGATGATGCGGGAACGACCGAGGGCATGGTAAATGACAAGGTCGGCGACTCCAGCAAAGGTGCCTCCATTGGCGAGTTTATTACGGCTTCGCCAACAACAATCATCAGCAGCGCCATGGGCGTGTCCGGGGGCATCGCAAAAAACGCCCTCGACAATCTCGAGGGGATTAAAGAAGATATCGATGAAATCGAGGGCTATCTCCAGGTTGCTCAATATGCGTACGAAAATTTAGAGAAAGAGGTCGATCGCCTCGGTGGGAAGGATGGAGAGGTAGAGAAGCTCAAGGGGCAGGTTTCGGAGGCCGAACAGGAAGCGATAGAGATTGAGGGCAAAATTGAGGATCTCGAACTGGAAGTGATAGATATTGAGGACGTGATCGTAGTCTGGGAAAATGAAGAAAGGACGGGGACCCGCACTTATATGGGTAGGGACTACACCTATGCGGAGATGAAGGCGCTGGTCGAGTCCAAGCGGATGGAGGCCACTGAGAAAGATAAGGAGCTTTCTGTGAAACGTGAGGAAGTCATTGATCTTCAAAATCAGGCCTTTGAAGCGGAATCAGAACTTGTCACAAAGAGAAATGAGGCTGATGAGGCCGAGGGGTATCGAGACGATATTGATGAAATCTGGACGCTTCTCAAAGACAGCCTCGATGACTGGCAGACCGCAGTGGATGAGGACACCGAAAGCGAAAAGGCGAAGCAGGTGTTCGCTTTGCTTGCTAGCGTCCCGCTCTACCTCCACAGCGCCAAGCCCCCAGTCCGAGAAAAATGGGCTGTTACCGACGCCCTTACCGACCTCGACACCATGGACTATGTCTTCGCCCGTGCCCCCAGACCGGCAGAAACGATGACGTTCGAGGACATCGCCAACGGCAACGATGCCTGGAATCTCCAGCGTCGTTCCCTTTTCAAGGCAGATGGCTCGACGCCTATCCACCTTCCAGCAGATCATCCTGCGATCGTTTTGACTGGATTGAAAACGTCTGACTTCGTCCCAGCGGATGGGTCGCAACTAGGCAGTTTATCCGTCCGAGACACCGTCAATGGCCAGTTGAATGGCATTGAAGGGACGCTCTACTGCGATACCCCAGGTTTCTGTGGACTAACAGGAGACGATCTTTTTGACGTGGGCTGGTATTTCACTCCTGCCGTGAAGAGCAGCAGGCAGGCCAGTATTGGATACGACTCCACAGAGGCCCGCTATGAGGATTCCGACGGCGACGGGACCTACGAGGTGGCCAGCTATGTCGATTACGGCATGTGGCTGACGGGTGTCGATGATGACCTTACACTCCAACGCCGCGTCGGCGTGGTCGGGCCACCACAAGTACCAGTGAACTCCCTAGGCTTCTACTTTCCCGCTCCCACCAACGCCACCTACACCGGCAAGGCGCGCGGCCTGTCTGCACGCAACACAGGTACAGGAGACGATCCGGTATACGCGTCCGGCCATTTCGAGGCGGACGTGAAGCTGGTGGCGACATTCGGTTGGTTTAACCCGCAGGACTTTTCGGACTTTGTGTTGCCGGGCCTGGAGGGCAAAATTGACAATTTCAGGGCCGTGGCCGGCCAGGGCAGTGGTCACGTGGACGCCGGCTGGAGTCTCAGGCTGCTCGAAGCGCGCATAAATCAAGGAGTGGTCTCGCCCGGTGTTATTTATGTTGGTTCTCAGCCCGCCGGCAGTTGGGATGCGACGGCGTATGGGGACACAAGTGGTGAAGCACCTGACGGCTTTTATGGCAGCTTTAGCGTAAGCTTTGGCGTAAGGTTTGACGATCCCGATGACACCCACGGCGCAGCCGTAGGCCTTTACTACGCAGATTAAGGAGTAAGGGATGCGTCGCGGCGGCTTGGCCGCCGCGACGAACCGCCATCGCCAGGGGGAGGGCGCGTCGGGCGCAGCCTCCCCGCTGGCGGCGGGTGGGCCTGCGTACCGGTCTTATTGCGGTGATGGCCATCGTCTCGGTTGATTCTGGGCGCGCTTTCCGACCCCTTCGCACGCTCAACTGACGCCAACCCACCGGGCCGTCCATGTATAATGCGCGCTCGCAGGCTTGCCTGCAAAATTCGCGTCCGGACTGAACCGCGCGGTGGGTGCCCCCCGGGGTTGCCGCGAGAGGTCCGGGCAAGTTGACAACCCGCAAGGCTTCGGGGCCTGACAGCCCGGAGCCGCCATCAGGAGGGCCGCAATGCCGTGTGCCACCTTGCGTGAAATGCTGGAAGCCGGTGTCCACTTCGGACATCAGACCCGGTACTGGAATCCCAGCATGGCGCCGTACATCTTCGGCGAGCGCAACAAAATCCACATCATCAACCTCGAAATCACCCAGCGCATGCTGGACGAGGCTGCCGACCAAGTGCGCCAATGGGCCGCCGAGGGCAAGACGATCCTGATCGTCGGCACCAAGCGGGCGGCACAGGACATCGTCCGGGCCAAGGCCGAGGAGTGCGGGATGCCGTACGTCTCGCAGCGCTGGCTGGGCGGCACGCTGACCAACTTCCACACCGTGCGCAACTCGATCAAGCGCCTGCAGGACCTCAAGCGCATGGAGGGCGAGAACCTGATGGCGCGGATCAGCAAGAAGGAGGCGTTGCGCCTGACCCGGGAGAAGATCAAGCTGGAACGCAGCCTGGGCGGCATCGAGGCCATGGAGCGCCTGCCGGATGCCCTGTTCGTGATCGATGTCCGCTACGAGAACATCGCGGTGCGGGAGGCCCGCCGCCTGGACATCCCGGTGGTGGCGGTGGTCGACAGCAACAGCTCGATCGAAGGCATCGGCCGGATCATCCCGGGCAACGACGACGCGATCCGCTCGATCCGGCTGTACATGGACGTGATCAGCCAGGCGATCCAGGAAGGGAAAAAGCAGGCGGAGGAACAAGGGGTCGTGGTCGACGCGTCCGCCTCCCGGGAGCCGTCCGTGAAGCGCAAGGGGCGCCGCGCCAAGTTGCGCGTCGAGTCGAAGGCGGACGAGCCGCCCGGGGAGGCCGTAGGCGAGGCGCCGGCGGAACCTGCAGCAGCGCAGGATTCAGACAATTCCGACGGACCGGCTGACGGCGATGCCCCGGCCGAAGCCCTTGGCGATGCGACAGACCCCGGTGCCGAGGCCCCGGCCGAACCTCCGGCGGCCGCGGATGGCGCGGATCACGCGGACGAGGCGTCCGAGCCCGAACAGGCCGCCGAGCCTGAGCCCGCGCCCGAACCCGAGCCCGAACCTGAACCTGAGCCTGAACCTGAACCGGCGGCCAAGTAAGCGGACGGAACCGAGGAGTCATTCATGGAGATTACCGCACAACTCGTCAAGGAACTGCGCACCCGGACCGGGGTGGGCATGATGGAATGCAAGCGCGCGCTCAGCGAGTGCGGGGGCGAGATCGACGCTGCCGTCCAGCACCTGCGCACGTCCGGGCAAATGAAGGCGGACAAGAAATCCGCGCGCACCGCGGCGGAGGGCTCGCTGGCCCTGGCAAAATCGGCGGACGGCGCCCGCGCACTGCTGCTGGAACTGAACAGCGAGACCGATTTCGTCGCCAAGGACGAGGGCTTCCTGGCGTTCGCCCAGACCTGCGCCGAGACGGCCCTGTCGTCGGGCGCCGGCGACGTCGAGGCCCTGATGAACCAGCCGGCCGACGGCGGCACGCTCGATGAGGCGCGCCGGGAACTGGTGGCCCGCCTGGGCGAGAACATCCAGGCCCGCCGCGTGCAGGCCCTGGATGCCGACGGCGCCTCGATCGCCTGCTACCTGCACGGGCGGCGCATCGGCGTGCTGGTGGCGTTCGACGGCGAGCCCGAACTGGGCCGCGACCTGGCGATGCATGTCGCGGCGTCCCGCCCGGTGTGCGTGAGCGAGGACGAAGTCCCGGCGGAGCTCTTGCAGAAAGAACGCGAGGTGCTGACCGCGCAGGCGCAGGAGTCCGGCAAACCGCCGGAGATCATCGAGAAGATGATTGCCGGGCGCCTGCGCAAGTACCTGTCCGAGATCACGCTGCTGGGCCAGCCGTTCGTCAAGGACCCGGAGCTGACGGTCGGCAAGCTGCTGCAGTCGAAGAAGGCTTCGGTGCGGGCGTTCGTGCGCCTGGAGGTCGGCGAGGGGATCGAGAAGAAGCAGGAAAACTTCGCCGAGGAAGTTCGCGCCCAGGCCGAAAAACACTGACCCCGACGCCGCCATGCCCGCCGCATACCGCCGCATCCTGCTGAAGCTGAGCGGCGAGGCGTTGATGGGCCCTCAGCGCCACGGGATCGATCCGGAAACCGTCCGCCGGCTGGCCCAGGTCCTGGCCCAGGCGCAGGCGCAGGATGTGCAGATCGCGGTGGTGGTCGGCGGCGGCAACATCGTGCGCGGCGAAGGCCTGGAGGCGGCCGGCATCGACCGCGTCACCGGAGACCACATGGGCATGCTGGCCACCCTGATCAACGCGCTGGCTCTGCAGGAATCGGTGGAGCAGAACCGGGTCCCGTGCCGGGTGATGTCCGCCATCCCGGTGCCGCAGGTGTGCGAGGGTTATATCCGGCGCCGCGCCGTGCGCCATCTCGAGAAGAACCGCCTGGTCGTGTTCGCCACCGGGACCGGCAACCCGTTTTTCACGACCGATTCCGCGGCCAGCTTGCGCGCGGTGGAAATCGGCGCCGACATCCTGCTCAAGGCGACCAAGGTGGACGGGGTCTATTCCAGCGACCCCCTGACCCACACCGACGCGCAACGCTTCGACGTCATCGACTACGACGAGGCCCTGCACCGCAAGCTGGGCGTGATGGATTCGACCGCGCTGGTGTTGTGCCGGGACAACCGGATCCCGATCCGGGTGTTTGACATGTTCGAGGACGGCGCCTTGATGCGCCTGCTGGCCGGCGAGCCGGTCGGCACCCTGGTGCACGCGGAGGGCGCCCATGCGTGAGGAGATCCTGGCTGATGCCCGCGCGCGCATGCAGAAAAGCCTCGGCGTCCTGGGCGAGGCCCTGACCCGCATCCGCACCGGCCGCGCGCATCCGAGCCTGCTCGACGCGGTGAAGGTGGACTACTACGGGGCCGAGGTGCCGATCGCCCAGGTCGGCAGCGTGACGGTCGAGGAAGGGCGCACGCTGGTGGTGCAGGTGTGGGAGAAGAACATGCTGGAGGCGGTCGAGAAGGCCTTGCTGAACTCCGACCTCGGCATTACGCCGAACAGCGCCGGGCAGGTGATTCGGCTGCCGATGCCGCCGCTCACCGAGGAGCGCCGCCGGGTCCAGGTGCGCCAGGTCCGGGAGACCCTGGAGGAGGCCCGCGTCTCGATCCGCAACGTCCGGCGCGACGCCAACCACATGCTCAAGGACCTGCTGAAGGAGAAGGAGATCAGCGAGGACGAGGAACGCCGCGACCAGGAGGCGGTGCAGGGGCTGACCGACGAGTCGATCCGCGAAGCGGAGCAGATGGCGTCGGACAAGGAAAAGGCCTTGCTGGAGATCTGAGGATTTCCGCAGAGCGGTGCGCGAATTCACCTTGCCGCGGTCCGAGCTCCCGGCCCATGTCGCACTGATCCTGGACGGCAACCGCCGCTGGGCGCGCCAGCGTGGAAGCCGCCACGAGGACGGCTATCGCGCCGGCATCCGTGCCACCCGCGCCCTGGTCGAGCATGCCGCCCGGCGCGGGATCCCGACCCTGACCCTGTTTGCGTTCAGCCGCGAGAACCGCAGCCGGCCGAAGCCGCAGGTGGACCTGCTGATGCGGCTGCTGGTCGAAACGCTGGACGGGCAGGCCGAGGAACTCATGCAGCAGGGGGTCCGCCTGCATTTCATCGGGGAACTGGACCGACTGCCTGCCCGCACCCGGGCGAAGATCCGGCAGATTGAGGCGCAGGCCCCGCCGCAGCCGAGCCTGGACCTGTACGTGGCCTTGCATTACAGCGGCCGCGAGGACCTGCTGGCCGCCTTCCGGCGCTGTCAGGCGGTGCCGCCCGGCCGCCTCGACGAGGCGGCGGTGTCGCAGGCGCTCGGCACCGGGGACGCACCGGACCCGGACCTGCTGATCCGCACCGGCGGCGAGTTCCGGCTGAGCAACTTCCTGCTGTGGCAGCTGGCCTACACGGAACTGTATTTCACCGACTGCCTGTGGCCGGATTTCGACGAGGCGGCATTTGACCGCGCGCTGGAGTGGTTTGCCGAACGGGACCGGCGTTTCGGGGGCAGTGCCGGATGAACGAGCTCGCCCGGCGCGTCGGCACGGCCGCCGTCCTGCTGGGGGCGGTGGCGGGGGCGCTGGCCCTGAACGAGGCCGGCGTGGGCCCGGCGCCGTGGATGCTGTTCGTCGCCGCGGCGTGCACGGTGGCGGCCTGGGAATGGGCCGGGCTGCTGGGATGGGGTCGCGGGGGGCGGCTCGCTTATCTTGCGGGCTGCGCGATGCTGGCGTGGGTCCTGATGTCGCCCGCCCTCGAAAATGCGGTGTGGTTGGCATTCGGGCTGTGGAGCCTCGCGTTGCTGCGCATCGCGGGCGCGCCGCTCCCGCGCATTGTCGAGACGCCGTTTTTTGGTATGCTGGGGTGGGTGGCCATCCCGGTGGCGGGGTGGGTCTTGGTAGCTTTTTTGGGACCGTTCGTATGGGGATTTCTCGTGCTGGTGGCCGTGGCGGACACGGCCGCTTATTTCGTGGGGCGGCGCTACGGCCGGACGCCCCTGGCCCCGGAGATCTCCCCGGGCAAGACCCGGGCCGGGCTGGTGGGCGCCCTGCTGGCGACGGCCGTGGCGGGCATTCTGATGGCGTGGGCCCTTGAGCTTCCCCTGGCGGCCTGGTTCTATTTTGCCTGCCTGGCCGTGCTGGTGGCCTGCTTCAGCGTGGTCGGCGACCTGGCCGCGAGCCAGCTCAAGCGCCGGGCGGGGGTCAAGGACAGCGGCCGCCTCCTGCCGGGGCACGGGGGGGTGCTGGACCGGGTCGACGGCTTGCTGGCCGCCGCGCCGGTGTACGCCCTGGGCGTCCAGGCCTTGCAGGGGGTACTGCTGAGATGACTGCGATGCGGCTGACGGTGCTGGGCTCATCCGGCACGATCGGCATCAACACGCTGGACCTCGCGGCCCGTCATCCGGACCAGGTCGAGGTGTTCGCGCTGGCCGCGAACACGGACCATGCGACGCTCCTCGAACAATGCCGCCGGCATCGCCCGCGCTATGCTGCCTTGGCCGATGCCGCAGCCGCGCAAAGCCTGCGGGACGCCTTGCGCGCGGAGCCGCTGGACACCGAAGTGTTGCAGGGAGAAGACGAGCTGCGCGACCTGGCGGGCTCGGAGGAGGCCGATTGCGTGATGGCCGGGATCGTCGGGCTGGCGGGGCTGGTGCCGACGCTGGCCGCGGTCCGGTCCGGGCGCCGGGTGCTGCTGGCGAACAAGGAAGCGCTGGTGGCGGGGGGCGGGCTGTTCATGGAGGAAGTGCGCCGCCACAATTGCGAACTGGTCCCGGTCGACAGCGAACACAACGCATTGTTCCAGTGCCTGGCGCAGACCGACCCCGGGGCCATCGAACGGGCGACCCTGACCGCGTCCGGCGGGCCGTTCCGCGAGACCCCGCTGGAGCAGTTGGAGACGGTCACCCCGGACCAGGCATGCGCGCATCCGAATTGGAAGATGGGGCGGAAGATCTCGGTGGATTCCGCGACCATGATGAACAAGGGGCTGGAGTTGATGGAGGCGCGCTGGCTGTTCGGCCTCGATGCCGACCGGGTCGACGCGGTGATCCATCCGGAATCGATCGTCCATGCCCTGCTGACCCTGCGCGACGGTTCTACGCTGGCCCACCTGGGGCCGGCCGACATGCGCGTGGCCATCAGCTACGCCCTGTTCGGGCCCCGGCGCCTGCCTTCCGGGGTGGCCCCCCTGGACCTGGCGCAGTGCGCCCCGTTGAACTGGTATCCGCCGCCGCCCGGGCGCTATCCCTGCCTGGACCTGGCGCGCCAAGCGATGCAGGCGGGCGGCCTGGCGCCGACCGTGCTGAATGCGGCCAACGAGATCGCGGTCGACGGGTTCTTGGGCGGGCGCATCCGGTTCCCGCAGATCGCGGCGCTGGTGGGGCGGGTACTGGAAGCGGTCCCGTCCGGTGAGCCGGGCGGGATCGACGACATCATCGGCACGGATCACGAGGCGCGGGCGCAGGCCCGGCAGGCGATGGAAGCGCTGTGAGTGTGTTGATCAGCCTGGCGGCGTTCCTGGCGGCCATCGCGATACTCGTGACCTTCCACGAATTCGGGCACTACTGGGTGGCGCGCCGCTGCGGCGTGAAAGTGCTCCGCTTCTCGGTCGGTTTCGGCCGCCCCCTGTACTGCCACGTCTCGCCGCGCACCGGGACCGAATGGGTGGTCTCGGTCCTGCCGCTCGGCGGCTACGTGAAGATGCTGGACAAGCGCGAGGGCACGGCCATTGCGGAAGACGAGCACGGCGCCGAGTTCACTGGGAAGCCGCTGGTCCAACGGGCCGCGATCATTGCCGCCGGCCCGGCGTTCAACCTGTTGCTGGCCTTCCTGCTGTATTCCCTGGTGTTCATGACCGGTGAGAGCGGGCGGCGCCCGCTGGTCGGCCACGTGGCGGCGGGTTCGCCTGCCGCGGCCGCGGGCCTGCAGACCGGCGATGAAATCCTGTCCGTCGGCGACCAGCCGATCCGCACCTGGCAGGCCTTCATCGTGCCGCTGCTGGATTCGGGGCTTGGCGATGGCGTCATCGCCCTGGAGGTGCGCCGCGGGGACGGCGGCGTGGCGTACCCGGTCATCGACGTGGGGCCGGGGTTGCTGAAGAACGAGGACGTGTTCGGTGCGCTCGGCATGCACCCGTTGCGTTCGACCTCCCGGCCCGTGATCGGCACCGTCCTGGAAGGCTCGCCGGCGGCGGCGGGGGGCCTGCGCAGCGGCGATCGCATCCTGCGCCTCGGCGCGGAGCCGGTGGCGACCTGGGAGGGGATGTCGGCGTTGATCCGCGCACGGCCGGGCCAGTCCGTGGCGGTCGAGTTCGAGCGGGACGGGCAGCGCCGGCAACAGGCGGTCCGCATCGAGGCCCGGGACCAGTCCGGCACGTCGATCGGCCGGATCGGGGTGACGCCGGCGCGGGACCCGGAGCTGGCGGAACGCCTGGGCGTCGTGGTGCGCTATCCGGTCGGGGAGAGCCTGGTGCTGGGTGCCGAGCGGACCTGGGACTTCAGCGTCCTGACCGTCCGCCTGATCGGGCAGCTGCTGGTCGGCGGCGCGTCGGTCAAGAACATCAGCGGGCCGGTCGGCATCGCCGAATTCGCCGGCACGTCGCTGATGATCGGGTTCGCGGCCTTCGTGTCGATGCTGGCCCTGCTGAGCGTCAGCCTGGGGATCCTCAACCTGCTTCCGATCCCGATCCTGGACGGCGGGCACCTGGTGTACTGTCTGGTCGAAGCGCTGACCGGGCGGCCGGTGCCGCCGGCGGTCGAGGCGGTCGGCCAGCGCCTGGGCGTGGCCATGCTGGTGGGGCTGATGGGGCTTGCCCTTTACAATGACTTTGCCCGAATTCTCGGATAAGCCGATGCGTCGTTCAAAATCCGGTCCAATCTTCCTGTGTCTGGCCCTGATGCTGGTGGCCCCGCGCGGGTTCGCGTTCGTGGTGGAAGACATCGAACTGCAGGGCCTGCAGCGCCTGGAGGCGGCCACCGTGTTCACCTATCTCCCGGTGGAGGTGGGCGAGGATTTCGACGTGGCCCGAACCAGCGAGCTGGTGCGGGCGCTGTTCCAGTCGCAGTTGTTCAGCGACGTCGAGGTGTCGCGCCGCGGCAACGTGCTGGTGGTGCGCGTGGTGGAGCGCCCGGCCATCACCGAAATCGCCTTCGAGGGCCTGGAGGTGATCAAGGACGACACCCTGGAGGAGGTGCTGGAGGACGCCGGCATCGCGACCGGCCGGATCTTCAACCAGCCGCTGCTGGACCGGCTCAACAACGAGATCCTGCAGCAGTACCATGCAATCGGCTTCTACAACGTGGAAGTCGCGGTCGACGTCCGCGACCTGGGCGAGAACCGGGTGGCGATCCACATCAACGTGGTGGAGGGCGAGCCGGCGACGATCCGGCAGGTCCACGTGGTCGGCAACGTGTCGTATACCGAGGACCGGCTGCTGGAGCTGTTCGAATCCTCAGAGCCGGCCTGGTACGACATCATGGGCAATACCGGCAAGTACTCGAAGTTGCAGTTGTCGGGCGACCTGGAGCGCCTGCGCTCGTTCTACCTGAACCGCGGGTTTTTGAAGTTCCGGGTGGATTCGGCGCAGATCTCGCTGAGCCCGGACCGCGAGGGCATCTATGTCACGGTCCACATCAACGAGGGACGCCGTTTCGTGGTGCGCGAGGTGTCCCTGTCCGGCATCTTCATCGTGCCGCAAGAGGAGCTGAGCGCGCTGCTGACCATCCAGGCGGGCGAGTACTTCTCCAGTTCGCGGGCGCAGGCCTCGAGCAGCCGCCTGAAGTCCCGGCTCGGCGAGGAAGGGCATTCCTTCGCCAAGGTCAACCCGGTCACCGACCTCGATGAGGAAGCGGGCGAGGTGTCGATCAATTTCTTCATCGATCCGGGCCAGCGGGTGTACGTGCGCCGGATCGACATCGTGGGCAACTACACGACCCAGGACGAGGTGCTGCGCCGGGAGCTGCGGCAGATGGAGGGGGCCTGGCTGTCGTCCCCGAAGCTGGAGCGTTCGCGCCGGCGCCTGCAACGGCTGCCGTACGTCGACACCGTCGAGATCACGCAGACCCGGGTCCCGGGCACCAACGACCAGGTCGACCTCACCATCACCGTCACCGAGCGGCTGGCCGGCAACTTCACCGCCGGGGCGGGCTTCAGCAGCGGCAGCGGCCTGTCGCTGGCGGCCGGCGTGGAGCAGGAGAACTTCTTCGGCACCGGCAACCGGGTCGGCATCCACTTCGACAACAGCGAGACCTCGACCCGGTACTCCTTCGACTTCTACAACCCGTACTACACCATCAACGGCGTCAGCCGCAGTTTTGGCTTCAGCACGCGCAAGGTGGACACGGCGGGCGCCGACCAGCAGACCCAGTACGAGTCGCGCGACTTCGCGGCCTACCTCAGCTACGGCATCCCGATCGCCGACGACAGCACGTTCACGTTCGCCACCCGCTTCCAGAGGATCAACTTCGACGCGGGCACCGGCTCGTCGTTCCTGGTGCGGCAGTTCCTCTCGGATCACGATGGCGATTGCCTGTTCGTCGGCGAGATCGAGGTCTCGTACAGCCCGAGTACCGGCGGCAACCCGGTCTATTGCGACGCCACCTACTACAACCTGTCGCTGATCGGTTCCTTCGCCTACGACACTCGCGACCGCAGCCTGTTCACGCGCGAGGGTTCCTTGCGCCAGATATCGGCGCGCGCCACGGTGCCCGCCAGCGGCCTGGAGTACTACGTCCTGTCCTACGTCCAGGAGGAGTACCTGAAGGTGACCGAGGACCTGACCTTCGCGCTGAAGGGCGAGGCCGCCTACGGGGACGGCTACGGCGACACCGACGACCTGCCGTTCTCGCAGAAGTTCGTGATCGGCGGCCCGAAGAGCGTGCGCGGATACGAGGTCAACACCTTGGCCCCGCGCGACGAGTTCGACGAGCCGTACGGGGGCAACCTGAAGCTGAATTATTCGGCCGAATTGTCGTTCCCGATCCCGTTCATCGACGAGGCCAACCTGCGCGGCGCCCTGTTCTGGGATTCGGGCTACGTGTTCAGCGAGGCGGAGGATTTCGACCTCCAGGAGCTGCGCGCGTCGTTCGGCGTGGGCATCTCCTGGCTGTCGCCGCTCGGGGGGGTCTCGATGAGCCTGTCGCTGCCGATCAACGACCACGAAACCGACAAGACCGAGTCCTACCAGTTCAATCTGGGGTCGCTGTAGGCGACCGTGTAAAATGAGCGCCAACAGGAGCATTCAACTGATGAAGAAACCATCCCTTTTCTGGTCGCACGCGGTCGCTGTGGCACTGCTTGCCATGAGTGGGGCCGCCCCCGCGCAAAACGCCAAAGTCGGCTTCGTGGACGTCGGGCGCTTGCTGGAGGATTCTCCGCAGGCGGTGGCGGCCCGGCAGAAACTCCAGAACGAATTCGCGCCCCGCAACGACGAACTCGAAAAACTCCATAAGGAAGTCTCCGACCTGGCCCAGGCGCTGACCAACGAGAGCGACGTGATGTCCGAGGAACAGCGGCTTGAGCAGGAGCGCGAAGTGCAGCGCCGGCGCCGCGACTTCGAGCGCAAGCGCGACGAAGTGCGCGAGGACCTGGCGATCCGCCGCAACGAGGAACTCGGCAAGTTGCAGGAAGAGGTCAACACGGTGGTCGCCGAGATCGCGAGCGAGGAGGGATTCGACCTGATTCTCACCCAGGCCGTGACCCTGTATGCCAGCAAGCGCATCGACATCACGGAGCGGGTGCTCAAGAAGATGAATAATCCGTAACCGAATTGTGGTGTCACTGACCCTGGGTCAGATCGCGGAAATCGCCGACGCGCGGATTTCCGACCCGTCGCCGGTTCCGGACCTCCTGATCGATCACGCGTCCTCCCTGGGCGCCGCCGGGCCCGGCTCTATTTCTTTCTACAGTCACGCCCGTCACCGGGCCGAACTGCAACAGACTCAAGCGAGCGTGGTGCTGCTGCGCGAACCGGACCGGACCGATTGCCCGGCCCCGGCGCTGTCCTGCAAGGATCCCTACCTGGGCATGGCGCGCGTGTTGCAGGCCCTGTACCCGATCCCCGAGGTGGTGCACGCCGTCCACCCCGGCGCCCTGGTCGACGACCGCGCGCAGCTGGCGGCGCCGGTGCAGGTGGGTTTCGGCTGCGTGGTGGGCGCGGAGGCACGCATCGGCGCGGGCAGCGTGCTCGGCCCGCACTGCGTGATCGGCGAGGGCGTGACCTTGGGCGACGGATGCGTCCTGCATGCCCGCGTCACCCTGCACGGGCGGGTCCGGCTCGGTGACCGGGTGCAGGTCTGGCCCGGGGTGGTGATCGGATCCGACGGTTTTGGTTATGCCCGGCAGGACCGGCAATGGGTCAAGCTGGTGCACCGCGGCGGCGTGCGGATCGGGGACGACTGCGAGATCGGGGCCAACAGCACCATCGACCGCGGCATGTTGGACGACACCGTGATCGGCTGCGGCGTCAAGATCGACAACCAGGTGCAAATCGCGCACAACGTTCAGGTCGGCGACCACTGCGCCATCGCCGGCAATGCCGGCATCGCGGGCAGCGCCCGGATCGGCCGTTACTGCCAGATCGGGGGGGCGGCCGGGGTGCAGGGCCACGTGGAGTTGGCCGATGGGGTTATCATTACCGGCATGTCCAAGGCGAACCAGACCCTGACCCGCGCCGGTGCCTACAGTTCCGGCACGTCCATCCAGGAGAATGCGGACTGGTTGCGCAACGTCGCCCGCTTCAAGCAGCTCGACCGGATCGTGCGGGCCCTGAAGCAAGGAGAGAAGTCGTGAGCGAAGGGTTTGACATCCAGGAGATCCAGCGTTTGCTGCCGCACCGTCATCCATTCCTGCTGGTGGACCGGGTCCTGGAGATCGATCCCGGGGTATCGATCCGGGCGATCAAGAACATCACGGTGGACGAGCCGTTCTTCCAGGGGCATTTCCCCGGGATCCCGATTTTCCCGGGGGTCCTGGTCCTGGAGGTGATGGCCCAGGCTTCGGGCCTGTTGGTATTCAAAACGCCGGAATACTGCCCGGAGGACGACAACCTGTACATGTTCGTCGGGGTCGACAAGGCCCGCTTCAAGAAACCGGTCGTACCCGGCGACCAGCTGGAGGTTGCCGTGAAACTGCGGCGGATTCGCCGCAACTGCGCCTCGTTCGACGCGACCGCCTCGGTCGCCGGCGAGATCGTGGCCAGCGCCGGGATCATGTGCATGTTCAAGGAACTGCCTGCAGAGGCGTAACCGGGCTTCGAGACTTGAGCATTCATCCGACGGCCGTGGTGGACGCCGGGGCGCAGATCGACCCGACGGCGGACATCGGCCCGTATGCGGTCATCGGCCCGCACGTGCGGATCGGCGCCGACACCTGGGTGGGCCCGCACGCCGTGGTGACCGGGCGCACCACCGTGGGCCGGGAGAACCGGATCTTCCAGTTCGCCTCGGTCGGCGAGGTCCCGCAGGACAAGAAGTACGCCGGCGAGGACAGCGAACTGGTGATCGGCGACGGCAACACCATCCGCGAATTCGCGACCCTCAATTGCGGCACGGCCCAGGGCGAGAACTGCACCCGGGTCGGCAGCCGGAACTGGATCATGGCGTACGTGCACATTGCGCACGACTGCATAATCGGGAACGACGCGACCTTCGCCAACGGCGCGACGCTGGCCGGCCATGTCGAGGTCGGGGACCACGCGAGCTTGGGCGGCTTCACCCTGGTGCACCAGTTCTGTCGCATCGGGCGCCATGCGTTCAGCGGTATGGGCTCCGCCTTGAACAAGGATCTGCCGCCGTTCGTGCTGGCGTCGGGCAACCTGGCCCGGCCTTACGGGCTGAACCGTGAAGGATTGCGCCGGGCCGGCTTCCCCGAGGAGACGATGGAGGCCTTGTCGCGGGCCTACAAATTGCTGGTCCGCGTATCGGGCGGGCCGTCGGAGGACGAGATCCGGCAACTGGCTGGGGAGCATCCGGAAGTGGAACAGATGCGAGTGTTCATCGCGGAGAGCCGCCGCGGCATCATCCGCGAGAAAAGTTCGGACTGACTCGATTGGCGGGGCATGCCGCACTGCCAATCATGCTCCTTACCGCTATAGAACCAGTAGGTTGTGTGGATTCTGTAAAAGGTTGACAAACCGCGTGCTCTCAGGAAAGCAGGGAGAAAGTCAAGCCCTGCTATAATGCATCATCCGACTCGGATACCTCGCCATGAAAAAACTGTTTGCTGTCGTTCTGTGGGAGCCGAACGAAGAGGTCGAGAAGCGACTGTTTGACGCATACAAAGACCGATATAAATATACTGACACCTTTTATCTGATTCGCACAGAAGAACCCTCTGCCGTAACCAGCGAAATTGCAACAGCAGTCGGTATCAAAGGTGACAGTCGCGTTGGGCAATCCTCTGGCGCTGTGTTCAAAATGAACTCGGCATTTTCAGGCCACACACAAAAATCCCTGTGGGAATGGCTCGAAGCAGACTAGCTCCTAATATAGCCGTGGCTGAAAGTCATCTAAAAGCAGTTACTACTGATGAACCATCAGAGTCACCTGATAACAGGGGAGGGGGCGACGACGATGGGACTGGAAATCGTTTGCGCCATCTTGAAATTCAAATGGGGGAAGTAAAAACCAGACTTGATTATTTGCCGACAAAAGCAGATTTAGAAAGCGTGAAAACTCTGATTTCGGCTAGGGAAGCAAGTATGCAAAGATGGTTGATTGGTGTTGTGATTGCGGTTATGCTTGCAGTACTGGCAGCAGTTTTTGGATAGTTTGCCCAGTCTGGGCCGCGATTCTGCAAGATTGGTTATGACCCCCCAGACTCTACCACAGTAACTCTCACACATCTTGCCCATAGGCACAAAGAAAAAGGGCGGTAGTTGCTTGTTCAGCCTGGTTGCAATTAGTAACTGCAACGATTCCGGCAACCGGCGGGATCTGAGAGAGGAAGCAGACATGCCGCACCGCCAATCATGCCCTTGACAGTATAGAATCAGTAGATTACATTATCCACATGGGAAGGGGCGTTGCACTTGATTCGCTTGTCGGACTGGAACCTGGAGTCTTGATGGCCGGGGTCAGGCGATGCGAGAGGGTGTCCGTCGTGGTCGCTGGCATGGCGCGCAAGAGGCCCAAGTATGCTGAGCTGATTGTAGATAACGGGCTGGATTCGGGGGCAAGGAGATGAGCGCGGTTCAAGTCCCGCCGCTCAAGATACAAGGGATCAAGACGAAAGCGATTCCGTTCATCCGGGATAGTGTCGATTGGGATGGCTCTGGTCGCTGGATAGAGCCTTTCTTGGGGTCTGCCGTCGTCCCCTTCAACATCAAGCCTGAACGCGCACTGCTAGGCGATGCAAACCCGCACTTGGTGCGCTTCTATGCGGCGATACAGGCCGGGACCCTCACCAGCGCGACAGTGCGAGCGTTCCTGGAGCGAGAAGGCGCACGCCTTCTGCGGGACGGGCAGGATCACTTCTACCGAGTCCGGGAACGCTTCAACGACAGTGGCGATCCGCATGACTTTCTATTCCTGAATCGAGCGTGCTTCAACGGCTTGGTGCGCTTCAACAAGAAGGGGCGCTTCAATACCCCATTCTGCCGAAAGCCGGAACGCTACCGCCCTGCCTACATCACGAAGATTTGCAACCAAGTGCAGCGGGCCGCAGAGTGTATGGAAGGAAAGGCGTGGACGTTTGTCTGTGCAGATTGGACCGACATTCTGGGCAAAGCTGGCGAAGGTGATTTCGTCTATTGCGACCCGCCATACGCCGGGCGATTCACGGATTATTTCAATTCTTGGACCGACACAGACGCAACACAACTGGAGCGTAGTTTGAAGGCTTTGCCATGTCCATTTCTCTATTCAATGTGGTCTGAGAACAAATATCGGAAGAACAACCGATTACATGAAGAATTTTCCGATTATGAGGTTCGAACCTTCCCGCACTTTTACCATTTAGGATCAACAGAGGACTTGCGGAACAGCATGACGGAGGCATTGGTTGTGGGATGAAGCAGTTTATCCTGAATGCGCTTGCGGAAATCCAGAACGGCTATTCCTTGTGCGGGGTCGTGGATCGCCGGGCGCGTGTGTATCCTTTGGGTTCCGACACCAAGGTTATCAGTACTCTGTTTGAAATTGTGGCCAGGCAAGCGGTTGCGTCTTATGCCGGCAGCGTGGGGCTGCAATTGGTCGAGCCGGAAAAGCAGAATCACTACCCGGACTTCACCTGGCGTGGCTACAAGCGAACTAACCAAGAGCGCCAGTCCACCTATTCCAACATTCGCGAGTTTCGCGCAAGGAGAACACCATGAATACCAAAGACAAGCCAAAGCGTCCGCTGCCGGAGCCCCGCACGATGCCAGTCAAGCCGTCCAGCGGCCAGCCTTCCCGCGATGAATTACGCACGGACGGACTGATCGCCGAAATCATGTCGTTGCAGGAACTGCGAAAGCTCCGGCAACAGACCCAGGTGCAGCTTGCCGAGATCCTTGGAATTACCCAGGAGAATATCTCGCGCATCGAGACGCGCCAGGACTTATTGGTCTCGACGCTCAGGCGGCAAGTCGAAGCCTTGGGCGGACGGCTGAGCCTGATCGCGAAGTTTCCGGACCATCCTTCGGTGGAACTGATCGTCCCCGCCGATCCGGATGACAAGTCACCGGCTTAGTCGGAAGACCTGACAGCAAGCCGGGGCTTTCCCGGGTTTTTGTCTGGCGCTTGCGCCCGGAATCACCCGGACGCCGACATCACCTGTTCCGCGCAGTCGGCAAGTGGGCGCATGCCGGCTGCCGGCCCCAGCCGCTCCTCGACTTTCTGCAGCCGCGCGCGCACCGGATCAAGTTTCGCCGGATCGTCCAGCCAGGGCGTGAGGGCGGCCGCAATCCGTTGCGGCGTCGCATCGGCCTGGATCAACTCGGTAACCAGGTCTTCGCCTGCCACGATGTTCGCGAGGCAGTACCGGTCGATGCGCACCAGCAGGCGGGCCAATAAGTAGCTCAGGGGTGCCAGGCGATAGATCATGCAGAACGGGACGCGCATCAGGGCCAGCTGCAACGTGACCGTGCCGGAGGCCGCCGCCGCCATGTCGCACACCTGCATGGCATCGTAGACCGGCTCCTGCAGGCATTGGACTTCGGGCAGTTCGCCCAGCCACGGGGCGTAGTCGTTGGGTTTCAGCCCGGGCGGCACCACCAGTGCGAATTGCGGTCGGGCGGGATGGTCTCGCAGTTCCCGCACCGCCCCGGCGCAGACCGGCATCAGGTGGGCGATTTCGCTGCGCCGGGAGCCGGGAAAAAGGCCCACCACCGGGCGCTCGGGATCCAGTCCCCAGCGTGCGCGGACGGCCTCGGGCGGCTGCGTCGGGCGTGTCTGTCCGCACAGGGGGTGCCCGACATAGGTGACGGGGACGCGGTGTTTCTCGTAGAAATCCCGCTCAAACGGGAAGACCACCGCCATGTGGTCGACGTGGCGCCGGATCGCGTGCACCCGCCAGGCCCGCCAGGCCCAGATTTGCGGGCTGATGTAGAACAGCACCGGCACGCCGTGCCGATGCGCGAACCGGGCGAGCCGCAGGTTGAATTCCGGGTAGTCGATCAGCACCAGCAGCCGGGGCCTGCGGGCCCGGACCTGCGCCTTGAGGGCCCCCAGTGCCCGGCGAATCTCCCGGTAATGGCGCAGCACCTCCACCAGCCCGACGACGGCCAGCCCGGTGGAGTCGACCTGCAGCTCGATGCCGGCCCCGCGCGAGGCTGCGCCGCCCATGCCGGACCAGGTCCACGCAGGATGCCGCCCCCGAAGTTCCTCGACCAGTTCTGCCGCGTAGCGGTCGCCGGAGGCCTCCCCGGAGACCAGCATCAGGTGCGCGGCCGGTTCAGGGTTCGGCACGGGCGAGGCTGGCGCAGACTTGTTCGGTCTGGGCGGGCGAGAGTTCCGGGAACATCGGCAGCGACAGGCACTGGGCGCAGACCTGCTCGACCGCCGGCAGCGAGACCCCGTCCGCCCACGGCGCGTAGGCCTCCTGCCGGTGCAGGGGGATCGGGTAGTAGACCCGGCTCTCGATGCCGTCCTCGGCCAGTTGCCGGTGCAGGGCGTCGCGCTGCGGGCTGAGCAGGGTGTACTGGTGCCAGACGTGGCCGTGTGCATCCGCCGGGGGGCGGATTCCGTCCAGTGCCTGGAGCCGTTCGGTATAGCGGCCGGCGACTTGGCGGCGCTGCGCGTTCCACTCGGCGACATGCGGCAGTTTGACGCGGAGGATCGCGGCCTGGATCTCGTCGAGGCGGCTGTTCAGGCCTAGCATTTCATGGTGGTAGGACCGGCGGGAGCCGTGGTTGCGCAAGGCGCGCAGCCGGGCGGCGAGTTCGCCGTCGCCGGTCGCCACCGCCCCGCCATCGCCGCATCCACCGAGGTTCTTGCTGGGAAAGAAACTGAAGGAGGCGACCTGTCCGAAGCTGCCGGTCGCCCGGCCTGCTGTCCTGGCGCCGAAGCTTTGCGCGCAATCCTCGACGATGGCGATCTCCGGCCCGACCGCCGCACGGATCGCAGAGACGTCGGCGGGCCGGCCGTACAGGTGCACCACCACGGCCGCGCGGGTGCGGTCCGTGACGGCATTGCGGCACGAGTCGGGATCGACCAGGAAGGTCTCGGGGTCGATGTCCACGAACACCGGGCGCGCCCCGGCCAGGGCGACGGCCTCGGCCGGCGCGGCGAAGGTGAAGGCCGGGACCAGGACGTCGTCGCCGGGCCCGATGCCGAGCGCGCGCAGGGACAGGCTCAGCGCGTCCGTGCCGGAGGCGCAACTGACGACGTGGTCGATGCCGAGCATCGTGCCGAGTTCCGCCTCCAGGGCCTCGACTTCCGGGCCCAGCACGTAGCGGCCGCTGCGCAGCACGCGCACGGCGGCGGCCTCGATCTCCTCCTGCAGGGCCGCGTACTGCGCGGCCAGGTCCAGGATGGGGAGGGGGGCGCTCATGAGAGGGTCGTCTCGCGCAGGCGCTGACCGACTTCCAGTGCGGTGCGCAAGGCGCGCAGGCCGTCCTCGCCGCGCACCATGGGTTCGGTGCCCTGCCGGACGCAGCGGATGAAGTGCTGGATCTCCTCGCGCAGCGAATCGGTGTCCTGGAAGGCCTCGTTCGCATGCTCGATGCGGTCCGGGGGCGGCGCATCGCCTGTACGCAGGCGGTAGCGGTCCAGTTCCCGCTTGTGCAGGTCCAGGGTGTAGCAGGAATGGTGCTGGAAGACGCGCATCCGGCGCTCGCTGCGGCGGCTCAGGCGGCTGGCGGTGACATTGGCGACGCAGCCGCCGGGGAATTCGAGCCGGGCGTTGGCGATGTCCAGGGTGTCGCCGATCACGGCGGCGCCGCTGGCGCGGATGTCGTGGGGATCCTCGCCGACCACGGTCAGGGCCAGGTCGATGTCGTGGATCATCAGGTCCAGGGTCACGTCGATTTCGGCGCCGCGCGGGGTCCAGGGCGCCAGGCGGTGGACTTCGATGAAGCGGGGGGTCTCCAGCCCCTGCATCAGGGCGCAGAACGCCGAATTGAACCGCTCCAGCAGGCCGACCTGGACGAGGCGCTGTCTCTGGCGGGCGAGTTCGATCAGCCGGGTCGCCTCTTCGACCGAGGAGGTGAAGGGTTTTTCGACCAGCACGTGGCAGTCGGCTTCCAGGCAGGCCCGGGTGATCTCGTAGTGTTTCGCGGTCGGCACGACGATGCTGACGGCATCTGCCCGGCCGAGGATGTCCCGGTAGTCGGGGAAGCCGGGGACCCCGAGTTCGCCGCTGACCGCGGCGAGGCGTTCGGGATCGGTGTCGGCCACGCCGACCAGTTCGGAATCGTCCAAGACGGCGTACTTCTGCGCATGGAATCGCCCCAGGTAGCCGACCCCGATGACGGCGGTGCGAAGCGGGGGGGTCACGGAGGGAAAAGCGGTCGGGCAGTGCGGCGCGGTTCCGAAATTATAGCCCGCGGGGCTTTTCGGGGTGCGGATTCCGGCTTGGGTACAATGCGGGGGTTCACCCTATTTTGCTGCCTGACCCGTCCCGACCCTGCCGATGCCTGTCCCGATGGAGTTGTTGCCGTCCCTGCCGGACCCCGGCCGGGTCGCGGGGGTGGACGAGGCGGGGCGGGGCGCGCTGGCCGGCCCGGTGGCCGCCGCCGCCGTGGTGCTGCCGGCGGGTTGCCGCATCGAGGGCCTGGCCGATTCCAAGGTGTTGACGCCGGCGCGGCGGGCGCGCGTGGCGGTGCAGATCCGGGCCGCGGCCCGGGCGTACGCGGTGGCCTTCGTGCCGGCGCCGGAGATCGACCGCATCAACATCCTGCAGGCGAGCCTGTGCGCCATGGCGGAAGCGGTGGCCCGGCTGCCGGGCGGGGTCGCGCACGTGCTGGTGGACGGGCGGCACTGCCCGGAATTGCCGTGCCCGGCGACGGCGGTGGTCGGCGGGGACGCCCGGGTGGCCAGCATCAGCGCGGCCTCGGTGTTGGCCAAGGAGGCGCGCGACGCCTGGATGCGCTACTGCGATGTACAGGAGCCGTGCTACCGGTTCGCCCGGCACAAGGGCTACCCTTCGGCGGAACACCGGCGCGCCCTGTCCGAACACGGGCCCGGGCAGCAGCATCGGCGCAGCTATGCCCCGGTGCGCGCGGCGCTGGAGGAGCCGGCCGCGTGAACTTCGTTCATTTGCACCTGCACACCGAGTACTCGCTGGACGACGGTCTGGTGCGCATCGCCCCGCTGATGGAGCGGGCGGCGGAGTTGGGCATGCCGGCGGTCGCCCTGACCGACCGCAACAACCTGTTCGCGGCGGTCAAGTTCTACAAGGCGGCGTTGGAGTACGGCATCAAGCCGATCCTGGGCGCGGAGATTGACCTCGAAATGCCGGTCATGCGCGACCGGTCCGCCCGGGCGGTGCTGTTGTGCCAGGACCGGACCGGCTACCGGAACCTCTGTCGGTTGCTGAGCGAGCGCTACCGCAACGGGCAGGCGCAGATCCTGCGCCGGGACCTGGCGGAGCACGGCGACGGGCTGATCGTCCTGTCCGGCGGCGTCGCCGGGGATCTCGGGCAGGCCATGGTGGCCGAGAACCGCCGGGCCGCGGCCGCAGCGCTGGAGTACTGGACGCGCCACTTTCCCGGGCGCTTCTACCTGGAGGTCACCAAGACCGACCGGGAGCACGAGGAGGACTTCCTGCAGTTCGCGCTGGAGTGCGCGGGCGAGCACGACCTGCCGATGGTCGCGACCAACGACGTGCGGTTCCTGTCCAGCGACGACTTCGAGGCGCACGAGGTTCGCGTGTGCATCCGCAGCCAGAAGCGCGTCAACGATCCGGACCGGGCGCGCGAGTACAGCAAGGAACAGCACCTGCGTCCGGAGAGCGTGATGCGGGAAGCGTTCGAGAGTCACCCGGAGGCGCTGGAGAACACCGCGCAGATCGCGATGCGCTGCAACTGCCGGCTGGACCTGGGGCGGACGCTGCTGCCGGCCTTCCCGACCCCCGGGGGAGAGCCGATGGACGACTACCTGGACCGCCTGGCGGGCGAGGGCCTGGCCCGGCGCCTGGAGCGGCTGGAGGCGAGCGGGCAGCTCGTCGGGCCGGAGTCCGACTATCAGGCGCGGCTGGCGCATGAGCTCGGGGTGATTCACCAGACCGGCTTCAGCGGCTACTTCGTGATCGTCGCGGATTTCGTGGCGTGGGCGCGCGACAACGACATCCCGGTCGGCCCCGGGCGCGGCTCCGGTGCGGGATCGCTGGTGGCGTACGCCTTAGGCATCACCGGCCTCGATCCGTTGCGCTACGGGCTGCTGTTCGAGCGTTTCCTGAATCCCGACCGCGTCAGCATGCCGGACTTCGACATCGATTTCTGCAACCTGAACCGCGACCGGGTGATCGAGTACGTGCGCAAGCGCTACGGGGAGGACAGCGTGGCGCAGATCATCACCTACGGCACGATGGCGGCCAAGGCGGCGATCCGCGATGTCGGGCGGGTGCTCGGAGCCCCGTACAGCTACTGCGACCGCATCGCGCGCGCGGTGCCGAACGAGCTGGGCATCACCTTGGAGCGGGCCTACCGGGAATCCCCGGAGTTCCGGGAACTGGTCAGCCATCCGGAAGACACGACGGGCGCGCATCTGTACGAGGTGGCCCTGCAGCTGGAAGGGGTGGCGCGCAACGCCTCGCGGCATGCCGCCGGGGTGGTGATCGCGCCGGGGGCGCTGACCGACTTCACGCCGCTGTACTTCGAAGCGCGCCAGCCCGACGTGGCGATCACCCAGTTCGACATGAAGGATGTCGAGGAGATCGGCCTGACCAAGTTCGATTTTCTCGGCCTGCGCACGGTGACGCTGCTGCACCAGTGCCTGGGCACGGTCAATGCGCGGCTGGAGACGCCGCTGGACCTGGGCACCCTGCCGCTGGACGATGCGCAGACCTACGCCTTGCTGCAGCAGGCGCAGACGACGGAGGTGTTCCAGCTGGAGTCGGCGGGGATGCGCGACCTGCTGATCCGGATGAAACCGGACTGCTTCGACGACCTGGTCGCGCTGGTGGCGCTGTACCGCCCGGGGCCGCTCAACTCGAAGATGGACGTCGAGTACATCCAGTGCAAGCGCGACCCGAGCCAGATCCGGTACCTGCACCCGGACCTGGAGCCGATTTTGGCACCGACCTTCGGCGTGATCCTGTACCAGGAGCAGGTGATGCAGATTGCCCGCGAACTGGCCGGCTATTCGCTCGGCGAGACCGACCTGCTGCGCCGCGCCATGGGCAAGAAGAAGCCGGAGGAGATGGCGGAACACGCCGAGCGCTTCCAGCAGGGCGCCGCCCGGCATGGCCTGGCGCCCTACGTGGCGCAGAAGATCTTCGACCTGATGAAGGAATTCGCGGCCTACGGGTTCAACAAGTCGCATTCGGTCGCCTACGCGCTGCTGGCGTACCAGAGCGCCTGGTTCAAGGCGCACCACCCGGATGCGTTCATGGCGGCGGCGATGTCCAGCCAGATCGACGACACCGACAAGCTGGCGCTGCTGTGCAAGGAGGCGCGCGATCTCGGCTTGCTGCTGAAGGGGCCGGACGTGAACGAGTCCGGCTACGACTTCACGGTCCCGGCGCAAGGCGAGGTCCGTTATGGCCTGGGTGCGATCAAGGGGCTCGGGCAGGGCCTGGTGACGCGCCTGGTGGAGCAGCGTGGGGAGGCCCCGTTCGCCGGCCTGGAGGACATGTGCCATCGCCTGGACAGTCGCGACTACAGCGAGCGCGACCTGCGCGCGCTGATCCACGCGGGCGCGCTGGACGGATTCGGCGCGAGCCGGCGGGCGATGGCGGAGGCGGCCGGCCGGCTCAAGACTCAGGCCCAGCGGGTCCAGATGGACCGCAGCGTGGGCCAGGATTCGCTGTTCGTGCAGGAGCCGGCCGCGGAGTTCTGCGCGTTGCCGCAGGGCGAAGCGGACTACGGGGTGTCACAGCGGCTGGCGCACGAGTTCGAGGCGTTGGGGCTTTATTTAAGCGGGCATCCGTTCCTGCAGCACCGCGCGCGCATGCAGCAGATGGGGGCACAGCCGCTGTCGAAGGTGCGCCGGGACGCCGAGAAGGTGGTCGAGGCCGGGCGCGGCCGGACGTGGAAGGTGTGCCTTGCCGGGGTGTTGATGAAAATCGCCTATCCGCGCAACGGCGAGGTGGCCTTTCTCGACATCGAGGACGATCAGGAACGGCTGGAGGTCGTCACCCGGGACCCGGGGCGCGCCAAGGAGTTCAAGCTGGGCGACCTGGTGATGGTGCAGGGGGAAGCCCGGGTGCAGCCGAAGGCGGAACGCGGCGAGCCCCTCCGGATCCGAGCGGAATCGCTGTATTCCCTGGACCAGGTGAGCCGGCAGTGCGCGAAGCAGGTGCGTATCGTCCTCAATGGTGACAGCGGCCCGGACACGGTGCGCGCCATCAAGCAGGCGCTGGCCGAATACCGGGGCGGCTGCGAGGTGAGCATCGAGTTCGTCGGGCGCCAGGGCGCCAGCCGGTGGGTGCTGGACGAGGACTGGAAGGTTTCCGCCGACGAGGCGGCGTTGCAGGCGCTGCAGGACATCGCCGGCGTGGAATCGACAAATGTCCTATACTCGCCGGTTGACGCCTAGCCTGCTGCCGCCATGAACCCGGATTTTCTCGATTTCGAACAGCCGATCGCCGAACTGGACGCGAAGATCCGGGAACTCCGCCACATGGGGGCGGAGAGCGATCTGGACCTCGACACCGAAATCACGCGCCTGCAGGGCCGCCGGCGGGCCCTGATCGAGGACATCTTCTCCAACCTGTCGGCCTGGCAGGTCACGCAGCTGGCCCGCCATCCGCAGCGCCCCTACACGCGCGACTACCTGCCGCAGCTGTTCAGCGAATTCCACGAACTGCACGGCGACCAGGCGTACGCGGACGACCCGGCCATCCTGGCCGGCATGGCGCGCCTGGAGGGCACGCCGGTGATGGTGATCGGGCACCAGAAGGGCCGGGACACCAAGGAGAAGCTGGAGCACAACTTCGGCATGCCGTGCCCGGAAGGCTACCGCAAGGCGCGCCGCCTGATGCAGATGGCGGAGCGTTTCCGGATGCCGATCCTCACCTTCATCGACACGCCGGGCGCCTACCCGGGCATCGGCGCCGAAGAGCGCGGGCAGAGCGAGGCGATTGCCCGCAACCTGGAGGTCATGGCCGAGCTGAGGGTGCCGATCATCAATGTCGTGATTGGCGAGGGCGGGTCCGGCGGCGCGCTGGCGATCGGCGTGGGCGATCACCTGATGATGCTCCAGTACAGCGTTTATTCGGTGATTTCCCCGGAGGGCTGTTCGTCCATCCTCTGGAAGAGCGCCGACAAGGCGCAGGAGGCCGCCGAAGCGATGGGCCTGACCTCGACGCGCCTTCAGCAACTCGGCTTGATCGACGAGGTCGTGGCGGAACCGCTGGGCGGCGCGCACCGCGACCCGGAGACGATGTCCGCCACCCTGAAGCAGGCGCTGGCGACGCGCCTGGAGGAACTCGGGGCGCTGGACCCGGTGGTGCTGGTCGACCGCCGGGAAGACCGGCTGCTGCAGGTCGGGGTGTACCAGGCATGACCCCCTCCGCCCGGGCCGTCGCACGGGCCCTGGAGGCGCTGCCGGGCGCCTGCCCCGGGGTCCGCACCTGGGTCGTGGCCTACAGCGGGGGCCGCGACTCGACCGCGCTGCTGCATGCCACGCGCGCGTTTGCCGCGGCGCGCGGCGACACGGTCCGGGCGGTGCACGTCAACCATGGGCTCCAGCCCGCGGCCCGCGACTTCGAACGGCATTGCGCGGCGGTCTGTCGCCGCTGGGGGATTCCGCTGGAGCGAATGCGGCGGGAGTCGGACCCGGCGCCCGGCCAGGGCCCGGAGGCGCAGGCCCGCGAGATCCGCATGCGGGCCTTGCGCCGGCATGCGCAGCCGGGGGTGGCGATCCTGCTGGCGCATCACCGGGACGACCAGGCGGAGACCCTGCTGCTGCAGTTGCTGCGCGGCGCCGGGGTGGCGGGGACCGCCGCCATGCCGGCCTGCCGGGACTGGGGAGACGGGAGGCTCGCGCGTCCGCTGCTGGACGTGTCGCGCCAGGAGATCGAGGAATACGTTCGCGCCCACCGCCTGGCATACCTGGAGGATCCGAGCAACCGCGACACCGGGATCGACCGCAACTTCCTGCGCCACGAGCTGTGGCCGGTGCTGGAGGCGCGCTGGCCGTCGGCGTCGCGCACGCTGGCCCGCGCGGCCCGGCATCACGCGCATGCGGCGCATCTGCTGGACGAACGCGCCGGGCAGGACCTCGGCGACGCGGACACGATTGCGGTGGAATCCCTGGCCTCGCTCTCGCCGGAGCGGCAGGCCAACCTGGTGCGTTTCTGGATTGCCCGGCAGGGGTTCCCGGTCCCGGGCGAGCGCCGGCTGTTGCGCTGGCTGGACACGGTGCACGCCGCCGCTGCCGACCGGGTGCCGGCGGAGCATTTCGAGGCCTACCGGATGTACCGCTGGCGCGGTCACCTGCACCTGGAGCCCCGGCCCCCGGCTGTGCCGGAGGGGCGATGCTGGCGTTGGCGCCGGGGGCAGACGCTGGTCTTGCCGGAGCTGGACCTGGAGTTGCGCTGGGAGTCGCTGCAGGCGCAATGGGGCGAGGACGTCGGGACGGACCTGGAGGTGCGGCTGCGCAACGGGGGGGAACGCTGCCGGCCGGCCGGCCGGGCGCACCGCCATTCCCTGAAGAAACTGCTACAGGAAGCAGGGGTTCCGCCGTGGCGTCGCGGCCGGATCCCGCTGGTCTACCAGCACGCGGACCTGCGCCTGGTCTGGGGCCATTTCGCGTGCCGCCCGTAGCCGTCGGGGCCGGGCTACTTGCTGGATATCCCGAAGATCTTGTAGACCGGGCAGTTGCCGATAAGGCCGGTCAGCAGCGGGACCAGCCCGAGCCATGCCCACCAAGCCACGTCGTACATCTCCAGGCCGACATAGAGAATCACGACCCCGGCGATGACCCGAAGGACGCGCTCCACGATATGCACATTGATTGCCATGATGTTTCCCTCCTCTTGGACCGATTCTGGTGCCCGTCACGCGGGCCTGGTGCCAGTATACTCCCGGGCGGGATTTCTGGCCGGGGGGGCCTGCCGGCGTTTCGGCGCATCCGCCGGGGGGCCGGTGTGGTAACCTTTATTTTTATCCTGACAGCGTCGAGGTTCCGGTTGTGACGCGCTTTGTGTTTATTACGGGCGGGGTTGTTTCTTCCCTTGGAAAGGGGATTTCCGCCGCCTCCCTGGGTGCCTTGCTGGAGGCGCGCGGGCTGGCCGTCTCCATGATCAAGCTCGATCCCTACATCAACGTCGACCCCGGCACGATGAGCCCGTTCCAGCACGGCGAGGTCTTCGTCACCGCCGACGGTGCGGAGACCGACCTGGACCTCGGGCACTACGAGCGTTTCGTCGATTTCCGGGCCAGCAAGGCCAGCAACTGGACGACCGGGCAGATTTACGAGCGGGTGATCGCGCGCGAACGCCGCGGCGAGTACCTGGGCGCCACCGTGCAGGTCATCCCGCACATCACCGACGAGATCAAGCACTGCGTGGGCGTGGGGGCGGCCGATGCGGACATTTGCATCGTCGAGATCGGGGGCACGGTCGGCGACATCGAGTCGCTGCCGTTCATCGAGGCGATCCGGCAGATGGGCGGGAAGCTGGGGCCGACCCATGCGGCCTTCCTCCACCTGACCCTGGTGCCGTACATCAAGGTCTCCGGCGAGATCAAGACCAAGCCGACCCAGCACTCGGTCAAGGAATTGCGCTCGATCGGCATCCAGCCCGATATCCTGCTGTGCCGGACCGACATGCCGATCCCGGAGGACCAGCGCCGGAAGATCGCCCTGTTCACGAATGTCGCGGAGACCTCCGTCATCGAGGTGGTCAACCAGGACGACATCCATGCCATTCCGATGGCCCTGCACGAGCAGGACCTCGATGATATCGTGGTCGCGCAGTTCGGCCTGGACGTCCCCGAGGCGGACCTGTCGCAGTGGCGGGAGGTGGTGGCCGCCCGCGAGGCGCAGCAGGACGGCGTGGTGGTGGCCATGGTGGGCAAGTACGTGGACCTGACCGAATCGTACAAGTCCCTGAACGAGGCCCTGCGGCATGCGGGCCTGCACAACCAGGTGCGGGTCGACATCCGCTACGTGGACTCCGAGCAGATCGAGCAGGCGGGCACGGCTCCGCTGGAAGGCGCCGACGTGGTGCTGGTGCCCGGCGGCTTCGGGGAGCGCGGCATCGAGGGCAAGATCATGGCGGCGCGCTACGCGCGCGAGAACCGGATCCCGTATCTCGGCATCTGCCTCGGGATGCAGGTCGCGGTGATCGAGTACGCGCGCGACTGCCTGGGGTTGGAGGGCGCGCACAGCACCGAATTCGACAGCGGCACGCCGCACCCGGTGGTGGCCCTGATCACGGAGTGGATGGACCGGGAGGGCGAACGGGAGCTGCGCAGCGCGCATTCCGACCTCGGCGGCACCATGCGCCTGGGCGAGCAGCCCTGCCAGCTGGACCCGGGCAGCCGCCTGCACCAGATCTACCAGTCGGACCTGATCCACGAGCGCCACCGGCACCGCTACGAGATCAACAACAACTACCTGGAGCAGCTGACCCAAAACGGCATGGCGGTGGTGGGCCGCTCGCACGACGACCGGCTGGTGGAGGCGGTGGAACTGGCCGACCACCCCTGGTTCGTCGGCTGCCAGTTCCATCCCGAGTTCACGTCCACGCCGCGCCGGGGCCACCCGCTGTTCAACAGCCTGATCCAGGCCGCCCGTCCCTGACGTGGACGCCTTCTGCGATTTCCAGGCGGGGGTCCGCCAGCCGCTGTTCCTGATTTCCGGGCCGTGCGTGATTGAGAGCGAGGCCCTGGTGATGCAGGTGGCCGAGCAGCTGTCCGAGACGACCCGGCGGCTCGGCATGCGCTACGTGTTCAAGGCATCGTTCGACAAGGCCAACCGCACCAGCGGCGGCAGTTTCCGCGGCCCGGGCCTGGAGGAGGGGCTGCGCATCCTGGAGCAGGTGCGCACGCAGTGTGGCATCCCGGTGCTCACGGACGTCCACGAGGACACGCCGGTGGACGAGGTGGCGGCGGTGGCGGACGTGCTGCAGACGCCGGCGTTTTTATGCCGGCAGACCAACTACATCGCCCGGGTGGCGGCGGCCGGGCGCCCGGTCAACCTCAAGAAGGGCCAGTTTCTGTCGCCCTGGGAGATGGGCCCGGTGGTGGCCAAGGCGCGCGCGGCCGGCGGTGAGCGCCTGCTGGTCTGCGAGCGCGGGGCGAGCTTCGGCTACAACAACCTGGTGTCCGACATGCGGGCGCTGACGGTGCTGCGCGAGACCGGCTGCCCGGTGGTGTTCGACGCGACGCATTCGGTGCAGCTGCCGGGCGCGGACGGCGGCGCCTCGGGCGGGCAGCGGGAATTCGTGCCGACCCTGGCGCGGGCCGCGGTGGGCGTCGGCGTGGCCGGCCTGTTCATGGAGACCCACCCGGATCCCGACGAAGCGCTCAGCGACGGGCCGAACGCCTGGCCCCTGGCCGATATGGAACCGCTGCTGGAGACGCTGCTGGAACTCGACGAGGCTGCCAAGCGGACCCTGCCGCGGGACTGAGGCGGCGGGCTACAGCAGCAGCGCGGTCCCCAGGGCGAGGAACACCACGAACCCGACCACGTCGGTCACGGTGGTCAGGATCACGCCGCCGGCCAGCGCCGGGTCGATGCGCAGGCGCTGCAGGGTCGGCGGCAGCAGGACGCCGGCCAGGGCGGCGAACACCAGGTTGGCGATCAGCGCAAGCGCAATGACGGCGCCGATCATCCAGGTCTCGAACCACAGCCCGGCCACCAGCGCGACCACGCCGCACCAGACCAGGCTGTTGACCAGCCCGACGCCGAGTTCCTTGAACAGCAGGGCCCGCACGTTCTGTGCGCTGACCTGGCCGAGGGCCATGCCCCGGATGACCAGGACCAGGGTCTGGCTGCCGGCGATGCCGCCCATGCTGGCGACGATAGGCATCAGCACGGCCAGCGCGACCACGCGCTCCAGGGTGTCCTGGAACAGCCCGATGGCGGCGGCGGCAATGAAGGCCGTGACCAGGTTGACGCCGAGCCAGACCGCGCGCCGCCGCGAGGCGGACAGCACCGAGTCGAACAGGTCTTCGTCTTCGCCCAGCCCGACGTAGCTGTGCAGGGTCTCCACACCTTCTTCGCGGATCACGTCGACCACGTCGTCCACCGTGATCCGCCCGAGCAGCAGGTTGTGCTCGTCGACCACGGCGGTCGACACCAGGTCGCGGTCCTCGAAAATGGCGGCGACCGCACCGTCCGGCATGTCTGCCGGGATTGGCGGCTGATCGGGGTCCATCACCTCGCCGACTAAGGTGTCCGGGTCGTGCAGCAGCAGGGCGGTGATCGGCAGCACGCCGCGGTAGTGCTCGAAGCGGTCCACCACCATCAGCACGTCGGTGTGGCTCGGGATGCTCTCGTGGCGGCGCAGGTAGCGCAGCACCACCTCCAGGGTGACGTCCGCGCGCACCGTGATCACGCTGGTGTCCATCAAGCCGCCGGCGGTGTCCTCGTCGTAGGTCAGCACCGCCTCCAGCCGGGAGCGGTACTGCTGGTCCATGTCGTTGAGGATCTGCGAGCTGACCGCTTCCGGGAGGTCGGCGAGCAGGTCGGCCAGGTCGTCGATGTCCAGGCCCTCGGTCGCGCTGACCAGGGCGTCCCGGTCCATTTCGCCGATCAGGGAGGCGCGGACCTCGTCGCCGACTTCGAGCAGCACTTCGCCGTCGTGTTCGCGGTCGAGCATGCCCCAGACGATGAAGCGCGGGGTGCGCGGCAGGGACTCCAGCAGTTGCGCCACCTCGGCCGGGTGCAGCGCCCGCAGCATCTTGCGGACCGTCTGCATGGTGCCGGTATTCAGGGCTTGGGTCAGGGCCGTGACCTGCTCGCTCGGCGTCGGCACGGGCGGCTGTACGGGGGGCGGGGTGGGGGCGACGGCGGTCATGGGCGGGGGGGATGGAGGTCCAGGGCCTCGGCGAAGTCCCGAAGCCGGCGGCGGGCCCGGTTCAGGTCTGCGCCAGGGCTTCGACCATATCGTGGATCTTTTCCGGCTGCGGGCAGTTCAGGATCTCCAGGCACTGCTTCTGCAGCGCCTCGGCCGAGGTGTGGTTGATGATCTTCTTGATTTCGAGCAGGGACCCGGGGTGGGTGCTGAATTCGCGCAGGCCGAGCCCCACGAGCAGCCGGGTCAGGCGCGGATTGCTGGCCATCTCGCCGCACATGCCGACCGGTTTGCCAGCCTGGCGGCCGGCCTGGATCGTGTGGTGGATCAGGAACAGCACGGCCGGGTGCAGTGGGTCGAACAGGTAGTGGACCTGGTCGTCGACCCGGTCGATGGCCAGGGTGTACTGGATCAGGTCGTTGGTCCCGATCGACAGGAAGTCGAGGTGTTGGGCGAAGATGCTGGCGGATAGCGCTGCGGCCGGCACCTCGATCATGCCGCCGATCTTGATGTCCGGGTCGTACGGGGCACCTTCGGCGTCCAGCGCCTTCATGCAGTCGCGGATCAGGGCCAGGCTCTGCGACAGTTCGGAGCTGTTGGTGAGCATCGGCAGCATGACGTGGACGGGCCCGTGCGCGGAGGCGCGCAGGATCGCGCGCAGCTGCGCCATGAATACGGGCTTGTTCTGCAGCGAGCGGCGGATCGCGCGCAGGCCGAGGGCAGGGTTCGGCGCGATCGCGCCCTCGTAGTCCGGGTCGAATTCCTTGTCGGCGCCCAGGTCCAGGGTGCGGATGGTCAGCGGCTTGCCTTCCAGCGCCGTCACCAGCTCCCGGTAGACCTCGTACTGTTCGTCGGTGCTGGCGCCGTCGGGGCGGTCGAGGTAGAAGAACTCGGTGCGGTACAGCCCGACGCCCTCGGCCTGGACCTCGTGGACGTGGGGGATCTCCTCGATCAGGTCGACGTTGCATTTAAGGGAGATCGGCTGGGCGTCGCGCGTGATCGTCGGCTTGTCGCGCAGCGCCATCAACTGTTCTTCGCGCTCCTGTTCCGTGCGCTGGTACTCCCGGTACTGGTCGACCAGCCAGTTCGCGTTCTCGGCGCACAGGATGGTGCCGCCGTGCCCGTCGACCAGCACGAGTTCGCCGTCTTCCAGCAGCATGCCCGCATCGTGCAGGCCGACCACCGCCGGGATTTGCAGGCTGCGGGCCAGGATCGCGGTATGCGACATGGAACTGCCGAACTGGGTGACGAAAGCGGCGACGTTCTGGTGCTGGATCAGCACGGTGTCGGCCGGCGTGAGGTCGTCGGCGACCACGATGCGGCCGGTCAGGTCGCGGGCCTTGACTTGGGCCGCGCCGTCGTCGACCTCGCCGAGGTTTTCCTGCACCTTGCGGATGACATGCTGCACGTCGTTCTTGCGCGTGCGCAGGTAGGCATCTTCCATGCTGTCGAACACGGAGACCAGCTGCTCGAGGGTGTCTTCCAAGGCCCACTCGGCGTTGCAGTTCTGGGCGCGGATGGTGTCCGCAGGCATCTCCACCAGCATGGCGTCGTCCAGCATCAGCAGGTGGGCGTCGAGGAAGCCGCTCACTTCCTGGCGCATCTTGCCGGGCACCAGATCGCGCACCTCGCGCAACTGCTTGCGGGCTTCCTCCAGCGCCTCGTTCAGGCGCTCGATCTCAGGTTCGACCTGGTCCGGCTCCAGGGTGCGCCTCGAGATATGGCTCTCGCCGCGCTTGAGCACGTGGACCCAGCCCTGGGTGATGCCTCGGGAGACCCCGATGCCGTTGATGATCATGGGCATGGTTCAGCGCCTTCTCCAAATCCGCTTTCGAACAGGGTCACGAGGGCCTGCATGGCCTCGTCCTCGTCCGGGCCGCTGGCGAACAGCCGCACCGGGGTGCCGTGGGTGGCCGCCAGCATCATGATGCTCATGATGCTCTTGGCGTTGGCCCGCTTGCCTTCCTTCTCGATTTCCATTTGCGCCTGGAACTTGCTGGCCTCGCTGACCAGTTTGGCGGCGGCCCGCGCGTGCAGCCCGAGCTTGTTGACGACGGTAGCGTTTTTTTCAATCATTCGGACTCTCCCGCTTCGATGATGATGCCGATGCGGCCGTTGGTGGCCAGGCTTTCGGCCAGCTGGCTCCGGTTGCGCTGCTGCAGGTTGAACAGTTTCACGACCATCGGCAGGTTGATGCCGGAGACCAGGGTGGTGTCCGGGTATTCGCGCATCAGCCGCTTTGCCAGGTTGTACGGCGTGGCGCCGTACAGGTCGGACAGGATCAGCAAGCCGTCCGTGCAGTCCAGCGAGGCGCGGAGTTCCTGGAGTTCGGCGAAGGCGGCGTCCAGGTCGCAGTCCTCGATGATGCCGTAGCAGCCCAGGTTCTCGGGGGGGCGCGCGAAGATCCGCGCCGCGATGTCCACCAGCTGCTGGCCGAGCTGGTGGTGGGTGACGGTCAGCATGCCGACGCTCACGAGGCGGCCCCCATGTCCCGGTGCAGCACGGTGATCTGCAGGGTGGCGCTGTCCGGGAGCAGGGCGGCGAGCTGCTCCACCAGGTAGACCGAGCGGTGCTGTCCGCCGGTGCAGCCGACCGAGATGTTCAGGTAATGCCGTCCCGCCTCGACGAACGAGGGAATCCAGCGATCCAGGAACTGTTTCAGGTCTTCTAGCATGGCGGTGGCCTGTGGCTGCTTCGAGAGATAGTCGCGAACCGCGGAATCCGTCCCGTTGAGCGCGCGCAATTCATCCACCCAGTGCGGGTTTGGCAGGCAGCGCGAGTCGAACACAAAGTCGGAATCGCTCGGCACCCCGCTCCGGTAGGCGAAAGATTGTAGCAAGACTGACAGCGAGGCGCGGTCGAGTTTCAGGCGCTGGCGCAGCAGGGTGCGCAGTTCATGGACGTGGGTGCGGGAGGTGTCCAGGCGCAGGTCGGCCAGGTTGGCGATGGCCGCGAGGCACTCCCGCTCCTGCCGGACCGCCTCGCGCAGGGTCGGGACGCGGTCGGCCAGCGGGTGGCGGCGGCGGGTGTCGTTGAAGCGCCGGATCAGGGTGTCTTCGTCGGAGTCGAGGAATATCACGGTGATGTCGCAGGGCAGATCCCGGAGCTGCTCCAGGATGGACGGGAGCCGGGCCAGGTCTTTCGGCAGTGCGCGGGCGTCCATGCCGATGGCGGCCTGTTTCGGGTAGTGCGAGTCCGGCTGCCGCAGCAGGCCCACGTATTCCAGCAGGAGGGTCGGCGGCATGTTGTCGACGCAGTGCGCGCCGAAGTCCTCCAGAGTGTCCAGCGCGACCGACTTCCCCGAGCCCGACAGTCCGCTGACGATGATGAGCTGCATCGGTCAGGGCCGGGCCAGGGCCGCCAGCAGCGGGGCGCCCTCGCGGGCGTTGCGTAAGGCTCCGAGGTGTTCGGGCGAATCCAGGATTTCGGCCAGCCCCTTCAGGTACTGCAGGTGGGTGTCCTCGGCCTCGCTTGGCACGGCCAGCGCCACGAACACGTCGACCGGCTGGCCGTCGACCGCGTTGAAGTCCACGCCCTGGGTCAGGGTCAGGATGGCCGCCGCGCTGTGCGTCTCGTTGGGCACCCGGCAATGCGGGATGGCGACGCCGCCGCCGAGTCCGGTGCTGCCCAGGCGCTCGCGCGCGGTGAGCAGGTCCAGCAGGGTGCGGGGCCCGGCGGTTTCCAGGCCTTCGGCCAGGATCGTGCCCAAGATTTCGAGCGCGCGTTTCTTGCTGTTGACTTGCTGCTGCAGCAGGAGGCGGTCGGGGCGCAGCAAATCCAGGATGCCTTGCATGGCCGCCTCAGTTCAGCTGGTGGTGGGTAATCTGGTCTTGGTGGTGGTCTTTGCGTTTTTCCTTGTACTTGAGGACCTGTCGGTCCAACTTTCCGGTCATCGTGTCGATCGCCGCGTACATGTCGGTGTGTTCGGCGCGCGCGTGCATGCGGTGGCCGCGGACGTGCAGGGTGGCTTCCGCGCGGTGCGTGTCGTGTTCGACCGACAGCGTGACCTGGGTGTCGATCACGTCGTCGAAGTGGCGGGTCAGGCGCTTGAATTTGGCGTGGATGTAATCGCGAAGCGGAGCGGTGATTTCAAGGTGGTGTCCGGTGAGCTTCAAATTCATAGCAAGACTTCCTCCGTAGTCTGTCCATTATACAAGGCGGGAGAGGTTCGGAGAGGGTCAGAACCGGAATCCGGCTGGGGTAGACTATGGGCGATTCTGGAGCGGGGCCAATGTGCGGGGAATTCGGTATGTTTTCGAGGGCGGCAGGGGCGTGCGCCGGGGTCGTGGCCGGCCTGGCGCTGACGGGCGCCCCGGCGGCGCTGGCTGAATCCGCCCTGCACGCGGCGGTGCGGGCGGGGACCCTCGCGGAAGTGCGGGCGCTGCTGGATGCGGGCGCGGAGGTCAATGCGTTCGAGCGGGGCAAGACCCCGTTGCAGCACGCGGCCCGGACCCGTCCGAATCCCGAGATCGTGCGGGCCTTGCTGGATGCCGGGGCCCGGGTGGACTTGGCGGGGCATCACGGCATGACGGCGTTGCATTTTGCGGTGGTCAACCCGGCCCCGGCGGCTTCACTGACACGGCCGGGCGCGGATGCGACTGCCGGGCCTGGCGAGACGGCCCGGCAGCTGGAGGTGATCCGGCTGCTTCTGGATGCCGGGGCGGCCACGCATGCGAAGAACGAGGACGGCCTGACCCCCCTGCACCTGGCGGCAGGGCATTACTGGGATCCGGAGGTTGCGGGCATGCTGCTGCGGGCCGGGGCCTTCGTGGATGCGCGGGCGGGCAACGATTCGACTCCCCTGCATTTTGCGGCGGCCTTCGGCGGAAATCCGTCGGTGGCGGAATTGCTGCTGGATGCCGGGGCCGATGCGAACGCGCGGGATACCGGGGGCCTGACGCCCCTGCACCTGGCGGCGCGCTTCCGGGGGTATGCGACGGTCGCGCAGATGTTGTTGGCCGCCGGTGCGGACGTGAATGCGAGAGACCGAGAAGGCAAGACCCCGCTGGATTTCCACCTGGAGCGGGACGAGCCCGGTTGGCCCGAAGTGCTGAGGGCTGCCGGCGGGGTGTGCAGCGAGAATTGCTGACGGCCCCGCTTTGGGCGGCTGGGAGGGTTTCGCGAGGACAAATCTCCAAGGGCAACTCGTCCTTGAAAACCCGACAAATCATATGTTACAATCCCGCGCATTGCAGCCCGAATTGTGGTTGAGATTGATGTCGAAAAGGCAGAGCACCCCCCCCCCCCCCCCCCCCTGCTAGAAATCCCGAAAGCGGTCGGGGGCGGCAGTGTGGCACCGAAGCTGGATGCCAGGCCCCATGGGCCTTCTACGCCTAGGCAGAATCTCCATAACCAGTATACGCCGACGGCGGTTGCCAGTGCCCTCTCACTGGCGCTGACAGGCACAGCCGGGATAACGGCGCTCAGTGCCATCTATCCCGAAGATGTACAGGCGCAGATTCCGGGTCCTCCGGGTCCAACAGGTCCTCCGGGTCCACCAGGTCCTTCGGGTGGCCCGCCGGGTCCTCCGGGTCCAACAGGTCCTCCGGGTCCACAAGGTAGCGATGGTAGCGATGGTAGCCCCGGACCCGTAGGCCCTGCAGGTCCGCCCGGAACGGCAAGTACTCAGGCAGGACCACCGGGACCACCGGGACCCCAAGGTGCCGGCACTCCGGGGCCTCCGGGTCCTCCGGGTCCACAAGGTGGCGATGGTAGCGATGGTAGCCCCGGACCCGTAGGCCCTGCAGGTCCACCCGGACCGGCAGGTACTCAGGCGGGACCACCGGGACCACCGGGACCCCAAGGTGCCGGCACTCCGGGGCCTCCAGGCCCTCCGGGACCGCGGGGATCCCAGGGTGCGGGCACTCAGGGGCCTCCGGGCCCACCAGGGCCTCAAGGTGCGGGAACTCAGGGCCCTCCAGGACCACCAGGGCCTCAGGGTGCGGGCACTCAGGGCCCTCCAGGGCCCGCAGGTCCGCCCGGAACGGCAACCACTGGGCCTCCAGGGCCCCCCGGCCCCACGGGTCCGCCCGGAGAGGCAAGCACTGTGGTGGGGCCTGCAGGTCCGCCCGGTCCGCCGGGTCCCGCCGCCAGCCTGCCGGAGGGATGGCTCGCGAACCAGCAGCAGCGTATCGATGAAATGCTCAAGGGCCTAGATGGATACGGTTCCAGTCTCGACTCCTTACAGCATTCCTTCAGCAGGTTGCGCTCGGAGTCGCATGAGGGCACGGCAATCGCGATCGCTCTGGGTGGCATGCGCCTCCCGCAGGACAAGGATAGGGCTATCTCGTTGCGGCTGGGTCATTTCCGGTCCAAGAGCGCCATTGCGGCAGGCGGCGCCTTCCGCCTGCTGGAAGAGCCGAACGTGGTGCTGGATTTTGGCATCTCCCAAGGTTTGGACTATTCACAGACCGGTGGTTCTGCGGGGATTACCTGGAGCTGGTAGGCCTGTCGGTGGGACCGGTCGCGGTCGGGGTGGAGCATGCCGGAGAAACCCTTTCTGAGGGCGCACGAGGCGCGACCAGCACGAGCCGGGTCTCGATGGTTCTGCCGGGCTGAATCGGCCCGTCTTGGGCGGGATGGATAACCCCCATGTGGAGCCCTTGAGTGGTTATGAAGCTCCATCAGTGACAAATCGACGCGATGGAAAAAATGGGAAAAGCAGAGAATGGCACTGGAAAGAGCGGCATTCCGGCCCTTCCCCGGCCTACGATTGTGCCTGTCTGCAGGCCCGGTAAGCTTCAATGATCCCGATCATCAGCCAGTCGGGGTTCCTGCCGCAGGAGGAGTGCGGGATCCTGTCGGAGTTCCTCGTGACGAACGTGCGGCGTCTCGGCCAAGAGAACGTCGAACCCTTCTTCTCGTACCGGCAGATCAACTATGCCAGCGTGGACAACCCGCGCGTGCGGGAGATCATGGACAGCGCGCGCAGCCGCATTGCGGCACTCGTGTCCGATGGGCTGCACGGGGGCGACACCCTGTATCCGGATTACACGGATCTGGTCCTGTGGAAAGAGGGCCAAAGCATGAACATCCACCAGGACAACCTGCCGCCGCATTTCGAGCACCGGCTGTATTCCAGTGTCCTGTACCTGACCCAGTGCGCGGGCGGGGCCACCGGGTTCCCGGAGTACGGGATCGAGGTGCTCCCGGAGACGGGCAGGATGATCGCCTTCCCGTCTGCCTTGTTGCATGGGGTGTCTCCGGTCAAGGCAGGCACGAGGCACATACTGGCCTCATGGTACACAGATGATGCGGACAAGAGGGAGCCGTGATGCCTTTCTTTCCCTGGGCGGCGTGTGCCGATGCATTTGCGCAGCCGCGGAATCCCGCCGTGCGGCCTTGCTCTCTGGGTCATGATGGCCTGTCTTTCGCCAGGCACGGGCCCCGGCAGGGAGGATTAGGATGAGAGGCGAGTGGGCGTACTACGATTCGTTGCTTTCGGCCGAGGAATGCCAGAGAATCATCGATGTCGCCTCTCAGCGGGAAGCGACGGCCGGCACAGTGGGCCTGGACGGGACCACAGTCGACCCGGGTATCCGCCACGGGGAGGTGGTGTTCCTGCAGCGCAGGGAGCCGGAGTTCGATCCGCTGTTCAAACTGATCGACTACTGTGTCGATGAGGCCAACGACGAATGGTTTGGGGTCAACTACAACCCCCAGGGAGCCCGCGCCCTGCAGTTCAGCGTGTACCGGGCCGACGCCAAGGGGGGCGGGCACTATTACAACCCCCACCAGGATTCCCTGCTGATCAGCGGCGATCACCCGACGCAGCGCAAGCTGAGTGTCGTGGTGCAGCTGTCGGACCCGGACGCCTACAAGGGCGGGGATTTCAAGATGTACCATGTCACCGCCCATCCGCCCGCCGACATTATCCGCAAGCGTGGCACCGTGCTGATCTTTCCGTCCTTGGTGATGCACGGGGTCGACCGGGTGACCCAGGGCATACGTCATTCTTTGGTGGGCTGGTACCCGGGGCCGAGATGGCAGTAAGTCGGGCAACTGATGCCCCCATCGGCGATTCCATTCACCAGAGAGATTCTGTCGAAAATTGAGCGGGATGGAAGTGAACGAAATGAATGAGACGAGTGACACAGGGAGAGACGAGGGCAGTCAGGAGAGCTGGAACGTGGACCTGCAGGGCCGTTATATCCTCGACCTGTCGTTCGAGAACCCCGGTGCGCCGGTGATCCCGAACCGGGACGACCTGCGCTTCGACGTGTCGGTCCAGGTGGACGTCCGCTATCGGGACGATCTCCACGAGGTGGCGCTGACCGTCTGGCTGACCGCAACCCATGAGGACCAGGTCGCCTTTATCATGGAGCTGACTTATGCGGGCCTGTTTAAACTGACTGACATGGGCGGGGATGAAAACGAAGAACTCCGCCAGCGCTTCCTGTTCCGGGAGGCGCCGCGAATCCTGTTCCCCTGGGTCGACCGCATTTTTGCTGATCTCGCCAGGGACGGCGGCCTGCCACAGATGAACCTGTCTCCACCGGATTTCGCTGCGCTGCATGAACAGCGGCAGGCAGAGCCGAAAGACGCGAAAATAACTCCAGAATGAGTGTCGCGGGAATAGGATTGGTTGGCAGGAGTTTGCATTGGAAATTATACATTGGGGATTATATGTAAAGGTTGACAAACGCGCTAGAATCCTCGAATCTTGATGCCTAGTCGCACCACTTCTCCGACTGGCACCCGTAGCCCAGCCCCTGTACTTTCGTGAGGAAAGCCGGATGCGTCCCCATGCTATGATTCCACAATGTACGCAAGAGGCTGCTCATGACCCGCCGCAAGCTACCCGTTGGAATCCAGGACTTCCGGGCGATCCGAGAGCGGGGCTATTACTACGTGGATAAGACCCTTCTCATCCGGAATCTGGTCGAGGGAGGCGAGCACTATTTCCTGTCCCGACCGCGCCGGTTCGGCAAGAGCCTGCTGGTGAGCACGCTCAAAGCCCTGTTCGAGGGTCAGGAGGAACTGTTTGAGGGGCTGGGCATCCACGACCGCTGGGACTGGTCGGTGCGCCATCCGGTGGTGCATCTGAAGTTTGGCGGGAAATATACGGAGCCGGGAGATCTTGAGGGGGATATCCTCACGCAACTGGCGGGAATCGAGGAAGACGCCGGTCTTTCTCCGGCAACCCCGGCACAGGATGGGCCGCAACGGTTGCGGGATCTGTTGCGTCGTCTGCACAATGAGACCGGCCAGTCGGTGGCGGTGCTAGTGGACGAGTACGACAAGCCGATCCTGGATGTACTGAAGGACACGGCGTTGTCGGAGGCGAACCGGGATTACCTGCGCGGCTTCTACGGAGTCATCAAGGACAGCGCCGAACATGTGCGTTTCGTGTTCGTGACCGGGGTGAGCATGTTCTCGAAGGTGAGCCTGTTCTCAGGACTCAACAACCTGAAGGACATCAGCCTGAACCCGAGGTATGCCACGGTCTGCGGGTACACCGATGCCGACCTGGACGCGGTGTTCGCCCCGGAACTGGAGGGCTTGGACCGGGATCAGATCCGCGCCTGGTACAACGGCTATCACTGGCTGGGTGAGGAGAAAGTCTACAACCCGTTTGACATCCTTTTGTTTTTCGACAGCCGGAAATTCAAGCCCTACTGGTATGAGACCGGTTCGCCGAACTTCCTGTTCCGGTTGATGATGGAGAAGGAAATGAACCCGATGCAGTTGGAGCAGCGGGTGGCGAGCGAGAAACTGGTCTCGAAGTTCGATGTGAAGGACATTGGGCTGGATGCCTTGCTGTTCCAGACGGGCTACCTGACGATTACCGCCGAGGAGACCGTCGAGGACACGACCTTTTACACGCTGGACTATCCGAATCAGGAAGTGCGGAAGAGCCTGAACGACGGGCTATTGGAGCACTTGGGGCAACGGGGGGAGGACGTGGTGGCCTGGGGCCGGCAGTTGTGCGGGCACCTGGAGTCGGGGGATTTCGAGGGATTTGGAGACGAGCTGAGAAGTTTTTATGCGGGGGTGCCGTACCAGTGGCACACGAGCGGGGAGTTGGCGCGGTACGAGGCTTGGTACGGAGGCTTGCTGTATGCGTGTTTCCGATCGAACGGAGTGGACCTGCGGGTGGAGGATGCTTCCAGCCGGGGCCGGGCGGACATGGTGGTGTTCCGCGGGGGGCAGGTGTTCGTGCTGGAGTTCAAGATGGCAGCGGAGGGCGAAGACGGGGAGGCGGCACTGGATGCGGCCCTGGCGCAGATCCGGGAGCGGGGCTATGCGGAGAAGTACCGCGACCGTGGCGAGCCGATTCACTTGGTCGGGATCGCGTTCGGACGGGAGGAGCGCAACCTGTTGGGAGTGCGCGCCGAGCCGGCCTGATCGGGGAGATCCGTAGCAAGATCTCAGCAAATGAACGGCATGCCGAACAAAATCGACAAAATGCAGGCCGCCAAGTAACCGACACGGCACCGCCGCCCTGCGGCGGTGCGACATCTTTGCGGATACCGCCGGGCCGGGCCCGTACGGAAATTCCCCCTCAGAGCTTGAAATCCGCCCCCAGGTAAGTCTCGCGCACCTGTGGGTCTTCCAGGATCTCACCGGGTTCGCCCTCGGCGATGATGCGGCCTTCGGAGAGGATGTAGGCGCGGCGGCAGATGCTGAGGGTTTCGCGCACGTTGTGGTCGGTGATGATGATGCCGATGCCGCGCTCCTGCAACTGCCGGATGATCGACTTGATGTCGGCCACGTGCAGGGGGTCTACGCCGGCGAAGGGCTCGTCCAGCAGGATGAAGGCGGGGTCCATCGCCAGCGCACGGGCAATCTCGACCCGGCGGCGCTCGCCGCCCGACAGTGAAAATCCGCGGCTGCCGCGGATGTCAGCAATGGAGAATTCCTCAAGCAGCAGTTCCAGGCGTTCTCTCCGTTCCGCTTTCGGTAGGGACAATTGCTCCAGCACCCCCAGGACATTCTCCTCCACCGTCAGGCGGCGGAACACGGAGGGCTCCTGGGGGAGATAGCCGATGCCCTGGCGCGCCCGCCGGCTCATCGACAGCCCGGTGATGTCCTGGTCGTCCAGCAGGATCTGGCCCCGGTCGCAGGGCACCAGTCCCGTGATCATGTAGAAGCAGGTCGTTTTGCCCGCGCCGTTCGGCCCCAGCAGCCCGACCACCTCGTGGTCGCTCGCGTGCAGCGAGACCTTCGAGACGACCTGCCGTTCGCGGTAGGATTTGCACAGATCCCGGGCGTTGAGCGTGGCCATCACTCGGTGTCGGGTTGCAACCGGATCCGGACCCGTTCGTCAGGCTTCCGGACGGCGGGCGTCTCCACGCGTTCCTCGTCGATCAGGTAGATGATTTCTTCGCCCGTGATCTGGTGGGTGTCGACGCGCAGGTCGACGTCCTGGTTCAGGACCGCGCGGCGTTGCGGGATTTGGTAGAAGATGCTGCCCGCGCGCGCGCGCAGCGGCTTTCCGGAGTCGAGGACCTGGGTCCAGCGGGCATTGCCTTCGGCGTGCAGGGCCTGGATCCGGTCGCCCTCGGCGTGCACCGTGAGCCGGTCGGAAAACAGGGCCATGTCGCCCTGCAGGACCCGCACGTCCCCGTGGTAGACGCTGACTTCCTTCTGGGCATCCCACTCCATCCATTCCGCGCTCAGGTCCAGCGCTTCGCCGGTGTGCTCCGCGGCGTGCGCGGTGCCGAACGCTTCCTCCAGGATGGTCTCCAGCAGCGCCTGCGTGGGGGGGGTCTCGGACGGCGGGAAGCGGCGGGTCTGCACGTCCTGGCGCAGCCGCCCGCCCGAGCCGTCCAGTCGGTAGTCGAGCCCGATGCCGCGCATCACCGCGTGGGACTGGCTGAGCGCCACTGCCTGATCGCTGTAGATGCGTTCGTGTTCCGAATCCAGGGTCAGCGATTCGCCGCGCATCAGGACCGCGGGATAGTCCGGGGGGATGAGCAGGAGTTCCACGTTTTCATCCAGGCGAACCCGGGTGGACCGGATTTCACCCCGCCGGGCCGAGGCCGATGAATTCTCGAATGCGGGGTCGAGCCAATGCAGGCGGGGAGCCTCGAGGTTCAGGGTGTCGCTGCCGGGGTACTGGTCGAGGCGTTCGGCGATCACTTCGTAGAGCAATTCTCCCCTCGGATCCCGGATCCGGTGGCGGACGTGCAGGTAGAGGTTCTCGGGCAGTTCCAGGCCGGGCGCCTGGACGGTTTCCTCTGGGGCGGGGACCCGGGCCAGGACCCACAGGCCGACGGCGATGACCAGCGCCGGCAGCAGGATTCCGGGCAGGCGGCGGCGAATCATCCCTTGCGCAGGAGCCAGTCGCACACGTCCCGCACGGCGCCCATGCCGCCCGGGTTCGGGGTGATCCAGTCCGCGGCGTTGCGCGCTTCCAGGCGGGAATCCGCGACCGCCACGCCCAGGCCTGCGGCTTCGAGCAGAGGCACGTCGGCCTCATCGTCGCCCACGCAGACGACCTCGTTCCAGCGGAAGCCGTAGTCCTGGATCAGGGAGTGGGCGGCCGCGTACTTGTCGTCACAGCCGAGGATGACATTATCGATGCCCAGCTCCCGCAGCCGCTCTTCGGTCGCCGGGCTGGCCCGGCCGCTGATGACCGCGACCCGGATGCCGATCTTGTTCATCTGGACCAATCCCGCGCCGTCGTGCACGTGGAAACACTTGGTTTCGGTGCCGTCGTCGGAGAGGTACAGGCGGCCGTCGGTCAGGACGCCGTCGACGTCCAGGATCAGCAGCTTGACGACGCGGGGGTTCATCGCAGTCCGGCCGCGACCAGGTCGTGCATGCTGAGGACGCCGACCAGTTGCTCGTCCTGCATGACCGGGGCGGTGTTGAAGCGGCGGTCGCGCATCCGGTGCAGCACGTCGCGCGCGAGCTCGTCCGGCGCGGCGACCTGGAACTCCCGGGTCATGACCTGGTCCACCGCGGTGACGTGGATATCCACCTCGTCAGCCAGGCAGCGGCGCAGGTCGCCATCGGTGAACACCCCGACGATCTGCCCGCGCTCATCCAGCACGGTTGTCATGCCGAGCCCTTTCCCGGAAATCTCGGGCAGGGCGTCCCGCAACAGGGTGCTGAGCGGGACTTTCGGGATGTTCTCGCCGTCGCGCATCACGTCGCGGACCGTGGTCAGCAGCTGCCGGCCCAGGCTGCCGCCCGGGTGGGTGCTGGCGAAATCCTCCGGCTTGAAGCCGTGGACGTGCATCAAGGCGACGGCGAGCGCGTCGCCGATGGCGAGCGTGGCGGTGGTGCTCGACGTGGGCGCGAGGTTGAGCGGGCAGGCTTCGCGCGCCACTGGGATTTCCAGGTGCAGGTCGGCCTTGCGAGCCAGCGTGGACTCCGGCTGGCCAGTCAGCGCAATGATGGTGGCGCCGATCTGGCGCACCAGCGGCAGCAGGTTCAGCAACTCCCCGGTCTCGCCGGAGTTGGACAGGGTCAACACGACATCGTTGCGGGTGATCATGCCGAGGTCGCCGTGGCTGGCCTCGGCCGGGTGCACGAAAAACGAGGGGCTCCCGGTGCTGGCGAAGGTGGCGGCGATCTTCTGCCCGATGTGGCCGGACTTGCCCATGCCGATGACGATGATGTGCCCGGTGCACTTGCTGAGCACCCGGCAGCATTCGGCGAAATCTTCGCCGATGCGGTCCGCCAGGGCGCGCACTGCGTCCGCTTCCTGGCGCAGCACGTCGCAGGCGATCTCTAAGATGTCCGAAGTCTGTTCGGGGTCGGTCATGTCGGCACCATCATGCGCTCGGCGTTCCAGCCTAGGTACCCTATATAGCACAACAGCAGCAGGATTGCTCCGGGGCGGGTCAGCCGGAAGCCGCCCGGGCGCAGCAGCAGGACGCCGAGCAGGGCGGTGAATCCCAGCATGATCAGGGCATCGGTTCCGAGTATCGGGGACACCGAAAACGGGCTCAGCGCGGCAGGAAGCCCGACCACGCCCAGCGTGTTGAACAGGTTGGAGCCGACCACGTTGCCGAGGATGAGCCCGCTGCCTTCGGCACGTTTCAGGGAGGCCAGCGAGGCGGCGAGTTCTGGCAGCGAGGTGCCGATGGCGACCAGGGTCAGGCCGATCAGCAGCTCGTCCACTTCCAGCATCCGGGCGATCCCGGTGGAGGCCCAGACCAAGGCCCAGGCGCTGCCGAGCAGGATGACCAGCGCGATCAGGGTCAGGGCCACGGCGGCCAGGGGGGTGTGTCCGGCGGGTTCGCTGAGGATCGGGGCGGGGGCCTTCCCGCTGTGCACGATCCAGACGATGACGCCGACCAGGGCGAGCATCAGGAGGATGCCTTCCGTGCGCCCGAGCGCCAGGTCCGACAGGGCGACGAACACGCCGGCGGTGCCGAACAGGATCAGGGGGAGGTCGCGCTGCAGCAGGGTCCGCTTTGCGGCGAGCGGCAGGATCAGGGCCGAGATGCCCAGGATCATCGCGATATTGGCGATGTTCGAACCGAACGCGTTGCCGATCGCAATGCCGCCGCTGCCGCGCACGGCGGCGGTCGCGGAGACTAGCAATTCCGGCAGGCTGGTGCCGAATCCCAGGATGACCACGCCGATGGCGAAGGCCGAGACGTTGAACTGCCGAGCCAGGGCGGAGGCGCCCTCGACCAGCCGGTCAGCGCTCCAGGCCAGAGCCGCGAACCCGATGGCGACGACGATGAGGTAAGTCATCAGGGTGTGCGGGAGCATGGGGCGGTCGGAGTGGCGTTCAAGGATGCGAGGCGGGCGGCGGCCGTGGCTCTCGCCGCAAGGGTGAGGAAAGCGCGTCCGCAGGGCACTAATTTTACTCTACGGGAATCCGGGCGGGGGGTGCGGCGGGAGGTTGACAAACGCGCTAGGATCCTAGCGTGACAGACCGGAAAGAGAGGAGGGACCGGAGTAGCCTCCCCAACCCCCTACCGACATTTCGGATTTTTCGAGGCTTCGGCCTATGGTGCTCTCCGACTCGCACAACCCTTTTGCCTCGGTTCTGGGTATTTCTATGGTTGAAGGGTGGCTGAAGGGAGTGTAAGGGTATGGGAATATGCTAGCATTGAACGTCCCCGACAGGGTGTTGGGGAAAGAGAACATTTTAAGGGAGGAGCGCATGGAACCGAATTGTATCCAGTTCAAGGTGAGCATGCCGTTTGAAATCGAACAGGATGGAAATGCTTATGTTTCATCTTGCCCGCCGTTGGATGTTTTCAGTCAGGGAGATACCGAAGAAGAAGCCATGGAAAACCTTGGGGAAGCGGTCAATATGTTTTTGGAATCATGCATAAGGCGGCAAACCTTGGAGAAGGTGTTGAGTGAGAGAGGGTTTGAAATGGTCGCAGAACCAAACCGCCCTCAACTCCAATATTCCGAGGACGAGCAAAGCATTGAGATTCCGATTTCTCTGGTGGCTCATGACCAGGCTTACGCCGCTTGACTGGCGTGCCGTTTCACGAATCTCTAAAGCCGAAGGCTTTGTTGATGAGAGGACAAAGGGATCCCATTTAATCTTGGAAAAGCCGGGGCATGATGCAGGTTCAGGACAGCGGGGCCGGGAGGGGGTTTGCTAGACTAGGCAGGCGCGTCGAATCGAGACGCTATTTCTGCTCCGGAACCCCGATGTGGCCTGCGGCGCATTTTTTGATGATCCATGACTGACCGGCTGCGCGCCTTCTACGACCACTGGGTGTTGGACCGCCCGTGGGCGGTGCTGGTGTTCATCGCCGCGGTAGTTGCGGCCATGGTCACGCAGGCCGGGAATTTCCGGCTGGACGCCTCGTCCGACTCCCTGCTGCTGGAGAACGACGAGGACCTGCGCTACTATCGCACGGTGCTGGAGCAGTACGGGACCCGGGATGTCCTGTTCGTGACCTACAACCCGCACGCGCCGATGCTGGCCCCGGCGATGCTGGCCGATCTGGATGCCTTGCGCGAAGAGTTGCTGGCGGTCCCAGCGATCGAGGACGTGGTCACCATCCTGGACGTGCCGCTGCTGAATTCCCCGCCGGTCGACTTCACCGAGCTCGGCGAGACCAACCGCACCCTGCGCGATGCCGGGACCGACCGCGAGTTGGCGCGGCGCGAACTGACGACCAGCCCGTTCTACCGCGACCTTCTGATGGGCCGGGACGGGGAGACCACGGCGCTGGCGGCCTACCTGAAGGCCGACACAGTCGGCCACGCCTTGCTGCGCGACCGCACCCAGCTGCGCGATGCTCGGCGTACGGGGACCCTGGACGAGGCGGGCCAGCGGCGCCTGGACGAAGTGACCCGGCGCTACGCCGACCACGCGGCCGCCGTCGCGGCGCAGCGCGCCGACACCGTCGCCGAGGTTCGGGCGGTGCTCGACCGCCACCGCGGAAAGGCGCGCATCTTCCTCGGCGGCGTCGCCATGATCGCGACCGACATGATCGACTTCATCGACAGCGACCTGCGCACCTTCGGCCTCAGCGTGTTCGTGTTCCTGATCCTGATGCTGACGGTGATCTTCCGTCGCCTGCGCTGGATCCTGCTGCCGCTGGCCGCGTGCGCGGCCTCGGTGGTGCTGATGATGGGCACCCTGGCGCTGGCGCGCTGGCCGGTGACCGTGATTTCCTCCAATTTCGTGTCGCTGCTGTTGATCATCTGCATGTCGATGACGATTCACCTGGTGGTGCGTTTCCGGGAACTCCAGGCCCAGGAACCCGCCGCTCGCCCCCGGGACCTGGTCGCCCGCACCGTCCACTTCATGTTCACCCCGATCCTGTACGCAGCCCTGACGACCATGGTGGCCTTCGTGTCGCTGCTGATCAGCGGGATCCGGCCGGTGATCGATTTCGGGACCATGATGACGGCCGGCATCGCGATGGCCTTCGGCGTGATTTTCTTGTTGTTCCCGGCGGTGGTCGCCCTGCTGCCGCGCACGCAGGGCGAGGAGCGGGACTTCACCCGCGGCGTCACCCTGGCGTTCGCGCGCCTGACCGAGCGGCACCGCAAACCGATCCTCGGCATCGCGGCGGCCCTGGCGGTGGCCAGCGCGTTCGGCGCGGCGCGCCTGGACGTGGAGAACCGGTTCATCGACTATTTCGACGAGGATACCGAGATCTTCCAGGGCATGCTGGAGATCGACCGGCATCTCGGCGGCACCACGCCGCTCGACATCATCCTGGAGGCGGACCCGGAGGTGGCGACCGGGGAGGAAGAGGAATTCGAGGAGGATTTCTACGGGGACCTGGAAGGCGGGGGCGCGGAGTCGTCGCCCGGCTACTGGTTCAACCCGCTGCGCCTGGGCGAACTGCGCCGCGTGCACGACTGGCTGGAGGCGCAACCGGAGATCGGCAAGGTGCTGTCGCTGGATACCCTGATGCGGATGGCCGAGAGCATCAACGAGGGCGAGCCCCTAGACGACCTCAAGATCAGCCTGCTGCGCGAAGGGCTGTCGCGCCTGCCGGAGGACATGCAGGCGGTGCTGCTGCGCCCCTTCCTGTCTGCGGACGGAAACCAGTTGCGCGTGTCCTTGCGGGTGATCGATTCCGACCCGGATTTGCGCCGCGCCGAACTGATCGAGCGGATTGATCGCTTCCTGGGCGAGGAGATGGGCTACGCCGAGTCCCGCTACCGGCAGAGCGGCCTGCTGGTGCTGTACAACAATGTCCTGCAGAGCCTGTTCGCGTCGCAGATCCAGACCATCGGCTTCGTGTTCCTGAGCATCCTCGGCATGTTCCTGATTCTGTTCCGCTCGCTGCGTCTGGCCCTGATCGCGATCCTGCCGAACATGCTGCCGGCGCTGCTGGTGCTCGGCACCATGGGCTGGCTCGGCATTCCGCTGGACCTGATGACGATCACCATCGCCGCGATCAGCGTTGGCATCGCGGTGGACAACACCATCCACTACATCATCCGCTTTCGCCGGGAGTTCCCGGAGGACCGGGACTACCGGGCGACCCTATGGCGCTGCCACGGCAGCATTGGGCGGGCGATGTATTACACCTCGCTGACCATCGTGGTCGGGTTCTCGATCCTGATGCTGTCGAATTTTGTGCCGACGTTCTACTTCGGCCTGTTCACCGGTCTGGCCATGCTGACCGCGCTGGTCGCCTCGCTGGCGTTGCTGCCGGCGCTGCTGCTGACGCTGCGCCCGATGGGTGAGGCGAAAGCGGACTAGGGCAGACCCGCCACCGATGCGGAGAGCAAAGCACGAGCGAGGGCACCGAAAACCTTTCTGTCTAACTGATTACCCAAAGAGATCGGAGTGGGAGCCGGTGCGGGCCATTTGTAGTTCACGGCCTTTGACACGATAGATCACGAGCCAGTCTGGCTCGATGTGGAATTCGCGGTAACCTCTCCAGACGCCTTGAAGCAGATGGTCGTGTTGGCTACCAGGCAGTGGGAGTTGCTGAATCAATGTCAGTACCGGCCGACGAAGTTTGGACATGTCCTTGCCCCGCTTCTTCATGCGCTTGACGTCACGCTTGAATTGCGTGGACTGGACCAGATTCAGCACATTAGATGCCTAGGTCTTTGAAAAAGTCTTCGGCATTGCTGAAGCGCTTGCCCTTGCCCTCGTCCAGTTCCTTCATGGCTTCGAGGGTGGTGGCGTTCGGCACTTGGACGGCAAACGGAAGCCGCTTCTCGTTCGCAATCCGGATCATCAGCAGACGGATGGCGTCAGACACCGACAACCCCATAAGCTGAAGTGCTTCAGTGGCCTGTACCTTGGTGTCGCTGTCGATTCGTGCGCGTACAACGGCATCAGTGCTCATTTGAACCTCCTTTGAAGAGCCTCATTGTAGCCACAGACAAAAGACTTTGCAAGAGGCGTAGATTGGCTGGGGTACGATTCAGAAAACCCCCGGAATCACGGCTTTCCGGCTGGCCGGATAATCTTCGAAGGTCTGTCGGTTCCAGCGGTGATGGTGGACGGCCCGCGGCACCAGGTTGGCGGCGGTGAACACGAAGAAGGCGAAGCCGGCCAGCGACGCGGTGGCCAGCGCCCAGCCGGCCCATTCCAGGATTTCCCCGAGATGGTTCGGGCAGGAGACAAAGCGGAATCCGCCGCCTCGGGGAATGGCGTAGCCGGTCTCGCCGGGCTTGCGCAGGCGCAGCAGGATCGTGTCGGAATGGAGGTTGAGGGCCATGCCGAACAGGAATACCGCGAGGCCGGCCAGGAAACGGGGGTCGCCCAGCCATTCGATGCCGTATTCGCCGAACTCCGAGACGACGCGGGCATTGATGTAGGCGTTGATCACGTTGAAGAAAACCCCCGATGCGGCGACCGCGATCGGCATCCGCTTGCCTTGCGTGCGCAGCCGGAACGGAAAGATCAGCGCCCGGTGCAGGTAGTGCGCCTGCCATAGGACGAGGAACACCAGCGGCACGGCCTCCCAGGCGGATTCTCCGCGAAGGTACACGGCCAGGAAGACGATCACGGCCGGCAGTTCCATGACGATCCAGCCGGTCCGGTTGGAGAAGGACGGCCCCCAGCCGCTGCCGGAGTAGTGCCGGCCAAACGGGGCGGTACGGTACAGCAAATACAGGAACGTCGGGATCGAGACCACGAGGATCGCCCAGACCAAGATGCCGTGGATTTCCAGTTCAGCCATTCCCGCTCTCCCTTCCGGTTATGCCTGTATTTTCGGTCTTGCTATTTGCGACTGCCGTATAAAGTGGCGCATATATATGCGCCTAGCGTATAAATTAACGCCTGCGCTCGTACACCGCGCCCTTGTTTTCTCCCACTTGGCGTATGTCATCTCGTTTTTTTAATCTTGACAATTGGCTCTTCGTCCATTGGTATGAAAGCCGCCCGACTTTTCGCTTGGGCGTATCGGAAGGGTGAATCCTCCAGTACGTCCGGAACGGCATCTAAAGTGCCAAAGGTGGACAATACGCGGTCTCGTACAACCAGGCTGGAGGATTCACGAAATGGATTCTAACAATAAAACGATCGTCGGGGTGGACACCCCGACGCAGGTGTTCCAGCTGCATTGGGTGGAGCCGGCGGCGAGCTGATCGATCTGAAGCATTTGGGCTTATGGGTCGAACCTTCGAGAGGCTCGCTATCGAAGCATTTTTCAGCAAGGAATGGCCCCCAAAAGACCGGCCGGCGGGATTCAGTCCTCCGACGCCACTTCGGCGAAAGAGACCCGTTGCAGGTCGAACACGCCCGTGCCGTCGTAGAGGATGACCCAACGGAAGGGGTTGCCCGCCAGTTCCGGCGGGGGCGTGACGATGGCGGTGAACTCGGTTTCCGAGGCCGGCAGGCGCGCGCGCAGGATCGGTTCGAGGGTGCCGAATGTGCGGTCGTAGACCAGGAAGTGGGTCGAGGCATTTGCGGCGTCCGTGCCTCCGGCGCGGTACGCAATCGAGATCCGGTGCGCCCCGCTCCCGATGATCGCGTTCTTGGTCTGCGCCGGGGCCTGCAGGGTCACCCCTTCGCCCGCTTTCCCGAGCAGGACATTGAGGTCCATCAAACGTCCGGACTGGTCGCGGCCGGCCCGGGCGACCCGGTGCAGGTCGCGGTCACCGGCATGCTTCTCGTTGTGTCCGGTCGTCCCGCGCAACATCCCGCCGGGCGTACTGTACTCCTGGATGGGCGAGGCGATGACGTGGCGCCGGAAGCCGTCCAGGAGGCGGCCTTGCAGCGTGCCCACCTTGAAGCAGAACCGTTCGCACGGGATCATGTGGCTTAGGTCTGCCCACGCATAGATCGTCGGGCTGGTCCAGAAAAAAGCCGCCAACGCGACCGGTGCGACCGCCCACGGCCAGGCACCGCCCCGCCGGGCTTCGGGCACGGGGCGGGCGAAGGCCAGCCAGACCACCATGACCGCGAAGAAGGCGAAGTAGGTCCACGCCATCAGGCGCGACATGTCGAACGCCACCACCAGGAACGACACGGGCGCGAGGGTCGCGAGCACCGCCGCCGCGGCGTCGAGCCAGGCCGGCTGCAGCAGGCTGCGTCCGAGCCGGCGCAGGGCGCAGGTCCAGAATGCCGCGCACAGGGCCGGCGGCAGCAGGAACACGGTCGCGATGCCGAGCATGGCCCGCCCGTTGGTCTGCACGCGTTCGGCCTGTTGCAGGACGGCTGGCCAGATGCCCGAGAAGGTCTCCTCGATGATGTTCGCCTGCCCGCCGATCCGTTGCAGCTGGGCGATGGCGGCTTCGTTGTCGTGGAACAGCGCCGCCAGCAGGGCGGCCGCAGGCGGCAGGGCCAGTGCGGCGATGGCGCGCCTGCGATCCATCGCGCAGCCTGGTGCCGGGATAGTTTCCTGCGCATTTTCGCGGCCGCCGGCGTCGCGCAGGAGCAGGCAGGTGCCCAGGAATCCCAACGGCAGCCAGACGAACAGTGTGCCCCAGTAGGCGACGATGCCGACCGCAGCGAGCGCCCCGGCCACCAGCGGGCGGCGCAAGACGAAGGCGGCCAGCGCGCCGGTGACGGCGAGGCCGACCAGCCAGTCCAGGTAGCCGTTGTCGTGGGCGCGGGTGGTCCACATCGGGTTGAGGAAGGCGAAGGCGCCGAACGCCAACGTCAGCGCCATCACGGCGCGGTCGCGCACGCGTGCGGCGGCGAACACGAGCAGGGCGAGGGCCCCGGCCAGCCACAGGTACAGGCCCGCGGTGGAAACCTGGGACGCCAACGCGACCTGTGTGTCGCGGGATTCGTCCCCGGCCACCGCCTGGAACAGGGTGCCGACCAGCCCGCGGCGGTGGAAGCCCTCGGCATAGGTCATCAGCCAGCGGTGCAGCCCGGCCACCAGGCGGAACTCGTCGAACACCGAAGCGGTGTGCAGGGTCGCCAGCGCGGCGACGGCCCCGGCTCCGAGCGCCAGCCCCCAGGGCCGCCCCGGGCGCGGCGGGTCCGCCGCCTTCGCCGCGGCCGGGTTCGGCCGGTTGCGTCGGCGGCGTCCTTTGCCCATGCCCCAGGCCTCGCGGTGGACGGGGCCGGTCAGTCCCCGGTTCCGAATCGGTAGAAGCGCCCGTCCAGGAAATCGCGCATCGCCGCGACCTGGTCCGCCGTCCAGTCGAGCCCGGCGCCGGCGCGGCAGTGGTCGACGCGCGCGAGCAGTTGCCCGGCGTCCCCGACGAGGCCCGCCGCCCCGCGGTACAGCAGGTGGCCGTCGCCGCCGGTGACGCGCGCGTGGCAGGCGGTGCAGTGCTCTTGATGTACACTGCCCGCGTCGAACGCCTGCGCGCCGCCGAGATCGAACCCGGCGAGCGTGGCGAGCAGAACGAACCCCGGCCAGAGCCTCATGTCCAAGAAGAACAACCTGATCTGGATCGACCTGGAGATGACCGGGCTGAACCCGGACACCGACCGCATCATCGAGATAGCCACCGTGGTCACCGACTCAGAGCTCAAGGTGCTGGGCACCGGCCCGGTGCGGGTGATTCACCAGTCCGAGTCGTGCCTGGCCGGGATGGACGAATGGAACACGTCCCACCACGGCGCCTCCGGCCTGATCGACGCGGTGCGAGGTTCCGACTGCAGCGAGGCGCAGGCCGAACGGGAGACGCTCGCGTTCCTGGCGCAGCACGTCGCGCCCGGGGTCTCGCCGATGTGCGGCAACAGCATCTGCCAGGACCGGCGTTTCCTGGCGCGCTGGATGCCGGGCCTGGGGGAATTCTTTCACTACCGGAACCTGGACGTCAGCACCCTGAAGGAATTGGCGCGGCGCTGGTATCCGGAGCTCGGGGAGCTGAAGAAAGCCACCGCGCACCGCGCGCTCGAAGACATTCACGAATCGATCCGGGAGCTGGCGCATTATCGTCGGGTGCTGTTTCAGCGGCCGGCCGCTTCCTGAAGCGGGAGCTCGCCCCCGGCCTGCGGGTGCAGCACGGTGTCGCAGCCGTCCATGGCCGGGTCCAGTTCCGGGTAATCCAGGGTGTAGTGCAGGCCGCGGCTTTCGCGGCGCATCATCGCGCAGCGGATGATCAGGTCGGCCACCTGGACGAGGTTGCGCAGTTCGACCAGGTCCCGCGAGATGCGGAAATCCCGGTAGTAGTCGTTGATTTCTTCGCGCAGCAGGGTGCAGCGGTGCTGGGCCCGCTCCAGCCGCTTGCTGGTGCGCACGATGCCGACATAGTCCCACATGAAGCGGCGCAATTCGTCCCAGTTGTGCGAGACGACCACTTCCTCGTCGGAATCCGACACCCGGCTTTCATCCCAGGGCGCCACGTCCGGCATCGGCGCGTCCCGGGACAGCGTCCGGTTGATATGCGCGCTCGCGGCGTGGGCGAACACCAGGCATTCCAGCAGGGAATTGCTGGCCATCCGGTTCGCGCCGTGCAGCCCGGTGTGGGCCACTTCCCCGACGGCATAAAGCCCCGGGAGGTCGGTGCCGCCGTGGCGGTCGGTGACGACGCCGCCGCAGGTGTAGTGCGCGGCCGGCACCACCGGGATCGGTGCCCGGGTCAGGTCGATGTCGAATTCGAGGCAGCGCTGGTAGATGTTCGGGAACGCCGCGCGCAGCTCGGCGGCGGGCTTGTGGCTGATGTCGAGGTGCACGTAGTCCAGCCCGAGGCGCTTCATTTCGTGGTCGATGGCCCGCGCGACGATGTCCCGGGGGGCCAGTTCGCCGCGCGCGTCGAAGCGGGGCATGAATTCCGCCCCGCTGCCCGGAAGGCGCAGTTTCGCGCCCTCGCCGCGCAAGGCCTCGGTCATCAGGAAGGACTTGGCGCGGGGATCGTACAGGCAGGTCGGGTGGAACTGGATGAATTCCATGTTGGCCACGCGGCAGCCGGCCCGCCACGCCATCGCCAGCCCGTCGCCGGACGAGGTGTCGGGGTTGGAGGTATACAGGTAGACCTTGCTGGCCCCGCCGGTGGCCAGGATCACGCAGCGCGCGCGGTAGGCGTGCACGGCGTGGGTCCGGGTATCCAGGGCGTACAGCCCGACGCAACGGCGCGGCCCGGCGCCGCGGTCGACGATCAGGTCGACCGCGATGCAATGGCTGTGCACCTCGATGTTGGGACGTTCGCGCAGCTGCGCCATGAGCGATTCCTGGATGGTGCGGCCGGTGTGGTCGGCGACGTGCGCGACCCGCCGGCGGGTGTGCCCGCCCTCCCGGGTCAGGTGCAGCTCGCCGGACGGCGCGTAGGGGGTGAAGTTCACGCCCTGGTCCTGCAGCCAGCGGATCATGGCGGCCCCGCGTCCTGCCACCTGGCGGGCCACGTCCGGGCGGCCCAGGGCGCAGCCGGTCTCGATCGTGTCGGAGACGTGCAGGGCGACCGAGTCCTTATCGTCGAGCACCGCCGACACGCCGCCCTGGGCGTAGGCGGTCGAGCTTTCGGCGGGGGCCGCCTTGCACAGCAGCGTGACCTTCAGGCACGGGTCGATCTCCAGCGCGGCGCACTGGCCGGCCGCACCGCTGCCGAGGATCAGGATATCCGTGTCGTGGGTGAGGGGTGCGCTGTCTGCCACGAGTCTGCCAATTTCGTCATGCCGGCTCCGATTATAATGTTTGAACCTTGGACTGAGCCTGTTGTGTGCTTGAAGCGATCTCACGGGAACCTCTCTTGGCGGTCCGGTCCCCGGTGCCGAGATGAGCGACAAAAGCGACCGGAACCTGGTCCGCCGAGCCAAGGCGGGGGAGGTCGGCGCGTTCGACGCGCTGGTCGAGAAATACCAGCACCGCATCCTGAACCTGGCCGGGCGCTACGTGTCCGACCACGCCGCCCGGCAGGACATCGCCCAGGAAGCCTTCCTCAAGGCCTGGCGCAACATCCGCAGCTTCCGCGGCGACAGCGAGTTCTACACTTGGCTGTTCCGGATCACGGTCAACACGGCGATCAGCCATCTGTCCGCCGCGCGGCGGCGCCCGGAGCGCACGTTGCCGCCGCGTGACGGAGAGGAGCCGAGCATGGACGATCTGCAGGCCGACCTGGACACGCCGCAGGGCGAGGTCGAGGCGGAGGAGGTGGCCGCCGTGGTGAACCAAGTGATCGCGGAACTGTCAGAAGACTTGCGGGTTGCGATCACCCTGCGCGAACTGGAGGGCATGAGCTACGAGCAGATCGCGTACATCATGAAATGCCCGACCGGCACGGTGCGGTCGCGCATTTTCCGGGCGCGCGCGGCGATTGACGGGCGCTTGCGGCCGGTTCTGGACGGCTCGCCGGGGGGGCGAAAATGAGCGATTCGAAGCACGAGTGGATTTCCGCCTACCTGGATGACGAGCTGACGCCCGCGCAGCGGGCGCGCGGCAGCCGCGACCTCAGCCGGCAGCCGGAGGCACGCCGCCGCCTGGGTCGCTACCAGCTGATCGGCGACGCGATGCGCGGCAATCTCCCGGACCCCCTGGAGATGGGGCTCGCCGCGCGGGTCCACCAGCAGATCATCCGGGAAAGCCCGGCGCCTCCCCGACACCCGACCCTGCAGGAAGTGTGGCACTGGATCCGGCATCCGGCGCCGCTGGCGGTGGGCACCGGGATGCTGGCCACGCTGGTCGCGGCGGGGCTATGGCTCTATGCGCAGGGGCCGCAGGGCCTGTTGCGTGAGGCGCCGACCGACCAGATCGCGGAGGCTCCGGGGCCGGATGCAGACGCGAAGGCGCACCGGCAGCTGCTGGGCTACCTGGCCGCGCACGCGGAAGTGGAGCCGCACGCGCTGATGCCGTACGTGCATCTGGTGGACTATGAACATTGAAGCGACGCCGCAGGCCGCCGGGCGGGGATGCCGCCGGGGGGAACTTTTGCCGCCGGGCGCGGTCTCTCTGGTAGGGGGGATGAGCCTGAGAGGCTATTGGAGGTTCTTGCTGGTGACGGTCTTGGCGACGCTGACCCCCCAAGTGAGCGGCGAGACAGATCCAGCGAGTTGGCTCGTTCGTGCTCACCATGCAGCCGAACGAGCCAATTTTTCCGGCACGGTGACCCTGTCCGAGGACGGCGCGGCGCGGCGCACGCTGAAGATCGAACAGGGCTTCGACGGGCGGGACACCCACCAGCGGCTGGTGTCGGTGTCCGGCGGGGAGGAGTGCGAGATCCTGCGGCGCGGGGACGAATCCGCCGTGGTGTACCCCGACCGGCAGGTGGTCATCCACGGCACCCAGCGCCCGAACAGCCCGATCCCGGGGCTGCACCAGGACCTCGACCGCTTGCAGCAATACTACCGGCTGGAACTGCGCGGGCAGGACCAGGTCGCCGGGCGGGACTGCCAGGTGGTGGTGGCCGAATCGAGGGACCGGTACCGCTACGGTTGCGAGATCTGCGTGGACACGGCCTCGGGCTTGCCGTTGCGGGTGGACATGGTGACGCCGGACGGCGAGCGGATTGAACACTTCGCCTTCAGCGCCCTGGACGTGCGGGACGCCACGCGGCCGTTCGGCCCGGACCGCTTTTGGCTTGCGACCGACACGCACGGCTTCGAGACGGTCGGCTTGCCGTACGGGTCCGAGCTGGCCCCGCATGCGTGGCAGGTCGCGGACCTGCCGCCCGGTTTCGAGGAGCAGTTCGCAGTCGTCCGCAAGCTGCCGCTCGACCCGAACCCGGTGTACCATATGGTGCTCGCGGATGCGTTGTCGCGGGTCTCGGTGTTCATCACCCGCCTGCCCGACGAGGCCCCGGCGGAGGGCCGGGCGTTTTCGCGCAAGGCGCTGAACGGGTACGTGACGGTGCGCAACGGGCACCGGGCCATCGTGATCGGCGGCGTCCCGGCCGAGACCGTCCGCATGATTGGCGAGTCGTTGCACTTGCAGCAATAACGTTTTGAATTCAGAACAGAGGAGAGTTATGCAACCGAGTTGGGTTCCCCGTACGTTCGCCGTGGCGTTCGGCATTGCGATGGCGGCGGCGCCGCTGCAGGCGCGCGAGCTGCCGGATTTCACCGACCTGATCGAGAGGAATGCGCCGGTCGTGGTCAACATCACCACGAGCCGCGAGGTCGGGGGAGAGGCGTCCGGGCGCAGCGCCCCGCAGGAAATCCCGGAGGACATGCCGGACTTTTTCCGCCGCTTCTTCGAGCAGATGCCGGAAGGCCAGCGGCAGCGCCCGCCGCAGCAGCGGCGCCACGGCACCGGGTCCGGGATGATTTATTCCTCGGATGGCTACATCGTGACCAACCATCACGTGGTCGACGGGGCGGACGAGATCATCGTCAAGCTCAGCGACAAGCGGGAATTTGTCGCGGAGAAGGTGGGCTCCGACCCGCGCAGCGACCTGGCGCTTCTGAAGATCGAGGCGGTGGGCCTGCCGACGGCGACGCTCGGCAATTCGGAGGAGCTGAAGGTCGGGCAGTGGGTGCTGGCGATCGGCTCGCCGTTCGGTTTTGAGCATTCGGTGACCGCCGGCATCGTCAGCGCCAAGGGGCGCAGCCTGCCGAGCGAGAACTATATTCCGTTCATCCAGACCGACGTGGCCATCAATCCCGGCAATTCCGGCGGGCCGCTGTTCGACATGGACGGGCGCGTGGTCGGCATCAACGCGCAGATCTACACCCGCACCGGGGGCTTCATGGGCCTGTCTTTCGCCATTCCGATCGACATGGTGTCGCAGGTGATCGCGCAGATCAAGCAGGACGGGCGCGTCGTGCGCGGCTGGCTCGGCGTGTACATCCAGGAGATGACGCGGGACCTGGCGGAGTCGTTCGGGCTGGACCGCCCGATGGGGGCGATCATCGCCGAGATCACCGAGGACGGCCCGGCGGATGAGGCCGGACTGGAGGCTGGGGACATCGTGCTGGAGTTCAACGGGCGGGAAGTCGAGAGTTCCGGTGCGCTGCCACCGATGGTCGGGCAGGTGAAGCCCGGCGAGACGGTCGAGGTCAAGATCCTGCGCGGTGGCGAACGCAAGACGATCGAGGTGACGCTGGGGCAGTTGCCGGACGACGGGGCGCCGATGGGGGTGCCGTCCGGGGATTCGGGGCCGTCGGAGGAAGCGGAGATCCTGGGCATGCGCCTGGAGGACATCCCGGCCGAGCAACGCGAGTCGCGCAATCTCGACGGCGGCGGCGTCCAGGTGGCCGAGGTGACCGGGGAGCCGGCCCGTTCCGCGGGCATCCAGAAGGGCGATGTGATCCAGATGTTCGCCGGGCAGAAGATCGAGACGCTGGAGGATTTCAGGGAAGCGGCGGCGGACCTCGAGTCCGGGCAGCCGCAGCCGATCCTGGTGCAGCGGCGGCAGGGTTCGCGGTGGTTGGCGCTGACGCCTGAGTAGGGGCGTAAGCGCGCCGGAGGAAGGGGGCTTGGAGACTCCGGAGAGTTCGAAAAGCCTGTCCGGGCAGGGGGATTCGCGGTGTGCTGGATGGGTGTGCTAGAATTTCCCGAAACGCCCTCTGGACATGGATGTGAGGGGTGGATTTCAACACTCAAGGCCGGAATAAAATAAAGCTGACCGGCCGGTAAGGATGAATCATGGACACCATAATAATCCAGATTATTTCGTTCCAGATGGTCGCGCTGGTGGCCATTATCGGGTTTCAATGGACTCTCCATCGCGATATGGGCAACCTGCGCAAGGAAGTCGGCGGTGATATTGCCGATGTCCGCAAGGACATGGCGACTCTCGGCGAACGTATGGCCCGGGTGGAAGTTCTGTTGGAAGGTTTCATCGGCCGCCCGCCATCACCACAATCCTGACCCGGTAATTTCCTGGGAACCGGCGCGGGCCGCGACGCCCGCAGACCCGGTGCCACAATCTGAAAGGCCCGCAGGTTTTTGCGGGAGGGCTTTTTCCGGGCTACCCGTCAACGCGCAATGGCGCGTCTGCTTTTGTTGGACAGACGAAGGGCCGTGCGACGTGGAGATCGTGGATTATCACTGAAGGAGGTTTGACATGAACGTCAGGAACGGAATGAAGCCGGTGCATCCCGGCGAAGTCCTGCGCGACGAGTTCGATGAAGTCGGACTATCGGTCAATGCGCTGTCGAAGGCGCTGGGCGTGCCGGTGAACCGGGTGACGATGATCCTGAACGGCCAACGGGGCGTGAGCGCGAACACGGCGCTGCGGCTGGCGCGCTACTTCGGGACGACATCGCAACTCTGGCTGAATTTGCAGAAGACATGGGAGCTTCGTCAGGCGGAAACAGCGGCGGGCCAAGAGATCACGAAGTGCGTTACGCCTCGGCGGTTGGCAACTACAGGCGCGGTGGCCGAAGGGGAGTGCTTACCATGAACAACATTGCAAGTGAGCGCGTCGGCCCGATGCTGAACCCGCCGCACCTGGGTGAACTGATCCGCGAGAGCATGGACGATGTGGGCTGGACCGTAACCGAGACAGCGGCGCGGCTCGGCTGCGAGCGCGGCACGCTGTCACGCCTGCTGAACGGCAAGGCGGGCGTGTCGGCGACCATGGCGCTGGCGTTGGAGGACATTGGCTGGGGTACCGCCGAGCATTGGATGCGGATGCAGGCGAGCTACGAACTTGCGCAGGCGCGGCGCGACCAGACGGCTGCGGACCGGCGCGTGGGGGCGTTGCACGCATGATCGAGGCTCGCAGATCAGGTGCCGCAATCTGAAAGGCCCGCAGGTTTTTCCGCGGGTCTTTTCCGGACTACCCGCCTCGAAGTTTCTCCATCAATCCCGGCAGGGAGATCATGGTCGTGTTTTTCTCGATGGGGAATTCGTCGTCGCCGCCATAGACGATGAATTTCCTGCGGGCCTTGATGTCCTCGCAGGCCCGGTGGAAGCGGCTCCGGATCTTCGGAGCAATTCCATGCCTGATCTCGATCGCCCACAGTTCCGTGGCTGAGAGTTTCAGGACCAGGTCAATTTCCGTGCCGTTGGAGGTGCGGTAGTAATAGGACTGGGCGCCGAAGGGGAGGACCGAGAGGATATTCTCAATGGCAAAACTTTCCCAGCTTTTTCCGAGGACCGGGTGGGAGAGCAGTGCGTCATGATCCGCAATACCGAGCAGTCGGTGCAGGATGCCCGAATCCCGGACGTAGAGGCGAGGGGATTTGACGAGACGTTTTTTTACGTTCGCGTGCCAGGGCTCCATCCGCCGGACCAGCAGCAGGCCGACGAGGATATCCAGGTAATGTGCAATGGTCTTGCCGTCGACTTCCAGGTTGCGGGCCAGTTTTGAGTGGTTGATGGCCGTGCCCTGGAGGTGGGCCAGCATGGTCCAAAGCCGTCGCAATCGGGCTGCGGGAACCCGGAGCCCGATCTGCGGAATGTCTCGCTCCAGATAGGTTCGGATCAGCATCTCCAGCCATTCCATGCTTTCGGCATCCGAAGATTCCAGGTAACTGCACGGGAATCCGCCTCTCAGCCATAGTTTCTGGATGTCCTCCGGTTTGGAGTGGGGCGTCTCCAGGAGGTTCAGGCCATGCATCTCGATGTAGCGGATGCGTCCCGCAAGACTCTCCGATGACTGGCGCAACAGGTCCATGGACGCGGAGCCGAGAAGCAGGAACTGTCCCCCTTTTCTGCCGGCCTGCCGGTTTTCGTCGATCACCCCGCGCAGGGTTCCGAACAGGTCGGGGACATGCTGGACTTCGTCCAGGATGACCAACTTGTCGCGGTGCTTGAGCAGGAAAGACAGGGGGTCGCGGAGCTTCAGCCGGTCACTTGGCGATTCCAGGTCCAGGTAAATGGAACGGCAGGTCTTGCCGACGGCTTTTGCCAGCGTGGTTTTTCCGACCTGACGCGCGCCGAGGAGCACGACCGCGGGGACACGCTCGATGGCGGCCCCAAGGCTTTCGGTGATGATTCGATCCAACATATTATGTATTTTAGGATGTTATCTCCTAAATTGCAATATTTTAGGATTGTGCGGAGGTCTCGGGTTGAGCGGATGAAGTCGTGTGTTGAAACAGGCCCTCAGAATCAGGCGGATCTTCTTCACTCACTCTTGAAATTCCCTTCATGCCACACTATAACTTCACCATCCTAAACTGGAGGATGAAATAAATGTCTTGGGCATGCAATTCTCTTGCAGGGTCGGCTACGGATAACAAGTACGATCAGGCCCAGCCTGATGAGTCAACGACTGCAAATATCATGGGCCAGGTTGATCCCATTCCCATCAAGACAACGGCTGAAGCTGTATTAGAAATCCGTCGGCGGTCGGGCCTCACCTGGGACGAGCTGAGCGAGATATTCGATGTTTCGCGCCGGAGCGTACACCACTGGGCGAACGGCAAGAGAATTTCCGCAGGGAATGAACGAGTGATTTATCGAACTCTGGAAGCCATCGATCATCTTGATGAAGGGAATCAAGTCAAAACACGTGCACGATTGTTGGATGTTGGCATCTCAGGTCTGTCTCCATTCAATATGCTGGTCAGCCATAAATTTGAACAAGTCACGGATTTGATTCAGGGAGCGGCAAAACTGGCGCGTCATTCCCTTCCTCTTTCTCCAGAGTCATTGGAGGCGCGGAGACCCGCCGTGCCGATCTCTCTCCTTTCGGCCAATCCGGGGCGCTTCAAGTCTTCAGCATCCAAGGCACGCCTTGTTCGGCTAGCAACGAAAACGAAATAGTGGGGAGCAGTCAGTGGGGTGCCCGTTGAACTGAATTTGGGCCAGATGCAGAAAACTTCGGCTTACAACGAGCAGTATTAGGTAACGCCTACTGCCATAGTCGGCAACTGGGAATCCCGGTGGTGCCACTCGCCGTAATGCACGCAACACACAACCCTCCAGGGCCGCCTAGAGCGAGTTCAGCGACCGTTCGACCTGCGCTGCAATGAAGCGAGCGAAGGGATCAATGTTTTGCTCCACGCTGGATGCCTCAAGCGCTGCGAGATAACTCTCTCGGTCCTCGACGCGGATGACCGCCCAAGGGTATCCACCGGATGCCAGCATGGCGTTCATGACAAACCTTGCCATGCGTCCGTTCCCATCAGGATAAGGGTGGATGTACCCGAACAGCCAGTGCCCCAGTACGGTGCGCACCGAAGGTTCGGTTTCATCCTCCAGTAGATCGAACAAGGTCGCCATGGCTTCGCCGAGGACCTCCCAACGAGGCGGCACGTGTCTGGAACCGCGCAAGTAGACGGCATCGTTCCGGTAACCCGCCAAATCCGATGCCTCGATCAGACCCGCAACCGCGCAGGGTTGGAACAGTTCAACGTACCATTCCCGATGCACTGTGCGCACCAATCCTCCCGGATTGCCGCCATCGACAATCTGTTCGATCGCCTGCCGGACCAGGCAGAACGCCTGCCAGTAGCCGCGCGCGGCAAGCGCGTCGCGGTTCCTCCGGTCTTCGGCATGGGCATCCGGGTTCCAACCCCCGGAGCGGACACGACGGATAAGATCGGGCGTGACGCGGTAGCCCTCTATCGACAATGAGTGATACGCGTCACTTTGGTAGATGCCGTCCACTGAATCCAGGTACGCCTCCCTGTCGCGAGGCAGACCGGGAGGGCTGGGGAACCTTGCCAGCACGGGCTCCCGACATGCCTGCCATAGGGCCTTCAGGCGTCCTGCAATGGGTGTCTCGGTGCGGCTTATGGATCCGAATGCCTGTTTCGGGGAAAAGGGGTCGGTTTCGCGCACATCGTGGCCGGCCGCCCTCATTGCCCGAAGAATGTCGTCGGCGAGGTCAGCCCGCCCAATCCGCCGAAAGGCGCCCGCAAGCCGACCCGCGGAGACCGAATGTCCGCCGTCCAGGAGGCGGGCCAGCAGATCGGATACATCGCGAATGCCGGAAAGCAGCACTCGCCCCTCTAGCGGATGGCTGGCGAAAAACGCTGCGGAGACCCTGATTAGGGCGGCACTCTGTGTGAAAAGACGCAGCCCGCCCCACTCGGACAGGTCGGACCCGGCAGGCATCTCCTTTTGCTTGAGATCGTACAGCGAGGTACCGAATGGCAAATCAAGCGAATTGTTCGTCCCTCTTGGAGTGTAGATTACGATTTTCTTGGGTATGACCGTATTTTCCGCAAACAGCGAAAGCGATTGTTCTGGAGACACATACCATTCGTCACCAAAACGCTTGGAGCAATAGCGTGCACAGAATTCCCAAAAGGAGGCAAACCAAAAGGTCGTATCTCCCGGTGAAGCGTCAGGGCTGGACACATGCAACCAACCTTTGATGATCTCGCGGAGGAAGCCAAAGCGAACCAGACGTTCGCGGTCCGCTCTTGTCAGTTCATCGAAGCGCAGAACACGCTGCCCTTTATTCTGGAATACCTCGAGCCGTTCAAGCGACGCAGCCAGTTTTTCTTGCGGTGACGCCATCTTGTCTCTCCTGAATCTGCAAGTGAATTACGCCGTGCGAAAACAAGTTTATTATGTTGTGGCAATACAAGTCTATCATGCTTTATGGCTGCCAGAAAAGGACCGGCGTATGCCCTTAGGCGAAAGTTTCAGGGCTTCCGTTCAGCTCACCACCCAGAAGGTTGATCTTTCTGCCAAGGTTGTTTTCAAGTCGCTCCCCAACCTCATTCTGCCGGCAAGCTGGCGGCCCCTCTCGCACCCTACTCCACCGGCACCGGAGACGTAAACACGAACCGGGCCAGCCCGTTGCCGTAACTGACCGCGCAACGCGGCGGCAGGGATTGCAGCATGTTGGTGTCCACCAGGTAGCGCTCCGACTGCCGCAAACTGCGGATGTCCCGCTCCCGTTCGGCCAGTACCGCATTGGCCCCCAAACTTCGCACCTCGTCGTCCACCAGGATGTTCCCGCTCATGCGCGCCAGCCACAACGCGGTGTCCGGATCGTTGACCCGGTAGGAGAATTTCAGGCCGCAGTTCTCGGTCACCGAGGCCACCACCTGCTCCGGGTCCAGGTCCCCGGGGACATTCCGCAGGTCGTTGACCGTCTGGTGGGCCAACACCAGGTGCGCTCGCTTGTCGCGGATGGAGGCCAGCGCTTCCAGCACCGGCGCGCTGACCAGGTAGCGGAATTCGTCCAGGAACAGGCAGACCGGGCGGGCCTCGTCGCGGGCGCGCCGTTCGCAGTGCTGGACGACCGACAGCACGAACATCTTCTGCAGCTTGAGGATGCGGGCGTGGCGCATAGAGCCGCGCACGTAGATCACCGCGCCCTCGGCAATCGCTCCAGCGACATCCAGTCCCTCCTCGGCCCGCGCTGAAGGCGTGGCCGCGATCTCCTCCATGTCGTCGATGAATTTCGTCGCCTTGCGCGCGGCGGGCTCGCCGCGGAACGTCTCCAGCAGGACCGGCAGGGGCTCATCATCGAACAGCCGCGCGAATTCCCGCGCGGCACGGCGGTCGTTGAGGCGGTAGAAATCCGCCTCGGTGCCCCGTTCCCCCAGGCCCAGGCTCGCCACCAGGAGTTCCTCGATCTCGTCCGCCGTCTTGCCGCGCAGAGGGTTCCACTGTGCCATCTCGGCCATCAGATCCAGGGAATAGAACGGCACGCCCGCTTCGCGGGCAGCACGCGCCATCACGCGCGGCGCGTATTCGTCATCCTTGGGGTCGACCACCACCACCGCCTCGCCCTGGCGCACGGCCTGGGTCAGCAGGACGCCGGCCAGGATTCCCTTGCCGCTGCCGGTCATGCCGACAATATCGACATGGGAGCTTCGCCACAAGGCCTGATCGACATGCACGGCGCTGCCGTCCGGATCCAGGCCCAGGAAGACCCGGTCCGGTGATCCGCAGTGCATCCGTGGATCATAGAGCTCGCGAGCCTTCGGCAGCAAATCCTCAACGGTGCGGATGTCGGTTCGCGTCGCGCGGGCCAGTGGGCTGCGCAGCATCCAGCGCCCGCGCCAACGTTCAAGCAGGCCGGTCGTCCCGCGGGCGGCTAGTGCAGCCGCGACCGCCCCGACCAGGAACTCCCCGGCAAACAGCCAGACATGCCAGGCCGGGCGGCCCGCCCCGGCCGCGTGCGGGGCCAGCATCACCAGCACGATCCCCGCGGACAGCATCAGCAGCAACAGGCCGAGCACCCGCGGAGCCCGCAGCAAGCCAAATACCAGAAAGAGTCCGCCCGGCAATCCGAGCCACGGCCAGCCCCATGCGTAGAACCGGTTGTCCGACAGGCCGCCGATGAGTTCCCAAAACCCCATGCGCACACTCCATCAACGTGCGTCTGGCGGAGAGGGAGGGATTCGAACCCCCGGAACCTTTCGGTTCAACGGTTTTCAAAACCGTCGCATTCGACCACTCTGCCACCTCTCCGCGTGACGTTCCCGGCGGCAGGTCGCCGTCGCGGGCTAGTCTAGCACTGCCCGGATGTCCTGTATCGAATACAGCCCGGGCAGCTGGACGAAGAGCCGAAAGAAATAGCGGGAAGCAGTCGGCGGGGTGTCCATGGAACTGAATTTGGGCCAGAGGCAAAAAACTTCGGCTTACAATGAGCAGTATCAGGCCATGCCTACTGCCATGCTGACCATGCTCCGCACAGGGGTGCGGGGCGGAAAAGGCGTTTTTGTATGGCTGGCAACGCTGCGACACAGTGTCCGGGCGATAACCTGATACCGTATCTGTCCATATTCATTCTCCAGGAACTTTCCGTAAAGGGCTCATAGACCGTGTCGAACATTTTTCCGATGGAGAAGATCCGCAACTTCTCCATCATCGCGCACATTGACCACGGGAAGTCCACGCTGGCGGACCGCTTCATCGAGTTGTGCGGCGCGCTGAGCGACCGCGAGATGAGCGACCAGGTCCTGGATAACATGGACCTGGAACGGGAACGCGGCATTACGATCAAGGCGCGCAGCGTGACCTTGCATTATCAGGCGCAGGACGGCGAAACCTATCGCCTGAACCTGATCGACACGCCCGGGCACGTGGATTTCTCCTACGAAGTGTCACGCTCGCTTGCGGCCTGCGAGGGTGGCTTGCTGGTGGTGGATGCGTCGCAGGGGGTCGAGGCGCAGACCGTGGCCAATTGCTATAACGCGATCGAGCAGGACCTGACGATCCTGCCGGTGCTGAACAAGATGGACCTGCCGCAGGCCGACCCGGTGCGTGCGTGCGAGGAAATCGAGGACATCATCGGGTTGGATGCGACGGATGCGGTGCAGATCAGCGCGAAGACCGGGCTGAACGTGACGGAGGTGCTGGAGCGGGTGGTGCGCGACGTGCCGCCGCCGGAGGGAGACCCGGAGGGGCCGCTGAAGGCGCTGATCGTCGATTCCTGGTTCGACAGCCATGTCGGTGTGGTGTCGCTGGTCCGGGTGTTTTCGGGGCGGCTGAAGAAAGGCGACAAGATCCGGGTGATGTCGACCGGGCAGACGCGGCGCGTCGATTCCGTGGGCTGGTACGCCCCGAACCCGGAGAAGAGCGAAGATCTGAGTTGCGGGCAGGTCGGGTTCGTGATGGCGGGCATCCGCGACATCGAGGGTGCGCCGGTGGGGGATACGTTGACGCTGGCGAGCCGGGGCGCCGAGGAGGCGCTGCCGGGGTTTCGGGAAGTGCAGCCGAAGGTGTTCGCGGGGCTGTTCCCGGTGGATGCCGACGATTACGAACAGTTACGGGATGCGCTGGCGAAACTGAGGCTGAACGATGCCTCATTCAGCCATGAACCGGAGACCTCCAAGGCGCTGGGGTTCGGGTTTCGGTGCGGGTTTTTGGGGTTGCTGCACATGGAGATCGTGCAAGAGCGGCTGGAGCGGGAGTATCGGCTGAATTTGATTTCCACGGCACCGACGGTGGCTTGCCAGGTGGGGCTGAATTCGGGGGAGACGCTGGAGACCGGCAATCCCAGTCTGCTGCCGGAGCCGCACGAGATCGAGGAGATCCGTGAGCCCTATATCGAGGCGAACATCCTGGTGCCGCAGGAGCATGTCGGCGCGGTGATCACGTTGTGCGAGGAGCGGCGCGGGCGGCAGAAGCGCCTGCAGTACTCGCGCAACCAGGTCAACCTGGAATACATGCTGCCGCTGTCCGAGACGGTGACGGACTTCTACGACAAGCTGAAATCGGTCAGCCGCGGCTATGCGTCGTTCGACTACCAGCTGTCGCACTTCGAGGCGGCGCCGCTGGTGAAGCTGGACCTGCTGATCAATGGAGAACGGGTGGATGCGCTGTCGGTGATCGTGCATCAGTCCCGGGCGATGTCGCTCGGGCGGGACCTGACGGTGCGGATGAAGGATTTGATCCCGAGGCAGATGTTCGACGTCGCGATCCAGGCGGCGATCGGCTCGCGCATCATTTCGCGGACCACCACAAAGGCGCTGCGCAAGAACGTGACGGCAAAATGCTATGGTGGGGACGTGACCCGCAAGCGCAAGTTGCTGGAGAAGCAGAAGGCCGGAAAGAAGCGCATGAAGCGGGTCGGCAACGTGGATATTCCTCAGGAGGCATTCATGGCGATCCTGAAACTGGAGCCGTGAGACGGGCCGGGGTCATTCTTGCCTTGGTGCTGCTGGCCTCGCCAGCCGCGGCCCAGGTTCTTACCGTTACATTGTTGGGCACCGGCACGCCGAGGCCGGACATCGAGCGTTTCAGCCAGGCGATCCTGGTCGAGGCGGGCGAGACCAAACTGCTGTTTGATGCCGGGCGCGGGGCCGCGATGCGGCTGCACCAGATTGGGGTGTCCAGTGACCAGATCGACCGGGTCTTCCTGACGCACCTGCACTACGACCACATCGTCGGGCTCGATGACATCTGGCTGACGGCCCGCCTGTGGCAGCGCGCGGAGCCGCTGACGGTGCACGGCCCGAAGGGGGTGAGGGAATTCGTGGGGCATTTGCGCCAGGCCTACGAGGTGGACCAGCACGTGCGGCACCGCCAGAGCGGGTTGGCGAGGGATTTGGGGGATTTGCGGGGGGAGGAGATTGCGCCCGGCGTGGTGCACCAGGATGGGGACCTGAAGGTGACCGCGATCGCGGTGGATCACGGAGCGGTGAAGCCCGCGTTCGGGTACCGGGTGGATTACGGGAAGCGCAGCGTGGTGATTTCCGGGGACACGACCTACGAGACCAACCTGGTCACGGGGGGGAAGGGCGCCGACGTGGTGATCCACGAGGTGATGCTGGCGAGCGAGAGCCTTTTAGAGAAGAACCCGCGCTTGCAGAAGGTGGGGCAATACCATTCAAGTCCGAGGCAGGTCGGGAAGGTCCTGGCGAAGATTCGCCCGCGGCTCGGCATTTTGGTGCATATGCTGAAATTCGGGGGCACCGAGGCGCAGGTGCTGGAGGAGTTGGGTGAGTATTACGAGGGAGAAGTCAGGGTGGGGGAGGATTTGATGGCGGTGGACATTGGGGAGTCGGTGTACGTGTACCAGCGGAGGTGAGGAATGATCTGGTGCTGGATCAGACATTGTGCGGAACGCAAACTCAATTCCACTATAATTCGCTTTTTCTGGGGATTTTCGGATGGGTGAATTAATGCTGCCTGCCGCTGAGGTGCGGCAAGGTGAACTAACCCTTTATGCAACAGCGATCAAAGTTCAAGATTTGATACAAGAAGACTTTTACTCTGTCGAGACTTTGGACCCAAGCGATGCAAGCGATTCGGGATATCAGCGGTTACTGAATCAGACACGCGCCAAAAGATTAGCAGACTATATTCTGAAAGGGCTAGATCGGCAGGATGCTTTTTTGCCGACATCTGTCTTTCTAGCCACCGACAAGGCCATCCGGATCAGTGAGGACCAAACTATACGTTTTGATACTAACGCTATAGGGCCATTCAGTGTTGTGGATGGACAGCATCGTCTAGAAGGCCTAAAGATGGCAGCCAAGAAGGATGAGAGAGTACTGGAATTTGAAATTCCAGTAAATATTGCTGCGGGTCTGCCAAAACTCCACCAAATGTGTCACTTCTTAATAGTCAACACAACGCAAAAGAGTGTCGATGAGTCGGTGGCACAGCAAATCAAGGCTCGGCTGACCGAAGCTTTGGAGGTTGAAGACCTACCAAGTCTGCCCAGATGGATCCTTAATGTTGTGGAAAAGGGAGAGGTCAATAAGGCTGTGAAATTAGTGACTTTTCTGAACAAGGAAGCCTCTTCTCCGTGGCACGGAAAAGTCAAAATGGCCAATGATCAATCCAGAGGTAGCACAATAAACCAAAGGTCATTTGTGAAAGCAATTGTCAAGTACGTTCTAACGGCAAACAACCCAATAGAGTCCATTGGGGATTTAGATAAACAGAAAAGGATTTTCCTCAATTATTGGCGTGCGATATCTGATCTTGTTGATAAGAATGATGAAGCCACATCGGTCTTGTATAAGTACAATGGGGTGGAATTGTTTTGTCGATTTTCAATACCATTTTTCACTAAACTCGCAGGAGATGGAACGTTTACCGTGAATGCGATGAAGAGACTTCTTTCAGTTTGTTTTGAGAATGCCGAGGGTGAATATATGGGTGTTGGGCATGCCCAATTTTGGGCTAAAGGGGGAAAAGCAAGTGGGCTAAATTCTGGTGCAATAAATCACGTCGCCCAGGAAATGGCTAAGGCTCTACATAAACCGTCTATGTCTATTGATATCGAACTATGAAAATCGAAGATTTAGAGCCCCAGCCTAATCGCCGTGAGAGTTTTCGCCGCGACCGACAACGATTCATTCCAGAAAATGCTGGGTGCTACGTGCTCACAACGTTTCGTGGCGAGGTTCTGTATGTTGGACTTAGCAAGGACCTTCAGCGCAGGTTCGGGGAACATTTGGATGATCCACAAAAGACATCGAAGACTCGGGATGGCCGAGCTTGGTTTTTTCACTGGCTTGAGTGCGATAGATTAGAGAGGCTGGAGAGGACTTGGCAAAATTCATGTGAATTGGAGGACGGTTCCTTACCTGTCTTGAACGAGATTAAATCTCCGATTTCTGTTTGAAAAATTGATCTCCTGATCAGACCATGTGGAGCCTGCTGGGCTATTGCGACTCATGATTAGCGGCATGGCCAACTATGCGGCCCTGAATTCCTCGAATCGCAATGCAAGCCGCTCTTGGTCCGGATAATCTTCGGCACGTTTCGGTAGATGGATTTTTTCGTCATTGAGAAGTTTGAGTGCTTCCAACATAGGCCCATCATGCTGATCGAGTAATCTATCGGAGACATGGAGGTGATAGTCAGGATCAATGCCAATCAAGTGGGCATCAAAAGCTGCATGATGGATTTTCGTTAGTAAAATACCATTTGTAACTATTGGCTGACCGAAGTCTTTATTTTTATCTCCAATAATATGTGCTGCATCTAATAGCCGTGATTCTGGTACTCCCGAGAGTGCGCAGCGTCCGCTATAGGCATTAATAATAGCTTCTCGAAAAGATCCTTGGTGAAGTCTTTGTTGAACGGTGCGTAGAGCATAACTTCGTTCCAGTGCATTTCGGGGAGGGGTCAGTATCTCTTGATCGGGCATTCCGAATGCAACGTGTGCCCTTAATGCTTTGGCGTCCCATCCAGCAATATAAGCTGGCATCATCGCTTGATATCGGCCGGGCGCAATGCCCAGAAAATAGATGATGGGTATTTGATTTTCGAATGCTTCACGTAGCCATTGATTGTCAGACGCTTCCGGATTTGTTCCCATAAATGCATATTCAACTACCTCATCACCTTCAAATATTTGGCGGTGGACCTTGCGTTGGTCGTCATACCAAACTCGACTGCCTGGTCGTGGGAACACAGTTTTTATCGAAAGCAAATATAACATCTGTCGTGGCTTGAAGATGCCTCGCTGCGGATTGACGAGAGGAATGCGCTCATTTTCGAAAATAAAACCTGGTTTTAGTTCATTCGCGGTCAGATGGTCATATATTCGACTTAGCTTCCGAACATGTTCGAAAGCTGCCATACGTATCCGGGTATCTTTATTGCTTTCAGCCATAGAGAGAGAGTATCGACTTTTTCCACGTGATTTTTATAGTATCATGTGGATGCATCGCCTTTTATTATCCGAAATTGAACCATAGCACATTTCTTATGGGTGATATGCTTTAGTGCCAAAATCTTTTGATAGAAAATAGACTATGTGCGCCGCACCAGATATAGAAAATAAACCAGAACTATGGAATCTTCGTAAGAAGCGGGGCAAGGAGAGGCAGTACAAGTGGTTCCGTAGGAAAGATATGCGGAAGTACATTTGCTATTCCGCAACATATACTGGAAATAGGCAATTGACTCCATCACTGGGGCCTTGGTGCCAGTACATCGGAATTACTTGTCAAGGGTTGAGCAGGAGGAAATCGTTGCACATTAACCAAGCCAAACGTGATGATGGAAGCGTGTTTCAGTTCTGTCTAAAAGAATTGGGCTATGACAATTTCGAATGGAAAATTGAGGGTGAAGGAGAGAAAGTGGAAATGCAGCGGCTTG